>CAZJBS010000005.1:39626-215557 GCA_964544475.1 uncultured Bacteroidota bacterium | reverse complement strand
AGCCACGAGTCCAAGATGGTGGCCGAATATCAGGCCCAACAGGCCGCCGAAAACGCGGAAGTCAAGCCGGCGGAGTAATTTTTTCCGATCAGCGCATTGGAAGGGTTGAACGAGAGAACGTTCAACCCTTTTTTGTTGGAATGACGATACCAAACGACATGCTTCAATTTGAGAAGGCCTGCTGGGCGCACGGCATGACCCATGTGGCGGGCGTGGATGAGGCCGGTCGGGGTCCTTTGGCGGGTCCCGTGGTGGTGGCGGGCGCTGTTTTTCCACAGGGATTTCTTATGGAGGGTGTCACGGATTCGAAACAACTCACCGCCGACCTGCGTGAAGAGTTCTTCGATCAGATCCAGGGTCATGCGCTCTGCTTTCATATTGAAATCATTTCCAACGAAGACATTGACCGTTACAATATTCTTCAGGCGTCCTTGATGGGTATGCGGGCCTGTGTGGAGAAGATGTCGCTGAAAGTCGATTACGTCCTGGTCGATGGCAATCACGAGCCGTTTCCGCGCCCTCATCATTATGGATCGCGTCAAAAGGCCATCATCAAGGGTGACGCGTTGAGTTTTACCATCGCGGCGGCTTCCATCCTGGCGAAAGTGACGCGGGACCGCCTGATGGTGGAATACGATCGCGTGTTCCCCCAGTATCAATTTGCGAAACACAAGGGTTATCCGACGCCCGAACACACCGAGGCGCTGAGGGCGTACGGCATGTGTACGATCCATCGGCGCACATTTTGCGCGGGCATTCTCAATGAACAGTTCGGATTGGATTTGTAAAACGGATGGCGCCGCCAGGCGGCGATTGGCTTAGGACACGAGAGTCAGAAACGTACGAATTTCCTGATTGAAGCGTTCGGGTTGTTCCATCATCGGCATGTGACCGCAGTTTTCGAGGCGTATCCATTTACCCAATTTCAACCGATCGGCCATAAGCCGCGCCTTGTCTTCCGGGATCAGGATGTCCTCTGCGCCGGAGAGAACGAGCACGGGTACTGTCAGTTTGGAAAAAACATGAAAGCGATCCGATCGGGCCGCCATGGCCCGCAAAGCGGATGTGACACCCGCCACGCTGGCGGAACGCATGATTGATCGCAACGTTTCTTTCAGATGCGCACCGGACGGGGCTGTGAGTTTTTCGGCCATCGTGTCCGCGACGGCCGACGTGCCCTGCTTTTCAACATTTTCCGCCGTTCTTAACCGCGCTTCGCGCACCTCAGTCGGGTCACCACCGGCCTGACTGCAAATCAGTCCCATGGCGTCCAGCCTCTCCGGATACCGATCAGCCAATGACAACAGCACGTAGCCGCCCATGGAGTGGCCGAAAATGGATGCTCTGTCGATGTTCAAGGTGTCGAGGAGGTCTTTGATGGTATCGGCGTAGCCATCGATGGTCTCGACGGATGCCGGACTTTTTCCAAAACCGGGCAGGTCTGGCAATATGACACGAAACGCGTCGGCCAGCGACTTCTGGGATTCCCAAATAGTTTGGTTCAGCGGGTAACCGTGAACAAACAGAACGGCTGGTCCCGAGCCGGATTCATGGTAATGCAACATATCAGTAGGCTTTCGCAAAAATGACCTGGACGCCGGTTTCCCTGCCGGTCAGCGCGCAGGTTCCTTTTTCACCGGACGGTTCGAATGGAATACAGCGGATCG
Source organism: uncultured Bacteroidota bacterium (assembly GCA_964544475.1). Lineage (GTDB taxonomy): Bacteria > CLD3 > CLD3 > SB21 > SB21 > CAZJBS01. The sequence goes on along the minus strand of CAZJBS010000005.1, from coordinate 213,890 downwards.
TCGCCTTTGTTTCCTCTTTGATGCGGACTTCATCGTCCCGGCTGCCATCCCAGAAGCACCGCGCGAAACCCTTGTCGGTGTCGAGGATGTCCCTCAACTCCGCATAATTTTTTGCAAAGAACGTATGGTCATCACGGAATTTTTTCGCACGGTCAAACAGGTTATTTTGAATCTCATCCAGAAGTGCGGCGATCCGGGATGACGAGCCGCTGATGGGTATGGTCACTTTGGACGCTTTGTCATTCTTGTCGCGTCGCGCCACGACCACCTGTGCCGCGGCGACATCCTTAGGTCCGATCTCGACACGGACCGGAACACCTTTCAATTCCCATTCATTGAATTTCCAGCCTGGCCGGTATTGGTCCCTGTCGTCAACGTGAACGCGCACACCGGCGTTTCGAAGTTCGGCGGCCAGTTGACGAGCGACGGCCCCGGTGGTGCTCTTTTCGACGTCGTCCTTGAATATCGGCACCAAAACGACCTGGGTCGGCGCCAATTTAGGCGGTAAAACCAGCCCCTGATCGTCACTGTGGGCCATGATCAGTGCGCCGACGAGCCGCGTGCTCACCCCCCAGCTGGTGGCCCACACGTATTGGAGTTCTTTCTTGTCGTCCTGGTATTTGACATCGAAGGCTTTGGCAAAATTCTGGCCGAGGTTGTGCGAGGTGCCTGCCTGGAGCGCCTTGCGGTCCTGCATCATGGCTTCAATGCAATACGTATGCAGGGCGCCGGCGAATTTTTCCGAATCCGTTTTCTTTCCGTAATACACCGGCACGGCCATGTATTCCTCGGCAAAACGCCGGTACACCTGCAGCATACGCACCGTTTCCTCCTCCGCCTCCTCATAGGTGGCGTGCGCCGTATGGCCTTCCTGCCAGAGGAATTCCGTTGTTCGCAGAAACAGACGCGTGCGCATTTCCCAGCGCACGACATTGGCCCATTGATTGATCAGGATGGGCAGGTCACGATACGACTGGATCCATTTTTGGTACATGCTCCAGATGATGGTTTCGGAGGTCGGCCGGATATACAGATTCTCCTCCAATTTCTTGCCGCCCCCATGGGTCACAACGGCGCATTCCGGCGAGAAACCTTCGACGTGTTCCTTTTCCTTGTTCATGAAGCTTTCCGGAATAAAAAGCGGAAAATACGCATTCACATGACCGGATTCCTTGAACATACCGTCCAGGGATTGTTGGATCAATTCCCATATGGCGTAGCCATTGGGACGAATGATCATACAGCCCTTGACCGGGGCGTAATCGGCCAATTGGGCCTGGAGAATGATATCAATGTACCATTGGGAATAGTCCTGAGATCGAGGAGTGATTTTGTCAGGCATGGTTCTTTCTGATTGCGCCGTGCAGCATGGGTGAGAAATGAATCCTGTCGAAAAAAATACAACGCTGAGAATTGACAATTGAGAATTGGAGGCCCAACCAGCAGGTCCATTCTCAATTTTCAATTCTCAATTCATTTGTACGCCCGGCGGGGGTCGAACCCACAACCTTTGGCTCCGGAGGCCAACACTCTATCCAATTGAGCTACGGGCGCGAGAAAATACCCGGTCGTTTTTTGGGCTCCAATAATATCAATTCCTGTGGCGAAATTCAAGGGTTTATTGGAAGTCTTGGACTTCCCGGTCCGCCGAAATATGTTCTTGCACTATTGTTATTCATCTTGTAACATAGCGGCAACATTTCTGCGCTATATTGGCGCGCGTCCCGTCTTTCCTGAGCATTTCTATTTTTTGAGAGTCATAACCAACAAAACCTACCAACTTCTCAAGTGGAGAGAAATCATGCCAAAGCCAACACAATTGAGCAGGGTATACAGGTGGACGCTTATATTCTTGGCGATGTCCATCGCCGCGATGACCAGCGTCATTTCTCAGACAAGTACAACTGCAGGTTTTAACGGAAAAGTTACGGATAATAACGGTCAACCTGTTTACGGCGCCAATATAACAGCCAAACATGAACCGTCCGGGACTATTTTTGGAGCCGTTTCGCGTGCCGATGGGCGTTTTAATATCCCTAATATTAGAGTAGGTGGGCCTTACACACTTAAGGCTGATTACATCGGCTATAAGGCCAATCCGATTTCGGGCATTGTCTTGACCCTAGGTGAAGATTATCGCGCGGATTTCAAGATGGTCGAAGAAAATGTAGAGTTGGAGGCCGTTGAAATCACAGCTGAACGCAATCCAATCATGAATGCCAGCCGGACCGGCGCTGCGAGGACCGTGTCCAATGAAGAAATAACGAAACTCCCAACGATCGGTAGAAGTTTCGATGATTTTACGCGCCTTACGCCCCAGTTCAGTGGCAACCAAGCTGCTGGTCGAAGCAACCGTTATAACAACATTCAAATTGATGGTTCTGTCAACAATGATTTGTTCGGCCTTTCCGGAACGGGAACGCCCGGCGGATCAGCCGGGACTACCCCCATCAGCTTAGACGCCATTCAGGAATTTCAAGTATCTGTGGCCCCGTATGATGTCCGCCAGGGCGGATTTACCGGCGGTGGCATCAATGCTATTACGCGCAGTGGAACGAACAAATACGAAGGATCCGTTTACTTTCTAGGACGTAACGAGGGATTTGTTGGAAAAGGTGTGGATCAGGTCAAAGTGGCGGATTTCAGCGAAAGCACATACGGGTTTCGTGCCGGGGGCCCTGTGATTAAGGACAGGCTGTTTTTCTTTTTGAATGGCGAATATAGCATTAGGAAATCACCGACGACGCTCGGTATCACCGGCAAAGGGAACGCCTCCGACTTCACGGCTTTGACTGGCGTGACGGATCTTGAAGCTCAACGATTCGATAGCGTATTGAGCACTTATGGGTACAACGCAGGATCCTACGGGCTCAAGACGTTGGAACGTCCAAGTACGAAATTTTTCGCTCGCTTGGACTACAATTTGTCTGCCAATCACCGACTGACACTCCGTCACAACTATGTCGACGCCAACGACGACAATTTATTTCGTTCAACCGGCGTGGGCTCAAGCGACGGATTCAGGTTTGGCAATGGCGGTTATGGTATAGCTAATACAACGAATTCCAGCGTACTTCAAGTTAACAGTGCATTTGGAAGCAACATGCACAACGAGGTTATTCTGGCATATCAGACGATTCGCGACAAACGCAAAACTCTAAGTCCCGACAAACCAACCGTTCGTGTCATGGTGGCCGGCCGGACAAGCCTCTTAGTTGCCGGTACTGAGAACTTCTCGCAAGCCAACGCGCTAGACCAAGATATCATTGAAGTCACGGATAACTTCACCTACTATCTCGGTGACCACACGTTCACTTTTGGCACACATAATGAGTTCTTTTCTTTCAAGAACATCTTCATCAGAAATTTGTATGGCAACTACACATTTGGCAGCATCGATTCTCTTATCCTTGGACATCCGAACCAATACGAACTGAGCTATTCTTTGGACTCCACAAATCCGAGACCCGCTGCTGTTTTTGATGTTCAGCAATATGGTTTTTATTTTCAGGATATGTGGAAGATTCGGCCAAACATGAACATCACCGCCGGCATCCGATTCGACATTCCCGTGCTTCCGGACAAGCCCGCTTACAATGGCAAGTTTGATTCGACGTATTTCCAGGACAGCAGTCGGTATCGGAATGACAAAGTGGCAAGTGGAAATATTCTGATCTCCCCCAGAGTAGGCATCAACTGGGACGTATTCAGCGACACCAAAACTCAGGTCCGGGGTGGAATCGGCATCTTTTCTGGACGCACTCCGTACGTGTGGATTTCAAACCAATACAACGCCACCGGAATCTATTTGGCTTCTCGGAATATCCAGAACGCCTCGAATTTTACGAGTGGATATTTCAATCCGGATCCAAGTCAAGACGACAAGAAACTCTACGGCGGATCACAAACCAGTGAGATTAATGTCACCGACAAGAACTTCAAGCATCCGCAAATTTGGCGATTCAATCTCGGCGTGGACCATGAAATGCCGTTCGGATTCATCGGGACTGTGGATATGATCGCGTCAAGGAATATCAACGCCATTCGCTATCAGAATATCAATTTGCGCCCGAGTGTGCTGTCGAGAAATTTTAGTGCTTCGGGAGACTCCAGCGGTGTGCGTCCTATCTATTCTTCAAGCGGAGCGGGTTTGTTTAACAGCGCCAATTTTACCAACGTCATTCTTTTGAGCAATTCGGATAAGGGCTACGAATATAATCTAACGTTCGGTCTTCAGAAGAGTGTTGATAAGGGTATCTTTGGTAGTGCAGACCGAGGATATTTCATGTCGGCGGCTTACACGTACGGAAAAGCTGTTGATGAAAACAGCGGCCTATCCAGCCAAGCGGTGTCCAATTGGAACACCAATCCACAAAAGGGAAACCCAAATGCTCCTGAATCGGCGACATCGAATTACGAAACTCGGCACAGGGTGATTGGTTCGCTGTCATACACTTTTGAGTTCCTAAAGAAGTTCTCCACCGTCGTTTCCTTTGTCTACAATGGAAACTCCGGCAGACCGTATTCTACCGTCTACAGTGCGGATGCGAACGGTGACGGACAATCAGCCAATGATCTGGTGTACGTTCCGAAAAATCGCGCTGATATCAATATAGTTCCGGCGTCCGGTGATCCTCGGACCGCCGATCAGATATGGGTCCAGTTGGACGAATATATCAGCGGAGATCCTGCCCTTGACAACGCTCGGGGCACGGTCATTGACCGAAATGCCAGCCGGGAGCCGTGGGTGAACCGGATCGACATGCATATTGCTCAGCAAATACCCCTCTCAGTCGCACCGGGTCTTTTCGAGATGACGTTGGATATGCTTAATGTTCTTAACTTCGTGAATCATGAATGGGGTGTGGTCAAGGAGGTTTTCAACCAACGAAATAATCATTTCATCTATCGCGGAGTGATCAGCGGAAAACCCGCCTTTTCATTTGGTACAGTTAGCGGAGGCAAGGTGACATTGCCAAAGCGGTTCACGGTCCGCGATCTCACCTCTCGCTGGCAAATGCAGCTCGGTGTGAGGTACACTTTCTAAACGTTTCAAGAGTCTCAAAAAAAAAGCCGATGTCACGCGACATCGGCTTTTTTATTGGATATCGGCAGGAATGGGATCCGCCATGGTTCTTCAAGCCTCCGGTTGGAAAAATGAATCCAGCCGATCGAGCAGGACTTCGGGCAAAGGGACCGTTTCGGCCCTGGCCGGCAAAGATTGCAGGAACAGCGATCCATACCTCTTCGAGACCACGCGGTTGTCGAGGATGATGGCGACACCGCGGTCGGTCTTGCTTCGAATCAAGCGCCCAAAGCCCTGACGGAGTTTGATAACCGCCTCGGGAACCGAATACTCCATGAACGGCTGACCGCCGCGACGTTCGATCCGTTCGCTCTTGGCGGCCACGACAGGGTCGGTCGGCACCTCGAACGGCAGTTTGGTGATGATCAACATTTCCAATGATGCGCCCTGCACGTCCACGCCCTCCCAGAAACTGTCTGTTCCGAAGAGGACCGATTCCGCCTGTTCGCGGAATCGATGGGTCAGGTGGGTGCGCGAGCCGTCGCGGCCCTGAACCAGCAACGGAATACCCTCCCTTTCAAACGTGGCTTTCAAGGCGCGATGACAGTGATTCATCATGGCATACGAGGTGAACAGCACGAGCGTGCCCCGTCGCGTATGGAGAATGACGTCGCGGATGGTCTCCGCGCAACGGTCGTTGTAATCGGGTCGCGTGGGATCCGGCAGAAACGACGGCACCAGAACCCGGCACTGACGGTCAAAATCAAACGGGGAGCCGACGGAAAACTCATGAACACGCCGGCTTTCGATCCGCTGAATGCCGGACCTTTCCTTGAAGTAGTCAAAATCACCCGCAACGGAAAGTGTGGCGGACGAGAACACACAGGCATGAAGCCTGTCGAACAGGCTGGTTTTGAGGATGTCGGCGATATTCAAAGGCGCGGCGTAGAACCGGATGTCCGCCGAACGCTCGCGTGACGGCAATTCATACCAGAATACAAAATCGTTCTGGGATGGATCGGACAGGAATTCGATCGTCTCACGAAGGCTCTGGACGTCCTTTTCCCGGTATTCCAGAGTATCGCGGTGTTCATCCGCCTGATCCATCGCACCGGGTTTCCACGAAAGCAATTCATTGATCAGGCGCGCCAACGTTCCGTCGAGCCGGTCCAGAGCTTCGAAAAAGTCCGTCTTCTTTGGAACATCGGCTGCCAGAAGATTATTCGACCGGCCGTACCGGACACGCATCGATGTCGCCAATCCATTGCCGTCGGGGCGTTTGAGCGAGTCGGCCTGGCGGAAAGCCATGGTTGTCAGTTCGCGCAAATACTCGGTCGTTTTGGACCACACGACGGCGCAGGCTTCCGTGGTTTCCTCGAGTTTCTTTTCAAACGAGCGTTTTTCGAGCGCCGACAGAGAGGCCCGGGCCAACTGCTGGCGAAGTTGGATGAGCAGGCCCGTTTCCATCTGGTCGCGTTCGTACAGGGACACCACCACGGATCGCACGGCCCAAAGGGAAAATTCCATGCCAAGATAGTTCTGGGCAACGCGCTCGACGTGATGGGCTTCATCAATCACGAGATGGCGATAGGAACCGAGGATGGCATTTTCGGAGACCAGATCGGAAAAGAGAAGAGCGTGGTTGATCACGACGACGTTGGCTTTGCGGGCTTCGTCGCGGATACGCTTGACGAAACAATCGGCCGAGGCCTGGCACTTGTGCGCCTGACAATACCCCGCCTCCGAGGCAAGCTTCGTCCACACACTCATGTTCTGTTCAAGCGGGAAGGCCGTGCATTCGCTAATGTCGCCGGTGGAGGTTTGAAGTTGCCAAAAAAAGACCGGCAAAAGGCGCTCGCGTTCAGATGGCGTCATAAAGGACAACGGATCGGCCAGCAGATTTTTCCATTTTTTCATGCAGAGGTAATTGCCACGACCCTTGAGCAGGGCGGCTTTGAACGTGAATGGAAAAACATATCGCAGCAGCGGCAGGTCTTTGAAGAACAACTGATCCTGAAGATTCTTGGTGTGGGTACTGACGACCACGTTTTCTTCCATGGCCGGATCCTCCAGCGAATGCAGGATGGCCGGCACCAGATAGGACAGTGATTTTCCTGTTCCCGTGCCGGCCTCGGCGAGCACAAACAGCCCGCTCTCCAGCGCCTCATGGATGGCCTTCGCCAGATCGGCCTGCTGGGGCCTTTCTTCATAGGCGGGGAATTTTGAATGCAGCAACCCGTCCTTTTCAAAGACCCGTTTGACAGCCGGCGACGCCGACGTCCCGGGTTGGATTATCCCGCGTTCCCCTAGGACATTGGATGCGAGGACAACCCGCGGGACAGGAGGGAACAAAAATTGCCAGTTGGAATCCGTCTGCCGGTAGTCGGCCACCTTGCGAAACAGATCCCGCCATGGGCTGCGGGTACCGTGAAGCAACTGGTTGATCTGGGCCAGGTGTTTCAATTCGAGCCGCACACCGTGTTCGAGGAGACGGAGGAACAAAGCGTAGAGCCGTTCAGGATCGCTTTTTTCCAGGAAGGGTTCGGTCAGAAGCTCGCCTTCGACGGATGTGATCGTAGCCCCGGAAGAGGCCGGAAAAAAGACGGCGTACAACGCACTGACTTCGATAAGTCTCGCGGCCGATTCGACGGTACTTTCCGGCAACTCACTCGTTCGCCAGACCACCAACGTAGCTTTGGACGCCATTCGTTCGAGGACGCGCGGGGTCACGGTCTCCGTACCGCCGAGAGCGCTGACCTGGCCATTGGCCGGCGCCATTCGACGAAACACCTGAAACGTCTCCTCCATTGCATCCATACCCGGGGTCACGGCATGCAACGAAGGCCATTCAAAAAAGGATACAAGATCTTCTACATGAGCCATCATGATGAGTTTTTGCCCTAAAAGGGAGTGCAATATAGCAATAAATCCACAGGGTCACAAGCGAGGCAACATTGAAAAGTAAGATTTTACGGTCAGGCAATACCAGGTATGAAAATTGCACATCAAGAGTGCAGTGACGAAAGGCCATATAATGAAAGTCGAACCAAACAAAACGCACCGCCTGATGGTCGGAGTACCGGCGGACGATCCAAACAAAGTCCTTGACGCCAAGTTTCGAATGGCCTCCGTGCCCTATTCCTACGGCTATTTCGAGAACATCCACTACTGGAGTTTTCCCGTTGAAAACCGGGATCAATGTTTGAGTATTCTGACATCCGTGTTTCCGGATATTCCAATTCACCACTTCAATTGACCTCAAATTCCCCACTTGGTTGAAAGGCACGACGACGAACACCGTATCATTTTCAACCACTCCTCACTCATACGGAAACCCGCCGATGAATCCGACGTTAGGACGGACCTCCGCGGGTTTCTCCCCCTGGATACTTACCGGCCTGAGACGCCCGCAGAAATCCGATTGCAAATGCGATGACGGTTGGGTACCTTATCCAGACCACTTATCGCGAGGTGCTCATGGATATACAGGCCAAGGAAAAATCGATCACGATGGCCCGTGAAATTCAGGAAGCCATCACCACATTGGATGTCGCCTTATCGGACAAAGCCGAGGACCGAGAAATTGTGGAAGCCAAGAATGTCGTAGCCGGCGTGCTGCGAAGCTACAAGGCTTTTCTCGAGAGCCTTGACGATGGACAACGTTTGGAGGCGAAAAAGCTCTTTGCGCACAAAATTGAGACCCTTGTCGAAAAAGCAAAACACTTGAAGTAATCAGGGATTCCCGGCCGGTCATGGCGGCCAAAATGTCGGGGCATTCGAATAACCCTGCGGCGACTCATCCTCCGAAATTCTTCTTCAGTTCATCATCGTACTGATCGGCGTACCAGCCCACGCGATCAAACATGGCCCGGCATTCGGCCTCGTCCATTCCGCTGCATTCCCTGAGGATACGCAGCCAAACCCACCCCTGATGAATGGAAAAGCTGGCGGCATACATCTCGTGATTGACGGTGAGAAGCCTTTCGTACAGATCCTTGAGGTTGGGTGTAACGATAGGCATGACCGGTGAAGCAACACAACAGTAGGCATTTCCGTCCTGTGTTTGATAGACATCCACATAGATATTCGCCGAACCCTTGACCAGCGACCATTGACCGGGAATGGCGTTTCCATTCTGGTCATTCGTCCGGCACGATTCGGCGGTCACGCCGAGGCCGGTGATCACGGATTCGATGATTTCATAATAGGGTTTGAGAGGGTCTACGCCGGGATCGTGCACGGGTTCTCCTGGGATAAACGATTGGAAAAAATGGGCTATTTCTCGAATAACGATTTCAGGCCGTCTTCGACGGATTTCAGCGGCGTTTTCAAAACGGATCGCGCGCGGCTGCTGTCCAACGAGACGTCTTCCGGACGCCGGGCGGCCGACGGGATGTCTTTCATCGTGACTTTCTGCAAGACCGAGGTCGGACCTTTGAGAAAGCCGGCGACACGCACGCCAAATTCGTACCGGCTCAACCTCTCGGGGCCTCCCACGTGCAGCAACCCATTGTAACTTCCCGATGCCAGCTCCATCAGACATTCCGCGGCATTTTGAACCGACAAGGGCGAACGAAATTGATCGGTGAAAAGGTGAACGGGTTTCTTGGTCTCCAGGGCGTCACACATGGTTTTAAAGAAGGTCGGTCGCTGGTTGAGGTTGAAGCCGTAGAGCAGGCTGAGCCTCGCTGTGACAAAATTGCCGTGGGACAAACGTTCACGCATGTGGTTTTCGGCCTCCATTTTGGAATCGCCGTAGAAGCTGATGGGTGATGGTTCCATGGATTCAGAATAGTGGCCGGTGGCGCCGTCGAATACCAGATCGGACGATGTAAAAATCACCCGGGCGCCGTTCCTGGCGGCAAAATCAATGATCTCGTCGGTGGCTTTGACATTCACCTGCCAGGCATCCAATTTTTTGCGTTCGCACTGATCGGGCGAAGACATGGCCATCGTGTGAAGGATGCACGTCGGATGAATCTTTTCCAGGGTCGGCGTGATGAGATTACGGGCATCGACAAAGTGCCAGAAGGTTTTGTGAAAATTGGGATTGGTCGTCAGATAGGTGCTGTGCACCTGATCCCACGCCCCGGAAGCGGCGGCGAGGCGCACCAGATGCGACCCCAGCATGCCGGTTCCACCGGTGACAAGAAGCACGTTCGGCATGGACGATCAGCCCGCCTTTCTTTGGTTTCGCAGGAATGGCGGATAACGATTGGACAGCCAGCGTTCGGCGCGTTCGAAAGCTTCGAATGGTCTTTCCGCCGCGCGGAAGGCGGCCGTGTGGTGCCGGCGACGGCCACCGGAAACGGAAGCGGGCATGTGATGATGCCGCATCTCATGATGGACGATATGGGCAATGACGTCCTCCGGCACATCCGGATGATCCAGGAGCCGGCTGATCGTGATCAACGCCGAATCCGGCCGATAGTGTCCCAACCGGCGGCGGGATGGCCGATGGCCCCACGTGATCGTCAGTCCGGTAAGCGGCGGATCAAACCAGATGGCGTTGATACGGTCCAGATGCTGCTGCAAATCATGGTGACGGCCGCGCGCACGACAAACGCCCGCCCGGCGTTCGGGCCGCCTGCGATCCGAATGAAGCGCGGCGAGGCTCCGTTCTGCTTTTCGGTAGTAGACACGCCACGGCTCAGGACACCTGACACCAAAAAGACGAGACCACAAGACATGGGCCAGCGCTTCAAAGAATTCCGGCGGTTGATCCTTGCTGAGATCACTCAGCCGGATATCAACGAATCCGTGGCGGGCGCGCAAGGTATGCTTGACGTCCACGTACGGACAAAACGTGGCCCTCAGGCTCTCGATGGGAATACGCCGGCCGGCCGTTGTGCGGTAGCATGGCAGGGCGCCGGCAAAAATGGCGCGCACATCGTCGGTGGTGAGGCCGGAAGGCGGAACCAAAGGCAAAAGAGACGGTTGACTCATGGTTGAAACGGAAGCGGTTTGTATTGACCCGAACTTAGCGAATAGACCGTGGAAAATCAAGACAACGGCGTCATAAGCGCGAACCTTAATCGATATCGAACAGTTTTTTCCAATCGTTGATTTCCCGCTGGGACAACTGCGGATCCGACTTCTTTTCAGGCCTGTCGTCGGATTCTCGAGCGGCGATTCTTTCATAAAAGCCCTCGGCAGACAAAACGCCGCACCCGCTGGCCTTGGCGTACCACATGATTTCATTGTCGGATGTGACGACGGTGACGTGACCTTTGTTCTTTTCCTGATCGACCAGCCGCTTGATCACATCGTCCGCCGTCGACGGCTTTCTGGAGAAAACCACTCTGACTCCGCCGCCGGACGACACCGTCTGGCCGGCCAGATCGGTTCCGTCAAATACCACCAGGCATGTGGCTCTGGACGCCGCCCGGAATCCGGAAAGTTTTGAAACCAATCCGCGCCGCTGGTCCTCGAGACTGGCGCCCGGCCGGTTCAGTGCCGGTATGCGCCGGATGAGATTGTATCCGTCGATGATGTAGACCGGGCGGTTCATACGTTATTCCGCACATGTTTGGTGACAACGTCGGCCACACGAGCGATGTCCTCGTCGTCGTTGTACAGGTGAGGCGAAATGCGGATCGCTCCTTCACGAAGTGAACAGTGGACGCGTTCCCGGGACATAAGATCGAAGAGTTTCCGCGTGTCCCGCGGCGGCGCAAATGTCAGGATGCCCGAGCGATGGGCGGGCGCCAGCGACGAAAGAAAACGGCAATCCAAAGCCGACAATTGCGAAACGAGCGGATCGAGAATCGACACCACGTGATCGTAAATGGCCTCGATACCGGTTTCCATCAGGAGGCCGATCGAAGCCAGCATCCCATGAATGCCGATCCAGTTTTCCGTGGCCATTTCATAACGCCGGGCATCGTCCAGGAGGTCGATCCGAAAATCAAAGAAATTCCACGCGTCCTTGACGGACAGCCAGCCGATGTGTCCCATCGTCAGCTGCTTGAGCAAGGCGGGCCGGATATAGAGAAAACCAATGCCCGACGGCGCCATGAGCCATTTGTGAGCCCCGCAGGACAGGAAGTCGATGCCGCAGGCCTGTACATCGAGCGGCACCGCGCCGAGTCCCTGAATGGCATCCACGGAAAGCAGAATATCATGACGCCGGCAGATTTCGCCAAGCGCCTTCAGGTCATTGCGGTGACCGTTGACGAATTCGACAAAACTGACGGCCATCAGGCGGGTCCGTGGCGTGATCAAACGCGCGAAGTCGTCCGTCGAAGGCCAACCATTGGCCGCCTTGACGAAATCAATCTGCACGCCGAGTCTTTCCAGGTGGAGAAAGGGGTACACGTTGGCGGGGAATTCGCAATCGGCCAGAATGATCCGGTCACCGCTTTTCCACGGCAGACCGGACGCAACATGGTTGAGGCCTTCGGAGGTGTTTTTGACGAAAGCGATGCTGTCGGGGGTTGCATGAATGAGTTGAGCGACGAGGCGGCGCAGGCGCTCACGCGTCTCCAGCCAGCTTTCGAAATCGACACCCCCTCTTTCCAGGCTCTCCGCCGCGTGGCCGGCGATCGCCTCGTGAACCCGGGTCGAATAGGGGGACACGGCCGCATGATTGACATAGACCATGTCGCGTGTGACGGGGAAATTCTCCCGCAAGGACCGGATGGGATAAGACGGTTTCATGGTTTTCATTTGTTCATGATCGACGCTCGAAAAACCTACGCACATCCGCGCAATAAGTCAAGAAAGGCGCGCCGGCGGTGTTTTGCCTTGATCAAACCGGTGGACTCGGATTGTCGATCCAGATGCAAAAGGGCCAATTGCCGCTTTTGAAAGGTTATCAAAAGCCCGTCCAGCATGGCGGGCTTTTTTAGCTGCCGGCGCGGAACCCTTCCTTGATTATCCTTTCGGCCTTTGATATATTGCCCATGCGCTTCCCTGTGAGTGATCAAGGAACATCCATTGAAAAAAACGCGCGTAGTGATCGCCGACGATTCGCCGACGGCGATTGACATCATCGAATCCATCTGCCGGACGGACCGCGACATCGAAGTCGTGGGCCGCGCGGTCAACGGTCAGGAGGTGATTCGCCTGGCCGAAACGGTCAAACCGGACCTGATCACCATGGATATTCATATGCCGGTGATGAATGGCCTCGACGCCATCCGCCATATCATGGCATACCAGCCCACGCCCATTCTCGTCATCACTTCGCACACCGACGCCAACACCGCTTTCCAGTCCTTGTCCATCGGCGCCCTCGATGTGATGGACAAACCGCAACTGGAATGTCAGGATGTCAGAAAACACGAGGAATTGCTGCGCAAGATCAAACTGCTGGCCCAGGTGAAAGTGGTCACGCACATGTCGGGCCGTCGCGCCGTCCGCACCGGCGCGAGACCGTCACGCGACTTCCAAAAAGTGGTTGGCGTCGTGGCCTCAACCGGCGGCCCCAGAGCCCTGGCGGATATTCTGGGAAGTCTGAATCGGCCTCTCGATGCCCCCGTCCTGGTGGTACAGCATCTTGCGGACGGTTTCTCGGACGGTCTGGTGGAATGGCTCAACGGCATTTCGCCCATGCGGGTCGTGTCGGCCGTTCATGGCGACACGATCACACCCGGAACGGTCCATATCGCGCCGACCGGACGTCATATGGAAATCGATGCCCAATTTCGCATCGTCCTTACGGATCGCGAACCCTACCTGGGACAAAAACCCTCCGGCAATCTCCTGCTGCACGCGCTTGCAAAAAGCGCCGGCCGCAAAGCGGTCGGGGTGGTGCTCACGGGCATGGGCAATGACGGCGCGGAAGGCCTGCACGCCGTCGCCGACGCCGGCGGGATCACCATGGTCCAGGACGAACTCTCATCGATCATCTACGGCATGCCGAGGGCCGCCCTGGACTTGGATGCCAGACATCGTATCCTTCCGTTGGATCGTATGGCGGATGAATTCACGACGGTATGTTCACCTTCCGGAGTTTCCGGCCTCGTATGAAACACGATTTTTCAGAAACGCTTTTTCAATCCTACCACAAGCTCATTCTGGACTATTGCGGCATCGACATGCCCGAGGACGGCCGGGCCGATCTCGCGCGCCATGTCGAACAACGCATGGCGGAGGTCGGCGCGAGGAGTTTCCATCAATACCTCTCTCTGCTGACGTCCAAGTCCGGCGAGGAATTGCGCCATCTGACCGAAAAGATCACCAACAACGAAACCTACTTCTTTCGTGAGCCGGCGCACTTTGAAGTGCTCCGCCGCGTGTTGATCCCGGACATCCTGAAGCGTAAGAAAGAAAAACGCATCCGGATTTGGAGCGCCGGGTGTTCGACGGGCGAAGAGGTGTACACCCTTGCGATGATTCTCGAAGAAGCCCGCCAGACGTGCGGTGACTTTGAAGGCCGTGTGATCGGCACGGACATCGACCGGGCGGCGCTGGCCGTGGCCGAGGCGGGCGTTTATGGAAGGCATTCCTTCCGTGCCATCGAACCCTACTATCTCAAGTCCTATTTCAAACCCCCCGATGCCCGCCTGCCGGATTGCCGCCGCATCGACGACCGGCTCAAACGGTCGGTGCAGTTTGAAACGCTAAACCTTTTCGAGGACCGGTTGGGTGAATTCCTGTATGACATCGACGTCATTTTTTTTCGCAACGTATCCATTTACTTTGCGAAGTCCAAGATTCAAACCGTCAACGCGCGTCTCAGCCGTACGTTGAATGACGAGGGTTTTTTGATTCTTGGATCGTCCGAGACTCTGCACCACAATTTTGGCCATCTGAAATTGATTGAAATTGATCACGTTTTTCTGTATCAGAAAAAGCCCGACACGTCGGTTGCGCGTCCCGTTCCCGATGCGGTCCGATCGATTATGACCGGCGCGTCTGTCGTCAAAGCGCCGGACCGGAGACCATCATCCAGGTCTCACACGGTGCGGACGAAGACGACCAAGGCCGTGGAGGACGCGGTCCGATTCGATCAGGTGTTTTCGGGCTTCAAGGATGGCCGGTATGCCCAGTGCCTGACCTGGATTCAGAAGATGTTGCACGGGACCGCCGATCCCTCGGAGCGTATGCCGCTTCTCGTGTTGCGGACACATATCCATATTGCGCAGGAAAACCTCGCGGCGGCCCATCGGGATTGCCGCGATATTCTGAAAGACAACCCGCTTCATGCGGAGGGTTTTTTTCTGGAAGGACTGATACGGTATTATGAGAAAGACTACAAATCGGCGGCGGACAGTCTGCGCAAGGCGATTTTCCTGAATAACGACCTGGCTCTGGCCCATTTCCATTTGGCCTCGGTTTTCTTAAATTCCGGTGCGGATCAGGATGCCCGGCGCGAATATAAGAACACAATCAAAGTTCTGGAACAAAAAATGGATGGTTCGCTCTCCTTTGCCGCTCTGGGGTATTCGTCGGAATACCTGATCAATTCATGCAAACAGCATCTAAAAATACTGGCGTGACCCATGCCGAAATTTGACCGAACCGCTTTCATCCGGAAATTCATCTCCGAAAGCCGTGACAACATCCAGCGGCTCAACGAATGCGCCCTCGCGATGGAACGTGCGCCGGACGATACGAAACCGTTGCATGACATGATGCGCCTGACGCACACGATCAAAGGTTCGGCGAAGATGCTGAACCTGGCCATGATCGGCGATCTCGCCCACGGGCTGGAGGACGGCTTGTATGCCATTCAGAAGACGCCGATCGCTTTCACGGGACCCGTCGTCGATCTCGTGTTCCGGACGCTCGACAAGATGGATGAGATGCTGACCGCCATTGCGGCGGACCCGGATGGCCGGGTTGATGCGACCGTCCTCACGGAAGCGCTTCAGCTGCTGGCGGCCAACCAGGTTGATCAGCTGACCGTGTTGCGCACAGAAACCAAAGTCACTCCGGCTCCAGTCGTCAAGACAACCACCCGGAGCATGCCCTTCGACAAGTCCGCCTTTATCAACCGGTTTGCGCTGGAAGCGGACGATCACATCGGCTACCTTCGGGCCGCGTTGGAGCGGCTGCAAGTCGTCAGCGACAATGACGATGTCCTGCAAACGGCGCTTCGGGCGGCGCACACGCTCAAAGGCTCGGCGCGAATGATGAAATTCGAAAACATCGGAAACCTGTCCCAACGCGTTGAATCGGTATTCCAGGCAGTCCGGCAGCGCAAGATCCCATGGAGCCCGTCCGTACAGACCTCCCTCACGCTGTCGCTTGACGCCTTGAGAGACCTGACACAACTTGTCCGGGCTTCCGGCGAAGATACGTTCCGTAACACGTCCATCATCGACGTTTTGGATCAGATCGCCGCGGGCGCGTCGATGACGCCGGATCAGATCGAAAAGGCGTTTGCGACCCGGCCTGAACCGGTCGACGTGGAAGGCACACAGCCCGTGATTTCCGATCAGGATGTCGTGGACCGACTCGGCGAGCG
The DNA here is from genome assembly GCA_964544475.1 of uncultured Bacteroidota bacterium. Taxonomy (GTDB): domain Bacteria; phylum CLD3; class CLD3; order SB21; family SB21; genus CAZJBS01. The sequence continues at coordinate 197,448 of CAZJBS010000005.1, read as the reverse complement.
TCTCGTGCAGGCCCGGCTCATATCACGCGAGCAACTGATTCATGCCAACCAGACGACGGATCCCACGGTGCCTCTCGGCGAACGTCTCATTGCCCTGGGTTATCTTACGCGTGAAAAACTCAACCTTATGCTCAAGGAACAGCAGGCTTCCCGCATCTTGCTGGGTCACTCCACGCGCACGGATATCGGTCCGGTACTGGATCACGAGACGCCGGTGGCCGGCAAAGGAGCGGCCGCTCTCGACCAGAGCATCCGGGTCCAGATCGACAAAATCGACGCCCTCATCAAATCCGTCGGCGAACTGACGACGAGTCAGTTGCGCCACCAGGTTATTCTCAATGAATTGAGGCAGGTGCACCAATCCCTTCGGCAACTGGTCAAGAATGTCCAGAAACATGGTCCGTTTGCGGGGAACGGCAGCCGGGATCCGGAAGAGGCGGATCATGAGTCGGAGGCATCCGTGTGGCAGCAGGCCTCACGCGTGTTCGAAGCGTTTGACAGTGTGGTCAAGACCATTCGTGACGAAGCGGCCGGCAGGGATGTGCTGGCCAATGAAATTCAGCAGGGCGTCATGGGGATGCGCATGATTCCCATCAGCGCCATTTTCGACGCGTACCCGAGAGCCGTGCGGGATCTGGCCAAAATCCTTGGAAAAGAAGTCCGGCTCGTCATCGAGGGCGGCAGCACGGAACTCGATCGTAAAATGGTCGAGCAACTGAACGAGCCGTTGATCCACCTTGTCCGCAACGCCATCGATCACGGCATCGAGCCCCCCGACGTGCGCCAACGAATCGGCAAGTCCAGGGAGGGCTTTCTGCGGATTTCGGCGCGCAACGAAGGCAGTTCCATCGTGATCGACATCGAAGAAGACGGCCGGGGCATCGATTTTGAAAAGGTCAAGATCAAGGCGGTCGAAAAGCACCTGATCGGGGAAAATGAAGACATCAACCGGTTCTCCGAGAATGATCTTCTGAATCTTATTTTTGTACCCGGTTTCAGCACCAACGATTTTATCACGGACATTTCGGGTCGCGGCTACGGCATGGACGTGGTCAAACAATGCGTGGAGTCGCTGAAAGGTTACATATCCGTCGACAGCCAGAAAGACTACGGCTCACGGTTTTCCATTCACCTGCCGCTGACGCTCACGTCGTTGCGTGCATTGTTTGTCGAGGTGGGCCGGCAGGTGTACGCCCTGCCTGTATCGTCCATTTCGGAGACGCTGCAGGTGGCGCGCAAGGATATCATCAAGATCGTGGATAAGAATGCCATCCGGTTGCGCAATCAGTTGATTCCGGTGCTTGTTCTTGGCGATGTCTTGAATGTTCCCGGCGGCAGTCGGTCTGCCGGCGACCAATGTTTTGTCGTCATCGCCCACGCGGGCGGCGATCGTGTCGGATTTTTGGTGGACGACATTCTCGATGAAAAAGATATTATCGTCAAATCGTTGCCGGATCACTTCGCGAGGGTTCGCCATATTTCGTCGGCGTCCATCTCCGCCGACAACCGGGTTATTCTCATTCTCCACGTGCCCGACCTGATCATGGCCACGAAGGATTTTTCCATACGGGAGAAACCCGAAGCAAAGGAAAAAGTACTGCAGACGATCCTGGTTGTCGACGATTCGCTCAACACGCGGGAAGTCGAAAAGACCATCCTCCAGGCGTACGGATACCAGGTCGATACGGCCAAGGATGGTCTGGATGCGCTGGAAAAAATCGGACAGAAGGAGTACCATTTGATCGTCACGGATCTGGAAATGCCCGCCATGGACGGTTTCACGCTGACTTCAAAACTCAAAGGCGATCTGACCCTCCAGCATATTCCGGTGATTATCGTGACGTCGCGGGATTCCGCCGACGACAAGCGCCGGGGCATCGAGGTGGGGGCCAATGCTTACATCGTCAAAGGATCGTTTGATCAGACCAACCTGATCGATACGGTCGAAAGTCTGATAGGATGATATGAACCAACGCGCCGACAGCATGACCATCCAACGTTTGGGACGCCCGCAGGTGACGAGCATCGTGATTGGGGCTTTTTTTGTGGCCGTCGCCGCCTTCTATATCCGGTTGGCCATCGATCTGACGCCGGAGGAAAACACCTACCGGCTGGTGATCATGGCCGTGATCAGTCTGGTGGTCATCCTGCTTGGCGTATTCATTCATCTGTACATTTTTCGCAAGACGGCTTCGTGGCTTGCCGCCTACCGGCAACATCAGTCTGCCGGTTTGCGCACGGCGTTCCTGCAGGATGTCTGGGTGGAGATCAATAATTACCCGGCGAAGTTCTGCCTGTACGTATTTGGCTACTGCCTGTATGGTGTGGTCCTTTTCGCGGGACTCTTCATCATGGTGCCTTTTGTCATCCGGACCATGCCATCGACGGACTACCTTATTCATCTCACAGCCGCGGTCAGTCTGATCGCATGGCCGCTTGCGACGCTCATGTATTTCGTCCTTGAGCGCAACCAGAGAAAACTGGCCGGTATCTTCCTGGCCGAAAACGCAGCCCGCATTCGGGTGGACGATCCGCGCATTGTGCGTTTTTCCGTCAGGACCAAATTGCTGGCGGCCTTCCTGACGACGACCGGCATGGCTTCATTTTTTGTGGGCACCACGTTGTACTTTTCCTATCACAAGAACTTTGACGACTTCGTGACCAACCTTGCGGTGGCTCTTTCGGTTACGATCGGATACGGAATGGCTGTGGCCATGCTGACCGCGCGATCGGTGGGCGATTCCATTCATGGCATCCAGAAATCGGTTCGCGGCCAACGGACGGATTCCGGCTCTGACGGGGACTGGTTGCATATCCCATCGGGATTTTCGAGCGATGAATTGGGATTTCTGTACTCCTCGCTGACCCAGTTTTTCGAAACATTCCGGCGCGCTATGACCGCCGTGGATACGCATGTGGCCGATCTTCACCGTCGTACGCAGGACATCACCGCCGCCGCCCATTCCCAGAAGACGGTCACGACGCAACATCATGACGCGATAACCGTAGCCGCCGGCTCCTTTGAAGCGCTGTCCCAATCGCTGGCCCAGTTGGCTGCCGAAGGCGAGCGAATCAGCGAGCTGATCCGTCAGGGCCAGCAGACGGCGGAGGCGGGAAAAGAAAGGATCGAAAGAACGCTGGAGAGCATCGAACAAATCCGACAGGAGGCCGCTCAGAATTCACGGCGCGTCATGGATCTGAGTCTCAAGATGATTCAAATTGAGGAAGTCATCAAAATCATCAATTATGTCACGGACCAGACCAAGATTCTGGCCTTCAATGCATCCATCGAGACCGCCGCGGCCGGTGACGTGGGTGAACGGTTTGGAGTGGTGGCCAAGGAAATCCGCCAACTCGCCCAGAATATCGCGCACTCGACAGATGAAATCAAAGGGATCATCGAAGACGTGCGCAAGGCGACACACGGATCGGTGCTTGCCGCGGAGAAGGAACTTAAACAAATTCAGGCAGGGCTTCTGGCCGGCGGCGAAGCCCACGATGCCTATTTTGACATGTTCGAACTTGTGCGCCAGACGAGCGCCTCCGTGACGGCCATCACGCAGGCTCTGACGCAACAAAGGGTCGCGCAGGAACAGGTCTGGAAAAATCTGCAAAACCTCGATCGCTATGTGCGCGAAACGATCGAACACAACCGCGTGATCGCGCAGTCATCCGAAGCCACTGTGAGCGCCGCGAAGGGGCTGTCGACCGCCGTTTCCGGCCTTGCCGACCACCCGTCCGTTTCCAAAGGAGCATTCGATTGAGGTATCGTATTCCCACAGGCACCAAGGATGTCCTTCCAACCGAGATCCACAAATGGCATTATGTCGAGCACAAGATCCGGGATGTCATGCGGCGTTTCAACTACGCGGAAATCCGCACGCCGATGTTTGAGCATACCGAACTGTTTTCACGTGGCATTGGAGAAGGTACGGATGTCGTTGGCAAGGAAATGTACACGTTTCTCGACAAAGGCCAGGAGAGTCTGACCTTGCGGCCAGAAATGACCGCGTCGGTCGTCCGGTCGTACATTGAAAACAGCCTGGGCGACCAATTGCCCCATCACAAATTTTACTATATTGGCCCGATGTTCCGACAGGAACGCCCGCAAAAAGGTCGCCTGCGTCAATTCACGCAATTTGGCGTGGAAGCGATGGGTAGTTCGGCGCCGGAACAGGATGTCGAGACCATGATAGTGGCCATGACGGTCTATCAGGAACTGGGACTCAGGAATCTCAGTTTCAAAGTGAACAGTGTCGGGTGCCCCGAGTGCCGGCCGGCCTACCGTGAGAAACTGAAAACATTCCTGTCCGCCCGACGGGAGCGCTTGAGCCTGGAAAGCCAAAAAAGGCTGGACACCAATCCGATGCGCATCCTGGATTCCAAGGACGAACGGGACGTCGAAGCAACGACCGACGCACCGTTGATGATGCAGGCTCTGTGCGACGACTGCCGCGCCCACTTTGAGCGCGTCGCGTCGGTGTTGGATCGTCTGGATGTGACGTACGAAGTGGATGGCCGATTGGTTCGGGGTCTGGATTATTATACCAGAACGGCGTATGAAATCCAGAGCGCGAATTTGGGATCGCAGAATGCGTTGGGCGGCGGCGGCCGGTATGATTTGTTGGCCGAAATCCTCGGGGGAAAGCCCACGCCGGCTGTAGGATTCGCCGCCGGCCTGGAGAGGCTGCTGATCGTCATGGAAGCGGAAGGGTTGGGATTTGGCGATGCAGGTTCGCTGGACGTGTATCTGGTTGCTCTGGGCCCGCAGGCCATGGTCTGTGGCGTCCCGTATGTCCAGTCCCTGCGACGGCATGGCCTTCGCTGTGAAATCGATTATCTCAACCGCAGCATGAAGGCCCAGATGAGGGACGCCAATCGTCAACAGGCGAAATTCACGGTCATTCTCGGCGACAATGAAATGGCAAAGAACAGTTGCGTTGTCAAAGACATGGCCACAGGGGCACAGGAAGAGGTTACACTGACCGAATTGGTGGGCTTCCTGGCCGCCCGCCTGCCATAATCATGGCTCGCTCCAAAATCTACTTCGTCTGCCAATCCTGCGGATACCGGTCCGGCAAGACTCTTGGCAGGTGTCCCGATTGCGGCACGTGGAACGCTTTTGTCGAAGAGACCGTACCATCCGAACCGGGCGGCTCGCGCGCTCCGGACAGAATCTTGAAAGATCTCCGGGGGTTGGACAGCGCCTCACTCGTGGATTTATCGGAAGCCGTCTCCCTGGCCGAGGTGGAGGTGCTTCCCGATCAGCGGGTGTCGACGACCATACCGGAATTCGACCGCGTTCTCGGCGGAGGCATCGTGAGGGGTTCGCTCGTACTGGTGGGTGGTGAACCCGGCATTGGAAAGTCCACGCTGATGTTGCAGATGGCCGCTCGCCTTCCCATGAAAACCCTGTATGTCTCAGGTGAGGAATCCCTCCATCAGATCAAATCGCGCGCCGACCGGCTTGGCAATGGCCGGCAGGCCATGCTCGTGTTGGCCGAGACCAATCTGACAAAGATTCTGCAGGCCATTCTGAAAGCCAAACCCGGCGTCGTTGTCATCGATTCAATTCAGACGCTCTATCGCGAGGAGATCGAGAGCGCGCCCGGTAGCGTCAGCCAGGTCAGGGAATGCACGGCGCTCCTGATGCACCTGGCCAAAAGCCGGCATGTATCCATTTTCCTCGTGGGTCATGTCACCAAGGACGGCGCCATTGCCGGACCGAAAGTACTGGAACACATTGTTGATACGGTACTGCAATTTGAAGGCGACCAGAATCATCTGTTCCGCATCCTTCGGGCCGTCAAGAATCGTTTCGGTTCCACCAATGAAATCGGCATTTTCGAAATGCGCGACAGGGGCCTGGTGGAAATCGCGAACCCATCCGAGCTGTTCCTGTCCGAACGCGACGGTCGGCACTCCGGCAGCGTCGTTGTGCCACTGGTCGAGGGCTCACGCGTGTTGTTGGTCGAAGTGCAGGCGTTGGCGAGTCCGAGCAGTTACGGCATGCCCCAGCGCACGACGTCCGGTTTTGACGTGCGCCGGCTTCAGTTACTGCTGGCCGTTCTGGAAAAGCGATGCCGCGTGGCGCTGGGTCAGTCGGACGTTTTTCTAAACATCGCCGGCGGTCTGAGGGCCGACGAACCTGCGCTGGATCTTGGTGTGGCGGCGGCCATTGCCTCCAGCGCCAACGATATCCTGATCGATCCGCATGGCGCCATCATCGGCGAAGTCGGACTTGGCGGGGAAGTGCGCGCCGTGAGTCATGCCGATCGTCGGTTGCGGGAAGCCGCCAAACTTGGGTTCTCCAAAATCATCCTTCCAAAAAGCAACCTCAAGGATGTGGAACCCATCAAGGACGTCCGGCTGATTGGCGTTCGGCGCGTGGACGAAGCCATCCGGGCGATGACGGAATTCTAGTTTTCCTTGTCGGCGATCATACCAAACTCAGGCTGCCTGGTGCCGGCGATCGATCTGAAAAAACTGCTCCTTCTCATCAACGACGAGAAAGACCTGCAGGCCGATCTCTGCCTTGATTTGAATTGTAGTTTGGTCACGGATGACCCCAGGCCATTCATCCGCTCCGTCAACTACATCATCAACTATTTGCGCAGTCTGAGTACCGCGATCCTTCACATTGGTCTCAGCGCGCAAAAAGACGTGTTCATCATTTCCTTTCTGGTCCACCCTCTCGACGCTCCACCGGATATTTTCAGACCTGATACGGTAGAAACTCTGATTGGCTATGGCGTGAAGACGAAGATCGAGATCAAATATCCGCACTTCGGAAAAATCCTGCTGACCTGTCCGGGGAAAGGTGATTCTGTCTCCTGACAGGCCAGGCTTCCAACGGAATCACCAGGACGCACGGGGGATAAATGAGTCCTTTTGTGATATTTTCGGATGGAAAATTCTTGATTTACTTCCCGCCGTTCCCGAATATCCATTCCGATTTTTCAATGTCTTCAATCTGTTTTGAGTCCATCAGAGCCGAGGCGCCTCCAACGGGCCGTGGCCATCATATGCTCTTCATCTTCTGATACTTCGTATTTCAATTCGCAACTACAATGGAGGTCGTCATGAAATTGGAACGGTTCTTCTGCGTCATGGCTCTGGTGGTTTCACTGCAGGGCGCGATCGTGTATGGCCAGAAAGCGAAGGGCATCAAGACCGTCGATCAGGTGAATCTTGCCCTGGGTAAACCTTGCGCCCAGAGCAGTCGCTCACAGTGGTCCAATAGCGAACAGGGCGCCGTGGATGGAGTGAAGAACGGCAGCTTTGGTTTCCACACGGGCCCGGGGCCCGCGTGGTGGCAGGTGGACCTTGGCGCGATGTACGCGTTGGATCAGGTCGTGATTTTCAACCGCACCGATTGTTGCGCCGAGCGCGCCCGCACGATTCAGGTGTTGCTCTCGGACAATGGCGCCGATTTTCGGACGATCTACACCCATAACGGATCGGTTTTTGGCGGTGTCATGAATAACAACGCTCTGAAGGTACCGGTGAATGGCGCGGCGGGCCGTTATGTCAGACTGCAAATCACTTCCAACGAGCATTTTCACCTGGACGAGGTCGAAGTGTACGGCGAGCCTTCTGCTGTCCATACGGTATCCACGGTCCGTTGGGTTCCTTATGAGGGTACCATTCCGGCTAACGCCGTTGTTGGAGGAACCGAAAACGGGCAACCACTGTTTGTCGGACGCATGCCCTTTCAGGGTGGCGTGCATCCCGGGAAAGTGCTGCCCGGTGGCTTCTGCAACATCGGCTGGGGAGGCAAGGAATATTCCATCAACAGCGGATTCGAAGTCTTGACCGCTGCGCCGAATACCGTGGCATGGGTTGAATACCGCGGATCGGTGCCTGCCAATGCGATACCGGGCGGCCAGAATGATGCCGGCGGACGCCAGCCGCTCTACATAGCCAAACACGCCTACCAGGGCGGTGAGCATTGCGGAAAATTGTGGGCCAATGCCTGCAACATCGGATGGGGCGGTCAGGAAATCGTCCTCAATGAAAAAATCTACATACTCGTCTCCGGCAAGACCGAAGGGGCGAAAGTCATTATTGAAGAGAAAAGCGGTGACGTTGCCGTGGACCAGTCAGAAAGCGCCACAAAACTGAAATTGCCAAAAGAAGTCAAGATGATGATCGGCATGATGGGAGTACCGCAGGACGAAACGGACCTCGCTCTGACCGTCCTGGGGACGGCTGCCCGGATCGCCAGTACGTATCAGAATCAGTCGTCCGATTTCCTGACCGGCAAGAAGCAGGAACTTCAGGCCTTGCTTCAGCAGGTGATTACCCTGAAGAACGGCAACATCAATCGGGTTCCGTTTTTCCAGGATCTCATCGCCAACAGCGAAAGGGATCTAAACACGTTGCTCAAGACCGCCACAAAATCAGGTGCCGCCACCGAGGATGGCAATTCCAAAACCGCCACAATCATCATTCCGCAAAGCGATTGGAACGCGTCCGGTTATTCGTCGAAAGGCCAGCTGGGCGCCTACACTTCCTGGGCCGACAAATGGCAGTTGCCGACCGCCGGAAAGGCCGCCGTTCTTTTCAAAGCCTCGGCCAGGAATGACATTCACATCGCTTTTGCGGACGCCGCGAAAACAATGGATCCCATGTACGAAATCGTCATTGGAGGCTGGGACAACACGAAGTGTGCGATTCGCAGACGTTCTCAAGGTTCACCCATTCATGAAACCGCAGGCGCCATCCGCAAACCCGGCCTGGCCGCCGACTATTGGGCCATGGTGGACAAAGACAAGGGCGTGATTGCCGCGGGCTATGGCAATGTCGTCGGGCAAAATGTCATCATCGAAACCAGGGACGCCAATTTCCTTGGCAATGTCCGCTTCTTCGCATTGTCGAGTTGGAACACGCCGATCGAATACACCGACGTCCGGACCGCCGATCTGGCGGAGGAAAAACCAACCGGCGTCTACGTGCGGGCGATGAAACCGGTGTACAGGAAAGATGATAAGATCATTGTCGAGTATAACGACTTTCCGGTGACATCGGGCGCGTGGGTCAATATTGTGCAGAAAGGGAACCGGGATGATGATTGGGGCACGTACCAATATACCAAAGGTAAGTCCGGCAAACTCGAATTTGAGTTCACCTGGGGTCTTGAGCCCGGGGACTACGAAGTGCGCGGCTATTTCAGCAGTTCCGATTACACGGTGAAGGCGCGGTATGCCTTCAAGGTCGTTGAGTAGCCTTTATAATACCGGAATGGAATCAAACAGGCGCCGATGAGGCGCCTGTTGGCGTTAAGGGCGCGTCAGATGACCGGCGTCGAACAAAGGCCATCTTTTCACGCTATCATTTGACAAAGTTTGATGAATCCGGTATCTTCTGCCGTCAACTTGTAACCTGTGAAAAGGAGAGTATATGCCATACGACGAAAGAATCGTCGCGCCCATGCGTGAAGAACTGACGCGACTCGGTTTCACCGAGTTGAGATCTTCCAAAGCCGTCGAAGAAGCGGTCACAACCCTCAAAGGCCACGTGCTGGTTTTTGTGAATTCGGTTTGTGGTTGCGCGGCGGGAATGGCCAGACCCGGTATGGCGCTTGCCATGGAACACCCGGTACGCCCGGACCATTTTTTGACGGTATTCGCCGGCCAGGACCTGGACGCCACCGCACGTTTTCGTTCGCTGATCAGTGATGTGCCGCCGTCCTCGCCATCGATCGCGATGTTCCGCGACGGCAAACCCGTGTGGTTTCTGCCGCGTCACCAGATCGAAGGCCGCTCCGCCATGGATGTGGCCAACAGCCTCGTGGCCGCCTTTGAAAAACATTGCCGGACGGCAGAGGTCGAACAGGGATAATGGCAACCTTCCATAAAGCCCGCCGGACCCAATGACCATAGCCCGATGAAGACAATGAAAGCGATCGTGTGCCGGGATATCGGCAATCTCGATCACCTGGCCATTCAGGAAGTCGATTTTCCGGTTCCATCGCCGGATGAAGCCGTTGTGGCTGTCAAGGCGGCCGCCCTGAATCACCGGGACTTGTGGATCGTCCAGGGTCTTTACGCCAAAATCCGCGTTCCCGTCATCCTCGGTTCCGATGGAGCCGGCATCGTCCACTCCGTTGGACACTCCCGATGGGATTCATGGGTCGGTCGCTCCGTCATCATCAATCCAAGCCTCAACTGGGGACCGGATCAGAAAGTCCAATCCTCGGATTACAAGATTCTGGGTATGCCCGACCAGGGCACACTGGCTGAATTCGTTAAAGTGCCGGTTGCGAACCTTGTGCCCTCGCCGGATCACTTGACCGTGGAGGAAGCGGCTGCCATACCACTGGCAGGGCTGACGGCTTATCGTGCGCTATTCACGAAAGGGCGCCTGCAGGAGGGTGAATCGGTTCTGATCAGCGGGATTGGGGGCGGCGTGGCCTCGGTCATCTTTCAGATGGCTTTGGCTGCCGGCGCACGTGTATCAGTCACGTCATCCAGCGATGAAAAGATCGCCAAAGCTATGAAGATGGGCGCCACGGTTGGCATCAACTACATGCGGGAGGATGAATTCAAGAAAGGCCAGGCTGACCTCAACAAGTCCGGCGGCGTCGATCTGATGTGCGACGGCGCGGGCGGGCCCAGGTTCAACGAACTACTTGGTCTGATCAATCCGGGCGGAAGAATCGTCGTCTACGGCGCGACGGCCGGAAACCCACCCATGATTGACATGCGTCGCATTTTCTGGAAACAAATCCAGGTCCTGGGATCGACCATGGGCAACGAGGAAGATTTCGGCGAAATGATGTCGCTTGTGAAGAAACATCGTATCCATCCGGTCATCCATCGCGTGTTTCCGTTGGGCGATTTTCGGCAGGCGTTCGAATGCATGAAAGACGGACTCCAGTTCGGCAAAATCGTGATAAAAACTTTGTAATTATTCGAAACTCTGAATACGTGAACATCGTAACTAACCAGATTTGGAGGCGCCCTCATGGAACCCGCTCAGAACATGACCCCAGGCCCATCAATGAATGTATTCAGCCGGATTATTAATATTTTCATAAGTCCGGTCGAAACTTTTCAATCGCTGGCCACGAAACCGGACTGGATAACGCCGTTGATCCTGACGCTGGCTGTGTTTCTCACCGTCGGGATTCTGATGAAAGACGTCATACAAAAGGAACAGGAAAAAGCCGTACGGGAAAAAATCATGACCATGTCGGAAATCGCGGACTCCCAGAAGGAGCAGGTTGTCGAAATGCAGGTTGGTATGATGAAAAAATTCTGGTTTGTCGGCGTGGCCATTGGCGTCATACTCATCGGAGGCGTGTTTTTTCTGGGTGGACTTTTTCTTCGCCTGGGCGCCAACAAATTTCTCGGTGCAACCGTGGCATACCCCGTGGTGCTTTCCGTTCTTGGATACAGCCGGTTGATTGAAATTCTGGCCTCTCTGGTGAAACTGCCCGCGATGGTCACCAGAAACACCATGCGCGTGGACACAGGTCTCGGTATCCTGATCCCGGACGCTTCGATAACGTCCATGTCGTATACCTTGCTCAGCAAAATCGACCTTTTCACGTGCTGGCAACTGGCCGTACTGATCATCGGCGTGTCTGTTATTTACAAGTCCCCAAAAATGAAATCCGCCATACTGGTGATCGGCCTCTGGCTCGTCTGGGTTCTTACGCAGACCGGTTTGGCGGCCATTGGTCTTAAATTCGGCTGAACTCTCCCTGATGATAAATCCGATATCTAATCCCAAGGAATGTACCATGAAGAAAGGATCGTCATGCACTTGTTTCGCTTCACATCCATGCCGGTGCTGCTGCTGATGCTGGCATTTACGAACACGGTCTCCGCCCAGGAGAAGGACCGCAGTAAAATGGCGGATCGATACAAATGGAATCTGACCGATATTTTCAAAACCGACGAAGCCTGGACCGAAGCGAAAGACCAGCTGGTCAAAGACATACCGGGTCTGGCCCAATTCCAGGGTAAGCTCGCCCAATCGCCGGCACAACTTCTGGGTTGTCTGGAAATGTCGAGCCAGCTGGCCCAGCGCTACAACAAGATTTATGTTTACGCGAGCATGAATGCCGACCAGGACACGCGCGTGTCGAAATACACCGCGATGGAACAGGAAATGAACCAGATCGGAGCCACGTTCGGAGCGGTGTCGGCGTTTATCGAGCCGGAAATCCTGAAATTGGATCCGAAGACGGTGGATGAATTCATGAGCAAGGAAAAGAAGCTGGAAATCTACCGGCATTATCTGGATGACATTATCCGGCGGACAGCCCACACCGGCAGCCGCGAAGAAGAAAAGATCATTGCCGACGCCGGTCTGATGGCCGACGCGCCGAGTTCGGTGTACGGTATTTTTTCCAATGCCGATTTCCCGTTTCCGGACGTCACGCTGGCCGACGGTTCGACGCTGAAACTGGACCAGGCGACATTTGGCGTGTCCCGTTCGCTCCCCAACCGGGAGGATCGGAAAAAAGTGTTTGCGACGTATTTCGGAAAACTCAATGAATACCGAAGGACGTTCGGCGCCCAGTTGTATGCGCAGATCAAGAAGGACATGTTCTACATGAAGGCGCGGAAATACAATTCCACGCTGGAAAGCGCCCTGGATGCCAACAACATTCCGACCCAGGTCTACCACAGCCTGATTGATAATGTCAACGGCAACCTGGCGACATTTCACCGCTATCTGAACCTTCGGAAACGCATACTGGGGCTCGACACGCTGCATTACTACGATCTCTACGCGCCATTGGTCAAGGACGTCAAACTGGAGTACTCCGTGGACGACGCCGAAAAAAATATTCTCGTGGCGCTGGAACCTCTGGGCAAGGATTATGTGGCCGTCATCCGGCGGGCCTTTGCCGAACGGTGGATCGACATGTATCCCACGGACGGGAAACGCTCCGGCGCCTATTCCAACGGCGGAGCGTATGATGTGCATCCGTATATGTTGATGAACTACACCGGTCAGTACACCGACATGAGCACCCTGGCGCATGAACTCGGGCACACGATGCACTCCTATTATTCCAACAAGAACCAGCCGTTCGTGAATGCCAACTATCCCATTTTTGTCGCCGAGGTTGCCTCCACATTCAACGAGGCGCTGCTTATCGACTACATGTTGAAGCAGATCAAAGATGACAATGCCCGCCTATCCCTGCTGGGCAATTACCTGGAAGGGATCAAGAGCACGGTTTTCCGCCAAACCCAATTCGCAGAATTCGAATTGAAGATTCATGAACTGGCGGAAAAGGGCGAGGCGCTGACCGGCGATCGCTTCAATGAAATTTATGAAGGGATCGTCAGGAAATACTACGGCCATGACAAGGGCGTCTGCCTGATCGGGGATGAGATCAAGACCGAATGGGCCTACATCCCTCATTTTTATTACAATTACTACGTCTTCCAGTATGCCACGTCCTTCACGGCGTCGGCGGCGCTGTCTGAGAAAGCCCTCGCCGGGGACAAGGAACTTATTCCGAAGTATCTTCAGTTCCTCGGGTCCGGCAGTTCCGATTATGCGATCAATCTGCTCAAGAAAGCCGGTGTGGACATGACGACGTCTCAGCCGTTTGAGCTGACGATGAAAAAAATGAACCGCGTGATGGATGAAATGGAAAAAATTCTGACGAAGATGAAGAAGTAATATCAGAGGTTCATTTCGAAAACGAAAGGCCGGCCAACAAAGCCGGCCTTTTTTTGTGCCTGAATGGTCTTCAATCCTCGCTCACGACAATGATCTTGTCCTCCGGTCCGAAGGTGACCGTATCCGATTTTTTCGGATTGACGACAATACCGTAGGCCCTCGAAGGGTCGCTTTCATATTGATGCAAGCGGTACCCGAAAGCCGACTCTTTCATGCGCAACGCCGATTCGGCGACCGTATAGAAGTTGACCGGCTCGCCCGTTTTGACATAATTCGTGACGGGTTTGATGTAGATTTCGTTGCCTTCCTCGTCAAACAAATCGTCATAGACGGCCTTGAGTTCGCGGTTTTCGGAAAGCTGGGCCAGCATCAGACTGGTCAGTTTGTCGCTCACGATAAAGTCGTTGACCCGTGTGACGGTGGCCAGTTCCCGGTTGCGTATGTCCAGCATCTCGCTGACGATATTAAACGACTTGCCGTGTTTGTCAATCATGTCGCGGAGATGAAGCAGCGTAATCAGCGTCAGGGAATCCGCTTCCTGCACGGCCATGTCGGAATAGCACAGGATGACGACACTGGCAAAATCAAACACATCCAGATCCTCGAGCGTATCGCGATCGGTCGTGTCGCCCTTTCGGAAGAGGACCTTCTGGTTTTTCAATCCCTTCGCCAGCCGATCGATCTCCTCACGATGGGCGTCGGTATTCGCCATGACGAGCACCTCGGAGCCCCCGGCCACGTAATCATCCAGGTTCGTGATGATCGCCGGCGCCTTGTCATTCCACCCGAGAATCAGGGTTTTTTCCCGGCGGCGGGGCACGGGCGAGCCCTTCACGATGGCGGCGTCCCGGATTCCGAAATCCGATTTGCCGGACAGCCGGACCGTGTCGTCATCTTCGGAAATGGCGATCACCGAGTCTCCGGGCTCCACCTTGCTTTCCGGCGGAGGATTGAGCATCGCGAGACCGTTGCTTTTTCTCAGGCCTATGATCGCCGAATCCTCGTACGCCAGAACGGCCTCTCGGTATGATTTTCCGACGAGTCCGGGCTCGTTCTGGAAATAGATTTCCACGCCGTCAAAATCGAGCAGTTCGGAGTAGACCACGCTCAGGCCGCTATGACGGCAGGTCTGGACGGTGATGCGTGAAATCAGGTCATCCGATGTCAGCAGGCACAGTTCGTCTTTGCCGACCATCTGCGCAACCGGGACATTATCCGTATCCTCAATTTCGGCCACGATGTGATAGGGATCCTTCTTTCGCCGTGGATTGTTGACCAGGGCGAGAACGGCCTTGATCACATGGGCGTCGGCAAATTGGTCTTCCGGCGACAGGATGATGATCGACCGGGCCTGGTTGGGATTGACAATATTCAGGTGGTCCATGTCAATGGCCAGTCCCGAACGGCAAATAACGCGGGTGTTTCGGAAATCGCCTATTTTCAGCTGCAGTTCCTCTTCCATCTCGACCTTGTCTTTGTCAGCCAGGATGACGATCACGGCATTGGCGCGGTTCGCATTGGCGACAATCAGTTCGGACACGATGGAGAAGACTTTGGAAGACCATCCGAGAATAAGGGTATGATCTTTTTCGACGACGAAGGAGCGGCCCTTCCTCAATTGCTCCAGTTTGGCCTCGATGCCCGACGTCAGAATACCGATGAGGATGCTGACCACAAAGATGCCGATGACGGTCATCAGGAGCATCAGCAGCCGGGCGCCCCAGGCCTCGTCATTGGAAAGGTTGCCGGCGTCCAGCGTCCGCATCAGGCTTTTCCAGAAGATCTGGATGAAATTGGGGCTTTCATTCTCCTCGGTGATTTCAAATACCGTGGCGATGCCGGCGACCAGGGCGGTGACGATTAGGGATAGGATGGCCAGCCATTTGATCAGGGCTCCGGATCCAGCGGACATGGTGTTGTCGAAACGGTAGCGCAGGCGCGCCAACAGAGTGGGTTTGGATTCCATAATTATCCTCACGAAAAGTCATTTGAAAAAGGGAGGGGTGGTCTTCACGAATCTAATAAAGACCGTGATATTTCGAAAGGACAATCCATCGAAAAAAAAGGGTTGACGTTCCACGAACATCAACCCAAAAGCAGTACGCCAGCGTCGCGAAAGCGTTTACTCGCCCCAGATGCTCTTCAGATACGCCTCGCGGCCCGATCCCTTTCGATAACTTTTGTAGTGATCGGGATTCTTCTTATAGTAATCCTGGTGGTATTCTTCCGCGGGATAGTACGTGGATGCGGGAAGTATCGGTGTGACGATGGGCTTGCCGAATGCTCCGGATTTTTCCCACGCGGTCTTTGATGCCTCGGCCGCAGCGCGCTGGGCCTCGTTGTGGTAAAATATCGCGGTGGTGTATTGGAAACCCCGGTCGGCAAATTGTCCGCCGTCGTCCGTCGGATCAATCTGGTGCCAGAAGATGTCGAGCACCTGTTCGTAACTGACCCTGGATGGATCGTAAATCACCTGCACGGACTCACGATGTCCCGTGACGCCGGCGCCGACTTCTTCATATGTCGGGTTGACCCTGTGGCCACCGGTATATCCGGAGATGGCCGCGAATACTCCAGGCGCTTTTTCGAACGGTCCTTCCATGCACCAGAAGCATCCGCCGGCAAACGTGGCCGTGTCGGTTTTGGCGCCCGCCGGTATGGGCTTGGACGTGGCAGCGTCAGGGGATTTGGATTCGGTCTTACCGCAGGAAAGCAGGACAAACAGGATAGACAGCAAAACACAACGCATACGCTTGAATCCTTGTGAGTTTCAGAAAAGGTTATTGCATTAAACCAGAAAGAGAGGGAATTATTCCGACAGCTGACTTGGCTCCCGACGGTTCCGCCCCTCCTTGTGGTTACGAGTTAGATTTCTTACTAACAATTAACGGTAAGAAAACAACACCAAATCCTACACTTGACAATAAGTCCGAAACATCGTATACTTCATACGATCATAAATGGAGTCGAGCATGGAAACCATTGCACGGGCAAAAGGGCAGATCGTCATTCCTTCATCCGTAAGGAAGAAACTCGGCATACAGGAAGGAACCAGGTTCAATCTTGAGGTGGATGAAGAAAGGTTCGAAATCGTCTTGAAACCCATCACCCGGGAATCGGTAAGGAAATTCAGGGGCATTCTCAAGGCAAAGGCCGGCGCCGGGCCGGCGACGGAACAACTGCTTGAGGACCGAAGGGAAGACCTGAAAAAAGAAGAGGAGAAGCTTGGCAAACACGGTACTCGATAGCTCGGCGGTTCTCGCGTTGCTGTTTGACGAACCTGCCGCTGAACAGGTTGAGCAGATCCTTGGCCGCGCCGCGGATCAAAGCCGGGAGGTGTACATCTCCGCCGTCAACTGGACGGAAGTTCTTTATCGTGTTCGGCTGGTTCAGGGAGAAGCTGGAGTGAAAGCGGTAAGGCAATTTGGACAGGAAGCGCCCATCAGCATAAAGGAAATCGACACGGAACTTGCTGAACTGGCCGCGCAACTGAAGGCGGATCACCGATTGTCCATCGGAGATGCATTCTGTGCGGCGCTTTCAATAAAAATGAAGGCTGTCCTCGTGACCGGGGATCGGGAATTCGAGCCGCTGGAGAAAAATTTCAGACAGATTGTATGGCTTCAGGGGAAGAAGTGATGGGGATAATCATGGAAGGAAATGGAAGTCTCAAAATCTAAAGGACAATGACGTTGATGTGGAAGTTTAGAGAACTGCAACAAGGAGAGCCTGAAAGAGACCCGCACGAGGCGGAGTTCTTTAGGCTTGCCCACGCTTCCGAAGCTATTGTTAGGGAGTTCATACAGAACTCACTTGATGCTAAGGTGCCTGGAGGTAACGTCGTAAAGGTGAGATTTGTTCTTGGAACGGTCCGAAGAAGTGAACTGGACAGGTTTGTTGAGGAAGAATTCACTCGCCATCTCAAAGCGTCAGAGCTGTTTCCACAAGATTACCCGACAACGAGCTTCGTACCTTTCTTGACCATGGAAGACTATGGCACAACTGGTCTTGACGGCGAAACTGGGGAGAATGTGAGGCCAAAGGGCAGACATAACTTTTACAATTTCTGGTGGTGCGAAGGCAAATCGCAAAAGAAAGGACAGGAGGGTGGAAGGTGGGGTTTGGGCAAGACCACGTTCCACATAATCTCCAAGCTCAGGGTTTTCTGGGGATATACCGTTCGCCATGACGACGGCAGGAAGTTACTCATGGGGAAGGCCTTACTGAAAGCCCATCGTCTCGACAAAAAAACCTATCAGTATTACGGATACTATGTCAAGGATGGGTTCGCTCCAATTGATAGTAACGATACTATTGGGCTCTTTAGAAGGGCGTTTTCAATTCGCCGAACTGACGAATCAGGCCTATCGCTCGTAATACCTATGCCGCAAATCGAAATCACGGTTGATGCAGTTATCCGTTCCGTGATTATTCACTATTTTTATGCGATTATGAATGGAGACTTAGAAGTTGAAATTGCCGGCGATAGTGGGACTGTGAAGTTGGATTCTGTAAACCTAGCTGAGATGGCAAGTGACCAGAACTGGCGAGGGACCGCTTGGGAAGATATGAACCGTAGCTCCTTCCTGAAGTTCATCAAAAACTGCATCGAGAATGAAGAAAATGGCCAATTTGTTCTATTGCCCGATGAGTGCGCTGAATCCCTGCAGATTGACGAATCCTCATTTGGAAACAGACTTGACCATCTACGTGAAGATTTTGCAGAATCAGATTTTCTTTCTGTCAGGGTTCCGCTTTTCGTGCAAATGGTTGGAAAACCAAAGTCGAAATCGTACTTCGACATTCATATGCATAAAACACCCACTTTGAAAGAACCTCAAGAATACTACATAAGATCGGGAATTACAATTACTGAAATGAGAACTCTCGGGACTCATCAAGTGAGGACTCTTCTTGTGGCAAAAGACGATCCGATATCTGAATTTTTGGGCGATGCAGAAACGCCTGCTCATACGAAGTGGAATAGGGAAACTGAGGGTTTCAAGTCCAAGTACGAAAACGCAGCGAAGACGCTGGCATTCATCACTAGGAGTCTCGTGTCTATAGTGTCGTTACTGGACGAACCACCTAAAGAAAGACAGAAGGATTTTCTCAAAGACATCTTTTTCGTCTCCCAACCTGAGCGAGAGGATGAGGAAATTGGCAGAGAAAAATCAGTTCCTCTGATTACGGCAAAGCGGAAGCGTTTCGGAATTGTCAGAACAGGAAATGGAATAAGGATTACTTTGCTTGAGGACGATCCACGGTTGCCGATCCGGGGTCACCTGAAGCTAGCCTATGACGTGAGGAGAGGAAATCCATTTAAGAACTTCGAGGTGCATGACTTTGACCTGGGATCGGGATCTGTCGCCACGAATTCACGGAGCTGCAGTATTACCGTTTGCGGCCCTAATGCTATTGAGATGAGCATCAATAATCGTGATTTCTTTCTAGAGCTAGGCGGATTTGACAAGAACAGAGATTTAGTCGTGGACATCCAGGAAATTCGAAATGAAACGCAGGCTTAATTTCACGGATCGGAAGAAGATCCTCCGCGAGCACGTTAGAATAGAGTTGAATAGTCAAAACGGCACCTCAAAGTCTTTCACGGTGAAGTTTGATCTAGCGGCGTACTCTTTGCCTCCAGATGCGAAGGTCTATGTGCACGCCTACCATAAAACGGAAGAGCTCATTTATGACTTTGGGACTGTTGGGGCAACATGCGTCCCTCACGATACCAGTCTTAAGGGCCTCTCAAGAACTGAAAACCTGAAATTTCGTATGCTTGTTGTTGACGAGACTGGAGAGCATGGCCTGATCCTCGCGCACGCGGACCGGATATCACCCTTCGCGGAGGGAGAGAAAATGTCAATATTGCCCGTAGATTTTCGTGATATCGGGCATCAGGTTTGGATTGTAGAGTACATAGCCGACGAAGGTGGGCCCGTTCTTGTGCTGAATTCCGCGATACCTTCTATCGAAACCCTCGCCAAGTCAAATCCAATGTTCTTCTTCTATGTTTATCCAGCAGTTATCAGAGACATTCTGACGAACATGGTTTTCGTTTACGGTCTGGACTCTACAGAGGATCCAAGTTCAGATTGGCAACGCAATTGGCTACAGTTCACACGGCACGTCTTATCGAGCGAAGAACCGCCGAGCATACTCAACTGCAAGGATGAAGATTTTGAAAGCGACGAAGCCCAGAAGTGGATCAATAGAGTTGTCGAAGAATTCTGCTCGGGTCGGAAAGAATGGAAGGACTTCCAGGCTACACTGGTTGGAGGTGAAACCACATGAGCGTTTTACGAGTCATGACAGAAGAAGGAATTTCTAAGTTCAGGGCACATATCCACGCATTAAAGGAACAGCCTAATCTCCCACTGCCGATTATTGTTGAAGGGCCCGATTCCTCTTCCTTTAGGCCTTTGGTTGAGATTGACGAAACGAAATCCTTTTCCACGAGAATGGAATTGGCACAATACCTTTCAGAACTCTTCCAACGTGCCGGTCTCACAAAGGCTGACGTAATGCGCGAACATGGCATCTGGACTTGGCTGGCGTACATGTGGTTCGATATGATCTGCCCAGTGGAAAATGGTAGCAGGAAAGTGCTCGAGAGCGCACGGTATATTTGCAGCACGGACCATAGAGACTATTACAGGCATTTCATTGCGGCGCCCTACGACTTATATGAAACACACGGGCAAGAGGGATCGAAACTTTTCTTGGATTGTTCCCACGACGGTAACAAGGACATTGTGGAACAGCTTGCCTCAAGACAATACATCATTGGAAATAAGCAACTTGTCCACTTAGCACACAGGTTATATTGGGATGGCAGACGTAATGGCCCTAAGATCGGATGTACCAATAGAAAGAAGCCGGGGAACATTCGGCGATTCTACAAAGTCGTCGGCCAGCTTGAATTGACTTATGATGTCCATAAGATGGAGCCTGATAAAATAGCCGAGCTTCTGCCACGAGAATTTGGACTGTGGCTTGAGCAAAAAACGCCATGAAAGCTTTTACAGCAGTTGATTTGTTCGCCGGGTGCGGGGGGCTAAGTGAAGGCTTCACGCGTGCCGGTTTCTGTGTTGCTGCTTACTTGGAAAAGGATAAGTGGGCCTCCGAGAGTCTGCGAACGAGAATCATGTTTCATGAACTGAAGAAACAAGGAAAGCTCGTTTGGTACCACAAGTACATCAAGGCTGAAACCAGCCGTGAAGATCTGAGGGCAAAATTTGCCGGGCTCTCAGATCAGATGGAATGTAGCGTTGTAGAAAGAGAATTTGGAATACATTCATACAGTCAAATCATGTCTTCCATTAGAATTGCACTTAGGAATCAAAATGTTCGCAAAGTAAACATTTTGCTTGGAGGTCCGCCCTGCCAGGCGTATTCCATTGCGGGCAGATCGAGAGACCCGGGCCGCATGGAAAATGACACACGCCATTTTCTCTATGAACACTATCTGAGCGTTCTGGGAGATATAGAGCCGGATTTCTTTGTACTGGAAAATGTTCCGGGTTTGCTGACCGCTAAAGCAGGTGGCGAGGATACCTTCCTTCGACTGATGAAGGACTTTGCTTCCATCAAACCCGCCTATGATATTGCTCCGACGTTCGACGAGTATGCTAGGAATCCGCGAGGATACCTTATCAATAGTGCGAGGTTCGGCGTTCCTCAAAAACGCTCGAGAGTGCTCTTAATAGGTTATAGAAGAGACCTTGGTTTGCAGCACCCATCTGTAAAACAGGTATTCTTGAGCTTAAAAAAGCGAGAACATAAAGTCGTGTTTGACATTGGTGACGCAATCGGTGACCTGCCGCGAATCAAACCCAACGACGGTAATGATGCGTGGTTTGGTCCGTATTCGCGAAAAAACGATCTCAAGCAGTATCAGGTGGAGATGAGGAAGGCTTCCATCGGAGTGTGCAACCACAGGGCTCGGAAACATATGGATAGTGATCTTGACCGATACAGATTCTTCATTGAACATCATAAGAAAGGGAACGGGCGGGCCACGCTTGTAGATCTAATGCATGAACGCCCCGATCTTACGCCAGAACACGACCATCTTGACAAGTTCTTGGATAGGTTTAGAGTGCAATGGTGGAATGAGCCCGCTTCAACGATCATGGCTCATATTGCCAAAGATGGCCATTACTATATTCACCCCGACATCAATCAATGTCGGTCTTTCACCGTACGAGAGGCAGCCCGATGCCAGTCTTTTCCTGACAACTTCTTTTTTGAAGGCCCTCGAACGGAGCAATTTAAGCAAGTTGGCAACGCAGTTCCACCGAAAATGGCAGTCGCAATAGCAAAGGTACTGAAAGAGGAGCTTCTGAAGATTTATGGCTCCCGATTCTGAAAAGATCCGATTTCTTCGATCTCGACTTTTGTTGTGGTTCGAAAGGAACGCCCGTGATTATCCGTGGCGGCGCACTTCAGACCCGTGGAGAGTCCTTATCGCAGAAATGATGTTGCAGAGAACAAAGGCAGATCAAGTTGAAGTGGTCTACAAGGATTTTGTTCGAAGATTCAGCAAACCATCGGAACTTGTCTTAGCGAATCGACAAGTTGTGCGTAGAATACTCCTTCCCCTTGGCCTAAGATGGAGAATCTCAAAATTTTGCCTGCTGGGTAAAGAACTGCTCAGCAAATTCAATGGCGAAGTTCCGAGGTGTCGCGAACAACTGCTCACACTTCCTGGGGTCGGAGACTATGTAGCCGGTGCAGTCCTCTCAATAGCTTTCATGAAACCGGAATGGATTGTTGATTCCAATGTAGTGAGGATTTTTTGTCGCTTCTTCGGCGCAAAGGTGCGAAACGAAGCCCGTCGTGATGCTTCGATCATTGCTCTTTCCAAAGCATTCAGTAAATGCAGAAAACCA
This sequence comes from uncultured Bacteroidota bacterium, assembly GCA_964544475.1. Classification (GTDB taxonomy): domain Bacteria; phylum CLD3; class CLD3; order SB21; family SB21; genus CAZJBS01. Next base: position 174,895 of record CAZJBS010000005.1, on the reverse strand, counting down.
CGAGAAGCAAATTTGGCTCTCTTGGATTTTGCGGCGCTGATTTGTAAGCCAGTCAATCCAGGGTGTAGAACTTGTTCAATTAGACGTCGATGCCACTACTACTCAGGAATTTTTTCTTGACTGTGGAATCTGACATTGCGTCTCCAGTCCAGTGAAAATAATATCTCAGTTCGTGCAAATGTGACCCGTCTAAACAACCAGGAATCATCTTGATAATTTGTTCATGAATGATAATATTGCTAGGGGCATCGCTCATGTGTCATCCTACGCATGTCACGCATCCAACGCCTCGCGTTCGAAATCCAAATCATGGGCTGGATACTGACAGGGGTTCTGATTATTGGGGCTGGCCGATCAGTTAACCATATTTCATAAGAGACGAAAGCTCGCTCATGCCACGAAAAAAGACGAAGTATCCTAACTGCAGTGCCGCTCGCTTGTTTGAAGAAAAATGGCCGAAAGTACAGAAGAACATATTGTCAGATCGAGGTCTTGACTCAAAAAGTCTTCGGAAGTTCTTTGATTTGCTCGAGTCTATAAACGGAGCCGAGCCAAAACTTAAGAACCTCTGCTTAAAATTCTTCCGTAAACATCAACGCTTAGGTTCACAAGTGGTCATACAGAACATCATCGGACGAATGACCATGAAAGTATCTCTGTGCGAAGCGCTGGCTGATGAACTCTTAAAGCGGAGAGGAAAAATTATCACACCTACACAATTGCGCCGAACCATAGACGATTGTTTGAGGTCCAGCAATAAGTACGCTCTCTTGACTGCCCTTAAAAGAGCCTACGCTGGCTGCAGGTTTGGCCGCCACCTCATGTGGAGTTTTGAGAACGACCAAGTATCTGGCTCCTTTTATTCAGAGATCAACTTGTCGATATTATCATGCCAACTAGGGTTATCTGATCAGAAGCACCCCAAATATGCAATCGCTCATAAGCTTCCACATTCGATAAAGGCGTATAGACCTACTGCTTTCGATGCAGAATTTTGCGATCAATGGCAACCCGGCGGAAAGACTAAGCCGCTTCCCTTATGTACAAAAGCTGGGGGGTATAAAGAAATCGTACATAAACCGAATTTTTTTGACAACATAGGAGAGATCTACGATGCCCGCCATTGATTCATTGTCTGCATTCAAGAATCTGATTCAATTTCATCGCAAAGATGTTCCAGATCGTGAAGGAATGACGCGAATGGTTCAGATTGCAACTGGAGTTTCTTCCGAGTTATCGGAACAGGGAGTATACAGGTCTTTTCTTCAAGAAATGAAGCCAAGTCTTAAGCGTTTCAGCCGTGATGATCTTACTAGCTTGATGAGCTTCATCGATCTAAGTGGTATCCGTGATGATGCAATCGCTCGTGATTACAAGGAGATTCTTCAAGATATCCGTGATACTAGAAAAAGAGCAATTTTGATTAAGACCATTGCTCTCCTTCACCGGTCGGCCTTTCTGAAATATGAAATTGAGGACTTAATGAATAATGAAGACGAATTGGTCAGGAGGAATCCATGGCTATGGGCGGAAATCTTAGCCATTGTCGATTGGCAAAAATGTGTATCATTTGTTGACGACATTCTTGGAAAGGACAACGACTTCGTAAGCTTGTACGAATGCCTCGTTACATGGGAGGCCGATAGTAACATATCTAAACCGGATCTTAAGGCTGCGATACACCGGTGGATGAGGCGACTTTCTGATAAGGATCAAAGCCTTTTGACGAGTTGGGCTGATGAAAGGGGATTACTCGAGAGTCAGCTAAAGACAAGCCTCAGCGAGGAGGCAAGGAGATGTGCCGCGACAATTGAGAATTTCATACAGAGGAAAATAGTGCAAATGTCTTGTCCAAGTTTGACCCTATAGGTGCCATCACGCGCAGTCGCATGATAGAAACTCATCACTTACCTTATGGTCAAGCCCTTCCAAGTTTATTGGCGGCCATCATAAAAGCACTTTCGATTTGTGTCAAAAAGTCGGACAATCGCGAGCCGCTCGATCCGACTGATGCTGAGTTCACGAATTGTTTTAGGGATCTGAAAAACCTGTTTCCCTCTGGAAAAGATCGCCATATAACACGTGGTCTTCAAACTTCTCACATCACTAAGCTGAAAACGTATCCGCGTCTCTCAAAGCTAACTATCCAAGCTTTCAACGAATCACTGGAGATTACCAAGTCTCCCAGCTTCAAAGGGTCTGTCCTTCCATCACCACTGCGCATACTCTATCAAGCCCTTACAATACCAGACGAGCCACAGACTGCTGCTTATGCGTTGGCCACTTGTCGCGGTCTCTTGTACAGTAATTTTCATGTTCATCCGGATGTGGATACCAACGATTCTAAGTTTGATGACCTCAAGCCAGAATTCATTCAGGATGCAATCTCAACTTTCAATCATCATATCGATATTCAGGCTAGATGGCCAAAGGATGTTCATTCACAAAGCATCCAAACGAGAGCCAATTTGGTAGTTGGGCATTATCTTGCGATGAAGGGGGCTGCTGTTTTATGGTTTAATAGCTCCAGTTTGCGGTGTAAATTTCTCAACTCCAAGAATTGGCTCAAACCTCCCACTTACCGCTTTCGACTGTCGCCAGCGTTTTCAAAGTTACCTGACTCGTCCGAAGTAATCAATGAAATGATCGGAATCCCCTTGCCAGTGAGGGGCGCTGAAGTTATTTTTTTTGGCGGCTTGAGAAAAGCCCACAACTCAAGTTTGGTCATGAGCATTAGTGGAGGAGCAGGTAGCGGCAAAACGTCTTTTGCACTTGCGCTTGCGGCTATCCTAGCTCCTCTCAATACCAAGTGCCTCTATTTTTCCTTGGAAGAAGGCGTACATGATCTGTGGAACCGCCTCAATTCTCTGATACCAGACTATCTTCGGAATTCATCAATTTTCGAATTGCAGCCACGCCCAGCGGTGAATAGTCGAATTTCTGGTTGGTTTACACCTGTTAGGCTGAAGACGGACTGGGATATCGAAAACTTCGGAGAACTTATTCTCAAAAAATTGTCTCCTCCGACCATGAAGCAGAATAATGATGATACAATGCCAGCAATATGCCCCGCACTGGTGGTTATTGACAACATAACTGGTCTGCTCCTCGAAAACAGCGACCAAAAAAGGTTCTTTCATCAGCTTGAAGAGTTCATAAGAATATGCCGGAAGCTGCGTTCATTGGTAATTCTTATCTCTGGTGACAATTTAGCGGACGCCGTGAGATTAGATTATCTTACTGATATTTCTCTGAAGCTGTTGCACGAAAGAACTAAAGAAGTAGACACCAAGCCTCATCGCGTAATTCAGTTGATCAAGACGCGACATCAGATATCACGCCAGGGATCCCATATTTTTCATTTGTCCCGATCCGCTGGTTTCAGAATTTATCCGCAGGTACCTTCTCACATTGATTTGAGAGAGCGTATTAGGAGGCTTCTTCCCGATGAGCAAAACCTTGTTCACAGAATAGTAGTCTCGAACGAGTCACAAGATAGGAAAACTGCCAGAATTTTTTCTTTATCACTTTTTAGGCGATCGCACATCCTGATACACGGGGTAGGCAGCAGCGGTAAGGCTGGATTTGCTTTAAGGCTTCTTATGACGCCTTCTTCAGAAATCACTCTAGCAGGTTTTCCGCGAACGAACGTCGGACTAAAGCACCTTTCCGACCATTCACATGTCAAAACAGAACATAAGAGGAAGTTGCTAATCGTTTCTTTTTTGTATCCCGAGGATTACTATAATTCTCTCGTGAAGAATTACATCACTTCGCGTAGGGCAATTAGAGATGAAATTCACTGCATAGCATTTTACCCGGGGTTCCTTCTGCCAGAAGATGTCATTAGCAAGATCACACGAAAACTAGACGGTGCAATATTACACGGGGAACCCTTCACGGGTATTTTACTTGATGGCCTTCATAATGTTTTTCTGCAGTTTACAGAACTGCAGAAACGAGATATGGTTTGGCCGTTAGTCTACAATATTCTGTCAAGATATGACCTGACTGTTGTAACCACATTTACAACTTTTTCCGTTGACGACCGAGATAGCACATTGTCGCGAGAACAACCGAATAACGCCTTACTTAGAGAACAACAAGCACCTTTTTTGCATGCCCTCGTTCAGGCAACGGACTTCTTTCTTAGTATTACACAAGAAATAGTGCAGGGAAGACGATCATACCATATTCAAGTAAAAAGCGCCATTAAGCAGCCAGTTCCTTCTGAAGTTCTTGTTTGGGACCGTGACAGCTTGCAGATAATTGGTTTGTGCGACAGTAATGGAACCGAATATAGTCCTAAGAGGAACCGTACGGTCAAGTATACTAAAGCTCACCGATATTCCTCAAGGTAGGGCAGTGCGCATTTCCTGGGTCTGATCGTCGCTCTTGACAGTCCAGCTTGTTTCATGGCGGTTTAGTTGGGGCCATTGACTGGAAAAGACCACCGAGAGAAGGCGTTCCAAAAGAAACCATCTTACCCGTGTCCGAGAATAAGCCACCCACGGGCTTCCGCATGTAGGGGTTGTCTTGACAGAATCCACCCATCTATTGGACTGTGAATCCGCCCTTGGCCGCCCAACGAATTCGAAAATAGTTGCTTCGTTCGTATTATTATTCGTTCATAATATTATCATTTTAACAATAATGCATGATAATTAATTCAATATTTTGCTTGCATTATTGGATAATAGCAATTATACTTGAATTGTAAATCATTCACTATTAGTCATTTTTATATTTTATGATTGATAAATCATACAAGAATTGGACTTCGATGAACGATGAAGCTCTCCTTGCTCAAATTGGCTCATTTGTGCAGCATCATCGCCTTGATCAAAACAGGACACAGGATGCGCTGGCGCTTGCGGCGGGCATCAGCCGGTCCACGCTAAGCCTGCTGGAAAGGGGCGAAACCGTCACGCTGGCCACGCTGATCCGCGTGCTCCGCATCCTCGATCAACTTCAGGTGATGGACGTTTTTTCCGTGGAGCCCTCCATCAGTCCGCTGGCGCTGGTCAAATTACAAAAAGAAAAAAGACGAAGGGCGCGGGGAAAAAAAAACAAATAAGACTGAGTGAACGATGGTGGAACTTGCCGAAATAAGAATTTGGGGCGAACTCGTGGGCGCAGTCGCCTGGGTGGAGTCAGAGGGCGTAGCCGCTTTTGAATATGATCGGTCCTTCCTGTCACACGGCTGGGACCTGTCTCCGTTGCAGATGCCGATTGACGCCGGCAAGCGCCTGTTCAAGTTTCCGGCACTTCGCAAAAAACGCGAACCGGAACTTGATACGTTCAAGGGACTACCGGGCCTGCTGGCCGACGCCTTGCCCGATCGGTACGGACACGAATTGATCAACATGTGGCTGGCCCACCAGGGACGTCCACAGGACAGCATGAATCCGGTTGAGACGCTGTGTTTTGTTGGTAGCAGAGGCATGGGCGCATTGGAATTTGAGCCGGCGACCATCGCGGAAGGAAAAAGGGCATTCACCATCGAAATAGAGCGTCTGGTCAAAACGGCTCAAAATATCCTGTCAAGAAAGGAAGCTTTTGCGGCCAACCTGCAAGGCGATGCAGAAAAAGCTATCCTGGAAATGCTCAGGATCGGTACCTCCGCGGGCGGGGCCAGGCCCAAAGCGGTGATTGCGTTCAATGAAAAAACCGGTGACGTGCGATCCGGTCAGACCCTAGCTCCCAAAGGATTCGAACATTGGCTCTTGAAACTGGACGGGGTCAGCGACGTGCAACTTGGAATCAGTCACGGATATGGGCGCGTCGAAATGGCGTATTACAACATGGCCCGTACGTGCGGCATCGATATGATGCCTTCGCGACTATTGGAAGAGAACGGCAGAGCCCACTTCATGACGAAACGATTTGACCGCGAGGGAGGCTCGACCAGGCATCACATCCAAACGTTTTGCGCCATCAGACATTTTGATTATAACCTGGTAACCAGCTTCAGTTATGAACAGCTTTTTCAGACCATGCGCGAACTCAAATTGTCTTATGCCGACGCTGAACAGATGTTCAGAAGGATGGCTTTCAACGTTGCGGCTCGAAATTGCGATGACCACACCAAGAATTTTTCATTTCGTTTGAAGAAAGATGGCCGGTGGGAACTTGCTCCGGCGTACGATATCTGCCATGCGTACCGACCCGATCATGCGTGGGTCAGCCAACATGCGCTAAGCATTAATGGAAAACGTACGGACATCAGGAAGGAAGATTTGCTGTCCGTTGCACGTTCCGCCAATATCAAGAAAGCATCCGCAATTATCGACGAAGTCAACGAAGTCGTTGCTCATTGGAAGGACTATGCTGGCGAAGTTCATGTGACTCCAAAACTGAGGGATGAAATCGCCGTAACCTTGATCTGCCTGAACTGACATGGACGGAGAGTTCTCGACCTGTCATGAATCCATCGAATATTTTTAAGAAGAAAAAAGCCATGGCATTTCAAAATGCCATGGCTTTATAATGGTGGAGACGAGCGACCTTTTGTCGAACCGCTTTCTTTCGGGCATTAAGCTGATCTACGATCTAAAACCATTTTTAACAGCGGCTTAATGTTATGATTCCAAAAGAACCTGTCCTATCCTGCAAAGAAGTGGTATGGATTTTCAAGACTGCATTCGGCATGAGCCGGGCCTCATTCTTCCGCCATCATAGACCAAAAATGAAATTCTTCCCAGTCAATGGTAAAGGTAAGAGCGATCTGCGGATCGCACGGATAGATGTAATTGAATACTTTCGGCGGTTGCGGGAAGGCAACTACATGTTCAATGGGGAATATACGCCGAAATTAGTGTGACCTACTTACTTACAGCACTTCGGATATTCTGGACAGGCTGGCGTACCTTTTAAAGGGCACTTAGTACCTTCCGATTGTGCACTTGATCCGGAAAATGCAAAAAGACTAAAGGCGATTCCACCCAATGTGAGAAGCATCAACAGATTTCGTTTCATTGTCTCTCACCTCCCTCGACTGTTAAATTGGTTTCACTTGAATGACTTGCCAATCCTTCCCTGATGGCTAACCTGACCTGACCCAAGCAACAACGTCCGGCAGGATTCTTTATCTCGCAAGCGCATAGTTTGGCTTGGACTTTCGCAGTTATATCTTCTGCCGCAGATGATTTACCGGTGTTTTCAATTTCGTAGTCGATGTCTTTTACCGCGTAATCAAAACAATAGCATAATTGCTTCTCCGGCCCTTTTTGTTTCGAGCCGACAGAAACACGAATTTGATTTTGGACGAAATATTGACCGGTTTCATTATTGAAATACACAACATCACACTCCACTGTTTCACAGTGAAAATATGTCGTGTCCTGAATTTCATTTACGAACGGCCTTTTGAGCATGTGGTAAAGCGTCATGCTCTGAACCGACTTCGCCCGTTCACCACACTCTTTGCAAACATTCGATAATTGGGTCGAAATATTTTTTGGCGCGCAACAATCCATTTCTTACCTCATTATTTTTGTTTCCGGAATTGATGCCTTGTAACCGGTCGTTTTGTTTATTTGATCGACGATGGCCGCAACTTTGACTTTATTACTGTCGAATTGAACAACGGCTTCGCCGGCTGAGAAGTCCGCTTTGACGGATTTAACGCCTTCGATTTTTTTGACGACTGATTCAACATGCATGTTGCATCCGGTACAAGTCATTCCTTTAACAGGAATCACGATTTGCACAACCTGAGAATCCTTCACGTATTGTCCTTCCTGTGAAAATGAAATCGGAACATAAGGAAAAATGACAAACAGAAATGCCATGAACGCGGCAACCCATAAAACGATCTTGTTCCACTTACCCGCACTTTCCATTTTGCACGATCCGTCTTCGCATTGAACTTCTCTTTTTCGGTACGCCAAACCAAATCCAATGGCGAGTAGAACTGCCGTAAGCGTTATCAGAACCGGCCTGTAGGACTCAAAAAAAGAGAACGCTCCGATTCCTGCAATTCCAATAATCGATAAGACAGCCGGACCAATGCAACAAAGGGAGGCCCCTGCCGCAGTTAAAATCACACCCAACGATAGAAATCCACTTTTTTTCATCTCTTATCCTTTTCTTTCAAATGTTCGCCGTTCAAAAATTCAAGGATCGGACATTCGCTTGTCGGCCCGGTACCATGACATTGAGCGGAAAGCTTTTTTAACGCTTCGGTAAACTTTTCAAGCGTCTGAATCTTTTCTTGAATCATTATAATCGAAGATTCCGCCATCTCACGAACGTCTGCACAAGTTTTTCTCTTATCAACTTTGAGGGTAAGTAACTGTGCGATTTCTTTTAGCGAGAAGCCGAGTTCCTTGGCTTTCTTGACAAATACAAGCCGCGACAGGTCTTGTTCAGTATATTCACGGTAGCCAGATTCCTTTGTCCGAGGCTTTGGGAACAGCCCGATACGTTCATAATATCTAATGGTTTGCAGATTCACTTCTGCTGCTTTAGCTAATTTGCCGATGGTCATCAATGTTTCTTTGCTCTCAATCATTATCTATAATATAAGGTATGTACCATAGTATAGAGTCAAGTGATTTTTACTTTTTTCTTATGCCGACCAATAATTTCTATCGGCTATTTTTCTCCAATCTGTCCAACCCACAAGTCACCTCTAATACTCGTTAACCTCTACTATTTAACATAAAAATACAAAACTGTCTGCATTCCTTAGCAAAAAAAATTTGGAAGACGAATCCCACGCCAGTCCCACACGCCCGCCATCCGAGTCCCGTGCGAGTCCCACAAATAAACTAAAATTGACCTTTTAAAGTCTCATGTAGTCTCAAATAGTCTCAAAATTTGAAATGCCTACGTGCGGGCCTTTATATTGCCTACGTGATTTTTTAACGACTAAAAATACCGCAATGGAAACACCAGTCATAGAAAACGAAGAAGACTTTGAAGGCGAAGATTTAAACGCCGCCGAAGAGACGCTTGAAGACGTGAAGCGGGTCATTAACGGCGATGTGCCGATCTTCACTCCGCCTAAGAAAATTGTAAGGAAGGTTATGGACGAATCGGAAAAAGCCGAGACGGAAATCATACCCGAAAAGAAACCCAAGTATGAACCCTATCCCGGCTTTGATCCGAAAAAACCTGACCCGGAGTTCGCCTATACGGGTGTGCTTTTCAGAGTCACGGGAAGCGGCACACCGAATTACTTAGAACGGATCGACGGGCGCACATTTGACGACGTTGCCTACCGGTACGGCGCGGGAAATTACATGATCCGTATGCCCAATATGAAAGGCATTTGCATGTATTTCCCGGTTTCACGGGAACTGGAAACACGGGTTCGTTTCGAACGGCAGGATGAACCGGAAGATTTTTACTTTGAGAAAAACCCGAAAGCCGATTCTCAAGCCGTTCCGGCTCCTGTCCAGAACGGCGACTCCAAGATTTACGAACTCTTGCTTCAGCAATCCCAGCAGACGCAGGCCCAATTTCAGACGATGCTCATGACCTTGCTCGGTAAAGACACCGGTGCCTCGGGGCAGGCGTTGAGTGATGCCTATCAAAACGGATTCAAAGCGGGGCAGGAATCCGCTAAAACCGCAATGGGCACAATGGACACGATGTTTAAGAACATCGAAAAAGAGCGCGATGAATGGAAAGGCAAAGCGGAAATGCTTCAGGTGGAACTTGGACAATTACCCAGTGACGAGGAAGAGGAAGAAGACGAGGAAACGGAAGAACAGCCCAAGAGCGCACTCACCGAGGTTGTTGAGGGGCTTAAAGCCGTCAAGGATTTGGTGAATTCTAAGCCTCAAGACACGGCCCCGGAAAACAGACAGATCGAAAACCAACAAAAGGAAATTCGTGTAATGAATTCAGATAACATCAAAAACCTGATTGTCAATTCGTTCAAGAATCAAGTGCCTGCACTTCAAGCGGCACAGCAAGTATTCGCACTCGTTGGCTCACTTGAAAAAGGCGCGCTCAAGGCGTTTCCGGCGACTCAGGTCGTTGACTATCTCGTGCAGAACTATCTGCCCGGAGCGGCTAAAGAATTGATTTCGTATCTCACGGCCATTGTCGGTGAAATGAAGAAGTTTTGATGAACCGTGTCAAATTCACGCTATTCCATAATGTCGGCCTTGATGTCACGATCCGAAAGATGCGTGAACTCATTCATGCGGGCCACAAAAATCCTGTCACACGGATGCTTGCGCTCAAGATCACGCAAGACGCGGACGGGCGGGATTTTGACGGGATGGCGAAAGCGGTGTATGACTGGCTTATCAAAAACATCAAATACCACCGCGATCCTGTGGGTGTGGAGTGGCTACAGGATGCAGAAAATACTATTAGACTCAAGGCAGGCGATTGCGATGATTTTACCATTGCCGCCTGCACACTCTTGGGAAGTCTTGGGATAGCTTCAAGGATTGTGATTTCCCAAGTTAAAGAACCCAGATGGAATCATGTGTTTGCCGAGTATTACAGTCCGAAACAAAATAAATGGATAGCCTTTGATGCATGCGTCAAAAAATATGTCGGCTGGAAATCGCCGAATATCATAGCTACGCAAAGCTACCCGGTTTAAAAAACAGGAAACAAAATGGCAATGAAGAAAAAGCAAGATGCGGATGAGTTATTGAACAAGGCGCGAGCTAAAGCCATGAAAGCGGCGGATGATGCTTTCGGGAAGAAACCTTCGCCGTCACAGGCCAGCCCGGTTCCGGCGAAGAAGAAGAAAAAGAAAGGATTCTTAAAATCGGTTACCAAGTCCTTGAACCCTAAGAAGGTCACGAACTTCATCAAGAAAAACCCCATTGTTCATGCGGGACTTAAAGTGGCTTTATCGACCGTGCCCGGTGCAACAACGGCGATGAACGAATTTGCCAAAGCAAAGGACAAGAAAGGCGCGAAGAAAGCTTTGGAATCCAAAGCCGTCAAACAGGTCGAGGTCAAATTGTCTGCCGATCTCAAAGTGGTGGCAAAAAAATACGGAATTAAAACCGATAAAGGTGAAGGACCCGCGCTTGCCGAACTTGCCCAACTCAAGAAAAGCGGCAAGATCAAACCCGAAGATGATGCCAAGCTTTCGGCGTATGCAGGCATGGCGGCGGCTAAGGAATCTGTCAAGGAAGATGAGAAATCTTCTGAATCTCCCGAAAGTGGAAGTGATAGTGGCGGAGGAATCTCAAAACCCCTGCTTTGGGGCGGTGGAATCTTAGCGGTATTCCTGATAATGAATTCACGGAAGTAAGAACATGGATTTGATCCAAATAATCAAGAATCAGCACAAGCGATACCTTAGCGGCCGGGTTAGTTATCCGGGCTTTGCGAAGTTTGTCATGGGGCTTGGAATGCAATCCAATGCCGCTTTTGGCAAACTGAGAGGCATGGTGACAACCGGGCAGTTCTACAAAATGTTTCCGATGCATGCCAAGGACCAGAAACGACAACTTGCCGATATGGAGCTTTCTGACGCGTACGACATGACTATAACACGGATCAACGCGCAGACTGATAACCTCATTAAACAGCTTCAGACTGGCAAGATTGATCCCGTGAAAGCAGATCAATTGCTCAAACAATGGCAAAGCGAAGCCGAAGCCGCTTGGGATAACCTTGGGCCGCTCGATAAAGCTACGAAAGCTATTTCCAACTTCTTTAGCGCACGCTGGCAGGAAGCGAAGAACTTAATCAACCGGGGCGTGAAATTTACGGCTAACCAGTATGACAAAGCCACCGATACGGTATCCCATGTAATCAAAAAAGCGGCCGACGCGACCGAAGAAGGCGTAAACAACATCACAAGCGGAGCAAAGAACGCGCTTACGGGCGTTGGGTTTGCGTTACCAGCGCTTGCCGTTGGAGCAGTTGTTGTAGGCTATTTCATACTGAGGAAGTGAAAATGGAGACGCCTATTATACTAACACTAATTTCGGTTTTAGGAAGCATTGTCTCGGCTTACGTCGCTTACAGGCTCAACAAACGCAAACAAACAGCAGAGAGCCGGAAGTTTGAAAAAGAGACGGAAATCCTGATTCTCGAATATTGGAAAAAAGAAAGTCGCGCCCTGATGCAAAAGCTTGAAGAGCTGGAAGAAAAATTCGAGCAGGTTCAAAAGGAAAAAAAGGAACTGGAACGAACCGTGAAACAGCTTCAGGACGAAAATGCACGGCTGACGGAACGAATCGGCGAACTTGAAACCAAATTACACATGGCGGGCACTTATGACGTTTGAACAAGTATTTCCCAAGGTATTCAAGAACGAAGGCGGATACGCGAACCAGAAGAACGACACCGGCGGCGAGACCTACGGCGGAATTTCGCGCGTGTATTTCCCCAAGTGGGAAGGCTGGGCGCTGGTGGATCAGTTCAAGAAACAGAACGACGGCTTTTTGCCCCGTTACTGGCGGCACGCCACGCTCGATGTCATGTTACCGAAGTTCTATAAAGAGCAGTTTTGGGATGCAAACTACATGGATAAGTTTCCGGTGCAATTAAGGCTTTCTCTGTTCGATATGGCGTTCAACGGCGGCGCGGGCAAGGCATGGGGCGTTCTCAGGATGGCGGCCGGCATGAAATACGCAACAAACTTTGACACGTCTCTCTTTGAAATCGCCAAGAAAGTTACGCCGGAACAATATGCGGCGGCCCGGATCGTCAGGTACGAAATAATCGTGCGTGATAACCCGAAGAATCAGGAATTCTTAGAAGGTTGGAAAAACCGGACGGCACATATCCTAAAAGAGACAAAGAACTGGATTCTTGCCAATCCCGGTGCGTCGGGCGCGATGGTTCTCTTACTTGGCATTGGAATCTTTTTTGCGGTTAAAGCTTTTGCGAGGGAAACATGAAACGTGAGATGTCAAACGCCAGACGCGAGACCACAGATCGAATGCCTTTCACGTCTGGCGTTTCACGTCTCACCTCTTGCGATCCATTTACGAAACTGAAACGACGTGTTCGTGATAAACTGAACAAGTGTAACGACGAAAGAAAAGTCAAAATGTGCGAACGGATTTTAAACGATACAGGTTAACCCGAAACCATTGAATAAATAGCCACCGCGATTTTCCCCAAAGATACAGGCGGAATAAGCAAGGGCGATGTTTTGAGTACAGGCTCATTCATCGCCTTTTTTGTTTTTGAAAGGAGTGATGACATGCGCATTCCGGTAGCCAACCCGGTGGGCGAAGTGCCCAAGAAGACAAACAGTTTGAAAAAAAAGCCCAAGAAAAAAACTAAGAACCCAGCGGCATTGGCTGTCATGACCAATCCGCAAGAAACAAGGAGTCAGAAAATGGCCAAGAAAAAGAAGAAAAAAACGAAAAAGAAAAAAGCGCGGACTGCTTCCAGTCCCAAGACACAGGCGGTGACCAAATACGTGTACCGCAATCAAAGCGGGAAGAAAAAGACCAAGAAGAAAAAGCGGAAACATAAGAATCCGTCCTCTACCGCTCTGATGGACTTCGTCAAGGTCGGCGGCGGCGCGGTTCTCGGTTACTTCGGGACCGGTATGGCCGGTCAGCTTATTGGCAACATGGTAGGTGGATTCTTAGGTGATGAAGGCGGCTCCCCTTCGCCGGCCAAGCCGTTCATCCGTCCGGCAGTTGAAGGCGCGATCACGGCGGGTGTCGGGTATCTGGGGAGTAAGTTCATTCCCGATCCGCTTTTCAACCTCGGCCTCTTTGCGGGATCGTTTGTCCGCACGACCCATGACACGGTGAAAGCCGTTGCCCCCGGAGTATCGGACTGGCTCTCCGACGCGATGGGTGAAACGACACTGATTCCCGAATCGGCTTACCAGCGTGCCCTTGAATACGCCAACATCAACGACGTGGCGGGCGATGATGAAGTGGACGACGTAACCGAAATGGGAGAAATGGGCGAAGGCGAAGAACTCTTCGGCGAAGAAGGTATGGCCCGTGACAATGAAGAAATGTCCGATGACGACGAAATGTCGGAAGCCGAACTCATGAACGGCCCGGAAATCGGATAGGCAGAAAACCAATAACAAAACGACAATAAACCAAAAAACACAAAAGGAAAAAGGAACAATGAAAACAAGAAAATTATCCAATGTCGTGACGCGCGTGATTGTGGACGCGCAAGCTCTGAAACCGAACTTGCAGAACTTCAAGTTCTTCCCCAAAAATGCCAGGGAAGACAACCCGGTGATCAACTACGTCAGTAACCCACTGCCGTACACGACCACGCTGGTCACGGGCTTCCGTTTCTCGTTGAACACGAACATCCTGACGCAGGCGCAATTGGCGGAGTTTTACAACGCCATCGTGAAGATCAGGAAAGGAACTTACGAATCCTTCGAAGCCGATCTCGCAACGCTTATGCGTATTCGTATCAAGAATTCGTTCCTTCTGCAGGACGGAACGGAAAAGCTCGTAGTCGAATTCGAAGACGTGCCGTTCCGCTTCGGCAAGAAACCATTGCGTTTCGGCGACAACGATCACTTCGAAGTCTTGGTGACGTTCAAAGCCATGTCGCAGAACAACATCGACCTGCGTTGCCACTTCTATGCCATGACGACCGACCGTGTGGTCAAACCGTCTAACTAACCTTAAACCATGAAAGACCGGAATCCTTTGAGCCTGTCCTCTCGAAAAGGCAGGCTCACCGGGACCGGTGATGGAGTGTAACAATGCAACTATTAGCCAAAGCATTTACGCTGTTCAATACCAACTTGGACAAAGTCGCTTCCCGGCTGTCGGAAATTACCCAACCCGGAAAATATCCTCAGCTTTGGACGACGGCGCAGACGGTTTCCGCGCAGGCGGGAGACACGCCGCTTACCGTCACGGATCGCGGCTTCGATTATGAGGTGCGGAACCTTGCTCTGAAAGCGTTCAACGCCGAGACCCATGAAGAAATCACTTCTGGCGTGAAAGTCAAAATCAAATCCGGGCAAAGCGAATGGTATAAAGACGGCGTAGACATATCATTTTTCAAAGCCGACGGTGGCCTCTTTGTCAAAGAACGCAAACCAATCTACATCCGCAACAAAGAGCCGTTCGTTTTGATCGTCAGTAACCGGCTGAACGTGGAAGTCCTTGTTGAAGCCATGTTCTACGGGTTTATCTCCGAAAAAGAAGTGAAACGGCAGGTCAACTAAATGCCTAAACCAACGGTTGTAAGGCCGATACCTTACCTTGAACTGAAGCGCGAGAACGGGCTGAATATCATCAAGCTCGCCAAAACTTTACAGGAAAAGCCCCAACGGATTTACACGCTGTCGGGCGAAGGTTACAGCCACTTTAAACTCAACAGCGTGTTCTATCCCGTTATCAATCAGGAAAACGGGCTGTTTCTCGAAGCCGATGAGTTCTACCAGATCAACAGCGATGAGATCAAACTCATGTTCCCCAAGATCGGAAGTTTCAACGGTTCGCCGCAGGATACAATCTATTGGGACAATCTGCCTGGCGTTTTGAAAACCAGTGGATCGTTCGCGCTTTACGTGACGTTGACCGACACGCCAGACAAGCCCAGTGATTACTACAAACAGTATATCGAACTGGTTACCGGCACACGCGAAGACAATCAGGGCGAAGCGGGGTTCCTGTTTCACAATGGAAAAGACTTCACACTGAATTTCGGTTCCAACGCCCCAAGCAACGAGGCGCTGGAGATATTCCCGGATACGCTGTTCTATAACAAGGGATCGAAATTTTTTGAAGTGATTGAAACGATGAACCAGTCCGTGTTTAAAGATACAACGCAGGGTACGGGTAAACATCTGGTGATCACCAAAGAAAACGCCGGATTCTCTTCGACCGTCTCGTTCTTGTCGGGCACGATGATGACACGTGTTTTTCAAATGAACTCCGGCCGGATTAAAGGAATTGCCCGTGCCGGAATCAGAATTTTGGAATAGCCAAACGTGAGACGTGAGTATCACATCTCACGTTTCACAAAAAAAGGACATACAATGATTAAGCGAATCACTCAACACAAAATCACCACCATCATGGGTGTTACGATGCTATTGGCCGGTTCCGCCATCTTAGTCTGGTACGGCAAAGCAACGTTTGAATCCATCATGGCCTTTTTACTTGGCGTGTGGGGACTCTTCTCAAAAGACCCAGAATGGACACAAAAGAAACGGAGACAGTACGAACATGAAGCTAAATCCAAAACTGACGCTGACCTTGCTTCTTCTTTTGACAGGCTTACCGACCGTAGTGGCTCAGGAACCAACAGTCTTGATTAAACCGGATTCGGTTTTTCACAACCAGTCCAAGCAAACGTATTTTGCCGTCCCGCGGGAACGAATGGAAGAAGCCTACACCGGACTCAGATTAGGAAAAGATGTTGAAGTGAAACTCAAACAAGAAACAACAACCAACAGAATTTTGAAAACCGGGCTTGTTATCAGTTTTGCAACGGGCCTTATGTTGGGATTTTTGATCGGACATTAAACATGGATTTAAATACCAAAATTGCGGTCAAAGACAAGTTCTATTCGCCCGGAACGTTCGGCGACGAGGCAATCTCTCTCTCCGACGTGCGCGAGACTATCGGCGTGCCGCTGGTTGAAACCGCCGTTGCCAACGTACAAAACGGACTTAACGCCGCAAACGCTGAGATTTCAGACGTGCGTTCTGATGTGACGGCCGCCGATGCACAAATTCAGAATCAGATTACAGCGTTGGAAACGAGTTTTGGAGAAGCGAACGCCGATATTCAAAACGTCCGATCGGAGTTTGCGGCCGCTGACACGCAAATTCAGAATGGCGTTACAACGCTTCAAAGTTCGTTGAATGCTTCCAATACGGTTATCGGAAATCTGCAAACATCACTCAATGATGTGAATACAGCGATTGGGAATATCCAGCTCGACATGACAATCGAAGACACACAGCTTCAAAATCAGATCACGACTTTGCAAACTGGGCTTGGCGACGCAACTGAGGATATTCAAAACGTCCGGTCGGAATTTGCGGTCGCCGATGCCCTAATTCGTGGTGACGTAACCGCTCTTCAAACGACACAGGATGCGGTAAATACGGCTATCACGAATTTGGAAACTTCCCTTGCTGACGCTAACTCCACGATTGAAAACATTCAGACAAATATGGCGGCGGCAGACGAAGACTTGCAAAATCAAATTAACGACCTGCAAACGGGCATCAATAACGTCAGCAACGACATTGAGAGTACCCGCACCTCGCTCGAAAACGCCGATGAACAGCTTCAATTTAACATTGATGCCGTCCAGCAAGGCCAGTCTGAGAACTATACGGAACTCAGTTCCTCCATCGACACTCTTCGCAATGATATGAACCTGGCTTTGGACGACCTGCAATCACAGGTTGACGACCTTACGTCGCGTGCAAATCAGGCGGAAACGGATATTGCCAATCTGCAAACTGAAATTCAAAACATCAAAGATTTTGTAGGAATGGGGACAGGGCCAGCATGAGCAAAAATATTATAGAATTCAAACTCCCGGAATGCCTGATCGGTAAGATTTCAGGTTCCGTTATCAAAGCTGATCTTTCAGGTCTTTTGAAGAAACATGCTAAGAGCTTTCAGAGTGAAGCGGCAATCTTAGAACACATCAAGTCGGTCGTTGAAAAGCCTGAATTCGCTTTTCCGGTAGCCTATCCGAAATTCTTTGTGTTGGCCAGTGCGTCGAAGAATAATACATTCAAGGTCATTGAAGTTTCGTTCAAACAGGAAGCGTATCAGGTTACGGCGACCTACACTTCCACCAAAGATGAAATGACCTACCGGACGGAAGTTCTGACACAGATCAAACAGGAAGACAAGCCCAAGCTCAATGCGGCGGGTCTCGAAATTATTCCGGATCACCTGATTAAGCACAACGTCGGCAAAAAGGATACGCTCAAAACGCCTACAGGAAACTACGCCGTGCGTTATGCCGTGATTCCCGAAGAATATATCGTCACAAGCCACGATCCGTGGGACTTCAAAAAGAACCCTGATTATCCCGCATTCTGCCAGGAACGCGCGTACCACAACGACAAGTCCGAGCAGATGAAGGTCATGCAGAATGCCAAGAACTTCGATCCACGTTTCGTGGTGATGGATGCACCGACAGCCGTTGACGGTGCACCGGTCGTCGTGCCTTATCAAGACAAGTTCATTGTCATGGGCGGCAATTCCCGTGCAATGGTTATCAAGCGGATCATCAAAGAAGGCAGTAAATACTCCGAATACCTTTGGGAACAACGGAAAACATTTGATCTGAAAAGCGACCGTTTCGTTTATCCTAAAGGAATGCTGGTTCGTGTCTTGGACGGTGAATTCAATGAGAACACGTGCGCTAAACTCTCGCGGGAACTGAATGAAACGTTCACACAGGCCAAAGATCAAAACGCCGAAGCATCGAGCCTTGCGCGGTCAATTTCACAATTCACACTGGATAATCTTTCCAGTGCGCTTGAAGAATTTGATAGTTTGGCAGAGTTCTTCAGTTCCCCAAAGTCCCGGAATTTTATCAATGACCTGAGATCGGACGGAATTATTACTAAGAACAACGCCAATAAATGGCTTTTGTCTAATGGCGGGTTTACCGATGAAGCCAAAGACATTATCTTGAAATCCCTTGTCGCCCAGATCGTGACTGATAAGGATCACCTTGCCATCATGGGTAAGACATTGCTCAACAAAATTGCGTACGTGATTCCGCAACTCATCAACCTGAGATCGACCGAATGGGACCTTTCCGAAGAAATCCGCAAGATCGTTTATTTCAATATCATTGCAAGTGGTATGAGTGCACAGGCTTATTTAGCGCAAAGCCAAATGTTCGAAAAAGTGGAATTATCAGGAATAGAAGGTATCTTGGTATCGGCGTTTGAAGATTTTGGCGTTCGTAAGCTGAAAGAAAAATTCATCGCATTTCTTACGAGTGCGAAGTCCAATACGGGCGCAAATATGTTCGGCAATATTTCCAAAGGTGATGCGATCATCACCATCTTTGGCAATGGTAAGAAACACGAAAATCCGGCCAAAGTCCATCGTATCAAAGTCCACCCAGTGAAGGAAGGTGACCGGATTTTACTCAAGTTCGAAAACGGAGAGTATTTCAGAACATCGGACTTCAAGGAATCCCCGCCCGTGTGGTTTCGCACCATGCAAGAAGCCGAAGAATATATCGGCGAATACCCGAACTCGTATGAATTCGTCAAGTCATGCCGTTGCAAACATGAGAATCCCGGTGAACCAACTACACGGTGGGTATCGGTCGCGGATACCGCGAAACTTATCCGGCAGGATTTGAAACGGCAGTTTCCGGGAATTAAGTTCAGTGTCCGCAGTAAAAGCTATGCAGGCGGAGCGAGTATCAATGTCTATTGGACAGACGGCCCGGTTCAAAAAGACGTGGAATCCGTTGTCAAAGTCTATCAGGGCGCAACCTTCGATGGCATGATCGATCTCAAAAGCTACGTGGATCGTGAGATGCCCGACGGTACGATCATTCATTACGGCGCGGATTACGTGTTTGCGAACAGGGAGTATTCCAATTGGCATCATGCAGTGGTCAACAACATCGATCTCAGGAAAAAGCCGACGATTGGGGAGCTTGTCATGAACTGGACGGAAAATCTGCGCCGGGGTAATGGGCACTTTAGCCATTTGGAACGAAAAGATGGAACTTACGAGATCGAGGCGATCCTCTGGCTCAACGATTACGAGAACGAAAAATACGTTCAAAGTTTCAAGAACGTCGGCTATAAGGTCGAATTTGGGCAAAAAGACAAACGTACAATCATTCATCTTTATCCGGAGAATCGCAAGAAGACGACTGGAATACCGTGTCAGGGCCCCGCTAAACTCGAAAATCCGCTTCCGGTTTTGGCAGGATTGAAAACAGCTTTAAATTTTATCGAATCCGCGAAAAAGATAACCAATCCAAACGGTTCGGCGGTCAAAGCCTCGGAAATCAAACCCGGTATGATGCTTGTGGAATCAGGCGGAGCCGTGTTTACTGTTCTCTCTGTGAAGCCCGGAAAGAGTAAAATCGGCGTTTCCATTGACACATCGGACTTTGCTTTGTCAACGCGGTCGAAAACCAAGACGGTTACTTTCAAGAAAAACGCAAAACTAAGAGTGATTCACAGTAACCCGGATGGCCTGAATGAAGTGATTGAGCAAGCCAATGGCGTATTTAGAAAATCACCCAAGTCTCATGATCTGATTGCGATTGTCTTCAAATCAGGCAAGAGCTATGGGTTTTGTTTCCATAAGCCAGGAATCAATCCCGGCGATACCGCAACACTTGCCGACAGGAAAACAAAGGCGCTGGTTGAAGCGGTTGTAAAAGCAGATGGAAGCGTTCTGTTGGCCAATCCGGCCGTCGTCAATAAACAGTTGGATGCTTTCGAAAAAGATTCGCCCGACGAAGTGGATATTCCCATTGAGAAAGGTCTTGCGTTCATTGCCAAAGCTTCTGTGATTAATCTCGAAATGCACGACGGCCAGCGCCAGTTCTCTTTCAGATCAAGCAATCTGTACACGACAGCCGACGGCGAATGGTTGATTATTACACCCAAAAACAGCCTTGAGAACAAAAAGGCAAAAATCTCGGAAGAAGCCGTGCGGATGTATGAAAACTTCAATCATTACGAGTTCGATAAAACGAAATCGCTCAATCTGCCTTTGGATAAGGGCTTGGTGCCGATCGGACGCATTACGGCCATTGAATACCGCTCAGACAAAATGATCTACAAATCTGATCAGAAGACCGGCGCGAAGGAACGCGATTTTGTGCACCGCTTCACTGATCCCTCAGAAGTCTACAAGATCAAAGGCGATAAACAGGGAAAATACTTCATTATCGGCCGGATGATCAAGCCTGTGACGGATAGGGGTATTGAAGCTTAACCACGATCATTTACCTAGGCTTGGTTTATCTAATGAATTTCAAAAGCTGTAACATTCATAGAACTGCCATGAAAACTGCTATTTTCGATTGTGAGGTTGAAATCGTTTTTGATGAAGCCCAAAAAGTTCTGAATGATCTTGGATTTAAGATCAAAGAGGCCGATCTTCACAAAAAAACGTTTTCCGCAAGCAAGAGTATGTCCTTGTGGTCATTTGGGGAGGACATTTCTTTCAGAGCCACGGGGCTCAATTCTTACCAAACTCGCGTCGAGGTTTCCTCGTCCAGTTCAATGCCCTTACAGTTATTCGATTGGGGTACCAATGACGAAAATGAAGATCGACTTCTAACGAAAATGAGAGAGAAGTTTACTGAATAATGAAACTCTTCGTTGAAGACCAGTCAGGTCAAAAAACATATCTAAACACGAAAGCCGCAACCCGACATGAGTTGAAAATACTCATTGGGAGTGAGCGTTTCAGACTTGCAAATCAAATATTCTCTATTTCTGATGTTCAAGCCGAAGGTGACACAAGTTCAACGGCGGCTGGCGCAGTAGTTGGTGGATTACTTGGATTGCTCGCAGGACCTATTGGCGTTTTGATTGGAGGGGGCGTTGGAGCGGCTATGGGCGCTACCAGTGACGAGGATGATCGGAAAAAAGTTCAACGTTTTAATCAGTCGGAATAGATGAAAAATTTTCTTTTAACAAAGAAAAACCTCGTTATACTTCTTATACTGAATGTATTGAGCGGAATCTGCTTTATCAATTTCATATTAATTAAGGAAGGCGTGAAGGTTTTTTTAGAAGTTGTTCCTATGACCTATATTTGCTGGTCGTATTGTGTTATTATTTACGGTATGCACTTCGTCCTACAGAAGAAACACCATATTCAAGAGAGCATACCCTATGGAGACGTCTTGCAATATTCGCGTTTTAGAATTTTCACAAATTCATTTTTTGATGCCGCTACGTATGCAATTGCCTCCTCCTCTGGTTTTGCCCTGATCAAAGGACTATTTCTCCAGCTTTTTTATCAGATCAAGTACTTTGAATTTTTTAACGAGTTTGATTTGGCGACCATGCTGATCGTCATGATTTACCTTGTGTATTTTTCAATCATGGCTATGGTAAAAACAACAATTGAAGTGCTTACTATTGGTTCAAACAGAGTTGAAACGCCGGAGCCTATTAGATAACTTACCATCAAAATTAGTTTGATAATCTAAAAATTATTTGTAAAAGAAACATCTGGCTCGGATTCAAATTTCATTACTATTCCGTTTGATAAGGAATACTCCTTTTCAATCTTGTCTTTCTTTCGAAGGTGCGTTGGAACGTTACGGAGCGGCTCGAAAGTCATTTGAACATGCAATACAGGTCAGCCCAAAATGTAAGACAATGTATTTGGGAGGAGTTTTCACGCCTGAATTGAAGAAAAGAATGGACGCAGACAGGCTTGTTGAAAATTCGTTTAGCATAATTGAAATACTCCAACATCCAAGTTATCGTGAACAATTCTTCCAAGAGTTGTTTCATCATACGCTACGTCTGATTTGATTTTCTACCGATTCTCGGTCTACCTTACCAAACCCACTCAAACAAACAAATTAATTACTTATCAAAATAAGTTTGTCACTTTTGTCAATTTTGTCAATAATTAATATTGCACTTTAATATTTTTGCATTAAATTACCCATATGATGCATGAAATCCAAAAAAGGCTTCTTCACTTAATTGCGCAGGGTCAGAACCTGGGTCAATTAACCTTACGCGAAATCGGCAAACGAATCGGCGAAAAAGACAAACCGCAAAAGATCAAACATCACTTGAATCAACTCGAAAAGAAAGGGCTGATTAAGATTAATAAATCAAAAGAATTGATTGAGAAGGCAACGGGTGGAGCGTCAGAGGGGCTTCTGATGAAAGGAAATCTTTTAGCAATACCTATACTTGGTGCGGCTAACGCGGGACCTGCTTTACGTTTCGCCGACGAAAACATTGAGGGTTATCTTAGAATCTCCAGTACTTTATTGGGTCGAAAATCAGCAAAGAACATATTTGCCCTCATGGTCGATGGGCCGTCAATGAATCGTGCTGAAGTGGGTGGAAAGAAAATCGAGGACGGTGATTTTGTCATAATTGATTCGCCTTATAAGTCTCCGAAGGATGGCGATATAGTATTATCGATCATTGACAATATGGCCAATATCAAACGCTTTCACCATGATCGTGAGAACAATCAAATAGGTCTGATTTCAGAATCCTCTCAGAACTTTCCCCCTATTTATTTGCATGAGACTGACAACTACATCGTGAACGGCAGGGTTTTCTTTGTTGTGAAAAAGTTAAAAAAACGATAGTCACGTTTGAAAGGAAATAGACAATGCACAAAATAACATTTTACCCTTTAGGGAACGCCGATACTTGCAAAATTGATTTGGAATGCGACAAGAACTTGCTCTTTGACTATGCACATTCGAAAGAGGGCGAAACCGATGATGATCCCCGCATCGATCTTGCAAAAAGTCTACAAGAAGAATTAAAGAAAGAAAAAAAGAATTACTTCGATATTGTTGCTTTCACCCACGCCGACGATGATCACATAAGAGGATCCTCAGATTTCTTTTATTTGGAGCATGCAGACAAATACCAGAGTTCAGATCGTATTCGAATAAATGAACTTTGGGTTCCAGCCGCAATGATTCTGGAGGACGGGGCGGAAGATGAAGCCCGTATCTTACGTCAAGAAGCAAGATTTAGACTAAAAAAGGGATCGGGCATAAGAGTGTTTTCAAGACCTGATAGACTTACCGATTGGCTGAAAAAGGAAGGTCTGACATTGGATTCCCGAAAATCTCTTATTACGGATGCCGGACAACTGGTTCCTGGATTTGACATAGTAAATCATGGTGTAGAGTTTTTTGTACATTCACCATTTGCAAAACATGCAGATGGAGCAATAACTGATCGAAACGAAAGCGCACTGATTCTTCATGCAACATTTGTCGTTAATACACGCGAAACAAAATTTTTCATAATTGGAGATTCCACCCATGAAGTTCTATCTGAAGTTGTCCAGAAAACAAGAAAGCATAAGCGTGAGAACCGTTTGAAGTGGGACGTTTATGATATACCTCACCATTGTAGCTATTTGGCCCTAAGCGATGACAAAGGAAAAGAAACCACAGTTCCGGTTCCTGAGGTAAAATGGTTACTGGATCAGGGCGGTTTACGCGGAATTCTCATTTCATGTAGTGATCCGATACCTGATAATGATAAGAATGACCAACCACCCCATCGTCAAGCGGCTAATTGCTATAAAAGTACTGCCATCCAAATAATGGGTGAATTCAAAGTCACTATGGAAAATCCCAGCGCTACTTCCAAGAAAAGGGAACCAATTGTCATTACCATTGATCAGTATGGAGCCGCAGTTAAGAAGGAAAATATTTCTGCGCCATACGTAGCGACCAGCAGAAGTACTCCAAGGGCCGGATGGAATGGAAGGTAATTACATACAACTACCTTACGAGGTGACATCAAAGGATGAACTCAAACTCAAGAAGTCAATTGACTTAATTACTGCGATTGATAGAAATCCGTATGTGAAATTGTGTGAGGTGCGGCGTGACCAAAATGACGAAATAGTCATTATTGACATGGATATTGAAGTTGGTCAGTATCCCGTTTACGATATACATCACAAGGAACGCATAGCTATTAAAATATGGGAAAGCGATGACCGGCATCCGGAAGTACTGGCGTTAAGAGAAGATTTTCCACTTGTTCCCCACCTCAACCTTAGAAAGCAAGAAAGACCTCGTAGCCTTTGCATATCTGAGGATACTTACGAGGAAGTCAGAATACGCTGGTCTGCCTTTGTATTTTTAGATCAGATTCGAAAATGGCTATACTTGACTGCAAGAAATGAGTTGCATCGACATGATCAGCCGCTCGAACCCTTGTTGCTTCCCACAGCCACCACCATGATTCTGCCGCACGACCTTTTCACAAAATTAGCCAATGACGGTTCCGAAATGTTGTTGATTGACCGCATTAATTGTGGTGATCGCGTAACACTCCAAGGCGAGATTGCTGTCAACGAGGATTTAGAAAAGGAAGCTGGTGCCTTTTTGGGCTTAATCGTAAAGGGTACGCCACAAATTCATGGCATCATATCTCGACAACCATCAACCTTAATGGATTTGGCGAGTTTTTTGACAAAGGCCGAAGTCGCATTGATCGAAGTTCTTCGAACAAATCTTAAACAGCTTTCTGAAAAACGAAAAAAGGGATTCTATGACCTCCATCCCATTGTGATAGCCGAATTACCCAAAATCAGAACCATAAATGAAAAAGTTGAATCATACGAATACAGGGCTTTTCTTCTCGATGGAACTGTCAAAGATTTGGGAATAGACATAGGCCTATGGGATGTAAACTCTGGGGTCCCAGGGTTGTTATTGTCACCTGATTCAACCAAGAAGGGTGACGGAACAAAAATCACTGGTGTCCTAAACGTCCAATTTACTCTGTCGCGATCCCACGCGGCAGTTTTGAACGGAATAGAACCTTACAACAAAAGTGGAGTATTTGTTGGAGTCGGTGCTTTAGGTTCTCAAATTCTTATCAACTTGGCAAGATGTGGTTATGGTTCATGGACTGTAATCGACAAAGACATCTATTTGCCGCACAATGCTACACGACATGCTTTGCATGGCCTTGTTTGGGGAGTTTGCAAGGCTGAAATGGTTGGTTTTTTAGCTAACAATATTCTCGCAGAAAGACTTGTAACCCAGATGTTGGCAATTGATCTTTTGAAGAGCAAGTCTTCAGATGAAGTGGTTAAGATATTCAACAATTCACATATCATCATTGACACTTCGGCATCTTTGGAAGTTAGCCGCGCGATTGCACGTGAATTTGAATCCCCGGCTCGCCGTATTTCGGCCTTTCTCAATCCTTGTGGATATGATTCAGTACTTTTGGTTGAAGATTCTGAAAGAAAAGTGCGTCTTGATTCACTTGAAATGCAATATTACCGGTATCTTATAGAGACTAACGATTTAGAAAAGCACCTTCAGCTTGAAACCGGTGCTCGTGTTCGATACGCTCGTTCCTGTGGCGACATTACGACCATCATGCCCCAAGAAATAGTGGCCATTCATTCTGCCGTAATTGCAAGGGCACTGCGTCATGCAATCGATGACCCAAAACCTTGTATTTCGATTTGGAAAAGTGATCCAAACACACTTGAATTGAAGCGTTATTTCTTTGAGCCGGAAATAGAATCGTTCGAGATTTATAAAAACGGATGGACACTTTGTTATGACAAGAAATTTATCGATAAGGTTCAATGTGCTCGAAAAATGAAGCTGCCTAAAGAGACTGGGGGAATTTTGGTAGGTAGTTATGATCTTGGGCGAAAAATCATTTACGTGGTTGATACTGTTCTGTCTCCATCAGACAGCTTAGAACAGCCGACCTGTTATATAAGAGGCATTGAGGGACTAAGGCAAGAAGTGAACCGAATTGAAACCGTAACCGCAAACATGTTGACTTATATTGGAGAATGGCATTCGCATCCTGAAGAATGTAGTACCCGTCCGAGTACTGACGATGCTAAAGTTTTTCAATGGTTAAATGAAATCTTAGGTAGTCAAGGATTTCCGCCTCTCATGCTAATTGTTGGAGGGAATAGTGACCGCTCATGGTATGTCGATAAATTAGAATAGGAAACAAACTATGAACTTTAAATACTACGATTTACTGTCACACTTGGTTCCCGGTGTCATCGTATATGGCGTAGGTTTGTACGCTTTCGATGTGCCATATAATGAAGTGGATGCGGTACCGGCATTGGCTTTGGCCTATTGTGTCGGTTATCTTGTTAATGCTGTTAGTAGCTGGTCTGAAAGCTTTTTCTATTGGTCTTGGGGAGGTTCACCATCTAATAGGCTGTTGGATGGCAAAGGCACGAGAAAAGTAAAGTTTTATGAGTTCGAAAAAGCAAAGCGACTACTTAGAGATGAAATCAAAAAAGAATCCGCTTCAAATGATGAAATCTTTAAAATTGCGCTCAGGTTGACGGCTAGTAATGAGAAATCAAGAGTACAAGACTTCAATGCCTCATTTGGCTTTTCGAGAACAATACTAACAGCCGCTATCATTTGTTCAGGTTTTCTCTTTTGGAAAAGGTCGTTCAATTTTTCCGAAATAATTGGAGTTTCATTCATTTTAGTTATTCTCTGGCAACGATCAAAGGACCGTGGTTATTATTTTGCACGCGAAGTGTTGAATACGTACTTAAACCAAAAACAATGATAGAGTTCAACGCCCAAAACGCATATTTCAGGATTCTTTGAACCTAAGAGTTTGCCTCTGATTTAGCCTCAATTGTCAGGCGAAACTATCGCTTGCAATTTTCGATCTCTTTCACTAAATATGCGTTATGACACTGAGTAGAACCTTAATAGTTTTTTATCTTTTTTCATTGGCCGTGTGGCCATGTAAGGACCGGGCATTTCAGTCCGATGGTTCCCGCCTTCACACGATTCAAAAACTTGACAATAAGGCTGACGAGTCAAATTCCGATCAGTGTTCGACCTTTTGTTTGTGCAACTGTTGCGGCCATCAATTTATCCCCTTGGCCAAAATCAATGTCATGTTATTGGCCGAATCTTCCCGGCTATTCCGCCAAGACTCCTACACACTCAACCCGCTCTTCACTTT
Organism: uncultured Bacteroidota bacterium; assembly: GCA_964544475.1. GTDB lineage: Bacteria > CLD3 > CLD3 > SB21 > SB21 > CAZJBS01. The sequence continues at coordinate 147,308 of CAZJBS010000005.1, read as the reverse complement.
TTCCCACTGGCAACCGCCTAAGTCCTGATCTCTTCCTGCCCAAACTAAATTTAGCGTTCGTTTTTTCAGAAAAACGTTAACTCGTTTTTTGGAGATTTCTCTATCAAAAAAGAAAAGAGAAAGCCTCTCACGGTTTATGCCATTCTTAAATTGCTGTTGCTTGCGGTAATTTGCCTAATACTTATTGCCACACTTATTGGCCGTGCGATGCATTATTACAAACATCATTTGAAATAATCGGAAAGAATTTATGATAGATCGTATTATCGGCTTTTCCATCCGTCATAAGCTCGTTATAGGGCTCTTTACGGTATTTTTAGTCGCCTGGGGGCTTTACTCACTTAAACAATTACCCATAGATGCTGTCCCGGACATTACCAACAATCAAGTTCAGGTCATTACACTTGCGCCTACGCTGGCAGCGCAGGAAACGGAACGATTCATAACCGCCCCGATTGAACTGGCAATGGCCACAATCCCGGATGTTATAGAGCTTCGTTCTATTTCACGTTTTGGGATTTCCGTCATCACCGTTGTCTTTAAAGATGAAGTAGATATTTACAAAGCCCGTCAACTCGTGGGTGAACGGCTCAAAGAAGCAGAAGATCAAATTCCAAAGGGCGTTGGCACACCGGAGCTTGCACCGATTACCACTGGCCTTGGAGAAATTTATCACTATGTGCTTCATGCAAAACCCGGGTACGAAGATAAGTATTCGGCTATGGAATTGCGCACAATTCAAGATTGGATTGTCAAACGACAGCTATCCGGTACACCCGGCGTTGCAGAAGTAAGCGGATGGGGCGGTTATTTGAAACAGTACGAAATTTCAATCCGCCCGGAAGCTCTCAATAATATGAATGTTTCTTTTACAGAAATTTTCGAGGTATTGGAGCATAACAATGAAAACACAGGTGGTGCTTACATTGAAAAAGGCCCCAACGCTTATTTTATTCGCGGTTTAGGTATTGTCAGCTCGCTGGAAGACCTTGAAAAAGTGGTCATAAAAAATGTCAACGGGATTCCATTGCTTATTAAAGATGTGGCGACTGTCCAATACGCTCATGCGTTACGTTATGGTGCGGTTTCACGTGACGGACAAGGCGAAGTCGTGGCGGGAATTGTTTTGATGCTAAAAGGCGAAAACTCATCGGAAGTCATTAAGAACGTCAAAGAACGCATCGAAAAGATTCAAAAGTCTTTACCTGAAGGTGTGGTGATCGAGCCTTACATCGATCGTACTGCGCTTGTGAATAAAGCAATGGGCACGGTGTCAACCAACCTGATTGAAGGTGGTTTGATCGTTGTTTTTGTTCTTGTTCTTTTGCTCGGTAATATGCGCGCCGGCTTCGTTGTTGCGTCAGTTATTCCACTTTCCATGTTATTTGCCGTCGGTTTGATGAATCTCTTTGGCGTTTCTGGTAACCTAATGAGTTTGGGAGCCATTGACTTCGGGCTGATCGTTGACGGTGCGGTGATAATTGTCGAAAGCATTATTCACAGCATTACCGGAAATGAAAAATATCTTGGCGGCATGACACAAAACCAAATGGATGATGAAGTGCACCTGAGTGCCCGTCAAATGATGACCTCGGCTTCATTTGGCCAGATCATTATCTTCATCGTGTATTTACCGATTCTGGTGCTAGTCGGAATCGAAGGCAAGATGTTCAGACCGATGGCTCAGACCGTGAGCTTTGCAATTTTAGGGGCGTTCATTCTTTCGCTCACGTATATACCTATGATGTCCGCGTTGGCATTGAGTAAGAAAACAGACCACAAAAAGAACATTGCCGATTCCATCATGTCGATCCTGCATCGTTTTTACAAGCCCACCATTCATTGGGCGTTGGGTCACAGGAAGAATATTGTTGGCATGGCCATCGTACTTTTTGCAATCAGTTTTGGCTTTTTTTGGAATATGGGTGGTGAGTTTATTCCCACCTTAGAAGAAGGTGATTTTGCGGTTGAAACGGCCCTCATGCAGGGAAGTTCTTTGAGCCAGTCCGTTAAAGTATGCAATCAGGCCGAGAAAATTCTAAAGGAACAATTCCCGGAAGTCGTTCACGTGGTTTCACGTATCGGCAGCGCGGAAATTCCGACCGATCCCATGCCTATTGAACGGAGCGATCTGATGGTCGCCCTAAAAGACAAAAGCGAGTGGACTTCCGCATCGTCTCGTGAAGAATTGCAGGAAAAAATGGAAGAGGCTCTGTCGGTTATTCCCGGCGTCATGTTTGAAATGACACAGCCTATTCAAATGCGTTTCAATGAACTCATGACAGGAATCCGTCAAGACGTAGCCGTAAAAATCTATGGCGATGATCTTGACAAACTAACAGAATTGGCCAATGAAGTTGCGCGCCTTATCGCCCCGATTGAGGGTATTGAAACGCCGGTAGTTGAAAAAGTTACGGGGTTGCCACAGATAACTGTCGAATACAAACGCGACAAAATCGCCCAATATGGGCTTATGATTTCTGAAATCAACAAAATCATCAAAATAGCATTTGCCGGTGAAGTGGCCGGTTCGGTTTATGAGGGCGAAAAGCGGTTTGATCTCGTTGTCAGGTTAGATAAGGACTACCGACAGAACTTAGACGATGTCCGGAATTTGTACATCAATTTACCTACCGGATTTAAAGTACCGCTCAGCCAGGTCGCCGACGTACAATTGAAAGAAGGCCCCGCTCAAATTTCCCGCGATAATACCCAGCGACGAATATTCGTCGGCTTCAATGTACGTGGCAGAGACGTGGAATCCGTTGTTGAAGAGATTCAGGAAAAGCTTGATAAAGAACTCCATCTTCCTCCGGGTTACCATGTTACTTATGGCGGGCAATTTGAGAACCTCTTAGCAGCTAAATCAAGGCTTGCTATCGCCGTACCTGCCGCGCTTGGATTGATATTTCTATTGCTCTTTTTTGCCTTTCATTCCATCAAAGAAACACTTCTTATCTACACGGCGATTCCGCTTTCAGCCATTGGCGGCGTACTGGCTCTCTGGATAAGGGATATGCCTTTTAGTATTTCGGCAGGCGTTGGATTTATTGCGCTCTTTGGCGTGGCTGTACTGAATGGGATTGTGCTTATCAGCTACTTCAATCATCTCGAACGAGAAGGAGTGAAGGACGTAATTGAAAGAGTGCTTAAAGGCACGGCTGTACGCTTAAGGCCTGTGGTCATGACGGCCGCCGTTGCGTCACTAGGATTTTTGCCAATGGCGATTTCGACCTCCGCAGGCGCAGAAGTTCAAAAGCCGCTCGCAACGGTTGTTATTGGTGGATTGATTTCTGCAACACTCTTGACGCTCGTAGTGTTGCCGGTCCTTTACACCATGTTCGCTGACGGCAAGAAATTTCGACTACCTGTAGAATAAACATCAGAAAGTGAGTTATGATAAAACATCATTATTTAAAGATAACTTTTGTAATAGGCCTTTTTGTATGCCTGTCTTGGCAGAACACGTCCGCACAAGAAGCCATTACTATGGAAGAAGCCGTTCAACTGGCTATAAAAAATAATCCGGGAGTGCAGGCGGCCGGGTATAAGGTCGATCAGCAGGCCGTTTTGCAAAAAACCGCAATTGATTTTGGCAGGACGGAACTGACTTATGAACACGAGGAATATAAACCAAACTTTCCCGGCAATAAGAAACTTACCATACGCCAGACGATTTCATTTCCAACGACCTACTTTTCAAAAAAAAATCTCGCTGGCACTAGTGTGCTCTTGGCCCAAAAGGAATTTGATTTACAGCGCACAGAGTTAGTGCGCGATGTGAAAGAGGCTTTTAACCGAGTTTTGATTGAGAAGGAAAGACTACGGCTTCTTACTCAGCAGGACAGCCTATACAAAAATTATTTATTAGCCTCCGAAACACGTTATAAAACAGGAGAGAGTTCCTACCTGGAGCAGCTATCCGCAAAAGCAAAGTATCAGGAAATTGTATTGCTCAAAAGAAGTTCGGAAGCTGCCGTTCAATCGGCTGAATTGGAACTCGAAAAACTTGTAGGCAGTACTGTGAAGGTTACCGGTACGCCATCACGCATGAAGTGGAATTCGAAGAAGGACGGTTCCGAAACCAGTCCTTTTGTGAATGTTCAAAGAGCGTTTGTAGAGAGAGCTAAGTCATCCAATTCACTGGCACAACAACAATTCCTGCCGGATGTCTCTATCGGATATTCTACTCAACGAATTGACGGCTTCAAAGGCTTTCAGGCTTATGAAATAGGCTTCAGTTTTCCAATTTGGCTATTTCCTCAAGTGGGACAAAAGCAGGCAACAACTCTGCAAATGCGAATTGCAGAAAAAGAACTTGAAGACACAATGAAGAAGGTCAATACCGAATTTGAATCTCTCAAATTACGACTTAGCCAGTTGGAAGCGGCTTTGGATTACTACGAATCTACAGGACTTGAGCAGGTGAAGCAACTGCGGTTGGCTTCGGCGAAGGCTTATCAAACGGGCGAGATTGGTTACTTTGAATATTTATTAAACTTGAATCAAGCTTTGGACATTCAGACGAACTACTTTGGGAGTTTGTTTGAACACAACAAAACAATTTTTCAATTGGAATTTATTTGTGGAGAATAACATGATGAAATCGATTTTATCAATAGGCATATTAACGTTTTTCTTATTTGGTTGCGGTAAACAAAATGCCGAAGAAAAAAAAGAATCTCACGAAGAGAAAAAGGGAGTCATCGAAATTACCGAGGAACAATTCAAAACCGTCGGCATGCGGTTAGGCCCGATTGAGCAGAAAAACCTCAAAGATGTGGTTCGCGTGAGCGGCTACTTGAAAGTTCCGCCGCAAAATCAGGCAAGTGTTACGTCTTACATAGGTGGTGTTGTGAAATCTATCTCTGTTAACGTGGGCGATTATGTGAGACGCGGTCAGACTTTGGCTTCGCTTGAGCATCCGGATTATCTCAAATTGCAAGAAGACTTCCTGACGACAAAGAGTAATTACGGGTTTCTTACAAAAGAATACGAACGGCAAATGGAACTTCAAAAAGATAATGCAGGCACCGTCAAAACTTTTCAACAGACGGAAGCTAATTATTTCTCTGAAAAAGCCCGTCTTCAATCGTTGGAAAAACAGTTGGAATTGCTGGGGCTATCGGGTGACGATCTCACACAAGGCTCATTCGTGAGGACTTTGAGTATGAACGCGCCTATAGATGGATATGTTGCCGCTATTAATGCAAAGATCGGTACGATGACCGAAGTCGCCAAACCACTCTTCGAAATCATTGACAATACCAAGCTTCACGTGGATTTGTTTGTTTATGAAAAAGACTTATTCAGGGTCAAAATTGGCCAGAATGTGGATTTTACACTGACGAATCAGGGAAATCTTCGGATCAAGGGTAGAATATTCTCGATCAGCAAGGCTTTCGAAAATGAATCCAAGTCCGTCGCCATTCACGCTGAAATACCCGGCAGTGATAAGATGAATCTCATTCAAGGCATGTATGTGACCGCGCTTATCAATGTCGGTGAAAATAAAGTCATGTGCGTACCGGAGGAAGCGGTTGTGCGTTCAGATGGACGAGAATTTGTTTTTGTTCTTTCAGAAGAGGAAAAATCTAAAGCCAATGAAAAAGAGGAAACCGAAGATGGGCATACTTCGCTTCATTTTGCTATGAAAGAAGTGAAAGTCGGAGTGACTGATTTGGGTTATATTGAAATCATACCTGTAGAGAAGCTGCGGGATTCGGTTCAGATTGTGACTAAAGAGGCATTTTTTCTCCTGTCAAAAACAAAAGAAGGCGAAAGCGAAGAACATTAAGATAGAAAATTATGGCCATAATCATCCATTACACGATTGCTCACTACAACCGGGCTTTTGTAGTCGGCATAGGCCTCCATTTGAAGGAGAATCCATGAAACTACTTTTTCACGATACAAAATTTGTTCTTCTCCTTACGGCGGTTGTGCTTGTGATTTCGTTGGAAATGCTATCACTCTTTGACATTCACATACCTTTGCCGTATGCGCCGTTTGTGTTCCTGATATTCATTCTTGGTGTTGGTTACAGAGTCCTTTGGAACGGAATCAGGGCACTTGCCAGACTAAGGTTTAGTAGCATTAACTTGTTGATGTCTATTGCCGTAATTGCGGCATTTTATCTTGGTGAATATCCGGAAGCGGCAGTGGTCATAGTTCTTTACACGTTAAGCGAGAGGTTGGAAGAAATAGGGATCAAGACCAGTAAATCCGCTTTAGATGAATTGGTTTCCAAATCTCCAAAAACGGCCATGCTAAAAAACGGAAATGAGAATGTCCCGATTGATACCGTTGCTGTCGGTTCTATCATACGGGTGAAACCCGGAGATGCGATTCCGCTGGACGGTACCATCGTATTCGGAAGCACAACCGTCGATGAAGCCGCCATTACGGGCGAACCCATTCCGAAGGACAAACACGAAGGGGATACGGTTTTTGCGGGAACTCTGAATAAAAACGGATTCATCGAAGTTCAAACTACGAAACTCTCGTCGGACACAACCTTCTCGAAAATCATTCGCCTTACTTTTCAAGCGCAGGCCAACAAGTCTGAAACACAAAAATTTATTCAGCAATTTTCCAGTTATTATACACCCACGATCATTACGCTCGCGGCCCTACTTTTCACAATTCCTGTTTTCCTCTTGGGACGGCCGCTCGATCAGTGGCTACAGCAGGCTATTACTTTGCTTGTGATAGCGTGTCCCTGCGCGTTGGTTATTTCTACCCCCGTCGCCATTTACGCCGCTATTGGAAATGCTTCTGCACGGGGGGCTTTGGTCAAAGGGGGCAAGTATGTTGAGGCTCTTGCACAGATTGAAGCTATCGGTTTAGATAAAACGCGCACGATCACGTATGGCAGGCCAGTTGTTTCCGATGTGATACCCTTAGGAGGAACGGATAAAAAAGAGCTACTTGCCTGCGCGGCCGGAGCAGAAATATTTTCCGAACACCCACTCGCCGAGGCTATTGTTGAAGCATCGCTTAGGGAAGGATGGGAACCCCACAAAACCGAAAAGTTTCAAAGTGTCGCAGGCAAGGGAACCATAGCGGATTGTCTTGTTTGCGAAGATGAAACGATTTTGATCGGCAAGCTGAGTTTCATCAAAGAGCATCAGCCGGTGACCGAAGAAGCAGAAAGAATTGTTGAACGTCTTTCACAAGAAGGAAAAACGAGCGTTGTCGTTAGCTTTGGCGATGGTGTAGCGGGTATCATTGGGCTAATCGACGAAATCAAACCTGACAGCATATTAGCTTTGCAAGAAATCGCCAACTTGAATATTAAATGTGTTATGCTCACTGGGGACAGTGAAAAAGCGGCAAAATACATAGCCTCGCAAGTGGGCATAAAGAAGATTTACGGTGGATTGTTGCCCGAAGATAAGGCAAAACGCATTGAAGAGTTACTTTTGCAATATCGAAATGTTGCAATGGTGGGTGATGGAATAAACGATGCACCCGCACTTGCTCGATCAACCGTTGGTATTGCAATGGGAGCCGCCGGAAGTGATACGGCTATTGAAACAGCAAATATCGCCTTGATGAATGATAAGCTATCACTGATCCCATTCCTTATCCGTTTGTCAAAGGCAACTCTGAAAAGGATCAAAATCAACACGGTGGGTGCTATAGCAATAAAGTTGATCTTTATTGCTCTCGCTTGTTTTGGTTATAGCAATCTTGTTGTCGCAATTTCCGCCGATGTAGGTGTAACTGTAGTCGTAATATTGATCAGTCTAAACCTGATGAGGTTTGAAAAGACTGAGACATAGTTCTATCTGGAATAGTTCAATTTTTTCTTGCCGCGAAATTTAATTTGATATTCAATACGAAAGACACGCTTGATCTTTTTTACGATGAGAGGATCGTGCACCTGATTACGCGGAACAAGCATATACCGATCGTCCTGAATTACAATTTTTTTGACGGTTGTTTCGTTATCAAGCATAACCGCATAGTCTTCACCGCTTTCGATTTCGTCGGGTTTGATTTCACGTACTAAAACCACGTCGTCCTGGGAGAAGTCCGGTTCCATGCTATTACCGCTCACCCTAAGTGACAGTAAACCTTCTTCTTCAAGATCAATATGAACCCACTCCGGCTCTGCCATATCATCGATTTGCCCAAAATGAGCGGGCACGTAATTGACAACCGGAAATGAAATCACACTCTTCTTGCCCTCACGCATCTGGTCCGTTTCGTAGAAGTAAGTAATATCCACGCCGCAGACGGCCGCTATTTTCTTCAGATATTCGAACTTCGGCTCATATTTTCCGTCTTCCCAGTAGCTCACCGCCGAACCCGAAACTCCGATCTTGGCCCCGAATTCCTTGTGTGTTAGGTTTCCCCGTAATTTTTTTATTTTTTCTTTCAGGCCTAATTTCTTCATAAACAAAACTTTTCGATGGGGACTGTTTGTGAAATAAGGAAACTTATCAAAATGATATTGACAAGATAAGGTTCCTTGTATATATTCGCAAGTCAAATTTAAGGAAACTTAGCCAATGTCCCCATTCAAATCAAGAGAAGAGGTCGAATCTAAAATGCAGGGTTACCTTTCCATCTCCCCGTCGTATTGGAGCCTCATGAATGAAGACGAACGGAAAGGATACTCATTTTGGAAAGACCACTTGGATTACTGCTTCAAGCGTTACAATTTCGACGGCTGTAAGCGGGCAATGGACATGATCGACAACATCACTGCCCTTGCGCTCAATCGTGCTTATCCACAAATGAACCTATTCACCACTTAACTTGAAGAAAGGAGAATTCGTATTGCTATGACGCTGTCCTTAGAAAAACGTGAACTTATCATTCTGCTATTCCTGCTATTTGCCGTAACGCTGGCCGTAGCCGCACACAGGGGGTGCCTATGATTACACTGGAACTGGAAGAAAAGACCCAGGAAATGGTCGAAGTCGTACTCAATATCCTGCGCTTTGCCGGTTTTGAAAACTTAGACCCATTCTTTGACAAAGAACGCTGTGAAATCAAATTTTCTGGGATGGATGAACTCACAGCCGCCCAAGACAAACTGAAACGCTACAAGATTAACTCACACATCAAAGGAGAACTAGCATGCGTATTGTAATTATCCGTTGCGACCTGATTGACTCCGACACAGGAGAGATTTCACCGGAACTGGCCCGTAAAGACGGCAAAGTCTTGTTCTTTGAAAACACCGAAGGTGCCCACCAGTTTGCCAATGCAAACGAAATCGACACGTACGAACTCGACGATCTTGATGAGATCAAAGCCGAAGACGATCTGGAATTTGAAGAAGCTTGAAAGCTCCTAGGCCCGGCGGATTGCTTATTCTGCCGTATCCCTCTTTAGAAGCCTAAACAAATTTCCCAACATAGTATCTCGAAACTAATCCGCAAGAAAATCCATTCTTGCGGCACAGGATAAGTGTTTTCAAAATATGAAATTCAGAAACGAAATTATTCAGGGTGACGCTACTCAAATGCTCAGGACGTTCCCTGACCGATCAATTCATTGCGTGATTACATCACCGCCGTATTTTGGCTTACGCAATTACGGTGTGGATGGCCAAGTAGGTTTAGAAAGTTCACCCGAAGCCTATATCGAAAGACTCGTGGAGATTTTCAGGGAGGTACGGCGTGTGCTTCGTGATGACGGGACATTGTGGCTCAATCTTGGCGACAGCTACATGGGCAGTAATCAGGGCTATGGCCAGAGGGAACAAGTCGGCATTCAATGGATCGGGGAAGGTAAATACGCCGCAGGATTTGACCGGAAAACACCGCTTGCAGAGAAGCATCCGGTGCTAAAGCCCAAAGACCTCTGCGGCGTCCCATGGCGGGTGGCCATAGCCTTACAGGAAGACGGTTGGTGGCTACGCTCAGATATTATCTGGAATAAGCCCAACCCGATGCCCGAATCGGTGACCGACCGGCCGTCGAAGGCTCATGAATATGTCTTCATGCTCAGTAAGAAGCCTAACTACTACTTCGACATGGAGGCCGTGAAGGAAGAACAAAAGGAATCCAGTATTAGACGGGCGTTTGCTCTGAATAATCTGAAAGCGCGAAAGGATCAAGAAATCGAAGCCTATGCAATCAGTTCGAAAGCGCAGTCACAGTATTACGAAGATTTTCGTGAAAAGCTCAAGTCAGGCAAACGTCCCGGAAGGAATATCAAAACCGTGTGGACTGTGGCAACGGAGAGTTTTGAAGACAATCACTTTGCCGTGTTTCCCGAAGACTTGATCGTGCCGTGTATAAAGGCTGGGACCAGCGAAAAAGGCGTGTGTGCCGAATGCAAAAACCCTTACATGAGAAATGAAGAAAACAAAAACGACTGGCAGAAAACCTGTGGTTGCGAATCAAAGGAAATCAAACCCGCTCTTGTGCTCGATCCTTTTGGCGGATCAGGCACAACGGGCGTGGTTGCTCAAAAACTGAGGCGTGATTTTCTCTTGATCGAACTTAACCCTGAGTACGCCGCCATAGCGAAGAACCGTCTGTACAAAGAACTTGGAATGTTTGCACCCCTATGACAGAAACAGAATTCTTAATCAAAAAGATACGAATCACCGCCGAAGCCGAAAGGCTTGGGCTGGAATTCGATCCCAAGAATCCAAAACTCGCCAAATGCAAAAACTGTATCGCTCCCGAAGGCTACACACTCAAATTTAACAAAACGCTTGCCGTGTGTCCAAAATGCGGCTGGGGCGGCGACGTGGTTCGCTTGAACAAAGACTTCGGTCATGGTATCACTACCGAAGGAGCCATAGAGCAACTCAAAGACGTGTATGGAATTGAAATCCCGCGCAAAGAGATCAAAACTCCGTTACGCCTGTCGCAACGTGCTCAAGTACTTTTGGAAGATTCTGATTCAGAAACCGATCCGCTTTTTTCGGGAATCTACCAGTCGTTCATGGAGATTTGCCGTAAGTCCGTTTCTACTCCCGTTTGGCAATATCTCACAGGGAATAAACGCGGTCTTACCGAAGAAATTATTCAGTCATGTCAGCTTTTTTCGGTGCACGATTACGCGCTTGTGTCGAATTCTCTGAAACGAAAATACGACGTGGAAGTCTTGAAGTCTTCAGGATTATTCAATGCCGAGGGAAATCTTGTGTTCTATAAACATACGATCATCATACCCGTGTTTGATTTTTCAGGGAACCTTGCATACCTGCGCGGTCGGTATTTCTTTGAAAACAATCCCGATCCACAAGATGGAGCCAAAATGATCGGCCTCAATGGCATTTCATCTAAAAGACTCTGGGTCGGCCCGCTTGCCTTGAGATGTATTCAAGAAGGCGCGTCCGGTGATATTCATATTGCCGAAGGCGAATTCGACGGCATGGCGCTGGAACAGCACGACTATCCTGCCGTCGCCCTTTTAGGAAATCAAAACTGGCTCCACGGCTTTGCACAAAAACTCAAAGCCTTCAAGCCCGTTATCTATATCGATAATCCAAAACCCGGATGCGATCAAGAGAAATTGAAGTCTGAAACTGATATTCGTGAAAAGGCGATTTCTAAGATCGGCGACAGCTTTCTGAAAGCCGGTTATGAAAACATTCAAATTGCCAATCTCCCGCTCGATGTCAAGGATGTAACCGATTATTACCTGAGTAACCCAACTGTCGAAATCTTTAAATCACCGTATGAGCCTTCAGACGATTCGGAGACGCTCGAACATATCCGCATTGACGTATTGCGCAACGAGATCAATATCCCTCAAATTGCCCGCTATCTCTTGCTTAAATACAAAATCATCTACCATAAGAAACTGCTCTGGATTTACCGCGAGGAGATGGGCGCGTTCTACGAACTTGACGAAGCTTTGCTCGATTCCTACATATCGGACTTTTTGGAAGCCATCGACCCAACGCAATCCACCGATCAGAATATTACGTCGATCAAAAAACGAATGATCATTTTTGTTCAGGCCAAAAAAGAATACCGGCCGGAAGTTCAAGCCAAACTCGCCCAGGAGTTTCTCTGTCTTGAAAACGGGATGCTCCATATCGCGTCGCGTCGGCTCTTTGCTCATAATAAATTTTTTTTCTCGTTCTACCGCTTTCCATTTAGGTATGATCCAAAGGCCCTCAGTCCCAATTGGGAAAGCTTCATAGAATTCGCTTGCGCTTCCAAGCATGAAGAAGGTTTCATGCCTGAACCCGGCGTGATGCTACTGATTCGCAACTACATGGCTTACGTGCTCAGCGAGTCCATTTCCCATCAGTTCTACATGCATATTATTGGTAATTCAGGCACAGGTAAAACGACATTGGGCAATGTGCTACTCAAAATGATAGGCCCGGATAAATCCATGATGATGAAGATCAATAACGATAAAGACCCGTTTCTATTGCAGAACATCCGGGGTAAGAAGTTCATCTTTGTCAACGAAATGGACAGCTCTTACATGGAATCTTCGGTCGAAGAAATGCTGAAGTCCCTGACCTCGTTCGATCCCATAGCCATCCGGCAGATGTACAAAGGCTTCAAAGACGCGCGCAACGAGGCCAAAACGCTTGTTTGCTCCAATAACTTTCCGCATACGACGGATAGTTCCGGGGCTTTGATGCGAAGGCTGTTACTGGTGAAATTCGACCGTGTGATCCCCAAAGATCAGGCTTCCAAATGGATCGGCGAGACGAACAACTTTGAAACAGAACTCTCTGGGATATTCAACTGGCTCTTGGAAGGATTCAGAGCCATCGAAAAAGAAGGTCATCAGGCCTTCGACCTTCCGCCGGTCTGCAAGGAATGGAAAAAGGAAATCGTTACCTATTCCAACCACATTATCAATTGGGCAAGAGAGAACACCAAGATCAATAGCTACAACGGCGAAGAGAATAAACCATACCCCGATAAATTTCGTTCCCGCACTTCAGAACTTTACACGGATTATGACAACTGGTGTATGGTAAACGGTGTGGGCAAATTCAAACAAAACCGCGTGCATTTCAGCCGTAAGTTATTGCAGGCCTTTCACGAGTTCATCACCCGCGACAGGATGTTTGAAGGGCGCGTTATGATCGGTATCCGGCTTAAGACAATGGAAGAACGGGAAACGGAAGAACGGGAACTCACAACGAGGGTTCGAGGGTTCTGATGAAAAAACTTTCTTCGTTTATAAGACTGAATTCAAAGTTTAGTGTCATGGTATTAAGACTTATAGAAACAACTTTTTAATTCATGACAGTAAAACAGTAAGATTTTAGAGTATCAAAGAGCGATAATTGCTCATCAAACGAAGTTCTGTTACTGACATGGGTTCTGTGGGGAATGAAACATTGTTCTTATTTGAATTGACCCATGTCAGTAAAAACGAAAAAAAACTTTTTTAGAAAACAAAAAAAAATTTTACAAGGCCTATGCAACCGGTATCTATCGAGAAATGCCGTGAGATTTTGAAGAAACACGGGAGGAATTATACTGACGAACAGATAAAAAGCGTTCTGAAACTCATTGAGGCCTTGCTTTCCCTTCCGGACGCTTGTAACTTTAAACCGAATCTAACCCTGAGCGTTGCATCATGAAAAAAGCGATTGTCTATCTGCGGGTATCGACCGACGAACAAGCCGAAGGTTATAGTCTCGGCTACCAAGAAGAACGTTTGGTATCCTACTGCGAGCGAAACGAGATCAGCCCTGTTGTCATCTTTCGTGAAGATGCGAGCGGCAAAACCATTGACGGCCGCCCGGAGTTAAAGAAGGCATTGGATTACGCCAAGAAGAACAAAAAAGAGATCGATTACTTTCTTGTCTTGAAATGGGACCGTTTCTCACGTTCCGCCCACGATGCGTTTGTTTTGATAAAACTTTTTGAGAACTTGGGGATTACCGTACAAGCCATCGAACAGCCGATTGATTTTAACGTTCCCGAACAACTGGTCATGTTGGGCGTGTATATCACCTTCCCGGAAAGCGAGAACCGTAGAAGAAGCCTGAATATCCGGGGCGGAATCCGCAGAGCTAAAAAATTAGGGCGTTACTGTACAGCCGCACCCTTCGGTTATTCCTATCAGAAAGACAGTTCGGGGAGGAAGGTGTTGGTCCCCAACGAAAAGGCGCACATCGTAAAAGCCCTGTTCACCGAATTTGCCAAAGGAATCTACACCTATGCAGAACTCAGAAGATACTGCCGCAAGAACTTTAACCGTTATTTTACCAAGAACTACTTCAAGGATTTGCTCTCCAATGTAGTCTATGTTGGCAAAATCAAGATCGACAAGCAAAACGATGAACCGGAACGTATCATTGACGGCGTTCATGAACCGATTGTTGATTGGGAAACTTTTGAAACGGTCGGTCTGATTCTGTCCGGGAAAAAACGGTCATGGAAGGTTGTGAAGGGTAATGAAAAGTATCCGCTCCGGGGTATGCTTCTTTGCCCTCAGTGTGGCAACAATCTGACAGCAAGTTCTTCAAGAGGCAGGAATGCACATTTTGATTATTACCATTGCCGGAGACCATGCAGAGAGCGGAATAGATCAGAATTGGTACACGAAGCGGTTCACGAACTCGTAGGAAGCTACAAACTTGCGCCTGAATGGGCAGAAATTGCCCAGATCATGATTGAAAAGAAGATGAAAGAGAGCACCGCTCATTTTCGGCGTGAATCGAATTCACTACAAGGCGAGCTTCAAAAGATAGAAGAAAAGCTGTTACTGGTCGATGAAAAATTTGTCTTAGGTGAGCTAAACGCCGAATCGTACCAAAGGCTCATGGCGAAATACGAACAGGAAAAAGTGGCACTGAAATTTCGTCTTGCCGAATACCAAAAGCCAGACTCTGCGATCTCAGAGCAAACATCCTTCGGTCTGAATGTGCTTGCGAACCTTGACCGATACTATATGCAAGCTAACGCCCAAGCGAAGGTTCGACTTCTCGGTTCGATATTTCCTGGAAAACTAATTTACGAAAATGGCAAGTGTCGAACCGCCGAAATCAACCCCGCAGTGGAAATTTTATTTAACAAAATCAACAGCTTAGACAGCCCGAAAACAAAAATTCACGACCCGAAGATCGTGAATTTTGTAAATGTGGAGACGACGGGAATTGAACCCGTGTCCGAGAATAAGCCACCAGAAACGACTACATGCTTAGGAGATTTTGGGTTCTCATTCCGGCATGGAAAACCTCCAAAAAGCGCCGGAACCAGCTCGATATCCGCCGAAGCGGGATTCGTCGCGGGCCTCCGAGCATTGGCCCTTGACTAGTCTGTCTGAAAATGACGCTCCAAAATCAACCGCGACAAACGACCGTCGATTGGAACGGACTGCAGAGAATTAACTCTTAGGCAGCCAACGCGTAAGCGTTGTTGTTGGTTATTTTTCCCCGGTTTATTTATCGAGTACTCCGAAGAAAAGCTCGGCATGCCTTTTCTGGACGCCTAGACCCGTCGAATCCAGTTCGTCCCCATGATGTCAAAGAACATTTCGTGCTGATGTAACTCCGGAACATCGTGAAAATTCCGAAGGCATCGTCATGTCAGAAATAGTATGCGGATTTTCTCACATAGAAACAACCATGAACTTATGTCGGAGATCGGACTAACATCTGCGGTGGATGGAACCCTGACCGAATGCATCGAACCCACCCCTAAACATCAATATTGGTCGAGGACATCACGGCCCCGGTGGTGTGTCCGCGCAGGGCGCCGGCTTTGGAGAATAAAACTGGCATGGCTTCGCGCCGAAACCCGGTCACGACCGTTTCGCGAAATGGAGATACGTGGCAGCGGATGTATGCATGAATGCGCGATCCGAAACAGGTTAGTTATAGATGTTTCGGCGCAAAAGCGCCTTTTTCTTTGCGCCCTTTCTTTTTGGCGCAACAAAAAAAAAGGGCGGGAGAACCCCACATTTGAAGAAGCCGTGTTTTCCGCTTGCGAGATTCCAAAGTGTAACTTGATTGCCGATTTCAGCGCCCGTACATTTGTTGGAACTCACCTGGGGACCAAGTGCCCAAAATGGCGAAAGGAGGAGTGGCCATGGAGACCAACACATCCCTATTAGTTCTATTTGCGATCGTTGCGCTGGTGTCATGCCAGCCCGAAGAGGATCCGCTCTTTCCCATCCAGGTCAATGGCCTGATGGGCTACATACGCCGCACAGGAAAAATAGTCATCGAACCGCAATTTGAGAATGCCGATCTCGAATGGTTTCACGAGGGACTGGCCGGGGTGATGGTCGGTGATATGACGGATAGCGGAATGGTGAACCAATATGGCCGCACCGTATCGGCACACATAAAATGGGGTTACATCGACAGGTTCGGCAAGACGGTCATCAAACCTGTCTTTGATGACGGCGGCCCGTTTTCCGAGGGGCTTGCGTTGGTGAAACAGAATGACAAGTACGGGTACATCGACAAGACGGGAAAGATCGTCATTCCATTGAAGTTTGATGCGGCCGGCGGGGCTTTCTCCGAAGGCCTTGCCTACATGTGTATCGATGACCAGTTCGGCTATATCGACCAGACCGGGCATATCGCCATCAAGCCGCAATTTGATGATGCATGGAGTTTTTCGGATGGTCTTGCACTCGTAAAGAACGACGGCAAGGGAGGCTTCATAGACAAAACAGGCAGGTTCGTCATCGATTTGCAGTATGAAGATGCCGGTCCTTTCTCCGGCGGGCTGGCCCTCGTGAAAGTCGGGGACAAATTCGGCTACATTGATAAAGCCGGGAAACAGGCCATCCCTGCGCGGTTTGACGATGCCTGGGGATTCTCCGAGGACGTGGCCCACGTAAGCATGGGCGACAAGCACGGGTATATCGACCGGACCGGAGCGATGGTCATCCAACCTCAATTCCAGATGGCCTGGGACTTCTCCGAAGGCATGGCCTACATCAAGGTGGACGACAAATTCGGATTTATTGAAAAAACCGGCAAGGTGGTCATCAAACCTCAATTCGACGCGGTCGGCGATTTCTCCAGGGGAGGACTGGCGCGGGTGAGAACAGGTACTCGGGAAGGGTACGTCAACCAGTCGGGCAAGGTCGTGTGGATGGCGCCGGAGTGATCGGTCGGATCGGTTGTTCGAAAAAGAAACATGTCACGGGGAATGGTGCGTCCACTAGGAGTCGAACCTAGAACCTCCAGATTAAGAGTCTGCTGCTCTGCCAATTGAGCTATGGACGCGCAGATATCAAAAAAAGCGGGGTGAATGTATACAAAAGAGATGCGCCAAGCAAGAAGATTCTTGCCGGTCAGGCGGTTGGAGCGGGGCCCTGGATGATGCGATGAAGTAATCGTACCAAATCGTCGGTTTCATAGGGTTTGACGATATATCCGACGAATCCGTATTTCTTGTAATCGGCGATGACCGGATCGTTGGAATAACCACTGGACACAATGGCCTTCACATTCGGATCGGTCTCCAGAATCCGTCGCATGGTTTCCTTGCCGCCCATGCCTCCCGGAATCGTCAGATCCATGATCAGGGCATCGAAAGGCGTTCCGGCGGTCCTGGCTTCGTCGTAGCGTCGGATGACATCCGTCCCGTCCGAAACATGCTCCGCTTCAAAGCCGAAATGAGCCAGCAATTCACACGTGATTTCGCCAATCGCCGCCTCATCGTCCAGCACGAGGATACGTCCTTTGGCCTTGGCGGGCAAGGCAAGAGATTCCACGGATTTTTCGGGGGCCTTGGTGGTCATGGGCAAATAAATGAAAAAGGTCGTTCCGCGTCCGACTTCGGACACCACGTGAATGTGGCCCTGATGGTTCTTGATAATGGAATAAGAGACCGCGAGACCGAGACCAGTTCCGCGATCCTTGGTTGTGAAGTACGGATCAAAAATTTTTGGCAAATGGTGGTGTTCAATGCCGATGCCTTCATCTGAAATGGTGATCAACGTATAGTCGCCCGGCAGCAATGGCAGTTGACCGGAGGATACCAGGTTGACTTTTGCGGTCATAACGCGCAGCGTGCCGCCGTGGGGCATCGCCTGAACCGCATTCAGAACCACATTCTGAATAACCTGGCCCAGTTGCCCTGCGTCGGCTTCGACCCGCGCATGATCGTCCCGGAAATCATATTCACAAAGAACATTTGAGCCTCTGAGCGCAAAGTCGCAAGATTCCCTGACCAATGCTGTGACCGGGAACACACTCTTGACGGGCGCCCCGCCTTTGGAAAAGGTGAGCAATTGCTGGGTCAGCGAGCGCGCCCGGACACACGCCTTTTCGGATTCGTTCAGCCGCCGGGTCAGATCCTCGGTCAGGCCGGCCACGGATCGGACATAGGATATGTTGCTCAAAATGGCCGTGAGAATGTTATTGAAGTCGTGGGCAATGCCGCCGGCCAGGATACCCAGGGACTGAAGCTTGCTGGCCCGGAGACGTTCCTCTTCCATCTTCTGCTTTTCAGTCACATCGCGAAACACCAGCACCACGCCGATGATCGTATGATTGTGGTCGCGGATCGGTGCGCCACTATCGGCCAGGCGACGTTCGAGCCCATCCTTCGTGACGAGCAGGGCGACGTTCTCCAATTGAACGATGGCGCCGGTCCGAATCACCCGATCGACGGGACTTTCCAGCGGTGTGCGCGAGGATTCATCGACGATGGGGAATACTTCCTGGATGAAGTGGCCATAGGCCTCGGATTGTTTCCAGCCGGTGAGGGTTTCGGCAATCGGGTTTAGCATGAGAATCCGGCCCTCCACATCGGTCGAAATCACGCCGTCGCCGATGGAATTGAGGGTCACGGCAAGACGCTCCTTTTCGGCGGCCAGGTCTTGCTCCGCCCGCTTGCTCAGACTGATGTCTTCGATCATCCCCACGACAAACTGTGGTCGTCCATCGCTATCCCTGACGAGTGACGTCGTCAAACGGCCCCAGACCCAATGGCCTTCCTTGTGGCGGTACCTTCGCTCCACCTGATAGCTCTGCCGCTCTCCCGACGTCAGTTGCCGGTAGTACTCGAGATTGACGCCCGCGTCGTCGGGGTGGCTGATATCCTTCAACATGCGGCCGTCCAGTTCCCCGGGCTCGTATCCGAACATCTTGTTGAACTGTGGATTGGTCTCGATCAGCTTTCCGTCATGCAAGGTCGTCAGTGCGATGCCGATCCCCGATCCATCAAAGATGGCGCGGAAACGGGCTTCGCTGTTTCGAAGGGCATCCTCGGCCATCCTGCGCTGGGTGATGTCGCGGGAATTGACCACGATGCCCTGGACGGCGGAATCGTGCAGGAGGTTGTGGCCGCTGACTTCGAGCGTTCGCCAGGATCCGTCTTTGTGTCGGAAGCGGAATTCTTCATCGCGGATGTGTCGTGATCCCGATTGCCCGGCGTGAAACGTCTCCATGAGACGATGCCGTTCCGTGGGGTGGACAAATCCAAATATGCTGTGGCCGGTGATTTCGTTTGCGGCGTAACCGAGTATCCGCGTCACCGAGGGGCTTTCGTACCGGATGGTGGCGTCGGCATTGAGGATCGTGATCATGTCGAGGGCATTTTCAATCAACGATCGGAAATGCCTTTCGCTTCGGGCGACGGCCGCTTCGGCGTGCTTGCGCTCGGTAATGTCTCTCGAGAAAAGCGTCGCACCGCGGACATCGCCTTTTTCGGTCACGATCGGGTGAAACGAGATTTCAAAATCCGCGTCAATGCCTCCGAAATCATAATGGTCGGTCACGACGAAACTCTCACCGCCCTTCAACACCCGATCATACCTTTCCTTCCAGATCGAACGCAGGTCGTCCGGGAGTACCTCCAGAACATGCATTCCAGGTTTCAAGTCCACCCGGAAAGCTGTCAGGAAAGCCCTGTGAAAAACCGAGTTGATCGTCACGATCCGATAGTCAAGATCTACGGCCCATATTGAGTCTCTCGTGTTTTCAAGCACGGCCAGCAAGTTGGCCCGGTTTTCTTCCAACGTGTGCTCCCACTGCTTGCGTTCGGTGATATCGCGTTGGGTGCCCCATATCCGGATCAGGTTCCCGTTTTCAATGATCCCTATGGCGTTATTGAGGAAGAATTTTGGATTCCCGTCCTTGTCCACTTCGTGGGATTCCAGATCGACCATCCGGTAACCTTGACGAACAAATGAACGGAGGTATTCGATATTGTGGGGATCGTCGGGCACGAGAAGGGAGGACAGGCGAACACCGATGGCTTCATCGATGCCTGCAAAGCCATACATTTGAGCCATCACGCCATTGCACTCAGCCAGGTAACCGTATTGATAGAACATGGCGATTTGTTCGTCGGGTGCCAGGGCAACCGGAATGGGCTTTTCCAATTCGACACGGTAGATGCCCTCGGAGCTCTGGGTTACGAAGGCGCGATACCGTTCCTCACTTTCCCGAAGAGATTGGGCCGCGAGACGGCTCTCGGTGATGTCGTGGGTCACAAACTGGAGCGCCGGTTTGTCGGCATATTCCACTTTGGACAGGACGGATGCATACCAATGGGTACGACCCCATTTGTCGATGAATCGATTTTCAATGACATCGGACACGGTTTGATGGCCGGCGATAAAACGGGATATGAACCCTGCGACCATGGCGACGTCATCCGGATGGATGAATTCATTGTCCTGTTGCGCCATCTGGAAATCGTGAATCGTAAATCCGGTCTGCGATTCGAGCGCAGAATTGGCAAACAGCATGTGCGAGGCATAGTCGGTGATGAAGACGATGTCCGTCAGGGACTCGACAAGGTTACGATACCGGGCCTCACTGGTTCGGAGATCTTCGTCCTTGGAGTGCCATTCGACCGCATGACCGATGCTGTCGGCGAGGCTCACAAGAACGTCCTCGTCAGCTGTGGGCCATTGGCGCTTTTGATGGCAGTCATCGAAACCCATGAATCCCCACAGAACGTTTTCTGAGAAAACGGGGATGACGATCAACGAAAGGACAGGCTGTGGGCTGAAAAGAGTTCGCTCGACGACCGGCCGTTTGTGGGGGGCCGGCCCACGAATCGATTTCCTCTCCTGGAATTCACGGTACCAACGAAGAAGACCCAGATCGGCATAACGTGCGTTCTTGAGCTTTTCAGATTCTTTGGTGGTTTTCGTGCCGGGGCCGCACCATTCAAACGATTGGGTTAACGCCGGATGCTCCGGGTGGTCATGATGTCGGAAGAGGTAGGCGCGATCCGCCTGGGTGGCCTGACCGACGATGCGCAGGGTTCCCTGAATGGCCGCGTCCAGATTGGGCGCCGTAAAAATCAAACGCGTGGCCTCGCTCGCGGCTTTGAGCAATCGGACAGTTTTGGAATTCTTTCCGGAAGATGGATGCGTCGTCCGGCTCCTGGTGACGCGCTTTGTTTTATGTCGTCGGGTTGGCATAATCTAGAAGATCAGGAACGAAAGCGATCAAGTAACTCCAAATTCCTCAGCCGGACAACCGCCTGACGGTACTGAAGTCACCCTGTTAGCCCGGCTCGACCCTGCAACGGTGCAGGCCTGTCATGCATGCAGGAAAAGCAGATAGCCATGCCGGTATGACAGTTTCTCCAATGGGGACTGAAAGACGATATCCCAGGTTCGGGTTCATATTAATCAAGTCCTTTCAGTAAGACAAGCTGAAAGTCTGGTCGGAGGTGTGGGTTATGACCATTCGACACCCGCAGAATCTAAATTCCTTGCAAGTGGTTTCACACCGTAGTACTATGGGCACGCCAAACAAGGACCAACGGAGAGGATGCCATGTTGCTCGCGATCGATATCGGCAATACCCACACCGTGCTGGGCATGTACGACGGAGCTCAACTTCGCACCCATTTCAGGGTCGGGAGCCCGGGGAGCCGGACGGAGGACGAATTGTTTGCGCTGTTCGCTTTTCTCTGTGAAAAAGAAGGGTTGATCTGGAAAAACGTCTCCGGTGTCATCATCAGTTCCGTCGTTCCGGAGTTGACTTCCGTTTACGAGCGTCTGGCGGAGGGCCATCTTGGGTGCCAGCCGGTGGTTGTGAGCGCGCGGCTGGACACGGGCATCAGGATTTTGTATGAAAATCCCATGGCGGTCGGGGCCGATCGATTGTGCAACGCGGTGGCCGGGTTTCACAAGTACGGCGGTCCGATCGTTATCGTGGATTTTGGAACCGCTACGACCTTTGATTGCGTCAGTGCGAAGGCTGAATATCTCGGCGGTTTGATCATGCCGGGTATCGAGACCGCATCCATCGACCTCCACCGCCGGGCAGCCAAACTTCCCAAGGTGGACCTTTCGTTTCCGGACCGTCTCATTGCAACCAACACGACCGACAGCATGCGTGCCGGTATCATGTACGGCGCGGTGGACAGCGTGGACGGGATCCTCGGGCGTCTTAAGAAAGAATTGGGAAAGGACACAAAAATTGTCGGCACCGGCGGCCTGGCCCACACCATTGTCCAGCAATCCGTCCTGCTGAAGATCATTGAACCGCACATGGTTTTGGAAGGCCTTCGCCTGATCTACGAAAGACAGGCGGCCCGATGACACCCTTTCGCGCAGGCTATTTCCAGTTCCGGCCGATTTTCGGCCAACCGGAATCGAATTTGAAAACGGTCGTCGATGCTTTGAGACATTCCACAGCGGACCTGATCGTCCTGCCGGAATTGGCATTCACCGGATATTATTTTTCCGATCGCGCTGAAGCGTTTCGGCTGGCCGAGGATGTCCGAAAGAGCCCAATCGTTGCAAGCCTTATCGCACTGTGCCGTACGAGGCGCATGCATATCGTAACCGGTTTTGCCGAAAAACGAAAAGACAAGTGTTTCAACGCCTCGCTCCTGATCGGGCCCCAAGGCCTCCGGCATGTGTATCGTAAACTGCACCTTTTCAATGAAGAGAAGAAATGGTTTGATCCCGGCGACACGACGTTGGCCGTTCATCGGGTCGGCGATGCTCGAATAGGCATGATGATCTGTTTTGACTGGATCTTTCCGGAAGTGGCCAGGACTCTGACGCTCCTGGGGGCCCACGTGATCGCGCATCCTTCAAATCTTGTTTTGAATTATTGCCAGGATGCCATGGTAACGCGGTGCATTGAGAATTCCGTGTTTGCGGTGACGGCCAACCGGTACGGAAATGACCGACGTCCTCACGGGGATTTGAAATTCACCGGTCAGAGCCAGATCACGGCGCCGAAAGGCGTCATTCTTCGCCGAGCGCCCGCGCAGAAATCAGAAGGGCACGTGACCACGCTGGATCTTGCCATGGCTGAAAACAAACATATGACGCCGTCGAATGATCTCCTGGCGGATCGGCGGCCGGCCTTTTATGCCAAATGACACACGCCGCATGGTTCCCAAGGAAGCCCGGTGATCCTCGATGAGCAATCGGGAAAATTCGATCTACCGCCTCTGGAAAAGACTTCAACGATGGCCCCTGGGTCATCGGGTGTTCAGCTTTGTCATCAACCGTTACGTACCCTACACCGGCAGTATGGGAGCGACCGTGATCAGGCTGGAACCGGGTTTTGCCAGGATTCGGCTTCGGGAAAGACGGAAAGTGCGGAATCATCTTCATTCGATACACGCGATCGCGCTGGCCAACCTTGCCGAGCTGACCGCCAATCTGGCCTTGATGGCCGGTCTGCCGGAGGATGCCCGCTTCATTCCTGAAGGCATTTCGGTGGACTATCTGAAGAAGGCCAGGGGGATCGTGGTCGGGGAGGCACGAACTGAAGTGCTTTCATCGAATGAGAAACGCCGGGTGGAGATTCACGTCCAAATCACGGATGCGCAGGGTGATGTGGTCGTACGGTCAGTCATCCGGAGTCTGGTTGGACCGAAGAAATCACCGCCCTAATCGTCACGCTTTGTTGCCGTGTGAATGGTCAGACCGTCAGCGAATCAAAAGAAACGGGTCCGGATAAATATCCGGACCCGTGTTGTTTTACAGCGGCCAGGTAAAGACGGTCAGGCCTGCGCCTCCGGCTGCGGAATGACGCTGACTTTTTTGCGAGTTTTGTCTTTGGGCTCGAACTTGACCGTGCCGTCGATCAGGGCATAAATAGTGTCGTCTTTGCCGATGGCCACATTCTTGCCGAGATGGACTTTCGTACCACGCTGGCGTACGATGATATTGCCCGCCTGCACAAATTCGCCACTGTAGCGTTTCACGCCGAGCCGTTGACCGTGGCTGTCCCGTCCGTTTTTGGTACTGCCAAGACCTTTCTTATGAGCCATGTTCGTTTCTCCTTATTTGCTCTTGATCGAGGTCACTTCGACCTCGGTAAAGGGCTGGCGATGGCCTTTCTTTTTCTGAAAGCCCTTGCGGCGCACTTTACGGAAATGAATGACTTTGTCGCCCAGACCGTGATTAACGACGGTGGTCTCGACCGTTGCACCTTTGACGGTAGGCGCGCCAACTTGGACGTCGCCATTTCCGGAAACGAGCAGGACATTTTCGAATACAATCTTGTCGCCCACTTCCGCCTCAGCAATGCGGGGAAGGACCATCCTCTTGCCTTCTTCGCATTTGTACTGAAAACCTTTGATATCAACTACGGCGTACACGAGATCTCCTTAAGAACTATTGAGTTACAGTATCTAAATTGGGAACGCAATATAGACGAACCATACCAACGATGCAAGGAAATTCTAAATGAATCATGGCCCGGACCGTGGCTCAATGCACCTCGTGGCACAGGTGTATCAATAGACGAGTCGGACGGCCAAGAGGCCGGCAAATACCAGCATTAACAGGCCCGTCAGCGCCCTGGTTACGAGTTCCCACGTCGGCGTGGTGAACCTCGCTCCCATCCGAATGGCCGTGCATAAAACGACACCCCACGTCGTGGCTCCGGCGACCACGGCGGAAGCCAGGACGACGGATTCTCCGAAAGTCAGGACACGGCTTTGACTGCCCATGACGGCCAACCAGAAAGCGAGGTTCCATGGAGAGACCAGGGCCATCGTCATGCCGAGGAGGAAGCCTTTCCGTGTGTCGTGGGCGCCCGCGTCAAATTCAATCGGTCCTCCCGATTTCTTTTTCTGCCATTGACGCCACGCGCCGGCGAGAAACGTGTAGGCAAGGTACAACAAGAGGGCCAGGCTGACGCCGCCCAGAATCGGTCTCACGCCGTCTTCATTCAAAACCGTCCCGATGCCGGCGGCGACGACGAGAGCCCAGAAAAAATCGGACACACAGGCCCCAAGACCAACCACGTAAGCCCGCCAGAAGCCACCGGACAGGCCACGCCGGATCATCTCCGTATTGATCGGACCGGGCGGCCACGCCACGGACCAACCCAATAGGAAACCCTGAAAAACCAAAGACCACATAGTCGTATTCTCCCGCTGATCGACCCTCGGCACAAGCCCGAGTGTTGCAGCTTTGAAGGCCATTAATACCGGTTTTGCCTGAATTTCTCCAGTCCATTCTTTACGTCAGCAGGATGAAGGGGCTTTGGCGCCTGATTTGAGCGCTCGGGTGGCGCGTAACCTCAATAAACAGCTTGCATTTATAGGGCCTTTTGCATAACATGCAATAACTCTGAGAAATCCGTTTTCAAGTTTGGAGATGATGTCCATGGCATCGCGCAAAGTCATTTTTTCCGTATTTCTTACGACATTGTTCGTCATGTCGAGTCGTGGTTTCGCCCAGGATTTGGATAGTGTCGTCGTTCCACCCAAAGCCGAAATCGTCCTCGATTCGACCCAGACGCTGTCCGACAAATTGACGTCCCTTTTCAATCAGTACATGGCTGACAGTTCGAGCGCTGCCCTCGCCAATGACATTGCCCAGGAATACCGTGCCCTGAGTCGTCCGGCCTATGCCCTGGTCTACTTGAACCGTTCCCTGGTCCTGGATCCGACGAACATGGATAATCAGTATGCCAAAGCCGAACTCCTGATGACATTGAACAAAAAACGTTCGGCGTATGAAACGTATCTGATCGTGCTGCGCGATTTCAAAGCCGAAGTTTACAAGGAACGTATCGCCGAACGGTTTGCGAGCGCCTTTAAAGTGACCCAGGTGACGGCTTCCAAGTTCAACGATATCGAGCCGTCGTTTGCTCCGGACGGCAACAAGATCCTGTTTCAATCCGACCGAAACGGCAACTGGGACATCTATACCATGTCCCTGTCCCAGGGCGAATCGTCCATTCAGCGATTGACGACCGATCCGAGCTCGGATGAAAATCCTTCCTTTTCACCGGACGGGCGCTTCATCGTATTCACATCCACGCGAGACGACAAGACGGCCAAAAAGTACCTCACGCGGGAGGTGTATTACATGGACGCCAACGGCAAGAATCCAAAAAAAATCACGACCAGTTACGGTTCAGACAACTGGAATCCGGTTTTTGTGGATACCCAGAGTGTCGTGTTTGCCAGTAACCGGGTTGATTTCTCAAACAAACCGTTCTGGGAAAAGGCCGCCGGCCTGTACAGTGTGGAGAAAAACGGCAATTTTCTTTTCAAAATCATGGGGGATGAAAAGACGTTCTATACGGATCCCTATATGATCCCGCAAAACAGCCAGATTCTCTTCTCCACCATGGAAGCTTCCGGCACCGACGTCTGCATTGGTTCGGCCGACGGCAAAGGTACGCCAACGAACCTGACCAAATCGCCGGGCGATGACATACAGCCATGCATGTCCCGAAGCGGCGAATTTGTCACGTTTTCGTCCAACCGCGACGGCAATTTTGAAATCTATCAAATGAGGTCGGACGGCAGCGAGTTGGCCAGGGTCACCAACGATGACCGGGATGACATTTTTCCCCATTATTCGCCGGACGGTTCTCGAATCCTCTTCTGCAGCAACCGCAACGGCAACTACCAGATTTTCATGGCGGTTTCTGAAGAAGCGACGTCTAAGTCGGTATTCGACCTGATTCAGATTTTGGAGAAGAGAGTTTCGACGGCCAGCGACAATTAGTCGTCGGACATCACCGCCACATTCAGTTCGACGATCGATCCCAGTTCGGCTTTCAATTGGTCACCCGGTCGCAAAGGTCCCACACCGGGGGGTGTGCCTGTGAATATCACATCCCCGCGATTCAATGTGAAAAATCCCGACACATACTGTATGATGGCAGGAATACGAAACACAACCCCGCTGGTTTGGCCGGTTTGCCTCAATTGGCCGTTGATCCACAGGTGGAGATCGAGGGCATGAGGATCGCCGGTTACATCCGGAGAGACGATGTCCGACAACACGGCGGATGTATCAAATCCCTTCGCAATGGTCCACGGGCGTCCTTTCTTTTTCGCCTCGGCCTGCACGTCCCGCAGCGTCAGGTCCAGTCCGACGCCATATCCGAGCACGTGGGCGTGAGCTTCGGAGGCCGCAATTCGTTTGCCACCCTTGCCGATGACAGCAATCAGTTCAACTTCGTGATGTACCTCACCGTAACCCGACGGCAGGCGCACCATGTCGCCGTTGTGGATGATGGCCGACGGGGGCTTCATGAAGATGACCGGCTCCTTGGGCAGTTCCGGGGGTTTTCCGGGATTCATTTCGGCAATGTGGGCCGGATAGTTGGCGCCAACGCACAAGATTTTCGAGACGTTAATGTTTTCGCCGTTGAAGGTGATGAAGGACACGGTGTCTCCTGCGCGGGTTGATGATATGGATTCAAAATCGGGCAAGCGACGGCGGCCGCCGGTTGCCATACATTGGAATATAGAACACGATAGTTTCTTTCACAACTAAACAGGAGTTTTCATACCATGCGCAATCCATACATGTCATTTCTGCTGCTGGCGTCTGTCATCGGAAGCATCACGATGTTCAGTTGTGATAAGCTGAATGGCGACAAGGAATTGTTTGAAGATCAGGTGGCCACATCCAATGAAGGCGGCAAGGCCGTCATGGACAATGTATTGCTGATCACCGATATCGGTCTGGCGCTGGCCGACACAACCAGGTTCAGGCTTCCCACGGTGCTGGCCAAACACGCCGTCCGTCCGTCCGTCCCCGCCTCAACGGACACGTGCATTCTGGACACGACGACGGATCAATGGACGTGCTCGGCCGATTATGAACTCAGCGGGGGTGTGTTTTCAGCGACCCTGCTTTTGGAATTCCAGAAGAACTTCAACGGGTATCCGTTGTTCGTCGCGCCATTGATCGATACCGACACGGCCAATATTGTCCTGACCGCCAATGACAGTTTTGATGTCACCGTCAGCCGGGAACTGTTCGTCAATATCTCCGCCACCAACTTCGAGATAACCGGATTTGACAACTGGATCACGAGCGGCGTGGCCGGTGCGTTGACATTCAACGGCGCTTTGAACTTCAATGCCCGTGCCGAGGTGGGAAGGAACACGCCCGGCGTGTCGGGTGACGACGTGACCTTCGACATTACGTATCAGCAGTCGTTTTCAAATGTCCGCATCAACGAAGGCAGTACGCTGCCGACGTCCGGAACCGTGGGATTTGTCATTGCGCAGGATGTCACACCCAATCCGGACGGTGTGTCGGGAATAGCGGGCGACTTCAGCGTCACCGGTTCGATCACGTTTGCGGCCGCCGGGATCACTATGACCATCAATGGCCATTCGTATGCCGTCACGGTCAACAACGGGACGGTGAGCATCACGCCATTGTAAATCACCATACATCGAACGAAAAAGCGGTTCCGTGTGGAGCCGCTTTTTTTTGATGGCCGACGTGTGAAGGACCGAATACGGTTATTCGGAGGATGAAACCTCACGAGGGTTTTTTTCGGATACGCGCCCGCTGGGCATCCAATTTCTCGATGGCGCGGCGGCTCTTCAGGTCGAGCAGACGTCGAATGGCGATGGTTCGTTCCTGCTGATCGGTGATGCGTGGGAGGTAGCGTTCCGTATAGAGAATGGCTTCGTCGAATTGACCCAGCGATTCGTGCAACATGGAGAGATGGTACGGGATTTCAGAATCGATCGTATCCATGGTTGCCGCCTTCTTCAGGCAGACGATCGCCTCTTCCGGCCGCTGAACAGTCATCAGAAGAAGTCCGAGGCCTTTATGGTATCGCGGCTCCTTTGAATTGATCCGCACGGCTTCCCGCAACTCGGCTTCGGCTTTTCTCAGTTCCCGCTTCAACAAACAGGCATGACCAAGGTTGTAGTGAGCCGACGCCATCGTGGGGTCCACGTCGATCGCTTTTTCGTACATTTGTACGGCGCTGTCAAGTTTGCCCATTTGACCCAGCACGTTGCCGAGATTATTGTAGGCCAGTGCGAAATCGTCGTCCACCCGAAGCGCCGCTTCATAGCCGAGTCGGGCCATGTGCGGCAGACCCAGTTGTTCACAAATTTTGCCGATCTGGAAATGGGCGTCGCGATGGTCCGGATAACGCTCGACGGCCTTCCGGTACTCGGCAATCGCCTTTGAGTACATGGAATCGGCTTCAAACCGGCGTCCCGTCTCGTAGAAAATCTCTGCCTGCTGCTTATGCCCCGAGCGGCACGCGGACAATCCCAAGCCCACCAGGCAGCACCAAATCGCAGACCGGATCGTGATCGTCCACTTGCATTTTGTCATGTTCCGGCCTTTCCCTCCATCCCGGCGAGCAGATCCCGGATCTGCGCGGCGCGTTCAAATTCCAGTTTTCGTACGGCGTCTTTCATGTCGGCCTTTAGCCGGGCCATCAACTTATCGCGGTCTTCTCCCGACATCATCGCCTCATAGTCGGGTATGCCCTCGGCCGCCATCGCCGTCGGTTCGGATTCGAAACGATATGTAAAATAATCCGCCACGGACGTGGCGCGCCGGATTTGATCGGCCGATTTGAGGATGCTGGTTGGGACAATACCGTGCTCTTCATTGAAGGCCTTTTGCAACTGGCGACGGCGGGCGGTCTCGTCGATCACGGATTTCATCGAGTCCGTGACATGGTCCGCATAAAAAATCACTTTCCCGTTGACGTGCCGTGCCGCCCGGCCGGACGTCTGCATCAAAGACCGCGCGCTCCGCAGGAAACCCTCCTTGTCCGCATCGATCACGGCCACCAGCGACACTTCCGGCAAATCCAGACCCTCGCGCAGGAGATTGATGCCGACCAGCACGTCAAAAACCGCGAGGCGCAGATCGCGAAGAATGTCCACCCGTTCGATGGCGTCAATCTCCGAATGCATGTAGCGGACACGGATTTTGAGATTCGACAGGTATTCCGTGAGATCCTCCGCCATGCGTTTCGTAAGCGTCGTCACCAGGACGCGTTCATGGGCGGCCACGCGTTCACGGATTTCGTGGATCAAATCGTCAATCTGGTTCTTGACGGGCCGCACCTCGATTTCCGGGTCGAGCAAACCGGTCGGACGGATGATCTGTTCGATGATCACGCCTTCCGATTTGTTGAGTTCGTAGTCGGCCGGTGTGGCGCTCACGAAGACCACCTGATTCAGCATGGATTCAAATTCTTCAAACTTCAACGGACGATTGTCGAGCGCGGACGGGAGGCGGAATCCGTATTCCACGAGGTTCAATTTGCGCGCGCGGTCGCCGTTGTACATGGCGCGGACCTGAGGCAGGGTCACGTGGGATTCGTCAATGATCATCAGGAAGTCCCGTGGAAAAAAATCGAGCAGACAGGCCGGACGTTCCCCCTCGCCGCGGCCGGCGATGTGGCGCGAGTAGTTTTCGATGCCGGAACAATATCCAAGTTCGAGCATCATCTCGATATCGTACTTTGTCCGTTGCTCCAGGCGCTGCGCCTCGACCAGCTTGTTCTGAGATCGCAGGAGACCCAGCCGCTCCTCCAATTCGGCCTGGATGCGCAGGATGGCCTGATGCAATTTTTCCTCGGTGGTCACAAATTGCGTGGCCGGAAAAACGATCGCCGTGTTGGATTTGTACAGAAGACGGTTGGATACCGGTTCGAGGAAACTGATCTGTTCGATGTCGTTGCCGAACATCTCGATCCGGATGAAGTGATCTTCGTAGGCCGGGTAGACATCGACGACGTCGCCGCGCACGCGAAAGGTGCCGCGTTTGAAATCCATGTCGTTGCGATTGTACTGCATCTCGACCAGCCGGGACAGAATGCGGTTGCGCTCGATCGGCTGGCCTTTTTCGACGAACACGTACAGATCACGATAATCGTCCGGCGAGCCGATGCCATAAATACAACTGACGGAGGCCACCACAATGACGTCGTTCCTTTCGAGGAGCGAACTGGTCGCGCGCAAACGTAGTTTTTCGATCTCATCGTTGATCGACATGTCCTTTTCGATGTACGTATCGCTGCTCGGGACATACGCTTCCGGCTGGTAGTAATCGTAATAACTGATGAAATATTCGACCGCGTTTTCGGGGAAGAACTGCTTCAGTTCACCGTACAACTGCGCCGCGAGGGTTTTGTTGTGCGACAGGACGAGTGTGGGGCGGCCGACGGTTTCGATGACATTCGCCATCGTGAAGGTCTTCCCGGAACCGGTCACGCCGAGCAGTGTTTGAAACCGTTCCCCCCTTTGAATGCCGGCGATCAACTGCTCGATGGCGCGTTGCTGGTCGCCCTGCGGCTGATAATCGGATACGATTTTGAATTTCTGATCGCTGCGTCGCATGCGGCAAAAGATAGAAATATTTGATGGAATTACAAGTGGTCCAATGGTCTCCTAAAAAATATTCCGGCCCAGGCTACTGACACCACGTTGTCACGAGGACCTCATCGGCCGGTCTTGTTTGTTTTCGGGCCTTCGGTTATCTTACTGACGTTATTGGTCTGACGTTCAAATGCATTGAGGAGAGCCCATGAAAAGAATATTATTGCTGACTCTGGTCCTGGTGTCCTGTCAAATATCGAAACCGGTGCCGGTGACGGAAAAGAGGCCAGTCACGGACGAATATCACGGCGTCAGGATTACCGACGACTATCGATGGCTGGAGCGCGCGGAGGATCCGGACGTGCAGAAGTGGATCGAGGCGCAAAACGACTACAGCCGTGCCTATTTTGAGCGCTTGTCCATTCGAAGCACCGTCCATGAACGCCTGAGCCAACTGAGTGTTCGCCCGGCGAGGTATTACAGGCTGACACCTGTCGGCGACAGGGTATTTGCGATGAAGGATCAGCCGCCAAGGAATCGCCCGGTACTTGTCGTTCTTCCATATGATCTCGATACCTCCCGGGCGCGCGTGGTGGTCGATCCGGAGCAACTCGACTCCAACGCCAGGCTTGGGTTGGATTGGTTCCGCGTATCCGACGACGGCCGGTTTGTGGCTGTGTCCCTTTCGGCCAGAGGCAGTGAAGACGGTTCGGCGCGCGTGTTCGAAGTGGCCACCGGCCGCCAACTGGATGACGTCGTTCCGCGTGTGCAATTCCCGACGGGCGGCGGCGATCTGGCCTGGAACCACGACGGCAGCGGGTTCTGGTATACGCGTTACCCTCAGGGGAATGAACGACCCGACGAAGACCGGAATTTCTATCAGCAGGTGTATTTTCACCGGCTTGGCACACCCGCCAGCGAGGATCGTTACGTGTTCGGCAGGGAATTGCCGCGGATTGCAGAAATCCGGCTGGCCACCGCGGATCGCCACCTCATCGCGTCCGTACAGAATGGCGACGGAGGCGAATATGCGCATTATGTGATGAACCCTTCCGGGGTATGGACTCAGGTGACGCAATTCTCAGATGGCGTCACCAAAGCCGAGGCCGGCCCGGATGGACAACTCTACCTGCTTTCCCACAAGGAGGCCCCAACGCGCCAGCTCCTGTCCGTTTCATTGCGCGACCCAAAATTATCCGAAGCCCGGATCATAGTCCAGGCCGGCGAACCGGTGATTGATGATTTTGCCGTCGCCAGGGACCGTCTTTTTGTTGTGGACATGTACGGGGGACCAAATCGAATCCGTGTTCTCAGTCTAAAAGGACAACAAATCGGCATCGTACCTGTGGCGGCCGTGTCATCGATCTCCAACGTGGTTGCGCGCGAAGATGGCACGCTGTTGTACCGGATGGAATCGTACATCCAACCGCCCGCCATATTCCGGTATGATGCCAGGGACAAAGAAACGATCAAGGTGGTTATGGGTACGTCGTCACCCGCCAAATTTGATGACAGCGAAGTGATACGTGAATTCGCCACCTCGAAAGACGGCACAAAAATACCGATCAACATCCTTCGCCTGCGTAGTACGAAGCTGGACGGCAACAATCCCGTCATTCTGTATGGTTACGGCGGATACGGCCTGAGCCAAAGGCCCCGGTTTTCCGATAAGTGGCGACTGTGGATCGAAAACGGCGGCGTGTGGGTGGATGCGAATCTGCGTGGCGGCGGGGAATTCGGAAAAGCGTGGCACCTTGCCGGTAATCTGACCCGCAAACAAAACGTGTTTGACGACTTCATCGCGTGCGCCGAATACTTGATAACACAAAAATACACCAATCCATCGAAACTGGCGATCATGGGCGGCAGCAACGGTGGTCTTCTGATGGGCGCCGCCATGACGCAACGGCCGGATCTCTTCCGTGCCGTCGTCAGCCGTGTTGGCATTTATGATATGCTGCGTGTGGAACTCAGCCCGAACGGCGCCTTCAACGTGACCGAATTCGGCACGGTCAAGGACCCCGATCAATTCAAAGCGTTGCATGGGTATTCGCCCCTGCACCGGGTCCAGGACGGGATGGCGTATCCGGCGGTTTACATGAGCACCGGCGACCATGATGGACGCGTCGATCCCATGCAATCACGCAAGATGATCGCCCGTCTGCAAGCGACGGGTTCGGCGCGTCCGATGCTTTTGCGCACCAATGCCACGGCCGGTCATGGTCCAGGAACATCCATGAAAGACCGACTCGAAGAAGACACCAACGTCTATTCATTCCTGATGGAGGAATTGGGCGTACACTTCAAGTCGACGGCCAAATAGGCATGCCGTTCAAAACACGTCTGACGGAGCATGCCCGGATTGAGTACCCGATCATCGGCGGCGCGATGTTCCCGTGCAGCAATCCGGAGCTGGTGGCGGCCGTGTCGGAAGCAGGCGGCATCGGCATCATTCAACCGTTGTCGCTGACGTATGTGCACGGTTACGAATTCCGAAAAGGACTGCGGTACATACGATCACTGACCGGGAAACCCGTGGGCTTGAACGCAACGATCGAAAAGTCGTCGAAGACCTATGAAAACCGATTGCGGATGTGGGTCGAAATTGCGCTGGAGGAGGGTATCCGGTTTTTCGATACGGCATTGGGCAACCCGTCATGGGTCGTGGATGCGGTCAGACCCCACGGCGGCGTCGTGTATCACAAAGTCACTGAAAAGAAATGGGCCGTCAAAGCGGCCGGCGCCGGTGTGGACGGGCTGGTGGCCGTGAATAACCGCGCGGGGGGACATGCGGGCCATCTCTCTTCCGAACGGTTGCTGGAGGATCTTCGGACTTTTGGACTGCCGTTGATTTGTGCCGGCGGCATTGGCGAGCCCTCCGATTTCCGGGCGGCATTGAACATGGGTTATGACGGCGTCCTGATGGCGACGCGGTTTATTGCATCCGCCGAATGCACGGCCCATCGCGACTACAAGGAGGCCATTGTCCATGCTTCGGAAAACGACATTGTGCTGACGGAACGTGTGACCGGCGTTCCCTTGTCCGTGATCCGGACCGAATACGTGGATCGCATGGGCTACAAAGCCGGTCCTCTTGCGCGGTGGATGCTCAAAGGGCGGCGAACCAAGAAGCTCATGCGAATGGTTTTTGCGCTGCGATCCATGAATCAGCTGAAATCATCGTCCCTCAAGGGAAAGATGTCGAGCAAAGACTACTACCAGGCCGGCAAGAGTGTCCATGGCATTCATTCGGTAGAAACCTGCGCGCGCATCATCCGGCTTTTTGCCGACGCGATGGGTTAGTCGCCGGGAGCGTTCAACATAATCCGGTCGCGGCGGCGCAATTTCATAAACCTGATGTTGGAAACAATTGGGCTCGCCCACAATCATCAACTGCTTTTCAGCTCACTTTGGTTGGAAGGTCGCGAAGAGCCACCTCCTAACGAGTAATTACAAGTCAATGAAGGTGTCTCCAATAATATCCACAATCATGTGAGCAAGCCATGCACCCCAGAGTGATCTGGTTTTAACCCAAGGATAGACAAAGGCAATGGACGCAACCCCGATAAGAATCCGGAGATCCAAATTGTATTGCTCGTGACCGATAGCAAACACAACGCATGAGCCAATGGTACCGGTCAC
This sequence comes from uncultured Bacteroidota bacterium, assembly GCA_964544475.1. Classification (GTDB taxonomy): domain Bacteria; phylum CLD3; class CLD3; order SB21; family SB21; genus CAZJBS01. The sequence goes on along the minus strand of CAZJBS010000005.1, from coordinate 112,233 downwards.
AACTCCTGACTTATTCAGTGGCTCGCTGGCCGAAAATCTCGTTCCAGTTGCCACTCCGTAAAAAGCACAGAACATCAATCCACGGTAAACAACCTCCTCATACATATTACTGACTAAATCACCGGCCATTTTTGTGAAATAAGGATGAAACCCAAGCACGTTATTTTCCGCTATGGCAATGATCACCAATACTGAAATCAAAATAATCGATGCGATAAGTCCGCTCTTGAGAATGGCGAGTGGTGATTTTATTGTCAGACATTCGCGAAGAGAAGGCATCAAACCAAACGTATAGCCCACCCACCAAACCAAACCACACAATAAAACTCGCGGAAGTTGGCCAAAAATCCAATGTCCCAAAAGGACTGACAGATCCCTGTCCTTAACAAGGTTGTAACCGGATATCTGCCCGATCCATGGTGTAACCAAGTGATCGCTTACCCACCACGCTGCCAGTGCGGCCATCAAGAGAGTCAAGAAATAAATGCGTTGTTTCATCGGAGTGTTGATTTCACCTCACAATGGCCATGACTGCAACACAGGTATTTGTTGCATGGGCCAAGGAGTTAAGTCGAAAATAGTCTACCGTGGAAAAAATTGTCCAAAACTGTTTCCCTTTTCTTATGAGTCCATTTATGATCTTCCTGAATGTCAGCGGGCTTGAGACTATCCACAGTGTACAGCACGCGGAATCGAAACGCTTCTTTCTTGTCATCTGAAATTCTTAGCATTTGCGCGTGCCTGTCGACGACACTGGCCCATTGTTGCCAACAAATGAACACACGCTAAACCCAGCGATGGGTAACATCCGGAATGATCCGAAACCAAGCATCATGGCGCTCTCCCTGGCATTGAGGTGTGCCGATTGAACGGTTCGGAATCGAAAAAGTTGCATGGGACGCGTCACGTTATTCGTTCGCCGCCGGCCGTCTCGCCGGCATCGTCACATCGATCACGACTTTCCAGATCCCGTCCAGTTTCTTCCAGACCCGGATCAGGTGACCGCGGTCTTTTTCGTCATGCGAATTTTGATAAGGCCCATAAGTGAATCCCAGGTCGCCGGCGTCCGCCACTTCCGCCTTTTCGGTTGTCCAGGTCCAGGCCGGCAATTGGCTCTCCAGGTGAGTCCGTATTTCCGATTGGCTCTTCATGGGGAATTGGCCGGACCTGAAAAGCAGAGCGTCCGGATGAAAAGCGGCGGTATACGACGCGGCCGTCCGGTCTTCTCGGTAGGCGTCCGCCGATCTTTCACTGGCAAACCATAACTCATCCCGTTCCTTGCGGGGCGTCGGAGAAAACACCGACGGCTCGCGGAACACGTGCACCTCGGCCACGGAATCGGCTCGATCTGGCATTCGTACACCACAATCCAGGGCAACACCCCAGTGGCCATCCTTCGATTTCTTCCAAACGGAAACATAATAACCGTATGCCGGTGGCAGGCGGTCCGGACCGTAGTCTTTCATTTCCCATGGACCGGTCGTGTAACCAAAATCGCCACCAATTGAAATGTCCGCAAATTCCGGTTCCCATGTGAGCAGAATTGGTTCCGGTTCCTGCTTGCGGTAGAACTCTTTTCCGTTTATCGGGCCGTTGACAAAAATGACGGCGTCGTCCCGAAAATTCTTCACAAATGCGTCCCGCATCCCTTCGGCGACTGACATCCTTGAGAATTGCCGTTCGGCATTCACGAGTGTGAAAATCGCAGTATTGCTGTCGAGAGGGTCCGTTGTGAATAGCGAAAACCATCCGAATAGAATCACGTGAGGCATGGGATTGGTCCTTTGTTGAATTCCTTGATCGTCAAAATCCGTTGGCAGAGATTGGCGCCATCTCAAAATAGACATGGCAGGGTCTGATGAAAACGTATTTGCCGTCAATGAGGGGCCTCGCGCAGTAAACCACGCCACAAGGCCGCCCAACATCATGAACGGCACTATCGTCTCACTGCAATAATCCGCTGGACGGAATGGATGAAGTGATTGATCAACAAGGACTTACAAAAGCATGCCCGGAGTTTCGCCAACTTTCTGTTCCTTTTGGCGGGAGTGGCTGTTATATTCATGTGAGAGAGAAAGATATCATATGAAAAGACAATTTTGGGCGCTGATCGTCGGCATCTGGACGGTTCTGGGCCTTTTTATGGCCAGCCAGATCATTCGCTGGTCCCACCAGGCCGGCAAGCCGTGGGCATGGTATCAGGCCTTGTTTTTCGAGTTGAGCTATTGCGCGCTTTGGATCGGACTGACGCCGGTACTGGTCTGGCTTTGCCGCCGCTTCTCGCTCATTGAAAGGCGTTGGCCGATCCATGCCGCCGTTCACCTGGCCGCCGCCGTTGTGATGTCCATGGGGACGATGGCCATTCGCACTATTTTCTCGTGGCTGATCCTGGACGGCATGGCGAAACCCCTCACCGCCGCGGAGATTTTTCAATCCCTGTTTGTGGCCATGGACTACGGCATCATGAGTTATATCCTCATTCTGCTCGTCGTCTTTGCCTACGAGTACTACACGCGGCTGCGTGAACGGGAAGTGCAGGCCGCCCAATTGGAATCGCGCCTGTTGTTGGCCCAGGTTGAGTCCTTGAAGATGCAGTTGCAGCCCCATTTTCTGTTCAATACGCTTCACACGATCGCCAATCTGGTCCGAACCGGGGATTATGCGACGGCCATTCACATGCTCAATGCGTTGAGCGAACTGCTGCGATACACACTGAGCACGGGCAATCAGCAGGAAATCCGATTGGAACAGGAAATCGAAATTCTGCAATTGTATGTCAACATCCAGCAAATCCGGTTCCGCGATCGCCTCGTCGTCGACTGGCGGATTGCCCCGGAGACGCTTGATGCACAGGTGCCCAACATGCTTCTTCAGCCGTTGGCCGAGAATGCGATTCAGCACGGCATCTCGCCGATGGCTCGTCAGGGACATTTGTCGGTGGTGGCCGAACGGACCAATGGAAGGCTCCACCTGTCCATCGTGGATGACGGCAAAGGTCTTGTTTCCGAGCCTCCGGACGGTATTGGTCTTTCCAATACAAAATCCCGGCTCGAAAAACTGTATGGCGGAGATTTTAGATTCGCGATCTCCGGAAAGCCGGGCCAGGGTACGGTCGTGGATGTGTGGATACCGTATGTGCCAAGCAAAAGGCCCGTGACATCATGACGCCGGCCTTGATACGAACCTTAATTGTGGATGACGAACCGCTGGCCCGCGATGGATTGCGCCATTTGCTTACCGGCGATCCTGACGTTTCGATCGTGGCGGAGTGTTCAAACGGAATGGACGCCTTGGATATTCTGTCGCGCGGCGGTGTGGATCTTGTTTTCCTGGACGTGCAGATGCCCGAAATGACCGGTCTTCAGATGCTGGACCACCTGGCGCAACGGCCGTGGCCGGCCATTGTTTTTGTGACGGCCTTCGATCAATATGCGCTGGAGGCCTTTCGTGTGCATGCGTTGGATTACCTGCTCAAGCCGTTCACGGACGATCAGTTCCGGGAAACACTGGAGAGAGCCAAGTCGATCCTCCTTGCCGGGAAGGTGGCCGACATGACATCCAGATTGAATGCGTTGATGCGGCAATTGTCGCAGGGCCGCGACGGACCGTTCGTCGCTCGCCTTGCGATCCAGGCCGCCGGTCGGACGGAATTTGTCCGAACCGCCGATATCGACTGGATTGAGGCGGCGGACTATTATGTGGAAATTCACGCCGGCTCCAAAACGCACCTCTTGAGGGAAACGATGAACAACCTGGAAGATCAACTGGATCCTGCCCGTTTTGTGCGGATCCATCGCTCGACCATCGTCAATATGGATCGTATACAAGCCATGGAGCCGTTTTTCAAAGGGGATTACTGCGTAGTTTTGAAAGATGGAAAGAAACTCAAAGTCAGCAAGAATCGCGTCGAAAAACTCAAACAGAGTTTGACCTCTCCGATATGATCCATTGATTATTTTTCAAAGAGGCAACGAAAGAGCGACCGCGAATGATCGGATGCGAATTTCCATATCGCCATGTCGGCTCTTTAACGGAATGAGATTCCAGGCGTAGCGGAATTCAATATTAAGAGATGATTCAGGTCCCAAGCAGTGACTAAGTACCAATCCAGGGCCACGTTCGATGTGAGATCGTTGGGTCGGATATCCGCGGACCACGCTTGAAACAAAGGCCAAATGGCGGTATTTTAGTTCTTGATTTGATTCACTTTATCTTATACATTTTTTGATTGCACACAACACACGCAATGGCACAGGTGTCTCATGACTTCTGCTAACGTTCCCAACAACAAGAATGCCGCCAATGGCCAACAGGAGGCTTTGGACAGGCTTCTGGCGCTTATTCAATCCAAGGATTTTCCGGGAACCATCATTCCTGACCACGTCACTCAGTTTCACTCCAAGATAAAGGGCTTCCGTGAAGTCGAATTGATCGAGGTCATGGACAAGATCCAGGATGAGATCAAAAAGAAGAAGGGCACCGGAAAGACGATCCTCGTCAGCAAGCTGGAAGACATTGCGGCTTTGACCAAAATGGAGGTCATGCTCGCCGAAATCAGTGTGTCCAAAGCGGTCACCAATCTGTTGCTTGGCCTCCTCGTCAACAAATCTTCCAATTTTGCCACGCCGATCTTTCACGGCAAGGTGGATGAATTGTTCGAGAATTCCACAGAAAATGCCGTAGTCAACGTCGTACTGGAAAAGGCGGTTTCCGAGCGCGGCAAGCAGGACAAGGCGGCGACCAAGGAGCTCAAGGATCTGTTCGACCGGAAGATCCGCGATATCGAGACTTTTATCCACTTGGTCGAGATGATCGAACACGTCGATCTCAATGCCGTGGCTCCGATCAAAGGCGTGTTCATCGTCAACTGTCTCGCCGAAGCCATGAAACGCGACGAAACGATGCGCAAGAGCGAATCCATCGGCATGAAGGACATGATCAACATCTATCTGCTCACCAAGCTGCAGATGGAGCTGGCCGAACTGGGTTACCCGAATGAAACGCTTGAAGGCGTCCTGATCAACCGGCTCGGCCAATCGAACAATATCCGCCGGCAATTCCGTATTCTCGACACCATCATTCAGTCCACCAAATCCGGCGATCTCAACATCGAGATGGGCTCGAAAACCGAAAAGTTGGAATGGCTGCAGCTGATCAATCAACTGGAAGTCGACATCGCGCTGAGCCAGTATGATGAAAAACTCGCACAGGATAAATTCCCTCCGACCGACGAAGCCACGAAAGAAGAGGTCCGTCGAACGCTGATGGCCGACAATATTGCCGATCAGACCATCGCCGCCATCTCGTTTGCGCGCCGTCTTGACAACCCCGACGAATCCCTGCACGAGCCCGGCAAACTGAGCGAGGTGGCCCGTGAAACCCAGTATCTGACGTCGATGATTTTCAAGGTGAAGGGTTTTCAAATCAAGGAAGTGTACGAATTTGTCGAACTGATCGGAGAATTGGACGTCAAGAATTCACGCTACGAACAGGTGATCGAGAATTTCAAGAATGAATTACCGTGCATCGACAAGGGCGTGATGAAGGAGGAGGATCCCGACATCAAGAAAGCCGCGCTTTCGGCCCGGTATCTGAGCGCCCGCCTGATGAGCAAGTTTGGCATCGATCCCGTTTATCTGAAGATGGCCACCGAGTATGTGTCGCTTGACGACGCACGGTTGCCGCCCGCCCTCAAAGACCGCGAAGCGGAAGTTGAAAAGAAAATCGCCGACTACAACGACCTGCGCAAACGCCTGGGTTTCTTCAACAAGGCCGAACGGGCCTTTCTGACCATGAACCAGGTTGAAGCGATCATCGACGAACAGCAAATTTCACTCGACCGTTCGGGGGTCTCCAAAATACTGCAGGCCATCAACGAAGTGGAGATGAGCCTGGCGATTGCCGAATACGTCAAAGCCGGTACCATCATGCGCGGCCAGGATGACGGCCAGTTCAATGCGGCCTATGCCGAATCGAAGATCAAGGCGCTGTTTCAGACCGACATGGTTCGCCGCATTGAAAAGGAGGCGGTCGAAAAGAATATCATTCCGGAATCGGTGCTCGACAAGGCGGAAGAAGACGACAATTTTGAAGAGACGCTTCTTGACATCAAGAATTACGCCACGTATCTCATCACCCGACGCCTGGACCGGCCGGAATACCCGCGCCACCTGCAACGCGCGATCAATCTGATATTTGCGCTTATCCAGGATGCGATCGGCTGGCGCCATTTCGAGAATACACAATTGCGGGCGAAGCGGGAAGTGCAACCGCTGATTGAAGAATATTACAAATTCATGTCACGGATCATTGCCGCATTCGAAAACGACAAGGAGCCGGCGCATGAGGAGGTCATTTCGAAACTGCGCGATGACGACTTTTTTGCCGTCAATGACAACAAGGAAAGTCTCGAGGGCGGCAAGAAGTCTGCCCCCCAGGTCAAGGCAGAGTTCATTGCGCTGATGAACGACGACCGGTTCCAGAAATACACATCCAAGGCTCTGGAATTTTCCGAAAGTCTCACTTCGCCGGAATGGCAGACGTACCATGCTGAATTGACGAAACTGAGAAATGATCTCGTGATCCATATCGAAAAAACATGCACGGTGATCGAGACGATCATGAATAAGCTTAAACAGAGCCCGGAAGCCGGCGGCGCATACAAGGATCACATCCGGACCCTGCAAAACCGCTATTATGATCAGTTGAAAGTGCTCGCGTTTCACCTGCAATCCAACCGCAAACCTTCCACCGTGGTCAAGATCGAATTCAACCGCATCGTCAATTCAGAGAAGTTCAAGGTGTTTCTCAAACACATGTACGAATTGACCAAACCCGCCGAAGCCTGACATGTGCCGGTTGCTTGGATACCAGGGGCGGGCGCGACGATTGCGCGGCGAATTGCTGGATGAGCCCAACTCGATGCTCCGGCAGAGTCAGTGCGACCGCGACGCGTGCAAGCCCAACGATGACGGATGGGGGTTTGGTTTCGAATCGGATGGTCGATTGGAGATTGTCAAACGGCCCGGCGCCCCGGCCGGCGACGCGGCGTTTGCCAGAATGGCGGATACAACCTTTCATCGCGTGATGCTCCATATCCGCCGGGCTTCGGTGGGCGGTGCGTCGGCGGAGAATACGCACCCGTGGTCGTACGACAACCGCATCCTCTTCGCGCATAACGGTTCCGTGTACGGATTCGACAGCGTCCGGGATGAAGCCATGGCCTCGCTTCCGGTTGAATGGCGCCGACATATAGCGGGCACGACCGATTCGGAATTCGCCATGATGACGTTTATCCGGTATCTTGGAACGATCTCGGACGATGTTGAATCGTACCGGCGGGCCTTCTCACAAACCGTGGCGGACATGCGGCGGTGGTCCGAAAAGGCGGGCGCGGATCGCTTACCGAAACTGAATTTCATGATATTAACGCGGCATCTGTTGATGGCCACACGCGTCGTTCATTCTCTGGGCTATTACGTCACGGATGATGGCGTAGTGATCACGTCGGAAAGCCTCCGCGATGGCGATGGCTGGACGCCGCTGAAAGACGAAACCGTCATGGCCGTTCGTCCGGACGCGACATGGAACGTATGGCCTTTATGAACCACTTACCAAAAGGAAAACCGGTGACCAGAATCAATTCGTGGATGCTGGCTGTGATGGCGATGCTTCTGCTGACCTCCTGCGGCGGCAAAAAGGACGTGACCGCCTACATGACGTCCAAAGAACACTTTGAATACGCCATGAAGTTTTTCAACAAGAAGAACTACACCAAAGCGCAGGAACAGTTTTCTCTTATTACGTACAAATACAGCGGCAGCGACCTCGCGGACGATGCACAGTTCTACCTGGCGGAGTGCTACTATTTCGAAGAAGACTACGTGTCCTCGGCGTCGGAGTATGATCGTCTTGTGTCATCCTATCCCCGCAGTGAGTTCGTCGAGAAGGCCATGTACAAACTTGCGTTGTCCTACTACGAACTATCGCCGCACTATGCGCTCGACCAGAAGTTCACGCACGAGGCATTGAATGCCGTGCAGAATTTCATCGACCTGTATCCCCGGAGCGAATATCTGGCGGCGGTTGAAAAGATTCACGGCGAGATCAAGTTGAAACTGGCCAGGAAGGAATTTGTCAATGCCACGATCTACCGGAAGATCAGTGAATTCGAAGCGGCCATCGCCTATTATGATTTTGTGATCACCGGGTATGGGGATTCTCCGTTTGCGGTGGATTCCCGATTCTGGAAAGGCTACTGTTTCTTCAAACTGAAGGAATACCAGAAAGCCCAGTTGATTCTCAGAAAATTCGTTGATGATTATCCCGACAAGAAAGATCTCGTGAAGGATGCCAATTCCATAATGGAGAAGATTCTCCGGTTGCCACCGCCGAAACAGGGGGAGAATATATCCTCAAATCCATAATCTGCCCGGAGACGCCATGAAGGTGGGATTGTTTGGCGGCACGTTTGATCCCGTGCATATCGGGCACCTGATCATTGCGGAGAGTGCCATGGAAACGGCCGGACTGGACAGAGTTGTTTTCCTGCCGGCGGCCCGGCCGCCACACAAGACGGACGAAAAGCTGAGTCCGTTTGAAGACCGGCTGGCCATGACTTCCATGGCCGTGAAATCTTCAAGCTATTTCGAAGTCAGTGACCTCGAATCCCGACGACCAGAGATTTCGTACACGGTTGACACGCTGGAGACCTATGTCAAAGAGCATCCGGACGACAGGGTTTTTCTGATACTTGGCGCCGATTCCCTCGTGAATCTCACAACTTGGAAGAACCCCAATCGCCTGATGGAACTCTCGCGGTTTATCGTGTACCCCCGCCGGGGATTTGATCCGGAACAGGCCGACGCCGTCTTTCGGGGCCATAGTATCCTCCTGACGGATCCGGTGGTCGACGTCTCGGCCTCGTGGATACGTGAACGTATCCGCGCGGGGCACTGCGTTCGCTATTGGCTTCCATCCGGTGTGTATGACTATGTGACCGAACGTCAACTCTACATCTAAGAGGTCCATGCTTCGTCGTTTGTCGCCATACCTTCTTCGTTACCGTGGTCTCCTTATCGCCGGATTTTTCCTGGTCATTTTGAAATGCCTGTTTCAATCCCTGTCACCGCAGGTGGTTCGGATGGCGGTGGATCATTTGTCGGCGGATGGGACCCCGGGCGCGACCTGGCTGCGTTCGTGGACGACGATGTTGGCGGAGGTCACGGGCGCGACAACGCTGATCGCCATGCTGATCGTATTCCTCACGTTCGAAATTCTGCACGGGCTCTTTTTGTACGGCATGCGTCAGACGCTGATTGTGGCGTCGCGAAAAATCGAATATGACCTGCGCGGCGATTTGTTCGGCCACCTCCAGAAGATGTCGCTCCGGTATTTTCAGCATGCCCGCACCGGCGATCTGATGAGCCGGCTGACCAATGACCTCAACAACGTGCGCGACGTTCTTGGCCCCGGGTTCATGTATACGGCCAACACCGTCGTGGCTTTTGTCTATGTGGTACCCATGATGATCCAGATTAACGCCACGTTGACGGTGCTGGCCTTTATTCCGCTGATCGTGCTTTCGTTTGCCACCCAGCGGCTGTCGAAGCTCATCCACAGTCGTTCGCAGCGCGTCCAGGAAAAACTATCCGATATCAGTTCGGCCGCCCAGGAGAATTTCGCCGGTATCCGCGTGGTGAAATCGTATGTGCGGGAGGCGTATGAGGTGGCCAAATTCAGCGATCTCAGCCGCGATTACGTCGAGTTAAACATGAAGATGGTCATCGTTCGCGGGGTATTGATGTCGAGTGTCATCCTGACCATCGGACTGAGTGTGGCCACGTTGCTTTGGTGGGGCGGACGGCTCGTGATCGAAGGCCTCGTGACCCTCGGCGATTTCACGGCATTCAATTTTTATCTGGCCATGCTGATATGGCCGATGATTGCGATCGGCTGGGTGTTGAATATTTTCCAGCGCGGCGCAGCGTCCATGGAACGTTTGACGACGCTGAAACAAACGGAGCCTGAAATCCGGGACAGCCCCTCCGTCATGCCGATGAGCATCCGGGGGCGGATCGAATTCCGGCACCTCACGTTTCAGTATGACGAAGACGGTCCGCCGGTTTTGAAGGATATCAGCCTGGTCATCGAACCTGGTATGACGGTTGGTATTGTCGGTCCGACCGGGAGCGGCAAGTCGTCCCTCGTCAACCTGATTCCGCGTTTGTACCAGCCGCCGGAAGGTTGTGTCTTCATTGACGGGAGGGATATCCATGACATCCCATTGCGCACGCTCCGCGACAGCATCGGCATGGTTCCGCAGGACACGTTCTTGTTTTCCGAGACGATCCTGGAGAACATTCTCTTCGGCGTCGATCACACGTCCATGGAGAAGGTTCTTTTCTCCTCCGAAGTGGCCCAGTTGAGATCGAACGTGGAGACGTTTCCCGAAGGATACGACACGGTTATTGGTGAACGTGGCATTACGTTGTCGGGCGGTCAGAAGCAGCGCCTGGCCATCGCGCGGGCCGTTATTCGCGAACCCAGAATCCTCATCCTTGACGATGCCTTATCCAGTGTCGATACGCATACGGAAGATGAGATTCTGGCAAGGCTGAAGGCCTTGATGAATGGCCGGACCAGCCTGATGGTGAGTCACCGGATTCAGACGATCCAACATGCCGACAGGATTTTTGTATTGGTGGAAGGGCGGCTCGTGGAGTCCGGCACGCACAAAGAACTCGTGGCGTCGGGGGGGATTTACGCCGCCATGTACCGGCGTCAGTTATTGGAGCAGGAACTCGAGACGATCTGACGTCACCCGCCGATGCGGGCCCTTTTGGTGATGTACTCCAGCAGGGCCGTGTCATACGGCGTGCGCGTGTCGAGCAGAACATGATCGATGGCGTGATCGCGGCATTCCCTGCGGTAATGGTCAAGAAAACGGCGCATGGCTACCCGGTAATCCGCACGCATCTGCCAGGGTTGGGTTTGCAATCGTTCCCTGCTCTCCAGATCTTCAAACACCACATCCCCGCTGTAAATGAAATCCCGCTCCTGGGGATCGAGGATCTGGAACACGATCACCTCGTTTTTCTTGTGGCGAAAGTGTTTGAGTCCCGTCAATACGGAGGCAGGATCGTCCATCAAATCGGAAATCAGGATGACCAGGCCGCGCCGCTTCATACGATCGGCGATTTCATGCAGCGTCGGGCCAATGGCCGTTTCCTCGTGATCCGACGCATTCTGCAGGGCGGTCTCGATCGTGTGCAGATAACCCAGCGTGGCCCGCGGCGGAAGATATTTCCGTATCTTTCGGTCAAACAACACCAAACCCGATGCGTCACGCTGGTGGATCATCAGGTAGGCCAGCGAAGCGGCCAGACAGGACGCGTATTCCAGCTTGCTGACGCCGCCCGACGAAAACGTCATGGAAGCGCTCGTGTCGACCAGGAGGTACGCCTTGAGGTTGGTTTCCTCTTCAAAACGCTTGACATAATACCGCGACGTGCGGCCGTACACTTTCCAATCGATGGACCGGATTTCATCGCCCGGCATGTACGGACGGTGTTCGGCGAATTCGACCGAAAACCCGTGGTATGGGCTTTTGTGCAGGCCGGTGATGAATCCTTCCACGACGAGCCGGGCCTTGATCTCGAGATTGGCGAGCCGGGCGATGACGTCCGGACGGAGGAAGCGCTTCCAATCGTCGGTGGCGGCAGTCATGGTCAGCTCAGCGTCTCAAGATGGCCGTTGGCGATGAGTTGGGCCCGTTTCATGTAACGTTGAAGACGGCGCAGCATGTAGGAGACGCTGACGCGGAACTTCTGTACACTGGAAATGTTCATTTCATTCCGGGCCTGCTCCATTTGAGCCGCGTACTTCGGCAGCACTACGTCCCGGTAAAACAGGGGGAAGCGGCTGTCGCATTCGGCCAGTTCTCCGTTTTCGAAGCAGTAGATGTCGTACCATGAGGCCATGACGCCCGGTCCAAAATGGGTGTTGACCGATTTGATCACTTCGTCGATGCCGTCACCGTTGATATCGCGCGGTTCCGCGAAGGCGCCCATTTCCGTGAAGCGGAACCCCTTGTCCGTGTGATAAATGAAGGTCGTGCTGTGACTGCCCCATTCGTTGCCGTAGTCGTAAAAGCGAAGGAAAACCTCAAACCCCGGCTGGTCATCGAGATTGACAATTTTGATGTCCGTGTCCTGGAAGGAGTTTTCAAGATAGTACTGTTCCAGTACGCGCACATACGCATTCCCGGTCTTTTTCATCAGTCGGAAAAAACACTTGTCTTCCGAAAGTTCCACGGTGCGGCGCATACCGGCGATCAACAATTCCTCCGTCGAATCGCCGTCCACGTCGATCAGAAAACCGCGGGTTTCCCCGACGTACGCCACGGAGCGGTCCGGGATCTCCGAATAGGCGATCAACCGCTGTTCGAGCAATTGTGACTGGCTCAGGGTCTTGAAGCCATAATGGAACGAGCGCACCATGTGGTCATAGACCGGCGGAGGCGCACCGACCGAAACCAGCTCAATGACCATGGTATTGGAATCGCCGGAGAAGAGCGACGGGAAGTAACTGACGGTCACCGGCGTGGCGTTTGTGGGTCCGGCCCAGACGACGGGGGCCGAATCCGCATGACTCCACACAGGATTGAACTGAATGCCGGCGACCGAATCCGCCGAAACGATGCGGCGCAGGGTGTAGACCGAATCCTTGAAATACGGATGATGATCGGTCAGGCGTTCGAAGGCGTATTCGTCGATGGGCAGGTGGTGGTACGAAGTTTCCTCCGTAATGGCACGGAAGCAAATCACGCCGCCGGATGGCTTTTCGAGGACGATCCCGTGCCTGTCCTGACGCATGCGCCAGCCCTGCGGAATGTCCACGGCCACGCCGTACTTCGGCATGTCATAGACTGCCCATGTCACAGGCTGCAGGCGTTGTTGCAGGACTTCGATGGGATGACCCACAAAGGCGTTGGCGACGTAGATCACCAGCGCCAGCGCGGCAAAGCCTGCCAGTTGAAGACTCAACGTTCTGGCTTTCATAACATGCCTCCCAAGGCAAGGTGCGTGTGTGTCTAAGCGGTCACGATCGCAACCGTGACAGGATGTCAAAAAGCGATGTCGGAAAAGACTCCGGTGTGCGGACCTTCACCTGAAGGTTGTGCAGGCCGTCCGGGATGTTGCCGTAGCAAGGACCGGCGATGATGCGCGCGCCCGAGGCGTGGAGCGCATGCGCGGCGGTGATGTCAAAGTTGGTCCCGAAATCCAGAACCATATCGAATTCCTTGCGGCGGAGGCGGCCGAGTTTTTCGGCGGCGAGGAATGGCAGCCAGCGGGCGTCCCGGTCGTCCACGGAAAGCACTTCGTCGGCATGCAACGTCGTTTTCAGAAAGGCGCGGTGGTCGTCGGGAAACGTGCGGGCAAGAAGGTAATCGATGGTGCACTGCGGAAAAAAAGCGATGATTTTTTCGTGAACCATCCGGAGATTTTCTTCGGAGAAACCGGACGGCAGGTGGACCAGAATCCGACGTACGGCAACCAACGCCTTGCGAAAATCAATCACCTGATCGACGTCTCTGGGCGTGTGCCGCCGGAGCCACCATTGGGTCGCCGCATATTTCAGGACCGGCCGTATCACAGGCGGATGTCAATGTAAAAGCGGGACCGGATTTGAGAAAGCCATTTTTCCATTTCACGCGACTGTTTCTGTTGCATGGCCATGGACTCAATGGACTGCCAATCGTCGCGGAGGTTGGCGGACCGACGTTCACGGCGGTCGTTCATCTTGACAACATGGAACCCAAACGTCGTCTCAAACACCTCCGAACATTCGCCGATTTTCAATGGTTCACAGGCGGCCAGGAACGCTTTTTCCTGAAATGACGCGATTTCGATCCAGCCCAGGTTACCCATGTTGCCTTTCTTCGCCGGGTCATCCGAGTACTTCAGCGCCGCCTCTTCAAACGTCAATTTTTGTTCCAGCAGGTCCTGACGGAGACGTTGGAGCCGTGCCAGCGTACTGTCCTTGTCCGCGCCCGTCGTGGTCACGCCGATCAGGATATGGCGGACATGAATCTTTTCACCGGCCTTCTCAATCATCTGGATCACATGGTAGCCGAATTGCGTGCGTACGAGACCGGACATTTCTCCCGGTTCCAGGCGTACCGCGGCGTCGGCGAATTCCTTCACGAAATCGGACCGGTTGAACCATCCCAGATCGCCGCCTTTCCTGCCGGAACCCGGATCGGTGGAATAGGTTTTGGCCATCGCGGCGAAGTCGGAACCCGCCCGCAGAGAGTCCAGCACCTGGGCGGCCTTGACACGGGCTTGCTCGAACGCGGCGTCACCGGGCTTGACTTCCATCAGAATGTGGCTGATGTTGATCGATTCACCGATTTCGGGCAGGCTGTCTTTGTAGGTCTTGAAAAACTGTTCAACCTCCGACCGCGAAATTTTGACGTCCTGAAATCGGGAGGACTGGATCCGCTGCGTGAGCAATTGTTTGCGGACATTCGAACGATAGGTCTTCCGGATTTCTTTGATCGATTTGCCGAGATATTTTTCAAGCGCCTGTTCGCTGCCGGCCTGTTGGACCCGCTCCTGGATCTGCTGATCCAGCGTTTGGTCGACCTGGGCCTCGTCAATGACCACACTGTCCACCTTGGCCTGGGCAAGGAGAATTTTCTGATTGATCAGAGCATCCAGTACCTTGAAGACGATCTTGTTGTAAGCCGCGGTGTCTTTCTGCGCGTCCAGTTTCTGGTTGGCGGCTTCAAAATACGCATAATTATTGACCTCGGACATCAGGATGATCTCGTCGTCGACGACCGCCGCGATCTTGTCGACCACTTGTTTTTGCGACCAAACCGCGGGAACCAAACAGAACCACAACGTCGGAATCAGCAAACGCCTGCTCATAGGTGCATGGGCTTTCTGTGAAGAGTGAATCAATTGAGGTCAACCCAGACGGATTTGACCTGGGTGTAAAATTCGTAAATGGCTTCCATGCCGCATTCGCGGGTGAACCCGGACATTTTGTAACCGCCGTACGGCATGGCGGCGTCGTACATGTTGTAAGTATTAATCCAGACCGTGCCGGCCTTGATGCGCCTGGCGAGTGTGTGTGCTTTCTTGATATCTCGGGTCCATATGCCGGCGGCCAGTCCGTAGTATGTGTCGTTGGCGGTGCGGACCGCATCGTCGAAATCCTTGAAGGTTAGTGTGGACAACACCGGGCCGAAAATTTCTTCCTGAGCTATTTTCATAGTTGTACGAACGCCGTCAAAAACGGTCGGGGTGAAAAAGTACCCCCGCGTTCCGATACGTTGTCCGCCGGCCAGTAGTTTCGCGCCTTCGGTCTTTCCGGCATCGACATAACCCTGAACTTTTTTCAGTTGCACCTCTGACGTCAGGGGACCCAGTTTGGTTTCCGGATTCAGCGGATCGCCCGGTACCATCTTCGAAGCGCGTGCGGCCAGTTTCTCGACGAATTCATCGTGGATGCTCTCTTCCAACAGGAGCCGCGATCCGGCGGTACACACTTCGCCTTTGTTGTAAAAGATGGCGGCGGCGGCCATCTTGACGGTCGTATCGATATCGGCGTCCGCCAGGACGATATTGGGCGACTTGCCGCCGAGTTCCAGGGACAGGCGCTTCATCGTGAGCGCGCCCGTGCGCATGATCTCCTGGCCGACGGACGTGGAACCCGTGAAGGCGATGCCGTCCACGTCGGGATGCGCCACCAATGCGGCGCCGGCCGTACTGCCAAAACCGGTGACGACGTTGAAAACGCCCTCCGGAAAACCCGCCTCGGCAAACAGCTCAGCGAGTTTCAGCGTGGACAGTGGCGTGAATTCCGACGGTTTGACCACGACGGTGTTGCCGGCGGCGAGCGCGGCGGCGATTTTTCGGGCGGCCGTGATCAGTGGGAAATTCCATGGGATGATCAGACCCACGACCCCAAGCGGCTCGCGCAGAGTGTAATTGAAAAAATTGCCCGATACGGGTATGGTCTCGCCTTCGATCTTGGTCGCGGCGCCGGCGTAGTAGGCGAATATGTCAGCCGCCAGCGGGATTTCGATCATCTTCGTTTCACTGATCGGTTTGCCGCAATCGATCGTCTCCAGATAGGCGAGTTCGTCGAGGTTCTTCATGATCAAATCGCTGAGTTTCCACAGCAACTTGCCCCGGCGGCCGGCGGACATCTTCGACCACTTGGACCCGTCGTCAAATGCCTTTCGTGCGCCATTGACGGCGAGATCGATATCCGCCTTGTCGCCTTCGGCAATCTGCGCGATGACGGATTCGTCGGCCGGATTCACAGTGGCAAATGTTTTACCGGACTGGCTTTCCTGGAAGCGATTATTTATGAACAGTTGTGAATTCTTTACACCAAATGATTTTACTTCGGCGGGCGCGGCCATGCCACCTCCTTGAAGATTCTTAGGTCTAATTTTTACAATAAGCTAACCTAACACGCGCTGATTTTAAAGTCAAGAAATACTATGAGATAAAGAATAACTTATCCGTACAATGGAGCAGGCAGAGCTTCATCACTCTCATGCAGATCAATTGCAATCCTGCGGTTTTTCGATTGGCTGGCGTGTGGGCCGATTACTCACAAAATCTAACATTTGTCATTTGAATATTTCCTCGTCATTATTACATTAAGGACACTAACATCTTACATTTGACATCTTGTTCACAGGAGATCGAGTCATGAAGATCACAGTGGTTGGTGGCGGTAATGTTGGCGCGACAGCCGCCCAGAGAATTGCCGAAAAGGAACTGGCCAACGAAGTAGTACTCGTGGATATCATCGCAGGGGTTCCGCAAGGCAAGTCATTGGATATGTATGAATCTGCTCCCGTCGAGTCTTTTGACGTGCGTATGGTCGGATCGCAGGGCTACGATGAAACCGCCGGCTCCGATATCGTTCTGATCACCGCAGGCCTGGCACGCAAACCCGGCATGAGCCGTGACGATCTCCTCATGAAAAATGCCGAGATCATTCACGGCATCACCAATGAAATCGTCAAACGTTCACCCAAGTGTATGATCGTCATGGTGACCAACCCGCTGGATGTCATGACGTATGTCTCCTTCAAACTGAGCGGTTTCCCGCGCGAACGCGTCATTGGCATGGCCGGGGTTTTGGACTCCGCCCGTTTCCGTTCGTTCATTGCGATGGAACTGAACGTCTCGGTAAAAGATGTGTCGGCATTTGTGTTGGGCGGTCATGGCGATACGATGGTTCCCCTGCCACGGTATTCGACGGTCGCTGGAATTCCCCTGCCGGATTTGATGGACAAAGCCACGATTGACCGGTTGGTGCAAAGGACGCGCGACGGCGGCGCCGAAATCGTGAAGTTACTTGGTACGGGATCCGCGTATTATGCCCCGTCGGCCGCCGCGGTCGAGATGATCGAATCCATTGTAAGAGACAAAAAACGCATTCTGCCATGTTCGGTCTGGCTGCAGGGCGAATACGGCCAGAAGGACGTTTTTTGCGGCGTGCCGGTCAAACTCGGCAAGAACGGCATGGAACAGATCATCCAGATCAAGTTGACGGCGGAAGAACAGGCCGAACTCGACAAGTCGGCGAAGGACGTCAAGGATAATATCGCGAAATTGAAGATCTGAGAGTCTTCTCTGCGCTCATGAGTCAGGCAACAGGGATACCGTCACGTAACCGGACCGGTTTCCCTGTTGCTAAGACGGGAACGTCAGCTTATATTGCGTTTGTCGGGAAGACCATTCTTGTCTTTTAGGGAGCAGGCGGAGCAACAGGAAGTCCCGGCTCGGTTCATTGTAGCCATCCTTTCTTCGCATGCTCTCATATCGATATGTTACATATCTGTTTGTGCGTTGCGTCACCCACGCGGGTGATGAGGTCGCACATATCGTTTGGATTGTGCCTGGCAGATGATGCGTATGGAGCAAGCCATGGTCCTGACTAACCAAGCCGAGCACGGGTGGGGTCGCGGATCGCGCATGGGCCCGCATCCTCTGTCATGTTCTCCACTTCGCGAAGCAGATGTGACCAGGTTTCGGCGCGAAGACCGTCGCAAGGAGCTATTCCAGGCTATTCGAAGGGTGGACGAGGCATTCGGTGTAGCTCAGCACAAGTAAGACGATTGCTAAGAAGAAACATGTTACACCACGGCGTATTTCCGACTGATAACTCAAGGAGATGTTCCATGAGAACTGCATTCTCGACGTTCCTTTTGGTTGTAATCCTTGGTCAAGCTGTCGCACAGGATTCCAAGAAGTCCATCGCGGTGATGGATTTTCAGGGCGAAGGATTTGCCAGGCAGGAAATCACCACTCTGACGAGCCGGTTCAGGGCGATCCTGGTGCAAACCAACGCCTTCCAGGTCGTCGAGCGCGAAAAGATGGATGAAATACTCAAAGCGCAGGATTTCAACCTGTCGGACGCGTGCAACACCAATGAGTGCGCCGTCAAGGTGGGTCAATTGCTGGGTGTTGAGCAGATCATCGCAGGCAACATCGGCAAGATCGGGTCGACGTATACCATTGATCTTCGGCTGATCGACATCGAAAAGGGACGTATCCTTCTTTCAAAGGTTGAGGACTACCGGGGCAAAGTGGACGGCCTTCTGGGCGTGATGAAGACGATAGCCGGTTCCTTTGCGGAGGTCGCCCGCGCTGAACGGACTACAACCCGTAAGCCGTCGCGCAAATGGTGGTATGTGACCGGCGGCGCCGCCATACTTGGCGGCGGCGCAGCCGCGTTGTTATTGGGCAGGAATTCCGGTGACAAGAATGGACTGCCCCTGCCTCAGTGGCCGAATTGAATTGAACCTGACAATTACGCAACGAGGTAATTATTATGAAGAAACTTTTGATTTTGATGGCTCTTCTTTTTGGATCAATCCTCCTGTCGATATCGGCACATGGGCAGGGATTGATAGCACATTATCCTTTTGATGGAAATTTCCAGGACGCGAGTGGAAACGGACACAACGCTTCAATGAGTGGCAATGTGTCCTTTGTTCCAGACAGATTTGGGAATTCCGGGCAAGCAATAACTTTTGATGGAATTGACGATTTTCTGTCAGTCGTGGGATTTCCGACAAATTATGAGGACGTTACGATTGGAGTCTGGGTCAAACTCTCAGAAATACCGGCAAGTTCCAATTATTGGATTTTCAGTACCGCTTATTCCGGAATGTTGCCGTACGAGATGTTTTTACCACACGTAGGGAATCCTCTCGGTTCCGGATTTGCTTTCGGCTATGAGAACCTCGGACAAAGATACTTAATTCGGCCATTTTCCGATACATCCAAATGGAATTATCTGACGGCTACACGCGGCGGGGAGTCGGGCTATTTGCTGAAACTGTACATTAACGGCGTACTGGTGGGAGACACAACTTTCGTTACGGCAGCTCCAGGACAAACATCCCAGAATATCAGTATTGGTCGGCAGAATCAATCACAAGACCAGCTCTTCAAAGGTCTAATGGATGATCTTCAAGTATACAATCGTGCGCTCAGTAGTCAGGAAATAGACTCAATATATCACTCGGGAGGTTGGGACACGGGACCTACCGCATATTATCCATTCACAAATGGGAGTGCGGCTGACTCA
The DNA here is from genome assembly GCA_964544475.1 of uncultured Bacteroidota bacterium. GTDB lineage: Bacteria > CLD3 > CLD3 > SB21 > SB21 > CAZJBS01. Next base: position 92,601 of record CAZJBS010000005.1, on the reverse strand, counting down.
AGTGGAAATGGTAATAATCTTACTGCCACCGGAGATGTATCCTTTGTTCCAGACAGGTTTGGAGTTTCTAATCAAGCGGTTTATCTCGATGGCAATGGTGACTACCTGTACCATCAGGGGTTCCCAGCCAGTGCCGGTGATGTTACGGTAGCAGTTTGGTTGAAACTTTCCGAACTGCCTACCACCCAGAATTTCACACTTGTCAATGCGGCCAATCAACCGCTTCAAGTTGCATTTCACATGTGGCTACCTCAACAAGGACATGCGTGGGGGTCAGGATTCGGATTCAATTATGCGAATGGGACCCTTCTAAGGTATTTCATAAAGCCATTTTCCGACACGTCGACATGGAACATGCTGGTCGCCACACGTGAGGGATCGTCACCTTGCCACATAAGGCTTTACCTGAACGGTGTCTTTGTTGGGGACACGACCTTTGCTGAAGTTCCAGTCGGAGATGATTCTCAGTTCATGTTGATTGGGCGGCCTGTGTTTGGTTCATCCGAGTACTACAAGGGGTTTCTCGATGATGTACTGATCTACAATCGGGCGCTCTCCCCGCAAGAAATCGATTCTCTCTATCATGTCGGTGGATGGCCTTACAGCGGTCCTGTCTGGTACGTCAGCCTTTCAGGGAATGATACAACCGGAGATGGAAGTGTAAACAATCCCTTCGCAACGCCGAGCAGGGCCGTGACATCCGCAGACAACGGTGATACCATCATGATTTCTGGCGGCACGTACAATTCGTCGGTTTCTATTAGCGGTAAGAGCAACCTCACATTGATCGGCACTAGTCGGGATTCCGTTTTTCTGAGTGGTGGTATTACTCTCTCCAACGGCGCTCAATACAATCAAATTAGGAACTTGACATTCGCGGGATATAGCTGTGGGAATTATCAGTCAACAGCATATAATTCCATTGTGCATTGCCGAATTACCGGTTCCAGTTACTTAGGCATCTATCAGCCGAGAACTACGTTTTCTGATAATATCATTTTGGCGCCGATTCTAAATAACACAGCTACATTTAACTTGTTCGAGCGGAACTTGTTCAAGAACTGCACTGAGGGTATCCAATTCAATGGGGGCTTCGATTGTGTGGTGCTGGATAATGTCTTTGACAGCGTTGGTACTGCAATCCACTACTGGGGTTTCTTTCAGGGATCCCACCGTATGATGATCGTTAACAACACTTTTAGTAATTGTACTACCGGAATATTGTTCAATGAGGGTAACAATACAAATCACAAAATCGTGGCAAACAAATTCATTAACAACATTAATACTATAAGTGCCAATAATGGTTCCGCAGGATTCTATGAATACAATAGTTTCTTTCACAACAACGACAGTTGTTATATCTTGAAATCAGCGCAATTGTCATTGTTGTCCAACTTCGATGACAAAATTACGCTTCCTTCCTATGGATTTGTTGAGATACCCAATGACTCGGCAATTTGTCCGACTCCATTCAATGGGATTATTGACCTTGACCAGGATGGGGACAATGACCAGGGTGATCTAGTATTTGCAATCGGTGATTATGGGATTGCCAAGCCGTTCATCGGATGCATCGATATGCATTCTGACAGTCACTCGGTCTATTGGACTTTTCGCAACGGTGATCAGGATCAAGCGAGAACTCAAGCCGCATATGAATTGCAGTTGGACTCAACGGGAACCTGGGATACACCACACTCCACAGGTCTTGTAGGTGGCACGGCTCAGTTTCATGATGTTTCCTATCTGCCGAGGGCTAAGTACTATTGGCGAATTCGCGTCCAGGATAACTGGGGTGACTATAGCGCTTGGACGGATGGTTTAGATAGTCTTCAGCTGGGGTCCGAATCACAACCCGATGCACCGGTTCTTCTGACGGCTATTCCCGCCAAGCATCGTGTCGCATTGACATGGAGAAAAAGCACCGCGTCCGATTTCCTGAGATACAGAGTCTATGCTTCGCTGAGTCCGGCGCCTGTCGTACAAGTAGATAGCTCGACGAGCCTTACGGACACAACTCAGATAATCAGCGGACTTTTGAATGACACGACGTATTACTTCCGAGTTGCTGTCCTGGACAGCGGCGGGAATCTGAGCGCTTTTTCCAATGAACTGAACGCCCAGCCATTCAACACGGCCGCCATCATCACGCAGGCCATTCCGGATACGTCGTATGACGAGGATTTTGGACGGGTCTTTGTCCGGCGCCTGAAGGATGTTTTTTTTGACCCTGACGGTGACACGCTCACGTTTCAATCGTATGATCTCACCAGCGGGGTTATTCCAGATATTTCTAATGACTCACTGTATTTGAACAGCGTTTCCGATGACACGACGGACGGATACATCCGCATCACGGCTTCGGACGATGAAATGACGGTTGCGGACACATTTCTGATCGTCGTGAGAAATATCAACGATCCTCCTCATGTGGTCGTCGCTCTTAGAGATACGTCCTTCCAGGAGGATTTCGGAGAGCGATTCATGGCCGATTTGGGAACCGTCTTCTCAGATATTGACAACGCCATCCTGTCGTTTGAAGTCTATTCTCCGACATCAGGCGTCACCGCACGGGAATCGAATGACAGCCTGTACCTGTCCAGTGTTCAGAACGATACAGGATGGGTCAACGTGCGCGTCACCGCAAGCGACGGAGAGTATACCATTGCCGACTCGTTTGAAGTGAACCTTCACAATGTGAATGACGATCCCGATGTGAGTCAGCCTGTTACCGACCGTCAGATGGCGGAGGATTCCGGTAAGCAGTTCGTGACGATCGTCAGTTCTGTCTTCTCTGATCCCGAGGATGACCAGCTGAATTACGCGGCCCAAGCCTTCAATAACAAGATCACCACTCAGATATCCAACGACAGTCTGTATGTCATCACTTCCCACGATTCGAACGGAATGGCAGATGTTCGTCTCTGGGCTACGGATCCTTTTTCAGGGATTGGATCGGACACGTTCCGCGTGACGATCACGCCTGTGAACGACGGGCCCATCGTTGTCCAGACGATGGCGGATACGACGGTACTGGAGGATTTCGGAAGGGTCTTCCATCGTCACATGACCGACGTGTTCTTTGATGTGGATGGGCCGTTGACCTATCACACAAACGGCCCACCTGCCGGGCTCAACGCTGTCATAAGCGGTGATAGCCTGTATCTTGAAAGCACGCTGAACGATACGGGAAGCGTTTCCGTGATTGTGGTCGCAAACGACGGCCAGGACAGTGCCATAACCAGCTTCCAGGTCAACATCGTCAATGTCAATGACCTCGTGACCCTTGTGACACCGCTCCAGGACGAATTGCTGCCCAAGAACTTCGGCAGAGTCTTTGTGGCGAACCTGGATTCCGTATTCCACGATGTGGACAATTCATTTCTGCAATATTCGCCAGCCATTCTCGGAACCGGCATAACGGCGGACGTAGTTTTACCGGACAGTCTCTTCTTGAACAGCCTGCCCAACTTCTTTGGAGAAGTCGACGTTCGCGTGGGCGCGTCAGACGGGCAGTACAGTATGTCGGACACGTTCAGGGTTACAGTGACCAGTAACACAGCCCCTTACGTTACGAATGCGTTGCGGGATACATCATTCGATGAAGATTTCGGAGTCAGATTCATCCGAAAACTCTCGACGGCATTTGCCGATACTGAGTCGACCATTCTGTCGTATGACGTGGATGTGTTGACTCCCGGGATTCACGCGCAGATTGTTGACAGCGACAGCTTGTTCATCACGGATTCGTTGAATTTTAACGGTCAGGCGGCACTTCGGGTTACTGCCTCTGATGGAGTTTTCCAAACGCCGGCCACGTTCACGGTGCGGGTCATGCCTGTGAATGATCCACCGGTTGTGAACCTCGGCATAACCAATCAATTTGTTCGGGAAGATACCGGGCGAGTGTATGTAGCCACATTGTCGTCGGTCTTTTTCGACCCCGACACGAATGCGCTGAGCTATACCGTGAGTCTGTCGAATGCCAGGATGACGGGTCTCGTGTCGTCTGACAGTCTTTACCTGACAACCATGCCAGATTCCAACGGAACGGTGACGGCGATCGTCACGGCATCCGATCAGTTCTTTCAAGTGCAAGACACGTTTGTTGTGACGATTTCAGCAGTAAATGACGCTCCATTTGTGGCCAACCCGGTTTCTGACTTCATGACGGACGCCAACTTTGGACGACGGTACGTGGTTTTTTTACCTGCGGTCTTTGGCGATGTGGAGACACAGGCGCTGTCGTATGGCGTCAACGTGTTGGTTCCAGGTGTAAAGCCTCAATTGTCGCACGACAGCCTTTATGTCAATGACAGTCTCAATTTTGTCGGTCAGTCGCGACTTGTTGTAACGGCATCGGACGGGGAACTGGCCGTGTCGGACACGATTTTTGTGACCGTCGAAGGGGTGGCGCCGGCCATCTTGACGTCCGCTTTGTCTATCACGCCCGTTGCGCCGAATGTCGGCCAATCCGTCACGATCACCATTGGAGTGTCAGGAACCGTTCCGGATGTCTGGTTGAAGTACGGCAATGGTATTCTGGATCAATACGATTCGACGCGCATGACATCGACAAACGGTACGACGTATTCGTCGATCATTCCCGGCGGCAGGGTCACTTCAGAAGGTGTTTGGTTCAGAATCGAAGCAAAAAACCAGTACGGATCAACAGTCTATTACCCTTCACCATCAGGCAGGGCAAGTATTCGAGTCGGGGTTATTGACGTAACGTCCATCAAGCAAGAGGGGGCATTCCCACGCGGTCTTGACAACCTCGGTTATTCGACGATTTCACTGCCGCTGATCGTATCATCGCCGATACCGCTGGCCGGCTTGCTGGGTGGCCAGGAATTCAACGGCCGCGGGGAGCCGGTCAATTGGGTGTGCTACAGGCACATCCCCGGTGCCGTAGGAGACACGTCGTTCAACAGCGTGACATCACTCAAGAATGGTGAGGCCTATTTTCTGTATCAGGTTGTTCAGGATACAGTTGACGTGTTCAGCGGCGTCAATTCTGGTTTCACATATCCGCCCGATACACTGAATAGCCTCGTCTTGAAACCCGGTTGGAACCTCGTGCCTTGGCCGTATTGTCATACAAGCAACATTACACCTGATTTGGATGCAATAGAAATTCCTCAGATCAAGGAAGGGGCCGGTTGGCACGTGGTCGGTTCGTTCAGGCCGTTTGGAGCTTACGCAATCAAGAACAGGACTTCATCCGACGTTTTGTTCGGAGATGTACTGTCATGGGAACCCACGATAGCAAGCCTCTTGAGGCCGATTCCCCGACCGTCCGCTTCCTGGCACATTAAATTTGAGGCGCTAGCGGGCCCGTATACGGATCGGCATAACATCATCGGAGTGGCCGCTAATGCCTCGGACTTGCGGGACAGGAATGACATGTCGGAGGCGATGATGATCGGAAATGGAATCAGCCTTTCATTCGGCGAGTCGACGTCCGAAGGGCCGTTGGCTTATGATGTCAGATCATCCCAGGAGGACGGTCACGTCTGGGACATGAGCGTGGCGAACCAGACTCCGTCCGCGTCGGTGACAATTTCATGGACTCCGTGGAGCATACCGGATGAGTATGGTCTGATGCTGATCGATTTCGCCAATAACCTGTTTGTCGCTCTGGACAGCGTGGACCGGTACACGTATCGAGCGAGGGATGAAAACAAATTCAAGGTGATTGTCGGAACACATGAGTACGTGAACGCAGAGATCGAGATAATCAAAGCTCAATTGCCGCAGGAATTTGCGCTGTATCAGAATTACCCTAACCCCTTTAATCCACAGACGGCCATTCCGTATGATCTTGCAAGATCAGGCCATGTGCGGCTGCGGATTTACAACGTTCTCGGCCAGGAGGTTCTAACGCTGTTCAATGGTTACGCCGAAACGGGTCATTACGTCAAACAGTGGGATGGCAGGGATCGGCTCGGCAATCGTGTGGGCAGTGGTGTATATATCTTCAGGCTTGAAGCGGATGGATTTGTGAAGAGCAGGAAAATGGTGCTCGTGAAGTGAGCGGACTTGAGAACCATGATCGAAAGAAATCATCCAAACCCCACAAAATTCAATCCGAAGGCAACTCTGCCGTTCGAGCTGAGGCTCATGAACTTTGAGATGGCCATGCAGGATGTGTACGATTTCTTCTATGATGTCGATACCAACTTGGCGGCAAAGGGTCTTGACCGCCTCGGAGTTATGCTGAGACCGGCCATCATGTCGGGAATACTGTCAGACATGGTCACGGCAAGTCTGGCCAAGCACTCGAGAGTGTTGACCGTCAACCAGTACTTCAATGGACATCCTGATCTGATCGTGAATGGTGTTTATCCGGGAAACGCAGTACGGTCCGGGACGGATGGTATCGAGATCAAGACGACCAGAAAACCCGGCGGCGCTGTGGATACGCATGGCGCGCGCGATCAATGGATGTGCGTCTTTGTTTACCAACTCGATTCCGAGACGGAACCCAAGGTTGAGCGAAGGCCGCTGACTTTCTCGGAGATATATCTTGGCAAAGTAACACGGACTGATTTCAGAAAGAACGCACGAGGGGAGTTGGGAACGAGAACGGCCACGCTTCACAAACAAGGTATCGAGAAACTTCGAAGAAGCTGGATATACCTCCTAGGTGATGTGCAGTAGTGAGAGCCTGGCAATACTCTGAGTGGCCATGTCGAAGTAGGCCTGGTCTTTCTCGATTCCGATGCTTTCGTACCCCAAATTTTCAGCGGCCGCCAAAGTGGATCCGGAGCCGGCAAATGGATCAAAAACGACACCTTCGCCCATCGGCAGCGATGCCCTGACAATTTGCCTCAAGAAAGCCTGCGGTTTAAGGCTCGGATGAGCGGCTATCCTCCTCTCGTTTCTATTGGTGGGTGAGGAATGAATAACATCGCCAAACGGGCGATCTGCTGATGGTCGACGAAATCCTCCGGTCTTCCATTTCCGAAGGTTATCCTGGACGCGGCCTTCCAGCGGTTTCCGAAATATCAGCCATGGTTCCCACATTGATCGGGGCATTACGCTCACGTACGAGAACTCTTTGTGCGCAGCCTTGGGGCGATCTCCGCCGCGCATCGTCATGACCAACCGGATGATTTCTCCTCTTCGTTGAAATCCGGCCTTCGTAATGGCGCCTGCAACGAGGTAGGAGAGCAGCGGATTAGAGGCGACAATTACATTGGCACCCGGCACAAGGATTGGCATGAGTCGCCTGGCCCAGAGAAAAAAGAAATCCTCAAGGGTTTGTAAGTCCTGCTTATCCAGGACGGTGAAGCGGGGGAGGGGGGATCGTTTGTTGCCGTCGAAGGATGGTGGAATTCTCCAGACTCCTCCCTTTCCATTTCTCAACTTGAGTTGCTGCTCATCTGAGTATTCAAACAGCCCGTACGGTGGATCGGTTACGACGGCGTGAAGTGAGTTGGATTCACGGCGCTGCATCCATTCCAAACAATCGGCATTGACAAGAGTGAATCGACCTGCTTCAAACGTGCGGAAATCATTTTCAATCTCGGCACGCCGCAAAATGTTCTCGTAGGCGTTCAACAAGTATACGCCTCTTTCTTCGCGCACAAACATTTTCTCGGTATTCAATCTCAGATAGGAGCGTATGGACGACGGCGAGACACTGCCAAGCATGTTGCTAACCTCTGTCTCTATTTCTTTCAGGCTGGCGCCGTTGGGTCGATTCTCGAGGACGGCCACGATTGCATCTCTGACCTGTCCCGGTCGCTTTTTTTCACCGGTTCTTGGCTTGATATGGCCCATACAGTAATATAAGACGTCCAGACGTCTTTTGTCAATAAAATACTTCTGTTGTGCTTTTTGTCGATTCCATTTCGCTGCCGGGATATTTCGTTGCTGCAGGCCCGGGACCTGTATATGGCCTTTTCTCTTAAACGAATTTTCCCGCCTTGCGTCTAAGTGCTCGTCAGGCTACATTCGTTCATCTGGAGTTCACATGAAAAGAACGCTCGTAATCGCCGTGCCTTCCATCGCCATTATTCTGGCTGTTTATTTCCTGTTTGTACGGGAGCCGGCGGACAAGAAATTCGATACCGCCGCGTCATCGACCGTGACCAGGGCGATGTCGTTGCGGCGCGGAGAAATCCGCGTATCCGTATCGGCCACCGGCGTGGTGACGCCGATCAACGTCATCGAGATCAAATCCAAAGCCAGCGGTATTGTTGAAACGATTCCGATCGAAGCGAGCGACCACGTGCGCGTCGGCCAGTTGATCTGCAAATTGGATCAAACCGACACCCGCAATGCCTTCGAACAGGCGCTGGCGGATTCGATGGTGGCGGCGTCCGTGCTCGTGCAACAGGAAAACAACTGGAAACGCGCGCAGGACCTGTTCGCGAAGAATCTCATCTCGCAGGAAGAATTTGACCAGGCGCACGTCGAGTTTGTCCGGTCCAGGTCCTCGGTCGTGAAGGCCGTATCCAATCTCGTGCTCGCCCGTCAGAAACTCGCCGAGACGATCGTCCTGTCGCCGATCCGGGGATTGGTCCTGTCCCGCACGGTGTCCGCGGGACAGATCGTGTCGTCGGCGGTTTCCAACGTCGGCGGTGGCACGACCATCGCCCGCGTGGCCAACATGGACGAAGTGTATGTCGTCGCGTCGGTCGACGAGGTCGATATCGGCAAGGTCGGGATCGAACAGGAAACGCGCATCGTTGCCGACGCGTATCCGGATGATTTTTTCACGGGCAAGGTCGTACGTATCGCGGCCCAGTCGACGGTCGTGCAAAACGTGACGACGTTCGACGTGGTGATCCTCGTACCCAACCGTGGTAACAAACTCAAATCGGGGATGAATGCGACGATCACGATCGATATTGCCAGTCGCGACGACGCGCTCATTATCTCAAACGAACTGCTGAGAGACCAGGGCGAACTCGAAACGGACCGGAAGACGCTGGCTCAGGCCGGCGTCGCTCTGCCCGACCGTTCCGCCAAATCGGATGCGGCATCGGATTCATCCCGACGGATCGTGCGCACCCGCCAGGAAAAACGCGCCGGGATGTCATCCAACCACGTGCGCCAGGAGGGCCAGGTTCGATTTGTGGTGACGGCGGAAGGCGACCGGCTCGTCCTGAAACCCGTTCGTATCGGTCTTGCCAATTTCGACGAAACTGAAATTCTCGACGGCCTCACGGATTCTTCCAAAGTTCTGCTGGTCAAGTTTTCACAGGCCAAGAAGGAAAGTGAAGAATTCAAGGAACGCATGAAGAGCCGCTCCGGCCTGGGACGCTAACCATGCATTTTTCCGAGAGTCTACTGACCGCCGCCAACGCCCTGCATGCCAACCGCCTGCGCAGCCTCCTGACCATGCTCGGCATCATCATCGGTGTGGGCTCGGTCATTGCCATGGTGGCCATCGGCGAGGGTTCGCGACAGCGCATCAACGAACGTCTGAAAGGACTCGGCACGAATCTGCTGATTGTGCGTCCCGGAGCCAATCGTCAGGGCGGGGCGTCGCTCGGCGCCGGCAGTTCGCAGACGTTGACTCTGGAAGATGCGGCGGCTATTCAACGGCACTCATCGATCATCACAGCCTGTTCTCCCGAACTCTCGCGCAATGCGCAGGTCAAGTACCTGAACAAGAATGTCAACACGTCGGTTGTCGGGGCGAAACCCGCGTGGGTGTCCGTCCGGAGTTTCGTCGTGTCGGCCGGCCGCTTCTTCAACGCCGACGAGGAAAAAGCCAGAGCCAAAGTGGCGGTTCTTGGAGCGACGACGGCCGAGGAACTTTTCGGCACGTTGTCGCCGATCGGCAAGACCATCAAGGTGAGCGGGCAGAATTTCCGTGTGATCGGCACGCTGGCGCGGAAGGGATCCACCGGTATGCAGAACCAGGACGACCAGATCGTCATTCCGTTGATGACGGCCCAATACCGCGTTTTTGGCATCGATTATCTGTCGTCGGTGGCTGTGCAGGTGGCGGACCTGGCCCCGCTCGACGACGCCACGTTTGATATCGAACGGGTCTTGCGTCGGATGCACCGCCTGCGCACCGATCAGGAGAACGATTTCGAGATTCGCAACATGGCCGACGTCATTTCCACGGCTCAGGAAACCAGCCAGACCCTGTCTTTGCTTTTGGCGTCCATTGCGGCCATTTCACTGGTTGTTGGCGGCATCGGCATCATGAATATCATGGTCGTTTCGGTGACGGAACGGACGAAGGAAATCGGAATTCGAAAAGCCATCGGCGCCAAGAAACGCGACATTCTGACGCAATTTCTGATCGAGGCGCTCATGATTTGCCTGATGGGCGGCATCATTGGCGTGGCCGCCGGCGTCGGGGCCGCAGTGATGATGCGCAACAATGGATGGTCGGCGGTGATCACGCCGGATTCCATTGTGGTCAGCTTTGGTTTGTCGGCGGCCGTCGGTCTCTTCTTCGGGTTCTATCCGGCCTGGAAAGCGGCCAAAGCGGATGTCATCGAATCCCTTCGATACGAATAAGACTTTCCAAATCGTTTTATTTTGATTACCATACCTGTGCCCGACACCGAGGCATCGGGTGTATTCCTACACTTCTAGCGAAGGAGAGAGTTCCCATGGTTTGGTTACTGGCATCATGGATGCTTTGTCAAAGTGTGTACGGCGGAGATGCCGCCGACTGGATTCAAGCCGGTCCCATGCTGGGTTATGCGGAAAAAACCGAAGTGATGGTCTGGCTTCAAACGACGGAGCCGGCCGTCGTGCACGTTCGGTATTGGAAAAAGGGTCTTCCCGCGCACTCATGGATGACCGAACCGATCCGGACTGAAAAAATCAATGACCTAATTGCACACATCCGTGTCACGGACCTCGAAAACGGACAGGCGTATGAATACGAAGTGTGGGTCAACTACCAACAGGCGGTCATCGACCGGCCGCTGCAATTCCGGACTCAGAAGTTGTGGGAACATCGCACCGATCCTCCGGACTTCAGCGTCGCGGTCGGGTCGTGCGCTTACGTGAACCAGGATTCGGTGGACCGGCCGGGCAGTTTGTACGGCGGCCACTATGGTATTTTTCAGGCCATGGCGTCCAAGCACACGGATGTGATGGTTTGGCTGGGCGACAACACCTATCTGAGAGAAGTGGATTGGTACAGCTGGTCCGGCATCCTGCATCGCAACCGGCATACACGAGCGTTGAAGGAACTGCAACCGTTGCTTTCCGGAAGCCATCATTACGCCACGTGGGACGATCACGATTTTGGACCTAACAATTCGGATCGGAGTTTCTCACAAAAATACAAGGCGCTGGAGGCTTTCAATCTGTATTGGCCCAATCCGACGTCGGGACTACCCGATGCGCCGGGCGTTTTTTTTCAATTCAGGTGGTCCGACGTCGATTTTTTCATGCTGGATAACCGGTTCCATCGTTCGCCGTACAACGAGATCGACTCACCGGCCAAAACCATGCTGGGAAAGGTTCAGTTGGCGTGGCTGAAAGACGCCTTGCTGTACAGCCGCGCGAACTTCAAAGTCATTGTGTGCGGCAGCCAGATGATCAATACATTTTCAAAATTCGAATCGTTCAACCAGTTTACTTTCGAGCGCGAGGACCTTCTGGCGTTTATCAGGGCGAATAACATCACCGGGGTCCTTTTTCTCAGCGGAGACCGGCACCATACGGAATTGCTGAAATTAGAGGACAAGAAATTTTATCCGCTTTATGATTTCACGTCGTCACCGTTGACATCGGCGCCGCACGCGCCGGGCGATGAATTGAACAACCGGATGCGGGTGGCGGGCACGTTTGTGCATGACCGCAGGAATTTTGGAGTCCTCAGATTTTCAGGTCCTTTGAAGGATCGAAAGGTGGAATTGGAAACGTACGATGAGGAAGGCTTGTTGTTGTGGAATTATGTCATTGCCGCCAGGGAACTGAAACCGAAATCGGCCAAAGCCTTCGATGAGGAGTAGCGTTCGTCAGGTGAATTGCATCCGTTCCTTGACGTGGTGATAGATTTGTTCGATCGGCGTCCGGAATGATTCGAACGGGCCTGAGAAATTGACCTTGAGTTTCGTGCCCACCGAATCGATCAGGTCCGAAACCATTTCTTTTTGAGGGTGATCGATGGCGGCGAAGTTCATGTCTTCACGGCGGACGGGCGCCGCGCCGGGAGGCCTTTTGTTGATTTGCGAATCCACCAAAAGGTCGTAACCTTTTTCGGACGCGAGCGTCGCGATCAGCGCGTGCGCTTCGGGAGGGGCGCTGTTGAGCGGATGGTGCAGCATGTCCTTGTAGCGATCGAGGATTTCGTCCACGGAATCGCGGTTGCGGCTGCAGTGTTTGAGCGAGATGATATCGAAGCTCTTTCGGTAGGCCTTGATGGCGTCGTCGAGATCGCCCGTCTTGAAAAAGAGCGTGCCGGCGTGGCTGAAAATAACGGCCAGCTTTTCGATCTCCACATTGAAAAACGTGTCGTCCTCCATGTCCGGGACCGTGATCCTGCCGGCCAGGTCGAAAATACGCCGGATGTTCGTTTTGCCCCTGTCGATGAAACTGAAATCCACTTTGCCCCTGGAATAACGCTCGGCCTTCAACAACGAATCGCACCATTCGAAACACAGGGTGATGGCCGTCTGGTAATCCAGAAAATCGCCGGTCAGATCGTTGGCAGTGATGATGCGCTCGAGGTGCTCCAGACATTCTTCATATTTTTGCGCACGAATCAGAAAAAACACGAGCTGCGGCATGAGGTAGGCGGCCAACTCAATGTTGATAACCTGGCTGACAAGCGACTCGACAATGCGGACCTGTTCCGATTCGTCATGCTCCTGGATACGGTTGATCAGGCGCTCCGTCGTGATGCGCATCGCGTCTTCAATCTGTGAACGGATGGCGTTCTTCACTTTGGAAGCAGAATGAATGCGCTTGAACAGTTCGACGGCGCGTTCACAGTACAGGGTCGCTCGGGCATAGTCCGTTTCGTCGATGGCATCCACGGAAGCCTGGCAGAAATTATAGATCACGATGCTGAGGGTGCGGTCAGGCCGGGCATCGATGCGCTGAAACAGGTCGGTGAAGCGGACGGCGTCTTCGCGGAGTTCCGTCGTCGGTTTGTCTTTCAACTGGCGGTAAATCACCGTTACCACGAGCAGAAAAACGACGCGGGAATCGATGATCTGTTTGATCACGTAGTCGCGGAGGAAGCTGTCCACCTTGACATGGAATTCATGCGTCGGATCGTCCTTGTCCGGCATGCCGCCGTGCGGTTGTTGTTTGGCGCCAAAGACGCGCGTAAAATACTGGGTCAATTGCGCGGAGAGGGTTTTCGGTAGCGGTTGGTCTTTTTGGTAGATGTCCTCGATGACGCGCCGGTTGGTTTCAAACTTGTTGAGCAGGTCCTGAGAAACGGACAGATCGCGGCTTTCGCGCAAAATCCGATGAATCAGGTCGTAGGTTTCTGAAATGCAGGTCCAGGAAGACTTGTTGGTTTTTCGGGCGGATTCGACGATGAAATGAATCAGGGCACGGAGTTCGTGATTCTTTCGACGTTCCTTTTCAATCGAGGTCATGGGAAAGCCGGGTTGATCGTGGTTCGAAAAGACCAGTTACAGATGCCGGGTGTATCATCGTTCCAGCGGGGACTTCAAAAGGGTTGCTTATCTCCATTTCATGAGGCCCAGGGCGATCGGGTTCTGGATTCTGGCCGATGAGCAGCGCCTCAGCGATATGCCAGCTTATGGGACGGATGCAAGCTCACTTCGTATGATGGACTCTTGAGGAAAACGGCCGGGACCGCTTGGAACAATTTTATTGTAGGTGAAAAGTACCGGGATTGCAAGCCCTTTTTGGTCAACCCAAGGCGTCGATGCGCTCGGCCAGTGTGATGTCCAGTTCCGTGACGCCGCCCGCGTCATGGGTGTGGAGTTCTATGGTCACACGATGGTACACGTTGGACCAGTTGGGGTGATGGTTCATCGATTCGGCCAGCAAAGCGACACGGGCCATGAACCCGAAGGCTTCGACAAAATCCCGAAACGCATATTCTTTATGCAAAAGGCCGTCACGCAGCGTCCAGCCGGACAATCCGGCCAGCCTGGATTCGACGGTTGTTTTGTCCATCTTATTTCTATTCATGGTGTTCCTTTCAGTGACGCGATCGATTTTTCAGCGAGCCGTTACCAGAGCTTCGAGGTTTCAGAAACCTCGAAGCTCTGGAGATGACGAGTGCGTGGACAACATCTACTTGAGCAGCGCCCCGAGATGGTCGGAAACCTGTTTCCAGTTGACGACCTGCCACCAGTTTTTCACGTATTCGGCGCGCTGATTCTGGTACTTCAGGTAATAGGCGTGTTCCCACACATCGATGCCGAGAATGGGCGTGACGCCCCATGCGGACAGTTTGTGCTGGTTTTCCGCCTGCAAAACGATAAGGCGTTTGTCGGAAGGACGGTAGTGCAGGAGCGCCCAGCCGCCGCCTTCCACGTCGCGCGCGCACGCGGAGAATTGATCCGTGAAAGATTTGAAGTCGCCGAAGTCTTCCTTGATTTTGTCCATGAGCAGGCCGTCAGGTTCCCCGCCACCGCCCTTGCCGGCCGGGGCCATGATCGTCCAAAACATCGCGTGCAGAAAATGTCCGCCGCCATTGAATGCGGCACGCCGGGACCAGTGCTGGACGAGAGCGAAATCACCCGCGCCACGGGCTTTGGCGAGTTCTTCTTCGGCCTTGTTGAGGCCGTCGACATAAGCTTTGTGATGTTTGGAATAGTGTAATTCCATGGTGCGGGCGTCGATGTACGGCTCCAGCGCATCGTAGGCATACGGCAGGGCCGGCAATTCATGTTTGGTCAAGGCGCCTTTCAGGGTGGTTTGTGGCCGGGCGGCTGAGAAGACGCCATCGGAAGCGACGGCCAGACCGGCGGCGGCCAAAGCGCCGGTTTTCAAAAAATGACGACGTGAAGCTGGCATATGGGATTCCTTTGATTGGGTTGATGACAGTGGACGAGAGTAGTGAAAGGTGTCCTCACCGCGGTCGCGGCTGAAAAATCGACCGTGCCAGCGCAACGATCATACGGCGCGGAAAGAGTCTTTGAAAGTGGACGCTGAGTTTGTTCAAGAATCCCTCGATGACCAATGAGCGATTCTTGCGCAGGGCATTCCATGTCACGGCCGCCACCTGGTCGGCGGTGGCGAAATGGCTGCGAATCTTGATTCGGTTGGATCCGGCCACGACCTGGAAATTGGTGCGCGTGCGGCCCGGACACACGTTGACGAAACGGACGCGTGAGTCTCGCAGTTCGGACGCCAGGCCTGCCGTAAAGCTCGTGACAAACGCCTTGGTGGCGGCATACGTCGTCATGAACGGCACGGGCTGAAATCCGGCGGTTGACGAGATATTGATGACGGCGCCGTGGTCGCGCTGCACCATGGGCGCCAGAAAGCGATGCGTCCATCGCACGAGGGCGTTGATGTTCAGGTCAATCATCTCCAGCATCCGGTCAATCGGCAATTCATGGAAAAACCCGTAGGCGCCGAAGCCGGCGTTATTCACGAGAAGATCAACCTGAAGCCCCCGCCGGGCGAGCGTTTCCGCCAATTCCGCGTCGGAATGGTCCCGCGTCACGTCCATGGCGCAGATCGTCACCGTGTCGGGTGAACGCTTGAGTTTCGCCGCGGTCGCTTGGAGCAAATCTTCGCGCCTCGCCACCAGAACGAGGTGGATCGGGTGTGGAGAAAGCCGCAGGGCCAGCGCCTCACCGATGCCGCTCGATGCCCCGGTGATGACGGCACAATGGTAGGGGAACGGAATGGTCATGATCAGGATCAAAATATTCAAGCGCAGGGACTAACACAACCAAAAAGGCGGGGTTACTTGATGCCCTGACCCAGGTAATTGTCCGGATCAAAATTTTCAAAACTGATCATGCCATAGTCTTTCGGCGGCGTGAACGTTTCGGAAACATTGTTCGACCCCGTTTCATCCATGGTGTCATACTGCCCCTGACGAACCTCGATCAACTGCCATTGGTCGTATTTTCGTGAGTATCCGAATTTGTAAGTTACCGACCATCGTATTCTGGATCCGCCGCTGTGCGATATTTTAAACCACGTCTTTCCCGTTTGGATACCACCCCATGGATCACCCATCACACCGCCGCACGAGGCGCACATCAGAATCAAATTGTTGGATGAATGAGCCACATATACGTCTTTGTATTTGACGAAAATGAACAGCTTTCTGTCATGAGCCTCTTTCCATTCGGCATCCCTGGGATCCAGAGCGGCCGCGACGATGTATTCGTCAACGGCATCATTATTGATATCGGCGATGGCATGCGCGATCACCGTGGCGCCCGGATTGACGAGACCCAGAATGGACTCCGGTAATTGATTCAGGGCCTCACGGAAATTCCTAAGCTCCGTCTCGACACCGTTCAAAAATGATTGGGTGAATTCGCCCGAACGGCTCATAATCTCATCGTGAAATCTTTCCTCGAGTTCGTCCAGCGAAAGGGGCTCACCGGAGGGCTTCTGCTTCACGTAAGCCTGGATAATCTCACGGTTCCAAAAATAGATGGTTTCCAGTTTCTCGGCGCCATCCGGTTCACCGGAATGAATGGCAATGAAGGCAATCTCACCCTGCCGGAAGAAGTATTCATAGTTGGCCCAATATCCTTCTTCGCCGTGACTGAATTTGAGCAACACGACCTGTTTGGCATCATCGAGATATCCGGTGTATGTGGTGCTGTTCCAATAGGACGTTCCCGCGTCCCAACGAACGACCTTTTCCGTATAGGAATCCAGTTCTGAATGGACGCTTTGGCGCGCCGTTCTAATGTCACCAAGGTCTATTATTTGGCCGTGGGCCGGCGGCCACGAACATAGAATCAACATAACGAACGCCTTTACGGAAAAATCAATAACCGACTGATGACCATCGGAAGATATCATGGTACTTTCTCCTTTCAGACATGTTATCCGCTGCCCGATATCCCGGGTTTTTGGAACATTTGACGGCATATGATCTATCGACCGATTTCCGCCGCTTCCACGACGGCGGTGGCGGTCAGGTTGACGACATCCTCCACGGTGGTTCCATATTGCAGAATATGGGCCGGCAGGCGAGTGCCCATCAGCAAGGGGCCGATGGTTTTGGCCTGGCCCATACAATGCAGTGAATGCATGGTCAGATTGCCCGATTGCAGGTCGGGAAAAACGAGCACATTGGCGTCCTTGTTGAATTCGGTGAAGGGGAAATACCATTGTCGCACCGAATCCGAGCGGGCGGTCAGAAGCTGCATTTCGCCGTCGAGCGCGAGGTCCGGCGCTTTTTTGCGGGCGATTTCGGTGGCGAGCCGGACTTTTCTGGCATACGGATGATCCACGCTGCCGAAATTGGAAAAGGATAACATGGCCACACGCGGTTCCATGCCGACCGCGCGGCTGGTTCGAGCGGCGAGCAAGGCGATTTCGGCGAGTTCCTCGGCGTCGGGATCAATATTGACGACACAGTCGGCCAGCAAAACGACGTCTTTCTCGAGCAAGAGCAGATAGTGACTCGAAATTCGCCGGATACCCGGCGCCGGTCCAATGACTTCGATAATGGTCCGCAGCGTCTCCACGTAATGCGTCGACAGTCCGGCGAGCATCATGTCGGCATCGCCCATGTGAACCATCATCGCGGCGAAATAATCCCGGTGACGCAGGCGGAAATCGGCGGCCGGACGTATGACGCCGCGTCGGTGACGCATGCGAAAGTACTCGGCGGCATACGTACTCATATGGGGGCTTCGAAAGGGATCGACAATCGTCAGACCGCCCAGATCGAGGTGCAGGCGATCCACGGCTTCCCGGATTTCCTGTTCGCGGCCGATCAAAATCGGTTCGGCTATGCCTTCTTCCTGCAGGATGCTGCAGGCGCGCAGGATCGTATCGTTGCTGCCTTCTGAAAATACGACGCGTTTTTTCGACTGGCGGGCGCGCAGCATCAGGCCGCGCAGAATTTCACGGCCCGTGCCGAGGCGGACCGACAGGCTCTCCTGGTGCGCGGCGGCCTCCACAACGTGATCGGCGAGACTTTCCTCAATGGCTTTTTGCGACACGGCGGAGGATTCCCAAACCAGGATGCGCGGGTCCATCGGTTTCGGAAGGAGGTATTCCGGGCCGAAACTGAAATGTTCATTGCCGTACGCCTGTTCCACTTCTTCGATGACTTCCTCGCGGGCGAGCCGGGCGAGCGAATGGGCGGCGGCGATCATCATGCCCTCGGTGATCCGGCGCGCCTGGACATCGAGCGCGCCACGGAAGATGTACGGAAAACTGAGAAGGTCCGTCAGCACGTTGGGGTCCACGCCGCTGCTCGTGGCGACAATGACATCCTGCCGGCTCCCGCGGGCGTCGGCATACAGAATTTCAGGTTCCGGCGTCGCCAGCGCGAGCACGATGGGAAATCGCGCCATGGAGCGGATCATTTCCAGGGTAAACACGCCGCGCGTGGAAGCGCCGATCAGCACGTCCGCACCGCGCGCGCCTTCGGCGAGCGACCGGCCGGGCTCCGGGCGCGCGAAATCGCGCTGGGCCTCATACAGGTCCGTACGATCCGGATGCAGGAGACCATGAACATCGTACACCCACAGTTGTTCCGGCGTCACGCCCATTTGTCGCAACAACCGGGCGCATCCCAACCCGACGGTACCGGCGCCGCAAATCACGACGCGCACATCCTCGATGCGTTTGTTGACGAGTTCCAGCGCATTGATCAGAGCCGCCGCGGCGACAACGGCGGAACTGTACAGATTTTCGTGGAAGACGGGAATCTTCAACGATTGTTGAAGGCTCTCGTAAATCAGCAGGCCTTCGGGGGCTTGGATATCTTTGAGATTGATGCCGCCAAACGTGGGTTCCAGCATTTTCACCGCTTCGACAAAACGGTCGGGATCGGTCGTGTCCAATTCCAGATCAAACACATCGATGTCGGCCAGCCGTTTGAAGAGCATGGCAATGCCTTCCTGCATCGGTTTGGCGGCGGCCGCTCCGACATTGCCGAGGCCGGGCACGGCGGTGCCGTTGGTGACGACGCCGACCAGGTTGCCGCGAAGGGTGTACCGAAAAATGTCGGACGCGTTGGATGCAATCTCGAGGGACGGGAATACCGCGCCCGGCAGATACGCCAGGCGCATTTCGCGCGGGGTCAGGCAGGGTTTTGTGGCGCGTAACTCAATTTTGCCGGGCCGTCCCGACGTGTGATACGCGAGCGATTCTTCGGGCTTGATCATGATGACTCAACTCCTGTCGCGATCGGGTGCGCCGACACGCGGTCTGTGGTCCATGGATAATAATCGGTCGTTTCCTGGATGACCGACATGAACACCGGCACCGGTCGGACCTGGAGAATCCACAACCGGGCGCCTTCGATGGCAAATTCCATATCCAACGGATACCCGTACCACGGTTCGAGTTTCAAAGCCGTGGCGACGAGTTCCTGCAGTTCGATGTATTCCAAAGCCGGGCGCAGACGCTGATGGTACGCGAGGTCGCTTCGCATGGTGCCGGCGCCGGTGCGGCGGTTGAAAACGATCTGGTCTTTCTTGTCGGCGGTGAGATAGCTGAAGCGGAGCGAACCTCCGGCGACGTCTTTGGAGACGATGACGTGATCGGCGGCCACGATGCCGGAGACGATCCCTTCACCCAGACCGATACCGGCGTTGATGACCATTTCACGCAGGTCGTTCTGGCCGACATTGATCGTCTGCAACACGCCGGAAACCCTGGCGTTGATCATTCGCTGTACGATCACGCCGCCACCCACCGCCGAACGTACGCCCATGGCGGCCCGGTTGTGCAAGGCGCGTTCGCCCCACAACCCGCTCCATGTGAGCTTAAGATGCCGGAGGACGCTGTCAATACCCTGCAAATACAGGAAGGTGTCGAATTCGCCGGCCCGGGCCGCCAACTCAATATCTTCTTCATGGGACGACGACCGAAGGGCCACATAATTGGCGGCGTCCTCGCCGGTCGCCAGGCCGGCATAGGCATTGGTGATGGCCGCCACGAGGTCATGGGGTAATACGACGGCTTCCCACATCGCTCGGATGGTCGCCGCTTTTTGAAGCAGATCGGATCCGTTTGATTGAAGAATGCGATCGATGGCGTCACGCAGGCACGTCGCCGGCTTCAGGGATTCGGCCTGGTCGGGCAGGATGGTTTCGAGCCGCGATGCGAGCACGTCCTCAAACGCCCGATCGGTGATCGCAAACCATGGCGGGACGTGGGCCGCTCCAAGCAGACGTGCGGCTTCGGCGAGATTGGCGGCTTTCCATCCGATTAGCGGACCCAACTCCAAACCGCCATCCTCCGGACCGATGATGAGACGTGTTCTGAGTTCGTCGCGCCGCCGGTTGTCGATGGCCGCCAGGTCGTCTTTTTTCGCAGCCAGTTTTTCCGCGACATCCGGGTGCGACGGCAGAACGGCATGGATTCGATCCATTTGACGTATGAGATGCCGGTGGACAGCGTCGCCGGCGCCCGTGGCGAGCACTCTGGCAAAAAGGGCCGACTCGATTTCAGAAAGACGATGTAGGGTCAGCCGGTCGATATCGACAGCGTCGATTTCCTCAGGCAACCATACCGGCAGGCCGCACGTGGCCAGACAGGCCGTGCAGTCGTCCAAGCGGCGGCGAACAGCCCAGGCGTCTCTGCGCAGCGCCAGAACTTCAAAAACGGATTCGGCATTGGGAATTAGAGCGGTTGCCTTGTGCCACTGGCGCTGGAAAGACTCCCGGAGTTCTCCCGCAATCCACGCGAGATGACGGCGGGCCGTGTCGTTCACGTCGGTATTGGACAGAACGAGTTGAATCAGGGCCGCCCGGTCGGATGTGGTCATCGCCTCGTCGTGGTGCAGGAGAAGTTGTCGAATGGCGAAACACGCGATGACCGGGTCGCGCAATCGCGTCAGCGTTTTTTCGATCAAATGACGCGCCCGTAGTTGCCGGCCTCGCCAGGCCAGGAAGTCCGCATCGGACATGGTTGACGCAAGGCGGCGCGCCGCCTTCCAGAACATGCGCAGCGATTCGTGCAGTGAAATCGTGTCGCGTTCCTGGCCGAGCACCTGCAACGTGCCCTCTTCCGAATCCAGGACCACCAGATCGCCGTCCCGAAGGACATACGTGGGATGGGTTAGATTTCGCCGGACGCCAACGCGAAAGCCATGCCGGACCGACCATTCAAGACGGTATTCGACGCCGCGGTATTTGAGAGCCGGCCGCCCGTTCGGCAGCCGTTCCCAATGACCTTCGACAATCAGCGCCGGTTTCTTGAATTGGGACGCCATGAGTCCGGCGTGGCTCAGAATGCCGCCACCTGTGGATACGATGCCGGCGGCTTTGAACATGAATGGCGCATCGTCGGGCCGGATCGATGGCGCCACCAGAAGGCGTTCAAAAAAATCTTCGGGACTTCTTCCCGATGTGTCAAGCAAGGCCTCGCCCACCGCCCGGCCGGGAGATGCCCGCAGTCCGCCAAGAATGCGTTCGCCCGGCAGGATTTCACGATGCCCGGCGGCAGGCGTGCCGCGATACGTGCGAACAACGTCTTCCGCCTTTCGCAGCGAGGACACCGCGTCGATGTCCGATACGGCATAGTTAGCCCGCCGCAGATGACCGGCGAACGACTCGGCGTCCAGACTGACCGGGTCCCACCAGGGGGATTGCCCATGCTCACGGCGACGGAACAGCAGGGTGACGTGTGAGAAAAAAGCAAGCTGGATCAGGTGCTTTTCTCCCCTCAAGACAAAAATACCCAACCTCGATCCGGTCAACTCAAGGACGGCTGACTGGACGTCGTAGCCTTGCACGTGCCCCGTGGTCTGGAAATTCAGGAATTTCTCCAAGGGTACAACCAGAGCCGCCAAACGAACGGCCGCCGCCACGCGATCATCGCCGGATGCGAGAATGTCGGCGAAATATTCGGCTTCGTGGCAAGGCTCATAACAACCGGGGGCCGCCGGCTCAAATCCCTCGGCGGTCTCGTGCCATTGTCCACGCGAAACACCTTCGCGCAAGGGCCGGATGACCATTTCTTCCAGATCCGGGGACGTCCGGACATCGCCGATCGCCAACGTGTCCAGTCCGAGCTGATCAAGCTGGTGCTCCAGACGGCTCATCACGTTCGGGTCGGGCACGCCGGAAAAACGATCCCGATAGATACCTTCGCCGGTCCAAACGGTTTCTTTCCGTCCGGTCACCGTCTGTTCGACCGATTCGACAATACCCTGGCGGTCGGGCGTCAACAGATCCTTGAGCGGCAGGGCGCGCCACGCCGCAAACAACCCGGCCCAGGCTTCGGCAATTTTTTTTCCGGCAGGTTCGGGGAGCGACAACGCGCCAATCGTCCAGTCGATGTCAAGCAGGTACGGTGCGAGACAGAAAAAAATGGAGGCCTTGCGACAAAGCGTTCCGAGGTCATGGGCCTGCTCTTTGTCGAAACGCGCTTTGACACGCGTATTCTCAATCTGAATATCGAACTCGAGATTTATGAAGAACTGCTGCAGCGCCTCAAGGGTCGGGTTGGGGTGAACGGACAATTCATACTTGCTGACGCCGAAATACTCGAGGTCGATCATGCCGCCCTGCAACGGCGGCGCGTAGTTGATACGCACGAAGGCGGGATGATTCCTGAAAGCCAGATAATAGTGAATTTCATTGCCGTAACAGAAAATATCCACTCGCGGGAATGCTTCCTGACCGAAGAGCATTTGTCGCCCGAAACCGTCGATGACGACCTGAATGGGATACGGTATGCCGCTGCCGGCATGGTCATCATCGCCGCCGGGTTCGAAATCCATATACCGGATACCATGGTAGGTGACGATGAGCCGGTTCCTGGCGGCCAGCAGGATGCTCACCCTCCGATTCGTCGATCGCGAACGGAGCACCAATTTGAATCCAAGTTGAAGGCCTTTCTGATGCAGGTACCGTTTGAGGCCGTGCAGAGTTCGGACTTCGCCGGCGTTGTGCGGATCCTCGAACATCATGACCAATCGCGTCAGGTCCGGCGGCATCGGCGCATCCGGCCCGTCCGTGGGCAGTTGGTCTAGGATTTTCGACCTGAGTTCCGAATACATGGCCGGCAATATGCGGCATTCGTCGCTGAACGACGAAAAGAGATTCACGTAGTGGCTGACGATCCGATCCATGCGGTCGATCATCCCGTGAATCCTGCCGGGCGTCAACGGGGCAATGGTCAGAAAATCCGCCAGGATTTCGGCATGAGCCAGATTGAGCAGCCGGAATCGCGTGGCCGGGTCGTCGTGTTCTTCCGGACCGGCCGGTGTCGGAAAATCCGAGCCATGGGTTACGATGAGTATGGTATCGTCAGTTTCGACACGGGCGCCGGCGCGTTCAAAAAATGCGGCTTCGGAGGGCGATAGAAAGAGCGGCATCACCGGACCAACTGAAACCCGAACACGACGGGAAGCCGTGATCCCGAGGTTGAGCCCTGACCAGCCTGCTTCAGCGATGACGTCCCGCATGAGTTCCCGACCGAGAATCTGCTCGGCTTCCAGGAATTCCTGTATCCATTGCTTCAAAACGCCTGCGGCCACCAGCGACAAAAGCTCGACATGAGTGGTTCGGAGATAGTCAAAATACGGCGCAAGGACTTTGTATGCCGCATCACCGATGAGGCGCCGGCATGTTTCAGCCGGGGCCGGTTCACCGGTTCGGTCGAGCAACTGCGCGGCCATCCGGCGGATGTTCCAATCCGTGTCATCCACAAACAGTTGCTGCGTGCTCATTCCTCCCGCCGCCACCAGCGATGCCATCGACCGCCACACGTCAGCGCTATTCTGATCCGCGTGAAAGCACGCCGCATCGGCCAGGATCTTGAGGAAAGGACAATCCACGATCAAGCGGTCGTCGGATGAAAAAGTGGCGGCGAGTTGTACGGCTCTGGCGTAAAGTGCATCGTCCCGGCAGGCCAGCAGCCTTTCGACGACATGCCTGGGCTGTTCAAGACGCAGGCTGATGGTTTCAAACAACTCATAGAGCGGTACGGTCAGCGGACCCGACTGCCGGGACAAGATGTCCAGCAAGGGATCAAGACATTCCAACTCATCATGGTCTGGCGAAGACACGGCATTGGCGAGTTGTTGGCACCATGTGACAACACGATCGGGCCGTCCCATCACAACCTCAAATTGTTCGACGATTTCAGCCACCCATGTCTGGAGCGACTCCGCGGCGGTGTTGGTATCCGTTGTGGCGGAATTCATGCGCTGACCCTTGTGAACCCAAGTCAAAGCACCTTCAGTATAATATAGGATATATAGGTAGAATAATCAATTATAGGTGCGTTCGAAATTTTCCACCCGACGCTTGACTGTAAGAATCGGTTTGTCTATTATTTTCAGCGTCTATTGTTCCTGTCATGAATTCTATCTCTCTTTTTTCCTTAGGACCGCCATGAGGGCCACTTCCGAATTATTTGGCGCCGCACTGTTGCTGTTGATGTTTGTCCAGAGCAGTTTGTTGGCGTCCTTTGACACCCAGAAGGGGGCCAGACCGCTTGGTCTGGCAGGTGCGTTTGTAGCCATTGCCGACAATCCCGACGCCGTCTACTATAATGCCGCAGGCCTTTGGCAAATCAATCAGTGGAGCGCACAGGCCTTCTACTCCGCTCCGTTCAACATGCGCGATCTGAGCACGATTTCGTTTGTCATGGCTTTTCCGTGGAAACGAGGCACGGCTGGCGCCATGTTCGAATCCTACGGTTTCGATCTGTATCGGGAGACGACGCTGAGCGTCTCGTATGCGTACGCCTTCCGGAATCGATTCGCCGCGGGCGTGTCGGTCAACTATTATCATTTGTCGATACATTCCGGCGGTCAGGCCGGCATTGCCGGCGCCTCCGTTGGCGCCCTGTTCCGCCCTCATTCGCTGGTGCAGATCGGATGCCAGGCCCGTAACATCACGCGTCCGCGCATCGCCGGCGAGGTTCTGCCGCAGTCGATGGTTTTCGGCGTCGGTATCATGCCGTCGGAACAAGTGACCATCGGGTTGGATGCGTACAAAGATTTCCGATTCCCGACGGACGTGCGTGGGGGTGTGGAATACCGGCCACATCCGGCGCTGGCGCTCCGCGTCGGGGTGGGGAGAGATCCGTCCCGCTTGTCGGCGGGCCTTGGCATCCATCTGAAATTGGCCCGGCTGGACTACGCGATATACACGCATCCCGAACTGGGCGTCACGCATGCCATTTCGGCGGGTATTACGCTGAACAAACGCGAATCACGCCGGCTCGAGCCCGTTGGGAACAAGTCCAGATGATTGGCCGCACGTACCGATGCTCATTTCTAATATGGGTGATCGTGTTTCCGGTGGCGGCATGGGCGCAGGACAATGCCGATTCGTTGGAAACAGAAGCCGATGAATGGGCCGTCGACCGTCTTCACGAAGATCTGGTGTACGGCGCTTTTGAATCCGCCGATGAAAGCCAGGTTTCCGAATGGGTTGGGCATTACCGGCGATATCCCGCCGATCTCAACCTCGCCCCTCTGACCGAACTGGAAAACGTCCCGGGCCTGGGGACGGTCCTCGCCAGGGCCATCGTGGATTTCCGTTCCCGCCGTCCATTTGGGGCCGTCACCGACCTGAAAAAACTCGATGGAATGACGGAAGACCTGTTTAACACGGTCAGGGATTTTGTCACTGTGGCCGGGCATTCCCGCAGCCGGTCTCGCGCCGAGTTCCGTCAGCGCACGGTGCGCAATCTCGATGCGTCCGACGACAATTACCGGGGAGACCGGTATCAACTCTACCAACGCGCCGAAGCGCAATACCAACCCGATGCCGATCGTCCGCGACGCCGTCTCGCCGCAGGAATAGTGGTTGAAAAAGACGCCGGCGAACCGAAATGGAACGATCATGTGGCGTCCTACGGCGAAGTGCGTGATTATCCATTCGTCCGCCACGCGGTGGTTGGAAATTATCAGCTGGAGTTCGGGCAGGGACTCGTGTGGTGGGGCGGGCGCGGCTCGATCAAGGGCAGTGAAGTGGTCCAAGGCGTCAAGAAGAGCGGGCGGGGCATTCAGCCCTTCGCCTACGCCACGGAAAGCGGTGCGTTGCTCGGCGGTGCCGCGGCCATCCAAACCGGCGGCTGGCTGAGGCATTTCGAACCGACCATCTATTATTCGACGACGCGTGAAGACGCCTCCTTCAACGAGGACGGTACCATCCGTACGCTGAAGACGGACGGACTCCACCGCGACAGCGCCGAAATCGCCAAACGAAACATCCTGCGCGAAAGAATCTGGGGCGCTAACGTGGACTACCGGTTCGGACTGTCGTCCGTCGGCGTGACGTACTACGAACAGCGATACAACCGCCGGTTCGTCCTGATTGACACCGTCCGGAGCCGTTACAATTTCACCGGCCGGTCCAATCGCGCCGCCGGGTTTCACTACGATTTGTTTTTGCTGGGAGCCAACTGGTTCGGTGAAACCGCCGTCGACGGATCGGGTCACACGGCGATGTGTTCCGGTGTTCTGTTCGGGAGACGTCCATGGCAAACGGTCCTGATGTGGCGGCGTTATTCGAAAGCCTTTCAGAATTTTCACGCCTCGGGTTTTGGCGAACAAAACGGCACTCAGAATGAGGAAGGTTTTTATCTGGGTATGGCCGCTCAACCTCACCGCCTCACGAAACTCCATTTCTATTACGATCTCTTCCGTTATCCGTGGCGGAGTTACGACGTTGCGCAGCCCGTCCGCGGCGACGATTTTCTCGTACAATGGGAACAGCGCTGGATGTCTGCGGTGTCCTCGACCTTTCGTTTCAAAAATGAGCGCAAAGACGTAAGCCAGACCTCGGAAGACGCTTTCGGGCGTGAATCACGCACGGTGGAAAAATCCGATACGCGGCGGTCCCGTTTCCAGGTTGACTGGAAAGTCCTTCCGGGCTTGAACCTGCGCAGCCGGGTGGAGACCGTCCGGTATCGCGTGACCCATTTCAAATCGGAAAATGAAGATGGCAGTTCGTTTTACCAGGATGTCCGATGGCAGGTCGATGAGAATCTCACGCTTTTCGGGCGGTGGACGGTCTTTGACACGGACGGTTCGTCGTCGGCGGTCTACGAATACGAGAACGATGTGGATGGTGTATTCACGAATAGCCTGTTTTCGGACAAGGGTTCACGATGGTATGTGGCCGTGCGCGTCCGATGGAACCGGCGCCTGACCTTATTGATCAAGTACTGGGAGAAGTATGTGGACAAAGCGGCATCCGGTCCGCTGATCACCCGGCGAACCGCCATGTCGGTGACGTACGGTTTGTGAGCCACCGGCGCAAAAACAAGTGGGTTTTTTTCATTTTTTTCATACCTTCTTTGGAAAATTCTCCATCAACGTCCATCGCCATGTGGTTTCGACGATTGGTCATCTTATGTGTTCCTGCCCTATGGTGTTCCTGCCTTTCACGAGTGTCGGAACCAGAACGCCTCACGAACCTGGCCTGTTATGACGGTCAGCCCGCCGTGTCACCGGACGGGAAATTCATCGCCATGGTGTCCACGCAGTCCGGCGAAAAACACATCTGGATCTACGATACCCAGGATAGAATCCGCGAACCGCTGACGATGAACGAAGGCGCCGACGAGCGGCCGTCGTTTTCGCCGGACGGACAGTCGATCGTTTTCGCCTCCCGCATCGAAGGCCAGCGCGACGTATGGCTGATTGATCAGGAGGAAAAACTGACACAGGTGACCGCTTCGGAAACGGATGAATTCAGCCCTTGTTGGACGCCCGACGGGGAGTCCATCCTTTTCGTCAGGCATGATGCCGCCGGGTACCAGATTTGCCGTGTCCGGCGCAGGAATTTCGGCGATGTCCGGGTGGTGGTTTCCGACACGTCCGCATTGGATCGCCCGTCCACGGGTGGCGACGTCCTGGTCTTCCAGAAGAAGATATCCGGTCGATGGGCGCTTTTTCTGGCCGGGTTGAATGGCGACAATGTCCGTCCGTTCAGCCAGGATTCGAACAGCGTTCACGATCCGGCCGTGTCGCCGGACGGGAAGTTCCTTGCATGTGTTTTGGCCGTACGAGGACGTGACGAAATTCACGTGACGCCGTTGATACGATACAAACCGGCGCCGGTCACTTCATCGGGCACGTCACATGCGTATCCTTCATGGCATCCGGACGGCAGACGCCTTGTGTGGGAAGAGACCTCCAACTGGAACATCAAGTCCATAGACGTGGAAACGCAGCAGGACACCGTTCTCGTGGAAGATCCAGCGGACGATCACAGTCCCGTGGTCACCGAAGATGGGCGTTACGTCGTTTTTTCGTCGAATCGCAGCGGCGTCGATCGGTTGTATGCCCTGCATTGTGGGAACCAATCGGTGATGCCCCTGACCGACGAAACAGATTCGTGCACCGATCCGGAAATTTCCGGCAACCGTCTGCTCTTTACTTCCACTCGCAACGGCCGCCGGAATGTATTCATGGCCTATTTGATCGAGAACGATTCAGGTCTGCGCCTTGACAGTGTGATTCAGGTGACCCATGATCCGGTCGGGGCCTCCCGTGCGGCCTTTTTCCGCCAAAGCCGGGATATCGTTTTTGTGACGGAGCGGCGTGGTTTGCCCGATGTCTGGATATGGGAGGCGGCCACCAGCCGGGAACGTCCGGTTACGATCGACGAACGTTCGGAAACCGAGCCATGTATGGCGGCGGCGGATGCCACGGTGTTGTTCGCCGCGGATTGGGCCCATCGCTGGAGCCTCTGGAGCGCGCCGGTTGGCGGAGGTCTGCCCCTGCCGCTGACGAAAGACAAGACGCCGTACGGATGGGATCGCGAACCCGTCGTCTCTCCCGACGGAACGCACATCCTTTTCACGCGCTCCTGGTACGACGACGCCGACGTGTGGCTGATGCGCGCCGGTGGCGGTGAAAAATCGACGCGAACGCTGACCAAAGACAACACGGACCAGGAAGCCCACGGCCGGTGGTTTCCCGACGGGCGGCGCGTGATCTACCAGGCCGGTCGCAACACGGACGTCTGGGAAATGGATGTGACCGGATTATTGCACGATGCAGAACGGTGAGTTTTTTTCATTTTCCGTGAGCCGGCGTTCGGGCATGTTTTCAAAAAACCTGGCCATGAGCGCCTTAAGCTAATACCCATCCAGCAACGGAGCAACCGGCATGGCCGTCATCGGTACCCCTTCCGAGCAACTGAACCCGCAAAAACTCGAACGCAACCGTGCGTTCATGCAGAAACTGGTCGAAGCGCTGAAACAGGACGCCCAACGAATTCGTCTGGGCGGCGGTCAGAAGAATATTGACAAACAGCACGACAAAGGCCGCCTGACGGCGCGCGAGCGGATCGCCAGATTGATCGATCCCGGCACGTCTTTCATGGAAGTCGGTTTGTTTGCGGCGTACGGCATGTATGAAGATTTTGGCGGCTGTCCGTCCGCGGGCAATATCGGGGGCATTGGCATCATCGACGGCAAGGAAACGGCGATCGTGGCGCACGACGCCACCGTCAAGGCCGGCGCGCATTTTGAAATCACTGTCAAAAAGACACTGCGGCTTCAGGAAATCGCGATGAAGAACAACATTCCCATCGTGTATCTCGTGGATTCCGCCGGCGTTTTTCTGCCGTTGCAGGATCAGGTGTTTCCGGATGAAAATCACTTCGGCCGTATTTTTTACAACAACGCACGCATGAGCGCCATGGGCATCATGCAGGTCGCCGCCGTAATGGGACCGTGCGTGGCTGGCGGCGCCTATCTGCCGGTCATGTGTGACAAATTCCTCATGGTCAATGGCGCCAGCCTTTTCCTCGCGGGGCCGGCGCTTGTGAAAGCGGCGATCGGCCAGGTGATCGATACCGAAACCCTTGGTGGCGCCCACACCCACAACGCCATCAGCGGCACCGCCGACTATGAAGAACCAAACGACGAAGCCGCCCTGGAACGCATCCGGGACATTCTCTCCAAAGTTGCCCACAAACCCAAAGCGCCGTTCAACCAAATCGAATCCCGCGAACCGCATCACCATGCGGACGACATTGCGGCCATTATTCCGGAAGGGCTGACTCAATACGATGTTCGGGAAATCATCGGACGGTTTGTCGATGCGTCGGAATTCGATGAATACAAGGCGACGTACGGCAAGACCGTGGTCACGGGCACCGCACGCATTGGCGGTTACGCGATCGGCATCGTGGCCAACCAGAAAATGGTGCAGCGGACCGCCAAGGGTGAAATGCAAATGGGCGGCGTGATGTATTCGGAAGCGGCGGACAAGGCGGCCCGATTTGTCATGAATTGCAATCAGGACGGCATTCCGCTTCTGTTCCTTCACGACGTCAATGGCTTCATGGTCGGGCGGGACGCGGAACACGGCGGGATCGCGAAAGACGGCGCCAAGCTGGTCAACGCGGTCGCCAATTCCGTGGTGCCCAAGATTACGATTGTGATCGGCGGCAGTTACGGCGCGGGCAACTACGCAATGTGCGGCAAGGCGTACGATCCGCGGTTTATTTTCGCGTGGCCGACCGCCAACATTTCCGTCATGGGTGGGGCTCAGGCGGCGTCGACCATTGCCGAAATCCAGCTGGCGGGAAAAACCGTGGACGAGGCGGAACGAAAGCGTGTCTACGACCAAATCAAATCCAACTACGAAAAACAGGGCAATCCGCGCTACGCCGCCGCACGGCTGTGGGTCGACGGCATCATCGAGCCGCAGGAAACCCGTTCAACCATTATCCGATGTCTCGATACGGCGAGAAACAACCCCAACGTGCCGCCGCCCAACTTCGGTGTGCTCCAGGTTTGAAAACCGCGCGTGCCGCTGCCGGCCTGGCGTGCGAGTTTATCTGGAGCCGCTTCGATCCTAAAACCCTGATGTCCATTTGCGTCAAATGATTTCACAAGAAAGTTGCATTGTGATCTCTATTTTTTTGTAGATTTAAGATATACTTAATGATCTCATCGGGAGCTGATCCAAAACAGCAAAGATTGAGAATGGAGGTGACGTGAATGAAATTCCAACGCAAGAAAAAGACGGCGAAAACCTGTGATTCAAGTGTGTCGTTATTGGCAGTTGTCGAAATGATGATAAACATGCGAAGCCCACGAGCGTTTCCAAGTCGAACAATCGTCTCTCGACAACATAGCCTCTTAACTTGGAGGAACAACCATGAAATCCGTCATGTTGGCCTTAGCAACGGTGCTCAGCCTATCCGCAATCGGACATGCACAGCAACCGGATCCCTATCCGGAAGAGTTCAATATAACAGTCTACAATCCGCTCACGGCATTATTTCCAATCGCAATTTGCAAGGCCGTAGGAAATCTGTACAAGCCCAACGACGTCTCTCCTGACTCCCTCTATTTGCTGCCGCAATCTTCGTTTTGGCCCACAACCGATCACACGTATGCTTACGCGGCCGCATTGGGAATTC
This sequence comes from uncultured Bacteroidota bacterium, assembly GCA_964544475.1. Taxonomy (GTDB): domain Bacteria; phylum CLD3; class CLD3; order SB21; family SB21; genus CAZJBS01. Next base: position 61,156 of record CAZJBS010000005.1, on the reverse strand, counting down.
TGGGTTCGGAGCAACCATATGAACTTCTACTGACTCAAATGTACGAACATGAGGAGGGCTTCGAGTGGATTGATACAGTGGCCTGGGGGAAGTACAAAATACTGATTGCCACAACTTATGGCGAGCAAGATCCATCGAATGGTGAGTATATTCTGGAAGAGTCAATCGATTCAATTTATTTCGATCTGAGCACAACCAATTATCCATGGTCGTACTCCGGCTCGGAAGTTGACATGTACTTCCAGTACTTATGGGATGGTGAGGTTGATCATCGATTTCAAGTTCGCGTCGATGGGCCCTCATGGTTGGATGTTCCAACCGGAACGACTGTTGCCATCTGGGATCAGACGTACAATTCCGGCGCACCGTCACGGGTTACGTCGAACTTCAAACCCGCTGCCCCATTTGGATTTGCAATCGGTGCGGAATCCACAGGTCAGCATCATCCGAGGATATCCTGGACGGCGGACACTTTTCCGCTCACCTACAAAATCCACCGCAAGATAGACAATGGCTCATTTCAGAATATTGAAAATGTCTCCAATTCAACAATGGGTCACTACACCGATGAGAGTCTGGCTGGGGCGGGCTCAGGCAATCATGTGGGCGAGTATTTTGTGAAGGTTGTGAATGAAAGCTATACGTCCGTTGCGACCCCAACACTAAGCATCAACTGGAGCTATTGGGGCTATGAGAAAATCATGCCGGTGACAGCAACGCAACAGGCCTTTTTGGGTCCAAACTATCCCAATCCTTTCAATCCGTCGACGATTATTTTCTATGATGTTCCTAAAAGCGGGTCGGTTGAATTGATCATATTCAACATCCTGGGGCAGGAAGTGAGACGGCTGGTCAATGAAATCAAAGAGGCAGGCAGGCACTACATCTCATGGGACGGAAGGGACCATGCCGACAATTCCGTATCGGCCGGGACTTACCTATATCAGTTGAGATTTGAAAATTTCAGACAGACACGCCGTATGCAATTCATCAAATAGCCGCAAGCTACATACAGGGCACTTGGAGAGTGTGGTGCCCTGAATTTCAGAAGACACGAAAGTAGGAATTGAAATGCGGATCATTGTCACAGCGTTTTTTCTCAGTTGCAGCATGCCCTTGTTCGGTCAGGAATTCTGGCAACAGCTCAATGGCCCTTACGGGGGTGTTGCTGCTGCTTTGTCCGTAAAGCAGGACAGCGAACTTTATGTCAGCACGACCGGAGGCGCATTCCGCTCGAACGTACAGACTGCCCATTGGTCCATATTGGGTAACGGACTGCCCAACATGTCATCATTTGTGTTTGATGGCAGCACGATCTATGGGGCGGCCCCTTACCATGGTTTGTATCGCTCCACCGACAATGGAAATTCATGGACCGTGATCACCAACGGTCTCCCCGCCTCCCTGTATGTCAAACTTCTGTACTTCGTCAATGATTCGGTGCTCCTGGCTGGGACCCACCTGGGAGTCTACCGCTCGACCGACAAAGGCGACAGTTGGACCTACCAAGGGTTATCTCCGGATGACATCTATAGCTTTGCGTATGTCGAGAGCACAGGAAACTTGTTTTCAGGGACGACGAACGGCATCGGGCGTTCGACGGATTTGGGCCTGACCTGGACATGGATTGGCGGGCTGCCCCCAACGTGGTATTTTGCCCTCGCGGTGGATTCCGCTGGTCTGCTCTACGCCGGAAGCGACGGTTTTGGCGTCCTGGTTTCCAGCGACGGTGGAACAAGTTGGGTCCCGAAGAACACGGGCTTGACCAGCCCCTACATTACCGCGTTGATCGTGAGTCCGCAAAATACGGTTCTTGCAACCACGCACAATGGAACTTTCCGATCAACCAATGGCGGCGAAAACTGGCAACGTGTCACCGACGGTTTGCTGGATGATCACGGGGAATCATTGGCTGCAACGTCCGAGGGATTCCTTTATGTCGGGTTCATGTTCGCCGGTGTATTCCGATCCACCGACGATGGCACGACGTGGCATCAGTTCAATGACCACCTGACGAATGCTTATGTCCGGTCGTTGCTGGTGGACTCTGCGGGGACCATCTTTGCGGGAAATAGAGGTAACGGAATATGGCGTTCCACGGATGATGGCGACACATGGCAGGACGTCAATGAGGGAATAGACGACGGTGGCGTCGGATGTCTTGAGGAAAATTCTGTGAGCGATTTGTTTGCAGGATGCGGCGGGGTTTCTCGATCAACTGATCATGGAGACACATGGGAAGCCGTCAATAACGGTCTGACGAACCTCTCCATCAGTGCGATTGCGTTTAACGCCCAGCGGCACGTTTTTGCAGGCGGAATATATATGTATCGTTCAACAAATAACGGCAATGACTGGGCCCTGATCACAAGTGGATTACCTTATGGCGCAGATAACATTGTGGTAAGTCCCAATCAGGATATTTTTGTCGGGAAGTATGCCCATGGGATGTTTCGCTCAACGAACAACGGGGACTCGTGGTTCGCCATCAATAACGGACTGACCAATATCGGCATAAGCTCCGTAGTGGTCAACTCGCTCGGATTTGTTTTCGTCAGCACTCAGAGCGGTGTTTTTCGCTCGACAAACCAGGGCGCCTCCTGGATACTCCTTTCCTCATCCCCTCCAAATGCCGGTTCCCTGGTGGTGACTCGCCAGGATCATCTCTACGTGGACGTTTTTGGAGAGGGAATTTACTATTCGACAAATAACGGCAGTTCCTGGTCATATCTTGAAGGCAGCCTGACAGATTGGACCGTCATTGTTCTTCGGGAAAGTCCCGCCGGCTTCTTGTATGCCGGTACTGATGGAGGAGGCGTTTACAAGAGCCTTGAGCCGATAACATCCATCCACGATCCGACCGTGCAGGTCGGACATCAGATTCTGTTGAACCAGAACTATCCCAATCCGTTCAATCCGTCCACCAGAATTTCGTATGTTGTTCCAAAAGATGGTCATGTCGAGCTGAAGATATTCAATGTACTTGGGCAGGCCGTGCGCTCATTGGTGGATGAAACAATGCCGAAAGGGAGCCACAGCCTCGTATGGGACAGCACGGACGATTCGGGCAATTCCCTGTCAAGTGGCGTATACATTTGTCGATTGCGTGTGGGAAATCAAGTCCAAACCCGGAGGATGCTGTTTCTTAAATAAACACATCATTTCCAAATTTAGTATTGATTTCACTTTGCACTTTCCAAGGCGTGATCACGCCGACTTGCTCTGTAGGGTCGAGTTCCCCGTTCCAAGTCCAATCCAGATCATGAAGTAGGCATCCGCGTTCGATTCGGCAAACATCTGGGCCGGAAAGGAGCCAATTAATTTCTTGACTTTCTACACCTCCTCGGTTATTTTCCATGCCGTTCGAAATGAATTTGCTCAGTAGCTCAATGGCAGAGCATTCGGCTGTTAACCGAAGGGTTGTAGGTTCGAGCCCTACCTGAGCAGCCAAAATGAAGCCCGTTCCATCCGAGGACGGGTCTTTTTGTTTGTCGAACGAAAGCCGACTATGAGAATTTATGTCGTTGCCATATTGACCGGCGTGATCCTGTGGTCCCCGCCGGCTTTCGGACAATACCAGTTCTACATCTATGAGAAAACCGATCGGGCGGGTGTCGCGCCATGGATGCGATACAACAAAATCGACGGCCTGTTTGGCGGTCTGTCCGGTTATGTGCGGCCCTTCGGTTCGTTGGTGGTGTCGGGCAAAGGCGGGTACGGATTCGCCGGTCGGGATGCGCGGTTTCAATTGGCGGTGCAACATTCGTTTTCAGCCGGCAACCATGAGTTTGCGATAGCGGTCGATTATGCCGACCTGGCGGTCACCCAGGATACGCTCGTGATACGGGACTGGCAGAACAGCCTGACGGCGCTTACGATTCATCAGGATTATTACCATTATTACAGGGTCCGCGGATTCCATGTGCGGTGCAGCGCCAATCTGGACGGAACGTACCGGTTCTTTCTGACCGGCGGGGCGCCAAAATATTCGTCCCTGACGAACGCCGCACGATTTGCCGTCTCCGATTGGAAAGCCGTCACAGTCAACGGACGGAAAAGATTTGTTCCAAATCCCGCTGTGGCGGAAGGGCAGGATTACTATGTGGGTCTCGCATACGAAGTGGATTTCCGGCCATCTCCCAATGCCTTTGTGTCGGCCTGGTACCTTCAGGGTTCGTATACGAACAGCCGCTGGTTGCACAAATCCATGCATTCCGACTTCTCATATCACAAGGCGAATCTCGTATTCAAGCGCTATCAAAAGCTGTTTTCCCGTCAGCGTCTGGCAGTCGCACTGCGGGTTCTGTCCTACCAGGGCTCCACGTCCGATTCGTCCGGCGTGGCTTCGGACCAGTTTCTGTTTGACATGGGCGGCTACGGCACCTTGCGGGGGTATGGCTATCGGGAATTCCAGAACGGCAACCGCTCGGTCTTGTTGTCGGCCGACTATCTGTTCAATGGGAGTTTTCTGCCAAAGACGTTCCTGGCCAAAACATGGGGTTTGAAAGCGATCTTCAGGAATTTCGATCTGATCGTGTTTGCGGATGCGGGCCGCGTGTGGTCAGTGGGTGAAAACCGTTCGTTCGTGGATTTCTCCGGAGTGGAACCTGATCGATGGCGTGTCGATGCGGGACTGGGACTGGCCATGAGCGATTGGGTTCGCGTCGAATGCGCCTTGCCATTGAAGGACAGCCCCGGCACGCGGGCCGGCAATCCGATTTTTTATTTGAAAATTGCGCAAAGATTGTAATCTTATTCAAAAGGGAGTCAAAAACGATGCGTTACATGTGGATGGTATTGTGTGGGCTGGTGGCGTGCCAGGCCGGGACCCGTTTGACAGTCAAGGACGATCCGGCGCCGCCCGCCAGGGAAGACTGGTCGAAATACACAGCGGAGGCGCTCTTCGAAAAGGGCGCGCGCTTTATTGAGGAAGAAAAACCCCAGCATGCCGTGGATGCGTTTGAGTACATCACGATGCAGCATCCTCAATTTCCAAGAGCCATCGATGCGTGGTTGTCCATGGGCAAGATTTATGCAGACCAGTTTCACGAATACCCGCACGCCATGGATATGTTCATCAAAGTGATCAAGCTGTACCCGGACAGCGCGGCCACGGCGCAGGCCTATTTCATGTTGGGATTCATCAACTCCAATTATGTTCAGAATCTGGACGAAGCCCGGCGATATTATCAGGCATTCCTGGAGAAATACCCACAACACGAACTGGTGCCGTCAGTCAAGTTTGAGTTGGACAACCTCGGCCGCAACGCGGATGATATCCTGGCCCCCGGGGATTCGACCCTGGCGCCCAATTGAGCCAACACCGGCCGTGACGCGCGCCATGCGTGACAACCAGTATTTTTATGCCGCACCCTCCGATATTCTGAATTCGGAGGGTTTTGTTTTTCTCGGCGGCGCCGAAGCGTACCATTGTGCGCACGTATTGCGGAAGCGGCCGGGCGATGAGTTTTATGTCGTGGACGGGGTTGGCCATGAGTATGTCGTGGCCCTGGAAGTTGTGAGCGACCCCCGCCTGCGATGTCGCATTCTGGAGACGCGCCGGCGTCCCAACGAGTTGGCCGTGGATCTCACATTGGCCCAGGCCATTCTGAAGAGGGATCACTTTGATCTGGCCGTCGAAAAGGCGGTCGAATTGGGCGCGAACCGGATTATTCCGGTCCGGACGCGCCGGTGCATCCAGCAGGCGGATGACCGGAAGGTCGAACGTTGGCGCAAAGTGGGTCTGGAGGCGATGAAACAGTCCCGTCGCTGCGTGGCGCCCGTCATCGACGCGGTGACGGATCTGGAGGACGTGGTGCGGGGCGCCGGCCAGGAGGGCCGTGTCCTTTGCCATGAAGACAGCGCCGTCCCGTGGGCGGCGCTTCGGGAGCGCGCGACCGGATGGTCGTCGGTCATCATTCTGATCGGGCCGGAGGGCGGTTTTACGGAAGAGGAGACCGGCATGGCCCTGCAGGCCGGTTGGGCAAGCCTTTCGCTGGGTCAGCGTCGCCTGAAAGCTGAAACGGCGGCCTTTTGCAGCCTGTCCCTTTTTTCAAATCTGCATTCCCCGCCATTACCCTGAAATAAAGGCCAAAACGGCCATAGTGCCCGCAAAGGTGCATCAGTTCAGGCTTTCCGGCAAAATATTTCTTGACACAGGCGATGACGTGCCTTATATTCATTTATCAAGGTTCCAGCGGCACGGCCGCCGGGAGATCAGGCCAGTCCAGCATCGGCAGAGACTCCCGCTTTTCAAACCTGTTCTTTGACAAATTAACCCTGACAGCGAAGTTTTTGGTTCGTTTCCAGGCGCGTAATATAAACGTTTACGACGCTTTTCTTCACTTCATTTCATTAAGGAGTCATTTCCATGACCAAAGCTGAGCTTGTTGCCAAGATGGCCAAGGATGCCGATGTGCCCAAGACCAAGGCGGAAAGAGCCCTGGAATCGTTTGTGGGCTCGGTTACTCTCGCTCTGAAAAAAGGCAAGAGCGTGACCCTGGTCGGTTTCGGTACCTTCGGTACGGCCAAACGTAAAGCCCGCACGGGTCGCAATCCCCAGACCGGCGCCACGTTGAAAATCCCGGCCGCCCGTGTCCCGAAATTCAGAGCCGGCAAAGCCCTTAAGGATACTGTCAAAAAGGGTTAATGGCGCAGTCGCCCACTTCGTAATAGGTAAAGAGGGCGACGCCCAAAGCCTTCCCCGGAAACCCGGGGGAGGCTTTTTTGTTGTTGAAGAACAAGACGGTTTAACTTACATTCTTCGGCGATTTACCCAACGCTGGTGTGTTCCGATCCATGCCGACTTTTTCCCTGGCGGTCTTCGCCTCCGGTCACGGTTCCAATTGTCAGGCGATTCAAACCGCCATCGAAACCGGACGCCTTGACGCCCGCATCGGTGTCGTGATCAGCAACAACCCGAACGCCGGCGTGCTGGCATGGGCAAAAACAATAGCCCTGCCCGCCATTCATGTGTCCAGCGACCAGTTTGCAACGACCATGGATTTTCATAATCATCTGCTGACCATGTTGTCCGATTTCAAGACCGACATGATCGTCCTGGCCGGATATCTGAAAAAGATCGGCAAACCCCTCCTGGAAGCGTTTCCAGGACGTATACTCAACATTCATCCCGCCCTGTTGCCGTCGTTTGGAGGCAAAGGGATGTTTGGCCGCCACGTGCATGAAGCCGTGCTGGCCTCCGGAGTGCGATTGACGGGTGTGACGGTGCATCTGGTGGACGAGGAATACGACCGTGGTCCCATCGTCATGCAGGCCGCCGTGGACGTTTCGGATGACGATACCGTTGAATCCCTGTCGGCAAAGGTCCTGAGTCTCGAGCACCGCACGTATCCGTTGGCCATTCAGCTCTTCGTCGATGGTCGTGTGGAAATCGCGGGACGAAAAGTGCGCATTAGAAACAAACAGTGATCCCATAACCGAAACAACCGTTTCAAACCCAGAAGGAGGAAATATGAAGTCGATACTGTCGTTGATGATCGTTGGCGTGCTGATGATGAGCGGCTCGATGGCGGTCGGTCAGGGCAAGGCCAGCTTTGGAGAAGACAAAGCGCGTGTGGCCATTCTGCCTTTCGATGCCGTCAAATTGACGGAGGATTTCGGGAAGAAGGAATCGGTCAGCTGGGATAAGTCCAGCGTGACGTACGAGAAGCAGGCGGAACCGCTTTTTGCCGACGTGGCGGCCGTCGAAGCGTTTGCCGAAGCGACGACCCAGAAGGTGGTCGGGCAGTTTGTCAAGCTGAAACGCTTCACCGTGATCGAACGGACCGCCCTCGACAAAATCATCAAAGAACAGGACGCCCAGATGAGCGACTTGTTTGATCCCAACAAGGCCGTCAATTTCGGCGCGGTCCTTGGCGCCCAGTATATCGCGCAGGGCCAACTCCAGCAGGTCACGGCGCATCCCAAGAATGACCCCAAAGGCAAGTTCATGGGCTATTCAGCCACCGTTGAATTCCAGATCCGCATCATCGATGTGGCCACCGGCGAAATCACGGCCAGCAAAGACGTCAAAGGCAGCACCGAAGCCGCGTCGGTTTTTGGCGTCGCGCTGCTTGACATGGTCGAGTCCAGCCCTTCCAAGGCCGCTTACAAAGCGCTGAACGAAGCGGAGGACAATATTGGCAAATGGTTGAAGACGGCGTTTCCCGTGGCCGGCGAAATTTTCGAAGTCCTGAAGACGAAGAAAAAAGAGGGCGCCATTTCCGTCAGCATCACCTGCGGTAAGGATCTGGGCGTCAAGAAAGGCGATTTCTTCCGGGTATATGAAGAAAAAGAAGTTGAAGTCAACGGCAAGGTGATCAAGAAGAGCACGGATGTCGGCAAAGTCGTCGTGAAGAAGACCGAGGAAGACGGCGTGTTCTCCACGTGCGATGTGGAAAAAGGCGGCAAGGCCATCGAAGACAAAGTGGCCGCCGGGGTCAAATTGAAAGTGGTATCGGTGAAGAAATAAGCAGGCCGAACTTGCCATGAAAGTCCCGGGTCAACAGCCCGGGATTTTTTTTTCAAAAGGAGATTATGGAGGAGGCGACCGGCGGACAGCTTCGATTTGATTCTTGAAATCCGTGATGGTTTGATTGATGGCGCGTTCATGGTTGAGGATCGAATCGAGAATGGCCGACATCGATGGGAATCCGTCATAACGCCTGAGCACATCGTAATTGGCGATCAGACGAAGCAGGGCCTGTTTCAACGCCTCTTGCGACGCCGCATAGTGGGCGGGTGGATCGTGAAGCAGAAGGGCCAGGCTGTCCAGGTACAGGCGGTTGTAGGATTCCGCGGCGCGGTAATTCGGCGAGGTGATGTGCTTTTCGACCACGTCCCGCCATGACCGGTCCGGAGTCATCTCCCCGATCATCAATCCGAGACGCTTGTCAAAGTCGACGTTGCGGTGGCCGAGTTCAATGGAGAAGGCCAGGATGCGGGGTTCATAGGACAGCCGTGACAAGGAATCGATGTTGCGTCCGATGATCAATGGGAGGCTGGCGTCGTCGGCCCCATCGGGGACGTCTTTTTTCTTGGAACATCCGGCGAAAACCAGAATCGCCAGAAGCCACATCGCTGTCTTCTTCATTGAATCACCACATTGACGAGTTTGCCGGGTACGACGACGACTTTCAGAATGGTTTTGCCGCCGGTCCAGCCGGTGAGTTTTTCCAAAGCCATCTTTTCAAGATCCGTTTTTGAAACATCTTTCGAGACGAGCATCCGTTCGCGCACTTTCCCGTTGACCTGAAGGACGACCGTGATCTCGTCATCGACCGTCAAAGCTTCGTCATGGACTGGAAAAGATTCGTACGCGAGGGACGACGGGTGGCCCAGTATTTCCCAGAGTTCCTCCGCCACATGCGGTGCGAAGGGTGCGAGCACGAGCACAAAGGGCTCTAGAATTTTTCGCGGCCGGGTTGCCATCGGCGTCAGTTCGTTGACAAATATCATCATCTGGGAAATGGCCGTGTTGAAATCCAATGATTCAATGTCGTGTCTGACTTTTTTGATGGTCTTGTGAAGGATGCGTTGTTGTTCGATGGTCGGCTCGGTATCCGTGACGAGGCAGGCGCCGTTGGCATCGACGATGAGTCGCCACACCCGCTGGAGAAAACGGTAAACGCCTTCGACGCCGTTCGTGCTCCAGGGTTTGACCTGGGGGAGCGGCCCCATGAACATCTCATACAACCGCATCGCGTCCGCGCCGTATTGACGGATCACGTCGTCCGGGTTGACGACATTGCCACGCGATTTGGACATCTTCTGTGAATCCTCTCCAAGGATCAGTCCCTGATTGACGAGTTTCATGAAGGGTTCTTTGGTGGACACCAGCCCAAGGTCGAAAAGAACTTTGTGCCAGAAGCGGGCGTACATCAGATGCAACACGGCGTGTTCGGCGCCGCCGACATAGAGATCCACCGGCATCCAATACGCTTCTTTTTGCCGGTTGCAGAATTCATGGGTATTGTGCGGATCGATGTAACGGAGATAGTACCAGCAGGAACCCGCCCATTGCGGCATCGTGTTCGTTTCACGGCGCGCCGTCTTGCCGGACGGCTCGCGAACGGTGAGCCATTGATCCATGGAGGCGAGCGGTGATTCACCCGTGCCCGCCGGTTTGTAGGACGTCACTTCCGGCAGCGTGAGCGGCAGTTCGGATTCGTCGAGCGGCCGGACGCTTCCATCTTCAAGATGAAGAATGGGAAAGGGTTCACCCCAATACCTCTGGCGGGAGAACAGCCAGTCGCGCAGTTTGAATTGAATTTTGCGCCGGCCGATGTTGTTTTCTTCCAGCCATTCCGTGACACTGCGTATGGCCGGATTCTTCATGCCTTTCTCGTTGTTGGCCGGTGTGCCATTAAAAGGGCCGCTCTGCACCATGACGCCTTCGTGAGGATACGCTTCGGTCATGGCGCCCGGATCGAGCGATGCGCCCGGCGGTTGAATGACGACGCGAATCGGCAGATCGAACCGGCGCGCGAATTCAAAATCGCGTTCGTCATGGGCGGGAACGGCCATGATGGCGCCGGTGCCATAGCTGATCAGCACATAGTCTGCGATCCAAACCGGAATCTGCTCGTTCGTGGCCGGGTTGATCGCCCACGCGCCGGTCCACACGCCGGTCTTTTCTTTGGCCAATTCCGTGCGCTCCAGGTCGCTTTTGCGGGAGGCGCTTTCCTGGTAGGCTTTGACCTGGTTTCTCTGCGAGGCCGTGGTGATCAGGTCGACCAGAGCATGCTCGGGAGCAAGAACCATGTACGTCGCGCCGAAAACCGTGTCGGGCCGCGTCGTGAAAACGTCGATTTTCAATTCTGAATGGTCAATTCTGAATTCGATTTCCGCGCCTTCGCTCTTGCCGATCCAGTTGCGCTGCATGTCCTTGATGCTTTCCGGCCAGTCGATGAGTTCGAGGTCTTCGAGCAACCGGTCTGCATACGCCGTGATTTTGAGCATCCATTGACGCATGGGCTTGCGGACGACCGTGAATCCCTTTTCAATCTGTTCCGGCACTTCCTCGTTGGCCAGGACGGTGCCGAGTTCGGGACACCAATTGACCGGAACGTCGGCGATGTAGGCGAGGCCTTTCTTATACAATTGAATGAAAATCCACTGCGTCCATTTGACGTAGGCCGGATCGGTCGTATTCACTTCGCGATCCCAGTCGTACGAAAAGCCGAACATCTTGAGTTGACGGCGGAACGTGTCCACGTTTTGTCTGGTGGTGATGGCGGGATGGACGCCGGTCTTGACGGCGTATTGTTCGGCCGGCAGGCCGAAGGCGTCCCATCCCATCGGATGGAGCACGTTGAAGCCCGTCATGCGTTTGTAGCGGGCAACAATGTCGGTGGCGGTGTACCCTTCCGGATGGCCCACGTGCAGGCCGGCGCCGGAGGGATACGGGAACATGTCCAGGACGTAGAATCGTTTTTCTTTCGGGAAGGACGGGTCTTCGGTCGCGCGGAAGGTCTTGTGGTTTTCCCAATACGCCTGCCACTTGGCTTCGATCCGAGTGAAATCGTAGCGGACGGCGGGGGAGTCGGTTTTCGGATCGGAGGACATGCCGAGAATTCCTGGTTCTGAATACGTGATATTTTTGGTCAGGCGAATAATAAAGAATGCATCGTCGAAATGCAAGGCGGGCCTTGATGATGACATTTCCTTCACAGCGTTCATTCCTTTTGGCGGCGTTCCCACTTCACTGGAACAATAGCCGGGCGCTTCCCGACGCCTTCGCGGTTGGATATTTATCACGCTTCAATTTCACCTTGTTTTTGTAGATACGGATATCGTATATTTTTCGGAGTTATTCGCTCAACACCTTACCGGATTTCTACACCGCGCCGGGAGATGTCCCGGTTCGCAGACCCAATCTACTCACATTCATCATCGAACAGGTGCTCACGTGTTTCAGCAACTCAAACCACCGACTCATGGCGACAAAATCACGATCAAAGACGGTCAGCTGAAGGTACCCGATCATCCGATTATTCCATTCATCGAAGGCGACGGCACGGGCCCGGATATCTGGCGCGCCTCGCAGCGAGTTTTCGATGCGGCCGTTGAAAAAGCGTATGGCGGCAAACGGAAAATCGTGTGGTTCGAGGTTCTGGCCGGCGAAAAGGCTTTCAACCAACTCAAGACATGGCTTCCGGACGACACGGTCACGGCCTGCCGTGAATACCTCGTCTCCATCAAAGGTCCTTTGACGACGCCGATCGGAGGAGGCATTCGCAGTCTCAATGTGGCGCTGCGGCAGATGCTGGACCTTTTTGTGTGTCTCCGGCCCGTCCGCTACTTTGCCGGCGTGCCGTCCCCCGTCAAGCGCCCCCAGGACGTGGACATGGTGATATTCCGCGAGAATACCGAAGACATTTATGCCGGCATCGAATACGCCGGTGGGACTCCGGAGGCCCAGAAAATTCTCGACCTGCTCGAGAAGGAATTTCCGAAGGAATTCAAGAAAGTCCGTTTCGGCACGAAAGCGGCCGCCGAGGGCTGGCAGAAGCAGCTCGAGTCGATCGGCATGGCGCCGCGGGACGTCGGCATCCAGGTCGGTGTGGGCGTCAAAGCCGTCAGCTATCTCGGCACGGAGCGGCTCGTGCACAGCGCGATCTCGTATGCCCTCAAGCACAAACGGCGGAGTGTGACCCTGGTGCACAAAGGCAATATCATGAAGTATACCGAAGGCGCCTTCCGCGAATGGGGATATGCCGTCGCCCAGAAGTTTTTCCGTAACGACATCGTGACCGAGCGGGAATCGTGGATTCTGGGCAACAAGGAAAAAAACCCCAACGTGTCTGTCGAAGAAAATGCGCGACAGGTCGATCCGGGGTATGACATGATGACGCCCGACCAGCGCAAAACCATTTGTGCCGACGTCGAAGCCGCGTTGAAATTGTGGGACACGCACGGCAACGGCCTGTGGAAGAAGAAGCTCATGGTGCGCGACACGATCGCCGACATCACGCTTCAGCAGGTGCTCACCCGCGCGAAGGAATTTGACGTCATCGCGACGCTCAATTTGAACGGCGATTATCTTTCGGATGCCCTGGCCGCGCAGGTCGGCGGCATCGGCATCGCGCCCGGCGGCAACATCAACTATGTCACCGGTCACGCGGTGTTTGAAGCCACGCACGGCACGGCGCCGAAATACGCCAACCTGGACAAAGTGAACCCCGGCTCCGTCATTCTGTCCGGGGACATGATGCTGCGCTACATGGGATGGCAGGAAGCGGCCGACCTGATCATCAAAGGCCTTGAAAAATCGATTGCCAATAAGACCGTTACGTATGACTTTGCAAGATTGATGGAGGGGGCCAAAGAGGTTCCATGCAGTGAATTTGCGACAGAAATGATCAAGAACATGTAACCGTGTTCGAGTCCCAAACCCAAACCATCACATGTCAGGAGGAAGGATCATGACGGAACAAAGTGCTTCAGGCGGAACCGGAAGACCCATGCCCACACCCGAAGAGGCGGAAAAGGGCAAAGTAATGGTCATTCTGGGGTATTTGTGCTGTTTCCTAATCCCATTGCTTGGCGCGAAAGACAACCGGTTTGCCATGTTCCATGCCGAGCAGATGCTGGTGTTGTTCATTCTGTACATCATTGGCGGCATCCTGTCGCTGGTGCTGGTCGGGTACATTATTCAGTTGTTTGCGTTCGTGCTGATGATCATAGGCATCATCAATGCGGCACAGGGCAAGTGTGAACCACTTCCGGTTGTAGGTAAATACGGAGAAAAGTTCAATCTGATGAAGTGATCAGATTCACCTTGCAAAACAAAAGGCCGATCCGTGAAGATCGGCCTTTTTTGTTTTCTTCTTGAGGAATCGAGAGCTTCTACTTCTGATTACGGCCTTTCTTCTTCGCCGCCTTTCCGTATTTCTTCACGGATTCCGCAAACGCTTCCAAACGGCGTTCGACCAGATCAAATACAGAGTTCTGCGGGAATCGCCCGTTCTTGCCGCGTCGTCCGGCCGGCTTGCCCGTCAGGATTTCGATGCCTTCTTCGATGGTCGCCACGGCCCATACCCTGAAACGCCCGGATTTCGCGGCTTCCACAATATCCTCCCGAAGCATCAGGTTCTGGACATTGCTGTGCGGGATCATCACGCCCTGCGAACCGTTCAAACCTTTGATACGGCACACATCGAAAAAGCCCTCGATTTTCTCATTGACGCCACCGATGGCCTGAACCTCGCCGATTTGATTGACACTGCCGGTGACCGCGATGCCCTGATCGATGGGCAGGCCGGACAGCGCCGACAGCAGGGCGTACAATTCCGTTGACGACGCGCTGTCGCCTTCCACACCTTCATAACTTTGTTCAAAGGCCAGCCGGGCGGACAGGTTCATCGGTTTCTTCTGCGCAAACACGTTGCCCAGATAGCCGGCGAGGATCAGCACACCCTTGCTGTGGATGGGACCGCCAAGATCGACCTGCCGTTCAATATCGACGATGCCGTCGCCGCCCGGCGACACGGACGCCGTGATCCGCGAGGGTTTGCCGAATTCATATTCGCCCAGTTTCAGGACCGACAATCCGTTGACCTGGCCGGTCACGCGCGATGACACATCGATCAGGAGAATGTTCTTCGAGACATAGTCCTTGAAATGATCTTCGTACAGGTTGGAACGGTACAATTTTTCGTCCAGGGTTTTCCGGATGTGGGATTCGCGGATGACGGTTGATTCTTCCTGCATGGCCCAGAAATTGGATTCGCGCAACACATCGGCAACGGCGCCGAAATGGGTGGATATTTTTTCCTGGTCGTCCGCGAGACGGCCGGCATATTCCAGCATGCGCGCGGCGGCCGTGCGATCCAGCGGCAGGAGTCGTTCCTTGTGGCAGAGACCGGAAAGGAAAGTCAGAAATTCCGCGACATTGGCCTCCGTACGGTCCATCGTGACGTCGAAATCGGCTTTGACCTTGAAGAGTTCCGGAAAATCGTCGTCGAGTTCGTGCAGCATGTAGTAGAACATCGGCCGTCCGACGATGAGGATTTTGACGTCCAGGGGTATCTCTTCCGGTCGCAGGGTTTTCGAAACGGATACGCCGAGGCTTTCGCCGGGTTCCTCAATCTGGATCGATTGCGTTTTCAATGCGCGCTTCAGGCCGTCCCAGCTCATGACATGCCGAAGGAGATCCTCGGCGGGCAGAACGAGAAACCCGCCGTTGGCCCGATGGAAAGCGCCGGCTTTGATCATCGAAAAATCGGTGTAGACGGCGCCCCCTTCCATTTCTTTTTCGACCCGGCCGAAAAGATTCGTGTACGTCGGGTGGAGTTCGACCACGACCGGCGCGCCGTGTTGTTTGGCATTGTCCACAAGAAGATTGACGTCATAGTTATTCAGCACCGCTTCGCGCTCATCCTGGTTGGAGCCGTCATCCGAGCGAAAAGCGTCGAGGTTGTCGAGCAGGTCGGTCTGGAGCGCGTGCAGGAAAGCCCAGACGTCGTCCATCGTATGGTATTTTTCGCGGAATTCATCGACCACTCCCGCGATGTGCAGGATCACGGTCTGGCGGTCGAGGGACCGCAGAGCCTGGTTGGTCTCGCGTTCGGCGTCCCGCGTGGCTTTCATGGCGTCCTGCAGTTCCTGTTGCAGGGCGTCGCGTTTGTCCACCATGTCCCGTCGCACGTCCTCCGGCTGTTTGTTCCAGTCCTCCTCCGACATGGGGTGTCCGTCGCGCGTCGGAATGACCAGCACGCCGACGGGGGTCGTCTGGAGCATGAATCCCTGCTGGAAGGCGCGGCCGGCGATCGACTTCACGATCTGCGTGCGCTGGGTGTTGATTCCGCGGACGATGTCGGCGCGTTTGGCCGTGTACTCGTCACTTTCGAAAAGTTTTGGAATTTCCCGTCGGATGAAATCGACGAACCGGCGGATGTCGCGCTGGAATTCACGACCGGTGCCGGCCGGCAGACGGATGGCCCGGGGTTTGTAACTGTCGTCAAAATTGTGGACGTAACACCAGTCGTCGGGCGCCGGTTTGGTTTCGGCCATGCGTTGGAGAAAGGACTCGACGGCGGTCATTTTTCCGATGCCGCGGGGCCCGGAGACAAAGATATTGAATCCGGCATCCTGGATTTCGAGACCGAAACGCAACGCTTTGACGGCGCGTGGTTGTCCGATGATGCCATCCTGCGACGGAAATTGACGATCGGGGTCAAAATCCAGCGATGTCTCGTCCACACGCCTGTGCAAACGGTCATAACGAAGAGGTTTGGGTTTCATGATAGTCGGGCGTTGGCGTTTCGGAAAAACGGAAACACATCAATCACATGCAAGCAAGAGCCTGACTGGGGTTCTCTTCCGCCTCATCGCGCGAAAGTGCTTTTAACCCGCTTGGAGCTGATCAGGTACAAAGTCCACAGGAGAAACCACGCCGCGGCCGCAACGAATTCGACGACGCGCCAGGTTTCCGCGCCATGCTGCTCCCTCAGAGGAATCCACTGCGCCATGGTGCCATTCATGGCGACAAAAACGATATTGAGCAGAAAAAGTACGATAACCAGGCCGGGCGCCCAATGGTGGCGGCGGAAAAAGTAGTAGAGCACGACGACGGCGTAGATCAGGTACGTGATGTTGGCGGCCATGTCAAACTGACCGGCCACCAGGGATGGCGCGGCTTCCGTGGCAGGCATCGCCACATTGAAAATCACATACAGGATGCGCAGGGGATTGATAATGAGAATGATGGCCAGAAGGTGAAGAATTCCTCCGATCTTTTGGGAATGGTCCGTGGCGGTGGTCTGGGATCCCGTGACGGTCGGATCAAGCGCTGATGCAGGCATGACATCCTCCTTGAGGTTAAGGTGAACGTCCGCTCTGGGCGGAACCTAAACGATGGGTTCGTTTATGCAAAGAACATTGGAATCGCGCTTGTCAAAGAACCGTCATAATGTACCGCGGAATACGGCGGGATTCAAGATGTTTTACAGGGCAACAGGAGGAATAGTGATGGGAGAACAGATATGATCGTATTCGCCAATTTGGAAATGCCGGCATCCAGAATCAGCACCAGAGACGCAACCGGAGCAGTGTGGGGCTTTCGCTACATTTTTTTTGCTATCAGAATCGACAAGTCGTCATTCGGACGAGTATTCCCGGTAAAGCGAAGCACCTGCGAAACAGTGATTTCTCCAATCGTGGACGCGGGATTCGCTCGAATTTCAGTCAAGAGAGCGAGCAGTCTCTCAGCGCCAAAAAACTCCCCGGCCTCGTTGCGGGCCTCGGTCAGGCCGTCGGAAAAGGCAAAAAACACTTCGCCGGCTTTCAACGTGTGGTGTCTGGAATGGTAGACGGCGTTTCTTGACAGACCCAATGCGAGTTCGCCCTTCGGGAGTTCATGAACACCTTCGGCCGAGAGCAACAGGGGCGGGAGATGGCCGGCATTGACAAACCGGATGTCGCCGGTGTGGTTTGACAGTTCGGCGTACAACAGCGAAGCGAACATATTGGGCAGCCCGTCGCGATGAAAGATGGCATTGACCTTGCCGCAGAGGGCGGCCGGATCGGAGTGGTCCGCCGCAAGCGCGCGGATTGTCGCCTGCAATTTGGCGGTCAGCAAGGCGGCGCGCAGACCCTTGCCTGCCATGTCCGCCATGACGACGCAACCGCGCCGGTCATCGATACGCAGGAAATCCACGAGATCGCCGCCGACGTCATTCGCCGACATGGTGTACAACCACAGCGACCATCCCCCGAATTCGGGAGATCGCGGAGGCATGAGCGCGTTTTGAATCGTGCGTCCCGCCGCCAGTTCGTCATGGGCCAGGAGTTTGTCTTTCAATTCCAAAAGCAAAACCAGAAAAACGGCCAAACCGCCCAGCGCACCGAAGTTGAAACTGAAGGACACTTCCTCAATCACAAAACGGCTCTCGGACCACACCATAATAATTCCGGCCACCAGGAGTATCCGCCGCGTCGGCGTCAGGTGGAAAAACAGGCTCTTGAGAATCCACAGGGCATAGTAAAAAGAACGATACAGCCACATCCGCCGCTTCACACGATCGCGTTGCTCATCCGTGATGTAGAAGGCCTGCAGCTCTCGAAGTTCACGGCGGAAGTTGTCAAGAAAGTCCCCGTGCTGGATGTCACGGCGCAACGTGTCAAAGATGCGCGGTTCTTTTTTGTTGGATTTCGTGTTCATGGCGGTTAAGTTTGTCAATTAATACGTGGGTTTCAAGCTAATGTTTGCCGTTGTCCGCGACGTTCACGTGCGTATTGAATGTTGTCTCCAATGACTTCACCATCACCGAATGCGCTTTCGGAATTCCACCCGGCCGTTGCCAGGTGGTTTTTGGGTGAATTTCCTCACCCAACCGAAATCCAATCGTTGGCCTGGCCGGCCATCCGGCAACGCCGCCACACATTGATTGCGGCGCCGACCGGGTCGGGCAAAACGCTGGCGGCTTTCCTGGCCGCTATCAACGATTTCGTTGTGCTGGGCCTGAACGGAACGTTGGCCGATCGGACGCAAATCGTCTATGTTTCCCCTCTCAAGGCCCTCAGCAACGATATTGAAAAAAACCTCCAGCGTCCGATTGAGGGCATTCGTGAACAACTGAAATCAGCCGGCCTGCCGGATGTACGGATTCGCGTGATGGTTCGAACCGGGGACACGAAACCGTCCGATCGTACGGCCATGACGAAGCATCCTCCTCACATTCTCGTAACGACGCCCGAATCGCTTTTCCTGCTGTTGACGAGTGAAAGCGGCCGGAAAATGCTGTCCGGCGTACACACCGTGATGGTCGACGAAATTCACGCCCTTGTTCGTGACAAGCGGGGTTCCCACCTGTCGCTGTCACTGGAGCGTCTCGAGCGGGTCACCGGCCGTCCTTTCGTACGGATCGGTTTGTCGGCGACGCAGAAACCGATCGACGAAGTGGCGTTGTTTCTGACCGGCGTCGGCGATGGTCGCAACGATTGCGCCATTGTCAATACCGGGCATACGCGACGGTGGGACCTGGCGATGGAAGTGCCGCGCTCGCCGCTCGGCGCCGTCATGGCGATGGAAGTCTGGGAGGAGGTGTACGACCGCCTCGTTCAGTTGATCCTGGAGCACCGCACGACGCTGGTTTTTGTCAATACGCGGAAAATGTCGGAACGCATTTCGTATCAACTGCGTGAACGGCTCGGGGCGGAGGCCGTCGCAGGCCACCACGGCAGCATGTCAAAAGACCATCGCCTCGACGCCGAACAACGGCTCAAAGCCGGAAGCCTGCGCGCACTGGTGGCGACGGCCTCCCTCGAATTGGGTATCGACATTGGATCGGTCGATCTCGTCTGTCAATTGGGTTCGCCTAAATCCATCGCCACGTTCCTCCAACGGGTCGGCCGTTCGGGCCACACCATCGCCGGCACGCCCAAAGGCCGCCTTTTCCCGTTGAGCCGGGATGAACTCGTGGAATGCGCGGCCGTGATGGACGCTGTCCGTCGCGGGGAGCTCGATCGTCTGGTCATTCCGCAGAAACCCCTGGACATCCTCTCCCAGCAAATCGTCGCCGAGATGGCGATGGAAGCGTCCGGCGAAAGCGAACTCTTCGATCGGATGAG
This sequence comes from uncultured Bacteroidota bacterium, assembly GCA_964544475.1. GTDB lineage: Bacteria > CLD3 > CLD3 > SB21 > SB21 > CAZJBS01. The sequence continues at coordinate 41,581 of CAZJBS010000005.1, read as the reverse complement.
GCGGGCCTATCCGTACCGGGATATGACGCGCAGGGAATTCGACGACATCATCACCATGCTGGCGAATGGATTCACCCATCGACGCGGGCGCAGCGGGGCGTATCTGCACCACGATGCGGTGAACCAACAACTTCGCGCGCGGCGCGGGGCGCGGCTGGCCGCCATCATGAACGGCGGCGCCATTCCCGACCTGTTCGACTATGACGTCATTCTTGAGCCAAGCAACACGTTCATCGGCTCGCTCAATGAAGACTACGCCATTGAGAGCATGGCCGGCGACGTATTCCAGCTGGCCAACAAATCCTGGCAGATCGTTAAGATCGGCAACGGGTTTGTGCGCGTGGTCGATGCGGGGGAAGCGCCGCCGAGTATTCCGTTCTGGCTCGGCGAGGCGCCCGGCCGTACCGACGAATTGTCCTTCGCCGTGGCCCAACTGCGCGACGAACTGTCATCGCGATTCGGCGAGGCCGATGAACTTGGCGTCGAGACGGCGTCCGATGAAGCTTCGATTCAACGCCGGTTGGCGCCGGCCGTCGCCTGGCTGAAGACGGAAATCGGTCTTGGTGACGCCGCGGCCGAACAATTGGCGACGTACGTGACGCTTTCAAAGATCGCCCTCGGCGCGATACCCACACAGGACCAGCTTGTCATGGAGCGGTTCTTCGACGAAGCCGGCGACATGCACCTTGTCATCCATTCGCCGTACGGCAGCCGGATCAACCGCGCGTGGGGTTTGTCGTTGCGAAAACGGTTCTGCCGCCAGTTCAATTTCGAATTGCAGGCCGCCGCCAATGAAGACGCCATCATGATGTCGCTGGGCTCCACGCACAGCTTTCCACTCGACGAGGTCTATACGTACCTCCATTCGAAAACCGTCCGGTCCATCCTGGTGCAGGCCCTGTTCGATGCGCCGATGTTCGAATCCCGATGGCGATGGAACGCCGCGCGTTCTCTCGCGTTCCTGCGGCGCCGCAACGGCAAGCGCGTCCCGGCCCAGCTTCAGCGCATGAATGCGCAGGATCTCGTCGCGCTCGTTTTCCCGGATCAGCTGGCCTGTCTGGAGAACATATCCGGGGACCGTGAAGTGCCCGATCACCCTCTCGTGCAGCAGACGATACATGACTGCCTCACGGAAGCGATGGACATCGAAGGCCTCGAGCGCCTGCTCACGCGCATTGAAAATCAGAAGATACGCCTTATCGCGAAAGATCTCCGGGAACCCTCGCCGATGGCGCAGGAAATTCTGAACGCCCGGCCGTACGCCTTTCTCGACGATGCGCCGCTGGAGGAACGACGCTCGCGGGCGGTCGCGGGACGAAGCTGGCTCGATCTGTCCGAGGCGACGGACCTCGCCCAACTCGATCCCGCCGTCATTCGTTCGGTGCAGGAGCAGGCGTGGCCGGAGGCGGAAACGGCCGACGAATTGCACGAAGCGCTGATGTGGCTGGGATTTCTGACCGAATCGGAATTGAAGCGCGGCGGGTGGATGCGGCTATTTGATGAACTCGTTACTTCCCGGCGGGCGACGGTTGTGGAGACTTCTGAGACGCGGTTCTGGATTGCCGTCGAAACGTGGCCGTTATTCAAAGCGGTTTATCCATCGGCCCATCTGACCGGCGATGTCACCGTTCCTCCGGCCTATTTGTTAAGGGAATGGTCGTCCGACATGGCGCTGGTGGAAATCGTGCGGGGCCGGCTAGAAGGGCTTGGGCCCGTGACGTCCCGCGACATCGCATCCGCCATGGGTCTTGCCGATACGGCCATTGATGCGGCGTTGGCAGCGCTCGAAAATGAAGGATTTGTGTTCCGTGGGCAATACCGGCCCGGCGTCAGCGCGACCGAGTGGTGTGAACGCCGCCTGCTGGCGAGAATTCATCGTGGGACACTCGACAAACTCCGAAAAGAAATTGAGCCCGTATCGGCGGCGGATTTCTTGAGATATCTTTTTGCCTGGC
>CAZJBS010000005.1:0-39526 GCA_964544475.1 uncultured Bacteroidota bacterium | reverse complement strand
AAAGAAATTGAGCCCGTATCGGCGGCGGATTTCTTGAGATATCTTTTTGCCTGGCACCGGATGGAGCACGGCCAACAGCCGGAAGGGCCGGAATCGCTGGCCGTCGTTCTGCGTCAATTGGAAGGTTACGAAGCGCCGGCCGCGGCATGGGAAGGCGACATTCTGCCGGCCCGTCTTGCCGATTACGACTACGCGTGGCTCGATATGGCATGCCTGTCCGGCAAAACGGCGTGGGGCAGGTTCCGAGCGGGCGCAGGCGGAAGCGGTCCCGTCAAGGGCACACCGATCATGCTGGTGTCACGCGCCCATCTGGGACTGTGGCAGACGCTCCATCAAAACGGAAACGCCGAATTGGCGAATCCCGCCAGCCAGGTGTTGGAGTTCCTGCGCGAACGCGGCGCGTCGTTTTTTGATGAGATCGTCCGGCGTACGGGCCTTCTGAAAAGCCATGTGGAAGAGTCGCTGGCGGAATTGGTTTCGGCGGGACGGGTATCTTCGGACAGTTTTGCCGGGTTGCGGGCGCTCCTGGTGCCGCAGAAATACCGGTCGCAGGGCCAGGCCCGACGCCATAAAATTCCATTCAGCATGGAACAGGCCGGCCGCTGGTCCGCGGTGGAGAAGACGGAGGAACAGAATCCGGAGGCGCTCAGGGAACTCATCGCGCGGACGCTCTTGCAGAGATACGGGGTTGTCTTCCGGCGGTTGACTGAGCGCGAAAACATCGCGCCGCCGTGGCGGGAACTTCTGCGCGTGTACCGCACGCTCGAAGCACGCGGAGAAATCCGCGGCGGGCGTTTTGTGGATGGCGTGTGGGGCGAACAATACGCCCTGCCGGAGGCCGTGACGAAATTGCGCGCCATCCGGAAGGAAACACCCACCGGCCAGACGATCTCGATCAGCGCGACCGACCCGCTTAATTTACACGGCGTTTTGCCCCAGGGCGACAAGGTGGCATCCCTTGCCGGCAATCGCGTGCTATACAAGGACGGTATCGTGGTGGCGGTGATGCAGGGCGGGGAGATTGAGTTCATGAACTCCGTCGTGGATTCGGACCGGTGGTCTCTGCAAAATGCGCTTGTCCAGAGGCGCGTGCCGCCAAGATTGAAGGCCTATTTGGGGAAGGGCATTGGATAAGGCGGGCGGCCCGGTTTACGTGGCGACCATATCTTCCACAATAAAAATGGCGTTCTTGTTCAAATCATGAAATCCGAATTCATTCGTTTGCCAGGGCGTATCAGGCCGGTAAGCCTCCGGGGTCACGGTGCCCCGTCTGACGAATTCATCAAACAACGGCTTGATATTCCTTACGAATATTCTGACGACCGATCCACCGAGCAACGGATCGTTTTCCGTGTCGGCGTGCCATTGCAAGTGCAGACTCAGTTCATCCCTGTACAGAACGGCATACATCGCGTTTGAAAAACAGGCTTCAAAACCTGTTTTCTCTCTGTACCAGACCACATCCCTCGCGATGTCGGCCGACGGAAGTACGGGAACTATGTTCAGGAATTCAGCCGTCAATCCTTCACACACCTGACGCTGAAACCGTATGCTTTGTGATATGAAGACGTATACTCATTGATGGCCGTACTGTTGGACCTGAGATAACGGTACCACGCAAACGTCGGATCTTGTTCCGTGGCCGACCACCAGTAGCCATTGGTGCCAAGCCAGCTGAAATTGTCACTGCCGCCGCGGTACCGCATGCCGCCTGCCAAAGCCGTAAATCCACTTTCATTGGTGGCCCCGGTATTGGGTGTTTCCCAATGGACCGTGCCGGTTTCTTTCATCTTGCCTCCGGCCACCGTCGCACCTCCCAAAAACGTAACCAATGTTTCCCAATCGGCGTTGGCCGCCACATGCCATCCGGTCGGGGCGAGATGGCGCTCGTCGGCAGCGGCGTACCAGTTGTAAAGCCGTCCGTACGTCGATGCGTTGGCGGAGTTGTTCGCGTAGTTGCAGTACGCCGGCGTCGTCAGATCAGCCCAAGCCAGCCCGTCCGTTATGTTGGGGATGGCATCCCCATTACGAAACCTCGTCACGTTCAGGTTTTCGACCATCCACACTTGTGTGCCAATTGTGACAGTATGGTACACATTGCCATCGATATCAGTGACCGTCCCGCCTGTGTCGGCTGTTGTGAAAGTGACCTGAGAACCGTAGTATGTTCCGGATGCGCTTGTCGCATATGCCCTTACGAAGTAGTCGGTAGCGGGTGACAAACCCGTGATGGCACTGGCAAAAACGCCCGTTCCCGTTCCATCTGTTGTCTTACTATCCGACACCGTGGGATTGGATGAAGAACTCCAGCACACGCCTCTGGCCGTAATGTCCACTTCTGCTGTCACTTCGCCTCCCCCCGTTGCTGTTGTGGCCGTGATGGAAGTGATGGCGTTGGTTTCCACGGTCACTTGGTCTTTTTCATCTGAATCATCTCCGCATGAAGCCACAAAGATGATCACCATGGGAATAGACAGGAGGACCAGCACATGTTTCATGGTGTGTTCCTTTCTGTATTTTGTTGGATCGTTTGCGCAGGGAGTTTAAGCTTGGCCAAATGTACTCATTGCATGGCATGAAAGCAAACACGCTCCGGGAAGGTGCTTTCGACAGCATTATTATCGATCCGCCGATACACCATCGGAAAATCGATAATGAAATTTGAATTTTTGTGATTGAAGGGGATCGCTTCCATCCTGATTAATCAGAATTTACGCGTATGACAAATTCTGGAACGCTTTTTGATCTACAATTTTGCCAGAATTGATTCAGCACACAATGTTTGACTTTCGCAGAAGGAGATTTCAACCTGATGACCACGGTAGTGACATTCACAAAGGCATCAGGGGCTTTATCGGGAATTTTCGCCGATGCGAAAAGGGGGTTCAGGGGAACAGCCGCCGGGAAGGCCGAAACTAATAACCAGATAGGTGATTAGCCTGCACCGGCTCACCGACATAGACGGCTGTTTGTATGACCGGCAGTTACCTCCGTCGTCCGGACCAAGGACACGGATCACTCGACCAGCGATGGAGGTAACTCGTTTTTGAAGGCAACGAAGCAAACGAAACATCGTCCCATGCGCCTCAAACGCGGCCTTAAAAAATTTTCTCTCTCTTCCTCTCTCTTTCTCTCCTCACGAACAGGAGAGGCCAGTTGGTCCTCTCCTGCGCGTTTTTTTTGGAACGACTTCAGCATGAAAAGGGACTGGCCATGACCCTGCGCGTGACGGTTTCCATCTTACTATTGACACTCTGCTCTTGTCTGGATCAAAACGACAACGATCCTTTGTCTTTTTCCAAACACGTTTCGACGACGGGCGTGGTCCGGTACCAGGACCTGGAAGGCGGATTCTATGCAATCATCGGCGACGACGGCGTCAACTACGACCCGATCAATCTTGACAGGTCCTTCCACCAGGACGGACGGCGCGTGCGGTTTTCGGGCAATACCGACGTGGAAATCGCTTCCATTCACATGTGGGGCCGGATTATTTACCTGACGGATATTCAAGACGAAATCAACGAACAGCCTGAAGGCGGGGAGGTCTTATGAAAAACGGTCTTTGCTTCATGCTTTTGACGATCATGATAGCCGGTTGTGATTCAGGGGTTCAGCTTTCCAACCGTCCGCTGGGAAAAGCTGACGCGCAACCGGCTTTATTTGTTCCGTTTGATCTACCGTGGGGCACGGAAGTCATCGTAAAGGGAACGGATCTGCATTTGTATTTCGAACAGGTACCCGAAGAGTCGCGGTGTCCGAAGACCGTGTTGTGCGTGTGGGAGGGCCGGGCGCGAATCCTGGTCACGGCCTGATCCAGCGAGGCCGGGCCCATCACGCTGGAACTCAACACAGAGCACCTCGGTCAGCCGGTGCCGTGTTTCGAATACGGCGTGAGCCTTAATGCGCTGAATCCGTATCCGGAGATCCCTGGACCCGCGGATCCATCGGATTACGTCGCCACGCTGGAAGTGAGCGAGCCATGATACGGCAGGGTTGTCTTTCCATGTGGCGGATAAAGTGAAAATGTGATACCTTGGTTGAGACGATTGACATGGCTTACACCGAACATGCGGCTCTCCTTCCGATCGAGCATCATCATCGTATTCAGCGTGATCACCCTGGCGGTATCCGGCACGCTGGCCCGGGTGGGATACGTGACGGTACGAGAGATTTACCTGGCGCAACTTGGCGATCAGGTCCAGATTCTGGTGCGGCTGTGCGCGTCGGAAACCGAGCCGAAGTACCTGGCTTACGCCGGCCGTGAAGAGGCGACGACCATGGCTGAGGATTTTTATCAACGCCAGGTCCGTCACCAGCGGGACAAATTCGGTGTCGCGAATGTGTTTATTTTTCGTGAAGATTATTCCATCGTAGCATCGGCGGACTCGGCCATGTGGCGTTCCGATGGTCCCGAACCGCTTCTCCAACTGAATCGTACCGAAATCGCCCAGGTGACTCTGGGCTCAACGGTCGCGTCATTGGCTTTCAAAGGCAAAGACGGGCAATGGTATATGTGGGGATTCACACGGCTTGACGAACAGCATTGGATGGGTATCCAGGAAAACGCCGACCGTTTGTCCAGGATCGACGATTTGACGTGGACGATATGGTCCGTCATGGCCATCGGTCTTCTGCTGACGGCGGCGGGCGGATGGATACTGGCCCAGCGGCTGGCCGTCCCGGTGGAACACCTGGTTCGTTTCAGCCAACAGTTGGGCCGGGGCGATCTGGGAACGTCGGCGCCGAAAGGCGTCGAAGGCGAATTGGGTCACCTGGCCCGGGCCATGGATCGTATGCGGCAGGACCTGCGCCGCCGCCATCGCGAACGGGAAGACATGCTGGCCCAAATTGCGCATGAAATCCGAAACCCCCTTGGGGGCATCGAATTGCTGGCCGGGCTGATCCGCGAAGATGTGGTGCGCGAGTCGCGGGACACCAACTACCTCGATCGGATACTGGGCGAGGTGGCCCGCCTGAAATCACTGATCACGGCGTACCTTGAATACGGACGCCCTGTCCAGGCGCGGATACAAAAAATCTCCCTGCAGCCGGTGGTGTCGGAAGTGTTGTCGCTCATTGAAAAAGATCTCAAAGACCGGTGTATCGAAGTTTCATTGGAATCGGCGGACGCTCTCATCGAGTTTGATCCCAACCACCTGCACCAGATCGTTCTTAACCTGATCAACAACAGCGCACGGGCCATCGGTCGGAACGGGCGCATCCGGATTTCCATCCAGGATAACGGATCGCACCGGTTCATCCGGTTTTCCGACAATGGTCCCGGCATCGGCGCAGACGAAATCGACAGGATATTCGAGCCGTTTTATTCGACCGACCTGAACGGATTTGGACTGGGGTTGGCCATCTGCCAACGTCTTTGTGAGGAAAACCGAGCGGCGATCACCTGCGAAAACAACGAGGACCGGGGATGCACATTTTCCATACGCACCGCCCTTTCACCATGACGGAGACCGGATACTCATGAATACCCCATTCGGCGTTTTGGTTGTCGAAGATAACGTCAGCATGAAACTTGGCATGACCGAGAGCCTTCGGCGAGAAGGGTACCAGGTGCACGATTTTGAAAATGGCGTGGACGCGCTGGCATTTTTCGAGGCCAATGTGGACCGGATTCATATCGGCGTTCTCGATCTCAAGATGGAACCCATTAACGGTGTAGCGGTGCTTCGTCGTATGAAGGAACTGGCGCCGCAAACGGAGGTGTTGATGGTGAGCGCCTTCGGCACCGTCGAGGCGGCCGTCGAATCCATGCAGGTGGGCGCCGGGGATTTTCTGACCAAACCGTTTTCCTCGGAAGAATTGCGCATCCGGGTACGGCGATTGTGTGAGAAGATACAGCGCGAAAGAGACCTCGCCCGCCTGGCCGAAGAAAACCGGTTTCTCCAGGACGAACTGTCCTTGCACTACGACGATATGGTTGGCCATTCGGCGCCTATGAAGAAAATATACGAGGTGATCGACCGTGTGGCCGGTGAAGACAGCACGATCCTGATCGAGGGAGAAAGCGGCACCGGCAAGGAACTCGTGGCCCGCGCCATTCACCGCAAAAGTCGACGGGCGGACCGCCCCTTCATCAAGGTCAATTGCGGCGCCTTAAACGATAATCTGCTGGAGAGTGAGCTCTTCGGACACGAAAAAGGCGCATTCACGGGCGCCATCCGCCAACGCAAGGGACGATTTGAGCTGGCCCATGGCGGAACGCTTTTCCTGGACGAAGTGGGCGATGTTTCCCTGCCCATGCAGGTGAAACTGTTGCGCGTGTTGCAGGAAAAGGAATTCGAACGGGTCGGCGGGGAAGAGACCTTCCATGCGGACGTCCGTCTCGTGGCTGCGACCCACCGCGACCTGTCGCGCATGGTGGCCGAGGAAAAATTCCGCGACGACCTGTACTACCGCCTTCGCGTGATCCCGATCCAGCTTCCGCCGGTACGCGAGCGGAAAGAAGACATTCCCGCCCTCGTCGAGCATTTCCTGGGCAAGATGGCGTCCACCCGTCATGCGGCACCGAAGAAACTGGCCGCCGGCGGTATCGAGAGGCTTTGCCAGTACGCCTGGCCAGGCAATATTCGCGAACTGGAAAATCTGATAGAACGGTTGTGCGTCATCTCGCCGGGCGACACGATCGAAACGGCGCTGATTATTCAGCATCTGAACCCGGGCCATGCCGGTCCGGCGGATGGATCTGTGGTGCCGCTGGAAGACACGCTGCTGGCCTTCGAAAAACGGTTGATCCTTGACGCGCTCAAGGCGGCGAATGGCGTCAAAAACAAAGCCGCTAAAATGCTGGGCATCAAGACAAGCACGTTGTACTCGAAAATGGAGCGACTGGGTATTCCCCAATGAAGACGTGGCGGAGTACATTCTTTTGGATAATTGTGATTGCCTGGACGATCCCCGCGGGTGCGCAAGATCTGGAAAAGGCCGAGCGGTTCGGTCTGGAATTGGAAAGGGTGGTTGACCAGGAGCGGTATTCACTTGACAGCCTGTCCGTCCTGCTGGAATCCAATGCCCGGAGGATTGAGACGGAAAAACGGAAAACCAGTCCCGACCGCGGCCTGTTGATGCAATGGATGTCGGATGGTGTGGCCCTGGCCCAGAAGATACGCGACCAGCAAAACCGGGTCGACCGCATTGAACAGGAATGGGTCATCCTCCAGAAACAACTGCACCACAAGTACTCCCAGCGTATTGACTCACTCGTACGGGTGAGTCAGGTCACCACTTCGAATGAAAAATCCAAAGAACTCGAAAGGCAAATATGGGAACTGACCCAACGACGGTTGTGGTGTTCACCTGCCGTGCGTACGCTGTCCTTCAACACACGCCTCGTTCAGACGATTTCGCTGGCCTCAATACAAGACACGCTCGAAAAGGCCATCCAAAAAGACTATCTGGAGAGAGCGTTGAATGAGGTGGTGACACGTCTTTCCGAGATTCGTCAAAAACGAAAAGAATTTGCAGCCATCGTTCGTCTTCAAGAGAAACTCGAGACATTTGTCCAGGAAATTGCCGAACAGAATTATTCTCCCCTGAGCAGACGTACCGGACTCAGTCTGTCTCCAGGGTTGGCCTATGTCGATGAGCGATACTGGTATCTGCAAGTCAGAGCCCTCACAAATCTCCTCCGGCAATTTGGAGTGCGCGAGGTGGACCTGCGCACTCCATCAAGCGTGCATTCAGGCTCCTGGACCATTGAGGACTATGTAGAGCTGTTGGAAGAAGCGGAAAAGCAACTTTCGGATTATGAAGATTACATCAAGAAAAAGATCCACTAAAATCGAGATGCAGAACATGTTGACGTCATTTGGCCGATGGATAGCGTGGAGTTTGATATGTGGCAGTCTGACTGTCCCGGGCATTAGGGCCGGGGAGTTCGAACTCAAATTATCCCCCGAATATGGCTATTTTGGCAGTGGCGGTGGGGCCAACATATCTGGAAATTACAATCTTTTTGCCGGTCTGATGACCGTCGGATATCGCTTCCGACAAACGCGTCAGAACGGCGTCATTCAACTGCGTTTTCGGCCTGAACGATACGGCATCCACTCGTCCACTTCTGTATTGTTTTGGAATGGCCATGCAAGCTATTTCCGGCAATGGGGAACGACACAGTGGGGATTTATGGGTGAAAGGCGGAGGATGAACTTTTTCAAATCGGGTGGAAAACTCTATCAGGACATAGGAAAAATGACCGTCAATGGTCAATGGCAGGATAGCGGTCCTTGGTTGACGGACGTCCAATTCACATACTTCACCCGTTCGATCAGTGGTGATTCACGTCACGTTTTGACCTCCCCATATGCCGTTTTCAGAGCCCGTTACCGCAAGAGCAATCAGATACTTGTTTCGGCGGGCTTCTATGCGGAGCGCTTCAACCTGAAAGTGCCATTCGATCCTTCCCGACCGAGGGTCAATAAAGGATGGGGTGTTGGTCCGGAACTAAATATTGAATACCGCAGTGAGCGGATTCTAAGCTTCAATTATTTGGCCGTTTTCCGTGAGTCTGACGTCATTCATGACCCAAGTCACGAGCACCGGATTTCGCTGCTACTGGGTCTGACCGTCAGGGAAAAATACTCGCTTTTCCTGTTTGGCGACTATGCATTCAAGATAGCCGACAACCGCCGCCCAGAATACAGTGACCTCTATTATCACTCGTCAACCGACGAAAAGAGGTTTTATGTCAAGATCGGATATGACTTGAAGGAAAATCTGGAAGTGTTCATCAAAGGCGGTTATGTCAAGTATGAATTGTACGATTTCAATTCAGACTTCTCCGGCGCTCTGATTACCACGGGTATCTCCGCCGAACTGTAACCGCCGGATTACTCTTCGATCGTAATTCGTCCGTCCATGCCCTGGCTGATGACCTTTCTTGCCCGAATTCCCTCGATGACGACGTCCTTGTCCGAAACACCAAAGTCGCTCACCGGATGAAGGGCCGGATCCAATCCGAACATGTCGGACAGATGGGACGCCATGTAGTTATTCATGACGACGAGATAGTACCGTCCGGCCTCGATGGGCTTGCCGCCGACCGTCGCTTCCACGATCGAATACGCGGCGCCCTGTTTGCGGGCCCGGTATCGCAGGCCGCTGATCTGCGTCAGCGATTCTGCATTATTCAGCGCAAACGTCATCATCGGAATGACGTCGCTTCCCTTCACCTTCAATGAAACGACGGAGTTGTTGAAGGGGTTGATTTCCCAGACATCCCTCAACGTGATGGGGCCGGCCGCCAGTTCCTTGCGCAGGCCGCCGGTGTTGAGAAGGGCTATGTCGGCGCCAGCAAATTCCCGGATGACGTCGGCTTCGAAACTGCCGAGATTGGATTCTCTTTTCTGATATGGCACTCGCCAGTCCACGGTCAACTGGCCGATCACCTCGCCGAGCTCTTTCCCGACGACTAATTCCTGCTCGCGAACCACGCGCTCAAGCATGGTGTCGGGAGTGACCGTATGGCGCGTCTCGATCAACTTGTAGGATCGGACGGCCAGTTCGCGCCTGGATTTTGAATACATGACCGACAATTCGCCGACATATCGTCCTCGGCTGCCCGCCTGGACAATGACGGTTTTTCCGATTCGGGATTCATGAAACATCGGTGTGTGGCTGTGTCCGCCGATGATGACATCGAGTTCGGGGATCTCCCGCGCAAGGACGGAGTCCTCGTCCAGTCCGTTATGCGACACCGCCACCCACAAATCCGGCACATAACCTCGGGCCTTGACCTGGGCCATGGCCTGGCGAATGCCGGTCACAATGGGCGTGGCATAAATACGGTCGATGTTCTTCGCAAAACTCACCCGTGACAGTTCGTCGGTCATGCCGCCCATGAAAGCTATCGTCAGACCGCCAACGGTGTCGATGATGAACGGCCGAACGAAATACGAATCGTTGGATTTCCAGAAAAGATTGGAACTCGTGTAGTTCAAACCGGCGTCGTGCGTGAACCGGTAAAACAACGTGTCCGAATAATCGAATTCATGATTGCCGATGGTCAGGACGTCCGGCCGGATGCGTTGCAGAATGGGCACCTGGGACCAGCCCTTGGTGATCGAACACACAGGGCTGCCCTGCCATTCATCGCCAGCGAAGACCGTGACGCTGTTGGGGTGAGTTTTCTTCAGCGAATCCAGGAAGCCCTTGAGATAGGCGACGCCGCCAACCCAGTAAGGTTCAAATGATTCACGAGCCCGCGGTTTGATTTGGTATGGGGCATTGGCCGAATGAAAATCGTTCCAGTGGAGAAACGTGATCGGCACCTCATCCTGGGCATGGGCGGACGGCAAGGCGACCGTCAGCGTGAACAATATCCAAAAATGTTTCATAGGTGTTCCAAAAGAATGGACTAAAATGCTGTGACAATCTATAGCACGACCGGTTGAACGGCAACGATTAATTTCATATAGTATCTCACCACGATCACCATAACCATTCGGGCCGATGAACCGAACTGATCGACTTATTGCGATGGTATTGATGTTGCACAGCCGCAAGATTGTGCGCGCGCGGGACATGGCCGAGCATTTCGGCATTGCCCTGCGTACCGTGTATCGCGACATGAAAGCGCTCAATGAGGCCGGCGTACCCGTGTCGGCGGAAGCCGGCGAGGGTTACAGTCTCGTGGAGGGTTACCATCTGCCGCCGGTCATGTTCAGCAAAGAGGAAGCCGGCGCCCTGTGGGTCGGCGCGGAACTGGTCCGCCATTTCACGGATGTCTCCCTGAAGACCCATGCCGAATCGGCGCTCATGAAGATACAGTCGGTTCTGCCAGCCGACAGGAAGGATTTCATCGCCGAACTCGGCAAGGCTACGTCCATCCTTCGGCGCCCACCCGGCGCCCGCGAAGGATTTCGCGATGACGTCCTGCGCGCCCTCCAGGAGGCCATCATACAACGGCACGTGGTGACGCTGGAATACCAGTCCGGCGCGGAGGAAAGGACCACGCGGCGTTCCGTGGAGCCGCTCGCGGTTCTGTATTATTCTAACCGCTGGCACCTCATCGCTTATTGCCGGCTCCGAAAGGACTACCGGGATTTCCGGACCGACCGCATCCGCCATATGGTCGTGTCGGATGAACGCTTTTCAGGCCACAAGGATTTTTCCGTGCAACGGTACATGGAAGAACAACAGCGCATCGAAAATCCGATCCGCGTGCGGGTTCTGTTTACGAAAACAGCGGCACGGTACGTCCGGGATCAGGAGTATTTTGGTTTTGTGGAAAAGGAAGAAAACGATCAGGGCCTGATCATGACGTTCTTGGTTCCGGCCACGAAAGTCCTCGTCAACTGGCTGCTGTCATTTGGACAGCATGTCCGTGTACTGTCTCCGCCGGAACTCAATGAACAGCTTTGGCAGCAGGCCTCCAAGACCGCCGAGCATTACCGGCGATACGCGGTGCGAAAACCAAAATGACAGCCATCGCGTGACCTGGGCCGAGCACATTCTGAAATTTCTTTTCTCCGTTTCACTCGACGGCGTTCGGCTGCCAAGCGGCGTGCGTGTGATGAATCCAATGAAGGAATCCGGAAAAGAAACCCGTCGCGTCGTCGAAGCCTTTTACCGGAAATTCTATGAAGATAACCGCCGGCGACGGCTTATCGTCGGCATCAATCCGGGACGGTTTGGCGCCGGCGTGACTGGCATTCCTTTTACCGATACCAAACGGCTGGAGAACCTCGGCATCCGTTTGGAGTCGGCCGTGACGCACGAGCCGTCCTCGGTTTTTATCCATGAGACGATTGACGCTTTCGGAGGCCCGGCCCGGTTTTTTGGCGTTTTTTACATCACCGCGCTGTGTCCGCTCGGTTTTGTACGCCGCAACGCCGCCGGCCGCGATGTCAATTACAATTACTACGACGATGAAAGACTGGAACGCGCCGTAACCCCTTTTATCATAGCGAGCATGAAAGCGCAGCTGGCCTGGGGTTGTGAGACCGACGTTTGCTTCTGTCTCGGCTCGGGCAAGAACTTTCGCTTCTTCGAGAAGTTGAACGAACGCGAAAAGTTTTTCGACAAGATCGTTCCCCTCGACCACCCGCGGTTTATCATGCAATATCGTTTGAAAAGGAAGTCCGAATATGTGAAGAAGTATGTCGCGGCATTCAGAGGAGCCGCCCGCCATGGATCAGCATGTTTCACCCGTTGAGACGTCACCGTCGTGACGTCGAATGCCTGAACCAGCCGGCGAGGGCATCACCGCCCGTCTTTGTGAATGGGCTTGATCGGGCCTTCGACATTGCCCTCGATAAACTGCCGCACGACATCGTCGGTGGAATTTTTCAGTTCTTCCGGAGTGCCATTGAACCGGACCACGCCGTAATGCAGCATGGCGACGCAATCGGAAATCTTGTACACGCTTTTCATGTCGTGCGTGACCACGATGGAGGTGATGTTCAATTCGTTATTGAGGCGGATGATCAATTCGTCGATGATGGCGGACATGATGGGATCGAGGCCGGTCGTGGGTTCGTCGTACAGCACGTATTGCGGATCCATGGCGAGGGCGCGGGCCAGGCTCACCCGTTTGCGCATGCCGCCCGACAATTCCGACGTCTTGTAGCGTTCGATATTGGGGAGCCCGACCATGTCGAGCAGCCGGCCGACCTTCGACCGGATCGCCCGCGGATCCAGGTTGGTGTGCTCGCGGAGGCTCAACCCGACGTTTTCTTCGACAGACATCGAATCGAACAGCGCGCCATTCTGAAACACAAATCCGATTTTTTTCCTGGTTTCAAACAGCTCCGCCGTGTCCATCTCGCTCAAGTCCTGTCCTTTGATCAGGATGCGGCCTTCGTCCGGGCGCAAGAGGCCAACCACGTGCTTCAAGAGCACGCTCTTGCCGCATCCGCTCCGTCCGACGATGGTCGTGACCTTGCCCGATTCGATGGTGAGATCAACGCCATTGAGGATTTTCTTGTTCCGAAAACTCTTGTGCAGATTCTGAATCTCGATCATACAGGCCGGGTCAGGTTAGAAGAATCGTCGCGACGATGTAATCGTTGACGAGGATGGCGGCCGACGACAACACGAAGGCCTTGATGGTGGCGATGCCGACGCCTTCCGCGCCGCCTTCCGTGGAAAATCCGACATAACAACCGATGAGCGCCGTGGACGCGCCGAACAGAAAGGCCTTGGCCAGCCCGGATGCGAGGTCGCGCATTTCCATGAAATTCTGGGCGCTGGAAAGATAAGCCTGCGGCGACACGTCAAGCGATGTGTACCCGATGAACATGCAACCGGCGATCGCAATGACGTCGGCAAAAATCGTCAGGACGGGCATCATCACAACACCCGCCAGAATACGCGGAGTCGCCAGGTAACGGATGGGGTCGATCGCCAGAGTCTCGAGCGCATCGATCTGTTCGGTCACGCGCATCGTGCCGATTTCAGCCGCAATGGAGGCGCCGAATCGTCCCGAAATCACAAGACCCGTCAACACGGGACCGAGCTCGATGACAATCGCCCGCGACGTGGAGGAACCCAGGAAGAAACTCGGGGAGCCGAACCCCTCAAGTTGGTAACCCGCCTGCACGGCCGAAACCATTCCAGTAAAAATCGAAGTGATCACCACAAGAGGAATGGAATTGATGCCGACAATGACCATTTGTTCGAGGATCAATTGCCGGTCGCGGTGGATGTACCGGGCATTCTTGATGGTGGAATAGACAATGATCGTCGATTCGCCCATCCCGGCAAAAAACGTCAACACCTTCCGGCCGAACTTGTCTATCAGGAGGAACTCCGAAAGGGCAATGACCGCTTTGCGCAGAAAGTTCATGGGCCGGCCTTATTCGGGTCGCATGGTTGGGAAAAATAATACGTCCCGGATGGATTCCTGTCCGGTCAGAATCATCACCAGACGGTCGATACCGATGCCTTCGCCCGCCGTCGGCGGCATACCGTACTCGATCGCCCGCAGGAAGTCCTCGTCCAGCACCTGGGCTTCCTCGTCACCGCGCGCCCGCAAGCCCATTTGCGCTTCAAAACGTTCACGCTGATCAATGGGATCATTCAGTTCGCTGAAGGCATTGGCGACCTCGCTGCCGAGCACAAACAACTCGAACCGCTCGACCACGCCCTTCTTGGAACGGTGTTTCTTGGCGAGCGGTGACAACTCCACCGGTTGTTCGATGATGAAGACCGGCTGGATGAGATGTTTCTGAACGCGCTCGCTGAAAATTTCGTCAATGAGTTTGCCGCGATCCCAGGCCGGATCGGCCGGAATCTGCCATTGGCGGCACAGGGAGCGGAGTCCGTTTTCGTCCATTTCCGACAGGTCGACGTCCGTGGTCTTGCGGATCGCGTCAAACATGGACAACCGTTCGTACGGCGGCGTGAAATCCACCGTATGGCCCATGGTCTCGATGACCAGCCGGCCATTGACCCGTTCGCACACGAAGGACAACATCGCTTCGGTCAGGTCCATCAAATCATGAAAGTCCGAATACGCCTCGTAAAACTCCAGCATGGTGAATTCGGGATTGTGAAACCGGTCCATGCCTTCGTTGCGGAAAATTTTTGAGATTTCATACACTTTGTCATACCCGCCGACAATGAGGCGTTTCAGGTACAATTCCAGCGCAATGCGAAGATACAGCTTGAGATCCAGCGCATGGTGTTGGGTGGTGAAGGGTCGGGCGGACGCGCCGCCGTACAACGACTGCAGGACGGGCGTTTCGACTTCGAGGTAGCCGCGCTCATCCAAAAACTGGCGGATCGAGGAAATCACCTTGCTGCGCTTGTAAAATACGTCGCGAATGTCGGGATGCATGATGAGATCGGCGTACCGCTGGCGGTATCGGAATTCCTTGTCATCCACGTCGCTGAACCGCTGCACCGAACCGTCGTCGAGTTTCTTCTCCTTGCCAAGCGGAATCGTGCGCAGGCTCTTGCAAAGCAGGGTGATCTCGTCCGCCTTGACGGTGATTTCGCCGGTGTGCGTTTTGAACAGGACGCCCTTGACGCCGATGATATCGCCCAGATCGTACAACTTGCTGAAGGCCTCGTACGGCGCTTCTCCAAGCGCGTCCTTGCGCGCATAAATCTGTATGCGCCCGTCGGGGTCCTGAATATGCGCGAAAGCCGTCTTGCCTTTGCTGCGTTGAGACACCATACGTCCTGCGACCACCACGCGTGGCGACGCCGGATCATTAAGCCGGATGTCGTCGGTCACGCCGAGCGTTTCGAAGTGTTCCGTCAAAGCCCTGGACGTGTGCGTACGCCGGTACCGGTACGGATATGGGTTGATGCCCATCTCCCGCAATTTGCCCAGTTTTTCCCGCCGGATGCGTAATAATTCTTCTTCCACCAGATTCCTCGTAGTTCAGAACTCCATCACTGCCGGTTCAATTTATCAAATTCAGCTTTGAAAACAACCCTGTAGGCGGGTTTGTAGGCTTTTGTGTATTTTTCAGAATGGTGCATGGCAGGGTAATGCAGATTCTTGACCTTACGATTGAAATCATCGATGGTCGCCGGATTCCACGTGAAAGGAAGTTTCGACAATGTGCCGCTGAGCGATTGCCAGTTGCGGATGAAAACGGACTTTGGGTTCAGGCCGTGGGCGCCGGCCATCACCACTCCCCACAAGGCCTGCACGTCGCCGCCCTGGCGCTTGAAAGGGCGAAGGTTGATCCGCACCAGGGATGAATCCGCCGAGATGAACTCCGTCAACGGCTCCTCCCTGAATTCGGTCGTATCGATATGGCGGAATTCGTCGAAAAGGTACTTTTTGGCGGCCATCGTGTCATGCAGGGCGTGTTCGGCCCCCAGCGTCCCCTGATAGATCAGCTTGTACACATCGTCAAGTTCCATCCTCGGATGCGTACGACGATGATGATCCACGATCGGGATCCACGTCGATCCGCCGGTGCATCCGGCAAGAAAGAGGAGAATCGGCATCACAATTCTATTTCTTTTGAAAAATAACAAATCGTTCCTTTCCAAGTCGTTTCGGTACGGAGTCGGAGGGAGCTTCGTCCAGAATGGGTGAAAAATAGGGCAAGAAACGCTGATCGATCTCGTCATGGCGCATGGGGAAGGGCGGTCCACCGGTCCGGTCGTCAATCGGGAAAAACAAGGCGATGAGGTGGCCGCCGGGTTTCAGAATCTCGTGGATTGCCCGTACATATTCATCCCGGCGGGCGGGATCGATCGCGCAGAAACTCGTGTATTCGAGCACAAAATCAAAACGACCACGGTGGAGGCGCGGCAATTTGAAAATATCCTCCTGCAGAAGGCTTACCGGAAGGCTCCGCTCGGCCGCCGCCCGCTGCAGGGCCACGAGCGGAGGCGCAGCAAAATCGACGGCCGTCACTTCAAAACCGTGTTCGGCAAAGAGCAGGGCGTCGTGCCCGTTGCCGCAACCCAGGACGGCGAGAAGGCCCGTGCCCAGCGTGTTCCGGTCGCGCAGCCAGTTGGCGAAAACCGGCGTCCCATGGCCGATGTCCCACCGGGGTCTTTCGTTGAGATAAATGTGTTCCCAGTACGAGGGTTGATTGACGTGATCGGCGGAATCCATATTGCAAGATAACGGTGCCAACTATTCTCTTTCAAGGATTAGTTGCGTCATCGCTTTGGCTTTGCTTTTCCAGCTGTGGATGCGTGCCGCGGCCATCAGCCGCTCCGAGTCGGGCGTCGAGCGCAGAGCCTCCGCAACCATGCTCAGGAATTCCTCATCATCGGCGGCCACGCAAACGAGGTCCCTGAGTCGTTCGATCTCGACCGTGTAATCCAGTGTTACGACTGGTTTGCCGCAGGCCAGGTATTCGTAAAGTTTGTTGGGGTTGAAACGGGCAATAAGCGGGTCTTTGCGGAATGGGATCAGGCACACGGCCGCCTGGTAGATATAGGCCGGCAATTCGCGATGCGGTTTTGGACCGAGAAAATACATGTTCTGGAGGGAGGACGTTTCGCCGAGTCGATTTCTGATCTGCGGGGTGAGGATCGGCCCGACCATGACGACCGAAGCGGAGGGATGGCGTCTGGCGATTTCGATGACCAGGTCGAGGTTGAACCATTCGGAAATCGCACCGGCGTATAGAATCATCGGACGCGGCAGGGCGGCGACGTCCGTGGGCGCGGCCTGACCTTTGGCCGATTCAAACAAGACAAGATCGACGCCATTGCCGATCACGGTCACGTGGTCGGATCTGCAGGCCAGCACATCCTGGCGAAGGCGTTCCGACACACAGGCCACGGCGTCGGCGGCCCGGATCATCCTGGCGAAATATTTTTCCGCCAAAGGAAGGGCGCCGGGAAATCCCATGGGGTAGTCGTTGCAGTCGTAGACCGTACGCTCCTTTCGAAGAAAACGAATGACCGGCGCAAAAAAGATGTTGGAGACGATAAATGTGCGCCGCCGGGTGGCAAATCCCGTGAGTACGAAGACGATCTTCACCCACAGCCATGCCGTGAATGTCATCGCCCATCTTACCGGAGCAAGCCCCTGCATGCGGTTGAGAATCGGGTAAGGCGTTCCTTTGAGGAAAGGGACCGTCACATATGTAACGCGGCCGTCGGTCATCGGCCGGTACGCGTTGGTCTTGCCAAGCACGTATGTTTCAATGAACAACACTTCCCAGCCGGGCGGAAAATTTTCGATCAACTGTTGGTGGCGGTTCTTGATGTACGTCCACTTGATTTCAGAAAACCAGACGACGCGTATGTGGGATGACGAATTCAAAGTGCGGCATGTTAGGCGTTTTTAGTGAGAGATGCAAGGCGGGGGAGTCTTGCGGATCGATCAAGATCTGCTGGTCAGGCCAGCCGTGCAACCCGGTTGAAGGGTCTCCGCTACCTTCTCCCGCTGTTCCCGTTGTCGTGGCGGAATTTCGGCCACGGGGCCATCGTGTCCGGTCCGGCGGATGTCGTTTGATAGGCATACAGGCGGCCGTCCATATCGCTGATGAAAAGCAGACCGGAAGGATTGATGGCCGGAGAACACCACGTGATGCCCGTGCCGGTCTCCGCCATGCCGGCGATGGAACCGTCGGTCGTGTCCAGTCCGTATACGCGCCCGAATTCCTGACCAAAATACACGACGCCGTCGGTTCCGACGGCCGGTGACGAATAGATATCAAAATGATCGGGTGGCAGGTCATCCGGAAGATCGCCCGGCTCAAAAACCCATTTCAATGTACCGTCCTGGCGGATGGCAAAAAAGGCGGAAGACGGATTACCCATGTTGAGACCAAAATAGATGGTTCCGTTCCGGTCGACCGCCGGAGAAGAGCGGAAGTACCCCATAAATCCCACGCTCGCCAGGTCGAAGGTCCAGAGGAGTTGTCCTGCGGAAGACACGGCATACAGGAGGCCCGGATTGGTTGCGACATACATGGTCCCGTCCGCGCCGATGGCCGGTGAAGCGAAACAGTGATCATTGACGCCGAGTGGAAGCGACCAGATGACCGAACCATCCGCGGGATCGAGCGCCGTCAATGGAATATTGTGATAGGCAAAACAGATGGCGCCGTCGGCGGCAATGACCGGCGCGTTTCGCAGGGCCTCCCCCGTCGGTCCCAGGGCCGTCCATCGCAGAACGCCATCGGAACGAATCGCATACAGCCGGTCGCCGGCCACGTAAACCGTGCCATCCGATCCGACCGCCGGCGCCGATTGCCCGACGCCCATGGTCAGACCGCCCGGATTGATATCATATATCCATAACGAATCGCCATTCGCCGAATAATGACGGACTTGATCACCCATAGCCGCGCCTCCGACGGGATCACGAAGCTCAATGGCCACATAGATCGAACCATCGGGCGCCACCGCCGGCGTCGATCGCACTTCGTGCGATCCCAGCGCGATCCGCCAGATTTCATCGCCTGTGCCAGCAGCCATGGCCAAAAAGAAATGGTCTGTACCATGATCGCCGAACAAGGCCGAAGACGTGCCGATGTAGACGGTCTGCCCGTCGGCACTGATGGCGGGGGAGCCGTAATAGACACCGGCCGGAAGCAGCACTTCCCAGACCTTCTGCAATGTGACGTTGGATTTTCTTGCCTTGTTTTCCAGGCAACTCTGTACGACGATCAGGACACCCGCCGCCAGGACAAGGGACGAAAGGAACATCGGAAACACGCGATTTTGGCCGGTTATTCGCATGGGACCGCTTTGGTGAAACCACGTCAATCTAATCATCCTGACGAACAATAACAAATGTCCGCCGGCGTGACGATCGGGCCGTCCTGTTGGGTTACGGCGATCCCCTAAATCTCGCTTTTCCAATTCGCCAAATTTCTTGACAATCATAACAAAAAAAATTATCTTGCTGTCCCTTGCTTTAGATAAGTTATTTTAGGGACTGAATTTAGCGACGACAGTGAAGCTCCTGATCGATAAGATTCTCAGTTTGGATGACGGCGAGCATCACTACACGTTTGATGTGCCCGGCCGGGAAATGCGTATTGACCTGAAGGACTATGAAGGGCACGAGATCTTTGACAATAATGTTCGCACCGATGTCACGCTGACGAAATCGAATCACTTTTATTATGTCCGGTTTCGCACAGCGTCGTTGCCACGGTTCTTATGCGACCGGTGCCTGTGCGACGTTCGGAAACCCGTCGAAGGTGATTTCACGGTGGTGTTTTCCGATGTAAAAGCCCAGGAAGGCAACGCGGGGGACGAAGTCCGGCTCATCGACGTACGGCGGACCAATGAGATCGCTCTGGATCAGGATGTCATCGACACGCTGATGCTGGCGATGCCGTCCAAAGTGCTCTGCCGGGACGATTGCAAAGGCCTGTGCATGGAATGCGGGGCCGATCTGAACGAGAATCCGTGCGAGCATCATCGCGAAGTTTTAGAAACGTAACCATAGGAGAATCCCATGCCCAATCCGAAACGACGGCACTCGAAACAACGCCGTGACAAACGACGCACGCATTGGAAGCTGGACAGTCCGTCCACATCCACGTGTTCCAATTGCAACCAACCGAAAATGCACCACCGGGTATGCCCGAATTGCGGCCACTATGACGGCCGCCAGGTGATGGTCGCCCGCGAGGCCTGACGCCCGGACGCGCCCTCAACCGACGCTCTTGTATGCCTGTCCCTGTTCATCCTTCTTATGACACCGACAGGCTGCTTTTTTTAATTCCGACATCGACTTCACGCAGGAATCACACGCCATGAAAATTGTTGTGGATGCAATGGGCGGCGACAAGGCGCCCCTGAACATTGTCGATGGGGCGGTTCTCGCCGCGCGGGAATTCGCCGAAAAACACACGGACCACCAGGTCATTCTGACGGGACCGGAGGATGTGGTACGCCGTGAAATCACGCGGTGCCAGGGCGACGATCTGCTGGGCACGGCGCTTCGCGTCGTGCATGCCGAGGACCTGATCGAGATGCACGAATCGCCGGCCGTGGCGTTGACGAAAAAGACGCGGTCCTCGGTGCACGTGGGTGTCGAATTGGTCAAAAAGGGCGAGGCCAACGGTTTTGTGAGTATGGGCAATACCGGTGCCGTCATGGCGATCGGTCTCATGGGTTTGGGCCGCATCGAAGGCGTGTTGCGTCCGACGATCGGCGCCTTTTTTCCGACCGTCAAGGGTAAATGTCTGGTGCTCGACGTCGGCGCCAACGTGGACTGCAAACCCGCGCACCTTCTGCAATTCGGCATGATGGGCAGCATCTACATGCACACGATGATGGACATCGAAAGCCCCGCCGTGGGTCTGCTGAGCGTCGGTGAAGAAGACAGCAAAGGCGACGAACTCACCGTCAAATCCAACGAACTGTTCCGCGAGAAAAAACTTTTCAACTTCACCGGCAATGTCGAAGGCCGGGATATTCTCAATGGCACGACGAACGTGGTCGTGTGCGACGGTTTCGTCGGCAATGTCGCGCTGAAAATGGCTGAAAGCGTCATCAAGGTTCTGAAGACGAAGGTGGCGGCGTACGGGCAACAGGCCGGTCCGGATGCCGTCAAGGTGTTCCAGGATTTCTTCGGCAAAAGCATGGCCGACTGGGATTACCAGTCCCACGGCGGCGTGCCCCTGCTCGGCGTCAATGGCGTCGTCATCATTGGGCACGGCAGTTCCTCACCCAAAGCCCTGGTCCGGGCCGTGCAGGTGGCCAAAGAAATGGCCGAAAAGAAAATCACCAGCGTTATTCGCGAAAAAATCAAACTGTCCTAAATCCGGAAACGACAAGGGTTACCGCTGTGACCAAGAAAAAACATCACGCGATCATCACCGGCGTGGAACACTGGGTTCCTGAAAAAATTCTGACCAACGCCGATCTCGCCCGAATGGTCGATACCAACGACGAGTGGATCACCTCGCGCACCGGTATCCGCGAACGCCATATCATTGAAAAAGGAAAAGCCACGTCCGACATGGCCGTGGAGGCCTGCCAGCTGTTGTTTGAACGTACCGGCACGGAGCCGGAAGATATCGATGTGATTGTTTTCGGCACTGTGACGCCCGACATGATGTTCCCGTCCTGCGCCTGTCTGTTGCAGGCCCGGGCCGGCATGTCCAACGCCTGGGGTTTCGATGTATCCGCGGCGTGCTGCGGGTTCGCCTATTCGCTGGTGGCCGGTGCGCAATTCATTGAAAGCGGCAGCGCGAAAAAAGTGCTGGTCGTTGGCGCGGACACGATGAGTTCGATCACCGACTATACCGACCGCAACACGTGCATCCTGTTTGGCGATGCGGCCGGCGTGGTATTGCTGGAACCCTCGGACGACAAACATCTGGGCATCCTCGATTATTACAACGCCATCGACGGCATCGGGGCGCCGTACCTCAACATGCCCGGCGGCGGCAGCCTGAATCCGCCAACGCACGAAACGGTCGACAAGAAAATGCATTACATCTACCAGGACGGCAAGACCGTCTACCAATACGCCGTGAAGGGCATGTCCGAGGCGTCCGCCCTGATCCTCGAGCGCAACGGACTCTCCGGCAAGGACGTTTCCCTGTTTGTGCCCCACCAGGCCAACAAACGGATCATCGACTCGGCGGCCCAGCGTATGGGTCTGCGGGACGATCAGGTCATCGTCAATATTGATCGATACGGCAACACGACTTCCGCCACGATTCCCATGTGCCTTTCGGAAGCCACGAAATCCGGCCGCCTGAAAAAGAACGACCTGGTCGTGATTGCGGCGTTCGGGGGGGGATTTACCACCAGCAGTATCCTGATGCGCTGGGCTTACTGAGGTCGTCCGATGAACAAAATCGCCTTGGTGTTTCCGGGACAGGGTTCCCAATATGTCGGCATGGGCAAATCGTTGTACGATGTGTTTCCGGCCGTGCAGGACCTCTACGCGTCGGCCTCGCGGATTCTCGGCGTTGACCTGGCGCGGATTTCGTTTGAAGGACCCGAGGAAGAACTGAAACAAACACGTGTCACACAGCCGGCGATTTTTACGCACAGCGTGGCCGTCCTGACGGTCCTGCGTCAGAAGTTTGGCGCTGATCGTGTCGTCTTCCACATGACCGCGGGGCACAGTTTGGGCGAATATTCGGCGCTGGTTGCGGCGGGCGTTATGTCATTTGAAGACGCCCTGCAGGTCGTGAAAGTTCGCGCGGGGGCCATGCAGGCGGCTGGTGAAAAGAGCAAAGGCACCATGGCCGCCGTGATCGGCATGGATGCCGGACCGCTCGAAGCCCTCTGCCGCGAGGCGTCCGCATCGGGCATCGTGCAGTGTGCCAACTTCAATTCGCCGGGACAGATTGTGATTTCCGGTTCCGTCGACGGTGTGCATAAGGCCATGGAGTTGGCGAAAGCCGGCGGCGCACGAATGGTCAAAGAACTGGTCGTGAGCGGCGCGTTTCATTCGCCGCTGATGGAACCCGCCAAAGCGGCTGTCGCCACGCAATTGGAGAAGGCGGTACTCAGGGACGCCGCGGTGCCGGTCTATGTCAATGTCACGGCCCGGCCGACCACGTCGGCGACGGACATCAAAGAATCCCTGATCGAACAGATCACGGGCGCCGTCCGTTGGGAGTCGTCCATCGCGCACATGATCGCCGACGGAGCAAGCGCCTTTTACGAAATCGGCCCCGGCAACGTACTCGCCGGGTTGATCAAACGCATTGACAAAACCGTGTCGGGCGAGTGTATCGGTAATGTGGAGGAACTGGACAAGTTCAAAGTCTGATGCGTCTGGATGGCAAAGTGGCGATCGTCACGGGTTCCTCAAGGGGAATCGGCCGTGCCATTGCCGAATGTTTTTTGACAAGCGGAGCTTCGGTGGTGCTGAACGGCCGTTCCGCGGAGACGCTGGACCGTACGCAGGCGGCATTGTCGTCGACCGGAACGGCGGGCCGGCTGATGAGCCTGCGCGCGGACGTTTCGCTCGAACCCGACGTCAGGCGGCTATTTGATGAAACCATCGCGCGGTTCGGTCGGCTGGACATTCTCGTCAATAACGCCGGCGTTTTTCGCAACAGCCTGGTGGCGCGCATGGACGAAGCCGAATGGAACTGGGTGATGGAGAACAACCTGAAGAGCGCGTTTCTGTGCACGCGACATGCGGCGCGCCTGATGATGAAGCAACGGAGCGGCCGGATTCTCTTCCTGTCGTCCGTGGTCGCGCTCGGCGGCAACCCATTCCAGGCCAATTACGCGGCGTCCAAAGCGGGCATCGACGGCCTGATGATGGCCACGGCCAAAGAACTGGCGCCTTTTGGCATCACGGTCAATTCGGTGGCGCCTGGATATATTCTGACCGACATGACCCGGGATTTTCCGGAAGCGGTCGTGAACGACATACTGAAGTTCATTCCGCTCGGCCGGGCGGGCACGGCGGAAGAAGTCGCGCACGTGGTGGCTTTTCTGGCGGGGCCTGAAGCGTCGTATGTGACCGGACAGATTATTCAAGTGGACGGCGGACGCGTGATCCGATGACAAAGACAATTCCATGGAGCCTTTTTTTCAATAACCCCTAACCTTCAAGGAGAATGAACATGACCAGAACAGAGATCGAGGCCAAAGTCAAGGAGATCATCGTCAAGAAGCTCGGCGTGACGGAAGGCGAAGTCACGACCTCGGCGTCCTACGTCGAAGATCTTGGCGCGGATTCCCTCGACCAGGTGGAACTCGTGATGGAGTTTGAAGATTCGTTCGGTTTGGGCGAGAAGATACCGGAGGAGGAAGCGGCCAAACTGACGACGGTTGGATCGACGATCGAATATCTCGTCGCCAAACTCGGGAAGTAGGCGTTAAGGTAAAGGCCAATGGGCTGTACGCGCATTGGCCTCTTACAGTGCCCAAGGATGCCGATACACATAGAGTAGCAAAGGAGAATGTATGCGTGATCGCAGAGTGGTCGTAACCGGAATGGGGGCCGTTACACCCATCGGCCATACCGCGGAGGAACTTTGGAAGGGTATGATGGAAGGGCGCAACGGCGTGGACCTCATCACGCTGTTCGACGCGTCAGCCCACGAAACCCGGTTTGCCGCCGAAGTGCGGGGCTTCGATCCGGCGGCGTACATGGACAAGAAGGAAGCACGTCGGGCAGACCGGTTTACCCAGTTTGCCGTGGCCGCGTCCAAGATGGCTCTGGATGATGCCAAAATGAATTTGGCTGCGCTCGACCCCAACCGCATCGGTTGCATCATCGGCAGCGGTATCGGAGGTTTTCGCACATTCGAGGAACAATTTGAAATATACATGCAAAAAGGGCCCCAGCGTATCAGCCCGTTTTTCATTCCCATGATCATCATCGATATTGCGGCGGGCCAGGTGGCCATCACATTTGGCCTTAAGGGCCCCAACTATGCGACGGTTTCGGCCTGCGCGACCGGCAGTCATGCCATTGGCGATGCGGCCATGCTGATCCAGCGCGGTGACGCCGATGCGATGGTTTGCGGCGGTACCGAAGCGGGCATTTGCCGTATGGGCGTGGCCGGGTTCAACGCCCTGAAAGCCCTGTCCACCCGCAACGACGATTTCAAAAAGGCCAGCCGTCCGTTTGACAAGAATCGCGATGGGTTTGTGATGGGCGAAGGCGCCGGCATCGTCGTACTTGAGGAATTGAATCATGCCAGGAAGCGCGGAGCGTCCATCTATGCCGAACTGGCCGGTATCGGTTACACGGACGACGCGTTTCATATCACGGCCCCGGCGGAAGGCGGCGAAGGCGCCGCGCGGGCGATGCAAATCGCGCTCAACGACGCCGGCCTGAAACCGACGGACATTGATTACATCAACGCCCACGGGACATCGACGGAATACAACGACAAGAACGAAACCGCCGCCATAAAAACCGTCTTCGGCGACCACGCCTACGATCTGCTGGTCAGTTCCACGAAGTCCATGACCGGCCATCTGCTCGGCGCCGCCGGCGGCGTGGAGTTCATTGCGACGACCATGTCCATCGTTCATTCCAGGGTGCCGCCGACCATCAATTATGAAGTGCCGGACGAGGCCTGCGATCTCAACTATGTACCAAACCGGGCTGTTGAGCGGCCCGTGCGGGCGGCCCTGTCCAATACTTTCGGATTCGGAGGGCACAATACGTGTCTGGTGGTGAAAAAATATCAGGACTAGACTGATGCCGTATGGGTAATGATCGGCGCGGGCGCGACCCGCGGATGTGGTTTCGCTTTCTGCAGACGCTGCTCCCCTTTCTCAAGACTGCGCCTGGCGGCAGGCGCCGGGCCCCCGTCAACCTGAAAGCTCTTGAAGCACGGATGGAGTACGCCATCCGCCATCCGGATATTTTCATCCAGGCCCTGAAACATCGATCGTACGTCAGTCTCAGCAATGAAGCTCGCATCGACTCCTACGAACGGTTGGAATTCCTCGGCGATGCGGCGCTCAATCTTGTCGTGTCCGAATACCTCTTCCAGAGATTTCCGGAACACGAAGAAGGCGACCTGACCAAGAGCAAAGCTTTGCTCGTCAACAAACGGGTCCTGGCCCAACGAGCGGACAGGCTGGGTCTTGGCGAATTTGTTTTGATCAGCGATGGCGAGGAGAAGTCGGGCGGCAGGTCCAGGGTCTCCATACTGGCAGATGTGTTGGAATCGATCCTTGGCGCCATCCTCATCGACGGCGGCTACGACCACGCCCGGCGATTTGTCCTTACGCATGTGCTGAACGATATTGACACGATTCTCGTTGATGAAGACAACCATAATTACAAAGGCGAACTCCTGGAGTTTACGCAAAGTCACGACCGGGGCATGCCCTCATACGCCCTCGTCAGCCAATCGGGGCCGGAACATCAGAAGGAATTCACCGTGGAAGTGCTGGTTCAAGACGAAGTCCTCGGCGTCGGACACGGACGAACAAAAAAAGATGCGGAACAACTGGCGGCCCGTGAAGCCCTGACCCGGATCAAAGAGACGCCTTAACCTGTCATCCTAACTTACGGAGCGCGAGCGTGAAAAAGATTTGTGTGGTTGGAACCGGATATGTCGGACTGGTCACCGGCGCGTGTCTGGCGGATTTTGGCAATCATGTCACGTGTTCAGACATTGACAACGACAAGATTGAGAAACTCAAGAAAGGCCTTATTCCGATCTACGAGCCCGGGCTGGAAGAAGTCGTCGAGCGCAACGTGAAACAAGGGCGGCTCTTGTTTACGACGAATGTGCATCAGGCGATCCGTGATTCAGAAGTCATTTTCATCGCCGTGGGCACGCCTCCGGGCGAAGGCGGGGAAGCCGACCTGCGTATCGTTTTCAAAGTGTCCGAGGATATTGCCGCCAATATGAACGGCTACAAAGTGGTCGTGACGAAGAGCACGGTACCGGCAGGCACGGGCGGAAAAGTGAGAAAGATCCTCAAGGAAAAGGGACCGAAGGACGGCGAATTCGACGTGGTCAGCAATCCTGAATTCCTCCGGGAAGGGTCGGCGGTCGAGGATTTTATGCGGCCGGACCGCGTGGTCATCGGATCGACGAGTGACCGGGCCACCGAAATCATGAAGGCGATCTACCGTCCATTGTACCTCAATGAGACACCGATGGTCATCACCAATGTCGAATCGTCCGAGATGATCAAGTATGCCTCCAATGCCTTTCTCGCCGTCAAGATTTCTTTCATCAATGAAATCGCCAACATCTGCGAGAAGATCGGCGCCGACGTCAAAGTCGTGGCCAAGGCCATGGGATTGGACGGTCGTATCAGTCCGAAATTTCTTCATGCCGGCGGCGGGTATGGCGGATCGTGTTTCCCGAAGGATACGCTGGCGCTCTGGCAGACGTCCCAGGAAGTCGATAGGCCGTCGCTCGTCACCAAAGCGGCCATCGATTCCAACGAAAGGCAAAAACTCAGGATGTTCGAGAAAATCAAGAAGCTCACCGGAGACATCAAAGGCAAACACATCGCCCTGCTGGGCCTCAGTTTCAAGCCCAATACCGATGACACCCGTGACGCGACGTCGCTGGTAATTATCGAACACATTCTGCAGGAAGGCGGCCGCGTGACGGCCTACGACCCGGCGGCCATGGATATCATGCGCGGCCTGTTTCCGGGGATCACCTATGCGGCCAACGCGTATGAGGCCGCGAAGGGCGCCGATTGCCTCGTCCTGGTCACCGAATGGAATGAATTTCGTGAGCTGGATTTCAACCGTATCAAGAATGACATGAAAGCTCACAATCTTGTGGATTGCCGGAATGTGTATGATCCCCGGGATATCCGGGCCATGGGATTTGCGTACGAAGGCGTGGGTCGTGGTTTTTTGGCCTGACCTTTCCCTTGCTTTCACGTGACGTTTTTGCTTAATTGCGCCCGCGTTCAAAAACATTCACCAAACAGGCGGAAGTATGAGTCTTGAAATTCGCATCAGAGAGAAAAAATCCCGCATCGGTATTGTAGGGCTCGGATACGTCGGCCTGCCGTTGGCTGTTGAATTTGCCGACAACGGCTATGACACGCTGGGTATTGATGTGGATCGCCAGAAGATCGACAGCATCAATCAGGGCAGGAACTATATCGAAGATATTCCGAATGACCGCTTCGCGCGTTGCCTGCAATCGGGCCGGCTCAAGGCCACGACGTCGTATGATCAGGTCAAAGAGGTCGACGTTATTTTTATCTGTGTGCCGACGCCCTTTACGGACAACAAAGAGCCGGACGTTTCATTTATTGTCGATGCCACCCGCGAAATTGCCAGGGGACTCAGAAAGGAACATCTGATTATTCTCAAAAGCACGACCTTCCCTGAAACCACGGAAGGCGTGGTCCAGCCCATTCTGGAAAAAACCGGTCTGAAGGCCGGTACGGATTTCCATCTGGCGTTTTCACCGGAACGCATCGATCCGGGCAATAAGAAATTTACGACCGCCAACACGCCGGTCGTGGTGGGTGGTCTGACGCCGCGATGCACCGAACTGGCCTGCCAGATCAATGCCCAGGTCATTCAGAAAGTGGTCCCGGTGTCCAGCCCGCGGATTGCGGAAATGACCAAACTGCTGGAAAATATTTTCAGGAGCGTCAATATTGCGCTCGTCAATGAACTCGCCCAGATGTGTGACCGCATGGGCGGTATCAATATGTGGGAAGTCATCCAGGCGGCGTCGACCAAGCCTTTTGGGTTCATGCCTTTTTATCCGGGGCCCGGGATCGGAGGTCACTGCATCCTGATCGATCCGTATTATTTGTCCTGGAAGGCGCGGGGTTACGATTTCCATACCAACTTCATCGAATTGGCCGCTGAAATCAACGAAGACATGCCATTTTATGTGTACAGCATGATCGTCGAAGCGCTGGCATTCCGCGGCATTCCCCTCAAGCGCGCGAAGATCCTTGTCCTGGGGGCCTCCTTCAAGAAGGATGTTGATGACATCCGCCATTCGCCGTCCCTGAAAGTCATGGAGATCATGATGCAAAAGGGTTTGGAGAACATCCAATACAACGATCCCCACGTGCCGGAGGTGGCTTTGGCCGGTCGTCATTTTCACTCGAAACCCCTGACGCCTGAACTTCTCAAGAGCGTCGATTGCGTGTTCATCGGTACAGACCACAGTCTCTACGACATGAATCAAATCGTGGAACACGCTCCGCTGGTTGTGGATTCCCGGAATTCGACGAAAGCGGTGACGCACCACCGCGAGAAGATTGTGCTCCTGGGTTCGGGCACGAACGTATTCAAATAATCTTGCCTTTGGAGATCCTCTGTTGAAAATCATCAACGTGGCTGGGGCACGGCCCAACTTCATGAAGATTGCGCCTCTGATGCGGCAGTTCCGTCAATCGGCGAAAATCCGCCCGTTACTGGTGCATACCGGCCAGCATTACGATGTTCGTATGTCGGATGTCTTTTTTTCCGATCTGGAAATACCCGAACCCGACATTCACCTCAACGTGGGTTCGGGATCGCATGCCCGTCAAACGGCGGAGGTTTTGACCCGGTTTGAAGAAGTCCTGGAAAAAGAAAAACCGGATCTGGTGTTGGTTGTTGGGGATGTGAACAGCACCCTGGCCTGTTCGGTGACCGCCGCCAAACTGCGCATCCCCGTGGCCCACGTCGAGGCCGGCCTTCGGAGTTTTGATCGGACCATGCCGGAAGAAATCAACCGCCTTGTCACGGACGCCCTGTCGGATTATCTGTTCACCACCGAGAAGGCGGGTACCGAAAATCTCATCAAGGAGGGCAAACCGGCGGACCGTATTTTTTTCACCGGCAATGTGATGATCGATTCGCTTGCATTTGCCCTGAACAAACTGGACGACCGGCGTTTGGATGTGGGGCCCAATCCGTATGCGCTGGTGACACTGCACCGCCCGTCCAATGTGGACCACGAGGAGTCGTTGAAGAACATACTGGGTATACTGGATTCGATCCAACAACGCCTCACGGTTCTCTTTCCCATCCATCCGCGAAGCTCAAAGATGCTGGAATCATTCGGCCTGATGGACCGGGTCCGGCAGATGAAAAACCTCCGGTTGATGGAACCGCTTGGCTATATTGATTTCCTCAGCCTCGTACGTCGGGCGCGGCTCGTCCTTACGGATTCGGGAGGCCTCCAGGAGGAAACGACGTATTTACGGGTACCTTGTCTGACGATGCGGGAAAACACGGAAAGGCCGGTGACCCAGGATGTCGGCTCCAATACGCTTGTCGGCACGGATCCGCTGATCATACAACGTCACGTCGACACGATTATCAATGGTACCTATAAGACGGGCGCCGTTCCTGAATTGTGGGACGGCCATGCGGCGGAACGAATCCGGCACATCCTCGAGAACCTCTAAAGTTATTCCCGGTGTGCGGTCAGGGCGGGCAGGACTGATACGATGACACCCTCATGAATTCGATATCGTCAAAATCGGCTTCCACCGCTTCGGTAGATCCGACAACGTAAACCCCGACGATCTGCTCCGGTGGGTCACCGCCAAACAGACGACGATAGTCGGCCAGAACGTCGATGCGTTCCTCCTGCCAACCGGACCCCGCCAAACCGGATCTTAATACGCGGACGTACGTGTCGTAGAAAAACCCCTCATCCTTGATCACCGCACAAGGCTTCACAGACCCACTCCATTCGTAAAGAATCGTGACCGGCACACCCAACCAGTTTTGATAGAAGATCACGGCGATGCCCGCGAGCCGTCCCGGGGGCATCGTCGTACTGTCGCTGCGGCGAATTCTCCATTTCCAGGACAGATACTTCATGTCCGAGACCGGCAGGCTGACCGGTTTCACCAACGTCACGGCATGACGGGAGGAGCGGATGGCCAGGTATCGGTTGTTCGCTTCGGTGGCTGTCTGAAACAGCAATCGCTGCCGCACGAGGTCATCGTCTTTTTTTCGCCAACCCCATTGACGGGGAAAGGAACGTTCGCCGGGCGTCGAAAAATCATCGACACTCACGCGTCCGGATTGCAGAATGAGTGATTCAACGTATTCGAGGTGGTATCCTTCGGAGATCATGGCGTCATACGATTCCAGCAGGCTGCCGATCCATCGAACATCCCCGGTGCGGATTTCA
This sequence comes from uncultured Bacteroidota bacterium, assembly GCA_964544475.1. Classification (GTDB taxonomy): domain Bacteria; phylum CLD3; class CLD3; order SB21; family SB21; genus CAZJBS01. The sequence goes on along the minus strand of CAZJBS010000005.1, from coordinate 8,585 downwards.
TATATCTTCCACTCGCCCGATCTCATGGTCAATCGGACATTTACGCGAAACCATTCGTCGCGGCGCAATACGTCAAAGGCGACGCGGGCCTCGGTGTCCGTCACCGTTTCATCGCCCCATCGCAACCGGTCATTCGCCAACGAGACGTCCAGGGCGCCGGCGAAACCGCTCAGCCCGGTGATCAATCGCCGGCGAAAGGCCTTGACCAATCGGGGCTGCCAGGATTTGCTCAGGTTGATCCAGTTTTCCCGGAGCGCACGGCGGGCGATGTCGTCCCAGTCGAAGACCAAATCAAATACATGACCGTGTTCAAAGTCCGTCGTGTCGCGAAGCGCCGCCGTGTCTCTCATCCATGCACGCAGGAGTACCAGGTCTTTGCGAACTTCCGCCGTCGGGCTCTCCTGCGCCATCAGCGGCATGATTCCGCCCAACACGATAACCCAGGCCAGGATTCTCATGACGCCTCCCAGGCTCTGAAATGAAGACCCTGGTCGTCGATCACGGCATACGTGGCGTGTCGGACCCAATCGCCCAGACTGATGAACGTACCATTCGCATACTCCTGGCAACGCGGCGTGTGGTGGTGTCCCATCATGACGACCTGAAATCCCTTTGCAAACTGTTCCGTCACCCATGCGTCGACACTCCGGTCGTTGGCGTATTTTTGGTAATCGCGGTCCCTGGCCTTGCTCCAGTCTGAGAAGCGGTCGGCCAGCCATATGCCAACATCCGGATGGATCAGGCGGTACAGGGCCATGCTGATTTTGGATCGCAGCAATGGTCGGGTGTATTTGTAGCTGCCGTCCAGCGCGCTCAGCCCGTCGCCGTGCACGAGCAGAATGCGCCGGCCGCCCTCTTCACACGCCATCGGGTGGGGGTATGTCGGAATGCCTATTTTTTCTCGTATGAAATCCACCATCCAACAATCGTGATTGCCAATGACATAGTGGACGTCGACGCCGGCGTCCCGCAACGTCATCAGGTAATGCAGACCCCACATGGTGTGTTTGGGAATGGCCCGCCGGTATTCAAACCAAAAATCGAAATAGTCACCGACGATGTACAGCCGGGATGCCTCGCGGCCCACCATCTCGACAAAGCGGCGAAACCGGGCATGCCGCCGCCGTTCCGTCTCATCCGATGGTTCCCTGAAATGCAGATCGGAAATGAAATAGACGGGTTTCATGTCTGTCGTCCCTTGCGGATGCCCGCGGCGACGAATCCGATGGCGCCGAACACCGTCAGCCATGGGAAAACCCAGCCGGCCCTCGTGAAGAAGGTCCGCCGATCGGCGCCGAGCGGCACATCACCCGCCAGAGCCGCCTGAGACGCGCTTTCGGTCTCCGCCAGTACGCGGCCGCGCGGATCGATGATCGAGGAGACACCGCTGTTGGCGCACCGAACGACGGGAATACCGTTTTCAACCGCCCGCAGCACGGCGATCCGGTTGTGCTGGGCAGGTCCGGTCGTCCCGTCATACCAGGCGTCGTTGGTGACAATAACAAGGATACGGGCGCCGCGAACCACGGTGGCGCGCACCATGTGCGCGTAAACGCTCTCCAGGCAGATGACAGGGGCGACGTTGACCGAATCCACCGCCGTGCCGTTCCGGAATAGAGGCACCGTGAAGACCGCCGGATCGTTTCCGGCTTCATAGTCGGGCACGCCAATCGTCATGGCGATGTCTTTCATGAACGCCAGGAATCCAGGCACATGTTCGCCAAACGGCACGAGATGTATTTTGTCATAGGACTGAAGGAGCGTCGTATCGGGGCGCAGAAGGAAAACCGAATTGTAGCTGCGAATTACGCCGCGACCGTCCTCCTTGGTCCACCGCCGGTCCGGAATACCGGTCAGCAGGCAGGCCGGCCATCGTTTGATTTCCGAATAGACCGCCTCCGCTTTCGTCACGTCATTTCGAAGCCGGTTCGGAATCGCCGTCTCCGGCCATACGATCAGATCGGCGCCATCGCGTCTGCCCGATGCGGTCAGCCGCATCGTCTCCTCAAAGGCAAAATCGCGCTCCAGCCACTTCCGGTTGGGTTCGATATTGGGCTGAATAATCACCACCCGGATCGACCGCTCACTCTTTTCCGCCGTGTTCAGACGAATCACACCGTACAGCCACGGTATCAAAAGTACCACGGCGGCGGTCGAAATTGTCAGCGCGGCATTACGAATCCACAGACGGCGCACGATCATGAACGCCAGGACATTCAACAGCACGATCCAGCAGGTCAACCCGTACATGCCGGTGAATTCAACAAACTGAATGGCGGCGGGATATCCCGTCTGACTGGTGGCCGGTGAATGCCATGAAAATCCAAGCTCGCCGAGCGATTGAAGAAAATCCAAAGCCGTCCATATCACCGGAGCCATAACCAAAGCCGTCCGCCCGAAAAGGCGGCGCGACCATGTCAACCACCATCCAAACAGACCCCATGCGAGCGCCAGATAGAAAACCGTGCCAAGGTACATACCCGTCGCCTGAAAGGCCGTCGCCCCCGTATTCCAATTCAGCCAATAAAATACGATACCAATGACGGCAAGGCCCGTGACGTAGCCGAGGCGCAGGCCTTCCATGGGCGTTCGTCCGTCCAGCATCCACAGGAAAGGCACAAGCGCCACGTAAGCCAGGAATCCACCGGCAAAAGGGGGAAAACTGAAAAAGGTCAGGAGAGCGGTGAGCAGAATGGGAAGAGCGGAGGCCATGGCTCGGACCGGAGTTCGTGGCCCTACTTCTTGCCGTTATTGAGTGTCAGGTAGGTGTATTCCTTGAGACCCAGTTCGTAGATGTCCAGAAGTTTGACGCCTTCGGCCGGTTTGATCACTCCCTCTTTGATTCGTTGATCAACGGTCTTCTTGATCAGTTTGACGATCTCATTCTCGCTGTATTGGACAAGCGACAGCACCTGCGCAATGCTGGAACCCGGAATAATTTCCTCGACGTAATAATTATTGGGCTCCTCTTCATCCATAAAGACGTGCACCTCGTTGACGCGGCCGAACAGGTTGTGCATATCGCCCATGATGTCCTGGTAAGCGCCGAGCAGGAAAATCCCGAGGTAATACGGCTCCCCGTTGAGCGGGTGCAACTCGATGCGGTCCTTGACGTCTTTGAGATCGATGAATTTTCCGATCTTGCCGTCCGAGTCGCAGGTGATATCGACCAGCGTCGCCCGCTTCGAGGGCTCTTCGGTCAGGCGATGAATGGGAATAATGGGGAAAAGATGATCAATGGCCCAGTGATCCAGGAGGGATTGGAACACTGAAAAATTGCACAAGTACTGGTCGGCCAGCTTCGGCTCAAGGTCCGCCAGTTCCTCCGGCACGACATCCATCGTCTTGGTGTAATCGTAGATGATCTTGGAAATTTCCCAGAAAAGATTTTCGACCTTCGCCTTTTCGACGAGCGAAAGGTAACCCAGATTGAACAGGGATTGCGATTCCTCGCGTCTCTGTGTCGCGTCGTGGTACACTTCCAGGTAGTTTGTGTTTTTCTTGTGAAGCTGGTGCCGCAGGTCCAGCATCTCCTGAATGATGTCGGGATCGTTGGGCGTAAAGTCGACTTTTTTGGCGTACTGGGCCTTCTCGATATGACCAAACGTCTGGAGAACCAGAACGGAATGGTGCGCCACAATCGCGCGCCCGCTCTCGCTGACAATATTGGGATGCGGGGCGTCTTCGCTGTCGCAGATTTCCTGGATCGTGTACACGACGTCGTTGGCGTATTCCTGCATCGTATAGTTCATACTGCTCTTGAAAGGCGTCCGCGAGCCGTCGTAATCCACGCCCAGGCCGCCGCCCACGTCGATGTACTGGATGTTCATGCCCATCTTGTGGAAACTGACGTAAATGCGCGCCGCTTCCTTGACCGCCGCCTTGATGGTGCGGATGTCCGGCACCTGGGATCCGATGTGATAATGCAACAACTGGAAAGTGTGCTGGAGATTGTACGATCTCAGGATTTCAACCGCTTCGATCAATTCGGGTGTGGAAAGACCGAATTTGGATTGGTCGCCGCTCGAAGCTTCCCACTTGCCGGTGCCCCGTGTGCTCAGTTTGGCGCGAATACCGATGGCCGGTTCGATATTCAATTCCTGAGCCACCTGCAGGATCAACCGCAATTCGGAGAGTTTTTCCACCACCAGGATCACATTCTTGCGCAGCTGCTTGCCGAGCAGGGCGGTGCGTACAAAAGCGGCGTCCTTGTACCCGTTGGCAATGATCAGCGTATCCTTGTCCTCGATCAGCGCGAGCGCGGCGTACAGTTCCGGTTTGCTGCCGCATTCGATGCCATAGCCGTAGGGAATGCCGGCGTCGAGAATTTCCTCGACCGCTTCCCGGAGTTGGTTCACTTTGATCGGAAACACGCCTGTATAACGTCCACCGTAATTGTATTCGGCGATCGCATTGCGGAAACTCTCATTCAGCTCCTTCACGCGCGAGCGGAGAATGTCCTGAAATCGGATCAGCACGGGCATCTGAATGCCCCGGTTCTGAATGTCTTCCAGAACCGTCAGCAGGTCGATGGACTTGGAGGGATCTTTCGCGGGCGTGACGCCGATCGTGCCTTTGGCCGTGATATGAAAATAGCCGGCGCCCCATTCTTCGACATTGTAGACTTTATTGGACTGTTCAATACTCCAGGTCAACGATCGGGACCTCCTGTCTTCAAACAAACGATGTCCGCTACGGCCGGGTGGCGTTTCTTATTGAGCGGCAAAGTATCAAACCGGTCAAAGAAATGCAACAGGAAATCCGGCTGTCGTCCGAGCGCCGTTGCAAGCTCGAATGTCTCACGCGGATCCGTTTGGTTTTTTGCGGAAGCGTTTGTGAAGGAGTCGGCGAATGTTTTCCACCGAGGCGTCGGCGGCCGATTCGCCCAGCGCGACGATCGGAGCGATCCGATCAAATTCGGCCCACTGGAAATCGCCGACGTCCGGCCGTATGACCAGATCCGCCCGTGCGCACGCCATCTGTTCATGGCGGTGCACGGTGATCTGGCTGGTCCGGAAGAGAATGTCGATCACATGAAGCGGCATGGGGTCGTGGTCCGGCGGGCGGCTCACATTGACGGCGATCACCATGTCCGCGCCGAGCGCAAAAGCCGGTTCGACCGGTATCGGCGCGGCCACAGCCCCATCCACCAGAACCAGTCCGCGGTATTCCAGCGGCGGCAGAAATCCCGGTATCGACGAACTCGCCTTGATCGCTTCACGAATGCTTCCGCTGCGAAACACGACGATTTCGCCGGTCTGCAGGTTGGTGGCCACCGGACCGAATTTGATGCGCGTATTCTCGATCAGGCCGTCGCCCAGTAGACCGTCCATGATGATGCCGAGCCGGTTGGTCTTCATCAAAGCCAGACGACGCCGGTCCAGACGGATCAGCACCTCGTCGCCGCTTTCATGCGCCACCTGGCCGAAAAAATTCTCAGGGTGCATCTGGTCCTTGAACAGGTGCAGGCCGGTTTTCCGGAATTCCCCGCCCGTGAAGAAGCGGGTCAGGCGTTCTTCGACGTCATGAATATCCAGAGTCTGGGCATACATGCCGCCGATCAGGGCGCCGATGCTGCTGCCGGTGATGATATGGATGGGAATCCCTCCGCGTTCAAGCGCCTTGATGACGCCGAGATGGGCCAGACCGCGTGCGCCGCCGCTTCCGAGCGCAAGGCCAACCTTCAGTTTGCCAAACATGGCGGGAGGGAAGGGCTAAAGCAGAACTTCCTTTTTCGACTTTGCCGATTCGTAAATGGCCTCCGAAATCCGCATGACTTCCGCGGCCTCTTCACCGCTGGACAACACGGGCCGGTCGTGTTTCAGGCATTCCGTGAAATGCTTGAGTTCGTATTCATAGGATTTTTTGTAGTTGTTTTCCGGTCGTTCCACTTTGGTCGGCGTGACATTGACCAGGTTGTTGTGCATTTCCTTGTGGATGCGCAGCGGATTGAGCAGGGCGCCGCCCAGCGTGCCGAAGAGATTGGTGTACATGAAATCGCTCTCCATCAGCAGTGTCCAGCTCACTTCGAGGCTGAGCATGGCGTCGTTGTCAAAGCGGATGAGCGAGGTCGCGGAGTCCTCGATGCTTTCTTTCTGATAGTGATTGTACATCGCGCTGTAGACGCTGGTCACCTTGGGCGTTCCCATCAGCCACATCGAAAGGTCCAGCATCGGAATGCCGAGGTCCATGAATACCCCGCCGCCGGCGATGTTCTTTTTCTTGAGCCATTCCGATTCGTTCCAACTGCCGCGCCGCCGGAGCCATCCGGATTTGGTGTAGAAGATCTTGCCGAGTTCCTTGCCCTTCACAAAATTCTTGAGGATCATCGCATCCGGCCGGAAACGGTGGTTCATGCCGACCATCAGTTTCCTTTTGCGCCTCCTGGCTTCGTCCACCATTTCTTTGGATTCGGCATAGGTACGCGCGATCGGTTTTTCGACCATGACGTGTTTACCGGCGCTCAACGCGTCGATGGTCTGCGGCGCGTGCAGGTGATTGGGCGTACAGATGTGCACGCCTTCCATTTCCTCCAGCGTCAACAGCTTGGCATGGTCGGTGTAATACCTGGGGATGTTGTATCGTTCGGCGAGGGCTTCCACCTTCGTACGATCCGAATCGCAGATCGCCACGATTTCGACGTCTTCCATCCTGGCCAGGATCGGCAGATGGACAATCTGGGCGATCGCACCGCAGCCGATCACGCCCACTTTCACGCGTTCTGTGTTGGTTTTTTCTTTGGCCATGGTTCCTCCGAGCGTTCTCGTCCTGCGTTCAACAATCAATGGGTCAAATGGTCAAAAAATTTTGGAAAAGAAACATCCACGCACTCCGCCCCGTTGAGGCGGCATTCCGACTGGCACGTGAGGGCCGCGACGGCCATCGCCATGGCAATCCGGTGATCGCCGTACGAATCGATGTCGCCGCCGCGAAGACGCGACGGCTCGACGCAAAAACCGTCTTCGAATGCCGTCACGTTCGCGCCCAGCGCCTGGAGATTGCTCACAATCGCCTTGATCCGGTCGCATTCCTTGACGCGCAACTCTTCCGCATCGCGCACTTCCAGACCGTCACCGCAACAGGCGGCGACCACCGCCAGTATGGGAATCTCATCGATGGCGTGGGCGGTGTCTTCTCCATGAAGGCGGAATCGTCGCAGGCGGCGCGCATGGCCCCGCGCGACGATCTGGCCGACCGGCTCGCCGGACGGCGTGAGATTGCTTTCCATGAGCACATCGGCGCCGAGTTCCTTCAATATCTTCAAAAACCGGATGCGTGTCGGATTGAGACCCACCCGCCGGATGACCGTTTCAGAACCCGGCAACACCACCGCGGCGGCCACCAGGAACGCGGCCGAAGACACGTCACCGGGAATGTCCATCGTGATATTCTTCAGAGGCATACCGCGGGAGACTTCCAGACCGCGGGGCCCCGAAATGCGCTTGCCGCTCATGACCTCCAGAAGCCGCTCCGTGTGGTCCCTCGTCGGTTGGGGTTCGGTCAGTTTGGTCTTGCCGTCCGCATGCAGGCCGGCCAGAAGAATACCGGATTTCACCTGGGCGCTGGCCACAGGCATCGTGTACGAAATACCTCGCAGGGTCGTGCCGCGGATCTGGACCGGCAGCGTGCCTCCGCTGTTGCTTTCGATTTTGGCGCCCATCGCCATCAGAGGTTCCATCAATCGTCGCATCGGACGCCGGCTCAGGGAGGCGTCGCCGGTGAGTACGGTCTGGAACGACTGACCGGCCATTGCGCCCATCATCAGGCGCGCCGTCGTGCCGGAATTGCCGCAATTGAGCGGCGCCGTTGATTTGCGGAAGCCACCGTATCCTACCCCCGCGATTTTCACCTGGGTGCCCTTCTGGCGGACTTTGACACCGGACTGCTGCAGGACATACAACGTGGATTGGCAGTCAAGCCCGGGTCCGAAGTGATTCAGCACCGCCTCCCCTTCGGCTATCGCGCCCAGGATGGCACACCGGTGCGAAATCGACTTGTCGCCCGGAACGGCCGTGTCGATGTGGACGGACGGTTTTGGTGAAAGCGTGATCTGCATGGGCGATCCGGTTCGGGAAGTGTCCCGCAAAGCCCGTCAATCAAGGCTCTGCGAAGATATCATTTCAGAACAAGCCGGCAACAGTTTAGGCAAATACACCCTCAAATGCAACGATGAAGTGAGGATAATCCGTGAAACAGGCGTATGGATTTTCGCATCACAAACATAAGGTCCTCACTCGCACTGACCGGACGTCCGCCCGCGAAGATCCGGGCAGGTGTCGTCCCTTGAACCACCCCCGCGCCCCCTCCTTACGCCAGCCTGATGGTACGGCAATCGAGCGAAGTCTGGCGCAAGGAGGGGGACTTCTCGTGGGACGCTACTTCCAATCGTACGAAAAAGACAGCAGGCCTGGCAAGGAGGAGTTCCATTCAAAACTCCCCCTCCTTGCTCCAGGAAATCTGCAATTCCGTACAACACGATCCGGAGTAAGGAGGGGGTACGGGGGTGGTTCCACGAACTCCCCCTCCTTGCTCCAGGAAATCTGCAATTCCGCACATACGATCCGGAGTAAGGAGGGGGCAGGGGG
>CAZJBS010000004.1:0-225935 GCA_964544475.1 uncultured Bacteroidota bacterium | reverse complement strand
TGTGGTTCTGTCGGACGTGTGAACCAGATATCAACAATCAAAGTGCGATTGACAAGGACGTCACGATCAGGTTTTCCTGCAACTGGTCGACTGAACCGCCGACGCCGACCGCGCGTTGCGGGATAAAGGCCAGGCCGGCCGGATTGGACAGAATGACGGAACTGTTATCCGGTATGGCAACCACGGTACCGCCACGCGCATAGGACTTCGCGCAAAAGCAATTCAATAGATAGCCGTTGGTGCCGGCGAATGCGATGTCGGAAACCAAGATCAGGAGAAGGCCAAAGGCAGAGAGCGATTTGATACGAGTATTCATGGTGTCTCCAAGTCTTTGAAATTATATGAGTAAATGATTAAATAGGAATATATGAAGCATCCGATCCCGGTTTGTGATTTGTTTCACAAATATACGACCGACTTGGGAAAAAGAAATGACATAGATCATGTGTCCATAACGAAGCCGGCATCTTGACAGTTTGCATAAAGGTTTCATATATTAGTCAAGCGGAGAGAAATCATGAAGACCAGCTTCATGCGCCTTGCACTTTTTCTCAGTTTCGCGACGAGGGTGGGAATGGCAGGCGACTATTACGTGGCGACCGTAGGTGACGATTCGGTCGGCACAGGCGATCTGCAGAATCCATGGAAGACGATTACCCACGCCATGGATGCAATTCTTCCTTCCATCAACAACCCTCACACGATTCACGTCGCTTCTGGACTCTACAGTCCATCAACGACAGGCGAGATGTTTCCTCTCAACCCGAAGAGCTACGTGACGCTGCTTGGCGCGGGCCGGAGTATGACGATTCTCGACGCCGAAGTGTCGACGTTTGACCAAGGTCGGCGTGTGATTCACGGCGTGCAGGTTGAACATGTCACGATTTCGGGGTTTACGCTGACCGGCGGCGCACTTGGCCTCTTTTCCGACGTCTACTATGGCGGCTGCATATTGCTTGATCAATGCAGATATATGACTATTCGCAACAATCGAATTGTCAGCAACACGGTACAGAATTGCGTTCCGGGTGATGCGTACGGAGGGGGAATTGCATGCCTTGGCGGCTCCCACATACTGATTGACGGCAACGTGATCGAATCTAATAGCGCCATCACATTCATGTGTATGGAGGCGGGACTCGGAGATCGTCACACTTCAAGTGGCTTTGCGGGCCATGGTGGTCTCTACTTAGCTTCAACCCGCAGCATGGTCGTCAAGAACATCTTTACTTCTAACTCGGCATCAAGCGTGGATGTATGGGGTTCGGCCGGTGGACTGGGCTGCATTCGACAGGCGGTTGTACTTTCGAATTACTTCACAAGCAATCTCTCCATGGATGGTGCCGCGCTGGTCGTTGGGGACTCGGTCGCGTTATTCCGCAACACGATTGTCGACAACCAGGCTGTTTACTATGGCGCTGTTACTTCCTGGAACAAAACCATCATCGGCGGAAGCCCGGGAAATGGGAATCACATCTATAACAATTCCGGACAACTCGGCAGACAATTGTACAACAGCTATGCGTCGGAAGACTCGGCTTTGGCAACACACAACTACTTTGCGACCGCCAACCCGCTGGACTCCACTGAAATCCGCGGCCGATTTCGGATTGAACCACGATCTTCAACCCCGATTGCTTTCGATACAATGTCACTTGTCGGCGTGCCGTCACCGATCGCATTCGATAGCGTCGATATTCTCACGACGTCGGTCCGGAACTTTGTCCTGTTCAACGTCTTTCCAAGCCTTGTCGATTCGATCATCGTGTACGACGTTATCCACTCACATCCGTCCTTCTTGACTGAGGAAATGAGTTTCACCATTCCGGCCCAGGAGAGGAGGGTTGTCGAAGTCGCATTCTCGCCAGATGACCCGGGATGGCACCACGATACAATCTCAATCTTCACGAACGTCGGTCAGCTTTGTCTATACGCCAATGGCATTGGGAAGGGCGCACCCGCTAACGTTGGACGTGACGTCAAAGGAACCTCCTTTCGTTTGAAACCTATCTATCCAAATCCGCTCAACGCCTCCGCAAGCATTTCCTATGTCCTTCCAAGGACTGGACATGTGAGAATCAAGATTCTGGATGTTTTGGGGCGTGAAGTTGTGATCTTGTTGGACCATCAGGAGGTTGCCGGTGATCATAGTATTCACTGGCAGGGACTGGACCGGAGACACCGACGCGTCGCTTCCGGCGTGTATTTCGTCGTAGCGGAATGGGAAGGTTGGCGACACGTTGGTAAGTTGCTGTTCGTAAAGTAGTCGGTCGGACGACGATTTTTCTATTGTTCTCTCCTGTCGAAGAGTCGTGGTTTTGAATTGTTTTTGGTTCAGGGAAGCGTGCGGTTGCGTAGCCGCACAGTCTGGTAATTGCCGCGTTGTCTGCGATGGGCCGAAAAATAAGGCCTGGAATCTCCAACCCTACTCGCCCAGAAGCTCAGGTCATTTCCTGAGCATTTTGAATGCATGCGTCCAAGAGTTCTGAATAAAACCCGGAATGCACCATAACATGCACAGGGGTTCGATGGCTCTGGCCGCTTCAACTTTGCCCATATCCATCGAATCCCATCCGAACTGAATCAGGATCTCATTGACCTCCTTTTTGGCTTGGTCGTCGTCCCCGCAAATGAACATTGTGGGTTGGCCCTCAGCCATGCTGGGATTCACCATCAGCGGATTGCCGACACAACTGAATGCTTTTACAAAATGGGCCTTTGGCACTTGTTTCTGGAGCCTCTCCATCAACGATTCATTAATGGAAGTGAAGAATTTCAGGACGCCATTGACTGGAGGTTCTTCCGATATGGGATTCGTGACATCTATGATCGTCTTGGCTGAAAGGTTGGATGGGTCAGCCAACTGAAGTGCATCCGACGCCGCCGTGCCTTTCACGGCAAGCACTACAATCTCCCCAAATGCTGCAGATTGGGCAAAACTACCAACCTGCAACTTTGTATTCTTGACGTTTGCCCACTCTGATACCTTGTCTTTGTCTCTGGTGCCAACCATGACAGAATGACCATGTTTGACGAATCCATCTGCCAATACTTTGGCGACCTGACCCGATCCAATAATGCCTACTTTCCTTGACTTCATACATCCTCCTTTAATTGTTTGTGCATACAAATAAAACCGGAAAAAATTATTTCTCTAAAGCCAGTGTTGCGGCATACGACATAGCCGTCAACGTCTTGGATTTTTCTTCGCCAAGAACGTGAACATAACGCCGATATAAGTCACTCCAAACCTCATTCAATTGGCCGTCCAGAGACAGTCCGGACGAAGTTGGAAAGATGTGTGATGTTTTTCCCTCGAACTTTCTTTCGACCAGACCCTTATCCTCCAGCCTCTCAATGGTCCTCGTCACCGTCGACGGCATCAACATCAAAATGGAAGCCAACTCTGATGGCTGAATACCTGGATTTTTGTTTGCAGACATCAATAGGAATGCTTGTGTTGGAGCCAATCCGATCTTGGAAAAGGCATCCTCGGCCATCCGTGTAAGCGACCTGGCCAAGGCATTAGCAGAATAGTACAAACACTGGCAATATGGATTATCACCGCTTTTCACTGAACAATATCCTAAATTTTATTTGTATGTGCAAACAAATAATTAATTATCGTGCAAAATAAACCACGCCTCAATGCCGGGCTTGTCAACTTGCTTGATAGGTTTCAACGTCTTGCCATCGTATTTTTCCTTCGGAAAAACATAGCCGGAAAGCCTGCCATAGTTGTCCATATCACTATGAATCATGAAGACGCCTTCGTAGATCATGTTTTCCTGCCGAAACCTGATTTTCAGGACCTTCACACCGTCCATAGCGGACTCTATGCGCCCACTGCCTGTCACTTGGGCCTCTCCAGGTATCGTGCGCACGATTTCCAGTTTTCCATCAGATTGGGCATGCACGCTGATTGTACCTGAGTACGTTGCACTCGAAAGGGCCCGGCGTCCGACGACTTCATACTTGCCCTGCACAAATGACACCAAAGGATCCTCTTCCTGGGCTGGACAAACAGGCAGGGCAATGAAAAACCACAGCGCCGGAATGATGCTCCTCATACGAACCTCCTTTGTTGAAACACTACTTGGTGAGAGTCAGTTTTTTGGAGATCGACAAGCCCTCCATTTGAAGTCGATAGAAGTATATGCCTGACGACATTTCCCGTCCTCGGTCGTCTAAGCCATCCCAGACCGCCTCATTCTTGCCTTCATGGGCTATTCCGTCGAATAGCGTCCGCACGTGTTGCCCCAACGTATTGTACAAGGTCAGACGAACATAACCTGTTTTCGGCAAGATATAGGCAATCGTTGTGGAAGGGTTGAATGGATTTGGGAAGTTCCCGATTAGTTCAAACTGGGCCGGTTCCCTGGAGTCGTCAATAACCACGAGATTGCCATACAGGCCGTCCACCGTAATGTTTTGAGCATAGATGTCCCCGCCGTCTGCTCGCCGGTCACCCCATGACAGTATCGACATGCCTGAGCCGGACACTTTGCTGTTGAGATGGATTTTCTCTCCAGACGATGCGCCCACGACCTGGATATGACCCGACCAAAGGAATCCTCCCGACGAATCCAATGAAACCGCCTTGATCACGCTATTGGCTGATCCAAACTGCGATTCGTTGAAATGGACAATGACCTGGTTCTGTCGCGCAAATACGGCAAGCCCTGAGAACGTATTATTGTCCATGGCCTTGATGGTGGCGCCGGATTCTGCCCAGAGCCTTGTGCCGTTCGAAGAAAACCGTTGTCCGTAAAGACCGCCAGCAAGGGTCTGTCCTGCATTCGCCTCCATCCAAAAAGCATACGTCGTTCCAGTAATGACATCATAAGAAGCAATCGGATCAAAATGGTTGTTACTGCCGAGCGTTGAGCATTCAGCGCCATTCAATGGAAATTGTGCCAATCCGTTCACATTGTATCTTTGAACATATGCGCTCTGCAGATTGTCACTGTTTCTATCGTCTCTCCAACAAAACACGGCTCCGTTGACACCGTCTGAAAATATTCGGGGCGTATAGAATCCGCTGACCCTCCCAAGGTTGTAAACCGTATCGCGATCTGCATTCCAGACGGATGCCCCATTGGCGGAGAATTTCTGAGTGTACAGCTTATACCCTGATGGACTGATGAAGGTGCCCGTGTAGCCGCACCAAAACAGTATGACGGACCCGGAATCCGACGGCACGAGGGATGGCCAGTCATAATTCTCAGAAGTCCCACTCGATAACCGCAACGGCGTCTCTCCCCATTGGGGAATGCCCATTGAGTTATATTTCTGAATGGCAATTTTTCGTGGTGTCGACGCATAAATCCAGAGGACAACGCTTCCACCATCCGATGTCGTAACCACTTTGGGATTGGGTTGATAATATGTCGTTGAATCCGTGAGAGTAATTCCGTCGGCCCCCCACAAGAAAGTCCCAGCCGGACTGATCTTATAAGCGTAGGGGTTGAGATTTCCACTTCGGATATCCGTGAATACAACGACCGCGTTGTCACTCAGGTCGACCGTCAGGTCATAGTCAACGAGAGATGAATTCTGGGCGTGATTGCTAATGAGCATGCCGTTTGATGTCCATTGAGGCATGCCCAACGCGTTTAATTTCTGCAAGTAGACGGCGTAATCTCCATGTCGATTGTCAAACCAGGAAATGTAACAACCACCATCGGACGTGAGCGCTGTCTTCGGCAACGCCTGTTCGCCAGAAAGTACGGCAATGCCGCTATTTTGTGTGGTGTCGCCGGTCCATTGGGCGTGAATACGAAGGCAGGGTGAACTCTGCAGAAGAAAGAAGCCGATCAAAACAAATCGTTTCATGGTATTCTCCTGATTCGTTGGTGGGCAGAGGAATCTCGTCAAAAAACCACCCACAATCAACGATCTGTTATTGAGCCTGGCGTTCGCTGGATCTGACGCTGGAATTTCTTTCATTCCTCATATCGAAATAGCCCGTTGGTGAAATCGATCTGCACTCTTCCTTTCTGAAAAGCATCGGAGCCTAGCGTCCCGTCCGTTTTAACAAACAGAGTCCCGCCGACAGGATTGGAATGAATTTGGCTGAATCGGAAGCGGTACCCGGATGCATGAAGGTTCAGTTCGTCCATACGAACACTCCGGATCTTTTCCATTCCACCCGCTGAACCAAGCGAGCGCTCTTCCTCCCGAAAGATCGCATCCGGTAGTTTGGTCAGTATACTGCGAGTTATTGAACTTCGATTGGCGCCCGTATCAATCCCAAACAACATCGCAACGCCTGCGGCATCGTTTACACGGAGTATCGGGTAGTTGAACCAAATAAGGTTTCGATTGACAAGAGTGGACACTGTCGGCTTTGCAACTCGCAATGTTTTGTTCCTGTAATCCAGCGTCAGGTCGAGATGCTGAATGGCGTTCCAGCCGATGATACCATCGATCCTGAGAAGTGTGAACAATCCAAACAGTTTGAATCGGAGATTTTTGGCGTCAATAATAAGCGCAGGATGATTCCGAATTGTCAGTTTGCCCAGGCCGATATGCCTAATTGAGGCCGGTTGGAAACCCACCGTCTTGGTTGTAGCGGTACCGGCCGTTCCTTGGCTCAAAGACAATGGTATCACACCACATTGGGCCGCCGTTTCGGATGAAAGGACAGTCATTCCGGCGCCGGTGTCCAGCCAAAATCGCTTTCGAATGCCATTGATGGTCACATCGATCATGGGACACTTGGTGGCGCTCAAAGGCATCGGCACAACAAATGAAGAATCTTCAAAATAATATTTCTCTCTTTCGCTGATTGCCAGAGCCGATCCAATTACGGAGTCTCCAGTCGCCGCCAGATCCTGCCATCGTTGCTGGAGCAGAAGCAACGCATCTCGAAGGGATTTCGCGGCTGATACGATGGCGGAATCCGCAGAGGATACAACACCGGTTAATGATTCGGTCGCCTCAGCATAGCGGCCTTCTTCCACCATTCGTATCGCTTCGGCGAATTCCAAGTGTTCTTCAGCCAGCGTGTCGGTGCGAAGATGATGAGTAAGATTATCCCAAAAGGTCGTGTACGAAGCGTAACGGATTTGTCCAGGCTGGCTTTCCGGCTTGACGTCCACACGCTGGGAAGCACAACCGGCAAGGATGAACAAGACAAGCATCTGTGGGATACGTTGGAATAGTCTGGGGTTCATGGGTCTCATTCTTGAATGGATCGTGGTGTTATCAGGGACCGCAGTGCGTAGTATCCGGGCGCGTCGCGCGCCATGATGGGTTCCAACCCTCGAATGACCTTTCGTATATCCTCTACGGATACGGGTCCAGATAGGAGCGAATTCACCGCCGCCATCCGTATTTCATTGGATAGCGCGCTGTGATATACCCACGACAGATAGGCGCTTTCCGACCAAACCGCATGCAAAGTCAATTGACCCGGGGCATCCATGAGGGCCATGACGTATGTTCTTCCATCGACCACCATGTTGAGCCACTGGCATGGCCAACGGTTAAGAACCTCATCACCGCTCGCAATGTGGACTAGCGTCGTTCCAGGTATGTCGGCGGCCTTATAGGCTTTGATTCCAGTAGTTACGCCGCGCGAAGTCGTACGGATCAAATCATCACGCAAGTTTTCCAATGGCTTGGGGAAGGCATCGACCAATACGACACTCGTGGCGGCATCCAGAATGGCCCGGCACCTGTCAAACACCTGTTCAGGGGTCTGTAGTTGATAGATTCTTTGATCGGACAATTGTGGTTGGGCGTTGGCCAAAGTGTCGCGCGCAATACGGATGCGTTCTTTGAATTCACGATCGATCTTCCCAAGGAGTTCATCCAAAGGGACAGGCCGGCACATTTTGCTGTCGCCCTCTTCGAACAACACGGCGCCTTTCTGCGCAAGGGATTGTAATGCTTTGTAAGTGTTGGCGACAGGTTTGTTTATTCCATGGGCAATACGATACCCCGAGGCGCGTACCTCGCGCAACAGAAAAACATATATGTCGGACTCAAGGGCTGTGAACCCAAGCTCGGTAAGAATATTGTTTGAAGCAATCATAGTAGTTGTGACTACTATGAATATAATTCTTCTTTACTTCCATGCAACACTTTTTCTTGATCAGCATCAGAGAATAATACTTAAATGATTGTTTTTTCGGTTGATCAAATAGACCTCTCTGGTGGAATTCCTGCTGCTGCTCCAACTAGAAGATCAAACTTTCCACGCTCCAGATCGAGAAGCCTTTGTTTCCGCCACAGTCCTCCTCCATATCCACCCAGTTTGCCATCTTTGTTCACAACGCGGTGACATGGAATGAGAATCGCGATTCGATTCATACCATTGGCGCGCCCTACGGCACGTTGGGCTCTCGGCGCTCCTATTTCGGTCGCCAAGGCTTCGTACGAACGTGTTTCTCCATACGGTATGCGCAACAGACCATTCCATACGCGTTCCTCAAAAGGCGCTCCAGGATAGATCAAAGGGACGGTGAATTGCTTGCGCCTTCCGGCAAAATACTCCGTCAATTCAATCGCCACCATCTCCAGCCATTCATTTGACCCCGGAACAATGGCACACTTGAATCTGGTTTTCAGTGTCTTGATTTGTGCTTCGAGCATTCGTCGATCGCTGAACTCAAGGAGACATATGCCCTTGGACGTGGCCCCCGCGACAAGAGGCCCCAATGGGCTTTCGATCCATGAGGTGATTACACACTCCGAATTCACACTTCTTCCGGGAGGCGTACCAAATATCTTCGAAAAAGCATCGCGGAATCCGCTGTGGGATTCGTAACCGTGTTCGAGAATAACATCGTCCAACTTATTTCCCTTTCTGATCTTTTGGAAGGAAGTACCAAGGCGTCTTGCACGGGAATAGGCTTGAAACGTCATCCCAAAGTTTCTTAAGAAGTACCTTCGTGCCTTCTCGGGTTGAATGCCCATGTCCCGAATCTCGTGGTCTTTCAATTTCAAGTCGGGATTGCCATCAATATGCCGCAGCAGCGATTGCACCCAATCCGGATGTTCACCATTGGTTTCCATTGGCCGACACCGTCGACACGGTCGGAATCCTGAAAACAAGGCCTCGCGCGCCGACGCATAGAATTCCACGTTTTTCAAATAGGGCTTCTTGCACGGACACGATGGTCGACAAAAAATCCCCGTTGTCTTAACGGCGGCAAAAAAAATACCGTCGTAGGAGGCGTCTTTGCTTAGAAGCGCTCGTTCCATCAAACGACGGGAGGGAAGAACAGGGTGAGTGGTGTTTGCCGCTAACATGGCATCAATATACAAATCCACACGGCTCACCTCCACCGATTTTTGAACACGGAATTTTTTTCAGCCGGCGGATGTTCCGAACTTCGACGGTCGCGTATCATACAGCGGAATTCATTGGGCTCTACAAGGCTTCGTTCAGAAAGCGATTAAACGTCTTCATCATTCGGAACCCGTCTCCAACCTTTTTGACGATGTCGCCGCTCAACACGTCCTTGTCGCTAAGGCTGTGAGAGACAACAAAGTGTTTGTGTTTGGCCAATTCAATATTGGGATCGTCGACATCAAAGCCTTTTGGAGGCCGCACAAGTTTGTCCTCTTCCCACATTCCGCCGAAGTACCTTTGGAAGGCCTTTGCCGACAATATCCTGTGAAGCTCATCCGCTCGTTCAAGGACATGTCCGCGCAAACGCTTTAGTTGATCTGGCGGAGGCAAGTAAATTCCTCCACCCAGCATATGATCTCCAGGAGAGATTTGCACATAATAGCAGGCTTTTTGTGTTTTTCTTCCGCCTTGGGCAATCACGGCGCCAAAATTTGTTTTGTACGGCGCCTTGTCTTTGGAAAATCGCACATCTTTGTAGATGCGGAATATGCAGTCCTTGGGTTCCGGGTGTCCAATCGTGTCATCGAATTCCTGAACTCTCTGAATCACTTCGAAGATAAAGTCTTCGAATATCCTCCTGGCCGATTCATAGTCTTCCTTGTGTTTTGCAAACCACGGTCGATTGTTGTGACGCTTCAAAGCCGACAAAAAGGCCAGGACCGGTTTCAAGTTGCCCATGCTACTCCTTATGAATGGTGATTTCTTGCGACATCTATTTATCCGGACGAAGTCTGATAAAAACCGGTTCACGCAACATGCCGTCCTTTGTCAAAGAAGCATATAGAACTTCACAGGACAACAAGGGCTCCACCCAGCTGGTTATGTTATCGTCAACCGGTTTTTCTTTGATCAAGCGTTCCGTTTTGTTCAGCGATTTGAGATTTGATGAGATTTCTTTCATCGCTTTTTCGTCAAATCCGGTGCCAACTTTGCCAAGATAGCGCCATCGCTTCTTCTCTGCAATCCCAATGTGAAGCGCCCCAAAATACGGTTCCCGGTCGCCGTTGCCTTTGGTGTATCCCAAGATATGGCAATCAAGCGTGTTCCGTGTCTTGATCTTAAGCCAATGCTCACTTCGTTTTCCCGGAAGATACGGGCTGCTCATCCGTTTCGCGACAACGCCTTCCAGTCCAAGTTGTTTGGCCGCCGCATACAGTTCATGACCCTCCCGGATTCCAGAACTTAGCCGGAATGGCGTATCAGGTTTGATGACATCGTCCAACCACTCTCTCCGACGGGACAACGGTTCCTGCATGATCGATCTTCCGTCGAGGTACAGACAATCAAAAACGTAGCAAACGGCGGGATTCTTGGCGCGGGCTCTCTCGATGGCGCCGTCCGTTTTCTGCTGCATCCGGTGAATGACATCCTTGAAAACGGGTTTTCCTTTGTCATCCAGGCAGACAATCTCGCCGTCAAAGACGCCCCCGCTGGCGCGAAAGGCCTGTTCAGGAACTGACAATTCCGGAAACTGGGCGGTGAGTTCCATACCATTTCGGCTCCGCAGGCGGAGTTGTCCATCGTCCATACTAATGATCGCCCGAATTCCATCCCACTTGACTTCGTAGATGAAATCGTCTGAATCCATTGGCCGGTCACGGCTGTCCGCCAGCATGGGCTCTATGGGGGCCTGCAACCAGTCAATTTGTGGATTGTCAACTCTTTCCAGTAGCCACTGATTCTCTTTCATCAAATGGATTCGATATTCGGCTGAAATTTCACGGCTGTGGAGCCGGAAATAGAACCCGTTCTTTTTCTCCTTGGTCCGAACGTAGTTTCCTCTGGCAAAAACCCACATTTGACCACCACCATACTCTCCTTTCGGTATGTGACCCTCGAAATTGGCGTATTCCAGAGGATGATCTTCGACATTGACGGCCAGTCGCTTGACGCCCGGTCTGGGCGGAAGCCCTTTTGGAACTGCCCACGACTTCAATACGCCGTCGACTTCCAGTCGCAGATCATAATGAAGTCGCGATGCATGATGACGATGCACCACAAACGCGTTGCCGTAACCGGTTTCGACCTCTGGTTGCGGCTCCGTCGTCTTTGAAAAGACCCGTTTCTTTGCGTAGGATTCCAGTTGTTCGGGTGTTTTGTGAGTGCGGGATGGACCTGTTTTTTTACGATCCACCTTCGAAACGGCCCGTTCTGTGTGAAGGTGTACGGCATAGGCTGAGATGGTCTCCCATGGATCACCACTGGTCAGGATACGTTCAGGAACATTGGATATGTTGAGTTCGCGCGAATGGGATATTCGAGCCAGCTCTTCCCAGGTGACTGGCGTGGATACCGGAGCGCCGGGCAATCCCCGGACGCTGTAGGCCGATACAATAGTCTGGGAGGTCCGGTTTCGGTATACATCGATCAAAACACGGCCTTTTCGATGTTCTTTCGCAATATGAAGCGTCGCCACAGAACTGAATTTGTCGACAAATGGTTTGGCAATGTCTTTGGCCGCTTCAAAGACTTCATCAAAACTGTATCGCGGTTCGACCGGCATAACAAGGTGCACACCCTTCCTGCCCGTCGTTTTCACAAACACATGATAACCAAACGTTTCCACGTGTTCCTTCAAATCATGTGCGAGCTCAGCGACGCGCGGAAACGGAAAATCATCCGGAGGGTCGAGGTCGATAACCATATAATCCGGTTTGTCAAAGTGGGGTGACCGGCCGTGCATCTGGTGCAATTCAATGCAGGCGAGATTGGCGAGCCAGACGAGAGCGGCCTCCTCGTTGGCGAGCGGATAATCCTTGGTTTCACCTCCCAATTTTACCGATTCGATCCAAACGGGAGCCCATTCTGGTTTGTTTTTTTGAAAGAAGGACTCGCCGGATATGCCGTCCGGATATCTGACCAGCGACAGCGGCCTGCCCTTGATATGAGACAGAATCGTCGGAGCTATAGTGAGGTAATACTCCACTAGCTCCGCTTTGATGATTCCATCATCCGGGAAGATGATTTTGTTCAGATTGGAGAGTTCGAATTTCCGTTTGCCAACCTGAACGAATTGGGAGAAGCGTTTTGGCATGAAACAAATATAGATGGCGGCCCTGTAATTAGCTACAGCATACTGAGGAACCCAGTAACACGATATCCCCGGCATTGGGGAATGGAATGAGGAACTCTTGATCGTATTCTATTGGAAAGAAACAGGAGAGCTTATGCGCCTTATTATTTTCGTTGTGTGTCTGCTCAAAGCGCCGCTGGTCGCCCAGGTGCCGTGTTCATATCCGGAATCTTCACAGTTCGATTTCTGGATTGGTGACTGGCTATTGGAATGGCAGGATACCGCTGGTCATATCCAATCGGGTCGGAACGCCATTCGCAAAGAGTACGATGGTTGTGTCATTTATGAGTCCTTCAGCGACTCGTTTCGCTCGTTTCACGGCATGAGCGTTTCAGTATTTAATCCAACGACCAAACAATGGCAACAGACCTGGGTGGATAATACCGGATCATACCTCGATTTCGCTGGTGAGTTCAAGGATGGGCAAATGATCTTGAGCCGTCATGCCAGAAACCAAAAAGGGGTTGTTTGGCTGCAGCGAATGGTCTGGTATGACATATCCGATGAAACGTTTACCTGGAACTGGGAACGCTCAGATGATCAGGGCATGAACTGGAGGATCCTCTGGAAAATACGATACACGCGCATTCAATGAGCCGGCTTCTTGAAAATTTTCTTTTTGCCGAAGGCCCATGCCTCCGTCAGAAAATACATGACAATCAATAAGATGACGAAAAGTAGGACAGTCCCGGTCACACTGTGATCTTGATCCAGTATCGGAAATCCTGCTTTTTCGCCAGTGATGGAATAGATAATCATCAAATGTACGACATAGGCGAACAGCGACTGGCTACCAAATCGCCGGATCACGGCCGAAGTGTGCCAATTCCAATGCTCCAGCAACCAGAGCATGGCAAACAAGACACACAAAATACCGAGACGCATCAACACCCAGTTTGGACTTGCCAACCAGAAATTGTCATAATCAAACACCCGAATGGAAGACATGTCGCTGACGTACGCGGCGACAAAGATTAGTACACCGGCTCCGGCAATGGCCGAAACCCGTTTTTCAAGACCGTCCTCGGGGCTTCTTAGGAACCAGAAACCAGCCAAAGCCCCGCACCACACAAACACACACCACGGAAAGAGCGGAAAGAGAGGATTATGCATCCCATTCATGTAAGTGGCCAACATAGGATGCCAGAATTGGAAAAAATCGATGCGCCACAATGCCGGTGTAGCGAGAAGAGCGGCGACAGCGGCCAGAGACAGCATCGTGATAAAGACGGGCTTCTTTCTGCAAGCCAAAACTCCCACATGCAGAAGAATCAGACTAACGGCGATGGTGTGGAGTACGTCGGCCCGAAAGAACTCCGGCAAATCTTCGGCCACCACAGATGGAATCAGGCTGTGCCATTCCATTCGGGGCAAATGCAGCCAGTATCCAAGACCCAGTATCATCAGAAGACGTCTGAACGTTTGACTCAGGGAACGCGACAAACGGATGATCTCATTCCATCGGGCTTCCGCAACAAATGCAAACGAAACGCCGGCAATAAACAAGAACGACGGGGCCACAAACCCGTTGACCACGTTCAGATAGGGAAACCATGAAGACAGGCGTAGATCCCCATCCATCCAGGCGTTGAAAGCATGGGTCTCGATCATGGCAATAACGGCCCAACCTCGGAAAATATCAACGAAAAGGTGTCTTTTCTGGCTCATGACATTGCTTCTCCAAGGTGTCGTTGTCTGTCCTAATAACCAAACACATCTTCCAGTGACAATTCAATCACTTCACCGTATCTCTTCAGGTTATCTAAATGCAGACGTTCCTTCGACCCGATGACGCAGTATACCGCAGGGCGATTCCGTATGTATGTCTCCTGAAATTTCTGGATATCCTCAAAGCTCAAACTGTCCAGACCTTGATAAATGGTTCTTCGCAAGTCAAATTCTATACCGAGTTTTCGGGCGTTTTCATATCCAAACAGGATGCCGGTTTTTGTCATCCGCTCTGATTCAATCCGACTTTTGATGGACTGTTTGGCCGACTGGAATTGAAGATCCGATCTGGAAAGAGTTGTGAGAAGTTCGTTGACTCCGTCGATTGCCTCGACCATTTTGTCGGACTGTGTTCCGACGTAGGCTGTAATGTAGTAAGGATCCCCTTTTCTTGAGGGAGGGCTGTACCTCGCAGAAACGCCATACGCCAGTGCTTTTGACTCCCGGATCGTTTGAAAGACAATGGAGGACATGCCGCCGCCGAAGTATTCGTTGAACAAGCTCACGGTGGGCGCCCATTCGACATGGTAAGGCTCAGACTTGCTCAACCAGACGATTTCCGCCTGGACCATGTCGTACGGAACATAGTACACTTTGCTGTCTTTTGTGTCCAAACGAACGTATTCTGTTTTGGCCGGAAGGGGTTGGAAATATCTTGGAACGTGATGATATTTCTTGAGTGAGCTTTTAAGCTTATTCTCTTCACGAGCCCCATAGTATAGGACACGATGTGGATATGAAAACAACTCATGAAGCCTGCCTGCCAGATCATCGGCTTTCAACGAGATTAATTCCGCTTGCGACAAGACATCCGAGAATGGATTGACCGGGCCAAATGTGGCGTATCGGCTGAGCGCGGTGAGTATGTTCCCTTTGTTGAGTTTGGCGTCGCTTCTTGATTTCAAAACACCCTGAATGAGAAGATCCAAGGCTTCCTGATCCGGTTTGGCATTGTGGAGGAGGTGTTCAAAAAGGGACAATCCGGCGTCAAAATCTTCCTCCATGCCACTCAGATAAACATACGTCTCTTCCTCCCCTGCCGAAACGCCGAAGTTGCAGCCCAGCTTGTAGAATTCCTTGCGCACTTCCTCCGCGGTAAATTTGTCAGTGCCAAGGTATTCAAGAAGGTCCACCGCGTATTCAAGCTTTTTGTCGTGGGCTCTCCCCATGTCCAGGACGTAATAAATGGTAAACAATTTGTTTTCTTCGTTTTTCAAATAATAGATCGGAACGCCGCTGTTCAATTCTAATTGGAGTACCGATTGCTTGAAATCGACAAATACGGGTTCCAGCTTTCCGGAAGGTATGGATGACAATTTTCTTTGAAACTCGCTTTGACTCTGACGGTTCAACGCAACCGGTGTGATGTGCGGCTTGTCAATCTTCTTAACCGTCGAATCAACTCCGGACCTTTTGTAAATCGTTACATGATTGTTGCCATAATATCTTGAGGCTACATCCATCACATCCTTTTTTGTGATTCGGGACATATGATCGATCGAAGAAACCTCATCCACCCACGATGTACCGTTTACAAAACTCTCAAACATGGCGCTCACACGGCCCTGATTGCTCTCCAGCTGGCGGGTTCGTCCTATCTTCATATTGCGAATAATGGCCGGTACAAGCCATGCTTCAAATTCGCCTCTTTTGATCAGATCGAGTTGTCCAAGCAAAAGATCTCTGACATTTTCGAGGCTCTGTCCATCACGCGGCCTGCCGGACAGCGTGTGCACACTGTAGTCTGTGTAAATGGCGATGTCGGAACCGGCGCTGAGGACTTTTTGTTTTTGCTCCAAATGAAGATCGATCAGCCCGGTCGTACCATTTGACAAAATCAGATCAATCAGTGATAGTGTTTTTGTATCCGGATGATTGGCCCCAGGAAATCGGTAACCGAGAGTGACCGATTCCGCATCCGGACCCATCACGGTTCGCTCAGTGACCGGGAGAACTTCGGACTCAGGAAGAAATGTGAACGCCGGCACATCTTTTCTTTTGAACGCGGAAAAGTGCTTGTCAATAAGGAGAATGGCCGCATCCGGATCAAAATCGCCGGCCATACATATGGCCATGTTGTTTGGCACATAGTAGGTTTCAAAATACTCACGAATACGCTTGAGAGATGGGTTCTTAAGATGGTCGACTGTTCCTATGGTCGTCTGAGTTCCGTACGTATGCCTTTTGAAAAGCTCTTCCATCATGGCATAATGCGTTTTGCGGCGGTCGTTGTCCAGCGTGCGATTTTTCTCTTCATACACCGCCTCAAGCTCGGTGTGAAAAATGCGGAAAACCGGATTTCGAAAACGCTCCGCCTCAACAACGAGCCATCGTTCCAGTTCGCTGGATGGAATGTCATTGACATACACGGTGAAGTCATACCACGTGCCGGCATTAGTACCTTTGGCGCCGATTCCCGACACGAGTTGATCGTATTCGTTCGCAACGGCGTACGATGCGGCCAGGTTGGAAATCGAATCGATTTCATGATAGATTCGTCTCCGATCGCTGGTGTCATGCGTGACCCGATAAGTTTCAAACAGATGTTCAATTGTTTCTAGTTCACGTCTTTCTTGTTCAAAATTTGTGGTTCCGAATTGGTCGGTACCTTTGAACAACAGGTGCTCAAGGTAGTGGGCCAGTCCTGTCGCATCGGATGGGTCTTGCTTGCTGCCGGCACGGACCACAATATTCGTCTGAATACGTGGTGCATTCTTGTATACGGACAGGTACACCGTAAGTCCGTTTGTGAGCGTATAGATTCGGGTGCCGGTGGGATCATTGGTAACTGTCTTGTACGTATAGCCCGACGACCGATTTTCACGCCATTCATGTTTTCCCTGAGCGGTCAGAGTGGAAAAGACCGGATTCATGAACAAAAGCACTGAATACAAAACTGTCCTCATAATGCGATCCTTTTCAGCTATGGTGAGACTTGACTCTCAGGCGTTTCTTCGGAATTTGCACTATTCTCTTTTCGGATGCAATCCCAAGCTCACGTAAACATTGTTTTTGCAGATGCCTTCCAACAACAAATCCCTTTCATGAAGAAAGACAATTGTCGATATTCTTCATTGAAGGAGAAATCATGACTCTTGAAGATCAAAAATCCTCTTTGCTGCTCCGATTCAGCCCCGATCGTGTTGTAGTCGATCCGGACCTCATATTGGAATATGGAAAAGATCGTACGATCGTGCACACGCCGGCTCCCTTAGCTGTAGTCTTTCCGAGATCTCTGAATGAAATTCGCGAGGTTGTCCGGTACTGTTATGAAAACAACCTTTCCATGGTGCCATCCGGAGGCAGAACCGGTTACGCCGGGGCCGCCGTTGCCGCCAATCATGAGGTTGTGATTTCCTTATCCAAAATGGATCGAATAAACGCTATGGACGTTGAATCGGGAAGTGTACAAGTGGAGGCGGGCGCCATTTTGGAAGATGTTCAACGTATGGTATCTGAAGAGGGGCTCTATTTTCCGCTTGACTTTGCGGCTCGCGGCAGCGCCCAGATCGGAGGATGCATCTCCACAAATGCCGGCGGCTTGAAGGTGTTGAAATACGGCATGACCCGCGAACTTGTACTTGGTTTGGAGGTTGTAGTGGCCAACGGTGAAATGCTCGATCTAAACTCCAATCTTCATAAGAACAATTCGGGTTATGATCTAAAGCAATTTTTCATTGGCGCGGAAGGGACCCTTGGCATCATCGCGAGGGCCACCATGAAAATCGTCCCACGACCAAGACAACTGCAAGTGGCTTTGCTGGCTGTTTCGGATTTTGAGCCAATCATGACTATTCTGCGCCGGATAAGACTTGAGGGCGTAGATGTGACGGCTTTTGAATTCTTCTCCGCCGCTTGTTTGGATGCGGTTTTGGCACATCGGTCTTTGCGCAGGCCATTTGCCGGAGACTACCCATTCTATGTGGTCGTGGAAATTGACGAAGGCGGTAAACAAAATCAGCTGGTGCAACTTCTGGAGTGGTTGGCGGTCGATGGCTTGATTGTAGATGGGACCGTGGCCACAAGCTCCGCTTCATTCACTGAGATCTGGGCCTATCGCGAAGATATCTCTGAAAGCATCAGCATGTTGGGTTCTGTCCACAAAAATGACGTCGCGGTCCCGGTATCATCCATGCCGTCCTTTCTCGGGGATCTAAGAAACCTCATTTCATCGCGTTATCAAAATTTTGATGTTTTGTTATTTGGCCATATCGGCGATGGCAATATTCACGTCAACGTCATTGATCGGTCACACATGAAACCCGATTCATTCCGCGCAACCACCGCGGACTTGGACATCGCAATGTGTGAACTGATTCGGCAATACCACGGCAGCGTCAGTGCGGAGCACGGAATTGGACTTCTGAAGAAGAAACTGCTACATCTGCAACGGTCCGATGCGGAAATTCAAATGATGAAGAACATCAAGCGATCGATCGATCCGAAGAATCTCTTCAATCCGGGAAAGATCATAGATATGTAAGCAGGAAACCACTGCTACTTTTTCAAGAGAGCGCGGGTCGCCCGATCGGTTACACGTTTTGCAACTGACGAACTAGAAATTTCAGCATTGGCAAACTCAATAACAGCCTCCAATACGCGGGAACTCAACCCGTTCTTTTCCAGCAATGCCATCAGTACGCGGCCTTGCTGTGATGATGAGCTGATGTAACCTACCGTCCGAATGAAGTCCATCATGATGTCCTCATCCGTAGGGCAGGCGGCTGCAAATGCTTCCAGGACATCGCCCTGAGCAGAACTCGACGAAACACCTTCGATCACTTTGAGCATCTTGCGCCACACCCGATAGCCGCCGGGTTTTTTTTCGATCAGATTTTCGAGCATTTTTCCTTGTTTGGATGAACTGCTGATAGCCTGAACGGCATCCAGATACTCAAGCCACACGTCATCCGTGGACGGTGCATATCTGAGGAGGGCGCTCAGCGCTTCACTCTGTGCCGAACTTGAGGAGATCGATTCGATGGTCCTTACCATCGCCAGGGCGGAATTTGATTCCAAGCCGCGTCTTTCGGCGATGGTTATCAGTGTTGCGCTCTGCTTGGAACTTGATGATATGTTCTCGACCGCTTTCATGAGCGATTCGGTAATGCTGGAATCCTGAGGGGCCTTGCCGGCGATCATGATCAATGTTTCTGACAGTGAGGAGCTGCTTGACATTTCCTCGGCTACTGCCGAAATGAGACGTTGGGTCACTTCAGACCCCAGATCTTTCTGGGAGGCTATTACGTTGGCGTAAATCCTGATGGCCCGATTGCTACGGGCATACGAGATTTCCTTTATAGCCGCCGCTGTTCCCCTTTGACTGATAATCCGTTCTATTCGGTAGCGGGCGCCAAGACCTGTTTGACGGGCAATATCCGGGAGTCTCTCCGCCAGCCATCGCTGCGTATCATCGTCCCAGTCGTGCGGACGACCCTGGACGAAATAGAGTTTTTCCAAGCCACCTGGACTATGGCGGATTTCTATTTCGCGGTATGTGAACCAATTCCGTTCCTTTATTATCAGATAGGCGTTTTCCGGCATGGATTTGATACTCCGGTCGTCTTCCGTGAGTTCGATTTCTCCCCAGGCTTTCACTTCCAGACTGTAAAGAAAAGTGTTCTGATAAAAGCTGATCGTTCCGTCACCGTCTTCCGAATCGGAGTAACCGAAAATGACGAACGGTTTGTCTTGCCGGTTAATTTCAACATCGACCACTTTGGCGCTTAATACAGATGAAACGCCAAACGCAATAATCCAGACGCTGACACAAGTAAGAAACACGTTGGACATGGAAGAGCTCCTTAGGTTATTGACCGTCTTTTTCTTCGTGTTTCTTTGCAATAATGAAATACAAGATAAATGCCGTACCGGCAAACAGCATCATCAGGCCGATGGATGCTGGACCCTCGAATGCGATGGGAAAGAGATTTACCAGGGCCAACGCCAAACCAACGGCGATCAGCACCATGCCCCATTTGAGTGAATTCAATGATTGTGGTGCCGGATGCATAAATAGGTATTTCGTCCTTTCATCCAGCATACCTTTCTCAATCAGCTTCTGTCTGGTCCTGTTTTCAGTGACGATTTTGAAAATCACCGCCACAATTACGAAAAAAGCGATTGGAATGAGGAATTCAAATTGATTCATGTTGTCACTCCTGTTAGGTTGTTTCTTCCACCAATTAGATATAAATTCTCGTATCCTAAATTCTTGTATCTGTTATGTCTATCCGAATAGACTTTCGATACAGGAAAATGTTGCAGTATTTTGAAACTTTGTGTCGGGTTATCGGTCTACTCATCAGTAAAGGCCTTTGCCCGTCAGCAAACCAGCACGACCGCAATTGGAAAAGAACAGGAGTGCATGAGCTCCGATCGTAAAACGATTCAGAGTATTCTCAGTGGCGACGAACGACAATTTGAACGCATCATCCGCGATTACAAGAAACTGGTCATCCATATTGTGTCAAG
Organism: uncultured Bacteroidota bacterium; assembly: GCA_964544475.1. GTDB lineage: Bacteria > CLD3 > CLD3 > SB21 > SB21 > CAZJBS01. Next base: position 205,296 of record CAZJBS010000004.1, on the reverse strand, counting down.
ATTGATTTCAAATCCGTCAACGCGGGAAGAAATTTGCCAGGATGTTTTTGTCAAAGTATTCAAGAATCTCGCATCTTTCGAATTCAACTCAAAGCTGTCAACCTGGATTGCACGAATAGCGCACAATACCACGCTAAGCCATCTTGAAAAGAAGAAAGTGTCGCTTTACGAGGATTCGAATCTGGAATCAGATGAGGGTGTATCTTATGAGCAGACTATTTCTGAAGACCTGTGGGGAAATCACTTGACCCCGGATGTTCTTCTCGAACAGAAGGACTTGCGTGATCTTATGCAAAAAGAAATACTATCCCTTCCGGATGTTTATCGGACCATTCTCGGTCTTTTTCACGTTGATGAAATGACCTATGAGGAAATCTCCACGACGATGGGCCTTCCGGAGGGCACCGTGAAGAGTTATATCTTTAGAGCGAGAAAAATGCTAAAAGACAGGCTCATCCGGAAATTTCAAGATGAGGAGTTGAGAGCATGAGACACTTGACAGACTTCGAACTCCAATCCATTGCGTCAGAAAGCTCAGCAGCCCTCGCCGACTTCGACGTTCACCTGAAAGAATGCAGCAAATGCCGTACAGACTTACATATCTATCGTCAGATGTGGGTCTGTTTGGCCGAATCGCCGAAAGTGGAGTTGTCACCGAATTTTTCTGACTCTGTGATGGAAAGGATAGTGTTATCAAAATCGAAACCGTTTGACTATCTCGAATGGGGCCTTTTCGCGGTTGTTCTTTTGGTTGGTTGCCCTCTCGTCATTTACTCGGTTGATTGGTCATTCCTTCTGGACAGTACCAGAGAATCGATCGGAACCCTCCGTGAACAATGGCGAAATCCGAGTCTCGAGATCTTGCCACTTCTGATCGATTCGAAAGCTTATCTGGTGATTCTCGCCGCCCTGGTCGTTGCAGGATTCGACAGGCTTGGGAAGTTTGTTGTCAAACAAAAGTAATGACGCCCTCTTCTTCTTGCGGGGGTGACGCGACAAACAAATAAGAACACTAGAATCCCGCCAATTCTATTTTTCTCTTGATTGTGGCAATATCGTCCTTGGCTTTCGGGTTTACTGAAACCCACTCATCAACTTGCTTGATGGCGTGAATCACGGTGGAGTGATCCCTTCCACCGAAGTGAAGCCCGATCGTCTTCAATGAACAACCCAAGACCTCTTTGATCAGGAACATGCAGACTTGTCTGGCCTCGGCGATTTCCTTCTTGCGCGTCTTTGCCCTAAGCAGGTCCTCCGCAATGCCATAATAATCGGCCACGGTTTTTTGGATCATCTCTATTGAAAGGTTTTTCTTCTTCACCGCGATGGTATCTTTCAGAACCGATTTGGCGAGATCCAACGAAAGTTCCGTGTTTGCGATGGATGCATAAGCCAGCAGTTTGATCAGGGAACCTTCCAATTCACGTATGTTGGATGTTATGTTCATGGCTACAAACTCACAAACATCGGCCGGCAGATAAACGCCATCTTCTTCACTTCGCTTTTGAAGAATGGCAATTCGTGTTTCGAGATCTGGTGGTTGAATGTCGGTGACCAAGCCCCATTGGAACCTGGAAATGAGCCTTTCCTCGACGTGTTTTAGTTCTTTGGGTGGTCGGTCAGATGTCAGGACAATTTGTTTGCCCATCTGATGAAGCGTGTTGAATGTGTGGAAGAATTCTTCCTGAGTCTTTCCCTTGTCGGCAAAGAACTGGATGTCGTCTACCATCAACAAGTCAAAATTCCTGTAGATTCGGCTGAATTCCTGAACGCGGTCGTTCCGAATCGCAGTGACAAAATCATTGGTGAAACTTTCACTGGTTACGTACGCCATACGCTTCTCAGGATAGTGGGTTTTGACGTAATTGCCTATCCCCTGGATCAGATGAGTCTTGCCAAGCCCTGCGCCACCGTATACGACAAGAGGGTTGAAAGAGGTCTTTCCGGGTTTTTCCGAAACGGCAAGCGCTGCGGCACGCGCGAATTTGTTGCCATTCCCCTCAATGTAGTTGTCAAATGTATATCTTGGATTTAGGTTGGATTCAAACTGATCTTTCGTTTCCAAAGCCTTGAGTGGAACCGTTGGAACAGCTAAAGCAATCGCTGATGATTCGTCTGACTTGGTTGACGGATCCGATATGACATAGCTGATTCCGTATTCCTGCCCGGCGACAGCACTGATTGCCGACTGTATCATCTGACTGTATCGACCCTCAAGCCATTCAATGAAAAATTGATTTGGAATGGACACGACGAGTCTGTCTTGGTCGAGTTTTACGGGGATAATCGGATTAATCCACGTTCGAAATGACGGGCCGGGAATTTGTGACTTGATGATATCACAACATTGACCCCAAATGGACTTGGCCGACACATCTTCTTCCAGACCTATGCTCTCCATTTTCTCTTCCCGAATTCGTTAGAATAAACAGAGCCGAATGTAGTTTTGTGACCTATCAAATTGTCGGATCATCATTAACTTATTCACATTTCAACCAGCGTTATCGAATACGCCAGCCAGCCAACACAGAAAGGCCAGAAGAAGGTGCTGGCAGAAGCCTTGAATCAAACTAAATAATTGATAATACTTATATTAAACCCGTGATGGGCCCCAATCTCGCATGACTTGACTATAAGTCCAACCGCCACGATACAAATTCCACACAACATTTTGTTAACATTTCACAAATTGTTCACAAACACGGGGTCGCACAAAAGACACTCGTTAATTTACTAAACGACCCTTGATTGTCAAGTTTTTTGATATCTTTGAAAATCTGCATGCCTGTAAAATCTTGTTTATTAAAAAATAATCGTTATATGGTTCGCATCCCACGTGCATTCGATTGGTTTGCAAAGTTAATTCGCAAATAGGTTAAAAGCTGTAATAACCGATATTTGCTGGAAACCGGTGGTTTTTGACCGGCTTCTTCGTTTAAATGAATAAAAAACTTGACTTTTCGTGCTTTTTGCTTTACATTGCCATCCCTTTAGAAGAAGTTTTACCACGGAGAATGCTAAAGTGAAACGGACCTATCAGCCAAGCAAGGCCAAACGCAAAAACAAACACGGTTTCAGGGAGAGAATGAAGACAAAGGCGGGACGCCGTGTTTTGAAGATGCGAAGAGCAAAAGGCCGGAAGAAACTCACCGTCAGCGATGAGTGATATTACAGGCAACAATAACTAATTTCTTGTTTGGAGGCTTCTTTCGATTACCGAAGGAAGCCTTTGTAGTTTGAAACCGATATGCTCCGCAAACTGGCCGTCGTTATCATAAGAGCGTACCAATTCGTTCTGTCTCCAGTGCTGCCCGCATCGTGTCGTTTTTTCCCGACGTGCTCCAATTATTCTATAGAGTGTCTTAGAAACTATGAGTTGCTCCCAGCTGTTTTCCTGATAGTCAAGAGGGTTCTCAAGTGCCACCCGTGGCATCCTGGCGGATTTGATCCTGTCCCGCATTGCGGGGGTTGCCAAGACTCCAAGGAGTTATGATGGACAAAAGGACTGTTCTGGCGATGGCTCTCATCGCCTTGATAGTAATATTATGGCCCTTCTATATGGAGTGGGTGTCCCCTCCGCCAAAGGTGAGCATGCCTACCCGGCACCTGATGGATTCCAGTCTTGTCCAGCGCCCAATAGACACTGTTCGGGTTGAACCGATCCTGAAGAAGGTGGTCGACAAAGATACTTCGCATGCGCTTTCCAGCATTCCTGAGAAGTGGATTACAGTCAACACCTCTCTTTATACGGCAAGAATATCAAACAAGGGTGGCGGCACGATTCATCAGTGGTCGCTTCACAAGTTCAAAGACTCACACGGTGAGTACGTGGATTTCGTCGACGAAGATAGAAACCTCGACCTATCTTTTGTGTTTCACAATCGCAAGATTAGTGTATCATCGATGAATTTCCACAGTTCGGTGACGGATTCATCTGTCGATCTGACCACGCAGAAGAGGTTTGTGGTTTCTTATACCTTGAGGCTTGACTCGGAGCGATCGATAGTCCAGACTACCATATTTTATGATAACACATACCACGTTGATCGTACGGTTCAGTTTCTGGGTTTCGGTGACGACATCAACGGCAGTGAATACTACGTGGAGTGGGTGGGGGGGCTTGAGCACACAGAGGCTGATTCCATGGGAGAAGCGTCCTATCAAAAGGCTTACGCCATGCTTGGGGACGAGATCCAAGAATTTGACATCGCCGACAAGACATCCGACGAAATCGGTTTCACAGGCATCACGAAATGGGTTGCAACAAGAACCAAGTATTTCGCCGCTTACATCATCCCAAAAGAGAAAGATGGGAGCGGTGTTAAGTTCCTTGGAACAACAAAATCCGAGAACGGAAGGGTTGTTCGAAAGAACCACATGGTATCCTTGGCGATGAAATTTGAAAACGGGAAAGTTGATTCGATAACCGTATACATCGGACCCTTGGACTACGGGATACTGAATTCATATAACGAGAATTTGGGACAGATATTGGAATGGGGATGGGCTATTATCAAGCCTCTGACAAAAGGTATTCTCTATACATTGAATTTCTTGTATGCTATCATTCCGAATTACGGGTGGGTCATTGTAGTATTCACTTTCCTTGTAAAAATTGTCCTGTATCCTCTGACTCATAAGAGTTATGTGGGTATGCAAAAAATGAAGGAGGTAATGCCCAGACAGAAGGAAATACAGAGGAAATTCAAGGGTGACTCTGTAAAGATGCAACAGGAAATGATGAAGCTCTACAAGGAAATCGGTTACAATCCGGTGTCCGGATGCCTGCCCATGCTCATACAGATGCCGTTGCTGTTTCCGATATATCAAGTCTTCAACCAAACCCTGGACATGCGACAAGCGGGGTTCTTTGGATGGATCAGCGACCTGTCGAGACCGGACACGGTATATGTCTTGCATACCGGCTTGCCATTGATAGGAGATTTTCACGTTAATCCGTTGCCTATCATTATGACTATCATGACGTTTGTTCAACAAAAAATTGCTCCTATGACGCCAATGGGGGATGATTCCGATCCGGCACAGAGGTTCAATCAGAAGTTCATGATGTACGGAATGCCCATCATGTTCTTTTTTCTGTTCAACAATTTCCCGTCCGGCCTCGTCTTGTACTGGACCATTTTCAATGTGCTCACCGTGTTCCAGCAATACTTGATGTCCAAACATCTGATCAAGTGATAACGAAACGGTCACTTGGTGTGGCTTTTCGTCTATGAATTCTGATGATACGATTGCAGCCATATCCACTCCCATTGGGGTCGGCGGAATCAGCGTAATTCGAATATCGGGGACGCGAGCTTTGGATTGTGCCAACCAACTGCTTGGCCAACAACCTTCACTCTCGCAAGTGCCATCCCACACAGTCCATTTCCGGGATCTTTATGATCCTGACAGTGCAACTTATGTCGATTCCGTCTTAATTTCGGTTCTGAGGGCTCCCAATACCTTTACCGGTGACGACACCGTAGAAATTAGCTGCCACGGGGGAGTCCTGAACACATATCGAGTATTGAGCATCGTGCTGAAAACGGGGGCCCGACAGGCCAAACCAGGGGAATTCACCCAGACTGCTTTCCTGAATGGCAAAATGGATTTGGCTCAGATTGAGTCTATTGCCGATCTAATACATGCAAAGACAGAGGGTGCCCGGCGTGCGACAGCGGCCCAACTGCACGGCAATCTCTCCGCTGTCATCAACTCGCTTCGTGAGGATCTGCTTAATCTATGTGCGCTGATTGAATTGGATCTCGATTTTTCAGAAGAACAGCTGATTGATGTCGAACGAAACAGCGTTCTTGACGCCATCGGAAATGCCATCCTGAGAATTGACGAATTACTAAAGACTTTTGATGCCGGCCGTGTGCTTCGGGAGGGCGCACGGATTTCCATCGTTGGAAAACCAAATGTCGGCAAATCAAGCCTGTTGAATTGCTTTTTGAATACGGATAGAGCCATCGTATCTACCGTTCCGGGAACGACAAGAGATTACCTGGAAGAAGTCATAGACATTCAAGGAATTCCATTCATTATTGTTGATACCGCGGGTTTGCGACAAACCGACGACACGGTAGAACTTGCCGGGATCGCCAGAACTGGCGAGCACATCGAACGCAGTGACATCGTATTGGCCGTCTTTGACACTGCATCTCCACCTGAAGACAATGACATGCAAGTCTTGGATAGACTCTCGAAAGTATCGGAAGAAAACCCTCACATGCATGTTGTACATGTCTGCAATAAGTCTGACATCGGGTACCACGAGAATTGGACAGAAATACTCAGCAACCGGGTGTACATCTCGGCGAGAACAGGAGAGGGTGTTGATCGTTTGAGGAGCGAAATCGCCAAGAGATTTTCCTCGAACTTGTCGTTTGAATCCGCTATGATTTCTAGAATTCGGCATAAGCAGTCATTGGAGAAAAGTCGAGCCAGTTTGTCCCAGGCAACTGACACGATACGACTGGGCAAGTCTTTTGAGTTTGCCGCCATCGATATTCGCGATGCCGTATTCGCTCTGGGAGAAATAATAGGGCTGGTTACGACACAAGAGGTTTTGGACAACATTTTCTCACGTTTTTGCATTGGAAAATAGTGTTTCACGTGAAACAAAAAAGATTTATTTATCTTTATTGTTTCACGTGAAACCTAACTATATGCAGACAGAATATGACATAGTTGTGGTTGGTGGCGGTCACGCTGGGTATGAAGCGGCCCACGCAGGAGCGAGAATGGGGTGCCGGACGCTATTGATCAGCATGGATGCTGGTCGAATTGGAGTTCTTTCCTGTAATCCTGCAATTGGTGGAACAGCAAAGGGACACCTTGTAAAAGAAATAGATGCGCTTGGGGGAATCATGGGTCGCGTAACGGATTTGTCTGGAATGCAGTTTCGAATGCTCAATCTCTCGCGAGGACCCGCTGTTTGGTCTCCACGCGCTCAGGTAGACAGGGCTTTGTATCCGCATCATGTGCAACAAGCATTAAGCTGTCTCGAGAACCTCGCTGTTGTTTCTGGAAATGTCATTGACATAGTTGTGGAGCTTAACCGTGTCGTCGGAGTAGTGGTTGAGGATGGATCTGTGGTTCGGGCTAAGGCGGTCATCCTTACTTGCGGGACATTCCTCAACGGTGTCATTCACATCGGCCTTCATGAAGAGAAAGCTGGTCGATACGGAGAAAAACCAGCGAAAGGCATAACGGAAGCTTTGGTGGCTTATGGTTTTCAATGTGGCCGCCTAAAAACAGGAACGCCACCCAGAATTCACAAAGACTCAATTGACTTCTCCGTCTGCCAGGCGCAACATGGGGAAGATCCTCCTGTCCCTTTCAGTTGGCAAACCGATCGAATTCAGAACCCTCAGGTTCCGTGTCACTTAACACACACCTCGAGTTTGACTCACGAGGCCTTAAGAAGGGGGTTTGATGAGTCCCCGATGTATACGGGGAGGATAAGAGGAGTTGGTCCACGATATTGCCCGTCAATCGAAGACAAGATCAGTCGTTTTGCGGACAAGGAACGACACCAAATTTTCCTTGAGCCGGAGGGCTATCAGTCAAATGAGTACTACGTTAACGGTTTTTCGACGAGTCTGCCACAACGAATCCAGTACGAAGCGCTGCGAACTGTAAGGGGTTTGGAAAACGTGTGTGTCATTAGACCGGGGTATGCTGTAGAATACGACTTCTTTCCTCCGTATCAACTGCAACTCACCATGGAATCTAAGGCGCTTGGTGGGTTGTTCTTGGCTGGCCAGATAAACGGAACGTCTGGATATGAAGAAGCCGGAGCTCAGGGGATCATGGCTGGAATCAACGCTGCTCTTCATGTGTCCGGCAAAGATCCGATCGTGCTCCGGAGAAACGAAGCATACATTGGGGTGCTCATCGATGACTTAGTCAACAAGAGCACGTTGGAGCCTTACCGGATATTCACTTCCCTCGCCGAGTATCGTCTGCTCCTAAGACAGGATAATGCGGATTTTAGATTGACGGAAATGGGATTTCAAGTAGGGCTTGTATCTGATCGACAATACGAACGTTATCACAAAAAGAATACGTCCGTCAAAAGAGCCATGGAATGGATCAACCGCGCGTCTCTGGCTCCCGGCCAAGTTAACTCTTTCCTTGAGAAGATTGCGTCCAGCCCTCTATTGGAAGCTGAGCCTTTGCAGAAACTGCTTCGCCGGCCAGAGGTAAGTATGGAGGCCATGTCTGCGTTCCTGGATGGCTTGATTCCTGACGAAGTACGTTATTGCCTTCAGGATAGGCATGTTCTGCAGGAAATCGATGTGAGTCTCAAGTACGAGGGGTACTTGAAACGGCAATCGGAACAAGTCGCTCGTTTTGAGAAACTGGAAAATAAGCGGATTCCGCCCCGATTCGATTATCGCTCGGTAAGATCGCTATCGTCGGAAGCTGTGGATAAGCTGTCAAGGGTTCGACCAGAAAGTGTCGGGCAAGCCAGTCGTATTTCCGGTGTCACGCCGGCCGACATCTCTCTGATTTTGGTTTACCTCGAAAAGGGAAATCGCAATTCAAGCAACGCGGAATCTGCATGAGATTTGAAGACTCGATCAGACGTTTCTTTAATACTGTCGAAAAAAGCTTTGGACCTCTGGATGAAACACAGATGAGGTGTTTCATCGGTTTTCATGAATTGCTGAGACATTGGAATAAGAAAATTAATCTGGTCTCAAGAAGGGAGAATGATCTTCTGGAAAGGCATTTCTTGAACTCCCTTGCCGTTGCATATTACGTCCGACTTGGGGCCGGCGATCAGGTCGCTGATATCGGATCGGGTGGTGGATTTCCGGCAATTCCAGTTAAGATCTTGTCCCCATCAACGAGGTTTGTTTTGTTTGAATCCGTACAGAAGAAAGCTTCATTCTTGAACCTCGTCAAGAGTGAACTGGGTTTTGATCGCCTCGAAATTGTGGGAGACAATGTAGAACGACATAGCCGCTCAGCCGCGTTCCATCGTGTCTTTGATTATGTAACAGCCAGGGCGGTCAAGAAACTCGCCGGGTTGTTAAAAATGAGCGAGCCTCTCCTGAGGCCTGGCGGCAAGATGCTCTTCTTGAAAGGTAAGAATTTCCGGGAGGAAATGGACCGGGAATTCACGAAACACCGATACGACGTCGCCGTCCATCCATTGTCCGAATGTCCACTATACGAGACTGCGCAAGACGGACACTTGCTTGTGGTGTCCAAACGACCGGTTTCATAGAGACATTTTTCTTGATATGAAAGACTCCTTTGGCTAACTTAACCCGCATGTACAACTACCAAGCCCGGAGTGCCGCGTAACGTTTCTTGCTACAGCCTGCATATTCCTATAGTAGAATTGTCAGGAACTGAATCTGCTTCTCTTTTCTCAATGATCAGGATGGTGAATTTGTGCGTCTTGGCGTGCACGGCGTGCTTCTGATACTCGCATCGTCTTCTTTCTTTTTTCTGCTAGCCGCGGCTGAATCGACGCAGGCCCAGAATATTGATACGGCCGGAATCGCCGTCCCGAAAACCGTTGATTCAACGCAGTCAGGATCCATGAGGGACACGGTTGCCAAACCTATCCTTGGCGCGGCCACCGATACCGCATTCATCCCCGCTGAAACAAAAGCGGTGCTGGTGAGAAGCGCCGAGTCTTTTCTATCCGCACTGATTGGCAGCGTCAGTGACAAAATGGGGATGAATTCAGAGCTCCAGGGTTTGATAACACAGACGATCGATTCGTCAGCCAATGCAATCTTGTCTCCTATGACGGTTGCCAGAGAGGGACCCTTCTTGTTGTATCCGTTTGTGGATCTGGGACGTGTGTCCATTGACCCGAACCGCGGATACTTTCTAATGAGAGGACCGATTGTCGACTTCTCCCAAACCCACACCTCGCTTCCGGGATACCGAATAACTGTTTCGATAGATTCCGCGCTTAGAACTTACCGTTTCGAAGACAAGTACGGAAGTAAGGAATCCGCATTTAAGGACGTCACGACCGTATCGCGGGACGAATACCTTGCATATAATCTCAAGAACGAAATGCGAAATGTCTTTACGAAAACAGTTGTAACAACTCTTTCGGCCAAAGAAGAGTTACGGTCTGGCGCCGTCCGCCTTTTCAGCGCATCGGTCACCACCAATGAAACGTTTCAAAAGATATTCGGCGGCGATGAAGTTGCCGTGGAGGCGTCTGGCAATATCAATCTCAATGTATCTGTGGCCAAGGAAAAGACCTCCAATATCAATACGACCACCGGTAAGAACTCATCTGTAACTCCAAAATTCGAACAAAAGCAACAGTTCAATTTGAGGGGAACGATTGGAAAAAAAGTCGAAATATTGATCGATCAAGACAGTGAGCGGGAATTCGATTTTGAAAACAACATTCGTCTGACATACACCGGGTATGATGATGAAATTCTGCAAAAACTGGAAGCCGGGAACATCGAGTTGTCTTTGCCGGGGACCGAACTTGTGACCGCGGGAGTACACAACAAGGGTCTTTTTGGTGTCAAGGCGCTGTTCAAAATCGGAGACCTGAATCTCACGACGATTGCCAGCATCCAACGAGGTGAAAAATCAAAAATTACATTCAATTCTTCCGACGGAATTGCCCAGCCCATCACCAAGGTTTTCTACGACTACGCTAAAGCAAAATTCTTCTTTCTTGGAGACGCTTATCGCGAGAAATTCGAAGATTACGATCCGAACAGCCGCCTGCCTGTGGCCGATCCGGCCAACCAAATCCGAACCATACGTGTTTTCAAGTCAAACGGCGCGCTTCTGAATGATCCAAACGCTCCAAAGATCGACGGCCGTGCGCTGGTTAATGACGACCTTCTGAGATCGCCGGGTTCCTTTGATTTGACCGATGATGCGATATTGCTTCAGGATCCGCTAATGCAAAGGGGGCCTTTTGTGGAATTGAAGGAAAGCGATGGTGACTTCACATACAGTGCGCAATATGGCATACTGAGTTTATCCTATCCGCTGAATGACGACGACAAACTGGCTGTCATGTATGAGACCTCGAACACAAGGTATGGGCAGGATGGAACGAAGTCCGACAAACCCTATTATCAGTTGAAGCTCCTGTGGGTTGATAAGAACCAGCCTTCTCATCCGACATGGGACCTTGAGCTCAAGAACGTATATGATTTTGGGGGTATTACCCAGGAAGACCTGAAGACCCTCGTGATCACTTACAAATCGAAGTCTGCCACAGGAACATCACAGGATCAAAACTCTATTTTGAACAGCAGGGGCGAGCTTGTCAGCCTGCTACAGATTCTGCATCTTGATGAAGAAAACGCTTCCGGTGCGGTCAATGTCATTGATGATCCCATCATCAAGAGACCGGGTTTTCCTGAGGGCGTCCTTGTTTTTCCCCGCCTCCGTCCTTTTGACCCGGACACAACACACCAACTTTCGGGTTTCAAGGAAGAGAGCTACCCCACCAAAGCCGGGGATGACACGATACGGTTTCCCAGAATTTATGACGCGGCCAGGGACAACAACTTAAGGCAGAGATATGAGTCCGATTCAACATTCAGAATTACCGTGATCACAAAACAAAAATCCTCCACGATTCGCCTTGGTATCAATGTGCTCGAAGGCAGTGAGGAGGTTCTTCTGGGTGGCGAACAACTGGAAAAGGACATCGGATATACCATTGACTATTTCTCCGGTACCATTACTTTGCAGGACCGGCGGGCGACTCTGCCCAACGCAAACATAGAGATTCGCTATGAAAACGCTGACATATTCACATTCGAAAAGAAGTCACTCTTTGGGGCCAGAGCCGAGTATGGTTTGGGAGAACTCGGGCTTGGAGCCAATTCTTTCATCGGTACGACCGGCATTCTTTTTAGTCAATCGACTATCAATAAGCGGGTCCAATTGGGAGAAGAGCCGTTCAGAAACTTTGTTTGGGATGTAAATACTGTCCTGGATTTTGACGCCAAATATCTGACTCGACTTGCAAATTTCCTCCCATTGGTCAATACGAACCAACCTTCCAAAATCACTCTCAAAGGAGAGTACGCCAGACTGTTTCCATCCGCCAATACCAGCAACGGTCTTCTGAAAGATGACGAAAACGGCGTGGCGTATATTGACGATTTTGAGGCCATAAAACGGACGTTTCCTCTGGGGACGATCCGTCGGTCATGGAGCCTGGCCAGCACACCTGTCGAGCGTAGCCCGTATGATCGTGGAAAGATTGTGTGGTATCAAGCCCAGGACAATCGAGAAGACATTTCGCTTATTGAGACGCCCCAGACAGAGCTTGTAACGACGATGGGCATTGCGTTCAAACCGAAACGCGATTCGCTCGGCGGTATTTCGAAATCATGGGGAGGCTTGATGAGAGGTTTCTCGAGTTCCGCGCGGAATGAGCTGGCTGACACGAGGTTCGTCGAGTTCTGGCTGAAGACCTTTAGCCATTCCGGATTTCTCAGTGTGGAATTGGGCGCCATTTCTGAAAACCAAAACGACAATGACGGAAACCGACTAAACACCGAAATCAGAAACATTCAAAACATATATGTAACGGATGCCGAGGACAAGGGTCTCGACGGCAAGAACGATGCGGAAGAAGAAGCGGTACTGGTGGGTCTTGGAATCCCTCCGAATTCGTCGTATGAATCGCTGTCGGTCGAACTACGGCGGCAGGTGGATTCGCTTCAAGTTTTGTATCCGTGGGGCTTCATCGATGTGGCCCGCAACGCGGGGGAAGATCCGTTTGGGGACAACTGGGATGAAAGCCTGGCTCGGGATCCAAAAAGACTTGTCAACTCGCTTGACAGCAACGGCATCTTGAAAATCAAAGTGAATGGGTTGGAAAAAAATGCCATCGATGGAACAAAAGTTGGCGATACAGAGGACTTGAACAACAACAACGGCAACAGTGGTCTCGACACAAAGAATGCGTATTTTCGTTACACGATTCCTTTGGACACATCTCGTATCGATCCGTCGTTGATAGCCGGTCGGAGCAAGAAGGGCTGGATCCTTCTGCGAATTCCAGTCACGCGACCGGATACGACGATTAATGACGCCAATCTGTTTACCAATTTCACAAATGTGCGCTTCTGGCTGTCTGCCGGCAACACGCAAGATACGCTGGTTCACATACGCATTGCGGAACCCCAGTTCGTAAGCAGTCAGTGGCTTTTTCATACGGACAGCCCGGATGGTATCATTATTCCTCCCAATGGCAAGCAGATTGATCCAACCAAAAGAGACCGGATTGTCGAAATCTCCAGCATAAATACGGAAGAGTCGATAGAGTACGCCACGAATCAACCGCCCGGGTTGAAGAATGAGTATGTGTCCGGCCAGTCCGGATCGGACCGGCGAAAGGTGCGTGAGCAATCGTTGGTTCTGAGGCTCAATGAACTGCCCGGAGGGGCCCGGGCGATCATCTGGAAGAAAGCCGATCTCAAGCCGACCGTCCTCAATTATGGGCGCATGCGAATGTTTGTTCATGGTGAGACGAGACCAACCGGCACGTTGGTTTTACCTTCCGAAAATGAGAACACCAATTTCAGTCCGATTCGTTTCTTCATGCGCTTCGGGAGCAACCAAAACAACTATTACGAGATTGAACAGCCCTTGTTCGCGGATTGGGCTGTCAGCCGCAATTCGATAGACATTGTTTTTGAGGAACTGACGGCGCTCAAATATGACTCATCGGTTGAGCTGGATTCGCTCACGAATACGCGGACCTTTGATATTGGTCATGGCAAGGTGATTCGAATAAAGGGAGCGCCCAGTCTTTCGAATCTTGTGGATTTCTACGTCGGCGTGATCAACACGGACAAACTATTTGCCTACTCTGGTGATTTATGGATCAATGAACTTCGGTTGAGTGACGTGAACAATGAATCGGGTGATGCCGCCAGAGCCGGCGTGATTATTTCCATTGCTGATCTGGCGAGCCTGAGCGCGTCGACAGAATACCGGAATGCCAATTTCAGATCTGTTATGGATCCTATCTCCTCCGGAAGCAGCACCCGCCAGTCTTATAATTTTTCTGGCACCGTAAACCTTCAGAAATTCTACATCGAACGTTGGGGAATAAGCCTGCCGGCCTCTTTCAGTGTTTCCGGTTCGAAGGATGATCCGAAATTTATCTTTGATGTGCTCGCATCTTCCGCCAAGGAGCAAAACCGACTCAATTTGGTCGATTTGAGGGCGCGGTTTCAAGAAGTTTCCGACTCTCTCAGAATCGCACGGGAGACAGGAGCCGACACCGCTTACATCAGAATTCTTGTCAACGACAGCGTGGCGGCTTTCAATGAGCTGTATGTTTCTGAAAACTTCGATGCATCCGTTCGCACAAGAACTCTCTCCAGGGGCTTCAATCTCTCATTCTCCAAAGCCAAGAGTGATCAAAACAACTGGTTATTGCGCTATACGGTCGATAACGTCGCCGCCAGTTATTCCTACAACATCTCGGAAAGCGCTTCGCCAGCGTATGTCAAGAACAAATCTTCTTCGTGGACGAGCAGCGTCGGATACAATTTGCCGCTGCCAAGAAGATCGTTCAAGCTTTTTGCCTGGTTTCCGATGGGATCGGCGCCTTATGTTGGAAGCTTTTTTCGCAGCATTCGAGAAACCGATTTCAACTACGGTCTTGTTACGAGCGTGTCCACCGATTTTTCTATCTCATCCAATACGACCGAAGCTGTTGAACGTAACCGGGGATTGCCCCGGGCGTTACCGACGCAGCATACACTGGGTTCAAGCCGCGGATACGGAATGAGTCTGGCCCCGCTTCCGTCGCTGACATCTTCGATAAGCGTCAAGTATCAAACCGATCTCCGAGGATTGTCCTCGGGCCAGATACTGCAAGGTATTCTGTCCGGATTGAACCCCTTTGATGGTTTTGAAGATTTCTCATTTGACTCGCCGATCGATTCAGTCAAGAGGGCGAATCGTATTGATTCCGTATCTTATATTTTCAATCGTGATTTTTCAACGACCAATTCATTCAACCTAACCTACAATCCCACGTCACTGGGTTTTGTAAGCCACTCATTGACTTATGGCTCTGCTCATAACTCGACGCGTCCCCGACCGGCGTCGACATACTATTATCATAATTCATCGTTAAACCGTCGCGTACAATTGGACGGCAGCCTCAAAATACGTGAGTTCTTCGGAATGTTCACCGGGACGGCCAAGGGGACCAAAACGCCGACGCGGCGAGGGGGTTCCGATGATGGAAAGAAGACGCGGCGCGATCGCACACAGGCTTCGACCGGCTCAGAAGATAAAGGCGCCAAACAAGATACCAGCAAAAGCCGAGGGGCCGCCTTGGCGATGATTGGCGGACGGCTTTCCGGATTTGGGTCCAAAGCCCTTTCGTCGATCAACGATATCCGAATCAACCTGTCCTTCGAGAATAGCAATCAAATCGGAGGCCTAGGCCGGGATCCGGATGCCGCTTATCGGTGGTTCGGTTATTCGACGACGCGCCGCAATGGTTTCATATCAAACCTTTTTGCGTGGGATCTTGATCAGGTCAGGCAATTTGACTCAAAAAGTATTGATACGAACTCTGTGGGTTCAAGAGTGATATTTCAATACCAGACCACCCGCAACCTCGCTTACGGAATCGGATACGGTTTTAATTTTGGGCTAATGACTGTAGATCTAAAATACGATTATTCCGAAAGACGCTCGTTGTCTTACAATGACACTCTGGCCATCGAAAACAGAAACATTACGCAATCAAGCCCCTTTCCATGGGTTAAACCGGTTCCGCTGATATTTGACATCACGATTAGGCTCAATAACCTCGGGAAGTGGCCGCTGCTTTCTGTGGTTTCAAATTTCACCAACTCAATGAACGTCAGCTTTTCCTTCAGTGAGAAGGAAGCCCAGAGCATCCGCGGCGTCCGAGATACGTCGAACATGACGAGCCTGCGTGTGTTTAAAGATAACGGAAAACTCTACTCTGTCGAAAGCATTACCACAAACAGAACTCTTCCTCAGTTGAATATTGACATGATGTGGAAGGGCAATGTGTCCCAGAACATCTCGTTTTCCAATACCGACAATATCGCCCGACAGTTGTCAGGACGCACGACAACAAACAACAAAACCGTTTCATCAACGCTGTCCTATTCGAAGCGTGGTGGATTCAGGCTTCCTCTATGGTTTTTGAAAAAGAAGAAACTTGACAATGAAGTTCGAATCGCTTCCACCTTCAATTATACGAAGCGCAAGACTTTTGTCTACACCGGCAATGCAAGAACTCAAATCACCAAATCAAAAACAGCAGATGACCGATCTTGGTCCATTGAACCGCGCGTCGACTATTCATTCACCAACCGATTGACCGGCGGGTTGTTTATCAAATATGAGAACAACAAAATGAAAACAACCGGAACAACCACGCGTTTCCTTGGCGGATTGACAATCAACATTTCCATTGGGACCTGATTTTTCAACAGTAAGTGTTGAAGGGTTCTATCTTTGATGTGGGTAAAATCATGGAAGGTCTCTTGTGGAAGTCGTCATTCAAGCGAAATCAACATTCTATGGCGCTACCTCCGAGCATCTTCAACATTCTTTTTTTTTATTAATTCAAAATAAACAAGCTCTTTGGGGCCATTGTTCACATCTCCACAGCGTTATACGACTATTACTACTAAGTACATATTAATGATATTAATACGAATGATAGACCTTCTTGCATTTCCATATGAATTGTCGTATCATGATGCGGAACTTTAGGAAAAGGAGTAGTCGAACCGAGAAATGCTTCGGAAAAAGAAACTCAAGAAGGTTAAAGTAGGAGGCACTAAGAAGCGCTTGCCGAAAAAGCCGAAAAAGAAGAAAGCGCTGAAGAAAAAGATCAAGCGTACCAAAAAAAGCCCTATCCATAAAAAAAGATCCACTAAGACAAAATCAAGAAAGCCTTCAAAGACGGTTATTTCCAAGAAGAGGATTGCGAAAGCCGTAACAATCGGTTCCACAACATCAAACACACGCCTCAAAGTCGGACGAACAGTCGAAGAGGCAGGCAAGAAGACCAACAACTTATCAACTATTGGCAAGTCAAAGATTCTTGCTAAATTTCCCTCAAAGCCGCCTGCCGCCGCCAGGAAATCACCAATAGAAAATATTCTGCGTCCATTTAATATTATTGAGAGCTACATGGGAGAATACCAATTCAACGATCTGTACTCGGTCCTTTTTGTCTGCACAGGTAACATGTGCAGGAGCCCAATGGCCGAGGGCATTCTCAAAAAGAAGATAAGCCTGGATGTTCCGGAAGACCTTCGCAGCCGCATGTGGGTTCAGTCCTGTGGTATTTTCGCCTACGATGGCAACAAGCCGTCAGAAAACGCGGTACGCGTTGCGGCCACCAACCAGATGGACATTGCCGGTATTCGATCCAAACCCATGTCCCGGGTTCTTGTGGAACAGTCGGATCTTATCCTGGCGCTTTCGATCGATCATCTGAACTACATTGTTGAAAATTATCCAAGCGCCAAAAACAAAACCTTTCTGCTAAAAGCTTACGGCAAAGATCGTCCTTTGACTGTATCGGACTCTATCCCGGATCCCATGGGATTCAGCATGGAGTTTTATGTGAAGACCTTTGCCGAAATCAGAAACGCCATTGACGACGTTTTTCCCAGAATCCTCGCCGCGGCAAAAGCGAAATTAGAGCAGCAACCGGCCATGTGAGTCCAGATGGTCTTCTTTGTTTTTGCTTTCAGCCTGTTTCTAAGTTCGTTTCAGAATCAATTTCTTCGAAAAAACGAAAACAGCGCATTCAGGGTCGGCGAAAAACTGACTTTTTCCATTGGATGGGAGTTCGTCGACGCCGGCACCGCCGTGATGCACGTGGAAGATACGACACGAATGAACGGACGCCCCGTATATCACATCTCTGCTTCCACGCAATCCAATGCCTTCTTTTCGACCATGTACAAGGTAAGGGATCGGTTGGATTCTTATGTTGATCGCGAAGGGCTTTACGCCGTTCGCTACATAAAAAGGACACAAGAAGGCGGTTACAAAAGAAATTTCGAGGTTGATTTCAACCACCAAGCCGGCGTCGCCCGCATAGCCGATCTAGATTCGGGGAGGTCTGAAATATCCATCCCCTTGTTTGTTCAAGACATACTGTCGTCCTTCTATTACTTGCGAAGTCTTCCCATGGAAATTGGCCAGGACATCAAAGTATCCGCTTTTGATAATGGAAAGGTGAGAGATGTGGTGGTGAAGGTCGTTAGAAAGGAAAAAATCTCAGTCACGGCCGGCGACTTTGATTGTCTGCTCGTACAAACTCCCGTCGGGCCCTTCTCCAATAGATCGGTGCTGAATATTTGGCTGACGGACGACCATCGTCATATTCCTGTCCTTATGAAAAGCAGGATCTTGATTGGCTCGGTGAGAGCCGAACTCGAAAAAATGGAGGGCATTTGACGTGTTACGCGTTGCCATAGTGGCCTCAGAGGCGTCTCCCTATGTGAAGACCGGGGGTTTGGGAGACGTCGTAGGCGCCCTTCCGAAGGCCCTGGCCAAGCTTGGCTGCGAGGTCAAGGTCTTTGTCCCGAAATACTCCCTCATTGATGAGAGTAAATATGAACTCCATTATGAGTCAGCCATAGGTGAGATGGGCATCCGTGTTGGCAGACATGTTCGCTCTGTACACGCGCTTCGATCGAAGATGGTAAACTCGGACGTTGACATCTACTTTGTTGATTGTCCACACTATTTCAACCGCCGATCCATTTACACCAACGATCCGGACGAAGACGAACGGTTTGTGCTTTTCTCGAAAGGCGTTATTGAGACCATGCAGAGGCTTCGATGGGCGCCCGACGTCGTGCACAGCAATGATTGGCAGACCGGCTTAGTCCCTGTGTATCTCAAGGACAACTATGGATGGGATCGGTTGTTTGACAAAACGGCCAGTCTGATGTCCATCCACAATATCGCCTACCAGGGCCGTTTTTCGCCGTCGATCCTGGCGAGCGCGGAGTTGCGCGGCGAGTTGTTTGCGCCCGGCAAGGCTTTTGAATTTCACGGATCGGTATCTCTGTTGAAGGCGGGTGTCGAATTTTCGGAGATCATCACCACGGTGAGTGAGACGTACTCCAGGGAGATTCTCTCTCCGCAATTCGGCGCCGGTATGGAAGAGGTGCTTCGGCCACGACGGGATGACCTCTTCGGTGTGTTGAACGGCATCGATGACGAAGTCTGGAATCCGGAGCACGACCATCTGATACCAACGCCGTATTCGAAAATGAATCCGGAGCTTAAAGAAGAGAACAAGAAATATCTTCTGGAACAGACGAGCATTAAGTATGTCGAAGGCGTCCCTCTTATCGGACTGGTATCGAGACTTGTTCCGCAGAAGGGTTTTGATCTAATTGCCGAAGCGATCAATGAACTGATGGGTCTTGAAGCGCAATGGGTCATTCTTGGAAGCGGAGAAGACTACTACGAGAACCTGTTTCGCGCGATGGGAAACGCGTTACCACAGAGAGTGTGGTCTTATATTGGCTTCAGCAATGAGCTGGCCCACCTGGTGGAAGCTGGCGCCGACATGTTTCTGATGCCTTCACGATACGAGCCCTGCGGCCTCAATCAAATGTACAGTCTGAAATACGGGACAGTACCGATTGTCAGAAAAACAGGCGGATTGGCGGACACCGTTCAAGACTGGCATGAACTGCTTGCGATGGGGAAAACGGACGGTGACGGCTTTTCTTTCAACGATACTACCGGTTACGCCCTCTATTCAACAGTACGACGGGCCGTTGAGACGTATCATGACAAGATCACGTGGCGACGAATTCAACTTAATGGCATGAACCGGGATTACAGCTGGACGGCATCGGCCGCCAAGTATGTGGAACTGTACCGGAGGGCAATCGCAAAAAGGAGAGAATGAGGCCGAAAGTCAAGATTTGCTGTATCCTGAGTCTTGATGAGGCACGGATGGCCATTGCGGCGGGCGCATCAGCCGTGGGTTTGGTTTCTGAGATGCCAAGCGGGCCGGGCGTTATTGACGAAACCCTGATTCGGGAAATCGCGGCCGCGATACCACCAGGCATTGAGTCCTTTCTTCTTACGAGCCGACAGTCTGCCGATGAAATCATACATCAACACCAACGCTGTTGCACCAATACGATTCAGATCTGCGATCGACTTCAAAAGGGGTCTTTTGAAGACTTGCGCGACGGATTACCCGGCATACACATTGTCCAAGTGATTCATGTTACAAGCGACGATGCGGTGGACGAGGCGCTGGATGTTGAGCCTTTTGTGGACGCTATTCTCTTGGATTCCGGAAATCCCGGCAGACCCGTCAAGGAGCTTGGCGGCACGGGCCGACGGCACAACTGGGAAATCAGTCGTCGAATTTGCCTAAGCGTCAAGAAGCCGGTGTATCTGGCCGGTGGCTTGAGGGCCGACAACGTTGCCGAGGCGATGACTTTTGTGGGTTCATTTGGATTGGATGTTTGCAGTGGCGTTCGAACAGACGGACGGCTTGACGCGAACAAGCTTGCCGCTTTCTTTTCCGAAATCAATCGTCTATCCTCTCCGAAGAATGTATGAAGAAAATTCACTCGACCGCCATCGTATCAGAGAAGGCCGTTATTGCCGACAACGTTCGAATTGGACCGTACGCCGTCATCGACGACAACGTCGAAATAGGGCCCAATTGCGATATTGATTCGGGTGTAAGAATATGCCGGCATACAAAGCTTGGCGCGGATTGCCGAATCCACCACGGAGCCGTTTTGGGCGGGATTCCTCAGGATCTCAAGTTCTCCGGTGAGGAGACAATCTTGTCCGTGGGAGATGGGACGGTGATCAGGGAGTATGTCACTGTAAACCGGGGCACCGCCGCCAGCGGATCCACTATCATTGGCCGAAAGTGCCTGCTTTTGGCGTACGTCCATGTAGCGCACGATTGTCGCATTGGAGACCACGTAATCCTGTCAAACGCAGTGAATTTGGGCGGTCACGTTGAGGTTGAAGAGTCTGCAAATATTGGTGGTATGGTTCCCGTTCATCAGTTTGCGCGTATTGGCCGATGTGCGTTTGTCGGTGGGGGCTACCGGGTGTCACAAGACGTCCCGCCTTACATTCTTGCCGGCGGCGAACCGTTGGGATTCAGAGGTCTGAACTATGTTGGTCTGCACCGTTGCCGGACGCCCAAGGAGACCATCGATCTAATGGAAAAAGTATACCGGTTAGTTTATCGATCGGGTTTGGGCCTTTCTGAGGCGATGAATAGAGCTCGGGAAGAATGTACTTTGAACCCAGAAGTTGAACACATTCTCGATTTCATACAATCCAGCCAACGGGGCATTATCCGGTGATGGTTCGACGGGAAGCGGCTAACAGAGGCCATGTCAATCGACGGCCGGTCTGTGCTATTTGCATTTCAAAAACACGCCCAGCCATTCTCAACACCAGCCCAATACTCAGAAACATAACCGCGACCGTACCAACCAAATGAAACCATGGCGGATCGGAGACGGCAATCCTCAAGATCATCAGTGTCGGCGTCAGCGGGGGAACATACGACAGTATGTTGACCAACGGCGAGTCGGGGTCATCTAATACAAGAAACGCAAACGCCAGAGGAAGGATCCCGACGAAAGCAACAAGACCCTGCAAGTGCTGAATATCGTGATCGGCCGAGAAGAGAGCGCCGAGTATCGACAAGCAGGACGCAAAGAACAAATAACCCAAAGCAAAGTAAGTCACAAGATATCCGAACATAGACCACGAAATAAATGAATACATGGAAGAATTTCCGAGCAAAACGCCAACGAGAAACCACAAACCAATCTGCAAAAGCCCGATCAGTCCAATCCCCAATAGCTTCCCCGTCATCAATTCGTTCGGTGAAACTGAGGAAGCAAGCATTTCAATGACTTTGTTGCTCTTTTCTTCGAGAAGTCCCCTCATGAATCCTCCTCCGGAATTGAAAACGGCAAAGAACAACATCATCACAAGAACAAGGCCAGACAGATATTGGTACAAAGAAACGCCGCCAGAGAAGTCCAGGTGAGCGACATCCAATTGAATAGGTTTGGACCATTGCCCGGCCTCGGGATTGTCAACGTCCATTCTCGTCCGCTCCATATCTGGCAACACGCCTTGCAACGCTACCTCAAGACGATCAAGGTCGGCCGGTTCAACTTTTTCCATTGTGTGGAGAAGAAACGATCTGGCGCGCGCTGTTTCGTCGCTAAGGTCGATAAATCCATAAATCATCCCTTTTCGGACAAGGTTCGATGCGTCTTCATGGAAATCGCAACCGGAAGCGGTCATGTCCAGCAGTTGAATCGGTCTACCTGCGCCAACTCGGCTCAATGCGGCGCGCAGACCGGACACAAATAGGCCGGACGAGTCATGCACCGCTATGGTCATCGGGGCATCAGAGCGTTGGGAGGCGAAATAAGCTGGCAGGACGGCAAAGAAAACGATGACGGCAGGCATGAAAATCAGCGAAAACACAAAGCTTCTGGACTTAATCCTCTGTACGAACTCCCAATTGAGGATCAGCAGGGTTTTCCTGGTCAACAAGCGGCTCAGTAGGAATAACCTTTGGACTTAAGAAAGTCAGGATAACTCATTTTTTTATAATACTTATCACCTATGAATTCAAGTATTTTCAGGAACTCGCCGGCGTTGATAAAGCCAGGGACCAATGTCACCATGTCTTCGTTGGATTCGAAAAATGCCGTAGCCGGATACCCATTGACGCCAATCGCCTGGGAAAAATAAGAAGCCTCATAGACTTTGCCTTTGTAAGTGATCGCGCCGTCCTTTTCGGGATTTAGCTTGATGAGCACAAAGCGTTCGTTCAGGTACTTCGCGACCTTCTCGTCTCCATACGTCTTGGAGTCCATGGTTTTGCACCAGCCGCACCAATCGGTATACACGTCGACCAGGACGGGGAGATCTTCGCGACGCGCCCTCTCCATTCCCTCATCAAAAGACGACCAATCCAATTCCCTCTCGCCCGCCCAAGCCGGTAACACGAAAGGCATGATGGTCCAAAGCAACAGAAGAAAACGCATTTCCGTCCTCACATTGTTTTCATAAACAGCGGTTGTCTGTGAAACACATATTGCTTAGCTTTATTTCAATATATCCCATTCAATCCGATTAAGCAATGGCCGATCTCGTTCTATATGCTCACTTTATCTATGTTGCCTTTGTTATTGGCGGTTTCGTTATTATATGGATCGGATTTCTTATGAACTGGATGTGGGTCCGAAACGTGTGGTTCCGAGCCATTCACTTGATCGCCATGGGAATTGTCCTGATAGAATCACTGCTTGGTGTCGTATGTCCCCTGACCGCACTGGAGTATCAGTTACGAAAGCAGCCACACAATCAGGAGAGTTTTGTCAGTTACTGGGTTCAGCGACTGATGTACTATGATTGGTCGGAATCGACTTTTGCGATAATGTACGCGGTTTTTACGCTCGGAATAGCGGCGACGTGGTTTATTGTGAAACCCGCAAGAAGAAAATCCAACAGCATAGATGTCAGGCCATGAAAATCGTATTGGCTGGCGCGTCAGGATTTGTAGGGTATCGTCTGATTCAGCGGCTGCTGGAAAACAACCACGATCCGATTGTTCTCACAAGAAACGTCTCCAAAGCCGTTTCAGATCGCGGTACTTCGGTCCAGACTGTTTTGTGGGATTCAGCCGGCACGGATGCGAGCTGGACGGAACAATTGGAAGATGCCGACGCCGTCATTAACCTGGCCGGCGAATCCATTGCCGCGAAACGGTGGACAGCAACTCGAAAAGAGAGCATTCGAGCAAGCCGAATCAGCACGACCCGTTCCCTGGTTACCGGAATTGGATCGGTACAGAAAGCGCCCAGGTTGCTCATTAACGCGTCGGCTGTCGGGTACTATGGTCATGTTCCGGAAGGAGATGTCGACGAGAATCATCCGCCCGCCAACGACTTTCTAGGGCAGCTTTGTTCCGAATGGGAACGGCAAGCGACTCGCGCCGCTGATTTTGGGTCACGGGTGGTCTGCCTGCGTTTTGGCATCATACTGGGCAGTGAAGGCGGGGCCCTGGAGAAATTGATAACCCCATTCAAGTTCTTTGTCGGAGGTCCGATCGGACCAGGTACCCACTGGTTTCCATGGATTCACATGACGGACGCTATCAATGCGATTCTGCATGTGATGCAAAACCCTGACTTACGTGGTCCCTTCAATGTCACAGCGCCCGGGGTCGTCCGTCAGCATGAATTCAGCAAAGAACTTGGGAAAGCACTTCATCGCCCCAGTTGGTTGCGAGTGCCGGAGTCCGTTTTGCGCATTGCGGTGGGAGAGTTTGCAGAAACGCTGACGACCGGACAACGGGCGATTCCAAAACGGCTTCTTGAAAGCGGATATCGATTCGAATTTCCGAGCCTGGGTCCCGCGCTGGCCGATCTCCTGGCCATACCGACGCGACCGTGAGCCGTCACGTTTTGGCCACAGATTGCCGATACATTTGTACGCCAAAGATCACCATTATTGCGATGGCAACGGTCATGGCAAGCCAAATCCAATTTCTGGTCACAAAGAAGACCACACCTCCTTGTAAAACCGTCCTTTCCGGCAACTTCAGGCCAAGCTTCATTAGCTCATCAGGAATTTTGTCCTGATAATTCACGAGATCGTATTGGGGCGCGCGATCGTTGGATCGGCCATAAACGACGACGTAATGAGCGCCGGGCGACATTCGGCATACCAGGGATCGTGTCAGCGCCATGATTCTGGTCACGGCAACGGAAAGAGGTTGGTCATCACCATTGAAGATGCGTATCCGGAGCCGATGGGTTCGAGCGTGTCCGCCTACGTGGGTAGGGCTTTCCAATGAAGAGAGCAAGCCGGAGCCAAAAGCGACCCATATGTATTCGTACCGGTCTTCGATCTTGACACTGTCGGCAACATATTCAATTGAGAATCTCCGAAAGTAATCGGATGCGAAATCGGCCCCGATGACTATGCGGTCGACGATACGGATGTTATCCAGATCAATCAGGACCTGCGTTGAGCGGCTCTCCCGATCCGCGGACACTGAAATTGAAACAGCCGTCAAAGTGTCCATCGCCGCTGGCCTTTTGATGAAACGATGCACGGCGGCGGATTTCAAATGCAGAGGCTGTACCTTGCCGAATCGGGGCGCATTTCTTATGCGAATACGATAATACAGGTAATTGCAATCATTGAATGACAACACGGTATAACGGTATTGAATATCGCCGTTGTCAAAGGATGTAATCCTTTGGTCCCGCGAAACGACAACCCACTCAGTTTGATTGAAACTTCCTTCAACCGAGACCACTTCTCCGTCGAAATTGTCCTCGACAAAATTCATTTTTATGTGGTTGATGGTTTTTCTATCCTCCAAACGAATCGTAAATTCAAAAAGACCGGTAGCGGGATCTTGTCCCACGTTGAGGATCTTGCATGGAATGGAATCTTCTTCAGCCATGGCTGAGGCCGTTCTAAGCAGGAATGGAACCTCCACCGTATCACGATCCAGCCGATATACTCTGATATCATTGAATCCCGACTCACACCCGGAGAGGACATGCGGCGGAAGCTCAATGGCGTACCAGCCCGAATCCGCGACGGTTTCTGTTTTGCAATTCCACGAATAGCTCGTTATTTGTGGCAGCACAGAAAGGAACGGCACCAGCCACGTGACAAGCCCTATTATTCTAACTTGGTTCATCTTCGGCGAATATCGTGGTTTTGAATTTTTGATAAAGAAACGCTATGACAAGCAACAGAAGCCCAAGGGCAATAAAAAGAATAATCTTGGGTCCCGTTGAAAGATCTCTCAGATCATAAACATAAAGTTTGATCAGCGTAGCCGCGAGGAGTCCGATGCCAAAAAGACGGTCGAGTTTTCGCCGTTGCCAAATTCCAACGGTTATCAGAACCAATGCGTAGATAGCCCACAGCAATGAAAACCCGAGGCGGGTTGCGAGGTCATCGTAATAGACCCATTCGGCAGGATGCGATAACGTAAAAAGCGCGCTCAGTTCGAAGCTGAGTATGGTAACAAGCAGAAGGTGAAATACGAACGCCGACAAACCGGTCAGTTCCACAACCGTCTTTGCACAGAGCCGCCGGATGCTCCAAACGAGCAGTACGACCGGCACATAGCAGAAGTAGCGAAGTCGAATGTAATCGGAGCTTACCGGAAACATACGCTCACCGGAGTCCGCCAGATAGATACGGTGCAGGTCTGAAAGTTGTGGAAGGACACGGAAAAAGAACATCAAAAGTATAACAAGAGCGAAGGACAAGACTACGAAAGCGACCATTCGATTGCTGAAACGATAATGGGCGGAAATCACGCCGGCCAGGACGAATACCGCTGAATAATTGGACAGCCACACATCTTTGAATATCAACAAATCTTCATTGAATATTCCGTATTCCAATGCAAGAGAAGCATGGTAGTAGGACTGGTCCCAGTACATGGCCACTTCGTGAAAACCGAGGCTGTAGACAAGCCAAACAAGGACGGCCAAGAGGACGTATTTCGTGTAGGTCATCCAACGTGAAAAGCCATTTCCAGAAATGGAGGGCGGTTTGGACCATTCCAGCCACAAAATCACGGCCAGCGACGAAATGACAATAATCGTTGTGAGGAATACCACATGCAGAATCACGTGATGCGTGGTGATGAAGGTTTCATTTCCATACAAAGTCCAATCGTCCATCAGACTCCCGCAGGAAAATAGAGCAAGCGTGTAAGCCAGTCGCTCATAAAGCCGTACGTTCTGGGTGTAACCGATCCAGAAAAGAAGGGCGGAGCCAATCCCCCAGGCGAGCGTGACCCAGTTACCGTCCATCTGTACAGGAATGGCAATTCCGGCAAAAGCCAGCATCATGGTGATTTCGAGCAGGAAAAAGCGTCTGTCCGATAATCCGGACCGGAGCGAATGGAAAGCAAAACCCGAATGGACCACGGCGTTAAATACGGTAAAGCCCCCGAGGTACACCCCGTTGTCTATGCGATCAAATATGGCATATCCAATCGCGTAGTACACAAAGCTGTTGAGTGCGATCAATACAACGTCGTGGGGCCCAAACGTTTCTCTCCTGACGAGCTTATAGAACGTGGCCATCAGGTAGAACATCATAAAGAAAACAAATGAAAACGCCAAAGCCACGCTTTGATGGCGATCCGGATCATAGCGGTCGGCAAACCATATAGACACGATCAGCCACGTCAATACAAAAGCCACCCAATTCGTAAGCCGCCAATACTTGCGGAAGGCCAAAAAAAGTATGCCGGCGTTGACGATCGTCATGTATGAAAACAGAATCAAAACGCGGCCCGAATTGTCACTCAATAAAAGAGGAACGGCATATGCACCCGTCAGGCCGATTATGGCAATCACCTGCATATTGTACATGATCGCTGAGAACACGGCAAAGATCGTCAACAAGACCATCAAAACAAAAGCCACCCCCGGCGGCATCAACCGGTAAAAATCGTATGCGGCGAAAACTGTGAAATAGAGCGTCGCCACGCCTCCACTCAACAGAGCAGCTGAAAACGCGGCATATCGCGATTTCAATCGGAACGCTACACCGAGCAACAGACTGCCAGCCAATATACCGAGAGTCACACGACCGACGGCGCCAATCATGTCGTTGTCAACGGCGTACTTGACAAATATGCCGACGCCGATGACAAGGATCAAAACACCGATGATGGTTATCAGTTTTCCGCCTATAAACCGTTCGACATCTCTCTTCGGCTTGGCTTTTGGAGCGGTTTTGGCCGATGGCGTGACCATGTTTGGAGGAGGTACCGGAGCTTCTTGGACGGACGCCTGTTGCTCGATCGGCTGCCGGACCGGGAGTGGCGTTTTGCCCGCCTTGAGAGCCTCCACCTCTTCTTTGACCATTCCCAGCTCTATTTGAGCGTTGATCAACGTCTTGGTGATAGCCTGCAGGCGTTTTTCAAGGACATCGAGGCTGGATTCACTCATGGATCACATCTGGTTTTCTGCAGACAGAGTTTAGAAAAAAAAGAAATATGAAGCAACGTACCGCAACAAAGAAGGCTGTCCACCATCGAACAGCCTTTGGATTTTCGGAAGGGCAGTCCGCGGTACTAGGACGATTTCTTCCATTTGATAGTGCAGCCGATGGCCTTTGTGGTGGAGGGTGAAGGCTTCTGTCCTTTGGAGAGCGCATCAATGGCCGCCTCCACGTATCTTGATTTCGTTGCCGCAGCATCCTCGACATTGTCATCAATCGCGCCAATGTAGACGACTTCCAAACCCTTCGAAGTTTTTTGAAGAACGTACGTATGCGGAGTTCTGGTAGCTCCGAACGCTGTGGCTATTTCCTGCGTTTCGTCATGCAGATAGGGAAATGGATAGCCCTTTTCTTTGGCCCGTTTGATCATATTGTCAAAAGAGTCCTCAGGCTCCCGACTGGCATCGTTCGGATTGACAGCTAAAACCGGATAGCCCATGGAAGCAAACTTGTTGTGCAAGTCGATGATCCTTTGCTCATAAGCTTTTGAATATGGACAATGATTGCATGTGAAGGCAACAATAAAACCCTTCGCATCGCTGTAGTTGCCCATGGAGACCATTTGGCCGTCGACATTTTTCAGTCTGAAATCTCGCGCCAGGTCGCCGACTTTGTATCCTGTCTGGGCCTGACCAGTGATTGTGAAAAGGGACATCCATATCCCGACGAGCAATCTGTTCATGTTATTTCCTTTCGATTATTTTCTGAATGATGGTTTCGAGCTCTGAATTCTGAAACTGCTTCTCATAGAACAGTTGGGTTCCGTTGCTGTTGTTGAGAATGAGGGTGGCGGGTATGGCCCCGGACCATGACGTGGATACCTTGTCGATAAAAGTATTGCCGTCCGGTTCATCCAACCACACCACGCTGGACGTCAGTCCGTACTTTTTCACGAATGGGCGAAGTCTGGTATCAAGCTGAGACTTGAGATCAAGGCTGACGAGAATAACTTTCAGCTTGCTGCCGGGGAAGCGGTTTTGAAGAGCTTCGAACAAAGGCAACTCCTCAAGACATGGGCGGCACCACGTCGCCCAAAAATTAACCACATACGTCGTGTCATTTGGTCGGTGTATGGCGTCAAACAATTCGTCAAACGTTCGTACTTGAACCGTCTCCTGCGAAAATAGATTGCAGGCTGCCGTCAAGGCGTAGACGAGAAAGAAGCGTCGCATGATTCGTCACTTTGAAAAGAGATCAGATTACGACACCACGGGCTACAGGTTTCATTTTTCGGATCTTCTCAGTTTGCTCGATCGATATCCATATGTAAAATAAATAATCAAACCGACACCCAACCAAATGAAAAAACGAAACCAGTTCGTAATACCGAGCTCTGTCATCAAATAGAAACAACTGAGGAGACCGAGCACCGGGATTAGTGACAAATTCTTCAAGAATGTCAGCACAACGATGACGGCAGTCAGCATGAAGAACAGGATCAACGGAATCTTGTGTTTGAAGACCTCCCACCCTGATGCAGCGGCGTCGTCTGCACTCGACAGACTGAAGAAGGTTCCCCACGAGTCCGGGTTGTAATAGTGAATACCCACCAACGTCAAAACAACCAGGCAAGGTAAAACCCATTTTCCGTTAATATAGGTTATTTTGAATTTTCTCTCGGGTGCACTCGGGCTGTTCTGTAGAACCAAAACACCTCCGCAAACCAGAACAAATGCAAACAACGTTCCGATGCTCGTCAGATCAGTTACTTCGGTGAGATTCAGGAACAGCGCCGGAATCGCAACAACAAATCCGGTCAAGATCGTCGAAAAAGAAGGCGTGTGGTGTTTGGGATGAATTCGCGAAAAAATCTGCGGCAACAGACCGTCGCGGCTCATGCTCATCCAAATTCGCGGCTGGCCGAGTTGGAATGCCAATAGAACGCTGGCCATGGCCACGATGGCGCTGACTGCCACGACTCCGGATAACCACTCGAGACCGACTTTCTTGAAAACAAATGCCATCGGGTCCCCAACGGCCAAATCGGAGTAATGCACCATGCCCGTGAGGACCAATGAGATAAGAACATACAACACGGTGCAGATCACCAAAGAATAGAACATGCCCCTCGGAAGATCCCGTTGGGGGTCCTTGCATTCTTCTGCCGTCGTCGAAATGGCGTCAAATCCGATATACGCAAAAAAGACGGCGGAGACGCCCCTGAGCACACCGGAAATGCCATTGGGGGCAAAAGGGTCCCAATTCGAAGGTGTGACGTAGAAGAACCCCACCGCAATGACGATGAAAATGATCACGAGTTTGATCGCAACCATGATGTTGTTGGCGTTCCTTGATTCACGTATCCCAATGTATATCAGGTACGTTATGAGAATCGTGATCGCCAGGGCAGGTACATCAGCGACAACGTGGAGCGATCCGACGCGCGGAGCGTTCTCCCACGCCAAATAGGCATCGTGAATAT
This sequence comes from uncultured Bacteroidota bacterium, assembly GCA_964544475.1. Taxonomy (GTDB): domain Bacteria; phylum CLD3; class CLD3; order SB21; family SB21; genus CAZJBS01. The sequence continues at coordinate 174,773 of CAZJBS010000004.1, read as the reverse complement.
TCCACGGCAGGTCCTTCAAGGAAACACCGGTGGCCATCTGCCGAATCGCCTCTTCATAGCCGCGCCAGGCCGAAAGGAAATCCATGGAAAGGTATTCCGGAAAGTGAATCCCAAACCCCATCAAGAAGCCGGTAAAATAGTCAGACCACGATATGGCGACGGCAATATTACCAATTGCATACTCGATGAGGAGGTCCCAACCGATGATCCATGCGGTTAGTTCTCCAAATGACGCATAGGCGTACGTGTAGGCGCTGCCGGAAATGGGAATCATGGATGCAAACTCGGCATAACAAAGGGCTGAAAATCCACATGCGACAGCTGTAAAAACAAAAAGAAGAGAAACGGCCGGACCACCCTGGGCTGCCGCATTGCCGATCGTGCTGAATATGCCGGCGCCGACCACGGCCGCTATGCCCAGTGCCGTCAGGTCCCTTACCGTCAACGCCCGATTCAGAGAGGATGATTCGCCGGTGTGCGAGCTATCCAGCGTTTCGGATAGAATACCATTGATGGATTTCTTTCTGAACAAATCCATGAACACCACCATAAAATGAATGAAAAAGACCCTGAATCAATGTTTGGAAATTCACCGAATGAAACAAGCAAATTCTAACGATAGGAGAGAGAACGTAGTCGTAGGGCATCGCTCCGGTTGGACCTTAGTATTGTCCAACCGGAGTGAGATGTCAACCGTCGGTTAAAACTTGAACTGTTCAGTGATTTCGTGGGCGATTTTCACACAAACGGTATCAATACGCTTGAGAGCCGTCAGGAAATCAAGATGAACCGTACTGGTCGTCAGGCTTTCCTCCAATCCTTTTTGAAGCCGTTGCATGTGGGATTCACGCAGAGCGACTTCGAGTTTTGAAGTATCGTGCTTGACTTGAATTATTCCATCGGCCGCCGACTTGTCCTCTTTGTCGAGGGCGGTCAGCGTCGCATTCAGGCGTTCACGGACCGCATGACGGAATTCGGCCAATTCTTTTTGACCTTCGGAGCTGAATTTCCACTTATTATCCGAGAATTTCTCGGCCAGTTCGACGACCGTATCGCCGATACTCTGAGCGATATGCCTCAAATCATCAATGGTCATCAGAATTCGCATCAGACGACGTGATTGGAACAGGCTGATGTTCTTTTGGGACAATCTGGTCAGGTATCGCCTGATTTCCAATTCGAGGAGGTTAACCCGCTGAAGGCTGGTCCTAAGCCCGGCGATGGCTTCCTCGTTTTCATGGCGGAAAATGTCTGCGGAGGCGTCATACATCTCCCGTATCAAGGCGGTCAATCTTTGTTCTTCCAGGTGAGCCTGTTGCAAAGCTATCTCAGGCGTTTCAAGGTACGAGTTATTGAGGTACTTTGGCCGAAACTCCGTGCTCTCTGCCTTCTCCGGAATAAGTCTCACAATCAACTTTTCAAATAGCGGAACAAATCCGATCATCAAGGCCGCAGAAAAAACATTGAAGAACATGTGGCCGTTGGCAATTTGACGCGGAATGGCATCTGTTCCCATCCATCTTGTCACGTCGACGATGACATTTTCAAAAGGCACGATAAACGGCGTGAAAAGAATCACACCGATGATGCTGAACATCGTATGGGCGACGGCAGTTCGTTTGCCGTTGGTCGTGGCTCCGATGGTGGACAGCAAGGCCGTGACGCACGTTCCGACATTGGCCCCAAAGACAAGGGGCATCGCCGACTGCAAAGACAGAAGACCTTCGCCGGCCATCACAACACACAACCCGATCGTGGCGCCACTGCTCTGGATGATTCCGGTAAAAGCCGCCGACGCCAGAATGCCAAGGACCGGGCTCTCGCCAAACTTGATCAACCAGGATATGAAGGCTGGCATCGTCTTTAGAGGACCAATGGCTTGCGACATGACCGCCATTCCAAAGAAAATGAAACCAAACCCAAGAATGATTTCACCGAGATAAATATAGAATTTCCGTTTGGTTAGCAGGGTAATCAGAAATCCTGCCCCGACGAGCAACAAGGAGTAGTCGGAAACGTTAAATGCGATCAATTGTACGGTGAGAGTTGTTCCGATATGCGCACCCATCAGCACGCCAATGGCCTGAGTCAGGGTCATCAGCGATGAACTGACCAATCCGACGACCATGACAGACGTGGCCGAACTACTTTGAACGATGCCCGTAATGACAATACCAACGACCAGTCCCATAAATCTATTGCCGGTCAGTGCGCTGAGGATGGTTCGTAACCTTTCCCCGGCGATCTTTTGAAGTCCGCCGGAACCGAGACCCATACCATAAAGGAATATTCCCAGACCCCCAAACAGGCCGATAAAAATGAACAACCACCACGCCGTCCTTTGCGCCCTGACCAAAATAGTCGGGGTTGGACCGGTCATTTTCTCGGTCCTGGCAATGATGAGGTAATCTCCCGCGTGATCACCCAATGTAAAACCGGTTTCTGCCAACCCTTGAGCATCCGTGACAACCACGGTTTTGGTCAGCATTTCACCCTTCGATTTGGACGGTTTTTCGACGACTTCAAAGACGATCGGTACGCCGGCGGCGGGATTTCCACTTGAATCCCGGACTTCGACACGAATAGGGGCTCCAAGATCGCTTCCCTCAAGCCCAATAAAGAGCCTCTGGCCAGGTTGATATGAGACATTTTTCAAGGAGTACGCCTCCTGCGCCGCCGAGTGAAAAGTCACCGTCGTCACCAACATTATCAGTGCAACAAGCCGTTTCATAAATCCTCCTAATACAAACAGGAGTGCTTAACGGGCACTCCTGTCGGTCTGATTCATCAATAAGACAGAGCGTGATGTAGTTCGCTCGAGTCCATGTTCAAGTTAGGTATAGATCGTCACGAATAACGGCCAAAATTTCGTCAAAAGCGCCGGCAATAACAACACAATTTTCGGCGAACACTAACGGACCAACGGATCACTGTCAAATCACGAATGGCTTTGCACGCAACGATCTATTCCGGATTGCACTCCAGTCCAAAGAGCAACAGAGCGGCCGGTACAAGCAACCATAACAATCCTTTTAGAAAGAAGAACCAAAAACCGATCTTCGCTCCGCGTCGGAACCAGTCCTTCCATTTCTCACAGCGTGCTTTGTTATTGCTGTCCATGAGGGCTTATTGATTCAGTAGATTACTTCTTCCAACACCAATCCCGCCGATGGAGCCGTGAATCCCGCCAGTCGACGGTCTTGTTTTTCAAGAATGCCATGCAAATCCCGTGTGGTCAATCGGCCCGTTCCAATGCGAATCATGGTTCCTACGATGCTGCGGACCATATTGTGAAGAAACCGGTTGGCATGAATGGAAAACACGAGCATGTTTGATGAAACCGACCATTCAGCTTTGCGCACATCGCAGATGTAATGATTGACCTCCGCTTTCGCAAGACAGAACGACTTGAAACTCTTCATGCCGATCAACAACCGGGCGGCGTCCTGCATAATGGGGACATCGAGAGGATGGCAATAGTAGTAAACATACTGACGACCGATCGCCAGGGGCTGCTGGGCGATGTAGTACGCATACCGCCGCTCGGTTGCCGAGAAACGGGCGTGGAAGAATTCGTCAACTTCCTCGGTTTGTTTTATCCGAATGTCGTGCGGCAAAACCGCATTAAGCCCTTTCTGCAAATCAAACAAACTTATGGCTTTTTCTATCTTGAAATTGGCCACTTGCCCCCTGGCATGAACACCCGCATCTGTCCGGCCGGCGCCTTCCACGGACACCGTTTCCATGGTGATGGCCCGAACAGCCTTTTTCAGTTCATCCTGCACCGTTCGCAGATTTCGTTGGATTTGCCATCCATGGAATTTCGTCCCGTCGTATTCGACCAGAATCCGGATATTACGCATGTCACTTGACCTGCAGGATTCTCTCGAGATCGTTTCCGTTGACATTCAACAATTTGACAGCCGGCAATCGCCTCGTAAGGACACGCCAGTTTTCGTCCTTTGAAAAAACTGTCGAGAATATCGGCAAGGCCCGGTCAACAAGACCCGCATTGGCCAACGACACGGCATGCCAATACTGCATCTCCAGATTTCCAGGGAAAAGGGACTCTGCTGAGGCATAGTATTTCAGAGCGGCTTCGACGTCGTTTTTTTCCATTGCCAGATCGCCGTTGTTCATGAACTCATACGCGCGGTGGATACTGAGGAGACGTTTCATTTCACCAATCGGGTCTGCGTGGTCCTCCACTCTAAGATCAATCAGACGGTCCTCCCAGACTTTGCCTGTTGACTGAGGCTTGACAACCAGAATGGCGGCGGACTGACTTCCTCGAATGTCACCACCGGCATTTTCTCCGGCTTCCAATGCGGCGAGCATTCTCTCAGCGAGGGGGCCGCGGGCAGTTTCGAAGGCCTTTGCCATCGCGGGCCAAACTTTGTCATTAAGCATCAGGTTGGCTTGTACCGAATAACCATGTCCAATGTAATGGCCGGCCGCCGGGATGCACATTGAACCCGTATGAGTGGCCACATGTCCATGGCGGTCGATCACGGCCAGTTGGCGAACTTCCCTGCCTTCATCGGATTCCAGCAGTTCGTTCACGACGTCCTGGGCGCATTTTCCGGATTTCAGTAGTTCAAGTCCCCGGGGACCAAAGGAAACATTGACGAGGGATTGCGTGGCTATCGCTCCGATCCCGGCCTCAGCCCAGGACACAACGGAGCCGACGGAAAACCAGTGCGACTGCACGGCAACACCAAACTCACCCGTCACGGAATCGCGTGCGACGATGGAATACGTGTGAACCAACTTGTCCTGCGCGATGCCCGGTCCGAGGAAAACCTGCCAAATAAACCACATCATGGTCATTCCGTTCTCCTTCTCAAAAAGAAAAGGGCCATTCCAAACCACATCGCCGGGGCGAATGAACCTGGAACAGCCCCTTGGTGGGGAAAGAATCCGCTATCAGCGAAGTTTCTTCTTGTGACGATCTCTTCTCAGTCGTTTTTTCCGCTTGTGAGTGGCCATTTTTCTTCTTTTTCTCTTACGACCGCAAGGCATGCCGACCTCCTTTCAGGGATTCATGATTTATTGTGAGTTGACTGATTTCTTCAAGTCTTTGGAAGGCCTGAACTGAGGAGACCTTCGTTTGGGCAACTGGATCTTCTCGCCGGTCTTTGGATTCCTGGCCAGGCGTGGTTCGCGTTCGATAATCCGGAAGCTCCCCAAACCCCTGATCTCGACTTCATGGCCTTTTTTCAGAGCGTCATTGATGAAGTAGATGAACGCATTCAGCACCGCTTCCGTCTCGATCCGCTGGAGGCCGACCGCATCGGAAATCTGTTGTATCAAATCTGCTTTTGTGAAGTTCATGTCAGAAGCCGTATTTGTAACTGACGACCGGATAACTCTTGAATACCGGAAGCGCCATGGCTGATTCGATCTTCGCCGCCGCGTCTTCTTCGAACAGCAACTCGAACACCGACGGTCGCCGCTTGCGTTCTTTTGTGGTTTGCGGGTCACCATCCATGCCGACACGTTTGGCGGCCAGAAGGATGGCATCGTCATACGATCCCAGAACATCAACGAGCCTCAACGCCAAAGCCTGCTCTCCGGTGAAAACACGTCCGTCGGCCTGTTGCTTGACATAGGCGGTGTCCAATCCCCTTTCTTCGGCGACAGCCCGAATAAACTGTCCATATGCATTCATGACAAAATCCTGCAGATACGCGGATTCATTCGGAGCCATTCCCCGGAATGGGCTAAAGGCATCCTTGAATTCGCCACTCTTGATGGTCGTGAACCGGACACCGATTTTGTCCAGCAAACCGTCGATATTTGGATATTGTATGATAACGCCAATGCTGCCCGTGATGGTTCCGGGGTTGGCCACGATGGTATCGGCGGCACAAGCGACGTAATAACCGCCCGAAGCAGCCACACTGCCCATGGAAGCAATCACCGGTTTTCCTTTTAGCCGGATCTTGCGGACCATATCGAATATTTCTTGAGAAGGCGTGATACCGCCTCCGGGGCTCTCGATTCGAAAAACAATGGCCTCCACGGATTCATCGTCGCCGTACTTCTTGAACTGGCGCACCACATCCCGTGCGTCAACGATTTCCCCGTCCAATTCTATCAAAGCGATTCGGCGGCCGATACTCACATCCGGCCTGAAAAACGTGTAGACCAGAAAAATCCCCATGCCAACAAAACAGAATCCCAACAAGATGAGGAAGAACCAGGTTATTTTATTCTTCATGCGTCCTTTTTCAATACTGGACGCGGAAAATAGCCTATTCGACCCACAGAATCAAATGCTATTTGAGAAATCGCCCGACTTACGGGGCTTGCTTGTTCAGCCAGACCTTTTCGAATTTTCGTATCGCGGACGAATGAAGCTGGAAATCCATGACATAGTCTCGCATGGGAAGCATAGTTACCGAATGGGCAATGGTGAACCACGGGAGGTCTTCATTGAACAGAATGCAGGCTTCTTTATAGGTCTTGCTTCGCTCAAGGGGATCGGAGACCGTCTTTCCTTTGGTGATCAGATCGTGCATGGCCACGCTCGTATAAAACGCGGCATTTGTTGAAGATTCCTTGAGGGCACTGGTGCGATCCAACAACGGATAGAAAAAGAAATGCGGATCCGGCGCATCACCGGTCCAACCGGATACAGTCAATTCATGTTCGCCGTGTCCCCTGCGACGGAGGAACTCATCCCATGGATACACGACAATCTGAGTTTCAATACCCACGGCGCGAAGATCTTTTTGGATCAGCTCCGCGGCAAGCCGCCCATTTGGCATGTATTCACGCACAATCGGAAGAGTCCAAAGCGAGCATTTGAAACCTTTCGGAAAACCGGCTTCGGCCAACAGCTGTTTTGATTTTTCCGGATCAAACGGTGTAAACCGGATTTCTTCGTTGTATCCAAGAATGCTGGGCGGGATGGGATTCTTGGCCGGTCTGCCCAAAGAGCCGAAAACGCGACGGACCAGGGTGTCCCGATTGATGGCGTAGACGATGGCTTGGCGAACCTTGACATTGTCGAACGGTTTTTTCAGCATGTTCATGCCAAGATAAGCAACCGTGACTCCCGGTTGTTTCGAGTATTTGACCTGGGGTGTCGATTCAATCTCTATGGCGTCAGCCTGATCGGGCGTCGACATCATGTCGACTTCGCCTGATTTGAGCATTTGCCATCGCAGCCGGCCATCGGGTACGGGTTTGAAAATCAACGTATCGACATATGGGCGGCCGTTCCAGTAGTCTTCATTGGCAACGGTTGTCACAGTGCCATCGGAGGTCCAGCTCACAAACTTAAATGCGCCGGATCCCACGGGGTTCTTGTAGAAGTCTTTGCCGTACTTGGCAACCGCTGTCGGGCTGACGATGGCCATGAAATTCAACGAAAGCACATTCAGAAATGTAGCGTCGGGATTGAACAGCGTCATGACAACGGTCGAATCATTGGGCGCCTCGATATCTTTCAGGATATGATCGACGTCAAAACTTCTCCAAAATTCATAGTTGATGCCGCGTCCATGGTAGGGGTGTTTCGGGTCGCGCTGGCGATTGATCGCAAAAAGCACGGCCTGGGCGTCGAAGGGTGTGCCATCCTGGAATCTGACCCCACGACGCAATCGAAATGTGTATGTCAACCCGTCTTGTGAAATGTCCCATGACCTGGCGAGCCCTGGATCCAAGGCCGCCCGCCCAGCCTTCTGTTCGACCAAGCAGTCAAACAGGTTCACAACAATGACCGACGATTCGGTTTCCTGCGTCAAGGCCGGATCAAGCGTAATAGGAGAGCCATTCTTGGCATATGTGAGGGTACCCCCGCGCCTCGGTTTCACCGAATCGACAACGGTGGGCGCTTCTTTTTTCTCAGACTTTCCACAACCGATCGACAGGATCATCATGGCGAAGATCAGGCTGAAACAAAGCGATTTCATGACTGGCCTCCTCGGCAAATTGGCGGGCTTCAAAATCCGAATCATACGAGACAAGCAAATCAGTAAGAGCCATCACACGTAAGCCGATTGCAGTTCGAATGGTGACAGCTGATTGAACATATCCATCTTAATTCTGGCGTAGTCAAGCACCTCGTGGTTCTCAAGCGCCTGCTGCTTCAAACCGTCCGCGGCCACGACGTACTTGTTGGTGGCAAGCGCCTCCTGGATGAAAGCCATGGAACCCGCCGTCTCCGCCAAAATACTGTGAAGCGTGATCATGTAGAATATCCGGTAAAGCGAGTTCTTTTCCAGTCCAAAAATTTCTTTTCGCGGTGAATCCAGGTACTCCGGGAACTTGTCCTGAGTGATCGTGTAGGTCTTTTCAGCTTCTTCGCCGGTCTCGGGATCAATAAGGATCTTTCCGGTCTTGTCCTTCTTAATAACCTTGACATCCACTTTGCCGTACTTCCCGGCGAAGCAATCCTTGAGAATTTCTTCGAGTCGCAGCGGTTCGGCGGCAATGGGTTGACCGAGGTCGGCCTTCAGACGTTCGACAAGCTGGCGCACACCCAACTCCACACGCAATTCTGTACTGCGCAGTTTGGTTGACGCATAGCTGAGCAAGGCCAGGGCGTCATCCGTTAGACCATTCAGTTTTTGAAGGGCTTTCGCTTCCTCACTCAGCACCCGGTTGACAAATCCAAGCAACTGACCGCGCTGGTCGGCCTGTTTCCGCAACGTGTTGACGTCTATGTTTTCTCGGGCTTCCTTGTATTCATATTGTTCCAATATCCGCATGGCATCGATATTCTTGATGCTCCGGAGAAGGTCTGTCTGACTGATCTTGATATAGGGTCGTTTGCCTTTGCGGCGCAACTCATGAACTTCCACGTCCCAACTTGACGCCATGAATTGCGCAATAATAATGCTGCGGATTTTCTCGTACTTACCGTAATACGCAACAGGAAATACACCCTGGTTTTCGGCCTGGTGTTTCTGTTGTTCATCCTCGTTGGTCAACATATCAAGGAATTTGTCGTCGATGATCTTGTATACTTTCTCCCTCAAATCGGCACGCGCCGCCTTCACTTCTTCATCGTTCTGCGTTCGGTTTAGAAGGTGTTCGAAAAGCACCGATTCATCGATCATTTGCAGGGCATACATCAATTCACGATTGTTGATGTAGTGATAAAGAATTATCCACTGCTCATCAAAAGGCCGGTCTTTGAGAGGGCGTCCTTTTTCATTTTCAGGAACCGGCAGGTGCTGGCGGTCAAATCCATTGTACCATAAGGTTTCCTTGCCGGCCGCGTTACCGTCAAACTCGTAACGCAACTTCTTGACCTCCTTGAAAAGGTTGATTCGCCGTGTGAAACTGTAGGTCAAAGCCAGGCGCCCGGCCAGCACTTTGATCAACTGATCCGACACGACGTCTCCCAGGTCATTCATTAGAAGAGCGGCAATATAGAACGACATCAACGCGGCGGCATGACGGTCTTCGGCCGCCCGTTCGATGAAAATTTCATGAATGAGCGGGAAATCGTCCTGTTTCGTGAGGTAATGGCGAAAGCGCTTCTGAACTTCTTCGAATCCGTCCAGCGTGGTTGTATTGGTCATCATACGGTTGAGAAAGAATCGAATTTCCAGGTCAGGCACCCTCTGGCGGTACTGCGCGGGCAGGTTGTTCATGACCTCATCGCTGTAAATGGCGTCTACATCGGCTTTGAAATTGCTGCATATCATCTGAAGCGTCGATTCGTCCAGCCGGATTTGAGAACCAGGGGCGAGCAACAACTTGCCCAAGGCATACATGACGAGATGCTTCGTCTTGGGCGGATAATCTTTCATCAGGCGAAGCGCCAATTCCATCATGGCGTCGTTTTTCGTGTCATGTAGAATTTTGCGAAAACGACGTTCATCGAAATAATAATAGATGACACCTTCGAGGTTTTCATAGGCCGTCAATTCACGAATGACACGATGGCGCGAGGATTTCGATAGCGCCTCGCCCTTCTGTTCCTCGATCAGGTCAATGGTCTTGGCTATTTCCGACGCCAACGTTTGATCGCCTGATTTGATGGCTTTGACGAAACCCGGATTCGTCCGAAGTTCATGCATGAATTCGTATAATTCTGGCAACGCCGTTTCCGCATCTCCCACTTCCTTCAGACGATCATACAAAAATGAGATAACGTATTCCGAGTAGTCGTATTCGTGAAGTTCTTCGCGCAGGATGTCTTTGAAAAATAGCGGATAAACATCGGCGTCCAAATCCAGCTTGCCTCCCCAGCCGTCCTGGGCCTTCTTATAACCGGCAAGATAAATTCTGTCAGAAAATCTTGAAAACCGATGAATCAACCTGACCATCGCCGCCGGATCGTTGACCGACTGGAGAAACTTCACGTACAGATCAATGACTCTTGAAAATCGGTCCACGTCGTCATCGGCATCCAGGTACGGCTGAAACGTGCCGAAAACGGCGTTGATTTCTTTACCAAAAATCTCAATAAAAGCAGGCCCATCGACAGGGATGGATTGGCGTTGGAACAAGAAACCGTCGACCTGTTCGGCGGTGAATCCGAGCTTGACCAGGTGATCGAAGAGTTTCATATACATCACGCGGTGCGTGATGAAGAATGACGGCAGCGAATCGTAGCCACCTCCAAAATCCTTGTTCTCTTCAAGGGTGATGAGAATGTTCATCAAAGCCTTGAGCGCCGCCTTGGCACTGGAAGGATCCAGGTGAAGACGGGAAGTTATTTCGTCGATGTATGGATCATACATTTCTTTGGTGGCGTCATCGACACCGACGGTCAGGACGTGTTTGATATCAATCATGGTGCGCGCAATAAGATTTAGGTGAGTTCGCTTTCGTTGGTGGTTTCCGTCTCGCGGTTATACAGGGATTCGATGATTTGAACGAAATTCTCGATAATAACATTACGCTTGATTTTGAGCGTCGGTGTCAATTCGCCGCTTTCGATAGAAAAGGCCTTTGGAAGCAGGGCAAATTTCTTGACTTTTTCATAGCGCGCCAAACCGCTGTTTTCCTGAACCTCCTGGATTTGCTTGTCCAGCAAAGCGTAAATTTGCTTATTCACGATCAGGTCGTCGTCGCTGTTATAAACAATGGCGTTCTCCTTGGCCAGCGTTCGCAGTTTTTCCAGATTCGGAACAATCAACGCGCTGATAAAGTTTCGTTTGTCACCGATTACCATGACCTGTTCGACATATGGAATCGTGACCAGGAGATTTTCGATGGGTTGAGGGGCCACGTTCTTACCGCCCGACGTTACAATGATATTCTTTTTTCGATCGGTGATCGTGAGGTATTGGTCCTGGTCAAGGAAACCGATATCGCCGGTATGAAACCAGCCATCCGGATCCATCACTTCCTTGGTTGCCGCCTCATTTTTGTAATAGCCCTTCATGACATGAGGGCCACGAGTCAGAATTTCGCCGTCCGGAGCAATCTTGACTTCGACGCCCTCCAGGGTGCAGCCCACCGTTCCGAATTTGAAAAAATCCATCCGATTGACGGTAATGACCGGCGATGTTTCGGTGAGGCCGTATCCTTCGAGGATAGTGATGCCAAGATTAGCAAAAAACTCGCCGATTTCCTTTGACAGGGGCGCTCCGCCGGAGAGCATCGCCTTGATGTTTCCACCCAGTCGGGCACGAAGCTTGGTGTAGACCAACTTGTTGGCCACGGCGTAGCTGAATCCCCTCTTGCCGGACAAGCGGGCGTTGTGGCCGACCTGCAAAGCCCATGCGAAAATCTTCCGGCGTAGCGGAGGCGCGGCGCTCAGACCATCCTGGATCCGTCCGTACAGCTTTTCGAACAGGCGTGGAACGGCCGTCATCAGAGTTGGATGAACCTCCGCGAGGTTTTGGCCGACTGCTTCGATGCTTTCAGCATAAGCGATGGAACTGCCGTTGAAAACCGGCAGAAAGTGACCGGGATTTCTCTCAAAGATGTGCGACAAAGGCAGGAATGAAAGAAGGATGTCCGTGCTGAAGATGGGAAATGACTTGGAGGCGGCCACACAGTTGGAAATCAAATTTCCATGTGTCAACATGACGCCTTTGGGAAGGCCGGTCGTGCCGGATGTATAAATGATCGTCGCGAGGTCTTCCAGCTTGACCTGTTTCACGGCATCGGACACAAACGACGGGCTGGATGCGCCAAAACTCTTTCCTTTGTCCTGCAATTCGCGGAATCCTATGGTCCAGGCGGATTTTTCATATTGTTCGGCAAAAACAACGGCATGCGTGAGCTGAGGACAATTGGATTTGACGGAAGCGACTTTTGCCAACTGGTCTTTGTCAGAGGCAAAGATGATTTTAGAATCGGAATTTTGAAGAATGTATTCGACTTGTTTGGCCGGCAGGTTTGGATAGATTGGGACGGTGGCGGCTCCCAAGGAAAGTATGGCGAAATCCGACATCGCCCATTCCTCCTGCGAGGGCGACACGATGGCGACTTTGTCTCCCTGCTTGATGCCGAGTGCGGCAAGTCCCATGGCGAGGTTTTTGACCATGTCGCCTACTTCCCTGTAAGTCAGGCCGCGATAATGACCATCCCTCTTACTCTGGTATAAGGTCTTTGAAGCGTATTTTCCCACGCTTTCAAAAAACATGTCGCCCAACGACTTGACCTTAGGATTCGCGAGAGGATCCATAATGTACTCCCTGATTGTGAGAGTTAAGAGATGGGACTAAAGAACACCGGCTGAGATTGACTGAAAAAAGTTATCTAAAACTGTAAACAAAAGCAAAGTGTTTTGGAGCTCCAAAACCGGCGGGCCAGCCCATCGGTCAGGGTTCGATGACCTGCATGCCTGCCGACTCCAAGTCAAAGGCTTCGGTTACACGGAGCAAGAATGTCGCATCGTATTTGTTAAGAAAATAGAGGGTACCAATGAGTCTTTCCTGGTAAATCGATTTCGGGAAAAGATGATTGAAGACTTTTGAAATCTGGGAAACGGTCTGTTCCTGACTTCGTTTTTCCGCCTGGATGGTCTTTTCTTTGAGCACACCCACCGCCTGACGGATTTTTTCCATCGTGGTATTGACGGCGCCTTTGAGGCTTGCATCCAAACGTGCGATTTCAATTTCGACGGTTTTTGCCTTCTGTTCCTGGGCGCCAAGCCACTCTCCAAAGAGCGATTCGATGTTGACGGACGCATTTCGGAGCACATAACCCTCTAGTAAGGATTCCTTTTTCTGAAACACATCCGTCAATGCCAGGCCGTACTTGTCGAGAACCCTCTTGTTTTTCTTTTCGAGCAGCGTGATAAAAGGACGGGGAACCACGACCGGTTGGAGGGTATTGAAATGCGGATACAAGGGAGTGAATTGCGCCCAATACGCAATTTCCGACGGGCCGCCGATATAGGTCAAAGTCGGCAAAAGGAAATCCTGGACCACCGGCCGCAAAATGACATTCGGAATAAACGACTCAGGCTCCCGTTCCAGCGTGCTTAGGAGCCAGTCGCGGTGGTTCACGGCGATGGTTGGTGTGATTCGGATTTTCTCGGTGGAGCCGTCACTGAAAGGAGGTTGGCCCTTAGCGGACAAAAACAGGTTTGTGCCTTGCGTCTCAACCTGAAGATGATAACCCGCCTTGACCAGCCGCACAGACTGTTCTCGCACCATTTGAGATGAGACTTCCGGATGGTCCAATTCGCGCTGAAAAATGGGCTTAGCCAACTTTTTCAATTCCGGATCGGAGGGGTCGCACAATACGAGACCCATGGGTCCAAGCCATGCCGCCATCAACCTGGCAAATGCCGTCGCCATGGTTTCTCCAGGCGCATAGGCGTTTTCGACCACGCCCATGAGCGTTTCGGTAAAGTGACTCGGTTGCAATGTCTGCCTGACCGCATGCGTCGCCAGCCGGATGGATTCGTCAAGCACGATCCGGTTTATGGGTCGTTTCCGCTTGTTTTCGGCTTCAAACCCGTCGTAAGAAGCGCTGACGAGTTCGTTCTCAAGAGATAAGGAGGATACCGAACGTACTTCGTTAAAATCATGATCCTCGTCCTCCATCCAGAAGATCGGAACAAAATCAAACGATGGAAATTTTTCTTTGTAATACCGGCACCATCGGATGGTGGCCATGGCCTTGTATACGGTGAATAACGGTCCACCCAGAAATCCCATTTGCTGACCCGTCACAACAGCCAGAGTGTTGGGTGATGCGAGCAGGACCGCGTTATCCGAGGCGGCTTCCGTGTTGCCGAACCGTTCATTCTGACGGCGCAGTATGGAGGAAACATCTTTCCGGCGGGGATAGCGGTCAGCCACTTCCTTCATTCTGGCTTCAACGGCTCGCGTATCGAAACGATTGACCTGAAAGAAGGGTTTTACACGATCGTATTCAGAGACAAAATCAACAAAAAGCTTTGAAAAGCCCGGTAACTCGCCAAAGAGAATGGTATTCATCCGCTGCTGTTATTCCAATGCTTGTTGATAGGCGTTCACCGTCAATTTGCTGATTCGCGGCCAGAGAAATTGTGCGCGAATGTGTTCGGCCAGGTCGGTTGATTTTCTTCGGGCAAGACTGGACAGGATGCCTGAACGAATGCTCTTCACAGAATGAGGGTCCACGTACACAGCGTGATTGCCAAAATATTCGAAGGGACCGCCGTGAGGGGTGATGACGATCTTGGCGCCTGATAGGGCAGCCTCCAAAGCGGCAATGCCCGGGGTTTCATAGAAAGACGGAAGGACGAATGAATCGCACGCGGCATACGCGGACGCGAGCAAATCCGAATCATTCGACAGGCCCTCGATGATCAGCACGTTCTTGTTGTCGGCCGCCTCCTTCAGGCAACGGTCGGCGTAGGCGCTGTGGTGAATTTTTCCAATGATCACGCACGGGCGATCGATGGATCGGACCGCCCTCAACAAGGCGATCAGATTCTTGCGTGCCGATCCAATATGGGTGACACTCAAAATGAAATCCCGAATGCCGTATTTCTTGACGAAGGCATCCGGGTCGCCCCTTGAAAAACGTTCGTCGACGCCGTTGGGAATACATTGGATCTTGCCGGATGGAACGCCGAGGCCTCGCTCAACCAGGCGCGCTTCCGCATGGGAGTTCGGCAGGCACCGTTTACTCAGGCGACAGATGTGCCCGGCAAGACCATAGTCTGTCCACACTCCACGACCCAATCGGTTTGTCATTCTTTCAATCATTCGGACCGTCCGGATGAAGACCGGCGAATGGCTCGTGTAGAATATGGGAGAAACAACCAGCGGAATGCCAAAATGGCTCATTCGGATTGCGATCTCGTACGTCGGCAGTCCTGCGCTGAAAAGGTGCACCAAATCGATGGATTGCAGGTCGTGGTCTTTCCACGGGTCGAAAAACTCCACGCGAATGTCCGCCGGAAAATGCCGAACGGTTTCCATGACCTGAGTGCGAGGACCACCCTGGACCATCGAAATGGAGGGCAGACTGGCGATCAATACGTTCATACGTTTCTCAGGTTATTGCTGAAACCGGTTCTTCAGATCTTCAATGGTGTGACGCCACATCCGAAATGAGGGTTTTCGAATTCGCTCGATATCCGACGGTACGGGCATGGGCGCCTGGATATCCTCCCAAGACAGATCTTTGACGGAGGACACGGAGTTCAACTTGACAAAGGAGCGCCGTTTTTCAGGACTTGTGATGCACAACCGCACGTCGTCAATCGCTTCTGCCGACACCACCCGAAGTTCGTCGCGTTCCTGATAAATGTCAAAGGATATTTGTGATCGCTGTTTCCACCAGGCGGCATAGTCGTTGAAGGAAAATGAACGAATCCGTTTTGTGGCTATAACCTGAAACAAATCCTCCACGACTGCCCAATGCTCATGCGTCGGATGATGATAAAAGGCCAGCGGCTCAAAATGGGATAATTTCTTTTCAATCATGAAACGATAATACCGTTTCATATGGGATGGATCCGATTTGATGCGAATGAAGTTGCCAATCGAGACCGGATGAATGGGAACCTGCAAGACCGATGAAAACCGGTTTTCCAACCACGGAAAAGACGGCAGATTGTCGTAATCCAATGAAAACTCCGATCCGTACTCAAACGCAAGCTCCTCGGCTGTCCGGCCGATGCCGTCATTCCACAAACCGAAAGGCGCCGCCATGCCCTTGGGGTTCATCCCCGCCTGCCGGAGCTTTTCCAGCCCATTTTTGATATTGCGGAAATTGTCCTCGTAGGAAGAATATGAACCATGTTCATATCCGTGAACGGCGATCTCCTGTCCGGACATCCTTACAAAATCATCCAGCCAGCTTTCATGAGCCGCCACGTGAAGGAACCATGTTGTGTGAACGGCGTATCCGGCGCCCAAGTCATACAATTGACGTATTTGTGCGCGGGTACCAAAATCCGAATCTATCCTGAAGAGAAAGACGTTTGACTGGTTGTCCGGATAGAACCACAAATGGACGAAGGGCAACCCGCGACGGAAATGAAGTTCCTGTAGAATTCCGGTGACCACCTTTCGCCATTCGCCCTTGCTGACTTTCGAGACCTCTTCGTTGGGTAGCGCGCCGGAGGGAGAGTAGAAGGATTTTCTAATCCGTCGGGTGTCCGTCCAGGGGATGTCCACCGGCATGGATGCCACCCACCCGCGGCCCTCTCCGACAAAAGAAATCCATTGATCGAGATGCTCGCCTTTCGTGCCATGATTTGTGTTTGCGTAAAGATCACACAACCACACATCCGGCAGAATGGTCTGTCCGGCCGAGGAGGAAACCCAGCGAACGTTGCGGCGCTTTTTGGAGTTCATTCCGAGATAGCCACAATCCAGGACGACCCCGCCGCTTCGGACATATTCACGGAGCATTTCGATTTCCGACGAATTTGGCGGACGATTTACGATTATTGCCGAATAGTTGCCGGGTTCGGCGGAGGAAGACTCAAGCCTTTCGAACGATGCGCCCAATTGGCGCATGAACAGGAGCCAGGATGGACGGTCCTCCAAAAGACCGATTTTGAGCCTCATGCCGGTCTCCCCGATATATTCAACCAGTCCCGGCGACGGAGTCCGCCTGAGAGCCCAAACAACAAAACAAATAGCAATGCATTGAAGAGCGAGCTCAGAATCCCATGATCGAACCATCGCGATATCGTCAAAAGAAGAACCCCGAACAAAACCGGCCGTACCGTATGGATCCAAAAATGGGATTGAAACGTCTTCTTAAATTCTATTTGCATCATGAGAACGGATAACAATTCACCGGCAATCATGCCGAAACAAGCGCCGACGGTTCCAAGGAAAAGAGTCAACACAACAATCAAAACCGCCGTCAAAGCACCTGCCAGAATCATAACTCTCCGGTATCGCAACTCTTTACCAACCGCAATCAAGCCAAAGCCGAAGTAGCTGTTGAGCAGCGTCAACGGCACAAACCAAAGCATGATCATCAACAGGGGGACCGAATCAGCAAATCGATTCGAAAATATAAAGCGAATCAGCCATTCCGAGGCCGGCATCAAACACACCGTTGCGCAGACGCCCGCCGCTATGACGTATTTCAGGATGGCGTCCAACCTGGCGGCGAGGTTTGGTGCGTTGGTCGAAAAAAGTCGGGTCACAGCAGGCAAAAATAATACGCCGAAAACACGGTCGACAACCAAGACAAAAAAGACAACCTTTGAAGCCGCCCCGAATGCACCGGCATGGCTCTCAGACAACAAAACACCGACCACCAAAGGAGGCAGGCTCTGGACTATCTGACCGAATAAACTCCCGATGCCGATTCTTGACGATTGAGCAATCAGGCGAGTGGATACGGCGAGCTTCGGCAGGGACCAAATGGCATCCTCAGGTTTCTTCCACATGTACAAGATGGAGCCGCCAAATAGAAGCGCTGAAGCATAACACCAGGGCACGAAACGAACATCGTCCTCTTGAGTAACAACCACGGTGACAGCCGTCAAATAGATCACGGCAAAGAGAATTCGGCTTATGGCAATCAATCCGGCGTCTTCGTAACCCTGGAAATACCATTCCAAGCCCGTGGCCGCCATGATCGACCCAAAAGTGAACGCTGAAATTGTCCATACGTGAACGGAATTGGCAAAAAGCACGTGTACGCAGATAGCCGACACAAGGGTGGCCACCGCCGCCAGCGAGATTCTGGCGATCAGGAAGTCCATCAATCGATATTGACGCTGAGCCTGCGGACGAGCAATTTCACGGGCCCCCATCGTTGACAATCCCATGTCGGACAACCACATGGTGTAGGTCAGGACGGAAAGGCCAATGATCACAACGCCAAAACCCTCTGGTCCAAGAACCCGCGCGAGATACACGGTCGAAAAAAAACCGATCCCACGGGCCAGCACATCCCCAACCACAAGGAACACGGCATTTTTTGTAACGTTCTTCACAGGAGTGAATTCAAAATGGCCAGAAAACGTTCGTTGCGTCCGGTCTTCGAGAACAATTCTTCTATTCGCGCCCTTGCCCGTTCGCTTTGCTGATCGGTCGACTCAAGAGCTTTCCGAATGGCAGCCGACAACCCGGGCGCATCGTCAGGATACGTGAGAAAACCCGTCTCGCCGATGATTTTCGGTATGCCTCCGACACTCGTGCCAACCGGTATGCATCCGCACAACATGGCTTCGCACAACGCATTGGGTAATCCTTCTCGAAGGGATGGCTGACAATAGACTTTCGACCGCCGATAATAATCTAACAAGGCCGTACGCGCAATGGGTTCTACAAAAATCATATTTTCTGGCGCCCGGAGGTTCTTCACAAGGTGAGACTGGACTCCAATCGTCATAAATCGCACATCGGGCATCCGCCTGGCCGATTCGACCAGCGCGGGAATTCCCTTAATAACCAACTTTGCGCCGGTGTCCACGGCAGCAACGCACAAAACGTCGATTTCTCTGAGGCCGCCCGGTTTCCAAAATGTGGGGTCAAATCCGGTCGGCAGGACTTCCGCATGATCGAGTGTGTCCCCGGTAAGGGCTTGCAGATCGTGTTTAAGGGATTCATCCACGACCAGAATGGATGTGCAATTCAAGAGAGCTTTTTTCAGCAGAGCAGCCTTCCAGGGTGTCGTCCAGACGCCGTAGGAAAGGTGGCTCATTTTGGCCGCATCCACACCGCCAATCATGATGACGGACTTCATTCCGGTCAGTCGACTGCCCATGACCATGAAAAACGAATACACGGATCCAAACCAGGACAACGACAAATCAGCGCCAAGTGACCGGAAGAAAACATGAATCGGGGCCAGCCATCCGTCTCCAAAATAACTGACGACGTTGAAATGGTCCCGACAGAATTCCAGATCATCAAGCACAAAACCGGTTGTCATCGTTGATGTAAAAAACAAGCGCCGCTGTCGCTTCACATGGCCTCGTTACGCTTGGACCAATAGGGCCTTCGCAATGACCCTTTGGTCTTTGTTGACGTACCCGCTCATGACTCTTGGAAATTTCTTTTTCAAACGCGCCATGAGGGTCTTGATTCCTATGGCCGCCGATGAATAGTCCATGCAGATGTCTTCAAGATACCAATCCGGATCGATATTGAAGTTTCGCCACTGAATCATGTTGATGGATGTTCTGGATATCAAGCGTTCGAAAGCCGACACTTCGTCAACGCTGTCCGTCATCCCTGGGAAAACAAAATAATTGACGGATGAGAACTTCTTTTTCCGTCGGGCCACCCGCAGGGACTCTTGCACGTCATCGAAGGTATAGGTGTTGGGGCGATAATACCGGCGGTACAATTCCGGTTGGGCGCTGTTCATACTAACGCGCATGCTGTCCATCCCCGCGTCAAAAAGTCGTTCCATGGCATCCGGGCGGCTGCCATTGGTGTTGATGTGGAGAATACCGCGTGACGTTGTGCGGCGTATCCTTTTCACGGCCTCTTCGATCAGGTCTGCCCTCAGAAGGGGTTCTCCTTCGCAACCCTGTCCGAAGCTGACAATGGCGCGTTCCGCCGTTTCGAGATGAGGGACGGCAAGTTGGACAATTTCGTCAACCGTGGGAATGAAGTTGAGTCTCTGTTGTGGAGAGGCTACGCTGTCTTTTGGTTGAAATGAAATGCAGCCGACGCAATTCGCGTTGCAGGCGCCCGCAACCGCCACGGGGGCCTCCCAGCGGTTTAAGAAGAGGTTGCCGGCATTTGGGCATCCGTACTCCAAAGCGCACACAGCGCCGTGGTGCCTCAACAGGCGATTGGCGGGAAATCGCGCCGTCATATCTCGGACTTTTTCCTCGACAAGCTTCCTGTCAAACGACGTGGGAAGTTGTTTGGAATCACGGTCCGTTCGGCAGGCGGGCACATAGTATTTACCATTGAGCCAACCGACGGCCGTGACAGAAAACAACGGCAGTCGAGGAGCAGACAACGTCGATTCATAGGCCGCCAGGCGAAAATGAGTATATGACGGCGGCACAAAAGCGAACACCGCAAAGGCATCGTCCAGCACCACCGAACGACCGGAGCGGCGGTCAAACCCCACCGCCTTTCGACCCGGCATGAAGTACAGCTGCGATCCTGGCGGCATTTCAATCAATTCACAGCCAACGATGCGGGATGTCAGCCGTGCGCTTCGCCCAGCCATCTCGTATGCCGGAAGGTCGACGATCCTCCCGTCGGCATCACTGCACAATAAATTCGGGATCTTCATGTTATCGGGGGCCGGTCGCCAGGGAGAATAAGGGTCACTTGCTGCGCAGGCGTTCTATTTCAGCCTTTGCACGTTCCAACTCATCGATTGTGTGGTTGAGACGCTGGGCTTCCGCAGAATACTTTTGCGTGAGAGTTCGGTTCTCATCTGCCAGTCTTCGGTAGTTCCTGAGAGCCGCATGCCGCTCCACAGCCGCCTCGATGGTTTCCAAAAGCACGTTGAGATCCCACGGTTTGCTGACGTACCTAAAAATCTCCCCGTGATTGACGGAATCGATCAACGCATTCATGTCGGAATAACCGGTCATGATAATACGCACAATATCCGGATGTCGTTCCCTTACCGTACGCAAGAATTCCGATCCCGTCATCTCGGGCATACGCTGGTCGCTAAGCACCACTTGGACGTCGTCGGTGATCAGGGTCAACGCCTCGCGGGCGCGCGACGATGTGATGATGGTGTAGTCGTCTTCGAGGGTTTTTCTCAAAACCTTCAGAATTTCGACCTCGTCATCGACAATGAGAATGGTGGGTTTTGTGTTGGTCATTCTGTTTATCAACATGTGGATAAAACCACCCTCTTGAAACCGCCTTGTAACGTTCCAGTGTACCGCTTTGGGTCGTCAGAATCAACTTCTTTCACGAATAACCTGCCACGACGTATTTGCTTGATTGACGCGCCCAAATTGGCTAATTTTTTTCGTCTGCAAACCTTCGATCCGCGAGTTAACAGGAGCTTTGACAATGTTTGATTTGAACATGATACGCAGGACGTACAGGGGCATGTCGGCGAGCCACGCGAAAGCCCGGAAGATGTTCGGAAGGCCGCTGACTCTGGCCGAAAAAATACTCTCGGCGCATTTTGCCCAATGGCCAAAGAAAACCCCGGCCCGATTCAAGAGTTATGTGGACTTGGCCCCGGATCGTGTGGCGATGCAGGACGCCACCGCCCAGATGGCTCTTCTCCAGTTCATGTCATCTGGCCGCAAGAACGCGGCTGTCCCCTCCACCGTTCACTGCGATCACCTCATTCAGGCAGAAACCGGCGCCAACAGCGACCTCAACAAAGCGATGAATGACAACAAGGAAGTCTATGACTTCCTTGCGAGCGTGTCCAACAAGTATGGCCTCGGATTCTGGAAACCGGGGGCCGGTATTATTCATCAAGTCGTACTTGAAAACTATGCATTCCCCGGGGGCCTCATGATCGGTACGGATTCCCACACGCCGAATGCCGGTGGACTTGGCATGCTCGCCATCGGGGTCGGTGGGGCGGATGCTGTGGACGTCATGGCCGGATTGCCATGGGAATTGAAATGGCCGGGTATCATCGGCGTACGCTTGACAGGCCGGTTGTCCGGATGGACGTCTCCCAAGGATGTGATTCTCAAATTGGCCGGCCTACTCACGGTCAAAGGCGGTACGGGAAAAATTGTCGAATACTTCGGCGCCGGTACCGAATCCATAAGTTGTACCGGCAAAGCGACCATATGCAACATGGGCGCCGAAATCGGGGCCACAACCTCCGTATTTCCTTTTGACGAAAGAATGGCGACGTACTTGAGAAGCACCGGGCGCAGTGAGTTGGCCGCACTTTGTGAGAAGTCCGGCGAAGCGCTCGTGGCCGACGTCGATGTCCATAACCAACCAGAGCAGTACTATGATGAAGTGATCGAGATCAATCTGGATACGCTGGAGCCTCATGTCAACGGGCCATTTACCCCCGACAAAGCGTGGCCCATTTCACAACTGGCCCAAGCGGTGCGTGATAATGGCTATCCGGAAGACGTAAAAGTGGCTCTTATCGGCAGTTGCACGAATTCGTCCTACGAGGACATCGAACGTTCGGCCAGTCTCGCCAGAAAAGCGATCGAAAAAGGTGTCCAGGTCAGGTCGGAGTTTGTCATTACGCCGGGATCCGAACAAATCCGCGCAACCATCGAACGCGACGGTCAGTTGGATGTTTTTTCCAAAATCGGCGGCAAAGTTCTGGCCAACGCGTGCGGGCCGTGCATCGGCCAATGGAAACGCCACGACGTCGGCGAAGGCGTTAAAAACACGATCGTCACGTCTTACAATCGAAATTTTGCCAAACGAAACGATGGCAACTCCGGAACCCATGCATTTGTAGCGAGTCCCGAGATTGTCACGGCCCTGGCTATCTCTGGAAAATTGACGTTCAATCCGACAAAGGACTTCTTGATCAATAGCCGCGGCGAACAGGTTCGTCTGGACCCACCGACCGGTGATGAGTTGCCAAGAAAGGGTTTTACGGAAGGCGACAGTGGTTATGTGGCCCCCGCCAAAGACGGCTCCAGGGTGAAAGTCATTGTCCATCCATCAAGTCATCGTTTGCAGGTTCTCGAACCATTCAAGGCCTGGAATGGCGGCGATCTTACCAATTTGGTTGTTCTTGTGAAAGCCAAGGGAAAATGCACGACCGACCATATCTCTCCGGCCGGACCATGGCTCAAATACCGGGGGCACCTCGACAACATTTCGAACAACATGTTTCTTGGGGCCGTCAACGCTTACGGTTACGAGCCCGGCCAGGGTCGGAATATCCTGACGGGTGAGGTCCACAGTTTTTCGGACAATGCCAGGGCCTACAAAGCTGCCAACATTGGCTGGGTGGCTGTTGGTGACGAAAACTACGGCGAAGGCTCAAGCCGGGAACATGCGGCCATGGAACCGCGCTATCTTGGCGGCCGAGCTATCATCGTGCGAAGCTTTGCCAGAATACACGAAACGAA
Organism: uncultured Bacteroidota bacterium; assembly: GCA_964544475.1. GTDB lineage: Bacteria > CLD3 > CLD3 > SB21 > SB21 > CAZJBS01. Next base: position 151,423 of record CAZJBS010000004.1, on the reverse strand, counting down.
CCTGAAAAAGCAGGGCATGTTGGCTCTGACATTCAAGAACCCGTCTGACTACGATCGCATACAGGAATTCGACCGCCTGTCCATAGTCGGTCTTGATGGTCTTTTGCCGGGGGTCTCCTTGAAGCTTGTCGTCCGCCACCAGGACGGCTCCGAGGAGACGTGCGAATTGAATCATTCTTACAACCAGGCTCAAATTGACTGGTTTAAGGCCGGAAGCGCGCTCAACCTGATAGGAAAAACGGGAAAGTCTCGACCTGCGGCGGCTTCCTCTTTGATGAAGAAGACAGCCGTCCGTGCCAGGAGACGTAAGGGCAAGGAATTGAAAAGAACGAAAAAGAGAGAGAAAGTCGTTGTTGGAAAGACTTCAAAGAAGACGAAAAAAACAGTAAAGGCGGTAAGAAAAAAAGCCAAAAAGCTCAAGAGAATATCCGGAAAGATCACGAGGAAAACAAACCGCAAGCGCCGTTAGATCATGGCGGTGAAATACACCGAAGAAGTATGGCCGATCACGCACAGTTGAGATATCTGATTCGATTGCTGGAAGATGAATCCGAAGTCGTACGATCGGAAGTCATCAAAGCCCTGGAAGAGTACGGATCGGATCTGCCGGCGGAATTGCTGAAACAGAATATTCGTTTGGACGATGCCCAGCGAAGACTCATCGACAGCCTTGTTGAGAAACCCAACGAAGATTGGCTGAAAGAGCAGTGGCCATCCTGGTTTGGATTGGCGGCCGCCAATGACAAGCTGGAAAAAGCCCTGCATCTCATCGCCGAATTTCAATACCGCCGGCACTACCCGATTTCCCTTTCCGTTCTATTGGACCAGCTGGCCGGTGAGTACAAGGCCTCTCATCGAAAAAACGATGTCATCCGGTTGTCGGAATTTCTATTTACTGAAAAGGAGTTCAAGGGAGCCCAGGTGGATTACTACAATCCACTGCACAACAACCTGAATTACGTGATCGAAAAACGCCGCGGAATACCGATCAGTCTTTCTTGTCTCTATATCCTTGTGGGATATCGTCTTGGCCTGGAAATCGAAGGATTGAATTTTCCGGGTCATTTCCTGACCCGAGCATATTCCGGCCGAAAACGGTTCATTGTAGACTGCTTCAATAGCGGCCGTTATGTGGATGAACAGTCCCTGGAGCGTTTAAGCCTTCCTCAATTATTGAATCACAAGATGTTGGAGCACCTCCATTGTGAGGCGGAGACGATTATCGGACGCTGCCTGAGAAATCTGACGAACGCTTACTACAAGACCGGCAATGAACGTCATGCCGAGCTCATGAATGCCTTACTCAACATGATGCCAAAGGTCTGATATTGCAGGACTCTCTGCGTGCCGGATTGGACGAACTTTATCGTACTTTCGACATTTCGTACATTGATTCCGACCCCGTTCGAATTCTCCGGCGGTTTGCGGATCCGCGCGATCAGGAGATCATGGCCGTAGTGGCTTCATCGCTTGCCTTTGGCCAGGTATCTCAAATTAACAGAGCGGTGGAGAGGGCTTTGTTATTGATGAATGGCCGGCCGCGCGATTTCGTCGATGATATGGATCCAAGCCGTGAATTGAAGCGATGGAAGGGCTTCTATTATCGCATGGTACGCCCTTCTGACATCCTCAGGCTGATCTATGCTTTGCAGGACATTCTCGGCCGCCACGACCGTTTGGCAAAATGGATCGCGAATCACTACGATCCCCAAGACAGCCACCTGGGTCTTACCTGGGCCCGCTGTGTGGAAGAAATCAAATCCAGAGACCGGGAGATCTGGCGATGGAAACGATCCGGAGGCATTGGGTTTCGACACCTTCTTCCAGATCCGTCGAAAAAAAGCGCCAGCAAGAGAGCTCATCTCCTCCTGAGATGGATGGTTCGTCGTGACGGCATTGACCTCGGACTGTGGAGCGGCCTACCGTGTTCCAAACTCCTGATACCCGTTGACACTCATGTCCACAGAATAGCCTTCAATATAGGGCTGACCAATCGTCGGGACGCGTCATTGGCAACAGCCATAGAAATAACATCACGTCTGAAGGAACTCGACCCGGACGATCCGGTCAAATATGACTTTGCTTTGTGCCGGCTCGGAATTCTAAAACTGTGTCCCAGGAGGAGGGACCCTCACAAATGCCAAAAATGCCTTATTTATGACCTGTGCCGGCTCTGAAAGGGAGCGCTTGTATCCAAGGCTGGTTGGCTAGGGGTGTGGCGACGATGACCGTAAACCCATGACTTAAATAAAATTAGACATCGAAGAGGGAAATTATAGCTTGACTATCTTTTGCGGATAGGGTATATTTTTCATTACGGGGTTTTGTACAAGTTTCGTTTTCTGGCCAAAACCCACCTGACCGTGTAAAAAAGAAGAGAAAATGAAAAACAACTTTTCCAGCCGGGTTCAACTCGTTGTCAAACTGTCCCAGGAAGAAGCGATCCGTTTGGGTCATGACTATATCGGCACAGAGCATTTGCTGCTTGGTCTGATCAGAGAGGGCGAAGGGGTTGCGGTCAAGGTTCTCAAGAACCTCGGTGTGGAGCTGGAGAAGCTGAAGCGCACGATCGAAGACATGGTCAAACCCGTTTCCGACAACACGATCATCGGAAATCCGCCTTTGACCAAGCGTGCGGAAAAGATTCTTAAATCAACGTATCTCGAAGCGAAAGACTTCAAATCCGATGTAATCGGTACGGAGCATCTCCTGTTGTCACTGTCCCGCGAAAAAGACTGTCTGGCGGCCCAGGTGCTCAGCATGTTCAATATCGATTACGAAACCATCAGGAGGGAGTTGACGAATATTATGAGCGGCACGCACACTTCCAATTCTCCCACCGGCAAGAAGTCGGAGCCGAAGAAGAGCAAGACGCCGGCCTTGGATCATTTTGGACGAGACCTGACGCAATTTGCGGAGGAAGGCAAGCTCGATCCGATCATCGGCCGGGAAGAAGAAATTGAGCGCGTCGCCCAAATCCTTTCCCGCCGCAAGAAGAACAACCCGGTTTTGATCGGCGAACCTGGCGTCGGAAAAACGGCCATCGCCGAAGGTCTGGCGCTGCGAATCATTCAGAAGAAGGTGCCACGCGTTCTGCACGGCAAGCGTATTGTAACCCTGGACGTGGGCGCTCTGGTAGCCGGGACCAAATACCGCGGACAATTTGAGGAACGTGTCAAGGCCATCATGACGGAACTGGAAAAGACGGATGATGTTATTCTGTTCATTGACGAATTGCACACGATTGTCGGGGCCGGTGGAGCCAGCGGCTCCCTTGATGCCTCCAACATGTTCAAACCGGCGCTTTCTCGCGGTGAACTTCAATGCATTGGAGCGACAACCCTGGACGAATACCGCCAGTATATCGAAAAAGACGGCGCCCTTGAGCGCCGCTTCCAAAAGGTTATTATTGACCCTCCCTCGGTCGAGGAGACCATTGAGATTCTTCGACAAATCAAGACCAAGTATGAAGAACACCACCGCGTCACCTACACGGATGAGGCGTTGGTCCAAGCGGTTAAACTTTCCGATCGATATATCACCGATCGGTATCTGCCGGACAAAGCCATTGACGTGATGGACGAAGCCGGCTCCCGGACCCACATCATGAATATCGTGGTTCCCCAGCGTATTCTGGATATTGAGTCCGAAATCGAACGCGTGCGCATTGAGAAAGAGACCGTTATTCGCAATCAAAAATTCGAAAAAGCGGCCGAATTGCGTGATACCGAAAAGAGACTCAACGAACAGCTGAAGGCCGCGAAAGAAGAATGGGAAAAGCAGGAAGACAACCAGGTGGTTGAGGTGGGCCTTGAGGAAATTGCCCATGTCGTTTCAATGATGACCGGCATTCCCGTAAGCAAAGTGGCCCAAACCGAATCGGAAAAACTTCTGCGCATGGAAGAGGAACTGACCAAACGGATCATTGCGCAGGATGAGGCCGTCAAATCGGTGACCCGTGCGATTCGAAGGACGCGCGCAGGCCTCAAGGATCCGAACCGCCCCATCGGTTCCTTCATTTTTCTTGGACCGACCGGTGTCGGGAAGACGCAGTTTGCGAAGGAATTGGCTCATTACTTGTTTGGAAGCCAGGACGCATTGGTTCGGATCGATATGTCGGAGTACATGGAGAAATTTTCGGTAAGCCGTCTGGTCGGGCCTCCTCCCGGTTATGTGGGCTACGAAGAAGGCGGGCAGCTGACGGAAAAGATCCGTCGCAAACCGTATAGCGTCGTATTACTCGACGAAATCGAGAAAGCTCATCCCGATGTGTTCAATATCCTGCTGCAGGTTTTAGATGATGGTATCTTGACGGACAGCCTCGGACGCAAAGTCAGTTTCAAGAATTGTGTCATCATCATGACTTCCAATATCGGCGCGCGTGACATAACCAAGTCTGGCGCTTTTGGATTTGCGGCCAAGAAGGATGCCGACGACGAGTACGGCCGGATGAAATCAAAAGTGGAAGAAGCGACCAAGAAACTATTCAATCCGGAGTTTCTCAACCGTATCGATGAGGTCATCGTGTTCCGCGCCCTTGATCGCGAGGATGTGTTGAAGATCATCGATGTGTCCATGTATGAAGTTGAGAAGAAGCTCAAGGAACGAAACTTGACCCTGGAACTCAGCCTCAAGACAAAAGAATTCATCGCCAATAAAGGATTTGATCCGCAGTATGGCGCGAGACCGTTGCGCCGGGCTATCCAGAAGTATCTCGAAGATCCGCTGGCTGAAAGGATTCTGAAGGGTCTGGTTACGGACGGAAGCCATGTCACCGTTGAAGTCCATGGTGAGGAACTGGAATTTGTAGAATCTGCCAGAGAGATCACACAACCGGAAGTCAAGTAACGGAGCACTTCATGCTTTTTGGGAAGAAAAAGAAAGGAAGGGACGGCGCGCTCGAAGATGATAAGCTTCGGGAAATCATCCGAACTTTCCAAATAAACGATGGTGTCACCGTCGAACGAATCAATTGGGATGGGTCGCGATCGACCATATCGGGCCGAATCAGCCATGTGCACACCGACGCCGGGGGATTTGGAATGGTCGAGGAAGGCTCCGCCGAAGCTGTCGACTATTCGATCGACAGCGGTGATATCGCCGGTCTCACAAGAATGGCCATCAGTATCGATCTGGATGAAACGCAGACGGAATCCTACATGGACATCGACACGATTGTTCAGCTACTGGAGGCGTTGGATCACGGCGATCGAGTACAGGTGTCCTATTACGACGAACTGCGAGGAAAGGGCGTATCTAAGACCGGAGTCATCAGTCTGAAAGATGAATACAATAAGGTGTTTTCGATCGAATTCGAAGAGGGCGGTGAAAAGAAGGAATTGAATTTTGATCTTACGAAGGATCGTATCATCGACATCATCATCGAGTAGACCATTTGTTTGTTCGGTACGAAAAAGGCTGTCCGGAGCGGACAGCCTTTTTCCTTGATACGAATGTTCATGGCCCTCCGGCGAGGCTCCGGGATCCCCGTTAACGCGTGCACATGTCGATTGTTTTGTTAATCGCTTCTTCACACACTTTGCAGAACGGCACGTCATTGCGTGTGAACATGATGCAATCGATCTGCGGCCGGTACATGCCTTTCGACACATACCCCGCCCCTTCAAACGCCCCAACCTTTCCAAAGAGCTTATTGCCATTGAGGATCGGTGTCGTGGCTTTCTTTACTTCCACAAAGATCTTTTCGTATTCGTCATCCGGCGCTTTCATCGCGACCAATTGCTCACGTCGCTTCTGCATCTGAAGATCAAATTCGTCATAGGCCTCTTTGTTCCAAGGTGACGGCAAGGGTGTTTCTTTCTCCATCAGGTGTTTCCACTTGATCGCCGACGGATCCAGAAGCGCAGTGATATTGGGCTCCCATGGCTCCACACCGGGTGGCACGTATTCCTCATAGGCGGTGGACGATGTGTAATATTCATCAGCCAAACCGGCGAAGGAGTGCCCGAATTCGTGAATAAAAACGTATTCGGATGGACCCGTCGTCGCCGAAACGGTGGCGTACAGGTTGAAAATACCGCCACCCCCGTATTTGCGGTCATTGAATACCATGATGACGGCATCGTATGGAACCGCCGCTGCAATCTCCCTGACAGTCTTGTTTTCGTACGTCAGGACATAACGGTCGGAATCAAACGAATTGAAACTCAGCCCCAAAACGCTGTTGCGCCAGATCCCTCTTCTGGGGTTGCTGATGCCGGATTCTTCTGCGGCGATGTCGATAGCCCGCACGTTGAAATCCTTCTTGCGGCTCTTGAATGGCTCCGTACGGAACATGGCATCGACGAGGCGCGTCGCGTCTTTGTGGAACCGGTCTCTTTCCGATGCCGTGTATCCATCGGACAGGATCAGAATATCGACCTTGCCAGCCGGGTCGCCATTTTCAAACACGGTCCATGGAATTCCAATCGGAACGATCGGCGAACGGTTGACAAAACGGCTTTGTGGATCAATGCGGGTGGAGTAGATTTCAGTAAACGTACCGTCATCCTTGCGTTTTTTAAGCACAAATTGAAACGGCTTCCTGGGTTCCGGAAATCGTTGCGATTCATGGAAAGTGCGCCATACACCTTTGGCGGCTTCCCCGGTCGTTTCCCACTCGCCATAGATACTCGCAAAGCCGCGCGAATAAATAACCTGGTTCGTGCCGGCATCGGCAATTTCAAAAAGGTACTTGCCGAGATTGCTTCGGTCGATCAGCTGAGTTTTGCTTCCAGCCCAGGGACCCTCGACACGGACTTCGTCAAGACTGATGTGCTCTTCTTTTGCAACGCCGCTGTGAAAATAATCCAAACGCATGGTTTGATTGGTAAACAAATCATCGTAGGCCGTCGCATCCAGGCCGGTGAGCACGAACAGAAGAACAAAAAGCGCTTTCATAGTACCATACTCCTTGTCAGTTTTGTATTGAAAACCAGAGCGGAATCAAGTTAGTGCCATCAATCGAATCCAGCGGCCGTCGTGACCAAAAACCCAAAAGGCTGTATCCTGCGTCAATCTAGGATAGTCGTGATCGAGATTCAAGCGCATCATTTTTCGATTGACAGACGCAGCCTATCAAGCTGCGCACCATGTTCATGTATCAACCCCTTCTTGACTGCAGATAGTTCGTTGTCTACATTGTTTGACCCATCCATACGTTGACGGAGGTCATATGTTCCTGGCTCGAACGGCTCAGGCTTGTATTGTTTGTGTCTTTTTCTGTTTTGTGGTTGATCCGGCTGCGGCGCAGCTTTCGTACCGATTTGAATGGGGCCATCCGAGTCCACAAGGCAATACCGTACATGGTTTTGCGTTTGCCGATAGTCTTTCCGGCTGGGCGGTGGATTGACCGATTCGGCCGCCGGTGTTTAGATCACGGCGATTCTCGGGCCTGTGTCTTTCTTGACTATCTTACATGCATGCTTTCAGGAGTTCCACGTATGAAACGACCATACCGATCCGGCGCCGTGGGGGCGATGATGGACGAATACGAGAGGGCATCGGATGAACTGATCCGAATAATCGATCGTATGGATGTCGCCACCTTCGAGATGATACGCGATCCTCAGACAACCAATCCTGAATGTCGTTCGATTCAGACAGTGATGGCGCATGTTATTGGATCGGGCTATGCTTATGCCGACTATTTCAGAGTGGCTTTCGACATTCCATCGTCGAGCCCGCCGCGAAGTGTCTACACATTGCCTGAAGCGCGCGAAGAGTTACGGACGGTGCTGACTTATACAGCAGCGACTCTCGAAGGCCGATGGGACATGAACGACGACGAAATGATGGCCGTTCAGATTCGCACGCGCTGGGGAGGGTTGTATGATGTTGAGCAGCTTATGGAACACGCGATTGTACATGTTCTGAGGCATCGGAGGCAGATTGAAAGATTCCTGGCTGGCGAAGATAGAACCTAATGTCAAACGGGATACCGACGGCTTCGACTCAGATTATGTTTCCATGCTGTCCAGGAATGCGTTGAAGAGGTAGTCGCTGTCATGTGGCCCCGGGGATGCTTCGGGATGGTACTGAACGGAGAAGATCGGAAGTTCCTTGTGGCGAAATCCTTCGAGCGTTCCGTCGTACAAATTCCAATGCGTCAGCTCGATGTGTCTCTCGTCAAGCGACCTGGGGTCGACGTTGAATCCGTGATTCTGCGATGTGATTTCAATGACGCCAGTTTCATGATTCTTCACCGGATGGTTGGCACCGCGGTGCCCGAATTTCAATTTGTACGTACGCCCTCCCAGGGCGAGCCCGAGCAATTGCTGGCCAAGACAGATTCCAAAAACAGGCATTTTGCCAAAGAACTTCCTGATCTCGGGAATCACATAGTCCACGGCTTCCGGATCACCAGGACCATTGGATAGAAAGACGCCATCGGGTTCCATTTGAAACACGCGCTCAGCGGTCGTTCGGGCCGGTACAACTCGCAACTGGCATCCCCGCTCTGCGAATTTCCTGAGGATGTTGTGTTTGACTCCAAAATCGTACACGACGACCTTACGCATGGATGGCTTTTCCGCATGCTCGCGTATTTGCCATAGCTGCTGGTTCTTCTCATTCCAGTCATAGTCTGTCTTGCAGGTCACTTCATCGACCAAGTTGGCGCCGACCATAGAAGGCGCCAGTTTCACCTTTTCGAGTAGACGGTTGGTGTCGAGATCTGTCGATGATAGAATGGCCCGCATCGCGCCGAATCGCCGGACATGACGGGTGATAGCCCTGGTGTCGATCCCGTCCACACCCATGATGCCATGTTCGGAAAGCAGTGTTTCGAGTGAGTCGTCCGACCGCCAGTTGGAAGGGACCGAACACATCTCCCTGACAATCAACGCGCGCACGTGGGGCTTTGACGATTCAAAATCAAAACGGTTGATGCCATAATTGCCGATGAGTGGATAGGTCATCACGACCATTTGTCCAAAATATGATGGATCCGTCAGGATTTCCTGATAACCGGTCATACTGGTGTTGAATACAATTTCTCCGGTGACTTCACCAGCGGCGCCGAAAGAAAAACAATCATAATGGGTGCCGTCTTCCAGAACAAGTTTGGCTCTGATCCTTGACATCTATTTCACCGTCTTTAGAATGGACTGTACTCGACCTGGAAAATCGGTAATCACGCCGTCCACGCCGAGTGCGACCATGCGTTCAATGTCCTCGGCATCGTTGACGGTCCACGGAAAGACCGTACAACCTTTTTCGCGCGCCCTCTCGATGACTCTGGCCGTAACACCTTTGAAGTTGGGATGCCAGGAACTCACGATCATGCCCTGCGCGAGATGCCGGTTGAAGTTTGGAAGCCTTTTCTCGTATATGAACCCCGTACGCATGGTCGGATCTAATTTCTGAACTTTCCGGATTACGAGCGGATTGAATGAACTGATGATCACACGGCGTCCAACTCCGTAGTGATGCACCAGCTCCAGAACTCGAGCCTCGATTCGCCCCCGAATCGGCATTTCACTTTTGATTTCGATGTTGAGCACGACGTGGGTATGACGAAACAAGTCAAGCACTTCGACCAATGAAGGAATGTGCGTGTCAACGACCCGGCTCCGGAGCCGGAGTTTCTGGAGTTCGGAAAGGGTTTTGGTTCGGACCATCCCACGGCCATGGTCCGTCAGCCGCTCCAACCTGATATCGTGGAAAACCACCAAATGACGATCCTTGGTGATACGAACGTCCATTTCTACACCGCCATATCCTTCGTCGATCACGGCTTGAAAGCCGGGCAGGGAATTTTCAGGAAAACCCGAAGACGTCACCCCGCGATGGGCCATGATCAATATCGTGGATCGGGATTTCACAGGTTCTTCCCCTGGAGGACGCTCTCGTAGTATTCCATATATTGCGGCACCACACGATCGGTCGTGAAATTGGCCAGCACACGTTCGCGGGCATTCTGTCCCATGGTCTTGGCGAGTCCGTTGTCTGAAAGGATCGTTGTGACGTCACGGGCCATCGCGTCAATGTCCCCGCTGTTTTCAAGATAGCCTGTTTCGCCATGTACGTTTATTTCAGGCAAGCCGCCAACGTTGGTTGTGACGACGGGCACGCCTGCGCTCATGGCCTCAAGCGCCGCCAGACCGAAGCTTTCGGTCTCGGATGGGAGCAGAAACACATCTGCGCACCCCAGCAGTTCGTTGAGCGCGTCCTGCTTGCCAAGCAAAACCGCGTCATCCTCGAGTTTGAGTTCACGGATCAACTGCTCCACATTGTACCGTTCCGGCCCATCGCCGATCAGAACAAGTTTGGCTTTGATTGACCGTCGGACCTGATCGAAGACGCGAACCACGTCCTGCACACGTTTGACCGGTCTGAAATTGCTCGTATGCATGATTATCTTCTCATTGCCCGGAGCCAGGCGATGGACGAAGCGATTGCAGGACGTCTCTTCAGCGGCTTCGGGTTTGTATTTTTCGACATCAACAAAATTATGAATGACCTCAATCTTCCGATTTGGACGGAATTCCGAATAGGTACGGTTGCGCAGATATTTTGAAACAGCCGTCGTTCCGTCGCTTTCGTCGATTGAGAACTTGATGAGGTTCAGAAACGACCGATCCATGCCCAGCAAAGTGATATCCGTCCCGTGCAATGTCGTTACTATTTTGAGCTCGCGCAGGCGGTTGTTCTTTTTCACCATTTGTTTGGCCAGGTACGCACTGGGAGCGTGGGGAATGGCGTAATGAACATGCAGCAGGTCGAGATCTTCGAATTCCGCCACCTCGGCCATTCGTGCCGCCAGAGAGAGCGCATAAGGAGCGTGTTCAAAGACCGGATAGGTCATCACATCCACCGCATGAAAATACACCCGGTCCCGAAATCCGGCCAGCCGAAACGGCATATCGGACGCGATGAAATGAATCTCATGACCTCGTTTGGCAAGTTCTATACCGAGTTCGGTGGCCAACACGCCGCTGCCGCCATACGTGGGATAGCACGTAATACCGATTTTCATGAAGGCTCCTTCAGGCCCATGTCAACGTTTTCTAAAAATCACGTAGATCACATACGCCACGACGATTAACGGCAAAAGGAAACGGTTGACTTCGGGGTCGATAAGGTCGAAAAGGTTGAGTGCAACGGCGGCGGCCATCAGTCCAATGACCGACCATCCGTACAGCCGCCATCGTCGCCCGCGCCGGAGACGCGTGTCAGTTTCGGAGGCGGGATCCGATGGAGATGGCTTTGTTTGTTCCATGTTACGCTCCGTCTATCGCCGGATTTCGAGCACTTTGAGTTGCAGTTCACCGGCCGGGATCTTTATCCTGGCAATTTCACCGACGGCTTTGCCAAGCAATCCCTTTCCAATCGGTGAATTGACCGAGATCTTACCGTTTTCCCAATCGGCATCGGTGTCAGGCACCAGGCTGTAAGTGATTTTTTCTTTTGTCTTCATGTCCTGCAAATCCACTGTGGCCAGGATGTACACTCTGTCCGACGGAATGTCATTTTCCTGGACGATTGTGGCGTGCATGGCTTTGAATTCAAGATCGTTGATCTTGTTCTGAAGATGCTGGAGTTCTTCTTTGGCGGCATGGTACTCGGCATTCTCTTTCAGATCGCCATGTTCCCGTGCGGTCTGCACGCGTTGGGCCACCTCGGGTCGCTTGACGTTCTTGAGATGTTTGATTTCATCTTTTAGCTTCTGCAGACCTTCCCGGGTCACGTAGAATTTGCTCATGCCGATCGAGGCCTTCCCATTATTTATTGAAAAGATTATTTCAGAATGGCCAGAACTTCCTGTTGGAGCGGAGTTCCGGTTACCAAGATGTCATTTTTGTCAGTCAGATACACATTGATCTCACTGCGTACTCCAAAATCATTGAAAAAGTAGACGCCCGGCTCTATCGAAAAACAGGTGCGTGGAATGAGTTTGCGGTTGTCACGCGTTTCCAGATTGTCAATATTCGCACCGTTGCCGTGTACGTCTTCGCCGATCGAATGGCCCGTACGATGCGTGAAGAAGTCGCCGTAACCCTTGGATTTGATGAAGCCACGGCACACATCATCCACTTGCCAACCATAGACATCTTTGCCCGCGTTGATTTCTTTCTTGATGAAAGCAACGGCAGCGTCCCGGGCGCCCTTGACAACCTGAAACACTTTTTCGTATTTCTCCGGCACTGTATCGCCGGCAAATCCTACCCATGTGTAGTCCGCGTAAACGCCGCGCGGCGCGTCTTTCTTGGCCCAGAGGTCGATGAGCACAAAATCTCCGACACGTATTTCTTTGTGGACGGCTTCTGTCGGCTCGTAATGGGGATCCCCGCTATTCTCATTGACCGAGCAATTGGGAAGGTGTTCAGTCGTCAAACCGTGGTCGCGGAAACGGCGTAGAATGAACTGCTGGATGTCATATTCGGTGACGCGCTGTTTGAAGAGCAGTTTGTTCTTGATTTCCGTGAACGCATCTTTAGCCGTTTGGATGACAATACGCGACGCTTCGAGATGAAACTCCAATTGTTCGTCATCCCACGTGGAATCGAAAAATTGAATCAGGTCTGCCGAACTTATAATGTCGGCACCAGTGGCCTTGCGAACCATTTCAATCGTGCCCGCATCCACAATCGACACGTATGGGATGGCGCACTCGGGCGAATACTCCATCGCGATTCTTTTCGCCCCTCCGGTGGCCGTCTTAAGAGCGGCTTCGAGATCTTGCCAACTCGAAAAGACAATCTTCTCTCCCGGTAAACTATCGAGAGTACCTCGTTCAATGGCGTGGACGAGCTTTCGCGGCGTTCCGTCGGCCGGAATATAATAGAAAAACCGTCGCATCTGGGTCAAGTGCGATGGAAGGTCGAGAATTTTTCCGACGAGCGGGTTGTTGCGCCTGAAGCTGAACATCAGCCATCCGTCGAGCCCGTTTTGTTGGATGGTCTTCTGAATGCGCCCGATTCGGGCTTCCGTCGTTTCGCTTTTGAATGCCGGTTGCATAGACGTCCTCTCAAAAATGAGTGTAGCCCTGTGGCCGAAGACCGCAGGTCTTTCCGTTCTGCTTTATTCCCACAATTCCTGGGGACCTGGTAACGCTGCCGATCAAGGTGATATCGCGACGCAAAAGTCGTTTTGCTTTTGCAAATGATTTGGGATCGAATGTCATCAGCAGTTCGTAGTCTTCCCCGCCGTTCAACACCACTGAAAGCGGATCGATTCGCTTTGCCTTGGCCCATCTGGCGACAGCCGGATGGACAGGCAATTGTCCCAATTCAATCAACGCTCCCGTACGGCTCGCCTTGCTCAGATGGCCAAGGTCGGCCAGGAGACCGTCGCTGATGTCAATACAGGCTTTTGGGCGGATGCGCTTCTCAAGTAGCCGCCTGATGGTTTCAACCCGCGATGCCGGGCGCCGATGCGCACGGATCGCAGCGGAATAGGATCGCGCGGCCACCTTTTCGGTCAGAACACCAAGCCCGACTCTGGACAACCCGGGTCGTCCCGTCACGGCGATAATCTCTCCTGGCGAGGCCCCTGACCTATGGAGAGCTTTTCCAGGTTCAACTTCTCCCAGTGCCACGACGGTTATGCTGAGTTCGTTTTTTGACTTAGCCATGTTTCCGCCGACAACAGTCACACCGTTGGTTGTGGCGCAGGAGCGAATACCGCCATACAGAGACCTTATTTGAGGAACCGTAATCCGGTCTCGGACGACCAAAGAAATCAAAGCCCATCGCGGAACAGCGCCCATGGCCGCAAGATCGCTCAAGTTAACCGCCAGAGCCTTCCAGCCGAGATCGGCGAAGTCGGTGTACCGCAGGTCAAAATGGACAAACTCAAGCATCACGTCGGTTGTGCAAACCAGCTGGTTGGAAGCCGAGGGCCTTACGACCGCCGCGTCATCCCCAATTCCGACAATTATCGACGTGTCTCTTGTTTGCCCTAATATTTTGTTTATTATTCGGATAAGTCCGAATTCACCGGTCTCTGAAAGTCTTGTAATTCCGGGCGTTCGCAAAGTATTGCGAATATAGGCCAAGAGGTCTATTTAATCAATTTCTTTTTAGTTGCAGGTTTGACATGTGAAAATGTCGTTGAATGGTTTTATATTTCATTAAACGCACGGTCTTGCTATGGCGTCTAAGTGTATGGTTTTCAGACGGTGCGGCAATGCGTAGGGAAAGATGGAAGACGCTCAAATACCGGAATTTGTCAGATTGGCCGGACAAAAAGAGAAAGACCGGCTGTTCACAGAAATTGTGAATACATACCGTCAGCGGATGTATGGTGTGGTCTTTGGCATGGTAAAGAACCACGATGATACGGACGATTTGTTGCAGGAAGCCTTCATCAAGGCCTATCAGAACTTACATACGTTCAAAGGTGAGAGCTCGGTTTACACATGGCTAGTAAGAATTGCCATGAATCAGGCCATCAGTCATTTGCGAAAAAAGAAATTCAAGAACATGTTTTCCCTGGATAATCTCACCACACCGCTTGCATCCACCTTACCCGGTCCACAGCGTGAGACGGAATATCGTGAATTGCAGTCCGCGGTGAGTGAGGCGGTGGAACAGCTGCCGGAAAAACAACGACTGGCTTTCATGTTGAGGCACTACGACGGACTAAGTCATGCGGAAATCGCTCAAATCACCGGGAAGACGGAAGGCAGCGTCAAAGCCAATTTTTTTCATGCCATCAACAAGATCAAAGAACATCTCGAAGAAAAATATTCCGACACATCAATGATCCAAGGCTTGGAGTATGAAACCTGACACAAAAAGACTTATCCAATTCGTCTTTGGTGAATTGGACGACCCGGCCCGCGACGAGGTCGCGAAACGCATCCGCGACGATGAAGTCTGGCGTCGCGAGTATGACCTTCTGTTGCGTGTCAGTGCGTCGCTGGATGAGAACCGGTCCCGTTTTACCAACCCCGAAGTTCCATACGGCTATTGGGATCGTTTCAATGGACGGTTGATGGACCGTATTCATGAGGTTCCAGGCCCGGGCATCTTTCGATGGAACAAATACCGAACTTGGACCGCGCCTGCGTTGGCGTTGGCCGCCATGTTGGTTTTTTTTCTTGTGTCGGTGCCTTCCACGACTGAGCGAATTGATATTGCGACACAGACCGATGAATGGCTTAATTCTGACACGGTGGTCGAAGCACTTGCGACCTATATTCAATCCGACAATCTGGGTGAGTCCATTCTTACAGAAGCGTCGGACGATGAATCCGGGTCGATGTTGTCATCGGATTTCGATTTTGACGATGTAAGTTTGGATATACTTGGCGATCTGGAACAGTTATCCCGGCAGGAACAGCAACTCCTGTTGGAAAGACTTTCAAAGGAGGATATCATATGACACGCACGCTGCAATGGTGGCTGGCCCTGGGATTGGTTTTTGTAAGCCATGTGACCGACGGTCTCCAGGCACAACAAGAGGACAAACCGTTCCAAAACAAGATTGTGGAATTACGCAAAGAGCGGTTGGCCGAGGAACTCAATCTGTCCAAGGAAAAGGAATCGGCCATCATGAAAATGTATGGTGAATTTGTGGAACGGGAAAGAGATCTGATGCAGCAACGTGGCGAACTATTCAAGAGGTTGGTACACATGTCAGCTCTCGCCGAGGACGTTAGTGAAGACAAAGTTCTGAAAGCCATTGATGAGTTGCAGGAAGCGGAACGGAAAATCCAGAACCACCACGACGGTGTGGTTGCCGCGATGAAAAAAGAGCTCAAACCATGGCAACTTGGTCGCTTCATTCTGTTTGAAGAGCGTTTCCACCAGAAGATGCGGCAGATGATGATGGACATGAAGGGGGGAAAGAGCAAGAAATGGAAGAGGTTTGACGCACCGCCGCCGCACGGTGAATTCGAAGACAAGATCGACGAATAACACATTAAATATATAAAAATCAATAATTAAAACCCCATTCATGTGAATGGGGAATTTTTCGATCATTTAGTAGTTGTAACATTAGATGTTTAAACTTATATTTGTTCATGCAACAGCTATCATTATCCCAACTTAGGAGGCATATGAAAAGGCTACTTGTTCTCACTGCATTTCTGACATCGGTCGTCGGCATCCATGCCCAAACCCAATATCAGCTTGACCGATCACACTCTAACGTACTTTTCACGGTCAGTCATTTGATCGTGTCAGAAGTCACGGGTTCGTTCAGAGATTTTGATGCCACGATTACGACCATGAAAGAAGACTTTTCAGATGCGGTCGTTCAAGTGAATATCAAAACGGCCAGCATCGACACGGACAACGAAAGGCGTGACAACCATCTGCGATCGGATGATTTCTTCCTTTCAGAAAAGCATCCGGAAATCACGTTCAAGAGCAGATCTTTCAGGAAAACCGGCGACAAGACCTTTGTTATTTCCGGCGATCTGACCATGCGTGGTATTACCAAGGCCATCGATCTTGATGCGGTGTACAACGGCGAAGTCAAAGACCCATGGGGCAATATTAAAACCGGCTGGAAAGCCACCGGGCGTGTGAACCGGTTTGACTATGGTTTGAAATGGAACTCTCTGATGGAAACCGGCGGCGCCGTGGTTGGCCAGGACGTCGACATTACGATCAATGCAGAGTTTCTGAAGAAAAACTGATATCTGCGCTTGCTCGCAAAAGGACGATGAGTTACATTTCATCGTCCTTTTTTTTTGAACAAACAAGAGCGAGCCTGCCATGGCCATGAGCATAGATGATAAGATTCAACAAACGAAATTTCGCAGCGAATACCATCGTCTGCTGGCCAATCTGACATATAATTATCTTCGCATTCATTCCGAACAACAATATGTGCTGAAGACATTCAAAGTGACGTTTCAGCAGTTCAACGTACTGAGCATTCTTCGCGGTCAAAGCCCTCATCCGGCCAACTTGTTGCTGGTCAAAGAACGTATGGTTGACAGAAGTTCGGATGTTTCCCGCATCATCGAACGGCTTGTCAAGAAAAGGTTGGTGCACCGATCCACCTGCTCACAGGACCGACGGCAGGTGGACTTGGTGATCACGGGTGAAGGCCTGGATTTGTTGGCGGCTATTGACCGGCAATATGATAAATTCGAACAAAGTGTTTCCCGCTTGAGTCTGGAAGAAGCCCGCCTCTTGAACGCCTTACTTGATAAACTAGAAAAATAGACGGAAAGATATCCTTATGTCTGTAAAGAGTTGGATAGTTGTTGTGGTGTCGTTGTTGGCCATGTCATGCGGCTCATCTGAAACAACAAACATGCCGTCTCCGTCTCCAGAGGCGTTTGGTTCCAAATGGTACCAGGGTAAAGCAGAGCTCAACCGTTTCACGATCGAACAAGCCCGTTATGGCGAACTTCGAAAAGGTGATGCCGTCCTCATGTTTGTGACTGAAGATTTTCGTACAGACAGATTTGTAAAACTGGAAGACTACAAAGGAGAAGGCCTGGCCGCGGCAGTGCCAATAATGAAGATGAATTTCACGGTGACTTTCCTTACGGGTATTTACCCCTATTCAGTCATGACGTCGGTATTTAGTCCCGTCGACACTCGGCGATATCCTCGGCCGCTCAAGGTGAGCAATTCGGTTCAAGAATGGTGTGGCCATGTGTATGGGCAATTCACCTACCAGGACAACCGATATCGTTACGAAAGCCATTCTTATTTCGAAAAAGAGGCGGATGAGACATTCGATCTCGAAGATGCGATTTTGGAAGACGACATCTGGGTCAGGATACGCTTGAATCCCGGTTCATTACCGAAAGGGGTCATTCGAATTATCCCCGGCATGATGCAGGCCCGGTTTCTTCATCGCAAGCCGACGGTGGAAAGCGCCGTGGCCGATGCGTCCGAGTGGTTTCGCGATGGAGACAGCCTGATCACCTACAAAATCGAGTACCAAACGTACCAACGCGAACTGGCCATCACTTTCCGCAAGGCCTTTCCCCATGACATCGTCGAGTTCGAAGGAACGTATGTCGATGGTTTTGGGGATCGTGCAAAAACTCTCAGGACTCATGCCGTAAGAACCCACAGCATCATGCTGGATTATTGGACCAAAAACAGAAATGCAGATTCCACCTATCGAAAAGAACTGGGCTTGCCATAGGTGGGAACCTGATGTCTGAAGACTTGAAAAAAAACGCCGCCCAGCGTGGGCGGCGTTTCAAGCTCAAGACACGCGAGACGTCAGGCTCTTGTCCAATATGACGTTCGTCCAATCAATGAAAATCCAATGTAGCCACGGAGTTTGAGCTTACCGGCCTCGATCAATTGCATGTAGGCCTTGTAGTCTTTACCCTTTTTCGGATCGTAAATGAAGCCGCCACTCCACTCTTCGCTGCCGGCGTCATACGAAAATCCTCTTAGAATTACAAGCCCCAGCGTCGGCTTGCTTTGAAGGCTTTCATCCGGATTCCGATAATCGACTTTCTGGGCGCCCAACTTGACCAACGGATGACCATCCGCCTCGTCCACGTCATTTTGAGTGTAGACAGGTTCTTTCAGCCAGATTATTTTTCCAAAGAACTGCCCGTCTTGTTTGAATATTTCGATCTTGGCTGTACCTTCCTCGTTCAACCAGGTTCCAAGCAAATCGTCGGGATTGCCGGCGTACGTGGGGTGAGCCAATATCAACACCATTGAGGCGGTCAGAAGCCACGCTTTCATAGATTACTCCTCTGTGTGTCTGTTTGACGTGATTTGTTAAGACCATAGTAGGAAAGGAAGGTATGATTTGCAAGAATGGATTGAAATGGGCCAAGGAGGTCCCGAATGGGCCCTTTTTTGCATCTTAGATTGAGAATTGTTAAACTGGCATGACGACAAAACCTGAAGGAGATCGTATGGCTTTTTGTCCAAACTGTGGTACTCACAACTCCGACTCGGCGGTCTTCTGTATCAATTGCGGGTCACGTATTGAGAACCATCCGCCCAATCACACGACGAGTTCGACGCAGCCATCCGCTCCGGCCAGTTCGAAGTCTATCATTGCGTTGATCCTGGGCATTGTGAGCATTGTGATGTCCTGCGGCCCGGTTACCGGGGTGGCGGCGATCATCATGGCCAACCAGGAATTGCGGGCCATACGGGAAGGTTTGTCTCCGGCGGCCGGCAAGACACTGGCCCAGATTGCTTTGTGGACGGGTTGGATCGGAACGGTGTTGTGTACGTTATTTTGGATCGCTTACGTCGGGATCATCGTTCTCATGGTGGGCGCAGGAGGGTTTTGGAAGTAACTAGTAACTTTCTTTATCGTCCGGAAATCGGATTTCTTTGACATCACTGCGATAGCGCCGGAAAGCGCTGTCCATTGTTTTGGCCAGTTCCGCATACCTCCGCACAAATCGTGGATTGAACTTCTCGTACAATCCAAGCATATCGTGGGTGACCAGTACCTGGCCGTCGCAATGCGGGCCTGCACCGATTCCGATGGTTGGAACACCGGCCGCCGCCGTTACGCGTCTGGCAAGGTCAGCAGGGATTTTTTCAAGAACCATGGCAAAAACTCCGGCATCTTCCAGGATTTTGGCATTCAACAGTATCTTTTCTGATTCGATGTCGGATGTTCCACGGGTGCGGTACGTTCCAAACTGATGAATTGACTGCGGTGTCAAACCCAGATGTCCCATGACGGGGATGCCGATTTCAACCAATCTTCGTATGGTCGGCATGAATTCCGCTCCACCCTCAATTTTGACGGCTTCGGCATGACCCTCTTTCATGAAACGTCCTGCATTGCGAATGGCATCTTCCACACTGACCTGATAGCTCATGAATGGCATGTCGGCCACGACCAGGGCGCGCTGGACGGCCTTTCGTACGACCTTGACATGATATAGCATTTCATCCATGGTAACCGGAAGTGTGGTTTCATTGCCGGCGATCACGGTACTTGCAGAATCTCCAACCAAAATGACATCGATTTCCGCGCGATCCAGCAATTCGGCCATAAGAAAGTCATACGCCGTCAGACTCGCTATTTTCTCACCCCGACGCTTCATGGTACGCAAGGTTTCGGTCGTGACTTTTGTGATGGCACCGTGTGTAGACATATGACGATCCGTGGTGAGATTGAAAATAGAAAAGTGAGACGGCTCCCTATGCTCAGGAAACCGGTTCGGTCGTATGTACGAAAGCCCGACCGATAATGCCACCGCCAAGCACTTCGTCGTCCTGATAAAATACGACGGATTGGCCGGGAGTAATGGCACATTGCGGTTCATCGAAACAAATACGGATGCCATCCCCGCGCAGGGTCAGGTCGGCCGGATGTCCAGGATCGTTGTATCGGATCTTGGCGTCCACGCGATGCAGGCCGGTTATAAGATCCGGACGGATCAGGTTGATATCGGCTGCATCGAGTCCTGATGCATACAGGTTTTCTCGATCCCCGACGTAGACGACGTTTGAAGTCCGGTCAGTTCCCGTGACGTAGATCGGGCGGTTGATGGCGACGCCGACACCGCGGCGCTGTCCAATGGTATAGAAGGCATAGCCGTCATGAGTCCCAACGACCGCACCATCGATGGTCTTTACCAACCCTCCGGAAAGATTCTGTTCAAGACCGGGAATCCGGTCACGAAGAAAACGCCCATAGTTATTGTCCGTAACAAAGCAAATCTCCTGGCTTTCCTTCTTCCTGGCTGTGCGAAGACCGAGATTCTGCGCGAAGGCCCGCACGTCCTCCTTCGTCATATCTCCGACCGGAAACAGGGTCATCGCAAGAGCCTTCTGACGTATTCCCCACAACGCATACGACTGGTCCTTGTGCAGGTTGGCGCTCTTTCGGAGAGAGTACATACCGGCGCCGACGGCGGCGACCCGGGCATAGTGTCCCGTCGCCACAACATCCGCACCCATGGCGATAGCCTTGGCCAGGAAAGTGCCCCACTTGATGTGTCGATTGCACATGACGCATGGGTTGGGAGTACGGCCTTCCAGATATTCGTGCACAAAATTGTCAATCACCGCCCTGCTGAACTCCTCACTCAAATCCCACACATAGTGTGGCGCATCCAATTGGTGACAGACGACGCGCGCATCATGAACGGTATCAATGGAACAACAGCCGCTTTCACGATTGACGTTTCCGATATCATCGTAATTCCAGAGTTTCATCGTCACACCAATGACTTCATAGCCCTGCTCCTTAAGAAGAGCTGCAGCCACGGAGCTGTCCACGCCGCCACTCATGGCCACGACGGCACGTTTCTTGTGTTTGACGTGAAATTCCATTGGTGATCAGAAGGTCATGTGGAAGCCGAGTTGCAGATTGTCGAACGCCTTGCGTTGTCCGAGGTGATTCGGAAAACGTATCAGTTGATAGCGAATATCAACTCCGTAACTGTTGTATCCGGGTGTGCCGAAATCCGCTCCGATACTGGCCATACCACAATAAGAAAGCTGACTGGCGGAATGGTCCGGATAACGCGATAACAGCGAATCCTTTCTGAGTTCTCCGTCGATGTACCAACCCCATACACAGCCGACTCCGACCGATACAAATGGCCGGAAGGTATTGGACAAATCATCCGCCAATAACCGGCGTTTGATCGAGACGATCAACGGAGTGATTAAGATGTTTTCTCCATTGATCGTCCGGCCGGTGTACCAATCGGTTTGCTCATTCTTTCCATTGACCCAATACATGTCCAATGAAATAATCGCGAACGTCTTGGGGGCCACTTTTCGGTTGTAAACCCCGCCCATTACGAATCCCCCGGTCGATATCTGAACATTCATACCCCAGGAGTGTCCGATTTTTTGTTCACCATTATCGAATAGACTCTGTTCCAGTTCATCGGTGGAGTCCTGGGCAAAAACTCCTCCCAAAATCCCGAACATCAACATAGCAAAGATCGTATGACGCATAACAGCCTTTCAGCAGCTAATTTACTTTTTTCGTGATGCGAACTTCGGTGCCATCGTTAAGACGGATGAAATCAACTCCGTCCATGATGGAACGCAAAATAAAGATACCTCTTCCGCTTTCTTTCATAATATTCTCAGGATCCAGCGGATTGCCAACATGAGACGGATCGAATCCGACGCCCTGATCTCTGATATAGACACGAAGCGTCTGCGTATCGAAATAAAAACTAATAATGACATTCTTTTTTGGATCCAACTTGTTGCCGTGAATCATGGCGTTGTTCACCGTTTCGGTGATGGCGATGGCCAAATTATCGCGGTCATCTTCGGACATGTGGTGCTCCGCGGCGACCCTTTCGGTCAAATCCTCTATTTCATTCAGCCGCTGAAGAAGACTGGGTATGACGATTTGATAATCAGGTTCTCTGGTTTCACTTGCCGGAATATAGGCCATAATGCTCTGACAGCGCCTTCTACTTGGTTCCGTACAACCGGTCGCCGGCATCACCCAGCCCCGGAACGATGTAGCCATGGTCATTCAGTCCTCGATCCAAACCGGCTGTGAATATAATAACATCCGGGTGATCCATCAACATCTTCCGCACTCCCTCCGGTGCAGACACGAGCGACAGACACTTCAGTTCCTTGACTCCCCTTCCCTTCAGCAGCGTCACCGCCGCCGATGAACTGCCGCCCGTGGCGAGCATCGGATCAAGCAGAATGACCATTGAATTCGGAAGGCTGTCGGGGAATTTGGCATAGTATTCCACAGGTTCCAAGGTGTCTTCGTTTCGGTAGAGACCGATGTGTCCGACGCGGGCGTTGGGAATAAGGTCAAGGGCTCCGTCGAGCATGCCAAGGCCTGCGCGAAGAACCGGCACAAGAACCACCTGATCGGCCAATATCTGCGAGGCCGTTTTCTCAATTGGCGTTTCAATTTCAATAGTCTTGGTTTTGAGATCGCTGGTGATTTCAAACAACATCAACGCAGTGATTTCGCTCAGCAATTTTCGAAATTCACGGTGTTTGGTGGACTTATCCCGCAGGTACGTCAGTTTTTGCTGCACAAGGGGATGAGGGATAACCCGGAGGTTTGAAAACGTCTCCATCAGGAACGTCCCTTGTAGTATTGAAATTCTTTCTTTTTCAACCATTCGGAAAGAACGGAATCAATGTGTTCTGAGACACCACGCTTTCGGTAGGTTTCGGCCGTGATCGGGAATCTCGGTCTTAAGGCGTAACCTCGGCGCGCCAGAGCTCTTTCCATTTCGGTGAGCTTCGGATAGGTCTTTTTCCAATCGATGCCATCATAACCTTCATACGCCACACCGATATCATCCACATCGGAAGCCAGTGCGTCCACCCACCGGTTTGGTGAATTGAATGGAACGGCCCGCGGGACGGTTGGTATGACATTCTTGCAATATGCCAATAACTTCTGCAATTCGTCCATGCCGATGCCCAATCTCATGTCATCCGAGGAATTGATCACGCATTGAAACGAAACGGATTGCACGTGACCGTGGCGGCTTGAAATCTCGGCGATCGCGTCAATGGTTGCAATCCGGTCGCTTTGCGTTTCCCCAAGACCCAACAGCAAACCCGTATGCACTGGAACCCCAAGCAAACCGGCATCTGACAAACTCTCAATCTTGGAATCAATACTTTTGTTCGTCTGAAAAGCCCTGCAGAAGTCCGGGTTGACGTTTTCGACCGGAAGGTGGATCGCAGCGACATAGGGAGCAACCTCTTCGATCTGTGCAAATGTCAGCGGGCCAATATCGATGGTGGGCAACAGGCCATTCTCCAAAACCAATTGACAAATGTCTCTGACGTATGCCGAATAAGAAGAATATCCGCGATCCGACCACTGGGTTTTGATATCCGGCACGGCTTCCAGCGATTGTCCTGAAGACAGAACGACTTCGCAGATTCCGGAATTGACATGTTCTCGAATCAGGTTTTCCACCTGATCAAAAGTCAACAGTTCCGATCCGTCCAATTTGAAAGTGCAATACTGGCAAGCGGCTCCGCAAGATCTTGTGAGCGCGATCATCAAACCGTGAGAATACGTCAGCGTGTGATTTGGCATGGTGGACGCGATGGTTCAGACCAAAAACCGCATGGGGATCGAGAAATGAATTTCGGCGCCCTTATTCTTACCCTCGCTGACAGCCCAGACTTTTCCGCGGTGCTCTTCAACGATGCCACGAACGATCGTGAGGCCAAGTCCGCTCCCGCCGCCCATGAATTTGTATTTGCTTGTGCGATGTTGGTCGGCGTCGCCCAATTGATAAAACTTGTCAAAGATTTTCTCGAGTTCCTCCTTTGGAATTCCAACGCCATTGTCCTTTGAAACGACATGAAGGTATCCGTTTTCTTCGACGGCCGAAAAGACAATTCGAGCTCCGTCCAGCGAGTACTTCATGGCATTGCTAAGAAGGTTCATCATCACCTGGGTGAGCCTGGAACGGTCGGCTTCGATTTCTGTGACCGGCAGTTGATTGTCTACGGTCTGTTGGCGTTCCTGAAGGAATAACCGGACATCCCTGATGCATTCGTCAACGACGTCATGCAGATTGAATTTCGACGGTTTGAGTTTGACCTGGTGGGAGTCTATTCTCAGTACGGACAGTACATCTTCGATCAAATCAATAAGACGCGTCGTGCCTTTGTAAGCGTTTTCAATGACTTCCTTTTGTTCGCTTCCCATGTCGCCCATCGCGCCGGAATTCAACAGCTCCAAATTGCCGGATATGATTGAGGCAGGTGTACGAAGTTCGTGGCTTGATATGACCATAAAGCGCGTTTTCAGTTCGTCGAGTCTTTTCAAGGCTTTGTAATTGCGTTCCAATTCGTCATTCTTGATCTTGAGCTCATCCAACAAACGTATGTTCTGCTTGGTGGTCGCGTAGTGCTCGACAGCCCGCTTGACCGTCATAACGATTTCCTCGCGGCTCCAGGGCTTGGTCACATAACGGTATACATGACCCATATTGATGGCGTCGACGAGGGCATTGATATCGGTGTATCCGGTAAGAAGAATGCGGATCGTGTGGGGGTATTTTTCCCTCGACTTCTGAAAGAGTTCCACACCCGTCATCTCGGGCATGCGCTGGTCGCTGACAATAACCGCCACTTCGCGTTCATCCAGCACACGGAGAGCTTCCATGGCCGAATTGGCCGTGAAAACGTTGTAGTCACGACGGAAAGTGCGCTTGAGCAGGTCGAGATTATCGACCTCGTCGTCCACGACAAGGATATCGTACTGTGCTTTGTTGGTATCGGTTGGGGCCGGACTGGAAGCCATATCCGTCATGAAAAATCGCCTTGCTAGGGAATGGACCAGGCCACGCTCAGCCGAAATCCATTGTCGGCCGGGACCACGGTTATGTTTATTTTCTCATCAAATTGATACAAATGCGCATCCGTATAAGCGTCAATCATGCCCAACAAATGAGAAATGGCGAACAGCCATCCAAACAGGTTTCGACGGTTCAGCGCGCCGTCTAAATCGTTTGTCAAATCGCCGAACCGTGCCTTCAGAATACGCCGTCGTTCTTCAGAAAGGAAAGGATCTTTACGGATTTGGCGGTCAATCATGGCCCGTTGCTTTTCCAATTCGTCAACACGTTTGTTTCGTTGCATGTAGATACCGATCATGATTCCGTCAGATACGAGATACAGCGGGGCTTTCCATTTCTTGTCGTTGTACCATTGTCCCCATCCGGGAATAACCAATGACCTCGCCACGGCGCCCCACGGGGACTTGACCATTGTGTCCGTGGCGAATACTCTTCCTTGCCCATCGCCCGAAATCTCACCGGTTCGAAATTCGGGCAACCATACCGGCGGCAGGCTGTCGGCTTTACCGGAGTAAGCCGAGTCACTTCGGGTGCGATCCTGGGCTCCAACTGTCCCGGAGACCATGCCGAATATGACAATAAAACAGTGTAAAAGCAACACACGGAACGCGGTATTCGGCGTCGTCACGTTACTTTCCAAGCAGAGCCGATACGTGGGAAACCACCGAATCACTCAAGGCCTCCGGATGATAACCCCCTTCGAGAACTGACACGATGCGGCCATTGGCGAACGCATCGGCCATCTGCATCACGAGCTTCGTAAGCCGACCGAAGCCCTCTGAAGTCAGCTTCATGCTGGCCAGCGGATCTTTTGTGTGAGCATCAAAACCGGCAGATATCATGATAAGTTCCGGTTTGAAATCCTGTACGGCGTCGGCAAGCGATTGTTCGAAGACTCGA
This sequence comes from uncultured Bacteroidota bacterium, assembly GCA_964544475.1. Classification (GTDB taxonomy): domain Bacteria; phylum CLD3; class CLD3; order SB21; family SB21; genus CAZJBS01. The sequence goes on along the minus strand of CAZJBS010000004.1, from coordinate 125,325 downwards.
ACGTAATCGTTGTCATCGGCGCCCGCCGGCATGGGTACGTTCAGGGTTAAACCAAGTCCGGGCCCAACGCCAGTCTCAGCGGCCGACCCGGTCCCGGGGTACAATGGCGACTGATGAATGCTGAAATAGAGAACGGAGGCATCGGCATAGAATATTTCCTGAGTCCCGTTGCCATGATGGACATCCCAATCAATAATGGCAATCTTTCGCAATCCATGTCGCTCGAGGCCGTATTTGGTCCCCACCGCCACATTGTTGAAAAGACAAAATCCCATGGCCCGGTCCGACTCCGCGTGATGGCCGGGCGGACGGACGGCACAAAAAACGTTGCTCACAGAGCCCTCCATAACCGCATCGACAGCGCTGAGAACCCCGTCCACGGCACGCAAAGCGACATCATACGAACGGTTATTCACGTACGTATCGGCGTCCAGGAAATCGCAGGATCTGTTTTTGGTGTCCATCATGCGCCGGATGTGCTCCGGCGTGTGAGTTTTGGACAACCAGTCTGTTGCCAGTTGTGGAATCGGCCAGGTGGGGAGGCTGGGACGCAGATTGGAAGCGTCCAACCCATTCAGAATGGCCTGAAGACGATTTGGATTTTCAGGATGATGCTGTGTCGGGCGATGGTCGAGAAACACCGGATCATATATGAATCCCGTTTGAATTCCCATACCTGACGAAATCAGGCTTCGTGGAAACTCTTGACGGCGTCCTCGACAGAACTGAATGTTTTGAAAATCTTCAACAATTGTGTAATCATCAAAAGGCTTTCTACTTTGTCTGCAACAGACGAAAGCTTGAGATCCCCGCCGACATTCTTGATGGTTGTCAGACTGGACATCAGCGCACCCAGGCCGGAACTGTTCATCCATTTGACTCCTCCCAGATCGAGGACGATGCGCTTGACGCCCACTTGAGACAATTCCCGGATGCGATCATGGATCTCACTGGTTTCCGACCCTCCCATCAACTTGCCCTTGATCATCAAAACGTACACATCGCCATGAACTTCTTCTTTGTAAGCCATGATTCCTCTCCTTGGTTCAAAAGAGAATTACAAACCCATAATCTTGTTGTTGTATTTTCTTAATAGTGTTTCTTATCTTGAAAGGCAGATGCTCTCTCCCGCTGGACAATTTGCGAATCTCTTCATTTCGATTCAAGTCTTATTTGTAAGGTTTTATGCGCATCAGTGTTATCATACCCGCTTACAATGAGGAGCATATTCTGTCGTTGTGCCTGCAATCGATTCTTGAGGCCGACCATCCTGCGGGTGAGCTGGAGGTGCTGGTCGTCAATAACGCAAGTACGGATAGAACAGCGGAAATAGCCAGATCGTTTGAAGGGATACTCGTGATTGACGAGTTTGAAAAAGGGCTTACCAAGGCTCGCGAGCGCGGCCGGCTCGCGTCAAGCGGTGAAATTCTCATTTACATCGATGCCGACACCAAGATCCCGGCCCATTTGTTGACGTTTGTTGAAAGCACGTATGCGCGGTCGCCGAAGATTGTCGCCTCATCCGGTCCATATAAATATCACGATTGGAATTGGTTTGGACGACTTGTGATGTGGACCTACCATTGGACACTTGTGCCCATCACCCAACTCATTGTAAACCGAATTTTGAACAAAGGTTGTGTCTTCTATGGCGGAAACTTCGCTGTACGACGATCCGTGCTCGAAAAGATCGGTGGATTTGATACCAAACTTGAATTTTGGAGTGAAGACACTCAGATCGGTCGTCGGATGAGTCGAGAAGGCGCCGTACGGTTTTTTCACAAAGCCTACGTGTTCACATCGGCACGACGTTTCTATTCTGAAGGCATGGTGCGGGTACTGGGCCGGTATGTCATGAATTTCCTGTGGGATATCGTTTTCCACCGGCCATTTACCAAAGGCTACAAAGACGTCCGGTCATCTCAGAAGTCCTGAAGAAAAATCTTCTTTTCATCCCCTTCATGATTTCCCATTGTCCTTAATGCCGTCAGGTCAATATGAAGACGATTTGTGACCGGCCGCACCATCGTATGGCCAAGGGCCCATTCGATTAGCAGCGATCCGTCTCCCATCAAAGGCTCATTTATGGAGAAAAAGCCATTGGATGTCACATATTGAAAATACATGGTCTTGTTGAAATACAGAAAGAGATCCTGTTCCCCGCTCCTCTCCAGCATGCCCTCCGCCCGGATGAAGTATTGCCTCAGCGGCAAAACTGAAAAATCACGGATCGATCCGCGAATTCGGGTTGTGGATAGTATGTCGCTCAGTGTCCGGCGGTCTTTCGTCATCGGCTCGTGAAAAAATCGGACAAATTCCTGGGTGTAGTCGTTTTCAAGATAGGCCAGGGACAGCGTCAACGTGTCAGCGCTTGGCGCAGATAGTTTCAATCGGACACCGGAGGCCTCTGGCGCCCGAATTACGGTCATGCGGCCCAGGCGTGCCATGATGCTGCGATCGGTGCGCAACACAACGTCGATTGTCAACATTGGTACGTCACGCTGCGTCACGTGGAGTTCTTGAAATGTCAAATAGCGAAAAACAAAATTTTGTGTGGCATAGTGATGAATCGTACGACGCACGTGGCGAATTTTTGATCGTCCTATAAGCGTATCCACAATTTGACTGTCGACTCTCGATGTGACGCCAACGCCGATGTAGTTGAATTCAGGACGAAGTATGTTGGCCCGATGACCAGGGCTGTTCATCCAAAGATCCATGAATTTCTCCGCAACGGCGGAGGCCGATGTGTCATACGCGTAATAAGCAATATTCTCCCCAACTGTGCCGTCGGATGTTCCGGTTCGATACACGCGATCGATGGGTTCCTTCAAGGCAGGTGTGGGAGAGGTATGGGAAAAATAACCCCTGGTCAGCATTTCAAACGAATGCTGACGTGCGGCTGAACGCAGGCGAGCATCCATTTTGATCATTGGTAGACCGACCTTGAGCCTTTCGGCATTCACCATCTCCACCACCATGCTTTCGACGACGGTATCTCCGGAGAAGTCCGCGAAATGATCATGAAGAAAGGAAAGATCCCCTGTCTGGGCGCGCAACATGCCTGAGGCGGCAAATAACAACAGAGATGTGAGGCGTAGGATCATCCGTTGGTTGCTATGCGCAACGCCGTCTTGATCAGAGCTTCCAGGGAGGGGACACCTTCTCGATGCTCGCGAAGGGCCTTTGCGACGGCTTTGTCGGCAACAGCTCTCGCAAATCCCAATGACGTCAGCGCAATGAGAGCTTCGTCGGTCAACCCGGTTACCGATGGGGGTGTCACGGCTTGAACCTCCGTCGTGCCAACCATCTTCGAAACCTTTTCCTTCAAATCAACGACAATGCGTTGGGCTGTCTTCTTTCCAACGCCGGGGGCCGCCGTGAGATAATCCACATTTTCATGGGCAATGGCGTGGCGTAAATCAGCAGCCGTAAAACTGGACAGAATGCCCAAAGCCGATTTCGGACCAACGCCCGATACGGATATCAGCAGCAAAAACAGGTCTTTTTCCTCGAGAGCAACGAATCCGTAAAGGTGCATGATGTCTTCGCGCACATGCATGTAGGTTTGCAGTGTGACGGTCTCACCGACATGACCGATCTTGTCATAACTCGAAAGAGAGATCCAGATTTCATACCCAATACCGCCGACATCCACGATGATGCGTGTCGGATGCTTCTCGATGACCGTTCCTCTTATCTGTGCGATCATAACTAAAGGTATCCCGATTTGGCAAGACTGCTGTACCGTTGCCCGGCCAGGATAATGTGGTCACGCACAGGAATGCCCATGACTTTCCCGGCTTCGCGCAACTGTTGGGTGATGGATATGTCTTCCGCACTGGGTTCCGGATTGCCGCTGGGGTGATTGTGCAAAAGAATCAGACTGGCGGCATGATCGTCCAGAGCGGCTTTGAAAACTTCGCGAGGATGAACAAGGCTGGCATTCAGTGTGCCTTCGGATATGATCACGTCTTTGATGATCTGATTGGCGCTGTCCAACAGCACGATCTTGAATACTTCTTTCTTGAGATCACGCATCAGCGGCAGGTACTGCTCGGCGATTTGTTCCGGTCCGGTGATGCGACGCCTTTCGGCCGGCCGAGCGGCCTGCACGCGCCTGGCAATTTCAAATGCGGCCACAATTTTGATGGCTTTGACCCTTCCGATACCATTCAGCTTGCTCAATTCCTGAAAATTGCGACGCGCCACGCCGGCCAGTCCTTCGAACTCCAACGTGAGCTGTTTGGCCACGTCTACCGCCGTGAATTTTCGGGTGCCGCTTCCCAGAAGAATGGCGATGAGTTCGGCATCGCTCAGCACATCCGGACCGTGTCGCTCCAGTTTTTCTCTCGGCCGGTCGTCTTTCGACCATTCCTTGATCCGCCGGTGTGGATTCCCCCGATGATCGCCCATAGGCACGTTACACCTGTCCCGATCCGCATTGTTCACAGAAAACCGCCCTCGAAGGAATGGATGCGCCGCAAACACGGCAAAACTTTGTATACCACTCATCCACGGAGCTCCGTTTGCGGAGATCAGGCTCAAAACAATCCCGATAGGCCACCGCGGCAGTCGTGAAGGCCAAGGGTAGCGAAAACACGATACCTACGTAACACGCATACACGCCGACCTGCGCGATCAATCCCACGACAAATGCAAATAGTGAAAACATGATCCAGTCTTTTTTCGTCAGTTCATAGCTCATGAAAAGCGCCTCCATCACGCCCGCTTCCTTTCTGACGATCAATGGAATCGTGAAATAGAGCAAACCCCCGACTATCAAGGCCGGAACATAACACATGACGACGCCGATTAATGTCAAAATGAACAGGATAACGTTGGCGGAAAATACGCGCAACATCACATCGGTGGCCGAAAACAGGTCCGCAACTGAAATCGGGTGGCCCTCCAGTTGTCGAAAAGCGGCACGATACAGACCTGCCGTGGCCACACTGGCAAACAATGCGATAGCCATGGCAATCAATCCTACGCTTCCAATCACCAAGCCAAAGTGATCTTTCAAGCCGTCCTGGACAATGCCTGCGACAATGAAGGCTCCCGCGACAATGACCAGCAAAATCGGTGTCAGGAAAAGAAGTGAAAGGAGCGTCCACGTTTGCCACTCCTTGCGAAAGAGTTCCCATCCACCGGAAATCCAATCACCAAATTTGACCGTGCCATTCATGAGGCCACCTGTCCGGCCCCGCAGGTGTCGCAGAAATTGGCATGAGCCGGGATGTGGCGACCGCAGGAACGGCAGACCTTGACGGCTTGGGGCGTTTCCGTGGTCACCGTCTCAAGAATATCCATGTACGCGACGGCCGAAATCAGAAAAACCAGGGGAAACGAAAACAACAACCCGACCAGGCAGGCCAAAACACCCAGTCCGGAAAGAATATTAGCAACGAACGCCAGGACGGCGAACATCAACCACTCTCCCTTTGTTGCCGTGTAGCTGTCTGACAAAGCCTGCAATGGATCCTTGTCGGTTCGCACTACGATCGGCAAAGCGAGAAAGAAAAAACCCTGAACGATAAACATCGGAAAATAGCACAGGAACGCGGCCATAAATTGCAGAATTCCTGATATCGCACTCACCACGAGGATTCTTGGAAACAGATGAACGCCGGAGAAAATATCGGAGACACGAATGGGCTCGCCCGCTATCTGTTTGAAGGCCGTACGATAAATGCCGCCGACAAAAAACGCACCAATCACCGTCATGGCGACCGTCATCAACAGGCTGATGGTCATGGATTGACCAAAGCTCTGGAAAAAGGCCCGCCAGGGGTCTGAATAATCGACATGGAAGCCCGCTCGAAAACTGAAAACCTGTGCGATGCCATAAACGAGTCCAACCGGTACAAAATACACGGCTGAAATCAAGCACCATGTTTGCCATTGATCCGTCAGCAGTTTCCAAGCCGACGCCAGCCAATCACCAAGCTTAACCTTCGTCATTCAAGAGGGTCTTACACAAAGAAAAGTAACCAGACAATCGCAAAAACCGGAATCAGAATAGGAATGGAATACTTGATCATATAGCCGAAGAAACTCGGGCATTCCACGCCGGACTGTTCGGCAATGGATTTGACCATAAAATTGGGACCGTTGCCGATGTAAGTGCAGGCTCCAAAAAACACGGCCCCGAGTGAAATGGCGATCAGATATTCTTCAAATGGTGTGATATGAAATACTCCAAACAACCATGAAATGGAAGCGCCACCGGCCAACATCTGTTCTTCCAATCCGTAAAAATTCTGCAGGGCATCCATGCCGCCCGCGATTCCGAATTTGCCAACGGCGGCACTCAGGAAGCTCAGATACGTCGGTGCGTTGTCAAGGAAGGAGGACAACAATCCGGTGGACCAGAAGAACATGCCTGGAGTGAGCATTTTCGATATGTCGGGAAGACTGGCATAGTGTTGTACCAGTTGCAAAGCGGGTATCATCGTAGCGAAGATACCGACGAACAACCAGGCGACTTCCTTGATCGGAGCGAAGTTGAATTCATTGCCCCGTAGAGCCTCGCGATCCGCGGTCTTGAACGCGAGGAAGGCTATTGTCAACATCACAATCTCCCGGATGCCAAACGGTACATGAAACATGCCGTACAAGTCGGGAAAACCCGGAATAACATTGGGATCCATGAATACCGCAGCGATAATCAAAACCAGGTAGAGGAAATTCTTCTGCCCATGGATCACAAACTTTCCGGTATGAGCTTCCGAGGACGGCACGGCGTCGGTGTTGCGACTATCCATCCAATAGAAAATGGCCACCACGAGCAGGGCTACGATGAACCAAATATGAATCACGTGTTCAATCACCCAGAAAAATGGCACGCCTTTGAGGAAACCGAGGAACAAAGGCGGATCACCGATGGGAGTCAAAGCCCCGCCAATATTGCTTACGAGGAAAATGAAAAAGACGACATGGTAGGGTTTGATTCTACCCTTGTTGACGCGGAGGAAAGGCCGGATGAGCAGCATGGACGCCCCCGTTGTTCCGATCAGATTGGACACAAAACATCCAATGAGCAGGAGTACGCTGTTAAACATGGGCGTGGCTTTCCGGTCAATCGTGATCAGGATACCACCCGAAGCGACAAACAGCGCCGTCAACAGGGAAATGAAGGAAATGTATTCGGCCAGGGTGTGCATCAGACTGGCCGAATCCTGGAGCCCAAAAATGTAATACAGTACCGTAATCGTACCCAAGGCCACAGACACTTTCTGGAAATTGTGTTCCCAGAAGTGCTTGAAGAACAGGGGGCCTGTGGCAATAAGAATCAGGAGAATGGCGAAAGGCAGGACCATTCGGCCATCCGGGAGTGTCGTGGCGTGCTCGGTGGTCTTTACGGTTTCAGTTTGTTGCGCCCGTGCCTCTTCGTGCTGATTGGACGCCCGCAATTCCGAAAAGGAAACAAGAAAAACCGTCAGGCATGCCGCCAAAATGCCCGCAACGGATGCTGTTTTCTGAATACCTTTCATGACTCCATCTCCCGGGGTTGGTGGAGGAAACTCTGAAGAATGTAACAGTTCAAAGTTACTTGATGTTCTTGTGATGCACGGAATGGCGATAGGCCTTTGCCATTTCGCAATACACTTCCCAGTTGCGACGAATCATCGCCAGAGTGGCGTCGTCGGCCTGTTTTTTGATCTTGGCCGGAAGGCCCATGACGATGCTGCCCGACGGTACGTGCTGGCCTTGCATGACCACGGCGCCTGCCCCGACGATGCAGTTTTCCCCCAGTACGGCGCCATTGAGAACCGTCGCGTGCATGCCGATGATACAATTGTCCCCGATCGTAGCACCGTGGATAATGGCACTGTGACCCACTGAGACATTCCTTCCGATCATTGAAGGAAATCCTTCGTCAACATGCACAACGGCGTTGTCCTGAATATTCGTGTTTTCACCGATAACAATGGCTCCCATGTCCCCTCGAAGTACAGCGCCAAACCAGATACTGGCGCCCGCATGTGCCGTGACATCTCCAAGTACCGACGCCGAATGGGCCACAAAAACAGAATCGTGGAGCTTCGGCGAGCCGGCATCGCCCAATCGAAAAGGTTTTGTATCCATAAAATAAGAAGGAATGTGAGACGTGATGCCTAACGCGACGGAAAAAGATTCACAAAAAACGATAAAAAGTCAAAAGAAATCGAGGTTTATACTCCAATGATCTGGACAAAAATACGACGTTCACGCGGTCTGTTGTCATGGTCGATCACGACAATTTGTTGCCATGGCCCAAGGACCGCAAGGCCTCCGGATAAGGGAATCGTGAGAGCGGGACCCATAAAAGATGCGCGCAAGTGTGAGAATCCATTGTCATCACCCCATGTCTCCGAATGTCGCGTTCGTTTCGTGCGCGGTGCAAATCCCTCCAGTTGATCTTTCATATCCTCGACCAACGCCGGCTCAAATTCAATCGTTGTTATTGAGGCCGTGGAACCGACCGCCGATACGTTGATCAACCCGTCGTTTATTCCGGACTCGTCAACGATGCGTTTCACATGCGCCGTCAGATCTACAATGTCGGAAAAACCTTTTGTGGATACTTCGATTGCTTTTCCAAAAACACGCATGAGATTGACCTTCTATTGAATGATGTTCCCGGATACAAGCCACCAGATCAGAATCCCCAGACCGATGCGATATACAATAAAGATAAGCGTAGAGTGGGTTTGCAACCACCGAATGAGAAATGCGATACTCAGATAACCGACAACTCCGGCCGTTGCGGTTGCCATTAGGAGATTGAAGAGACCTTCCTGACCAAGCCCGCTCATCCAAAGATCGCTGAGCTCCAGCAGGCCACTGGCAAGAATGGCGGGAACGGAGAGCAGGAAGGAGAATCGGGCGGCCGCCTCCCTTGTAAGTCCGCAAAAAAGTCCGGCGGTGATGGTTACGCCGGAACGTGAAACGCCCGGAATCAGCGCCACGGCCTGGGCCAATCCGATCCATTGCGTATCCAAAAAGCGAATATCATCCATCCTGCGTCGGTGTTTTGCCACCAGTTCGGCGACACCGAGGATAACGGCGAGCACGATCAGACTTGCGGCAATAAGCAAAAGACTGCGCAAATCTGTTTCGATTTTGTGTTTGAAAGCGAGCCCAAAAACAGCGATGGGGAGCGTTCCGAGGACAATGTACCAAAACAGCCTGATTTTCCGTACTTGCTCAGGTGTCCATTGATGGCGGTTCTTGAGTTGAATGACAGATTGCATTCCGTGGAAGAGCAAGTCACGCAATTCCCTGCGAAAGAAGACGAGGACGGCGGCCAACGTACCCAGTTGGGTCACCGCGGTCACCGCCGCGCCCGGATCCTCCCAACCCAGAAGAGACGGCACAATACGAACGTGCGCCGTGCTGCTGATCGGAAGGAATTCGGTCAAACCCTGTACCACGCCAATGACCACGGCTTGAAAAAGGTCCATAGAGAATCCTCAGGTGTGATGATGTGTGCGGCCGGTAATTTCCACGCACTTAAGGTAACTCGTACGCATGGGAATGGCTCTTGTCGTTTTATCGCTTTCGCCGAAACCCAATCGAAATAGATAGTCGCCCAAACCGGGCCGGCGTTGGAGGCTCCAGCTGTCGTAAGCCGTCTCAAATTGTCCGACCAATCGTGTGGCGTCGCCCAAACCAATGAGCCGGCGAATGCCGGGCCTCAAGGGGTACACAATCAACCCCTTGTCACTCCAGGCGTAAAAACCGTACCCTGAAAACCCAAACGCCGTCCCTTCGGAATACGCCGTTTGCATGCCCTGGCCGTCAAAACATCTCGATAGATTGGTCCATACATGAAATCCCTCGGCAGCGTGGTCCGACTCGAATCCTTCAAAATTTGTGATGGACGGCCCGTCGACTAACCACTCGTGCGCCTTAGACGGATCGGGCGTATGAAGAAATGTCATGGCATCATACAAAACCATTGCCTCGATGTCAAAGGTCTTCAGAGGATTTCTGACGGACTCATCCAAACCGGTGAAGATTGTCAGTGTACTGAAGGAACCATCAATAGACCCTTGTTCGGTTTTGGTTCCGGCGAACAAATAATCCACGCCGGCCACGTACATCGGCACGACGACTCGTCCACACGGTTTCAAGGCACGCATCCAATGGGCTGGAAAATCCGGCGCCGACGCCGTAACGATGACGGCGTCCAACAGATCATTGCAAGGCAGATGATCCATGGCATCTGCGGTGAACAAGCGTAAACCATCATAGGCGCGCAGATGGGTCCTGGCTGTATCAGTGAGTTCGGGGTCGATGTCCACCGAAATGACCCGGCCGTCCGGGCCGACGACTTCGGCTAACAAAGCCGCATTGAAGCCGGTTCCGGTGCCAATCTCAAGCACGTGCATGCCGCGGTCGGGGGCCAGCAATTCCAGCATCATGGCCATCAGCGACGGTTGCGTGGATGATGATACACATTCTTTTCCACCGCGCAAACCGCATTTCGTTTTCACGGCAATGGCGTGATCTTCATACGCGTGGGGGCGCAAGGCTTCCGGCAGAAAATCATGTCTCCTGACCGTCTGGAAGGCGGCAAGAATGCGGGGTGAAACAAGCATGCCGCTGGACACCAGCTGTTGAACAAAACGAGCATGCTGGCGATCAAGGTTCATGGCCCGGGTGATCCCACGGTAAAAACGCTATTGAGACCGTTGTAGTTGTCGATTTCGATCCGGGGATTGAGAGGATCCGTGATCCACGTTGTGTCATCCAGAAGCAACTTGTATCGGTAGTCTCCGGAAGAGAGCAAAGGAATATCCACACGCCACAATTCCGAATCCACCGGCCGCATAAATAGCACGTTCTTCTGCCAGGCCGTGAAATCCCCGACAATCACTGCACGTCGGGTGCCAAACGATCTGAGAAAGAAGACAATGCGATCCCCGAGAACCAGCGGCGACGTTTCTCCTGGGGCTATGTCACGCTCTTTCAGAGCTCGCTGGACACAGGCCGTTGCTTGCACGGCCCCAAAACCCTGCTTTTCCGGACGGATCTGGGGAATAGGTTTCGCCGTTTCCTGCAGTATCATTTTGACAAGTTCCGGTGTGAGCAGAGGATTGGCCTGCAACATCTGGGCAATAACCCCTGAAACGACCGGCGCCGCAAAGGACGTTCCATCCACATGCTGATGTCCGGGGGCAAAAAATTTTTCCTCCAGCATGCGATGGCGAATAGCTTTGCGAATGTCAGCCACAGGACGGCGCAGGAGTTTTCTCGATAGTTTTGTTTTTCCCCATTTCTTCTTCAATTGAATGGGAAGCATTTTGTCGGACAGGCTTTGCAGTTCGAAGAGCGCCGTGGCTTCGTCAAATATCTCGTTGTTTGGCAGCATTGGCACGGGAAGCATGTAGGCCGGCGCTACAACGTCCGGTTTGATAGTACCCAGAGCTGTACGACCGTGGGTCGTACCATATTCGCTGTATCGTGCCGGATCAGTGGAATTGTTATCATTGAACCCACCGACGGTGATGGCGTCTTCACAAGCGGCTGGAGGCATCATCGTGGCTGACGGATCATTTCCTGCGGCAACCACAACGACAATGCCACAATCTTTCAGGGCACGTATCATTTCGCCCAAGCGCCCGCCGAATTTAAATTCATGGGTTTCGCCGCCCACAGAAATATTGACAATACGAATCGAGAGGGGCTCATGGTTATCCAGCACCCACTGCAAACCGCGCTCCAGGTTGCGATTGCGGATCCGCTTTCCGTCGTAGACTTTGATCAACACTACATCGGCGCCCGGGGCCACGCCGCGGTAATATCGGCGAGACCAGGTTCCGCGTCCGGCCGCCGCGCAGGCAACCATGGTCCCGTGCCAGCTGGAAGGGCGGATCTGGCGAAAGCCGTCTTCGGTTGTTTTTTCTTTGGTGACGTCAATCATGGCGCGAACCCGCGAGTGACGGGAATGGAGATCGGGGTGAGGATAAAACCCGCTGTCAAGAAAAGCGATGGTTACGCCGCGTCCATCATAATCGGCGGTCGCAAAAATCCGATCATAGATGGGCAGGAAATAATACAGACGTCTCGGGGATTTCATAGTCCGCTGAACCAATAAACAAAAAAACCAGAAAGATCGAGTCTTTCTGGTTTCGACAAAATTATGTAAAAAGAAGGAGGTTAGTCGCCGCTTTCGGCCTGCATTTGTCTCTGCTTGCGGATGGCGCGAAGACGGTCGGCCTTTTTCTTTTCACTCGGCTTGGTGTAATGAGTGGTCTCGCGAAGGGTCCGCATTAGTCCAGATTGAAGACATTTTCTTTTGAAACGCTTCAGAGCTTTGTCAAAGGACTCATTTTCACCAATTTGTACCGTGATCATACCTGAATCTCTCCTTCCAACGTTCGGTGGCGCGCGCCGTTTTGTGAAACCCGGCTAAATTTAGAAATATTGCTTCCAAATGCAAGAAGAAAAATTGGCTCGTGATCAGGATCGATCCGCTGGTTGGGCGTCCTATCTCCGGGCGCCACGGATTCTGGCCCAGACAGCATGACGTCGCATGTTGAGTTTTTCTTCCATGGTATGACCGAAGTATTACTCGAGCGTAAGTTTTTGTTAAACCGTTAGATAAGTTTCTTTTCGTGTTTCTCTTCAAAGAGAGCTCTTGACATGACGACATTTTTTTCTTATTTACCACTCGTCAATTGAGACACAATCTCAATTACCGGAACCGATGGAAGATCGGTTTTATTTGGATCTCTATTTGAGACTGTGTCTCAATTTCAATTAACTCAGGAAGATTGACGCAATATGAAACAGCTTCTCTGCCTTGCTTGGTTTACCGGGATGGCTTTTGCATCCCATGCCGACACCCTCTCAGCCGGAAAATTCGCAATTCACGGGTATGGCACCATGAACTATTTCATGTTCGATTGGCAAACCGATCCGCAAAAACGGAACGCCATTGACCTTGAGCGTCTCACCCTCTATACCTCCTACGGAATAACGAACAAAATCAGCCTACTCGGAGAATTTGAGTTTGAACATGGCGGGACGGGTGTTACGATGGAATTCGACAAATTCGAGGAATTCGGTGAGTTTGAGACGGAAGTGGAAAAGGGCGGGGAGGTCAAACTAGAGCAGATGTTCATAGACTTCCGAATCGCCCCCGTGTTTAATCTGAAAATTGGCAGGTTCAAACTGCCCATCGGGCTTAATTCCCAAATGGACGAACCCTCGGAGTATTTCACGACAACTCGGAGCGAAATGGAATCGGCCATCATTCCAACGAACTGGTACGAAAACGGTACGGCCGTATATGGGCAATTCGGGCCTCGTTTGAAGTATTCCGCCGCCGTGGTCAATGGCCTGGATGCCAGTGGCTTCAGTTCATCCAATTGGATTGTGCGCGGATATCAACAACGATTTGAAACTACGAACGCTGAAGACCTGGCTTTCACCGGGCGACTGGACTACGAGTGGGGCTATGAATCCTTCGCCGGTGTTTCCGTGTATTATGGCAATTCCGCAAACAACCGTCCGAAGCCGGATTTGACCGTTGACGCCCACGTAAGGATTGTGGAGGCCCACGCCGCTTTTGAATCTGAGCCGTTGATTGGGCGCGCCATTGTGATCCACGGCCATCTTCAAAATTCTGATAAAGTGTCCGATGCCAATCGAAATCTCTCAAACAACCTGAACGTAAAGCGTTCCCCCGTCGGCAGTGAGGCTTTTGGCTATTCTGCGGAAATCGGGCTGGAGATATTTGATCTTTTTCACCATGTCGGCGTCGATCACCCGGCCGGCGAACTGATTCTATTTGGCCGATTTGAATCCTACGATACCATGTACAAAACGGAGGGGGCCATTTTTAACAATCCACGATGGGATAGGTCGGTTTTCACAGTCGGGGCAAATTACCAGCCAATTGCCAAATTCGTTGTTTTCAAATCCCAGTACTCCAGGCGTCGCCTCGGTATTCATCAGAGCGAAAACACGTTTTCACTGGGCATGGGCTTTGAATTCTAAAACCAATTCATTGAGGAGATATCTATGTCCATGAGCTCCAAAGTCGTTGCCGTGATTCTCGTCCTTGGGATGATGTCCTGCGACACGGATCAAACGGTTGACCTCATCACCTATGATGCGGCTGCCATGTTATCCAACACAGCCGACAGCGTCATCCTGCAAACGTATGTTGACCTGGATTTGAAAGCCGCTGCGCTGGTAACGGCTGTTCAAAACCTCGCTTCAGTTCCGACCGAGGAACATCTTCAGCAGGCCCGCGCGGCGTGGAAAGCCGCCCGATCACCATGGGAAATGTCCGAAGGATTTCTTTTCGGTCCGGTTGACACGAAGGGGATTGATCCGGATATCGATTCCTGGCCGGTGAACGTGACCGACCTCGACGCCGTTCTGAGCGGGTCTGCGACGCTGACCGAATCCTATATCAGTGGCCTGGAAGGTACTCTGAAAGGTTTTCATACGATCGAATATCTTCTCTTCGGGAATGGATCCACTTTGAAAGACCTCTCGTCATTCACGTCGCGGGAACTCGAGTACCTGATCGGCTGTTCGTTGAGCTTCCGTACTGAGACGCTGGAATTGAAGAATAGCTGGGACCCGAATGGGGAAAACTACGTGGCTCACCTGAAGAACGCGGGTGAAACGACCAGTCTCTACATCAGTCAGAAGGCCGCCGTTGAAGAACTGCTTCAGGGACTCATTAACATTGCCGATGAAGTCGCCAATGGAAAAATCCAGGATCCCTATGCACAGATGGATGCCACCCTTGAAGAATCACGATTCAGCAACAACTCGAAAGCGGATTTCCAGGACAATATCCGCAGCATCCAAAACATTTACACAGGTGTTTATGCCGGGCTCGGCACGGGCAATGCCGAGGGTTTGTCCGATCTGATACGCGGTGTGGATCCGGCGTTGGATGATCATGTCAGGTCTCAGATTGACGAGGCCATTTCTCTGATTGGATATATTGGGGGCTCCGACGGGACCTTTGGCAACGCAATCATTAACGACCGCCCGTCCGTTGTTGCCGCCCAGACGGCGGTGCGCGCGCTGCAGGAAACTCTGCAATCCGACGTTCAATCCATCGTCAACCGGTTGCAGTGAGGATTTACAGGTCATGAAAAGAATATTAGCAGCTTTATGTGTTGTGTGGCTGGCAGGTTGCGAAGAGCGTCAGCAGGAAGCCGGTCCAAATCCGTATATGGCCGGTGGCGCGACCACGGTTTTTGTCACTGGAAGCAATGCCTATTCGATGCCCGCGCCCAATCTCTCAGCATCCGCTTTGGCCACTCACCTGGATGGCGACATGGCTTTCGAGCAAACGTTCGTCACCGCCCCGGCTCCCGTCAACAGCGGTTTGGGGCCGGTTTTCAACAATACTTCGTGCATCAACTGCCACGTGCGTGATGGACGCGGCGAACCGGTCGTCGGCGGAAGCATCGGGTCTCTGCTTTTCAGACTTAGCGTGCCCGGGCATAGCGAGCATGGCGGTCCCAACCCGGTACCGAAATTCGGAGGACAATTGCAGGTCCGCGCTGTCGTCGGACATGCGCCGGAAGGCAACATATTGATCTCTTTTGAGGAGATCGAAGGTACATATCCGGATGGAGAAGGATACGTGTTGCAGAAACCATCGTACAGCCCGGTCGATGTATATGAACCACTACCAGCCCAAACGATGTGGTCCCCGCGATTCGCACGACCGGTCTTCGGCCTTGGTTTGCTGGAAGCCGTTGGAGAGACAGAGATCCTAGCGTTGGCGGACGAATTTGACATGGACGGTGACAGCATATCGGGCCGGCCCAACTATGTGTGGGACGTGGTCCGGGAACAGCTCGCCATTGGCCGGTTTGGATGGAAAGCCAATCAGCCGTCGCTCCTACAGCAAGTGGCCACCGCCTATCAACAGGACATGGGCATTACTTCCTACGTCCATCCCAGGGAGGCATCCTATGGCCAAAGCAACTCAGATACTCTGTCGGATGATCCCGAACTGGATTCCCTCATTCTCGATGCGGTGACGTTTTACAACCAAACTCTTGGCGTTCCGGCTCCGCGTGACCTTGAAAGCGCAACCGTCCGGTTGGGGCAGGATCTCTTCAAACAAGTCGGATGTGCTGGTTGCCACACACCATCGTTGAAGACGGACCATTTCCAAGGCATTGCGGAAATATCCAATCAGGTCATCTTTCCATATACCGACCTGTTATTACATGACATGGGCGAGGCCTTGTCGGACGGGCGTCCGGATTTTCTGGCGACCGGAAGCGAGTGGCGGACGCCTCCGTTATGGGGCATAGGACTGAGTGAAGTTGTGAACGGCCATACCTTCTTCCTTCATGATGGCCGCGCACGCAACGTGGAAGAAGCCATCCTCTGGCACGGTGGTGAAGCGTCGCGCTCACTTCGTTTGTTCAAATCGCTGCCGCCGACTCAAAGAATGGCGTTGATCGCATTCATCAACTCGCTGTAGCGCACCTGCGATCACGGGTTGACCGGAACACCAAACCGGATCTTGTATTGGCGTTCCACTTCTTCAATAAAGATCAGCACTTTCGGGTCGGCCAGATATGCCCGAATATCCGCTTCCAGTACCTTGGGATCCATTTTGCCTGCGATCAGATTGTCCCTGCGGGTCCGGAGGCCGACCACCACTTCGTCCAGTCTGCTCAGCATATCGTGATCGCCCCGGCCATCAAATCCATTTTGAAGAACTTCAAGGCGGTAGAGTTTTGAAGTCAGCATGCCGAGCATTTCACGCTTAACGCGGCTCTGGATCGAAATCTGTGCGGCAGCATGTTCCGCATCCTTCTCAAGAGCGGCCACCAACGCGATCACATCCGACAGCGAGAGTTTGTTCTCTTTGAGTTGATCGACCTTCGCCGACAGGTTGGCGGTAAGAAAAACCACCGTGAGGCTTTTGACCGAAATATCGCGAATGCTGTTGATGCGCGCCTGGAGTTCGTCACGCATCTGATTTTTGTTTTTCGAGCCGGAAGTGAGATAGCCGGAATCAAAGTAAATATCGAGAATGATATTGAATTCGACCGTGTTGATCAGCTCAGGCCAATGGGTTTCGTCCGTAATTCTCAGAAGACCCGGGTTTTCGAAAATATAAGCCTCGATATGGTCGACGATGGCAAACTGTCTGATAAAGGCATGACATTGAGCCAGCCGACCGCGGATGCCATCAAGAATGGTTTCATTATCAAAATCAAAATCCTGCAGGAAGGCCTCCAGTCTTGAATACAAGTACGTCAGCACCAGGCTTGTGAGATTGATACGATCGCCGGTCGCCTCGATTTCTCGGGTCATACGCCGGAGCCGCGCCTGAAACGTGAGAATTGTTTTGTGAAAGAAGCGGTTCTTTAGATCGCATTCCCCCAACAATTCAAAGAACAAAAAGATATCCCGCGTCGCGATGTTCAGCGGAGTCAGCTCGGTCGTCAGCAATTTGATCTGGTCAATGATGGACAACAATTCCTCGACCGTATGACCGCTCTCTTCAGGATTGTCCAACCGGTACGTGATCGAAATGACGGCAAGCGTCTCATCCTGCAATTCGCTGACATCCGAAAAGAGGTGATGGGCCTCCGTATACAACTCCGCCATCTCCATGTCTGAGTCGTGGAGTTTTTCACGGGTGACGTATTGTTCCAGGGCAATCTTAAGTTCAATCTCATTAAGGCGGTGAATCCAGAAGTCACGGCTGTGTATCTGCGATTTTTCCAGGGTTGGCATGGAAAAACAAAAGCGCTCGATCTGGTGAACCAAAAGATGTTGACGGCGCATGTTGTTGCACAAGGTGATCCGTGCATACAGCTCATGCAGGATTTCCTCTTCCAATCCGTAGTCACTCAGTTCCACGATCATGGCCGTGTACAGAAAGAAGGCAACCAATTCTTTGAGGCCCATGGGACCACGAAGGGATTCCTCTCGATGCATCATTTCGGCTGCCAGACGAATGGCGAAGACCCGGCGTACGACGTCCGATTGACCGAACTCCATTTCTGCGGACATCTTGCTGAAGCGGGCCGCATCGTTAACGCCCACGGCGTTCTTGAGCATAAGTTCGGACCAATCCTGTGTTTTTTCCGTCAGGTACGTCTGGTTGTGAATGTACCGATGCCATTCTTCCGTTGATGCCCGTTGAAGACTCTTCATCAGATTTTGGGCGGCCTGATCCGAAACTCCGATCTCTCCAAGCCAGGCCTGGAAGCGGCAATTGTCCAGCATTTCATAGAGCGATTCGATTTTCAAGTGGCCCCGGTCGAGTGATTCGCGTTCCATGAGCGCCTTGCCAAGACTGATACGAAAAATTCTGTGGAGGTGAGAAGTGTCTTTTTCAATGTGTCGCATGAACGTATTGACCATCGCTTCATTGGGTCGCGAGGGAATATCGAGGCGGAGCAGATCGGCGATGCGTACGAGTTCGGGTGATGGCATGGGCGTGTCTTAGGGCTTTTTCAAAGTGCAAATATAGGGAGATTTGTCTGTAAATCAACGGATTTCAGGCACGGTGGACGCCATTTGTAATGAGAATTCGGCTGATGACCAATCGATTGCTTTTCCGTGCAGGGCTCTCTATATTGCCGCACCCGAGAATCCATGCCGATACTTTCGTCCATAGTTCAGATTGCTCTTCCCTTGCCGCTGGAAACGTTGTTTACGTACAGCGTTCCCGAAAACCTGCGCCCGTTTATCCGGATCGGCATGCGGGTACTTGTTCCTTTTGGCCGCAAGAAAGTGACGGGTTTTGTGGTGGATGACCACGGCGAACCTCCGGCCGGTCGGAGACTCCAGCCAGTCGCGGAACTGCTGGACACCTTCCAGGCCTTTGACGAATCGATGATGGCCTTTGCGCGATGGATGTCAGACTATTACATGACCCCTCTGGGTCTGACCCTGAATGCGATGCTGCCTCCCGGTATCGATAGGGAAAGCGAGCGCGTCTATACGATCCAACCCCACATCACCGATTTTGAAATCCAGGGGATACGCAAATCCAAGCCGTTACAAGCCCGGATTCTCAATGCCCTTCTCGTCTACCAATCGTTGTCCCTGGCTGCGCTTCGAAAGAAGGCCGGTTCGGTGCACATCTCCGGGGCCCTGTTCGAATTGATTCGTCTTGGTTTGATCAGTGCCCATGAGAAGCTGGTTGACGAAAAGGTGGCCATCCAATATGAACGATTCGTCAGTCTGGGTTCTGCCTACCAGGATGAACCGGAACGCCTTGAAACCACGTTGACCGTCCTTCGCAAGCGCTCCCCCCAGCAGGCGAGAATTCTCGAATTCCTGTTGGAGACTCCTGAAGTAAGCTATGCAGACCTGGCGGAGGAATTGAAGTTCTCGGCATCGAGCTTCAACCGGCTGAAAGAAAAAGGTCTGGTGGAAATACATGACGTTGAAAAAATCCGTGATCCGTACAACCGCGACTACGGGCCGACAGAGTCCTTTGATCTCACGTCCGATCAATCCTCGGCGTTGTCCACGGTTGCCGAAGCCATCAACGCCGGCGCGTATCATACGTTCCTGCTGCACGGCATCACCGGCAGCGGCAAGACGGAAGTGTACATCCGGTCCATACGGCTTGCGCTGGCACTCGGGAAAACAGCCATTGTCATGGTGCCGGAGATTGCGCTGACACCGCAGGCCGTCGAACGGTTCAAGGCGCATTACGGGGCCATGGTGACCGTGTGGCACAGCGGTATGTCGATGGGTGAGAGGTTTGACTCGTGGCGCCGTATTCACGCCGGTGATTATCGCATTGTGATTGGTGCGCGGTCGGCGATTTTTGCCCCGCTCAGGAACCTGGGGCTGATCGTAGTGGATGAGGAACACGAACACACGTACAAACAGAGCGATACGGCACCCCGGTACAACGCGCGCGATGCGGCCCTGATGCGGGCTTCATTTCAAAAAGCTGTAGTAGTACTCGGTTCGGCCACACCAAGCCTTGAGTCCTATTTTAATGCCAGGCAAGGCAAATACACACTGTTGTCGCTTCCACGCCGGATCAATGATGTGCCGCTGCCGGTGGTGGAGATCGTCGATATGCGCAAAGAAAAGGAAATCCACACGGACGCCTGGCAACCGGTGTTTTCAAAACCGCTGCGCGAAGAGATGAAAAGGACTCTGAAAAAAGGCGAACAGATTATCCTGTTTCAAAACCGGCGGGGCTACAGCCGTTTCCTGGAATGTTTCCAGTGCGGTTTTGTGCCGGAGTGTCCCCAATGCAGCATCTCGCTGAATTACCACACATTCAATCAGCGGCTGAAATGCCATTATTGCGGACATGCCGAGCCCGCACCGGAGCGATGCCCGGTGTGCGGCAACGACGATTTTCTGAAGTTTGGTATTGGAACCCAAAAGATCGAGGAGCACCTGAAGGAAATCCTGCCTCATGCCGTATGCGTCCGGATGGATCTGGACACGACCACCCGCCGAGGCTCTCATGAGCGGATGTTGCGGCAATTCAAAGAGCGCGAAGCCGATATTCTACTGGGAACCCAAATGGTCACCAAGGGACTTGATTTTGAAAACGTCACCCTGGTTGGCGTGATTTCAGCCGATACGTCGTTGATGTTGCCTGATTTCAGGGCGTCTGAAAGGACCTTCCAACTGCTCACCCAGGTGGCGGGTCGGGCGGGTCGCAAAACCAAGAAAGGTCGCGTGATTCTGCAGACTCTCAACGGGGACCGCGCTGCGATCCGATATGCCCAAAACCATGACTACAAAGGGTTCTACGAAAGCGAAATCGGCGCCCGGGAAGAATTGCTTTATCCGCCCTTTGGCCGCTTGTTCCTGGTCAATTTTCGGGGCGAGAACGAAAAGAAAGTTATTGACCAAAGTGGGCTATTTTGCGATATTGTCGGCGATTTGATGCGCGCCTCGAAGTGGGACCAACGCCGAATGAAAGTTCTGGGCCCGGCCCCGGCTCCGATCGTCCAGATCCGCAATCTGTTTAGATATCACATCCTCATCAAGGTGGACAAACGTTCTGATCGCAATGGTGCGATGGCACGGGCGCTGCTCAGGAAAGCCGTCACCGTTCTCTCCCAACGCAGCGGCGACCGTGCAGTACAGATCACTATTGATGCCGATCCGCTGAGCATCATGTAACCAAGCAGGAATCCATGAGCAAACGATTTGAGGGCAAGAAAGAAGCCTTTGAGATTCTCAACAAAGAGCTGAGTGACCTGATTCCGCTTGAGCAGCGCGTTCTCAATCGTGAGAAGTCGAAATTTGACAACGCGTCCGACCTCGAAAGAGCCAAATCCAAGGTACCCAAAGAGTGGCTGGAGGAGCAAACGAAGCTCTATGAGAAGTACAAAGTCGTTGAGCGGGTATACAAATTTTACCGGAACATCATCCAGAACATGAGTTCGCTGCTCATTTGTATCGACATGAATGGCAGCATCACATTTCTCAACGCCAACGCCGGGGCGACACTGGGATATGAAGTGGAAGAACTGCTGGGCAGAAACCTGGTTGATCTCTTCGCCGACCCGGACAAGACCGGCAAAATCCTGGACCTCATGCTGATTCCGAACAAGCGGTTCGAAAGTCGCGAAGTCAAATTGGTTTCGAAGCTGGGCCACCAGATTCCCATCGGATTCAGTACGTCTCCGTTGGTAGAAAAAGAGGAACAAATCGGCGTGATCATCACGTTTCGTGACCTGACGGAAATCAATCTGATGCGCAAACAGGTCGAACGGATGGACCGTCTGGCCACGTTGGGCGAACTGGCCACCGGAATCGCCCACGAAGTGCGCAATCCGTTGGGCGGGATCAAAACTGCCGCGCAGGTTCTGGAGGAATCGTTTGAGGAGCATGACCGCCGTATCGAACTCGTCAGCCGGATCGTTCGAGAAATCGACCGTGTGAACAATCTCCTGACGGATTTCTTCAAATTCGCCAAGCCGGTCAAACCGTCCCGGGATTATTGCGACGTCGAATCAATCATCGACGGCATCTATCTGCTTCTGGCTTCACAAATGAATACACACGGAATCCGGTTCAAGGAGGAATTCTCCGATGTGGTGCCGAAGATTTTTGCTGACGTGCACCAGATTGAACAGGTTTTCATGAATATTTTTCTGAATGCCATTCAGGCCATGACCGAAGGCGGCGATTTGCACGTCAAAGTGTATACGACCACGCTGGGCGACCAGGGTCAACATCCGTGGACAGACGAGATTTTTGACAAGAAATTACCGTTTGTGGCGGTGGACATCAGCGACAGCGGCGCGGGCATTCCAAGAGAGAACCTTGAGAAGATATTCAATCCCTTCTTCACCACCAAATCCGAAGGCATGGGGCTTGGATTGTCCATCTGCAGCCGGCTGGTAGCTGAAAATAACGGCAATATTTTTGTGGATAGTGAACCCGGCAAAGGGTCGCGTTTTACGGTGGTGCTTCCAACCCGATAGATGACGGCCGAAGGCCTTCGTGCGATGGGGTCGCCGTCCGGGCGTATGGCTGCCATTCATCGAAGTTACATTCAAACATCCGGCTGAATTTTTCAAGATCGGCATTTTGCCAGCGGAGACGGGCTTTGGCCGTTTGCAGCCATGATCCTACGGTATTACCACGACGTTGATGAAACATCGCGACCGCCATGTGGATGAACCCCTGCAAAAAATCCCTTAGAAGCGGATCGGTTTCCTTCTGCCATACGTTTTCAAGTGTTTCGTGGCATTCGAAATACAAGCCGGCATTGAATTCCTCGATGGCTTTTTGTACCGCCCTGTGAGTCCGTTCTTTGGAACCAAACTCCATTACAGCATGTTTTTCGGAACGTCGTGAATATAGGCGTTCATCATTTTGATTTCCTCGTCTTTATCATCGATGTTCACCTGCATCAGATCGCGCATGGACACCATGCCGATCAGCTTTTCCCCATCCACAATGGGCAGATGTCGCGAACCGATTTTCTTCATCCGGTCCAGGCAAGCTTCATAACTCTCATTGGAAAGTCCGACAGCCACGTTGCGGGTCATCACGTCATCGACTTTGGTCTGTTTGGCATCCAGGCCCGGCAGCGCCACCCGTTTCATCAGATCGCGTTCCGAAAACACACCCAGCAACTTCCTTGAATTCAAATCGTCCACAATCACGACCGCACCCACGTTTTTTTCCGTCATGAATCGGATCGTGTCCTGGATACTGGTGCCAATGGGCACACAATATGAGTCACGTCCGGAGATAATATCGCTGACCACTTTCATAACGACTCCTTGAAACGGGTTATGAAATTTATGCCTTGTCGGAGACGAACTATTTTGGAAAAGAAACCGGAGACAGGTGGGTCAATATAAGGCAGAATGCGGCATGGCGCAAGGGGTGCCTCGTCTTTTACGCGATCATTGAGACAAGTTTCACGAACGGTTGTGCTTACCGGTGGCGATATTCGCGCTCTCTCGACCGTTTTTCGTCACGGCTGGCAATGGCATCCCTTTTGTCGTGCATTCGTCGCCCGCGGGCGACAGCCAGAAGCACCTTCACTTTGTTCTTCTCTCCAAAATACACCGACAGGGGAATCAATGTCATGCCCTTTTCTTCGCTTTGTTTGATCAGTTTCCGAATTTGTTTTTTGTGCAGCAGAAGCTTCCTCGGGCGGTATTCATCATGATTATTCATGGTTGCTTCTTTATAGACGGGTATGTGCATGTGATACAGCCAGATTTCTCCTTTTTCCACCCTGGCATGACTGTCCTGAATATTGGCTTTGCCCTGTCGCAGGGTTTTGACCTCACTGCCGACGAGCACAATGCCCGCTTCCATGGTTTCGAGGATTTCGAATTCGTGACGCGCCTTGCGGTTCGTCGCAATATTCCGGGTTTCTTTGTCGGCCATGGCCATCAGATCTTCTCACGAACCGGGAATTCTTTGTGCTTCTGAAAATGGTAGGTGAGCATTTCACCGATCAGCCCGGTCGAAATAATCTGAATGCCGACCAGCGTAAGAAGCACGCCTAGAAATAGTATGGGGCGATTGCCCAGCGGCGTTCCGAGGAACCACTCAACCGTCAGGTATCCATTGATACCAAGACCGGCCAGCAAACAGACCGTGCCGATGACGCCAAAGAAATGAAGCGGACGCCGAAGGTATCTCGACAGAAAGAGGACGGTGGCGAGATCCAGAAAACCGCGTATGAATCGGGACCAACCAAACTTGCTCGTGCCATACTTCCGTGGATGGTGCTGAACAGCCAATTCAGTGATGCGTGTGTAGCCGGCCCACTTGGCGAGTACCGGTATGTATCGATGGAGTTCTCCGTAGAGGTTCAGGTCCTGTATCACCTCATGGCGGTAGGCTTTCAGGCCGCAATTGAAGTCGTGCAGACGAATACCGCTCATGGCGCTGGTCACGAGATTGAAGAATTTGGATGGAACGGTTTTGCCAATCGGATCGTGGCGTTTTTTTTTCCATCCGGATACCAGATCAAACCCCTCTTCAAGTTTGCCGATCATCGCCGGCAGTTCATTCGGGTCATCCTGAAGGTCCGCATCCATGGTGACCACGAACCGGCCACGGGCGGTTTGAAAGCCCTCGGCCAGAGCGGCGGATTTTCCGTAATTCTTCTTGAAACGAATGCCGATAATCTCCGGATACGTTGACTTCAATTCGACAATCGTTTTCCAGGAACCGTCCGTGCTGCCGTCTTCGATAAATATTATTTCGAACGTCCGGCCATTTCCTCGCAGCGTTGCCACGATGCGTTCGGTGAGTTCGGGAAGGGAATCACGTTCATTCAGCAACGGTATGACGACGCTGATCTCCGGTCCGGCTTCAGGTGTGTCCATCGAACGGTTCATTCTCTACTCAACGTTAATCACGCTTACACTGTTAGGATATTCGATCGTAAACAGCTTGCTGCTGAAGCTCTTATTGATGGAGCGGGTATCAAAATAGATGCTCAACAGGTCCTGTTCCTTGGGACGGAAGATCCTAACATATCGGGGAAGGAATCTTCCATCCACGATCTCAAATCGCGTGAACTCCTTTTCAACCGTCAGGTCGCCGGAACGGTCCATCTGGTGGATTTTGCTCACGGCGTAGCCGGCGTACGGATCTATCCAGACGATGCGGCTTCCGTAGTCTTCCCGGAAAGTCAGCACAAAGTACGATCCGTCCGCCCCAAAATCAACCAGGCGATCGAGGTCATCCCGCTTCAGAACGGGCCAACCCAGGAGGAGTTCGACCATTTCCTCAAATGACACGTCGTAGTCGAATGTCTTACGAATAGCGTCCGCCGATGTCCGGCCGGCCACGACATATTTGTTCATGATGTTATATACGACAAACGTCTTTGCATTCAGGGAGGCCTTGATACCATCAATGCCCAAGAGGCCCTCAATTTTGATATAGACGGAGTCCGGCATCTTGATGGCAATTTGCGCGCTGAGTTGATTGGCCGACTTGGCTGATTCCAGGTTCAGTGTCGCGATCGCCTTCAAAAACTTCAGATTTCTTACGGCGTCGCCGTTTCTTTCCACCAGTTCAACGGGCGTGATCGAAGACAAATCCACAGGCTTTCGTGTGATGACCGAGGGGGTACAACCGGATATGTTCATCCAAAACGCCACCACCACGGCAGCCGCTCTAAGCAACGAAAGATGACTATGGTAAGGATTCAATTTTGCTCTTGATCTGGGATTGATTGGGATTCAGTTCCAATGCCGTTTTCCAGAATAAACGGGCGTTTTCAAGATCATCCATCCTGGCGTAGACATCGCCAAGATGATCAACAACTTCCCAACTCGTCTGGTCGAGTTCGTAGGAACGCCGGATGTATTTGAGCGCTTCGGGGAAATTATTCATCCGGAAAAAAACCCAACCCATCGTGTCCAGGTAGTGTGAATTATCCGGGGCCTTTGTGACGGCTTTGCGGATCAGGATCATGGCCTGATCCAGCCGTATGTTTCGGACGGCAAGGCTATAGGAGTAGTTGTTAAGAATAACATCGTTATCCGGTTCAATGGCTAAAATGCTCTCGAAGAGAGAATCGGATCGTGAGAAGTTCTTCAAATCCTGATGCATGGGAGCCAGGATGCTCATCGAGATAACGTCCACCGGGTTGAGCACCACAGCTCTTTCAAGATGTTCAATGGCCTTGTCAGGGTTGCCGCTTTGAGCGAAGGCAAACCCCAGGGAACGCCGGATATCGGCGTTGCCCGGCATGTCGATAACGGCTTTCTCGAAAGCCGTCACGGCCCGGCCATAGTCCCCGGCCTGAATCGCGAGGTTGCCAATCCGCACCACGATGGCGAGGTTGTCTTCCAGCTTGGCGAGGTCCTCGTAGGATTCGATCGCTTTGCCGTAGTCTTTGTTAATAGCATAGGCTTGGCCCAAGGCCTCGATCAAATAGGTGTTGTTGGGCTCGGCATCCCTTGCGTTTTTCAGTATCGAGATGGCTTTGGTGATTTCTTTCTGTTTAAGAAAATAGTCGCCGAGTTTGAGTGATATCAGGGAGTTTGGTCCGCCCAGCTTGAGCAACGCTTCATAATGGGGAATGGCGTCCGAGGGTTTGCCCCGCAATTCATATATGGATATCAACTTGTAGCGGACTTCCGAGTCGTGGGGTTGCAGGCGGGCCACGTTTTCGAGTATGGAGAGGGTCTTGGAAAAATCATGCTGGTTGAAGTGAATGTCAGCCATCAATTCCATCGCTTCGATGTTTTGGGGGTCAGCTGCCAAAAGCTGATTGGCATAAAACTGGGCCTTGTCCAATCTTCCGATTTGATAGTAGTCCTGCGCCAGGGATGCATAAATTGTGATGGACGACTGGTCGTGAGCCAAGGCCTTCTGATAGGAAAGAATGGCCTGCCCAGGGTCACCATTGATGTCAAAAACGACGGCGTCGATAAAGCTGTCCAAAGCGTGGGGGTTGTACTTTGGCTTGGAGTCGACTTCGGCTACCTGGCGGGATGCCAAACAGCCACTCACACCGGCCAATCCTGCGGACATCATGAATAAACAAAGAAGTCTTTGCATGGCCGGAATATATCTTTTTCGGCCAGAACAAACAAGCGTTTGTTGGCGGAAGCGCCCGGACGTGAGTGTCATGGCCATTGTCGAACCATGCCGCATCCGTTTGTTTCGGATGTCGGTCTTCAGTCGTTTCTTCAACTTCAGTCTTTTAGACCTTGACAATGGCAACTCTTTCGTCTATATTTCAGCCCATTTTTTGACAGACTATTTGCATATAAAACATATTCTTACAGTTCATCAAGGGATACGGACATGGCCAAGTCGAAGGACAATCGCATAACGGTTACGCTGGAATGCACGGAGTGCAAGAACAGCACCGTTCCGGGCGTTTCGCGTTACACGACTGAAAAAAACAAGAAGAACACGACGGAGCGTCTCGAAGTGAAAAAGTATTGCCGGTACGAACGCAAGCATACGCTTCATAAGGAAACGCGTTAACAGGACCAGCCAAACGTTTTTATTTGAGGATAACACATGGCCAAGAAGCAGACATTTGTAGACAAAATGACGAAGGTCCAGGCGCACTCGGATAAGGTGCTGTGCCAGTCCTGTAAGCAGGAGACCGTCGTGAACTATGCCAAGCTGGTGGATTCACGCGTTTCAGAAAAGACCGGGGCCTGGAAGTTCCTGGAACGTAAAGTCAAACTCTGCGGCAACTGCGGCGGCATCGTCGGCTGATATGTTGAATCAGGACTTGGTCCGGAAATTTCTGGCCTGTCCGGCCTGCAAATCGCCGGTACGCGAAGTTCGTGAAACACTCTTGTGTTTGAATTCCGACTGTCGCAGGCAATATCCTGTTCGGGACGGCATACCGGTCATGATCATCGAAGAAGCCCGGATCGTCGACCCTTCAGAATATGAAAAACTGACAACCCCGCAATGAATTTCGCCCGCGATTTCGCGGGTTTTTTGTTGTACACAATAACCTCATGGTGGCTAATTGACTGCAGGTCTTTCTCGGATTGTCGTCGCCGTATTGGCCATTCCCGTATTTGTCTGTTGTACGCTGGCCGGCGGATGGTATTTTTTTGTTCTGATTGAAACGTTGGTTGCCGTGGGGGCATGGGAGTCGTTATCCCTGGCACGAAGAAAAGGTGCGCAACCCCAGATGATTCTTGGCATTTTTTTTTCAATCCTGCCTGGTTTTCTATTCCACTACGAAGCGATGCCGTTCGTTCTGCCTCTGGTTCTGGCGGCAACCGTGCTCGTGCTGGGGGTCGAGTTGTTCCGGAATAATGGTTCGCCCTGGGTCAACGTGGTCGGAACTCTGTTCCCCATATGGTATGTAGGTTTCCTGCTGGCCAGCCTTATTCTCCTGCGCTCCGGCTCCTCGGGTGATCAGGTTGTTTTTCTGGTGTTTGCCGGTCTGTGGGCCTGTGATACGCTGGCGTACTATGGAGGCATGTGGTTGGGACGTCATAAGTTGTTTGAACGGGTGAGTCCAAAAAAAACTTGGGAGGGAGCGGTGGCCGGATTCATTGGGAGCATTATCGGCGTGGCCGTGGTTCAGGGACTGTATGCGGCGTACGCGCCGGGTCCTGGTCTTTCATGGACGTCAACGCTCGTGATCGGTGTGCTGGCCGGAACGGCGGGACAAGTCGGGGACCTTGCCGAATCGTTGCTAAAACGCGATGCCCAAGTCAAGGACTCAAGCTCACTCTTGCCAGGTCATGGCGGCATTCTTGACCGATTTGACAGTCTGCTTTTTGTGGCTCCCGCCGTTTACATCTACCTAAATTTTTTCGTACATTAGTCCAACGTTTTTGCAGCGTTCGTAATCGCAGGAGAACCGTTCATGCTTGTCCGGTTCATATGGTTGTTGCTTCTGGCCGCGATGAGTTGGTCTTGCCGGTCCGGAGCGGATCATCCCCACGGAGGGACGGCGGTTATCGCCTTGCCGGCCGATGCCGACGTATTGAATCCCATCCTGTGGAGCGGCAGTAGTACCGGTACGGTGCTCCAGTTTCTTTTCGCCGACATGGTGGAAGAATCCTTTGACTCCAGCAGGGGCGCTCTTGTTTATTCTCCAAATGTGGTCCGATCATGGGAATGGAGCGCCAGTGGCAAAGATCTGACCATCCATCTTAGATCGGATGTGTACTGGAGCGACGGTGTGGCGATCACGTCGCATGACGTTCGGTTTTCATATGCGTGGTACGCGAATCCAAAAAGTGGCAGTCTCCGCCGGAACGCTCTGGTTCATTTTCCAAGAAAACCCGACGGTACGGTGGACATGGACCGCGCTATCACGATCACCAATGATACCACGCTAACGTTTCATTTTGTCACGGCCTACGACCGACCACTGCAACTGAGCCACGCCACGCTAAACATCGTACCACGGCATGCTTTTGTCGGAATTCCAGACGATAGCCTACGCACGTCCTCCTACAACACGCAACCGATCAGCGGCGGTCATTACGTGGTCAAGTCATGGATTCGAAAACAGGAGATCGTACTCGAAAGCGATCCAAGGTGGATCCTTCCCCATGCGGCTTATCTGAAACGTGTGATTTTTCGGATACTGCCGGACATGTCGACTCGCGTTGTTGAACTGAAGACCGGCGCCGTCGACCTGGTGGAAGGGCTTTCACCGGATGAAGCGCGTGAATTCATGACCGAAGGTTCGGGCGTCCGAATCGAACGTCAGTCTTTTCGGCGATATGACTTCATAGGGTGGTCCAATATCGACAGGGAAGCGTATGAAAAACACAGGATCGTCCGGCCACATCCGATATTTGGCGACCGTCGTGTCCGACAGGCTCTTACGATGGCTATTGATCGCGACGAGTTGATCGATGGTTGGTTGAAGGAGTTCGGGCAGAGATGCGAAGGACCAGTGTCGCCGGCTTTTCGATGGGCTTACAACGACACGATGACCGTGTGGCCGTACGATCCGTCCAGGTCAAAGGAAATGCTGGCGCAGTGCGGTTGGACGGATCGCGATGGCGACGGCGTGTTGGATCGGGATGGGCGACCGTTCGAATTTACGCTGGTTACCAATGCCGGCAATCCCAGAAGGGCCTTTGCCTTGCAGAAGATACAAGCCGACCTGCGGGCCATAGGCATCGTTTGTGAGGCCCAATTTCTCGAAACCAATCATTTCAGCGCAGGCCTGCGACGAAAAGAATTCGACGCGTTCATTGCCGGTTTGAGTACGAATCTATATGTGGATCTTATCGGGCAGTATGGTTCGGATCTTGAAAAGTATCCGGGCAATTATTGTTCATATCAAAATGCTCTGGTGGACAGTTTACTTCTTCAATCCGGTGACTCGGCCGTTTCCGGTCTGAAGCAAGTTCAGTCGATCTTGCAGCACGACCAGCCGATGACATTTCTTTTTTGGTTTGATAATATCGTTGGGATTCGTGACCGACTTAAAGGCACGCAGGTGGGTATTTTGTCGCCGTATCATCGCTTTTATGAGTGGTACGTGATACCATGATAACTTTCCTTTTGCGACGGCTGACGCTGGCTGTGTTTCTGATCCTGGGTCTCGCAACCCTGACTTTTTTTGTTTTACACATGGTGCCGGGCGATCCGTCAGCGTGGTCCATGGATCCGGATACTGAACCGGACGCTTACGCAAACGTTCGTGAACAACTGGGTCTTGACCAACCATTGGGAGTTCAATATGTCTCATGGCTGTCGGACATGCTCAGGGGCAATTGGGGCATTTCGTTTTCCAAACATCAGCCGGTGATCGATATTCTGCGGCAGGCGATACCCAATACGTTGTTGCTGTCTGGAGCGGCATTGGTATTGGATTTTGCTCTTGGAATCTGGTTGGGTCTGGTGATGGCGCGCCGGTCGGGTCGTCGTGCCGAACGCCTCCTGGCGACGGGAAGCCTCGTATTTGTTTCCATCCCGGCGTTTTGGATGGCCGTGATGGCCGTCATGGTTTTCTCTCTAGGATTGGGCTGGCTGCCCGCCGCTCATATGCAAAGTCTGGATACGGAAGACCTGTCGTGGGTCGTCCGATTGGCGGACATGTTTCAGCACATGATCTTACCTGTTGCGGTTCTTGGCCTGCCCGCCGCGGCTTCCACGGCACGATATACTTCCCAGGGTGTTCGGGATGTTCTCAATAGTGATTACGTCCGCGCCGCCAAGGCCAAGGGTCTCTCGGGCCGTATGATCTTGCGCCGCCATGTATTGAAGAATGCTCTCCTGCCCGTGATTACACTGTTTGGTTTGACTTTTCCCATGCTTCTCGGCGGGTCGATAATCGTGGAGACCGTATTTGCATGGCCCGGCATGGGGCGCGTCGCCATTGAAGCCGTTTACGCACGGGACTACCCTGTGACATTAGCGACCACGTTGATCGGCGGCATCATGGTGGTTGTGGGTAATTTCATTTCTGACCTGCTTCTCGCTGCCGCCGACCCGCGGATTCGCATCAAGGCATTTCACACCGGCTGACATCCATCCACACGTATATTGACTTTTTTGCAACCTTTTGTTACCATGAGGATACACGAAAGGCGTTACAATGAAAAAGATGTATGTTCTG
Organism: uncultured Bacteroidota bacterium; assembly: GCA_964544475.1. Taxonomy (GTDB): domain Bacteria; phylum CLD3; class CLD3; order SB21; family SB21; genus CAZJBS01. The sequence continues at coordinate 93,821 of CAZJBS010000004.1, read as the reverse complement.
TTGATTGGGTTGGCCATGGGCGCCTCGGTCCACGCCCAGCTGCGATCCCAAATTGAACAAAAACCCATTGACGTTCTCGGTGGCATTTCCAATACCGGATCGCTTTTCGGATTTTTCAGTCCCGACCGGTTTGTGATGAACCACAGCTATTCTCTTTCGTATTTTACCGGCGGTGGTGTCAGCGGATCGTCGGGTATTTACATGAACACGATGAATTTTAAACTGTCCAACCCCCTGTTTCTTCGGGTCAATATGGGCGTCCAGCATCAGCCATTTGGCGGCCCAAAAATTTTCGGCAATGAAGGGGCTAATTTTTTGCACGGAGCCGAACTCGTGTATCAGCCCAACAAGAACCTTCAGATGATGGTCGGTTACAGCAACCATCCGTTTGGCAGCGGTTTCGGTTACTATCCGAATCCATTTTATCAGCCCAGAACCGGCGCGAGTCCTTTCCAGGAGACGGGCGGAAGACCGTGATGGGTATATGAAATTTTGATCGTTGTCATTAATCCCGCTCGACGGGATTAATTTTTTTTGTGGAGAGGTTATGTTGAGAAAAACGAGATCTGAGGATTCGGGGTCGATGGGAGACGCATCCGCCACGCCGGTCAACACCCAGGAGGCCGGCCGTACGCCGACAAAACCGACGCCGGTTTCAGGATGGGATAAGATGCTCAACATCCTGATTGGCGGGCTCGCGCTGCTCGTCGTGGCTTTGCTGATTTCGCTCGTCGTGCGTCTCAATAGCGGCCCGTCGGAAACGACCGTGCAGACCATGGAGAACGGAGAAACGGCAGCGTCGCAGGGCGACGAAACCGTCCAAGTCAAATCCAAGGTGATCCGCGTAGAAGTCCTGAATGGTACAGGTATTCCAAAATTGGCTTCCCGTGCCGCCGATTACCTGCGGACACGAGGATTTGACGTGGTCCAGACCGGCAATGCGCAACACGCCAATTTCAAGACTTCGGTTGTCCAGGATCGTCTCGGCAATATTCAAAACGCCATTCAGGTCGCCAAAGAACTCGGGGTAAGTGAGAGCGCGGTGATCCAGCAGAAGAATCCCCAGTTGTTCCTGGAAGTGACAGTGATCATCGGCCAGGATTACAAGTCGTTGAAATTTGTTTCCGTCGGCAACTGATGACCTTTGCCTCCCGTCACGTCTACCAAAGCATCACGCGTCTGCAGTGGCCCAATCAACTGGTTGTGCTTGCCCGTCAGGATTCTTCTCTTCCCATCGTAAGTGTGCGGGGCTCGTTTCGTTTCGGAGCTGCATCGGAACCATTGGCGGTCAGCGGCCGGCTCAAAATGCTGACGGCACTTCTGAGATCAGGAACTGAAACCCGGAGCGCCGTGGACTTGGCGCAGGAACTCGATGGGATGGGCAGTTCGGTTTCTTTCAATGTTCATCATGATGCCGTCCATTTCACCGTTTCGGCATTAACGAGGCATTTTGAAAAAACATTCGAAATCCTGACCGACATGGTCTTTCATTCCACTTTTCCGGAAGCCGAAGTGGAACGGATCAGAAAAGTGATGCTGGCGGACCTTAAGAAAAAGACGGACCAGCCGTCGGTGCTTGCATGGGAAATCTTTAACCACTTTGTCTATGGTCATCACCCATATCGACGGTCGTTGGATGGATTTGAACATTCGCTCTCTTCGGTCGCGTGCGAGGACATACGGACGGAATATCGTCAGCGGTTCTCACCATCGGGGGCCATCATTGCCATGGCCGGCGACACCGACCATCTTCTCGACATCATCGACGCCTCCGATTGGATCCGGCCGCGTGCGGCGGAGTCGTTACCGATTCTGGACGCCCCCACGCCGCAGGAACGACGAATCGTCATCGTCAACCGTGACCTCTTACAAGCCAACATCTGCGCCGGCAACCTGGGTTCCAGAAGAAAAAGCGACGATCACCACGCTTCGCTTTTGATGAACCACCTTCTCGGCGGTTCCGGTTTGGTTTCGCGCCTCACCCATTCGATCCGAACGCAGCAAGGATTGGCGTATAGTGTCTATTCAAGCATGACCAAACGTCTGCACGGCGGAACGTTTTCAGTGCATATGCAAACGAAGAATGAATCCGCCGGTATGGCGATCCGCCTGATCGAATCTGAAATGCGTCGCATGAAAGAGGAATCCATCGCGGAGCAGGAATGGAACGACACGCGTCAGTATTTCAAAGGCAGTTTCCCATTTCGCCTTGAAACGAATTCCAATCTGGCTTTTTATTTGGAGCAGTCCGAATTCTACGATCTCGGACCCGATTTCCTCGATCGTGAAATCGAGGCCATTTGGCGACAAACGCCATCGGATATTACGGCGGCGGCCCGGCGCTATTTGCGTGAAGATCAAAGCACGATCGTGATCGTCGGAAACAAGGAACGTGTGCTCGCATCGCTTGACGGATGGGGAGAGGTTCTTGAAGTGGACTATTCACAATTGGGAGAAGCGGCCTGAGTTCGATCCAAGAAGACGACGTTGTCGGCAAAGCGTATGACGGTCGCCTGTTGAAGCGACTGATCCGATTTGTCCTGCCATACAAGCATATGTTGGTTGCTTCCATCCTGCTGCTGATTCTCGCGCAGGCTTTCAGCGCCGTCCGTCCCAAAGTCGTTCAGGTCGCCATTGACGAGGCGATGGCGGCCGGCGATCTGATAACATTGAATGAGTATGCTCTTATGTTCGTGGGGTTGCTCGTTGGCGAATTTGCCCTGCAGTATGCCGTCATTTACATCACGCAGTTGATGGGACAGAGGATCATCTGCGATTTGCGCATTCGACTGTATGATCATATCGAAAAACTTCATCTGCAGTTTTTTGACCGCAATCCGGTGGGCCGGTTGATCACCCGAGTGACGTCGGACATCGAATCGTTGAACGACATGTTCACATCCGGAATCGTGTATCTTTTTGGAGACCTGTTTCTCCTATTCGGCATTATCGTTTTCATGTTCATATTGGATGTCCGGCTGACTTTCGTCAGCCTGGCCGTTCTTCCGGTCATTTTTTACATTTCCATGTTGTTCCGGCAGAAAGTGCGGATATCCTATCGCGAAGTCCGCTTGAAGGTGTCGGCTCTTAACAGCGCTCTGCAGGAAAACATCACCGGCGCAAGCACCGTCCAACTCTTCAACCGTGAGGGAAAGAATTTTTCGAAGTTGGACGATCTGAACCGGAGTCTGACCAAGTCCCACATTGAATCTGTGTTTCATTATGCGTGGTTTTATCCTGCGGTCAATTTTCTCAGTTCGGTGGCCCTCGCGCTGATGATCTGGTATGGCGGCGGAGAGGTGATATCAGGGTACATGTCCCTTGGAACGCTGGTCGCCTTCGTGCAGTACGCCCAATTATTTTTCCGGCCGATCCAGGACTTGAGCGACAAGTACAATATCTTACAGACGGCCATGGCATCCTCGGAGCGGGTTTTCAAATTGCTCGACACGCCGGCGCAGGTTTCGGATATACCCAATCCCATTCGTCTCGGTCACGTTGAGGGTCTCATTGAATTTGAAGGTGTTCATTTTTCGTACAACCCGGCGGAGGTCAAACGCGACGAGGACTACATTCTGAAGGACATCCATTTGCGCGTGGAGCCCGGACGAAGTGTGGCGCTTGTCGGAGCGACGGGATCGGGAAAAAGCACCATGATCAATCTTCTGTCGAGATTCTATGAACCGCAGCGCGGAGTGATTCGATTGGACGGCAAAGACCTGGCCGCCGTCGCCCAAAAGGAATTGCGAGCCAACATGGCGGTGGTCCTGCAAGACGTCTTTCTTTTCTCAGGCAATATCCTCGACAATATCCGGCTGGGAAGGACCGACATCGATGAACCCTCGGTCGTGGCAGCGTGCCGCCAAATAGGGGCGCACCAATTTATTGAACGTCTGCCCGATCGTTACCACGAACCGGTGCAGGAACGCGGCAGCACACTGTCGGTCGGTCAGCGTCAGTTGATTTCCCTGGCCCGTGCCTTCGTTTTCAACCCTCGTATTCTCATTTTGGACGAAGCAACATCCAGCATCGACACCGAGACCGAATTACTGATCCAGGAAGCGACGCGCCAGTTGATGAAGAACCGAACGTCCATCATCATTGCGCATCGATTGTCAACCATCCGTGATGTGGATGAAATCATCGTCATGCATCACGGCCGTATACGGGAAAGGGGGTCGCATGAGAAACTGCTATCGGAAGGCGGACTTTATTTCAAACTCTACGAACTTCAGTATAAGGACCAGGAAATGAAATGGCGCGAGGCATCCGCCGGCCGCTAATCGGCGGGCATGGGTTCGGCTCTGTAGACCGGCAACGTGAAGGAAAAAATGGAGCCCTTGCCCCATTCGCTTTCGACATCGACCTTTCCGTTGTGCTGGTTGATGATCTCCTTGACAAAAGCCAGGCCAAGTCCTGTGCCTTCCGTTGACTTGACTCTCTTGTCGTCTTTGGCTCTGAAGAACTTCGTAAAGAGATTCTGCAGATTTTCTTCGGAAATTCCAAATCCCTGATCTTTCACCCTCACCATCACCTCGTCCGGAGACGCCATACCAACAGAAATCGTGACCGTGGTATCTTCGCGGCTGTATTTCAAGGCATTGGAAAAGAGATTCAGGATGACCTGGCCGATGAGATCCGGGTCGGCGTGGACGAGAGGTATGTTTTCACCAAAATCCGTCAGAACCGTAATGCCCTTCTTTTGTGCGAAATGGGCGTTGATGCCGAGGATGCTGGACAGGATCGTGAGGACATCAATGGGGGATTTGTGAATGACGGTCTGCCCGCTTTCGATCCGGCTGACGTCGAGGAATTTGTTGATCATGTCGGTCAGCCGCGCGGATTCGTAATTGATGATATCGACATACTCCTTGCGGGTGGAAGGCGGCAACTCAGGATCCTTCAGGAATTCGCTAAACCCGGAGATGGAGGTCAGCGGGGACCGTAGTTCGTGCGCGACGACGGACAGAATTTCCGTCTTCATTTTGTCCACTTCTTTTTCGCGGGTGATGTTTCGCAAGACGATCACGACGGCGATGATTTCGTCGTCATCCATAACTTTGGATGCGTGCGCTCCCAGCACGATCGTGGAATGGGAATCCGCGGGCATGACGTCGATTTCTTCCTGAAACACGTCGGTGGAGGAGCCTTCTTTGACACGCGCCAGAAGGAATTTTGTATCCGGGATCAGGAAATTGAGGGAAAAACCAACGAGATCTTTCTCGCGCACACCGAACCAACGCTCGACCACGTCATTTATCAGAAGAACATCACCGGCCGGACCACAAACGATCACGCCGTCGGCGATATTGCGCAGAATGGCCTCGGTCTTGATTTTTTCACGGATAATCTGGTTGATGTTGATCTGATAGATGCGCTTCAGTTCGAGCGTCATGTAGTTGAAAATGCGCGAGAGCTGGATGATCTCTTCCCCGGTTTGGATGTTGATCTTGTGATCGAAATTGCCCCGGGCAATTTCTTTGACGCTTGTGGTCAGCTCTTTGATTGGGCTTGTGATTTCGTGGGCGGCGATTCGTGATATAAAGTAGGAAATGATCAGGCTGCTGATGGCCGCCGTGAGCCAGCTCAGGTAGTGAATGCCGGGCCAGCGGGCGATCAGCCACAGATCAATAAAGACCAGGACGATGACGGCGCCTGTGGTGAGAGGGAACATGATGATCAGAATGCGGGCCGGAATGCTCAGGGCGCGGATGCGCTGGTCTATACGTTCGATGAAGCGGAACATGGGGTCGGGCAATCCGCCTGGCGGAAGTTATTCTCTGAAAATTTTTTCGAGATAGGTGATCAGTTCTTCACGATTGGCCTTGGAGACGGCGCGGCCTTTGAGAGGAAAATCAGGTATGGAGCGGGCCAGTTTTCGGAGTTTGGCGACGTTGTAAGTGTGATAGTCTTTGCTGGGTTTGGATACCCGCTTCTTCTTGAGCAGCGATTCGTCTTTTTCGACGGCTCTAAAGAGCTCCTGCTGGGCGAGACTTATGAATTCCGTTTTTTTTTTGGAGGCTCGGATTCATCCGCTGCATTCTGCAAGGAGAGGAGTTTCGGATCGATTCCCTCATCGTAAATAATGGTTTCGGTCATCTCGTCGGGCCTTGGAATCACATGAACGGAGACCACCTGGCCGACGCGGCGGGCGGCGGCTTCACCGGCGGCCACGGAGGCTTGAACGGCTCCCGTTTCGCCGACCACCTTGATGGTAATCATCGCGCCGTCGGTGATTTCACGGCCGATGAGCTTGACTTTGGCGGCTTTGACCATGGCGTCGGCGGCCTCAATAGCGCCGACGAGTCCCAACGTCTCGACCATACCTAAGGCCCGGTCTTCCATACGTCAGTTTTCAGGCACCCTTCTTGGGGAGAATCGCTTCGACTTCGGGATGTGGTCTCGGGATGACATGGACCGACACGAGTTCGCCGACTTTTTCGGCGGCCGCGGCACCGGCATCCGTGGCGGCTTTCACCGCACCAACGTCGCCGCGAACCATGACCGTGACATAACCGCCGCCGATCTTTTCCTTGCCGATCAATTCCACCTTGGCGGCTTTGACCATGGCGTCGGCGGCTTCAATGGCGCCAACCAGACCCTTCGTTTCGATCATGCCAAGTGCATCAAGTGCCATGTCATTCCTCCTGAGAGTTAAAAGGATAGGATATCCAATAATATTCGTCGTGAGAAAGAGCAGAAAGAGCAACAAAATGTTAAGTAAAAGACCCGTGAAAGTCAAAAGAATTTTCCAAAAGAGGGTTCCAAAGTCGCTCACATTTGGAGCCCGCCCGAACAATCGCGCGTCAAAATCCGTATGAATTCATCAAAAATTAATCTACATTAATTCCAAATCCATGATAACCAAACACGCCAAAATACTGATTGTCGACGACGACGAGGATGTACTGCTCGCGGCGAGGTTGCTGCTGAAGCAATTCACGCCAAACGTGCACACGGAAAAGAATCCGGAGAGACTGCCGACGCTGATGCAGAATGAGAGCTACGATGTTATTCTGCTCGACATGAATTACACGCGCGATCTGAGCAGCGGCACGGAAGGTTTTTTCTGGCTGAACAAAATTCTGAAGACGGACCCGATGGCGGTCGTTATTCTGATCACGGCGTATGGAGACGTCGAGATGGCGGTACGGGCGATCAAAGAGGGTGCGACCGATTTTGTCCTGAAACCCTGGCAGAATGAAAAGCTTCTCGCAACTTTGTCTGCCAGTCTGAGTCTTCGCCAATCACGGATAGAAACCCAGCAACTGCGCCTGCGGGATCGACAACTGCAGCAGGATCTCGATCAGCCTTTCCAGGACTTCATCGGCCAGTCGGCAGCCATGAAACAGGTTTTCATCACGATTCAGAAAGTGGCACAGACCGACGCCAATGTGCTCGTGCTTGGGGAGAACGGGACCGGGAAGGAACTGGTGGCGCGGGCGTTGCACCGCGCAAGTCCGCGCTCGGACAAACCGTTTATTAGCGTAGATCTCGGGGCCATCAGCGAGACGTTGTTTGACAGCGAACTTTTCGGACACCAAAAAGGGTCGTTCACGGATGCGAAAGAGGATCGGGCCGGACGCTTCGAGATTGCCAATTCGGGCACGCTATTTCTGGATGAAATCGGCAACCTGTCCCTGCCGCTCCAATCCAAGCTGCTCACGGCCCTGCATAACAAGCAGGTTACCCGTGTCGGTTCCAACAAGGCGATCCGATTGGACATCCGCCTGGTCTGTGCCACCAATCTGCCACTGTACCAGATGGTCGAGGAAAAGAGATTCCGTCAGGATCTCCTGTATCGCGTCAATACCGTGGAAATCAAACTTCCCCCCTTGCGCGAAAGACCGGAGGATCTGCCGCTGCTGGCCGACCATTTTGTTCATATGTACGCCCGAAAGCACCAGCGTCCGGTGTTGTCCGTGAGCGCGCTGGCCCTGACCAAGTTGGGCAAGTACTCGTGGCCGGGTAATGTGCGTGAATTGCAGCACACCATTGAGCGGGCCGTTATTTTGGGCGAGACCGACGTTCTTCAGCCGGAGGATTTCTTGCTGACGGGGAAGGCCGTCAAACCCGAAGGGTTTGTGATTGACGAATACAACCTTGAGGAATTGGAAAAACTCCTCATCCGCAAAGCGCTGGACAAGTTTGCCGGCAACATTTCGCATGCGGCCAAGGAACTTGGATTGACCCGGGCGTCCCTGTATCGGAGACTTGAAAAGTATGGTCTTTAGCCATTTCCGCGTTCAGGTTGTCCTTCGCATTGCCTTGATCGCGTTTTTCACCTATCTGCTTATTCACGTGCTCAGCGTGACCAGCCTTTACATGACGGCAGTCATTATTGGAGCCGTCATCGTTTACCAGGTGTACGCGCTCATTTTTTTCGTCGAGAAAACGAACCGGGACCTGAAGCGCTTCCTCGATGCCATCCGGTACGAGGATTTTACACAGTCGTTCAGTGGCGCCGGCCTGGGCCGGTCATTTGACGAACTCAAGAAGGCTTTCAGTTCGGTGGTGGCGGATTTCCGGGCGACCCGGGCCGAAAAGGAGGAACATTATCGCTACCTGCAAACGGTCATTGAGCATGTCGGTGTCGGGCTTCTGGCCTTTACGGAGGACGGCGACGTGGAATTGGTCAATAACACGTTTCGCAAGCTCTTCAAAATGTCCTCTCAGGATTTGAAGCATATTCGAACGCTTGATACCATCAGTCCCGCTTTCGTGCCGACATTGCTGAAGATGAAGGTCGGGCAGAAAACACTGCTCAAAGCTAGTGTGGAGGATGAGTGGATACAGCTTGTCGCGCATGCCACAGAATTCCGGATGCGCGGGAGAAAGTTTACGCTGGTCTCGGTGCAGAATATCCAGAGTGAATTGGAAGAGAAGGAAATGGAGGCGTGGCAGAATTTGATTCGCGTACTCACGCACGAGATCATGAATTCGGTCACCCCCATCAGTTCACTGGCGGCCACGGTGCAAGGTCTTTTGGAAGAATCATTCCGGCGGCAGGATGGCGGAGAAAAGATGCCGGCCGAAACCATCAATGATATCCGTGGAGCGACACAGACGATCATCCGACGAAGTGAAGGTTTGATTCATTTTGTCGAGGCGTACCGTAATCTGACCAAGATCCCGGCCCCAAATTTCAAAATATGGCAGGTTCGAGAGCTCTTTGGGCGGGTGGAGTCTCTTATGAAGGGTCGATTCCTGGAAGCAAAGATTGAATTCACGGTCAGCGTCGAGCCGGCATCTCTTGAGTTGACGGCAGACATCGAGATGGTCGAGCAGGTTTTGATCAACCTACTCATCAATGCATGTCATGCGGTCGAGGCCGTGGCCAACCCAAAAATATCGATGACGGGATGCCTTGATGTCCGTGGGCGACCGACCATACAGGTGCAGGACAACGGCCCCGGTATCATTGAGGAGGCCATACAAAAGATTTTCATACCGTTCTTTACGACCAAACCTGATGGTTCGGGAATAGGTCTCAGCCTGTCCCGCCAGATCATGAGACTCCATCGTGGCACAATCAGCGTACAGTCCAGGCCGTACAATGAAACGGTTTTTACCCTCAAGTTCTAGTTTGGAAACAAAGAACCAACATCAGACATCGCTTCATAAACATTGTATTACGACTACTTAGTTCGAGTCAAATAGAGTGTTCCATTGCTAATGATATACAGGTTTCCGCCAATAGCCGTCATACCGCCAATACTACTCCAACCGGATCCAAGATCTTTGTATTTACCTTCTGTCGTGGTCTCGTACAGTGTTCCGGCGCTGATGATATACAGGTACCCACCGGAAGCCGTCATGCCTCCGATGTCAGACCATCCACTGCCGAGTTCGCGGTATTTTCCGGTTGAACTCGTTTCGTATAGTGTTCCGCTGCTGATGATGTAGAGTTTGTCTCCAAGAGATGCCATGCCGCCGATACTGGACCAGCCTCCGCCGATGTCGACATACTTCCCGGATGTTGTGGTCTTGTAGAGCGTTCCTCCACTGATGGCGTACAAGTCACCTCCCATGGCCGTCATGCCGGCCATGTCATTCCATCCACCACCGAGCCCGGTGTATTTGCCTGACATGGATGTCGCGTAAAGGGTTCCACTGCTGATAATGTACAACATTCCGCCGGTGGCGCACATGCCGCCGATGCTGGACCAACCGGAACCCAGGTCGGTGTATTTGCCGGACGTTGTTGTGCCATACAACGTTCCGGAACTGATGATATACAATTGATCGCCCGAAGCCGTCATACCGCCGATTTGGCTCCATCCGGAGCCCAGGTCCTGATAAGATCCGGCCTGTGCAAAAAGGACGGCCGGCAGCCATATGGTCCACAGGCTGGCAACGAGTCTGAAACGTTTCATAACACCTCCGTGGTTTGAAGACGACATACTCTGATCGGATTACTTGATGATCTCAAGAAACATCTTGTTTGATCGAAGGGCATCCAAATCCCGATCGACCGCCGCCGATGATTTGAGTTTGCCGTTGAGTTGAACGGCCTTTTTCAAAGCGTCGAGAGCCGGATCGGTTTTGCCGGCGGCAGAACGGATGACGGCCAGATCGTACCAGACTTCACCTTCTTCAGGCGCCAGGGATACGGCACGTTCCATAAACGGAAGGGCCTCAAGCGATTTTTTGTTTTGGAAAAGCGTCCAGGCTTCGTTCCATGCATAGTTCATCTGGGCATAGTTGAGCAGTCGGCCAATCTCGATGAATGGCTCCGGATGATCGTCAACGCGGATGTCGATGGCGCGATCGGTGAAGCCGCCGTAGCCTGCATTTTTTTTCACCACCAGAATGGCGGCGGATTGCTTGCCACGGGAGTCGCCGCCGGCTTTTTCTCCGGCGACCAGCGCCGAGTACAGACGATCGGCAAGAGTGCCCTGCGTCTCAAGAAACGTCTTTTCCATGGCGGTTACCACGGCCTCACCGGCGAGAATATTACCCTGGCAGGCGTAGTTGGGACCATGACGTCCGCCCGCCCATGAAAGGCATTTGGCGCCTGTATATGTCGTCGATTTGCCGTCGGCGGAAACGATGCCAAACTGCCTCCGATCGCCTTCGTTGTCGGTGCGCAGAAGGATGTCTGCCGCCTGGGAGGGGTCGGCGCCTTGTTCAAGGAGTTCGAGTCCCCGCCATCCGTACGATGTATTGGCGTAAGATTGTGTTGCGACCGCGCCGATGCCGGCTTTGGCCCATGGCACAACCGCGCCGACGGCAAAAAAACGCGAAGCCACGGCTATGCCCAGTTCACCGGTGACCGAATCACGACCCACAATTGAAAAGGTCGAAACAGGAAGGTCTTGAGCCAACAACAAACCCGGAAGAACAAACCAAAGAAGAATTCTCATCACGACTTCGTTCTTTTTATTAACAACGACACAGGACAGGCGGGCACTTAGGAACAGCGCGCGCGAATGATGGCAGAAACAGGAGACTCGCGCCGTGCCAGAATGGATTTCAGGCGTCTACGACCCACCGGCTGAGCCAAACATCTCCGCAGCGCGCCTGGCCATTTCTTTCGGAGAGACGTCCTCTATGTGGGTCGCAATAAACCAGGTATACCCAAATGGGTCTTCTAAACGGCCGGCCCGGTCGCCGTAGAATTGCAGTTCAACCGGCTTGATCATCGTGCCGCCCGCCGCCACGGCTTGTTGCATGACGGTATCCGCATTCCTGACGTAGATCATCAGTTGCACGGTCGTTTTTCTGACGGTTTTCGGGCTCAGGTTACCCCATTCCGCGGACTCATCCGCCAACATGAAATGCGATTCGCCTATCTTGATTTCCGTGTGCATGATCTTTCCGTCCGGACCGCTCATCCGTCCGGGTTTTTCCTTTGCGCCAAAAGCCCTGGCGTAAAAATCAACGGCGGCTTTCCCGTCGTGAACCGACAAATAGGGCGTCAATGTATGATAACCGGCCGGAATAAAGGTGACCTTTGTCTTCTTCGCGGCTTTGCGCTTTTTGACAGCCTTCTTTGCCACCTTCTTTGCCACCTTCTTTGCCACCTTCTTTCGCGCCGTTCTGGCTTGCGACTTTGTTTTTTTGCCCGCTTTTCGTGACTTCTTTGCCATGAGAGGACCTCCTGTTGGTGAGTGTGAGTTTTGGGAAAATCGAAATTCCAGGAATGCCGGCGGAAGACGGTTCAGGCAGGAACACCACAAATTTAGGCACGCAAGTGCCGTTTGTCAACACAAGTTATGAGTATCTGCGCGAAAAGGGCGACCGCGGGCGTGAATATGAACAAGAGTGCAGGTGTGTCCTAACGGGATTCGAACGCGACGACTACAGTGTTTTCAGATATTCGATAATGGCCTTGCGCTCATCATCAGGCAGGTCATCGCCAAAGGTATGGCCGCGGTTGGATTGTCCCGGATGGCGGGTGTCATACATGTTTTTCGGAACGATAGAATCCGCGGCTTCAATGATCCATCCGACGTTGACAGAGTCATACGAAGTGCCGATCAGCCATGTGGAAGGCCGATGGTGGCTGTCCAGAACGCCCAGCAGACTGGGTACAGAGCCATTGTGGAAATACGGTGCGGAAGCCCAGACGCCATCAAGCGGCGGCGCGACATATCCATCCTGCGGTTGCAGTATGACAGCCGGTTCGGTTTTTCCAAACCAACTTTCCGCTATCCATGAAGGTAATCTTGAACGGGATTTCCAGTACGAAGCGTAGAGTGAATCCGTTCCAATCCGATTCAAGGGTATGATCTTATTCGGATAGGAGCCGCCCAATCCGTATGTGCCGTGGCATTTGCGACATTCGCGTTCGAATAGATCCTTTCCGGCCGATGCAAGTTCGTCATCGACGGCGTAGGGGAACTCTGGCGGTGAGAGTGATTGAATCCACGCCGCGACATCGGTAAATCGATTCCAAATGTATCCGGCCCGGACTGTGTCGGTGACGAAGACCAATCCTCCCAACATCATCAGCTTGCGAAAATCCCCGGTACCCTGTCCATTGTAGTAGAGCCTTGTCTTTTTCTTCACATTCCACAATGGCGGTACATCCGAAACCGGCACAGGCCATGATTCGTCTGGAACCAAGGCGCCTTCCTCCCTGAACGTCAAATCCGGATTCCAATGTGCGGCCGTCAATTCCTGTACATAAAAGGCAGGATTGCCTGCGTTTCGTCCTTTTTCGAGCATCTTCAAAGCCGCCAGTTGCCGTCGGAATGCCAGGGCCGACCGGCGTGAGGCGGAATCCAGATTTCCAAATGTCCTATCGTCGATATGGGGCCCGAGGAAATCATTCCAATCGACAAAAGGACGGCCAAGTCCAGGCGTCCAATGATCATTCAAAGTGGAAGCGTGACACGTCAGACAATTCGAACCGGCCACCCAAACACCATAATTGTCCTTAAAAATATTCGTTGATGGCCCCGTCCGGGTTTTCAGCCCGGACAAAACAGCTGTGTCGTATCTATCCGGTTCGATTAATTGCAGCGCCGCCACGGGCGCTCCGATACCAGGGTAATCGCCAAAATAAACGTATTCCCAGCCTTTGGCAATTTCTCCTCCTCCGCGGTTGGTCAGGTGATCGGGATTGTCCGTCGAGCAGGAGATCCACGAAAAAAAGGCGAGGATCAGCAGACATGCGAGCCTGAAAGAAATCATGCGCGTCCTTATTGACGTAACGCCGGAGGCAGAGTAGCGCGTCATCGATATTGCCGGAATACCTTGCGGGCTCTTTCGATCCATTCCAGATCGTTGTCCTGCTGGGTGAATTCGAGTAAGTAGTCCAGATGCTCGGTTTTGCGATGACCGAGGGCGAGCATGTGTTCGATCAAAGTGATTTTTTCTGTCGTGGAGGCCTTTTCGAGCAAACTCTCGAGGAAGGCCGCCAGGTTGGTCGTACCGAGGGCTTTCAATCCCATCACCCAGGCTTCGTGGTATCCCTTGCCGGCCAGTTGGGCGCGCAAAAGCTCGCGAAGTTCTGCGATCTCATCCGGCGTCAGGCCTTTGGAAGTGGACGTATACGCGGATCCGTCTTTTGCTTCTTCGTACATCGAAGCCGGACGTTCTTTCACGTATTGGCGGTAGAATTCGTTATACGCTTCGGAATGAGCCATGTAACCTCCAACAAGATGGTGAAAACTGATCAGGATTTGCCCTTCGTCTTGATAAAAGAACCATTGCGAAGATCGATCATGGCCTGCCGAAGTTCCTCCTGCGTGTTCATGACGATCGGGCCATGCCAGGCGACCGGTTCTTCAAGCGGCTTTCCGGAGACGAGCAGAAATCGTAAACCGTCGTCACCGGCCTGCACGGTGATTTCGTCCCCTTTGTCAAACAGAATTAGTGAACGGTTGCCGGTCCATATCGGCTTAGCCTCTTGATTGTCGCCGATAATTTCGGTTGGTACGGCCTGTGGTGACGACGCGTCGCGGAAAACACCGCCGCCTTCAAAAACATACGCAAATGCGTGATGGGACATTTCCACTTTCAGGTTCTTTTTCTTCCCTGGTGGAACCCATACGTCGAGATATCGGGGATCGGCGGCTATACCGTCGACAGGGCCGCGTTGACCCCAAAAGTTTCCGCATATGACGCGAACTCTGGTGCCATCGTCCTCGGTGACTTCCGGAATTGCCGCCGACAGGACATCCTGATATCGGGGTGTGGTCATCTTAAGGGACGAAGGAAGATTGGCCCACAATTGGAATCCATGCATGCGTCCACGCTCGTCGCCTCTGGGCATTTCCTGGTGGAGAATTCCGCTGCCGGCCGTCATCCATTGGACATCGCCCGCACCCAGGATGCCCTGATTGCCAAGGCTGTCGCCATGGGAGACTTCGCCGGCAAGGACGTAAGTGATGGTCTCAATACCGCGATGGGGATGCCATGGAAATCCCGCCAGATAATCTTCGGGGTTTTCATTGCGAAAGTCATCCAGCAGTAGAAACGGATCGTAATCATCGGTGTCTCCGAAGCCGAACGCACGACGAAGGCGTACGCCGGCTCCTTCAAGGGTTGGTTTGGATTGGATGACCCGTTTTACCGGTCGTATGGACATGAGAACTCCTAATGTTTGTGGTTTGACATTTCATCCAAGAAACCGGAGCCCAATCGGCTTCTGCTATCCGTAATAGGCGGGTTCATGGCCCGGCTTCCATTTGATGTTGCAACCCAAGCTTGGTTTCTGATCGGATGACGGAGCCCTTCCGGCGAGTACAGCATCCAGCGCAGAACGCAAATCGGTACCTGTGACGGGAATATTATTGGAAGGCCTGCTGCCATCCAGCTGTCCGCGATACACAAGCCGGCGAGATTTGTCAAACAGGAAAAAATCCGGCGTACACGCGGCATGGTATGCCTTGGCCACTTCCTGGGTCTCATCATAACAGAAAGGAAATCTGAACTCCAGACTCTCTGCCATCTTCATCAGATGAACGGGGCCGTCATCCGGATAGGCTTCTGCATCGTTGGCGGAAATGGCCACGATGCCCGCGTCGGCATAGTCGCGCCCGAGTTTGGACAGTTCATTCTGGACATGCACGACATACGGACAATGCCGGCAAATAAACATCACCAGCAACGCCGGCTTGTCTTCAAACGTCTTGAGACTGATGGTCTTGCCTGACGTGACATCCGGCAGACTAAAAGCCGGCGCCGGCGTACCGAGTTCTAACATGGTGGACGATGTTTTGGCCATGAAAATTCCTATTCTTGAGACTGACTTCCCATCTATAACCGCTATTTGCTGAATATAATGTGCATTTGGAATGATAACAATGGATTCCGATGACCCGTGGAAAGCAAGAACGCCGGTCATTTTGGCATAACAGAATAACAGAAAAACATTTCTTTTTTGTTGAAAACCGACAACGTGTTGCATTACCTTCAACTAGCGAAATGCCGGAGCCGTTCAGTTTCTATTTTCGCCACCACTTGACAGAAAGGATCGCCCATGTCCGTACATTGGAAGCCGGAATTCAGCGTAGGAGTACCCGAAATTGACATGCAACACAAGACGATTTTTCTTTTCCTCGAGGACCTGGACCAATCGCTGACAACGAACCATGATGAAGAAGTTCTTTACAATTCCATTTCCTTTCTCAAGGATTATGTCGAGAAACATTTCAAGTTCGAAGAAGACTGTATGTTCAAACATGCGTGTCCGGCGGCCGCGGACAACCAGGAAGCGCACCGGAAATTTCTAACCGCTTTTGACCTTATCGTCAATCGATATGAGGACCATGATGACCCAAAAGTGCTGCTCGCCGAAGTCCAATCCACTGTCCGTTTGTGGCTGGTCAATCACATCATGCGGATTGACACGCATTTGAAGGGCCGCATCGCTACGTAGACGCCCGAGACATTCTTTTTTGTCCGCCTTGTTCTTACTCTGTAATTCCCAACTGATCCAGTATGAACGCGTAGTCGAACGCGTTATCCTTTAAGCGGTCATACCGACCGGACGATCCCCCATGTCCTCCAGGTTCGAGTTTGATCTTTAACAATAACGGGTTCGAGTCTGTTTTGAGCGCCCGCAGTTTAGCCACATACTTGGCGGGTTCCCAATACATCACCTGGCTGTCATTCAGTGAGGTTTTGACCAGCATGGCCGGGTACGCTTTTGATTCAATATTGTCGTATGGTGAATAACTGATCATGTAGTCGAAAGCCGGCTTCTCATTGGGATTGCCCCATTCGAGATATTCACCGACAGTGAGAGGCAACGACGCATCAAGCATCGTATTGATAACGTCGACAAACGGCACATGGGCTACGACGGCTTTGAAGAGATCGGGCCGCATGTTCGTTACGGCGCCTGTCAGAAGACCTCCGGCACTGCCCCCTGAGATAATGAGGACGTCAGACGAAGTGTACTTTTCCCGGATCAGGTGTTCGGCGCAGGAGATAAAATCCGTGAACGTATTTTTCTTGGCCATCAACTTGCCGTTGTCGTGCCAGGCTTTGCCGAGATCACCACCTCCGCGAACGTGCGCGATACCGAAAATGACGCCACGATCGAGCAGGCTCAGGCGGCTCGACGAGAAATGGACGTCGTAAGGATATCCATACGATCCATAGGCCTCCAGAAGGAGCGGCCGTGAACCGTCCTGTTTCAAGTTCTTTCTGTAGACGATGGAAATCGGAATGGCGGTGCCGTCGGACGCTGTCGCATAAAACCGTTCGGATTGATACAGACCGGGATCGTACCCGCCAAGCACGGGCTGCCGCTTGATCAACTCGCGTTGCCTCGTTCTCACATCGTAATCGTAGACCGACCAGGGTGAGACCATCGACTCGTATCGAAATCGCAGTTTCGTCGTTTCGAATTCCATGTTTTGCATGGGAAATACAACATAAACCGGTTCCGGCATTTCAATCGTGTGGCACGCGCCGGACGGCTCAAAAACCCGCATGGTGGGCACGCCGTTGAAACGCTCATGGACGACGAAAAAATCCCTGAAACAATCGATGCCTTCGAGCATCACGTCATGGCGATGCGGGATGATTTCCTTCCAGTGTTCCGGTCCGGGCCTGTCGACCGGTGCGGTGACGAGTCGAAAATTCCTGCCCTGGTCGTTGGTCGTGATATAGAAGAGGTCGCCGCGATGGTCGGCATAGTATTCATGCGTCTCCCTCCTTGGCACAAGCCTTTGCAGGGGTTCCTGTGGACGATCGGCCGAAACGAACCGGCATTCGCTTGTTGTCGAACTGGCCGATACGATCATGACATATCTCCGGCTTCGGGTCTTGAAGGCGTGGATGCGATACAGTTCGTCTTCTTCTTCAAACAGGAGTTCGGGGTTATCACCATCCAACGTGGCACGAAAAAGCTGAAAGGAGCGTTTCGTTTGTTCGTCCTCCTGGACAAAAAAGAAAGTCCGGTTGTCATTGGCCCACACAAAAGACGTCACCCGCCCGGCCAGCTTTTCCGAGGTTTTGCCCGTATTCAAATCCTTGACGTGAAGATCATATTGCCGATACCCGGTCGTGTCAACCGAAAACGCCAGAAACCGGCCGTCCTCGCTCATTTCATACGCGCCGAGGCTCATGAATTCATGGCCTTTGGCCAATTCATTCAAATCCAATGTGATTGCTTCCGGCGCATTCCATTCGTCCCTTTTGCGACAGTAGATCGGATACTGTTTTCCCTCTTCCGTTCGCGAGTAGTAATAATGGCCCCCCAACCGGTACGGTACGTTTTCGTCGGTCTCCTTGATGCGTCCGACCATTTCTTTGTACAGCAAGGCCTGAAAACCCTCCGTGGGCTTCATCATCGCCTCCACGTATCGGTTTTCAGCGCTGAGATACGCAAGCACATCCGGTCTGCTTTTGTCTCTCAGCCAGTCGTAATCATCGATGAGTGTCCGGCCATGAATGGTCGTCATCCTGGGCTCCCTTCTGGCCACGGGCGGTTTCAGTGTCCGATCATCAAACATCGTCAGCATCCATTGCAGACATGAAGTATTCGGCCTGGTCATTCACCAGCAGGCCGATCAGGAAAGTATAATGAAGCTTGTGAATGGATACAACCTGTAGTACCTTCTTGTTGATACAGAATCTTTCTGATGCCGGTTAAACCAAAACACCGAATGCACGGTCTAATTGCGGACTCCTTGCACATAATCCAACTTCGCCAAAACAACGACATCTGGAGCGCCTCAAGAAAAATGAAAAACTGTCTTTTTTTAGCACTTTTCCTGCTGTGGTCCAAACCAGCCACTTCTCAGAACCCCGGCGACAACATTTTTTCCGGGATACAGGTTTTCACGATCAACATCCAGTTCTCTCAACCGAACTACTGGGATTCTCTGACCTACTATTACGACGAAGGCCTGGAACGATACATGGTCGCAACCGTCATCATCGACGGAGTGACGTATGACAGTGTCGGCGTGCGACTCAAAGGCAATGCTTCCTACAGTCATCCCAACAACAAGAAATCGTTTCGGCTCAGCTTCGACGAATACCTGGATGGTTTGCGGTGGGATGAACTCAAGGGTGTCCATCTCAACAACTGTTGGGGCGATCCGACATTCATGCGCGAAAAACTCCACCTCGATTTCTGCCGGGACGCCGATGTGTCCGCCCCGCGAGCCAATTATGCGCGTGTGATGCTCAACGATACGCTGTGGGGGTTCTATTCCATGGTCGAGCACGTCGACAAAAAATTCTTGGAATCCCGATATGAAGACAACTCCGGTGATCTTTTCAAAGCCGTGGATGCTTTTGGAGGCGGAAACCCGCCGGTTTCCGATCTGAGATGGTATGGGACGGATACGACGCAGTATTATCCCCGGTACGAACTCAAGACGGACGGCTCAACCACGGCCTGGACGCAACTGGTCCGACTGATCGACACGATCAACAACAACACCAATACGGCCGGGGCTCTGCCGAATGCGGTGAATCTGTACGGTTTTTACAAAGCCCTTTCGGCTGATATTCTATTTGCCAATCTGGACGCCTATGTCAATAGCGGCCGGAATTTCTATTTCTACTTTCATCCCGTTTCGCACAAAATGGAATGGATCGTGTGGGACACCGGGCTGAGCTTTGGCTCGTACAGCGGCGGATTGCCGGCGGTCGAAACCATGAGTGTGGCGTATGTCGTCAATGCGACCACGCGCCCGTTGATTGGCAAGATCCATAACACGCCTGCTCTGAAGAGCGCGTACCTGGATGTCCTGTGTTCCATGTACCACAACTACTTTTCATCAACACGCCTTTTTCCACAAATCGACACGCTTGTCAACCGGATACGGCCGTATGTCTATGAAGACCCGCGCAAAATGTACACGACCACACAATTCGAAGCCAACATTACTACGGATATCAATGCCTCCGGCGGCGGCGGTTCGCGCAAACCCGGACTCAAGTCATTCATCAATTTGCGTCAGGCGAGTGTATCCTCCCAATTGTCGACGCTGGGAATTTCCTGCGACGTAACGCTTCATGCCGGCGACGTGGTTATCAATGAATTTATGGCCCAGAACGACTCCATCCTGGATCCGGACGGTGAAGCGGAAGACTGGATTGAGCTTTACAACAATACGGCGGACACACTGGATCTGACCGGCACCTTTTTGACGGACGATCCAGCCATGCCCGCCAAGTGGCGATTCCCGGACTCGACACGCATGGCTCCCGGGGCTTATCTTATCGTTTGGGCTGATGAAGACTCCGGCCAGATCGGGCTTCATGCCAATTTCAAGCTGTCCGCCGATGGCGAACACGTCCGCTTGTCCAACGTTGACTCCAGCGTCGTGGACTCGACGACGTACGGCGCCCAAACCGGGAACCGTTCGCTGGCTCGCGTACCGAACGGCACCGGGGCCTTCTTTGCATGCCGCCCGACGTTCGGAACGATGAATAGCGCCGATTCGATTCTGGTTGATCCGGTCATGACATCCGTACTATTGCCGCAATACATCGAAGGTGTCAATGGAACGAACTCGAATCGGATTCCTTATGCGTTTCGGCTGGCCTTCACCGGATTGCTGCCCGGCGCCACGTATCGGTTCACAAACCAGATTGTGACGTCGGCGGACGGTGCCACGACCAGCGGCTCCGGCAACTGCATATTTGTTTCCCCGACCGGTGACTTTGTCCGCACGTCCAGCCCCAGTCTGGCCACGGCGGGCGCTTATGGCACGTTCACAACAAGCAACGACGGGACGTATGAAGGTTGGTTTGTCACGGAGCCGACCGGCAATGTGAGATTTGTGCCCGGCAGATATGTTTTTGCCAGAATCGCCCTTAACGACGGTATTTCCGGCACCACGACGTCGGTGCGATTGACAACAAACGATTCCATTCGTGTTGTCAAACTTGACACAGCCGCCGGTGACAGCGCCGGCACCGGTTTGCGCGCAATCACGTCCGCGCCAGCGAAAGATTTCGTTTTTGTGTACGACGATGCCGACGGCTCGGGGAGGCCCGTCTCGGGTACATTCATCGAAAATGACGGCACGGACAACTCCACATCCAACAACTATGCCGCTTTTTATTCGAACCATGTCAACGGCGTCGACGGCGCCTTCGGTATGGTCTTGCCCAACGATCTTCCGAATGGCATCCGGCGATTTGAGCGCCGGTCATTGATATCGGGAGGTGTCGTGGCGCTGGTCACGGATGCCGATGGCGTGTGGCCCAGCGGGGTCAGCACCGTGAACCCTTCCGGCGGAATATCCGAAATAATCCTGTCCGGATCGGACCTGGGTGACTTGATCACCGATGTTGAAAGCCGGACAACACGACCGACGGAGTTCACGCTGTCCCAGAATTATCCAAATCCTTTTAATCCAACAACGGTCATTGAATTCAGTTTGCCGGAAGCGTCGTTCGTGAGACTGGAGGTCTTCAACGTATTGGGTCAGAAGGTCGCCACGGTGCTTCAGGCGAACAAGGCGGCCGGAAGTCATTCCGTATCGTTCAACGCGGCGGGGCTTTCCAGTGGCATTTATTTCTACCGCATAACCGCCGGGGCCGGCACGAAAACAAAGCGCATGTTACTTTTGAAATAGAATAGAAGCGAGCCGCCGTTTCCTTTGAAACCATGGCGTTTTCCGAAGGATCTGGTCAGCTGCTCGCGGAAACGGAATCCAAATTTGTTCGCAAACATGTGATACTCGCAGTCCTGGAGCATCCCTGCGCGCGGGCCTCAATCCGAATCACCGGAGCACTCTTATGCGCACTTTTTTCCGATTGCTGACCTTGCTGATTCTGATGACCGCTTCCATCGCGGCCCAGTCCGTCACCTCCGTCATTATTCCGCAGTACATCGAGGGGAATACCGGTACGAATGCCAACCGATTGCCGTATGCGTTTCGTGCCGGGTTGTCCGGCCTATTACCCAACGCGACCTACCGCTACTTCAATCAAATCGTCATTTCGTCGGATGCGCCCACAAGCAACGGCGCCGGCAATTGTATCTTTGCCAGCCCTTCCGGGCCTTTTGTGCGTACGACGAGTCCTGGCCTGTCAACCGCCGGAACGTATGGGACATTCACGACATCGGACTCTGGAACATATGAAGGATGGTTCGTCAATGAACCGACGGGGAATGCCCGTTTTATTCCGGGCCGGTACGTGTTCATGCGAATTGCCCTCAACGACGGCGGTTCAGGAACCACGGTGGCAACGCGGCTCACGGTCCCGGACTCGGTTCGCGTCCTGAAACTTGACGGTGCGATGTCCGACACGACCGGTACAGGGCTAAGAAGTTCCACCCAGGCCGGTCCGCGCGATTTCGTGGTTCTTTATGATGATACATCCGGAGGAGTTCGCGCCATATCCGCCTCATTTGTCGAAAGCGATGGGACGGCCAACACGACGGGCAACAGCTACACGCCATTCTATGCCAACAACGTCAATGGGCTGGACGGCGCATTCGGTTTGGTTATTCCCAATAACCTGCCGAATGGTATCCGGCGTGTTGAGCGACGGTCTCTGTCCGACGGTTCGTTGGTCACCTTCGCCGCGGACGAAGACGGTGTTTGGCCGAGCGGCGTGACGACCGTCAACCCTGCCGGCGGTGCGACAGAAATTGTTCTTCAGGGAAGTGACGTTCGCCAGTTGGGTCCCCAGTTTGCCTCCCAGACGTCTCAGTTGTCATTTGGCGAAGTCGCCGTGCTCTCGTCTGAAACGGACAGTTTTGTAGTGAGCAATCCCGGGAGCATGAATCTCTCCATTACCGATCTGGCGTCTTCGGCATCGATCTTCATCATCGAGGATACGACACCGATAACTCTGGCGCCTGGCGACAGTACGTGGATTCATGTGACTTTTTCTCCCCAGGTTTCCGGATTCCAGCAGGCTTTCCTGATCTTCACACACAGTGGAATGACATCCCCTGACACGGTCGTGGCGGCTGGCACCGGCGTTGCCCCGGCTTTTGATGCCTCGCTGTCTTCATTGACTTTCGGTCAGGTGGTCGTGGGTATGTCGGTTTCCGACTCCACGGTGATCCGTAATACCGGCAACGCGCTTCTCACCATCACCGGTTTGACGCTGGACAACTTGTCGGAGTTTGGCGTCGCAGAGTCGGCGCCCACGGATGTGGCCGTCGGCGACAGTGTAATTTTTCACACGACATTCCATCCCACAACCACCGGCAGTCACGCCGGTCTTCTGATCTTCACGCACAACGGTCCGACGTCACCGGATACCGTGTCGCTCAGCGGAACGGGCGTCGCGCCCGGCCTGTTGATCTCCCCGTCCACGTTGTCGTTTGGCGGTGTCCGATTGAACGAAAGCCGTACCGACAGTCTGCTGCTCAAGAATACCGGTGATGGGCAATTGACGGTGAGCGAATGGCTGTCCACCGACACGGTTCAGTTCAGCATCGTCGAAATGGCCCCGGTTGGTCTTCCTCCGGGCGACAGCGCGTGGCTGCATGTCGTATTTCACCCGACGGCATCCGGGAATCTCTCAGCCGAAATTGTCCTTGTGCACAACGGCGCGTCATCGCCCGATTCCATTCCGCTCGACGGCGAGGGCCTGTGGGGCGACCTGTCCGTGGCGCCTCTCGAATTATCGTTTGGGCTAGTGCAGATCGGTCTTTCCAAGACGGACACGGTAACCCTTCGTAATACCGGAAGCGCGGCCCTGGTCATCGATAGTCTGGCATTCGTCAACGGCGAGGATTTTTCAACTCAAGCCGTCGGACCGTGGCCGTTGAATCCGGACGATAGTGTTCGCATTGGCGTCCGATTTCATCCGTCATCCAGCGGAACACGCCAGGGTTTCATGCTCATACACCATGATGCCGGCACGCCGGACAGCGTCGGTCTTCTTGGGAATGGCGTCGAAGTGCAGACCGTGTTATTGCCCGAATATATCGAAGGACAAAACGGCACAAATTCAAATCGCATACCTTACGCTTTCCGTTTACGGCTTACCGGCCTGCTGCCCGTTGCCACCTATCGTTTCACCAATCAGATTGTGACGTCGGCGGATGCTGCGACGACCAGTGGCGCCGGCAACTGTCTGTTCGTGTCCGCTTCGGGCGACTTTGTCAGAACGACGAACCCAAGTCTGGCCACGGCCGGCAATTACGGTACGTTTACGACCGGAGCTGACGGGTCGTATGAAGGGTGGTTTGCAACCGAACCGACCGGCAATGCCAGGTTTGTTCCGGGGAAGTACCTTTTTCCACGACTGGCGCTCAATGATGGCGCATCGGGTACGACGATTGCAACACGTGTGACGACGACCGATTCCATCCGTGTGGTCAAATTGGCCGCTGTGCCGGGTGACACGACCGGCACAGGCCTTCGCTGTTCATCCACGGCGGGTCCCAAGGATTTTGTATTTGTATATGACCATGTGGATGGCACGCAGCGGCCGGTGTCCGGCACGTTCATCGAGAGCGACGGCTCAGCCAACACCACCGGCAACAGTTACGCCGCGTTTTATGCCAATAGCGTCAACAGCATCGATGGAGCCTTCGGACTGGTTGTGCCCAATGCCCTGCCGGAAGGTATTCGGAGAGTTGAGCGGCGTTCGCTGGCCACGGGCGGGATCGTGGCGTTTGCCACGGATGCCGATGGGGTGTGGCCCAGCGGCGTCAATACGGTGAACCCGGCCGGTGGTGCGGCTGAAATCGTTCTGACGAATGCCGACGTACTCGGACTTGGTTCCACCTATCCGCAAATTTCCGTTGATCCCGATACGTTGGATTTTGGCGGTGTGTTTGCAACGTACGCAGACACGATGTCATTCCGGATCACCAATATCGGGACGGATACTCTCCACGTGACGAACATGTTCACGGGCACCGGAGAATTCGAGATTCTCGGAGGAACCAATTTTGATGTGCCGGCTTCCGGACATCGGGACGTCCCGATCGTCTTTTCAACCGTCTATATCGGGTATTATGTGGACACGGTTGCCATTTTGAGCGATGCGGCCAGTGGGAGTCAAAACGTCGTTCTGCGAGCGGAAGCCGTCGGGATACCCTTCATAACCATTTTCGTCGATACGGTCTTCTTTGATGTTCATGTTGGCGAAACGGACAGTTCGACGTATGCCATTCGTAATATGGGAAGCGGACCGTTGAACATAAGTTCGATCACAGCTGGCGGCGCCGATTGGCTGATGCAGGAACCTGCCAACGGCATCGTGGAGCCGGCGGATTCACTGGTCGTCAAAGTGAAAGTGAATGCCACAGGGCTGTCTGCCGGCACCTACGTGACGACCGTCGCGGTGTTGAGCAATGATCCTGAAAACCCGGTGTATGAGCATCCCGTGATCCGGTTGCGCGTGGAAGACATCGTGGGAGTTGATCCGGGCGAGGCGCTCCCGACCCGATACGCACTTCATGCCAATTATCCCAATCCCTTCAATCCGAGTACGACTATAAAGTATGAACTGAAGGACGCCGGCCCGGTCGCGTTGAGGATTTACAATATGCTCGGGCAGGAAGTGCGGACTCTGGTTGCCGCGATTGAAACCGCCGGGTACAAAACCGTCGTATGGGACGGACGGAACGACACCGGCGGGATGGTTTCGAGCGGCATCTATCTATTTCGGCTTGAGACGGCGCATTTCACCAAGTCCAGGAAAATGCTTTTGATTAAGTAATAGTTTTTACATCATGTTCATGAATTACGGAGAGGACGATTATGATTTTGTTTCGCCGCGACCGTGTGGTCGTGTTGGTATTGTGGACGATGTTTACCACGACCATTTTTGCGCAGGCATTTCAGGGCAATACGGTATTTTGTCCCAATAACACCAAGTACGCGTATATGGTAAACATGAACAACACGGTGATACACACGTGGACGTCCAATCGCAACGGTGGTTATTCGGCGTACTTGCTGCCGAATGGCGACCTTTTGAGAACGGCGGTATCCTCCGGAACTTCGCTGAATGGCGGTGGCGCCCAGGGTGTTGTCGAGAAACGCGCATGGGACAATACGCTCATGTGGGAATACACGTATGCCAGCACGACCTACCGGGCGCATCATGACATTGAACCGATGCCCAACGGCAACGTACTGATGATCGCCTGGGAACTCAAAACCGCCGCGGAGGCCGTGCAGGCTGGGTTGAATCATAGCGCGCCCATTTGGCCCGATCACATCATCGAAGTGCAGCCAAATGGCACGAACGGCGGGACGATCGTCTGGCAATGGCATGCGTGGGATCACCTGATCCAGGATTTCGATCCGACCAAAGACAACTACGGTGTGGTCGCGGATCATCCCGAACTTTTCGATATCAACGTGGAAAGCGCCGGCTCCGGAGACTGGCTTCACATCAATGGAATCAGCTACAATCCCGAGCGCGATGAAATCGTCATCTCTTCCCACGAATTGGACGAAATCTACATCATCGATCACAGTACGACGACGTTGGAAGCGGCCGGGCATACCGGCGGCAACAGCGGTCATGGCGGGGATATTTTGTACCGATGGGGCAGGCCGGCCAATTACGACGCCCCGGGCAGCCAGGTCTTCAACGTCGTTCATTGCGCCGTATGGGTGGCGGACAGTCTGCCGGGAGCCGGTCATGTCATGGCTTTTAATAACCGGGAAGGGCAGGGCACGTCGATGATCGTCGAGCTCGAGCTTCCCATAGATAATGAAGGCCATTACATCTGGACGCCGGGCACGGCCTACCTGCCAACCTCTCCCATCTGGAGTTATACAGCGAGTGGCTTCTATTCCAATCATCTCGGCGGCGTTCAACGCCTGCCCAACGGTAACACACTCATTGTCGAATCCACCAGTGGATATCTTTTCGAGGTGAACCAAGCCGGCGTGACCCAGTGGAGCTACAACCGCGGTGGCGAGGTGGTGCGCGCGCTACGTTATCCGGCGGATTATGTCACGGATATTGACGAAGCGAAACACTTGCCAACCAAACCGGATCTGTTTCAAAACTATCCAAATCCATTCAATCCCGCGACCACGATCCGTTTTGAGCTGTCGGAGCCGGGCATGGTCACGTTGAGAGTATTCAATATCCTGGGTCAGGAAGTGCGAACACTGGCGTCGGGCTTTGAGGAAGCCGGATCCAAATCGGTCACCTGGGACGGTCTTAACAATGGCGGCGAGACGGTCTCCACGGGTATCTATTTCTACAGGCTGGAAACACGGGATTTCAGCAAAACGAGAAAGATGATCTTTACGAAATAACCGGAGCGACCGAAATCGGACCGCCCAAGAATTCATTCAACCTTTCGCTTCGCCAGACGCAGAATGGCGTAGAGCAAGAGGGATTCCCCCGCTCCAAATAAAACCCACGAAAAATCCCGCGGGATGTAACCGAACGCCAGGGCCGATGACTGTCCTTGCACGATCAAATCCCACATCTGCCGGAAAGACATGTGGGACAAGCCGAATGACAGGAAATCGTGACAAAACGTGAAAATCACGATCAATGAACCGAATATGAGCAGGAACCACTCGGCGCCTCGTATCTCGGCCGGTCTTGCGGTGCGTTTGAAATATAGAAGCATGAGTGCCAGCAAGATCATTGTGGCCGAGAGGATCAGAGGTGCGAGGACCGGGCCGACCCACATCGTGGGAATAAGGAACAAGATATCCCAGGAGAAGAGAGAAGAAGGCCAGTCAAGAATAACTTTCAGAAAGACGTAATAGAAAATATCCCAAACGGCAAAACTGTAGATGAACCATGCCAGTTTCTCGGATGGATTTCGCCCGTTTAACCATCCCACGTTTAGCAGCATAATGAGCGTTGCCGCTTCTCTCAAGACTTCGATTTTGAGCATGGACGGGTCCATGGCGGAGAGAGGGAAATCAAAACCGCCAGGATAGTACAGGGCCCGCAGATAGACGACCACTGTAGTCTCAAGAAAGGCCATGGCAACGGCAAAAATCGAAACGATGGCGATTTTCATACGTTCTTCTTTCGACGGCTTTATGTAATCGTACGAATGGGCGGAGAAAATAGCAATCCAATCCGTCCAACGCCATGCAAGACGCCGGAATGGTATGGGATGGATCAATCAGGCCTTCACATACTTCTTGGCTATTCAAACGTCAAACGATATCTTATCGCAGACTCCTCTCCACACCGAACGTGCATGGAGATGTCCCGAACCCAAAACGATGCATTGGCATGATCAGACTTGAATTGACCTTTGACTCGGCGTCACCGGGGGATTCTGTTTCTGCGATTTTGTTCCGTCCTGATCACGCGACGCATTTGATGGTATTGGCCCATGGGGCCGGCGCCGGCATGCGCCATCGCCACATGACCGCGATCGCCGAACAACTGGGGGATGTGGGGATAGCGACCCTGCGCTACAATTTTCCTTTCATGGAAAAAAGAGGCCGCATAGACTCCAAGCCTGTGTGTACGGCCACGGTGCGCACGGCGGTCCTCACGGCCGGCCGGTTGGCGCCCGATTTGATCCTGCTCGCCGGCGGCCATTCCTTCGGTGGGCGTATGACGTCCACGGCGGCTTCCGAATCGCCGCTTGACCACGTCCGCGGATTGGTGTGTTTTTCGTTTCCTCTGCATCCGCCCGGCAAACCCGGTACGGATCGCGCCGATCACCTGAGTGCCGTGACCATTCCCATGCTCTTTCTGAACGGCACACGCGACACGCTGGCGGAAAGGCATCTGATGGAAGGTGTTTGCCGTAAGCTCCCGCGCGCGGCGCTTCATTTCCTGGATACGGCGGATCACAGTTTCCGTATTCTCAAACGCAGTCGCCGGAACACGGAAGACGCTTATGTCGAAGCCGCGGGAGTGGTGAGGGAATGGGTTGATAGCCGACTGTGAATGCGATTCTGGCGTTCTGACAAAAACGCCGGCTCACTTTGGGTAACGAAGGACAGTTTGGATTTCCCAAAATTCGTGAAGACGATTATTCTTTTAAACCGCGAGGGGCGTGTGGTTACTGGGTTCGGACACACACATTCTTGGGTTCCGTAAAAAATCGCATGGCTTCCCATCCGCCCTCGCGGCCGACACCCGATTGCTTCACACCCCCAAATGGGGTCCTTAAGTCCCTGAGCATCCAGCAATTGATCCACACGATGCCGGTCTTGATCGCAGCGCTTAACCGATGGGCTCGGGTCAGGTTTTCCGTCCAGATAACCGACGCGAGTCCGTAGGGCGTACCATTGGCATAGTTCAGAACCTCATCTTCCGAATCGAACGGAAGGAGGGTCACGACCGGTCCGAATATTTCTTCCTGATTCGTACGGCAATCGAAAGGCAGGCCTTCAATTACCGTCGGTGCGACAAACCATCCGTTGGCGCACCGTCCCGGCACCGTCACAGGTTTACCCCCACACAGGATCTTTCCTCCTTCCTTTTGGGCTAGTTGAATGTGATACATGATCTTTTCCATATGCGACTTCGAGACGATGGCGCCCTGATCGGTATCGTCCTGTTGCGGGTCGCCCACCCTGAGCCCCCGCACGCGGGCCACGAAGTCTTCACGAAATTTGGCGTAGAGACTTCGTTCGACAAAAATCCTGGAGCCGCACAGACAAATTTCACCCTGGTTCGAAAAGGAAGACCGGATCGTAGTGTCAAGCATGTCATCATACCGGCAATCCGAAAAAATGACCGTGGGATTCTTGCCACCGAGTTCCAGCGATAGCTTCTTAAACAACGGCGCAGCGGTCCTTGCGATTTCCGAGCCGGTTTTTGTTCCGCCCGTAAAGGAAATGGCCGTGATGTCCGGATGCGCGGTTATGGCCGCGCCGACCTTGTGTCCATAGCCATGGACGATATTCAGAACCCCCGGCGGCAGGCCGGCTTCCATACAAATCTGCGAAAGCAGAAATGCCGTCATGGGAGTGATTTCGGATGGCTTGGCCACGACGCAGTTTCCCGCCGCGAGCGCTGGCGCGATCTTCCAGGAGAACAAATACATGGGAAGATTCCACGGGGAAATACACCCGACGATACCCAGCGGTTGGCGCAGCGTGTAGTTGATGGCGCGCTGATCCGTGGCGTGCGACTCGGAGGCCATTTGCATGACGGCCGTCGAAAAGAAAAAGAAATTGCTGCTCGATCGAGGGATGTCCACCTCACGCGCCAATGTCACAGGTTTCCCGTTATCAATGGACTCGGCGAGGGCCAGGGCGTCGAGTCTTTCGTCGATGAGTTGTGAAATCCGCAGAAGGAGTCGCGATCGCTCCTCGGCCCGCATCACGGACCACGCGGGGAAAGCATTTCTCGCGGCGCTCACGGCGGCTTCGACATCGCGCGTTTCGGAATCCGGCAGTGTGGCATACACGTCTCCCGTAGCCGGATTGAAGTCCTCAATGGTCTGGCCGGAAAGGGCCGGCGCCAAAACACCGTCGATGTAGTTGAGAATTTTTTCCATCAAATATTTTTCACTTCACCGTCCGATGCCATGCGCCGGTTTTTCGGTGTCAATGGACATAAGGTTGGCGGACTTGCTGGGTCCGATCCACAAAAAGATCGACCCGTTCCGCCTGCAGCCGCGATAACAATGCATTAACCCCCATTGTTCGGGCTTCATGACATTCTTCCGCCGTCAGCGGCACAAAATTGAGGATCTTGACTGTCGTGATTCCCGCAGACAACGCGTCCCAGCCGCCGTCCACAAAAGAGGGATGAAACAATCCGGCTGAACATGACGGAAAAGATGGGAGAGTCGGCAACATGGGAAGGACATGCCAGAAATCAAAATACGTTCCCTTCAAATACGGGAACATGGCCAGGTTGGCCAGAAAAGCGGCGGCATCCGCTTCCTCGTGATCTTCCATCTTACCGCGGATCGTCCAGTGGAGTTCACAACGGTGCTCGCATCCGGTCATGGCACGATCCGACATGCCAAGAGTGCTGAACGTGGTCACAGGGATGTCCGGTTTGACCTGCCAGACATACACATCAAGACGTTCCGACGGGTCGCCGTCTTCGCCGAAATGATACAGCATATCCGGATCGCCGTAGCGAAGAACGTGCTCGGAAAACACCTGCCGCAAAAGCGGCGACGGATCGTACGCCGTTTTGTCACACATTCGTTCGGTTCCTTGACGTTATGACTTCAATCCGGCTTATTCTCAATTCAAAGACATCCCAGTCTTCCGCCGTCCACCGGCAAATTCACACCATTAATGTAGGCGGCTTGCGGCGAAACAAGAAACGCCACGGCGTGGGCGATCTCATCTGGTTCGGCGAATCGGCCGGCGGGAATCTCAGCGAGCCATTCCCTGGCGATGTCGTCCGGTGTCTTGCCGCTCTGTCTGGCGCGATTTTCGAAGAGGCTGTTCAATCGTTCCGTGCGAGTCGCTCCGGGAAGAACATTATTCACAGTGATTCCAAAAGGCCCAAGCTCGGTCGCGAGGGTCTTGGCCCAACTGGCCACCGCGCCGCGAATCGTATTGGATACGCCAAGTTGGCGAATCGGCTGTTTGACAGATGTGGAAATGATATTCACGATGCGTCCGTAGCCGGCGGCTTTCATGCCGGGCACGACAGCCTGAGCCAGAATCTGATTGCAAACCAGATGCTGGCGGAAGGCGGTCTCAAAGGCATCACTCGCCGCGTCGATCGCCTGCCCGGCGGCCGGACCACCGGTATTGTTGAGCAGAATGTGAACCGGAGTGCTGTTCTTGAAGTAGTCCGACAGTTTTTCCCTGAGTTCATCGGGCCTTTGGAAATCCGCGCATAGGAAATCATGTTGAGGCCCGGGTTTCAACCGTCCGCGCACATCGTTCAAAGCGGTTTCATTTCTTGCCACCAAAATCACTTCGGCCCCACATGACGCCAGGACCATCGCCACGGCCCGGCCGATGCCTTGCGTGCTTCCGCAAACCAGCGCGCGTTTGCCGGAGAGATCGATGGTCATGAATCACCTCGCGTGTGGAGCATCGTCGGATCCTGCCCCGCCATGTTACTTGTTTCCATAGTAGAATCCGAGATTTCTTTCCAGCTCTCTCGGCAGGGCCGGCAACGCCGAACGGGGAATCAGGAATGTGGACAAATTGAACAAATCGACAAACACCTTGTGGCGCTCCGTTGTAGCCCGCAGATACTGATGTCCTGAAGAACCGCCCGTGCCGATTTTTGTGCCAATCATCCGGTGCACCATGAGCGAGTGACGGTACCGCCACGTTGTGAAGAGTTCATCGATATCGATCAGGGCCGTGATCAACCGGAACGGCATTTGCAGGATGGGTTGGTCGCGATACAGGCAGATCAGCAGTGCGGCTTCCGTGGCCCTGTGCGAGAGCCGGCGTACCCCTTCACGCCGGAGTTGTTCATGCTTTTCCGGATCGATCAACGCTTCAAAATTCATTTCTGTTTTTGCCAGTTGGTCCAATTGGCCTTCTTTCGACTGTGCCGTCAATGTCGGATTGGCGTTGATCGCCAGCCGGTCCTGGGCCAGCATCGACCGGACGGCCCTGGCATACACTTCCCAAAAATTGAAATCACCAAGCTCCAAAAACGGAGTACGCTCCAGCCATTTTTCGACCAGTTCGAACAGTGAAAGATCGTTTTCAGATGCCTTTAACATATCGCGGTGTTCGGCCGAAAGGCGAGAATAATAGGGCGCCTGTTCGAAATACATCCGGTGGGTTTGCTTCAAGCCAAGTCGATTTTCAATCAGTCGAAATTGAAAACTCTGAAAACCCGACGCCGGCATGAGAAAATCCCTGAAGTCAAGAAAATCCAGCGGAGTCATCGTTTCGAGTATGCGCAACTGATCCACGAGCACCTTCTGAATCTCAGTGATGCGTGCCAGGCGCGAAACCGCAATGCCCATGTTGCGCTCGTCCACCCGGTCTTTTTCAAACAAATGAATGACCGAACCCATCTCATGGAGAATTTGTTTGAACCACAATTCGTAGGCCTGGTGTACGATCACAAAAAGCATCTCATCGTGAGCCGGATGGCCGTATTCGTCGCTCTTCGGCCGCTGGCACGACAACAGTTCGCTCAGCTTCAGGTAATCGGCATAATAAATGGGTGGATAGGGTTTATCCATGGTCTCCTTCTTGGATCGCGCCAGAAACATGGAGTGACTACTGGAAACTTATTCCATTTTACGCCATTTGCAACTCCGAAACAAGACGCATGAAAGTTTCATTGCCAAACGGCAGATCAATGGCGTATATTGCAGAAAACGAATCGTTCAGCATTATGGAGACGGCTTGAAGAAACGACTGGTCCTCCTGACCGTTTTGACGACGCTGTGGACATCGGCCGTTCTGGCCGATGTGCCGTTCCGCCTGATGACGTACAATGGTCTGAATCTTGATGCAACGACCGCCCAGGCCCGGTTCGGTCATTTTACAACCATTCTGCAAGCGATCAATCCGGACATCGTACTGATGCAGGAAGTCATCACGGCTTCAGGGGCCGATGTCGTTCTTGACGCTCTCAACAGCGCGGGTGTCCAATATGCCAGGGCGCCATTCATCGACGGGTATGACACCGACAACATGCTGTTCTACCGCGCCTCCAAAGTGACGTTGCTGTCGACCGACACCATTCGAACAAATCTGCGGTGTTTTGGCGTCTACGTTGTTTCCATTGGCGGAAGGACGCTACGGCTTTACAGTTGCCATCTCAAGGCTTCGGAGGGCTATGAAGCCGATCGACTGGCCGAAGTCACGATTCTGCGCAACCGGCTTGGCCTGCTTCCGGCAGGGACCGAATTCATCATCGCCGGTGACATGAATTTTTATACGAGTTCGGAGCCGGGCTATCAGAAGTTCATCGCCAGTGAAACCAACAACAATGGCCGTGCCCAGGATCTGATCGCGCAGGTCGGCAACTGGCATAACAACGGAACGTATGCGCCCGTGCACACGCAATCCACGCGCGTGCGGGATCTCGGCGATTACGGAGCCACCGGCGGACTGGATGACCGGTTTGATTTTATTCTGTCGTCTTACGGGCTGAACAACAACGCCAACATTGAATACGTGGCCGGTACGTACACGCCATTTGGCAACGACGGAAACCACTTCAACGACTCGATCAATCAGATGCCCAATACGGCCGTGCCGGCCAATGTCGCCAACGCCCTGCACTATGCCTCGGACCACCTGCCGGTTTACGCCGATTTCATCAGCAAAACGGCAACGGACATCGCCCACGGGGATTTGTCGCAGAATGGCTTTCGGCTCGAACAAAATCACCCCAATCCATTCAATCCGACGACGGTCATTGCCTACCAGGTGCCCGCACCAACGACGGTGACGCTGGTCATATACAATTTGCTTGGCCAGAAAGTGCGGACGCTTGTACAGGAAACAGTGCCGGCGGGGCTGAATCGTGCCTGGTGGGATGCCCGCAACGATGCCGGAAATCCGGTCGCGGGCGGTATCTATCTATATCGTATTGAAGCAGGGGAATTTGTACAAACGAGGAAGATGATTCTGCGGAAATGAACAGCAGCTTGAATTCACCACTGTGAATTCAATCGTCTTTTCCGAACCTATCCTCAAATCCTTTGACCTTGTTGAGCCGCCGTTCGTGGCGTTCGGCGTGGGAGAATTTGGCCTTCAGGAAAGCCTGGATGATCTCGATCGCCAGCAGCGGACCGATGATGCGCGCACCCATGGTTAGCACGTTCATGTCGTCGTCTTCGACGCCCTGCCGCGCGGAAAACGTATCATGACACAAACCGGCGCGAATGCCCTTGAACTTATTGGCCGCAACGGTCGCCCCGACGCCGCTGCCGCAAATGATGATACCGCGGTCGGCCTTTTTTTTCTGAACCGTGTTGGCCACCGCTTTTGAAAAGTCAGGGTAATCCACGGCTTCCGCGGAAAACGTTCCGAGGTCCACCGTCTCGTGACCGGCGGCCTTGACCGTGTCGATGACCGTCTGTTTCAACGGGAATCCTCCATGGTCGCATCCGACAGCTATGATCATACGACGCTCCTTTCTCGGCCGTGTCTACAAACAAAAAAAGGCTCGGATGAACATCGGAGCCTTTCTTGCAGATAAGAAGTCGGAATTATTGCTTGAACATGTCTGCATTCTTTGCCACATAGGCTTTCCACTTGTCGGGCACATTCTCGGCGGCAAAAATCGCCTCGACCGGACATTCGGGTTCGCACGCGCCGCAATCGATGCATTCGTCCGGATGAATGTACAACTGGTCCCACCCTTCGGAATCATAAATGCAGTCTACCGGACAGACTTTGACACAGGCCGTGTCCTTCACTCCAACGCAGGGTTCGCAAATAACGTAGGCCATATCGGGCTCCTTCTCAAGGCTTGGATTTTTCGGTTGTGCTGGCGAATTCACGTCCATTCAGCAACGGCAAAAATCTAAATATTCCACCCCCAAGAGTCAAGCGAAATGTGGCCCTGAATGTCCTTATTTAGGCGGTCGTCACCGGCCGGTGCATAACCGTCGCCGACGAACACGTTTGGCTTTTGAACTGTGACGTTTCTTTTATCGCTTCCGGCACGTGCGACCTGGCGATTCTTACAAATCCGAAACGATCGAAATAACCGGCGGCATCAGTGGTGAGCAGGTAAATGTCCGCCACGCCTTTCAAGCCGGCGTGGCGGATAACATGTTCAATAAGCTGGCGACCGGCTCCTTGTCGGCGGCCGGCCATGGAAACCGCAAGCGATCGCAAAAGGGCGGACGTGCCGTGAATTTCGAGTCCGACGCAACCGATGATCGAGACGCCGGAGGGCATCACGAAAAAATCGGTCCAGGCCGGATCCATATCATCGAACGGTAAACCCGCGGAGCCAAGCAGGTCCCGAATGGCCGTGGTATCTGTTGGTTTCGCCGTACGTATCATGTCGGAATCCGGCTTCATGACATGATCACAGTCGGCTTGCGCGCCTCAATGGTTGCGGAAAGCACGTAGTCATCGATTCTCCGGCCAGGTACCCATTCGCGAATGAATTCGCGGCTGGCATCTTTGGGTTGAATTCGTATGTCCTCAAACCCGGCCTGTAACAGAAAAGACTCGATTTCGGCAACGGTTGAGGCGCCCGATATGCAACTCGAATAAAGGGCCATATCCTTGCGCACATCCGCGGGCAATTCGGCGGTCGCGACGATATCGGAAATCGCCAGCCGGCCTCCGGGTTTCAGTACACGAAACGATTCAGTGAACACAAGAGGTTTTTCGGGAGAGAGATTGATCACGCAATTGGAGATAATCACGTCGACACTGCCATCGGCCACCGGCAGGTGTTCGATTTCACCGAGGCGGAATTCCACATTTTTAAAGCCGGCTTTTTCGGCGTTGCGTCGCGACTTGCTGATCATTTCCGACGTCATGTCAACGCCGATGACCCAACCGTCGACACCGACTGCCCGGGCGGCCAAAAAGCTGTCAAAGCCTCCGCCGCTTCCCAGATCCAAGACCGTTTCTCCCGGCTTCAGGGAGGCAATGGCCTGCGGGTTGCCGCAACCCAGGCCCATGTTGGCGCCTTCCGGCACTGCTTCGGTCTCATCTTTTGAATAGCCGATCGCGATGGATATTTTTTCAAGCGTCGCATCGTCGGGCGACCCGCAACAGCTCGTAGACGTACAGCCACAACCAGCGTCGTTCGACACGGCGACTTTACCGTAATTTTCCCGGACCGTTTTCCGGATTTCATCGTTCTCTACAATCCGACTCATGAATTCTCCTTAGTTGTATATTACAAGTATACGGGAATAAAATCAGCCGACTTTCTTGATTTCAGGAATAACACAATTGGCGTTGGCGCGAAAGCGATCCACGGCCCTGGAAAGATCGATGAGTACCTGGATGACCTGTTCACGATGGGGTGCATCGAGCGAAGTCAGGATTGATTTTTCATATTCCATGATGCGTTCGTCCATTTCGATCATCTTTTTCTTTCCGCGCTCGGTCAGAGTGACATACCACACACGACGGTCGCGGGCATCCTGGTATCGTGCCGCATAGCCTTTTTCAACGAGTTGGTCCACTGTTCGCGTCATCGTGCTGATGCTTAACTGCATCCGTTTCGCCAGTTCGTTCATCGTCATTGCCGCGTCCGCGACCGCTTCCATGGTGTAGCACTGTGCCACGGTCACATCGTCGCAACAGACGTCATTCCGGTTGCGCAACTGATACTTCTTCACAAAATCGGTGAGAACTTTGTGAAACCGGCGCGCCTGAATATCTAGGTCCTTATCCGTCATAATTATTTGTAATATACAAGTAATATTGGAGGAAGTCAACAGAAATCTCTTCGATCCCGTTATTTTCTGGCGTTAATTTGTCCCGGTGATTGTTTCGCATGGACTTAATGAACTTTTTTCGATGTTCAGTACTTGATATGATCAAAAGTATCCGTATATTGACTCGTCCATTCGGTTCCGGGAGGTGACCGATACGATGGCCAACGCATTTGAACACCGGCACGCCAGCATTCTGATTGTAGACATCCGCAATTTTACGCCCAACCTGAAGGACAGCGAACGCTCGGCGGCGACGCACAAGGCATTTTGCCATTTTCTTTCGCAGTTCTATCAAACCTGTGTGGAAACCTGTTCGAGCGCATGCGACCCTTCCGAAAGTCAACCGTTGTATATCAACAGTACCGGCGATGGCATTCTCAGCGTCTTTCTTTCGCGCCGCCGCCATTTCATCGACGCCTACCTGGCGGGAATCATGTTGTTCAATCGACTACCGGTCCTGTTTGATGCCTACAATCGCAACAAGAAAGGACTGGCGCCGGCGGTTTCGTTCGGCATTGGTGCGGATTCCGGTGAAGTGTGGCGCGTGACGTCGGCCGATGCACCGGAGGGAAAACCGGTCATTGAAACGTACATCGGAGACTGCATCAATATCGCCGCGCGTGTCGAATCGGTGACGAAGGAACACGATCGAACCCATATGATTATTTCCCAGCGCACCTACGAATTGCTCTGCCGAAGCCTGTGTGATACGGATTACAACCACCTGTGGAGGCAGGCCACGAATAGCGATCTCACGGGGCGCAAAAAGAAAACCGTATGGGATCGGATGAACAAGCTGGATGAGAGTTTTCTCCTGCGTTTCATATCCGCTTACAATCTGCGCGGGGTTTCCGAGGCCATCCGGCTATACCGATTGTCCCCGACTTTGGCTTCGCCGAAAACCAAAGAGTGCCAGCGTATTTTCAACCGCCTCACAGTCAATGCCGCCCACCTTCGCGCTGTACATAACCTGATTCGAACCGCCCGATAGCCGTTCTTCCCGCATCCTCCCGGTCAAAATAAAGCGTGGTATTGCCAAAATTTGTGTTATATTCCGCCCGACCCGTGCACTCAGGACCGGCGGGCGTTTTTTCTCTTCACCAAAAGGATCGCATGAGTACGTTTCACGATTACAAGATTGAACCCGGCATTCTCAAAGCGCTGGACGATATGGGTTTCGTCAAGCCATCCGAAATCCAGGCCCAGGCGCTGCCCATTCTCCTCGACTATTCGGGCGATTTCGTCGGACAGGCCCAGACCGGCACTGGAAAAACCGCGGCCTTCGGCATTCCTCTGATTCAGAGTATCGACGCATCAGCGGCATCCGTTCAGGCCATTATTCTGGCTCCCACGAGGGAATTGGCCGTCCAGATCAGCGAAGAACTCACACGCATTTCGAAATACAAAAAACTCCATGTGCTCCCGATTTACGGCGGCCAGCATATCGGCGTGCAACTCCGAAGCCTGAAGCAGGGCGTTCATATCGTTGTCGGCACTCCCGGCCGCGTCGTGGATCATCTGCATCGCGGCTCGCTCAACCTGTCCGGCATCCGGCATTTCATTCTCGATGAAGCCG
The DNA here is from genome assembly GCA_964544475.1 of uncultured Bacteroidota bacterium. Taxonomy (GTDB): domain Bacteria; phylum CLD3; class CLD3; order SB21; family SB21; genus CAZJBS01. The sequence continues at coordinate 55,122 of CAZJBS010000004.1, read as the reverse complement.
ATGAGATGCTCGATCGCGGTTTTGTTGAGGAAATCGTGACCATACTTTCTCATGCCGGCAAAGAACGCCAAATCTGGCTTTTCTCCGCCACACTGAGCCCGGAAATTCGTGCGATTGCCTCGAAGTTCATGCACCAGCCCGAAGAAATCCGAATCAAACACAGTACGGCCACCATTGAGAACACCGAAGAACATTATTACGTCGTGCGGGAACAGCACAAGCTCGAGGCTTTGTGCCGGTTGATCGACCACGCCCACGACATGTACGCCATTATCTTCTGTCAGACGAAAGCCCAGACGGCGCAGGTCGCTGAACAACTCGTCATGAAGGGGTTCAAGGCGGAGGCGCTGCATGGCGATATGAATCAGGCGCAGCGGGATCATGTGATGCGCAAATTCAAATCCAAAGGTGTTCGTCTGCTCGTGGCCACGGATGTGGCCGCCCGCGGTATTGACGTTCAAAATCTCACCCACGTCATCAATTATTCACTGCCCATGGAGTCGGCCAGCTACATCCATCGTATCGGCCGTACGGGCCGCGCCGGCAAAACGGGTATCGCCATCACACTCATCAATCCCAGCGAAAGCAACAAACTGCGCCGTCTGGAAGGCAGCACACGCAAACGCATGACCAAGTCCGCCATCCCGGGCATCCAGGAAATCATGGTGGCGCGGATGAATCACGCCATTGGAGAATTTGAGGAAGCTTTGAAAAATCCCGGGGAATTTGAGAAGTATGCCGGTCATTGGGAATCGGTGCTTGCCAAGTATGAAGGCCGGGATGTGGCCCGCGGATTCATAACGCTGTTGTGCCGTGAAATTCTCGAAAAATATGAAGACGACAAAGAACTCAACGCCTCGGATGCGTTTGTTCCCCGGGACGTTACGCGAACCTCGCGCCGCGAACCGGCCCACATGACTCTACTGCGTTTGGATGCGGGCGCCAATGACCATATCCAAACGGGCACGCTGGTCGGGAAAATCTGTAACCTGTGCGGGCTGGAAAACCGGAACATTGGTAAAATATTCATCCACGAACGCCACACCGAATTCAAAGTGGAGGCGGAGTTCGCCGAACGCGTCATCCGCAAATTGAGCGGCATCACTCTGTCCGGAAAACGCATTAACGTCGGATACGCCGATGAAAAATTGAACAATGTGAAAGAGACCTTCAAGAAGCGGTTTTCCGGAAAGCCCCAAAACCCCGCGTCCCACCGTCGCTGATCTTCAACTCCGTCCACGCAGCCGATACGGGAAATTTGAATTTGACGTCCGGGCATGCGTACATTGGGCTATGGAGGTGATCCTATGGAGTTCCAATTCTCAGAAGAAGAAAGAAGTCTGCTTCTCGAGGTTCTTCAGTCCGCGCATACCACCGCTCTGCACGAATTGCACCATACGGATTCGCATGACTTCAAGAACCGCCTGAAGAAGCGGATTGAAATGCTCGAAGCGTTGGAAAAGCAGATTGAGAAGCAGGCTGCTTAGATGCCACGATCGCAGGGTTCCCAAGGCCGGTCGGTCGTTGCGTGCGACGTCCAGGACAGCCAAAATGAAAGGTGAAATGTTGACGAAAGTTCACGCCTGTAAGTCGGAGAAGGACCTGTCACAGATACTCGAAAGTGAATCGGCGTTGATATTCAAGCACAGTACGGCCTGCGGTTCCTCCGCCCGGGCTTACGACGAAATGAAGCTCTTCGCGCATCGCCCATTGTCGATACCGGTGCACATGATACGGGTTATCGAGGAGCGCGCGTTGTCCAGAAGAGTGGAAGAATTACTGGGCGTGGAGCATGAATCGCCCCAGGTGATCCGGGTGAAGAACGGACGGGCCCTGTGGAGTCTCTCTCACAGCGATATTACGGTGGAAGCCGTACAGGAAAAATTGGCCCGTGAGTCGTGACGCCATTCTAAAAGCCATGGCTGACCTTGCCGATCCCAGGCGGGCCGAAGTTTCACGGCGTTTTTTCAAAACAGGACCCGGCGAATACGGTGAAGGCGATGTCTTCATCGGACTGGCCGTGCCGAAGGTGCGCGCGTTATCGAAGGCCTATCGCCACCTGGCCATGGCGGATGTTCTCCGGCTATTGAAATCGAAAATCCATGAAGAGCGCCAATTGGCGCTTTTTATCTGGGTGCTGCAGTTCCCCAGGGCCGACGAGAAAACAAAAAAGCTCATTTTTGACAACTATCTGGCTCATACGGCATTCATCAACAACTGGGACCTGGTTGATGCCTCGGCGGAATACATCGTAGGGGCCTTTCTCAACGATCGTCCGAAAAAATTACTGCTGGATCTCGCTCGCAGTTCCTCGTTGTGGGAACGCCGGATTGCGATGCTGGCCACGTTTGGCTACATCAAGGCCGGCGCCATGGAATGGCCTCTGAAGATCGCAACCCGGTTGCTTGAGGATAAAGAAGATCTTATTCACAAAGCCGTGGGCTGGATGCTGAGGGAAATCGGCAGCAGGGATCCGAAGGCGGAGCAGGCTTTTCTCAAAGAACATTACCGGACGATGCCGCGCACGATGTTGCGGTATGCGATAGAGAAGTTTCCGGCGGCTCTGCGAAGAAAGTACCTTGAAGGAAGAGTCTGATACACGATGGAAGGAAGGACCTGGCATGCGTGAGTATATTTTCTTTGCGATACTGGCCGGTGCGGCGTGGGGTGTGGGCGGCTATTTTGAAAAAGCAGGATTGCGGTCGATGGGCCTTCCCCCGATTGCCGGCATTACGTTGCGGACGGCCGTGGCCCTCGTCGTGCTGGGCTTGCTCTCCATTCCATCGTGGAAAACCATCGCCCCTGCCGCGAACATGCCGGCCTGGTTGATGATCATAGTGGGGGGAGGTGTGATCGCCGGCAGTCTTGGTATGTGGAGTTTCTATCGTTCCCTGTCCACGTCGGAAAATCTCGGCGTGACGCTTGCCATCGCCTTTGCCATGTCACCGATTGCCGGTACGCTGGTCGGATGGATCAAGGGTGATCAGCCAATGGACTGGAAAACCGCCGCCGGCATGCTCGCCATTGTGGCAGGTATCGTCATACTCCAAACCGCCCACCGGCCCGTCCGATAGATTTCACACGTCGGTTCGATCAACGAACAGTCCCACGATGGTTTCAAGCCCGGCCCGATCCGTCTGGTCGAAGCGGGCTTTGAGAGGGGAATCCACGTCCAGCACACCGATGAGGCGTTGGTACTTGATGATAGGAATGACGATTTCCGAATTGGAAGCCGCGTCGCAGGCGATGTGTCCGGCGAACGTATGCACATCGTCGACCACGAGCGTTTCCCGCCGCCGGGCCGCTGTGCCGCACACACCTTTGCCCATGGCGATGCGCACGCATGCCGGTTGGCCATGGAAGGGCCCCAGCACCAGGGTGCGGTTCTTGTACACATAAAAGCCCGCCCAGTTGACGTCGGGCAGGCTGTGATACAACAGCGATGACAGATTGGCGGCGTTGGCGACGAAATCCCGTTCTTCTTCGAAAAGGTGCCTGACCTGTTCAGCCAACAGGCGATACAAGTCCGGCTTGCTGACCAACGACGCCGGTGACGCCGGCTGGAACATCAATACTTGCTGATGCTGAATGGAAAGCCCATCTGTTCGTCGAAAAACGCTGTGGCGGCCAATTCCTTCCTGGTGCCATTCATCGTATAGCTGTTGCTGCTGCAATAGCCGGTCACAAAATAAATGCACCGCGTCGACCACCAGTTGGTCCCGTCGATGGTCACGTCGGCCACATCTTCGGAGTTGTCATTTTTCTTGTAGTCGATGATGATCGACTTTCCGGAATACGTGAGACTGCTTTTGTCATTCTTCATGAACGACACGGTGACCGGCGTGGTGGCGTTGATGGTGATGCTCTTGGCAAAACCCTCCGGCGCGCGCCTGGCGATCTTCACGTCGATGCTATTGCCTGCAAAGCTGAAGCTGTATTTCTCCTGGGCGGTGATTCCGGCGGTGAACAGGACTATGAAAAGAAGACTCATCCATTTCATGGTGGCTCCTTCGATAAAAGGGATATGGTTGTTGAACTGCCAATAGTATACCTAAAACGAGGGCCAAATTCAAAAAGTTTCTTGGGGATCTCCGCTTACGGCCACAGCCACGTCGCAATCTGCCGGACCTATCCTCTGCCGCGAAAGCTTGACTCCACCGGCAGGCTTGTTCAGCAAATTGGGCTTGCGTTTCCTAAGACCATTGCGTATTGTTGAGCAGGGAGAGAGAAGATAGACCGGAGAGATTCAAGCCGGTGTGCGCTTCTTTCTGGCTTCGGTAGCCGCAAATAACCACACCGATGGTTTTATCTGATTTTTGTCAATAGGAGTTCACCATGAAACGGGTGTTGTCTCTCGTGGCATTTACAGCGCTGTTATCCTTGTGGTTTGGTTTGAATGGCCGCACGACACAGGTGATCGAGGGTCTGGTCGTAAGGTCGGACTTTCGCACGCCGGTGGCGTCGGCCCGGGTTCGCATCCAGGGTAAGAATGACTTTGTCCTCACCGGCCAGGACGGCCGGTTTTCTCTTGTCTCGGATCTGCCCAATGGAACCAATGTGACGATGACCGCCGGCAAACAAGGCTGGTTTAATGCCGCCAGGAGCATGTACGTCGGAGGGACGATAGACACCATTGCAATCGATACGTTGCCCAATGGCGATAACGCCAACTATGTTTTCAATGGTCCGGCGTATTGCGACAATTGCCATGAGCGTTTGGCCGAGCAATGGCATGAATCCAGGCACTCGCGGTCCGTGGTCAATCCGATGTTCCTGCAGACCTACAATGGTACCGACGTGAATGGCACGACCGGTGTGTATCCGGGTTTCAAACTGGATTTTCCGAATGAAGGCGGCGATTGCGGGGATTGCCATGCGCCGTCCGCTGCGCTTCGTTCGCCGGGAAATACAGAAATCAACGACCTTTTCCTCTCGGGCTATCCTTATCCGGTGGACACCAACGGGGTGCACTGCGATTTCTGCCACAAGATCGATAGCGTGGAAGTGAACTATGCGACCGGCGTCAACGGCTCAGTTTTCATGAGACGACCGCCAACGGGATTCAACCGGGACATCAACTTCGGGCAGTTTGACGACGTCACGTCGTTCTGGATGGGCGGCACATACAATCCCAACATAGAAAAAAGCGCCTTTTGTTCGGGATGTCACCAATACGCCAATCTGAACGGTGTCATCGTGGATGACACGTATGACTCCTGGGCGGCGAGTCCTTATGCGGCCCAGGGGCGTCAATGCCAGGATTGCCACATGAAGCCGAACAGCGATTCCCTTTTTGCATCCGGCATCGGCGGGCCCCATGCTGTCCTGCGGGATAGCAATCGCATCTACAATCAGTATTTCAGGGGCACTACAAGCGAATTCCTGGACGCTTCCGCCCATTGGTTGGTCGGCGCGCACGTCAACGAAAACCAATTGCGGGTGGAGACCCGGATTACCAATAGCGGCGCCGGTCACCAACTGCCGACGGGCGTCAGTTTTCGCAATATGCTGCTGGTCGTCACGGCCATGGACGGATCGGATCGATTGGTTCGCATCTCTGGCGATACCGTTCCGCATTTTGCGGGCATCGGCGACCCCGCCAACGGAAATTACTCGGGTTTGCCCGGCAAGGCCTACGCCCTGATCACGCGTGACAGCACAACGGGTCAGTCGCCTGCCCCCAACTGGTTGGCAACGGACATTCTGTATGACAGCCGTATTCCGGCCCAAACCACGGATACGACGCGGATAATCTTTGACCGCTCCGGTCATCTCACCGCATCGGTTCGGATTCAATGGTTGTACCGGGCCGTTTTCAAGCCGTGGGCGGACGCGAAGGGGTGGGATATGCGCGAATATGTTCTGGCGGACACGTTGTTCAATGTCCAGCTCGTTGATGTGCAGCCTCACGGCGAACCCATCCATGTGTTGACGCTTCATCAGAATTATCCGAATCCTTTCAATGGGTCGACGGCCATGGTGTTTGAATTGCCGTTCGCCTCGGAGGCCACCGTGTCGGTGTTCAATGTGCTGGGTCAGGAAGTGGCGCGATTGGCTGAAGGCCGCTTCAGCGAAGGATCGCACACGGTGATTTGGGACGGTCGCAACCGGCGCGGTGACGCCGTGACGTCCGGCATCTATCTGGTACGTTTGTCCGCCGCCGGCCGCATCCGAACGACAAAGATCAGCTTCGTCAAATAACATTCATCATATGTCCAAAGGAGTTGACGTGAAGAACGCAATCATACGGATCGTACTGTTAATGGCCTTCGCCTTCAGCCTGCTCAGTGCGCAAGTGAATCTCACCTGGCAATCCATGTTCACTTCGCCGTCTTCCAACTGGGCGTTTGCGCTGAACCCGCTGGACCAGCGCATTCTGTACACGCAGAAAAACGGCGTATTTTACGTCAGCCACGACCGAGGTGTGAATTGGGAGGCCCGTGGTAATTGTCCCCAACAGGAAGTGAGGAATATCTCCGTTAGCGCCATTGACACCAACAGCATCCTGCTCTGTTCGTTCGGGCTCTGGAAAACCAATGACGGGGGCTGGACGTGGCGGGAGGTGCTGCCCAACGTTGTTCTGGATGGCGAAACCATTGACTACAATTATCAGAATCCTGCGACCATCTATTTTGCCGATTTCTTCACCAGCGCCTTTTATGTGAGCCATGACACGGGCAGCACATGGACGCAAACGTCCACCATTGGTTTCGGTTATGTATGCACGCTCTCCTCCAACCCGTCCGATTCGAATATCATCATCGCCGGTGCGGGCGATACGAGGATTGCGCGTTCTACGAATGCCGGCACAACGTGGCATCTTGTCAAACCGGGCAATCCGTACTTCTCTGAAGTTCCAAAACTGGTGTGGGATAAGACCAACCACCATGTGGCGTACGCGGCCATTCAATTAGACGAGCACTATTCCATCTTCAAGTCGACCGATTACGGCGCGACATGGTTTGATGTCGGCATGTATGGCGTCTACATGTGGGGCATGGACATGAATTCCGCGACGGGCGACCTGTACGTTGGCGCTTTTCTGGACGACGGCAACGTCAGAGGCGTCTATCGATCCGGCGACCAGGCCCGCAGTTGGCAACGACTGGGCGCCGCACCCTTTGATTATGTATGGATGATCAAAGCCGCCGACGATGGATACGTGTACAGCCTGGAAGGCGCGGATGCGATTTATAGGACAAGCACGAACGCTCTTGGAAAATGTCGGGGTATTTTGACGGACTCCATCAGCGGTCTTCCAGTCCCATACGCTTCCGTGATCGTGGAGGAGACAGGCGACAGCATCATCATCAACAATGGCGACGGCCACTACGCTCTTAGCCTCTTGCCGGGCACGTATCACCTTCGCTTTCAGTCGGCCGGCACCCAAAAAACGATGGCCGGGGTTGAGTTCCAGGCGGACTCATCGCATGAACTGAATGTGACATTGCCGATAGGCCTGCAAAATGTAACACTCGACGGTGTGATACGAAACTCAGCCCTGGAGCCCATCGTTTCCCGAGTCGACGTGCACGGCCGACGCGGTAACGGTCTTCCGTTTGTCATGTCGGACACAACGGATGGCAACGGCGAATTTGAATTTCTGGAACTGAGTTCACTCGATTTTCTGGATTCGCTGATCGTCGAACCACTAACGCTGCCGTACGCCGGAGTCACCTTGCGTAATCTTAATCCGGGTCACCATGCCATCGAAGTCCAGCCGGCCGATGTGCTCGTTGTCAACGATGCGAATGAATCCTGGTCCGGCGCCTACGAAAACGCGTTGACCCAGGTTGGTATCAGTCATGCAACCTGGAACATATACGACAGAGGCTTGTCCATCCCGGTCGATCTCGTCGGCCAAACCTCAAAGCAGGCCGTGGTTTGGTTCACCAATGATGCCAACCCCGTGTTGAGTCCGGCGGAACATGACACACTGGAGGCCATTTGTGCCCGTGGCTACGATCTCCTCCTGTCCGGTATGAACCTGGCCGAGTTCAACGCCGGCAGCACGCTCTTCCTCAGCCGACTCGGCGTGGGCTTCAATTCCAATTATACGGGCGCCTCTTCGACGATTCGCGGTTTCGTTGGAAACATCATCAGTGACGGGGTGAATATGGCGATCACTCCGAGCCTCCAACCTTCCAGAGATGTGATAGACCTGTTGAATCCGTATGTTCACAAGTGTCTGAGGTACGGCGGGAACGCCGCAGACAGCAACAAGTTGGCAAGCGCCTATATTGAAAACACGGGCAGCGGTGGCAAGGCCGTTTTCTTTGGTTTTGATCTTCATCAGGCGCCGGCCACGTCCATCCGGACTTTGTTGCAGCGCAGTATCGCCTATTTTGACCAGGTGGTCGCCGTGGATCCGAATGACGACCTCCATCCGGCTTCCGTGGCGCTTTATCAGAATCATCCGAACCCATTCAACCCGGCCACACGGATTGATTTTGCGCTGTCCCGGCCAACGCAGGTCTCTTTGAAAATTTACAATGTGATGGGTCAGGAAGTCAGAGCGGTGCTGAATGGGTCCATAATGAGCGCCGGCGAGCATCATGTGGTTTGGAATGGCCTGAATAACGCCGGAGCGCCGGTCTCCAGCGGTGTGTATCTTTACCGATTGACGGCCGGCGATGTTGTCAAGACGCGCAGGATGATCCTGATGAAGTAGTATGGAGACGGCCGTGAATCCAGCGTTAACACAGATCAAATCACGCTCCGGTTTCCGAGCCGCTGAATCACCCAGGGATCTTTCAAGTCCTTGTGCAGGAACGGACGTAATACGATCAGGCCGGTTTCGCCGATTTGTTTTTCGAGGTAACAAAGCTCGGCAAACTTCGATCGCGCGTCGGGTTTTACGTGCATGGAGAACCCGATTTCGCGCGCCATGAGCATTCCCTTGGCCAGCAGACGCAGCTCCACATACAATCGTATGTAACACAACAGATCCGCCAGTGTTTCCGTCTTGAAATGCTTGCGGAACCGGTGGACGTACCGGCCAATACGTGTGTTCGAGACTTCGCCTCTGCGTATTAGATTCAGCAACTCGATATCGGTGTCGATGCCGACGCCAAGCCACTCTCTCAAATCGCGTTCGCTACGATTGAAAACTAGTATGACGGTCGCCGGCCAGAGGATCAGAACCAGGGTCGTCGTCCACGGCGGCGGCAGGATGAAATGGTTGAAAACGACATGCAGGATAACGGCCAGCGCCCATCCTCGCCAGGCAGTGCGCGCTTCGAGATTTCCACGTCGGTCCACATCATATTTCACAAGTATGGCGAGACAGGCTGAGGTTCCACCATGCATGACCGCCGTTCCAAAACCTCTCAACAACCAAAAGTAGACAGGCTCACTGATATGTTGAAAAAGATAGAACGAGTTTTCGAACACCGCGAAACCGGTTCCGACCGCAAATCCATGGATGGCGCTGTCCATTAGGAATCCGATTCTTGCCGTCCGTGCCAGGTAGTACACATAAACTCCCTTCAACGTCTCTTCAGCGCATGGCGACAGCCAACGATCAATCAACCAGGCCGGTAAGCCGGCAGCATGAAAAAACCACGCATGGATCCCGTACGCTGCGACGGCCGCGCCGCTTCCTGCCAGTACACTCAGCACGATCGCCCTAAGAGCGACGAGCTTGTAGCTGTCGGCGAGCCTCAATAGAATGAGGAAGGACAAGACAGGCAGAATGGAACTCGCGGTTTTTAAGACGGTATGCAGTAGATCAGGCACTGACTTCAATCACTGGGCGGTGCGAAGACGACGTTGCAGCCATATGGAATCTCTGTCGCCCAGCGTCAACTCTAAAGGTGGAAGTTCCTGAGTCCGGCCACGCAGGATGAGCAGGTAATGTACATCGTCGTTGTGCCGCAACTGGATTTCACCGGGCTGTTCTCGGAGCGTACTCGAATCCGCCGTACCGATCATATGTAGTCCTGCAAATGACAAAGACCGGTCGTACGTGAGACGCAGTTCCAACTCCTGGGAGGAAACGAGTTGAACGGTCAATCGAACATAATTCTGAGACGTCTCGACGCGGATTTCTCCATGAGCGTGCGCAAGGCTGATGTTGGTGACGTCCGTCACAGCCAAGTCGGAACGATCTTCCTTCAAACCCATGACTCCGCGCACAAGAGCGGCGTCGTGGGGCGGGTTCATAAGAACGAAGACGACAATCAAACCTACAGCCAGACCCGCTGAAAAAGAAATCGCGAATCGCCATTTCCATGGCGCCATATCCCCCGCCAGCGAGGACAGCCATGAACGGGAAACAGCGGAACGGGTCTGGCGTTCTGACGAAGCAATGGCTTTCATGATGCGATCCGTCATGTCTTGCGGCGCTTCAACCATAGGTATGGGCTTAAGACGTTCGACGAGGGCCATCATTTCGTCAAATTCCCGGCGAGCTTCAGGATGGTGAACTAGATAGTCGCGGAGTGCGGCGCTCTCTTCGGGCGAATTGAATCCGTCAAGTTCCTGTTGCATCAATTGGCGATACCTATCGTTCACTTATCGAACTCCCTTCCTTAGAAGTACATCCTTCAACAGCTGTCGGGCGGTAAAAAGCCTTGATTTGACCGTCTTTTCCGGCACATCGAGAACCCGGCCTATTTCCTGGTAGGACAGATCGTGGAAATGCCGGAGTACCAGTACCGCACGATAGTCGGGACTCAACTCCATGAGGCTGTCCTGAATCTCCACGCTCTGTCGCTCACTATCCAGACGCGTGTCCGCGGATTCATCGGATGATGCTACGTCATCGTCCAGTGACCGGAAGCGTCGTTTTTGCTTCAGGAAATTAATCGACTCATTGACCGACATCCGGTAAAGCCAGCTGAAGAGTTTGTATCGCCTGTCGAAGGTGTGAAGGTTAATATAAGCCTTAACAAAAACAGATTGGGTGATATCGGCCGCATCGTCCGGATCGTTGACCATTCTCAACGCCACGTTGTATATCGGTTTCTTGTGATCGTCGACCAATTTCTGAAAAGCTCTTTGGCTGCCATCAAGGCATTGTTGGACGAGAACCGCGTCATCTCCTGCCACCATACAATACAATCGTCGTTAGGTAACGTTGGTATTTCTCCAAGGCGCGCCGGCAAAAGCCCGCCGTTAGGACAACTCGATTCTAAACAACTGATCAAAGCCGCAGAGGTCAAAGATCTCACGAATGTGGCCGTTCATGTTGTTCAACAGCAGTTCGTGTCCGGACGCGGCCAGACGCTTCTGAGTCGACAACAAGATGCCCAGCCCGGCGCTGGAGATATAGTCCAGGGAGGCAAAATCGACGGCCGATGTTCTGTCAATGGTTTCGAAAGTTTGGCGGGCAAGATCCGATTGGGCGGCATCCCATCGGCCCCTTAGTACAATCCCATTCTCTGTTTTTGTGATTTCAAACATTGTCTCACCTTATGTTCTTGATCAACGTGATGCGGCTCTTTTTCCCGTGATAGTCATACGACATCATGTCGACGGATCGGCTGGCAAGGTAAATGCCAAGCCCGCCAATCGGTTTTTCGCTCAGATCGCTCGTCATGGGAATTGGGCTCCGGACTGTCGGATTGAAGCGTGGGGCATCGGGATCCGTCACGATGATCTTGAACTGAAGCGCCTGCATGGACGCATTCAATCCGATGAAACCATGACCGAACGGATTGAATTTAAGTATGTTCGTGAAGATCTCTTCGACGGCCAGGCACATGGACATTATGACGTTTTCCTGGACGCCGTGGCGCATGCCGAAGGATCTGACGAAGAAAAATAGAGCTTCGATCTCGTTCAGGTCTCTTGCGAACATTTTCGTTTCCATGGCATGAGGATTCCGTACAAAGGCCGATGCGGAGTCCCATCAGACGAATAGAGATGGAAGGCAAGAAAGTGATCGCGAATGGAAATTGGGACGCCGAAGAGAAATTAAGCCACCGTTTCACGACTGTCAACAACAATTTCTCCGAATTTGCCCCGTCCTTGCCATTCATCGGCAAATGGGTTATCTTCGTGGTGCCTGGCTGGGGCTCTATTCTGAAACCGGATCTCTCCTTTACTCATCTACGACGCTCTTCTGGCCTTGTTCGCTGGCGCGCATCTGATTGCCTGATCACCGGATTTCATCATATGCTCATTCTTTGAGGAGTTGCATGACAGTAAGAACGAGCGCCATGCTCATTTTGGCCGTCGTCTCCGCTGGAGGCTTGGTAAACGCGCAGGAATGGAAATATGGCGGGGGTGTGCCGGAAGAGGATTTTGCGTTGAAAACCGTTGGGAGACGGTACACGCCGGTTCCCCTCTTGAACTATGATTCAGATGACGGCGTTGGTTACGGCGTTCGATTGAACGTGTACGATTACGATGGGAAAACCGTTCCGTACCGCCGTGGATACAAGGCGCAGTTCTTCATGACGACGGAGGGGAACTGGTACCACCAACTCTCGGCGGACATACCCCAGCTTCTTCCCGGGCAACGCTTCGACCTTCAGTTGTCGATCGACAGGTTGCCATATGCGAATTATTATGGTGAACTTAGCGACGCGGAAGTGGACAGTATGGATCTCTCAAAGGCGCAACGCACTTTCAAAGCCACTTCGCCGAAACTGAACATCCAATGGATAAGGGATATCCGCCTTCCATGGAGGCACAAGGTGGGTCTTGCGGTAAATCACACATCGATTTCGGCCAATTCCGACTCCGGAAACATACTTGGCGAGCTACGGCCCATTGGCTTCAAGGGGGGCTGGTTGTTGAAACTTAATACGTCGGTCAGGTACGATACACGCGACAATTACGTCGATACGCATTCCGGTTTTCTGGAAGAGCTGTTGTTGGAGTACAAGTGGGGTCCATCCGATTTCGCTGGTTGGCTAATAAGTTATGAACACCGCCACTTTGTTCCATTCGGCGGAGCCTGGGTTTTGGCCTACCGAGTCGAAGTGGATCGCGTGTTTGGTGAAATTCCGTTTTACGAAGAACTGAAACTTGGCGGTGACGGATCGATTCGTGGTTTGCCTTCAGCAAGGGTCCGCGGACAGGGCCGCTTCCTGACAAATACCGAAGTGCGATGGCGCGGGTTGCGTCTCTCGGAGAAGAAGAACATTGTTCTTGGAGCAATCGGGTTTGTGGATATCGGACACATCTACAACCGGGAACACGGTCCGTCGTTTGACCCCGGAGAATGGCGAAGCAGTTATGGTTATGGTCTGCGGTTTCACTGGTACAGCACGATCATCCGCATGGACTACGGACGATCGAAAGACCGAACGGGTTTGTACATCGAATTCAACCATATCTTCTGATGCACGATTCTAGAGGGACTTCTTGGGCTTGGGTCATCCGCGTGGCGTTTACTGCGTGGTCAGTAGGCTGCTTTTCATCCGTTCTCGTGGCTCAGGCGCAGGACACCGGCTCTCCAGTCAGGCTCCGGCAGAATTGGCAGTACGTCTGGATGGATACGGGCGCGGCAATCTGCGACGGAACTGACACGGTCGCGTGGTATGTACTGGGCCAGATGGATCAGCCCCTGATTCGTGAGCCGGGGCTTCCGGACCTTTGTCTGCGTACCAGTCTTCCGAGAGGATCATGGCCGGACCCGGCGTTGTATCTCGAGAGTCTGCAGATTTCCTTTGTTGTTTGCGTAGACAATAGTCCGATCTACGCGTTTCAAAGTCCATTCTCAAACAGGGACGGTGAATTCTCGGGCGGCCAATTTCATGTCATTCCGCTTCCAAGGCATTTTTCAGGCCGTGCACTAATAATCCGAATTCTCAACCCCCCAACCAACCGAACGGGTCTGAGAAAAAATATTCGAGTCGGATCCGGAGCGGAACTCCTGCTTGGGATTGTCAAGAGGAACTTCCACCAGTTCGTCCTCGGGTTCTTCTTTTTCTTCGTTGCCGTGTTCTTTCTGGTCGTATTTCTCCGGGATCTCAAACAGAGGAGCTTCTTCTCGTTCGGTTTCTTTTCACTCTGCTCAGCAATCTACGTCATCGTCGAAACACCGCTGACTCGATTGATCTTGAAGGACATCATAGTCTGGCGCTATTTCGTCGAGATCGCCGCCCTGTACCTGATTCCGGTTGGGATGCTGCTCTTCATCGAACACAATCTGAAATCCAAGCTGGTCCGATGGATGCGTTGGTTGCGGTGGACTCACCTGGCTTATGTGATGGGTGTCTTTGGTTTGGTGATCCTTGGTGCAGTGTCTTTGCAGTCAACGGTCTTGCCTTTCCAGGCCATGGTGTGTGCTGACGTCGTCGTCGTCCTGGTGGCGTCCGTCCGCGAAGCAATCAGAGGGGACCGTCATGCGCGGATGTTCGGCGTGGCCGTCGGAATACTCGTGTTGCTGGGCCTGCACGACAACCTTGGGTATCTCATGATTTTTCCAAAGGCCACCAATCTTTTTCCATGGGGCGTTTTCTCCTTCACGCTGCTAATGGGTTACATTCTGGAGCGTCGCATGGCGGAGTCCTACCTGAAGCGCATGCGTGAGAAAGCAAAGCTCAGAGAAGCTCAGATGCGGGCCGAGGCGACGGAACGCGAGTTGGCCGTAGCCTCGTCCATCCAAAAGGCCATTCTCCCGGCATCGATGCCCCCTTTACAAGGTTATGACTGGGCAGGCCTTAACGTCCCATCGAAAGAAGTGAGTGGTGATTACTTTGACGGATTCCTGATTCCCGATGGCCGGGCCGTGATTGTCATCGCGGACGTGACGGGTAAGGGGATTCCGGCGGCTTTGCTGGTTAGTACGTTGCATGCGTCGCTGCATGCCTTCATGGAAAGCCATTACGCGCTGACCGACCTGGCGGCCCGACTGAATCAACTCGTCTATCGATCGTCCACCACGGAGACCTTCATTACTTTCTTTGTGGGCGTCTTCGAACCGAACACAGGCTCGATGGACTTCATCAACGCGGGACACAACCCGCCGCTCCTTGTTCGGTACGACGGGTCGGTGGAGAGATTACGGGCCCGTGGGGTTGCTTTGGGTGTTGTCTCGGACATAGGCTTCGAACAGGGTCATACGCTGCTTCGTCGCGGAGACCGCGTTTTGTTGTATACGGACGGCATTACGGAAGCCACAAACCCGCAAAACGAGCTATATTCGGAAAGGCGCCTTGTTGATCATGTCCTTCGCCACGCGGGTTTGACAGCCTCCAGCTTTGCGACGTCTTTACTGACGGCGATTGGTGAATTCACATCGGGACGTGAGATAGACGACGACGTGACCATTTTGTATTGCCGGCGACTCTAGTGGCATCTCCGCAACTCTGGCTGGTCCATACTTCCCTTTCCTCCGCATCCTAGTTACTCCAACTCTGGCGGTCATACCAATGTATTGGAGGCATGCATGGAATTGGTGCGACATGCCTTTCTGTATTGCTTTTGGTCTTTCATACGACTGTTTCGCGGGCGGGACCGGGCGTACGGATTAACTCCGATGACGACGCAGACACAGTGCGATATTACTATCATCCGGACGGTGTGGGAGCTCGTGCATTTCACCATCCGCTGAACATTGTCTTGGGGGGATCGTTTGGTGCGATGTACGATCGGGAAATCATAGGTTTCGGTTATGGACGCGGCGTAGTCAGTGTAGCGCGTTCGCTGGCGGATCCAGTGGCCGCCATCCGTTCGTACGGCGTTCGCCGGTTCATTTGGTACGAGTTCATTCCCCACAGCGGAAAAGGAGACAATTGGCTTCCTAACTGGACCTGGCATCTTGTCGGGGGTGGTTTCAGGACCCGGCTGCTCAAAGAATACTACACATACCACGGGTACGCCAATCCGGCGTTGGCCGCCTGGGTGACAACCTACGCCTACCATGTAATGAACGAAGTTGTCGAAGCGGAAAAATATGAGCATGGACGTCCTTCCGAGGATGCGGTCGCGGACCTGCTTTTCTTTGACTGGGTCGGAAAACTGATCTTCGACATAGATGCTGTGAATCGCTCGGCCACACAGACTTTCCATCTTTCAGACTGGTCGTATCAGACGCAGTGGAGCCCCTCCTCAAACCGTCTGTTCAACAACGGGCAGCTTTTCTGGGTGAGATGTCACGTGGCTGGTCCCATCAGTGTCAGTATGTTGACGGGAGAACAGGTTAACAGTTTTGGCATTTCATACGAGATCAGCGCTGGTCGCCATGTATCTGCCGGATACGGTATCAAACCAAAGGATTTGGACCTGACGAGAGAGGGAGACGCCATCGCCAGCGCCTTGTCATTCAATGTCGGACTGTACTATTCGGTCAATGACAATCCATTGCTTGTAGCTACCTGGGAAGGGCGAGGAAAAGCCGCAAAGGAAGGATTGAAACGACGAGGAAACTTTCGGTCAAAATTGACCGTCAACATATATCCCGGACCAGTCTCGTGGGGAGTGATCAAACCGGGCTTCAGTTTTATCCTGCAGGACAAGACATTTCTGTTTGGTATCGCGCTTGGTTACGCGCCGTCCACGACAGTTCAAAGAAACCGAGGTTCAATTCCTCTTTGACTGATCTCCAACCTTTTGGGGTGTGCAATGTAATGTAACAAACAAGAGGAGGAATCAGCCATGAAAGCCCACGGGTACCCGCTCGCCCTGTTTCTGTCGTTGACGTTGATCAACCAGATTATCGGTTGTGCAGCCTATACTTATGTGAATTCCGCCGGTTGGAAAGCTGCCTCATCGGGAGGCTATGATCGCGTGATGTTAGTAGACCGACGGTCTTTCCGTTTAGATCCATCGCGTCCTGTAAGTCTGCGGAGAATGACCAGAGTGCTCACCGGGACCATCGCACAGGATCGACAACCGGTCGTACTGGGCGTGGACAGTCTCATCGTTGAAGGTTCCAAAGCCGTACAAACTGCCAAGCTTGACGAGACTGGCGGGTCATCCCTGAGGGCCGTTGTGGTTGCCAGTGGAAACACGGTCGATTTCTCAACCTCCGGAGGATGGTATGATCCGGATGACCAGGTTGTCATCGGTACGTCCGAATCCGGAGAAGCAATCAGGCTGCGAGCCGCCTCGATCGAATCGGCGCTGCTTGAGAAACGCGTGACATGGATGGCGGAAACCCTGAAGGATACCGCCCTGCGAATGCGTAGGGTTCGAACTGTGAGCGGGACGGAATACGTTTTCGAGGGAAAAGGCGCGAGGTACCACGATAGCGTGGACGTTTTGGCCGCGACGCTCAGCGATGGTCGAGATATAATGATTCCGGTCAGTGAAGTCCAAAGCTTGGGCAAAACGGACGGCAGCGGAACAGGCCTGCTCATCGTGGCTGTGTTGGCGAGTCTTGCCGTGGTCGGTATCATCGTTCAATCTGAAATGAACTCGATGTACGACGGCATTAAGTTGGAAGTGGAGAATTAGAAAGCGGGGACCGAAAGACAAAGACCGTCGGTGTATCCTTTGTACCAGAAATTTTGCGAGGCACAAACACTTAATTGAGGAGGATCAAGAATGAACCGTGGACTGTACATGATATTCCTGGTGTGCGCATTCGCGATAGGCGCCTGTGACCTTCCGGAGCTTGATTTCGATATTGAATGGGAAGAATGTGTGGATTGTGTTGAGGACGACGGAGGGCCCATGAATGAAGAGCGCTATCAAGCCGCCGAAGCCGTTTTGCCCGATCCTTCGTTCCAGGAGAATGACATGCGGACGACGCAGGATACCGTGCGCCATGATGGCTCGCCGGCCCGACGGCCGTGCAAAATACCCATCCATCTGTCGATTTCGCAACAGCAGAAATGACGACAACTTCCGGGCTTTCTGACTGTAATTAGAGCAGGCTGAAATTGAGGACCAATTCGATGCAGGAGGAGAGTTTATGAGAACTACAGTCAATATTTGCTTGCTGGTCATCTTCGTGGTGCAGGGCTGCACCTCATCGTCTGTGAGGACCTACAAGAACTACAAATTGGATCCCGCCTACGAATGGGTCTGGATGCTGAATCTCCAGAACGGCGGAGCCATTCTGTTCTATGATTTTGGAAGAATGGAAATGGCGAGGGATTCCCTGATTATTAAAGGTAGCTCGAATCGTTCACCGCTAGCCATGAACGATATAGCATCCATCGAGAAGATCAGCACCACAAGATCTCAGGGAACTGCCGTGGGTCTCGGGATCGTTGGTAGCCTAGTCGGAGGCTATGTAGTTGGAAAGTTGGCGGCCTCCAAGGTGAAAGAAAACAAGTCGGATGGCTTGCAATTCCTTGCAGGAAGAGCGGTCATGGGTGGCTTGGGCATGCTCGCCGGACTGATCGCGGGAGCCATGGCCGGAGCGGCAATCGGGCATGGTATCGAGTCCGCCTCCTCGCGTCAGGTTATCGATCTGTCGGAGTTGTCGGTCGAAGCCAGAGCTTTTAAGATCGGCGATTTGAAGCGGCAGTATCCGTCAAGGATATCGACCGCGGGGTACTCCCGATTTGTGCAGATTGAACGGCGAGATGGGTCTGTGATCGAAGGAGAAGTCGCACTACTCATGGACAAGGAACTCATCATCATTCGCACTTCAGGCGGTGACACAACCATCCCGTGGGCGGACATCAAATCGTTACGCAGAATTGTCGAGCCAACTAATCAGAAGGAGAAGCAGCCATGAGACGAGCGGTCATGTTCGCAGGGTTGAACCTCGCTGGAGTAAGTAAGGAGATGATGAAAATAGTTCATGCTTCCCTTGTCTTTTTCCTGTTGGTGCACTCAAGCATCCTGCGCGCACAGGAAACAACAGGCGACACGATCACGATCAGCGCACGCGTCGGCGAAGCGATCGACAGTTCAGAGAGGGCCCGCTTCAACCTCTTTCCTGCCGTCAAGGGCTTTCGGTCGGCCGTTTTCGTGCGCTTGCCGGATAGTACATTCGCACTCCGGATAACCAGCTTCGATTCGGCCGGGATGGCTGCCGAGGTCAGTGACATCCCCCAACCCGAATGGAGGCTCCGGCAGTGGGCGGAAAAGATCGATCATTATGAGGACATTGAGGCAGGGAAGTATCGCCTCGCGCCGGTTACGGTTCCGGCAAATGCGAGCGGCCCAGTGATTCTGCCCCGGGTCGGGTCGCAGATCGACCGGCAGGAAAGAGAATACTTCCAGCTGTTTCCTGGGATTAACAATTTCCGCTCGGCCATTGTGGCCCAAAAGACGCAAACCGCTTACGAATGCATCATTACAACAGATTCCGATTCTGGAATAGTGTCCGGCAGACTCACAGTCACGGAATTTTTTCTGTTGTCGAATTACCTCGAACACGCCGAAGCATATGCGGCCGGAAAATCCAGCGATTGGGACTCCATCTCGGGCGTAATCAATCTTGAGAGAGTCCGGAAACAAGGCAAAAGGAACCTTGGAAAAGGATCTTCCGTGAAAATAACTCTTGAGACGGGTCAAGTTGTAACCGGCTTGCTGATCCATGCGGATTCAGAACGACTGATCATTCTGCCGGGGCGGGAGAAGTTTGACATTCGCAGAGACCCAGAGAAGATTGTGCGTCTCACATGGCACAACGTGCGTGACGTCCAAGTTCGAAGATCGCGCAGTCCCGCTCTCGGAATCGTTCTTGGATCCCTGCTCGGGATGACACTCGGAGCTGCCGTTGGTTCGAGCAGTGCCCCTGAAGATGACGGTGGATTTGGGCCGGATTTTTCGGCGTTGGAGCATGTCGCTACTGCTGTAATTGCGTTTGGTGTGGTGGGGGCAATGGTCGGAGGCGTCATCGGCGCATCCCCGGGATATGAAATGTTGGGTTCCGGCTCACCTGCAATGGAGCACGCGTGGACTCTATTGAAAGAACAATCGGTATTTCGCAACGTACTGCCTCCCGAACTCCTGCACTAATACTCCGTCGCAAGCGTCTGAAATAGAAGTGAATACTTACATCCCAGACGGGAGACTGTGATCAGTTCCGGCATTCGGATGTCAGCCCGAATGTATAGTAACACACTGGCTGCAAAGGTCATGGGAGGCCAATCCGAGTTGAAGTGAAGCAAAGTCGATATGAATACTTGCAAGCCGTCGCCGTACGCCGCGTGAAACCCACAACCTAAATCGTCCTCCTCCATCGTCCCATCCGTGCAGATTTACCGGCCCTTTTTGTTTCTTAAGAAATAATGAGTACATTGCCCACGGCCATTCGTATCGTACGAAAACGGGAGTCGTACCATGCCAACCAGCGAACATATCCTTACCGAATTATTCGCCCAAGCCGGAATCAGGGTCAATGGGACCAATCCGTGGGACATCAAAGTACACAACAAAGACTTCTATACCCGCGTGCTGAAAGAAGCGGCGCTCGGTCTCGGCGAATCCTACATGGATGGGTGGTGGGATTGCGAAGCCATGGACGAGATGGTCAACCGTGTCCTGGCCTCGCACGTCGAGAAACGCGTTCGCGGCGATTGGAAAATCATCCTGCATACGCTGCGGGCGAAGTTATTCAACCTCCAAAAACCCTCAAGAGCCTACCAGGTCGGAAAACATCACTACGACCTCGGCAACGAGTTTTACCAGCATATGCTCGACCGCCGGATGAACTACACCTGCGCGTATTGGCCCAGGGCCGCCAATCTGGACGAAGCTCAGGAAGCCAAACTGGACCTCGTATGCCGAAAACTGAATTTGCAGCCCGGCATGAACGTGCTTGAATTGGGCTGTGGCTGGGGCAGTTTCGCGAAGTATGCGGCCGAAAAATATGCCGTGCACGTCGTCGGCGTTACCGTCTCCAAAGAACAGGCGGAGTTCGGCAATCGGATGTGCCAGGGACTGCCCGTCGAACTCAAACTGGCGGACTATCGTACCGTCACCGGGACCTATGACGCGGTAATCTCCATCGGAATCATGGAGCACGTGGGCTACCGGAATCACCGAACCTACATGGAAGTCGTGGACCGCACCCTGAAGAAAGACGGCGTGGCATTTATCCACACGATCGGCAGCAACGAGAGCCTCACGACCATCAATGCCTGGACCAACAAATACATCTTTCCCAATGCGGTGATACCGTCTATCCGGCAACTGACCGGGGCGATGGAGGATTTCTTCATCATCGAGGACTTGCACAATATAGGGCCCGATTACGACCGAACACTTCTCGCGTGGTACGAAAACTTCAAACAAGCCTGGCCCAAATTCCGGGATCGTTACGGAGAACGTTTTTACAGGATGTGGACCTTTTATCTGCTGGCCAGCGCCGGCGGATTCAGGGCGCGTACCAGCCAATTGTGGCAGATCGTCATGACGCGTCCTCCGACGCGCCAGCCGGCATGCCGGGTCGTGTGAGGCCGATTCATGAAAACACATGACGTCATCATTGTGGGCGGGGGACCCGCCGGGTCCTCCTGCGCCTGGCGGCTCATGCAACACGGTTTGGACTGTCTGGTGCTCGATCGCTGCGATTTTCCACGCCTCAAATTGTGCGCCGGATGGATCACTCCCGCCGTGCTGAGAGATCTGCAGATCAAACCCGGCGAATATCCCCACGGCCTGCTGACCTTCCGTTCCTTCAGCATCCATATCGGCAGCCGTCTCTGGCGCTTACCGACCAAACAACATTCCATCCGGCGGTATCAATTCGACGAATGGCTGTTGCGGCGGTCCCGGGCTCCGGTCGAACAGCATGAGGTCAGGCAGATCGTTCGGACCAAAATGGAATTTATCGTTGACGATCGCTTCGCCTGCCGGTATCTCGTTGGAGCCGGAGGAACCCATTGTCCGGTCGCACGCACTTTTTTTTCGGAAACCAATCCGCGGGGCCGGCCGGCCCTGGTAGTGACCCAGGAGGCGGAATTCGAGCATGAGTTGTTGAACGATCGCTGTCACTTGTGGTTCCTGGAAGATGGACTGCCGGGATACTCATGGTTCGTACCCAAAGGCGGCGGTTACGTGAATATCGGCGTGGGCGGAATGGTCGAACGCCTTGAAAATCAGAAGGACAAAATCCGACGCCACTGGGATCGGCTGATGGAAAAATTGATGCGGGAAGGGTTCATCCATACCATTCCCGAACCCAAAGGACACAGTTACTATCTGCGCGAACCCGGTCGCCGGATGGAATTGGATCGGGTCTACATCATCGGGGATGCGGCCGGTCTGGCCACTGTGGATATGGGCGAGGGTATTCATCCGGCCATCCATAGCGGATTGCAGGTGGCGGAAGCCATTTTCAGGCAGTCGCACATGGGAAAAATTCGCTCGCGAAGTTACAGTTTTGTGCCAGGTTTTCTACTGAATATCGCCGTGAAGCTGGCCGGTGGACGCCGGTCCCCGTGATCGCGCCGGTTCCTCAATCCACTGTCACGAATGGAGGTTCGATATGAATAAGATTCCCAGAAAGATCTGGCTGCTTTTGCCAGTTACGTTTCTCGTTGCGGTCGTGTGGATTTTCATCAAACCGGAACCAGCCAAACGCAGCGGCGCCATGACCGCGCTTGACAATTGGGCACGCGCCAGGGCCTACCCGGAAAGAACCATTCCCTCCTCGTCTTATATGAGGGGTTTTGAGCAGCACCGGCAGATGTTGAACGGCGACGCGCAGGTCTCCTCCAACCAATGGGAGACCATGGGCCCACACAATCTGGCCGGCCGTACATTGGCGCTGGCCTTTAATCCACAAAACCCAAACACGCTATACGCAGGTTCGGCGAGCGGTGGATTGTGGGTATCCCGATCCGCCGGTGTCGGAGCCGATGCGTGGGACTACGTGCCAACCGGTTTTCCCGTGTTGGGCGTCGGCTCCATTGCGATCGTTCCAAACGATTCCAACACGATGTATATCGCCACCGGCGAAGTGTACGGATACCAGAATGCCCACACGGGGCTCAGCATCCGGACCACGCGTGGCAGTTATGGTATTGGAATCCTTAAGACAACCGATGGCGGAACGACATGGTTCAAGAGCCTCGATTGGGCATACCACCAGGAACGCGGCGTGCAGGTCGTGCGGATCAATCCATTGAATCCGAATACAGTCTGGGCGGGCACGACCGAGGGCGTCTACAAAAGCACCGACGCCGGTGCGAACTGGTTTCAGGTGCATGGCGTCATCATGGCCATGGATCTCGTGATTATCCCCAACGATACGAACAGAATTTTCGTGGGATGCGGAAATCTGGCCAGCGCCGGTCACGGTGTTTACCGCACGACCAACGGCGGCACGACGTGGTCCAAAATGGACAGCCTGGCCACGGCCATTCCGGGGTCCTTTCAGGGCAAAGTTCAATTTTCCGTTTTCGCGGCCGCGCCAAATGTCGTCTATGCAAGCGTCGGTCTGGGCTATACGTCCGGAGCAGGCACCCGTCTGTGCCGGACCGTCAACGGCGGCAACACGTGGACGCTGGTTTCATCCACCGATTACGCCACGTACCAGGGATGGTATTCCCACGGCGTTGCCGTGCATCCGGCCGATTCGTCCAAAGTCATTTGTACGGGTATCGACATATGGAAATCCACGAATGGCGGGCGGACACTGACGCAGAAATCGTATTGGTATCTTTTCTACGGTGGTATTCCGGAGCCCGGCGAACCCGAAGGGCCGCCCGAGTATTCTCACGCCGATCATCATGCGCTGTTGTTTCATCCGACGAATCCAAATGTGATTTACTTCGGCAATGACGGCGGGGTGTTTCGGAGTACCGATGGCGGCGAGACATTTGAAGGCCGGAATGGGGGATATCAGTCGGCGCAGTTTTACAACGGATTCGGCACGTCCGTGTTGGATTCCAACAAAGCCATCGGAGGATTGCAGGACAATGCCACGGCCATGTACCGCGGCACCGTCGCATGGGAACGGGATTTGATCGGCGGCGACGGCGCATGGTGTGCGGTCGACCCGCTGAATGATAACATCGTCTACGGTTCCATCTATTATTTATGGATGCTGAAATCATCGGACGATGGACAAAACTGGAATGACATCTCTCCCCCGATCGAAGGAGACGCCAATTTTGTTTCGCCGTTTGTGCTGGCTCCGTCCAATCCGAATATCATCTACGCGGCCACCAGCTTTGTGGCCCGGTCCACCAATGGCGGCGCATCATGGGTCACTTGCCATGGCGGCCAGGAGTTGAACGGCGATCCGGTTTTGTCATTGGCCGTGTCGGCGGTCAATCCCAATGTGTGCTATGCCGGCACAACGCCGTGGGACTCGCCGGCCGAAATCTTTGTCACGACCGACGGTGGAACGTCTTTCAACAATGTGACCGGCATCCTGCCGGATCGTTATCCCGTGGATATGGCTGTTCATCCGACGAACCCCGCCATGGCGTACGTGGTGTACGCCGGATACGGCACATCGCACGTATTCAAGACCACCAATTATGGCGCCTCATGGCTGGACATGAACTCGGGTCTCCCCGATGTCCCGACCTCTGCCGTGGCCATTGATCCGGCCAATCCACAGCACGTGTATCTCGGCAACGACATCGGTGTTTATGTTTCGACGGATGCCGGCAACTCATGGTCGGTTTTTCAGGCCGGATTGCCGGATGCCGCCATGATCATGGATCTCGTTGTGTCGCCCACCAACGGCAAACTCCGCGCCGCCACGCACGGAAATGGCGTTTATGAACGGACGCTTCTCAGTGAACTCGTTTCCATAGCCGGAAAAGCGGAACAACCGAACGACGTGTCACTCGAACAGAATTTCCCAAATCCTTTCAATCCAACCACGACCATTCGTTATCGCCTGCCGGCGGCGGGTCGTCTGAGCATCACGGTTTTCAACGCCATGGGTCAACCGGTCAGGCGCCTGGTCGATCGGTCGTCACATCCTATGGGTACTTTCGAGACGTTTTGGAATGCAACCGATGATCGGGGGTACAAAGTAGCGTCGGGTGTCTACTTCTATCGCCTCAATTACGAAGACAAGACCCTGACGAAACGCATGATACTGGTTAAGTGAAATTCAACTGGTCCGACGGCGTCATCTTGTTTTGGTTGATTGTGTCATACGGATAGGATTATATTTGGGCGGTTTTTACGGAATCCCCATATCGGGACGCAAACGACACAGAATGATGAGGCGACTATGAGAGAAATCCGCGCGCCGCGGGGCAATCAATTGACCTGCAAAGGATGGCAGCAGGAAGCGGCCATGCGCATGCTGATGAATAACCTCGATCCGGACGTGGCTGAAAATCCGGCCGAGCTTGTCGTCTACGGCGGCAGCGGCAAAGCGGTCCGCAACTGGGAATGCTTTGATGCGATCGTGCGGAGTCTTCAAGACCTCGGGAACGATGAAACCCTTCTGGTCCAATCCGGCAAACCCGTCGGTATTTTCAAATCCCATACCGATGCGCCGCGCGTCATCATTGCCAATTCCAATATTGTGCCGCATTGGGCGACATGGGAAAACTTCCGGGAATACGAGCGGATGGGATTGACGATGTACGGGCAGATGACCGCCGGCAGCTGGATCTACATCGGCACGCAGGGCATCCTGCAAGGCACGTACGAGACCTTCGGTGAATGCGCGCGACAGCATTTCAAGGGCAGTTTGAAAGGCACGATTGCGTTGACAGCCGGACTTGGCGGCATGGGCGGCGCCCAGCCTCTCGCGGTCACACTCAACGACGGCGTCGTGATTGCCGTCGAAGTCGACCCGCACCGCATTCAACGCAGACTGGAAACGCGATACTGTGATGTCATGGTCCGCGATATCGATGACGCGTGGGAGATGGCCCAGGAACACAAAAAGAAAGGCGAGCCCAGGTCCATCGCCCTGCTCGGCAACGCCGCCGAAGTGCTTCCTGAAATGATCCGGCGCGGCTATCAACCGGACATGGTGACCGATCAGACGTCCGCGCATGATGCCCTGAACGGTTACGTGCCGGCCGGTCTGGACGTCGCGGAACTCGCGGCCTACCGAAAAAACAAGCCCGACGACTATATTCGGAGGGCCATGGAATCCATGGCTATCCATGTTCAGGCCATGCTGGAATTCCAGAAACGCGGCGCCGTCGTATTTGACTACGGCAATAACATACGGGCACAGGCGCAAAAACAAGGCGTGACCAATGCGTTTGATTTCCCGGGATTCGTGCCGGCATTTATCCGTCCGCTTTTCTGCGAAGGCCAGGGACCTTTTCGATGGGCGGCGCTGTCCGGCGATCCGCAGGATATTTACACGACCGACAAAGCGATCATGGAGGCGTTTCCTGAAAAGGAGGCGCTGCACCGGTGGCTCGTCCGTGCGCGCGAACACGTCTATTTCCAGGGCTTGCCCAGCCGGATTTGCTGGCTGGGATATGGTGAACGCGACAAAGCCGGGCTGATCTTCAACGATCTCGTCAAAACCGGCAAAGTTCAAGCGCCGATCGTCATCGGACGCGACCATCTCGATTGCGGCTCGGTGGCTTCGCCCAATCGCGAAACCGAATTGATGAAAGACGGCAGCGACGCCATTGCCGACTGGCCGCTCCTCAATTTTGCCATCAATGCCGTCAACGGCGCCACATGGGTTTCGCTGCATCATGGCGGCGGTGTGGGGATCGGCTTCTCGATACATGCCGGCATGGTCGTCGTGGCCGATGGAACGCCTGAGGCCGCCACGCGCCTCAAACGTGTGCTCACCAGTGATCCTGGTATGGGTATCCTTCGCCACGCCGATGCCGGATACGAGAAAGCCATGGCCATCGCCAATGATAAAAATCTGAAAATACCCATGTTACGATAATCCCCCTCATGAACTCAGACAAAAATCTTGTTGACAATGAAACTTTAAAGCCATAACGTACAGAGAATTAGTTGCATAAGTTACGTTTACGTTTTGTTCCGGTCATAGATAAAAGAATGCTTCCGTAATAGGAAGAGAGTTAACACTAAACCCATTTAAGGAGTAAGGACATGAAAAAGCTGACGATGTTTGTCGTTGCTTTGTTTGCTATCACCGCTTCCACATTTGCGCAGGAGAAAGGCCAGATGCACCTGGGTATTGGCGGTAATTTGTTCGCCAGTTCCAAAGGCAAAGCCAGCGGATCAAAGTCCGAGTCTGAGATATCCCCGGGCGCGGAAGTCCGCTACTTTGTTGCCGACAATATCGGTATTAATGGTGGCCTCCAGATCGTCAAGTTTGGCGGCGATGCTGCCAAAGACGGAGGCTATGACAAACTGGCCATGTACGTGACTGTTGGTGGCCGCTATTACTGGATGGCGAAGGACAAGATGCGCTTTAACAGCGGATTGGATATCATGATGGGCTTGGGAGATGGCGCCAAGGCTCTGGATGACAAGGGTAAGGAACAGTCACCCATGGATTTGGGCATTACGTTGGTTGAACTCGAGTATTGGCCGATGGATGGTGGCGCGCTGTATGGCGATCTTTTCTATAACATGGAAGGCCTGAACCTCGGTGATGCCGGTTCGAACGCTTTTGGCATTGGCTTGGGTATCAAGGTTCGTTTCAAGTAAGCACGACTTCTCGTTGTAAGGAGCCTCAGGAAGAAATTCCTGAGGCTTTTTTTGTTTGAGTCAGTAATGTGGGGCAGAATTCCGGCGCATTCGGTAACAGCCGGAACTCAATGACCAGAAGCCGGCCCGTGGGAAAAACGAGCCGTTTACTATTTCAGGATTTATTATGAAGTGTGTGTTTCTTTTTCTGATGATATGGACCTTTGCCTGCGGCTCACGCCAGGACAACGCCCGCAAAGATCTCGACTACCTCGGCATCGAATATAGCGAAAGTTCCTTTCTTTACAGGATACGATCCGGAGATGCCATTCTCGTCAATACATTCCTCAATGCCGGTATGGATCCCAATCTGCGATTCATGATGGAAGATTCGGCGTTGTCGGAACGAAACCAGCCGACGCCATTGATGATCGCGGCACGCGAGGGACACAAGGAAGTCATGCGTATTTTGCTGTCGAGAGGGGCCGTGATAAACGACCGCGCCACCAACGGCCAAACGGCATTGATGTACGCCGTGCGTTACGCGCCCAAAGGTGCGATCGAAAGTCTTCTGGATCGCGGCGCCGACGTGACGGCTCAGGACGCCGATGGCAAGACGGCGCTCACCTTTGCCGTACTCTTCGACCGGACGCCGGTTGTTCGGCTGCTTCTGGACAAAGGGGCCTCACCCAACGTACGTGACCGGTTTGGTTTTTCGCCGTTCCTGCAGGCGGCCGTCAAAGGCCGGCAGGACATGATACAGGCGTTATGTGACGGCGGAGCGGACATCAACCAAACCAACAAGGAAGGCATGACGGCGTTGATGCTGGCGGCTCAATATGATCGCATCCTGGCCGTAAGAGTTCTGCTCGAAAAAGGCGCCGATAGTTCCGTCAGAGACCATCAGGGACGAACCGCCGCCGATCATGCCGATCTGGCCGGACAATCCGCCATACGGTATCTCATCGTCAGCCATTCCAAGTAGCGACTCGCCGAAAAAGCACCCCACCCGGGCCCTCCCCTTCGAACGGGAGGGTCAGGGTTGAGCGCTTACCGTGCGCATATTGTTTGAATTCGTTCAGAGGTAATCCCCTCGTTGGTTGTCACACCCGCGTAAGCGGGTGTCTCCGTGCATCACGAAGGCTCCCGCTTTCCCTTCGACTTTGCTCATGGCATGCGCGGGAGCGACAGTCTCAGGCTGACACGCTTTTCTCAAATTTGGAACTTTTTAGTCGGCCCCATACTCGGGGAGCGTGAATGGACTCTTTCGAATAGCCAAAAATCGGACACGCGGCGTCTTGGACTTGTTTGTCTTTCCGTAAATGCCTAATTTGCGCCTGATCACGTAATGACGGACGCCACAACTTTCGCATGAACATTCTTGTTATTGGAAACGGTGGACGCGAACACGCGCTCGTCTGGAAAATAGCCCAGTCGAAAAGGGTTTCCGGCATCTTTTGCGCCAACGGCAATCCCGGCACTGCCGAATTCGCCGAAAACGTGCCGATTCGTCCGGATGACATGGCCGCGGTGTTGGACTTCATCCGTATCCGTCGCATTGACCTGACGGTGGTCGGTCCGGAACGGCCTCTCGTGTTGGGTCTGGTAGACGTCCTGGAGGCGGCGGGTTGTGCCGTTTTCGGGCCGACCCGCGACGCGGCGAGGCTGGAAGGCAGCAAGGTGTTCTCCAAACAGTTGATGAAAAAATACGGTATTCCCACGGCCGGCTTTGAAGTTTTCGACAATGCGACAGCCGCCAGGGAATACATACTGAGAAGAAACACGCCGTGCGTTGTCAAGGCGGACGGGTTGGCTGCCGGCAAAGGCGCCATCGTGTGTCCTACAGTGGACGAGGCGCTCGCCGCCGTGCAGTTGATCATGGGCGACAAGAACTTCGGAAACGCCGGAGACCAGGTGGTGGTTGAGGATATGATGACCGGTGAAGAGGCTTCACTTTTTGCCATAACCGATGGCCGCGACTATGTGATGTTGCCCGCCGCGCAGGATCACAAACGCGCCGGCGACGGCGACACCGGAAAAAACACCGGCGGCATGGGGGCGTATGCACCGGCGCCCGTCATGACCGGCCCCCTTCTGGACGAGGCCAGACGGACGATCATCGAGCCGACCATTGCCGCCATGATCAACGAAGGCCATCCGTACCGCGGCGTCCTGTATGGCGGTCTGATGCTCACACCCGACGGACCCAAAGTGGTGGAATTCAACTGCCGTTTCGGCGACCCGGAATGCCAGGCGCTCATGCCGTTGATTGGCAGCGATATCGTCGATCTTTTTATGGCCGTTGCCGAAAGAAATCTGAAGAATTACCGGCTGGAAATTCTGCCACGCTCAGCGGCGTGTGTCGTGATGGCCTCCGGCGGATATCCGGATGCTTTTCAAAAGGGCAAAACGATTCGCGGTTTGGAGACGGCACGGGCATCCGGCGCTTTGGTGTTTCATGCCGGCACGGCGATGAATGAAGGTTCGCTGGTCACGGCCGGCGGACGGGTCCTGGGGATTACCGCATCCGCCGACCGCCTGGAAGACGCCCTCGCCCTCGCCTATCGCGGCGTTTCGGCAATAGACTTCGACGAAAAATATTTTCGCACCGACATCGGTCATCGGGCGCTCCACGCCAGGGCATCAAGATGAAACGTTCCATGAAATTCCTTCTCGTAACTTTTCTGCTCCTTCCTGCGTCCCGACTTCTGGGTCAACAGCCGATGACGCTGCAGTTCGGTTCAAAAACAAAGTCCGTCGTACCGGTATTCTCCGGTGACCAGGATTTTGTCGCCGCCGCCGCGCTCGCCGAACTGATGGGCGTCAAGTCGTTCTTCAACCACGACAAACAGAAAATCGTCCTCTATTTGCCAAAGCACCAGATCAAAGTCACCGGGCAGAACGCTTTCGTGGTCATCGATGAAAAGCAAACGCACCAGCTGCCGGTACCGACGCTGTTTATCGATGGCAGAATCCTGGTGCCGATTGTGCCCTTCTCGGCCATTCTCAACACCTATTCCGACACGCCGCTCCTGGTGAACGGCCAAAAGGCGGGCGCCCTTGCGTCGAAGGGAGGGTCCGTCACGGTCAAGGAGGAGCAAACCGTTTCCTCCGCCGCCAACCTGACCGCGATCTCCGGTGAGACACGGCTCAACGGACTGCTGATCCACGTGACGACGGAAAAGCCATTTCAGAAAAACGACCTCGAAATCTGGAAAAACAAAAGCTGGGTGTATGTGACGGTGTCCGGGGGATTGGCGGCTGCGGAACTCAGTGAATCGATCAAAACACTCGAAAAATACAAGCTCATCAAGCGGGCGCTGGTTTTTCAAAACAAGAATTCCGTCCAGCTCAGTTTTCAACTGACCGGCGAACTCACCGGCCAGGAAATCCTCGCGGAGGAGAAAGAGGGGGCCATCCTTATTGTGCTTCGCGTGAAAGATCCGAAGGATCTTGAAACGGTCGGCAGCGTCAAAACCGGGCAGAATCTTCTCAAAGAAAAAGAAAAGTGGAAGATCGACAAGATTGTTTTGGACGCCGGTCATGGCGGCGTGGACGCCGGCGCTTCAGGCAAGAAAGGCATCAAAGAAAAGGACATTACTCTGGCAATCATTCTCAAATTAGGCCGGTTGATTGACCAGAGGCTGGGCATCGGCGTGGAATACACGCGCACCACCGATACGCGGATATCGCTCAAGAAACGCACGCAGTTTGCCAACGCCCGCAACGCCAAACTTTTCGTCAGCGTCCACTGCAATTCCTCCAAAAGCCGCCAATCCACCGGCTTCGAAACATTCTTCCTCTCCCCGAGCCGGACGGATGAGGCGCTGGCCGTTGCGCGAAAGGAAAACGAAGTCATCCAGTATGAGGAGGAGAAACACGATTACGGGGACTTCACGGATGAAAAATTCATCCTGGCCAATATCATGCAGAGCGTTTTTGTCCAGGAAAGCGAGGAATTGGCGGCCGCCGTCCAAAAAGGACTGTCGAAACAGCTCACGATAAAAAATCGGGGCGTATCCCAGGCTCCGTTTTACGTTCTGATGGGCGCTTCCATGCCATCCATACTTGTCGAAACCGCTTTCATCAGCAACCCTGCGGAGGAGAAATTCCTGAACTCCGAAGAGGGACAGAACAAGCTGGCTGAGGGGATCTATGTGGGGATCAGGAATTTTATCAAGGCGAATGACGGTCAATGACTTCCGTCCACCGGTCGTGCGGCCTGGGGCGGGATTTGGATTATAAGAGTGACGGATCTCTGGAAACGGACACTCTTCGCCCGTTTGATTGGCTGTTGGCGGTTGACAAATGGCCATCAAAGTGTTAATATGGCCGGCGATGCGAAAAACTTAGATTTTTTGATTATTCAGGATTTACATTTTGCCCATTTTGTCAATTCACCTTAACCAGAGGCTTGGATGAAACCCGGGGCGTATGAATCGGCCACGGTTGAGTCGGATCAGCAGGTCATCCGGCGAATCCGGCAGGGCGACGAGAGCGCTCTGGTCCATGTGTACCGCACCAATATCGTCATGGTCCGCAAGTTCATCCTGGACAACAGCGGGCGTGAAGAAGATGCCGACGATATGTTGCAGGATGCCCTGGTTGTTCTTTGGGAAAATGTCACGCACGGCGACTTCGATCTGACGTCCAAGATCAGCACGTACGTGTATTCGGTCGTCCGCAACAAGTGGCTGCGGGAGATCAGCAAACGAAAGATCGGCAAGACCTCCAACGTCGACGATTATGTGGTGGCTGAAGAGCGGATCGATGTACTGAAAGACATCGTCCACCGGGAGGAATACCAGATCATCCTGAAATGCATCAGCGATCTCGGCAGCACCTGCCGCAAAGTACTGACGATGTTCTATCTGGAAGAAAAAGGGATGGAGGAAATTGCCCGCGAACTGAAATTTGCGAATACCGACGTCGCCAAAGCCAAGAAATGGCAATGCAAAAAAGAACTCGAGAATCTTGTCAAGAAAGCGATGAGCGAAAAACCCGGTAAGTGATGAAAGCGAACCATGTCCGACGTTGACACGAAATGGCTTGAAGAAAACGATATTCTGGACCGCTATGTGTTGGGCAGGCTGACACCGGAGGAAACGGCCCGTCTGGAAGCCCTGATGCTGGCCGATCCGGAGAGGCGGCGGGAAGTTGAAATGACCGCGATGGTGGCCGGGGCGATCCGGCAACGGGGCCGTGCCGACCTGAAAGGCCGCCTGAGAGACCAGATCCATGCCTCCGGCGCCACGGCATCCGTGATGTCCTTTTCGCCCGGCGGCCGAAGTTCGGGCCGTTTGATGACCGTTTCGTGGATCATGAAAGCGGCTGCCGTCGTTACAATCGCCGCAGGGGCCTCCTACCTGGTCTACCGTCTTTTCTTCCACGTTCCGGATGTCGAACCGGTCGTCGAAAAGAAGATCCCGTCGCCCGCTTTGGAAAAGGACAAGCCATTGCCGCCGGCCAAAGAAGAAAGAATGATGACCTTCCGGGAGGATTCCGCCAAAGCGCCATTGGCCAAGAAAAGTACCGGCAAGAGCGCCACCACGACGCGTCCCCTGACCCTGTCTTCCCCGACCGAAAATGCAAAGACCAAGGGAGCCCAGAAGTTCAAAGCCGAGTCGATCTTGCTGCCGAAAATGAACGACATGAAGCTTGTGGTGGTCGCCGAGGATAAGACAGAATCCGAATCCCGTCTTCTTTTCAAGAATCCCGTCGATCTGACCGCCGTGGATATCAAAGAGGCATCCTTGGAAAAGGACGGACGCCTTGAGTGGTTTTATGTCCACTATGAAGACCGGATGTTGAGCGTTTATCTCGACCATTCGAAAGGCCCGGTCTATTTCAAGATGCCACGTCTGGAAATCGGCGCATCCAGCCTGGTTCTTCATACCAACGGGCACGTTTATTCGATCGATCTGTCGCCGAAGGAACGGTTCCACAAGGCGGTCCTTCGTCCGTGATGATGACGGACCTTGGCGGAATCATCCTGGCCGGCGGCCGTTCTGAGAGAATGGGCGCCGACAAAGCCCTTCTCCCATTCTCCCGCGCCACCCTCATCGAGCATCTGATCCGCGAATTGTCGGGCGCCGTACGCGAGGTAGTCGTCGTCGCGAGGGAACCCGAAAAATTCCGCTTCCTGTCCATCCCGGTGGTCACGGACCTGTTCGACGAATCCTGTTCGTTGTCCGGACTGCACGCCGGTTTGTCGTATTCCAAATTTCCATACAATTTTGTTCTGGCATGCGATCTGCCGCTGTTTGATGCGCGCGTGGTCTCATGTCTGGCCGGGGCCATCCGATCGACGACCCGCATCGTGGTGCCGCGCGGGGCAAAAGGATTTGAATCACTCTGCGCTGTCTATTCGAAAGAACTTCTGCCGTCGATTGAATCGAACCGCGCGGCCGGCCGGCTGGCCCTGCAGGATTTGTATGAACCCTCACACACCACGGTTGCCAATGCTGATGACCTGGAAGAACGCACGCATCGCCATGTGTTCTTCAACATGAATTCACAAGACGACTACATGAAGGCGCTGGAACTTTTCGAAGCCCTGCCAAAGAAAAAGGGCTGATCCGTAAGACCAGCCCTTTGACCGCTTTTTCTCTTTTCTTGCAAATTACAGAGCGAAATTCACACCCACGCTGTAGGCGGTATTCTTGGCAATGCTGTAATCGGCATTGATGTTGACGACCAGGAACCGGATGTTGGTACCGATCGTAAGACGACTGGTGTTGTTACCTTTTTCTTTGAACGAAATCTTCGCCGACGCGGGAGTGCCGTCCGCCAGAAGATATTCAAAGTCGTATTTGAATTTCATTTCGGACGATTCGAGCAGGAATCCCGCATACGGAGTGATGTTCAATAGCCGGAATCCGAATTGCTTGCTGGCCGTCACACCGTAAGCATTGGCCGTTGCCTCGAAGAGTTTGCCCTGCTTCAATGTCTGATGATAATACGCAACGGCCACATCCACAGGAATTACTTTGCCGAACCACACTTGCGGATTGTGTTGGATTCCGAATCCGGCATATTCGATCGTTCCGATTTTCTCGTCTGCCTTGATGGGAGGAAGATACCGCAGCGTCAATTGTGTTCCCATGATCGTACCGACTGTAATTTGCGGCGCCAAGAGAGGCACGACCGGTGTGTTCAGAAGTCCGCCGATGTCGGTGGTGTCAGTGGTGTTGTCCAAGCTGTATGTATTCCCACCGTAGGTTACCGTTCCTGCCCCCGCACCATATGTAACACGTATCCTGTCGTTTTTCCTTCCGATCACGGTTGCCCCGGAAATGTCAATGGTCATTTCCCGGCCGATGAGCTGATCCGTAATCGCGGCGATCGCCTGAGTCCTCAGCAGATCGTCCTCATCCAGGTCCGACAGCGTAGGGTCGCCGTTTATGATTGCTTCGGCAAAGAAACCGGCGTCGGATTCGGACAAGGTCAGCGTGTTATGCGACGTGAACGTCTTGTCCTTCTTATTGAACATGGTTCCCATAAAAACCATGCCGACTTCGACGTTGAATCCAAATTTGGACGCCTTCGGCGCCCGATGGAACCAACCTGTATTCAGGTTGCTTCCGAACCCCGATACAACAGGATGAACATATTTCTGTGCTGCATCCTGGGCAAGGTTTTGGACGGCATCCTGCATATCCGTCTGTGCGGTCAATAGACCGAGGGGGAGCAACACAAGCGTACCGAGCCAACGTGTAACATGCTTCATGGAACTCTTTCTCCTGTTAGGTAATGAGATGATTCTGTGAATGGTGTTTAGGATATATCTTCGGATGAATATTTCCGTCAGCGGTTGCTCCGGCAATAGTTCAGGATTTCGTAAAAACTGGAATTCTCCTGGCCGATGTTGGGGTTCAGCTGTTCGGCACGCTCCAGCGCCTGGGCGGCATACCCGTATTGATTCACCGCGTAGTAAGAATAGCCCAGCAGCATGTAGGTATTGGCATCCTGATCATAGTGCTGCACGGAACTCTGGTAATAGTTGATCGCATCCCCATAACTCTGGCTGTTGTAATAGTTGTTGCCATAGACGGTCAGGATGGCGCCCATGATGCGCTTGAGGTCCGGGTTGTCCGGAAATCGGGCCATACCATCTCGGCAGTACGATTCGGATTCAGAATAATTGCCCTGATCGTAGGCCAATTTGGCGAGAGTGTAATAAGGCCGGTGATCGGCGCCGCCGGATTGGATGGCGCGTGTCGAATATTCCCGTGCGAGATCGTACTGGGACATTCTTTCGAAGGTGATACTCAGGGAGGTGAGCGCGTCAGCCTGGAGGCTGATGTTCTGATTCCGTTCGGCTTCGGACAGAGCCTGCTGGAAATAATTCACGGCGGTGGGATAGTCGCCCTGGTCAAAGGCCGCGCCGGCGAGCGACCAGACGTCGGTCGTTTGTCCGCCGTAGTCCGCCGTATGGTATTCATTGTAACCGCCACCGGTCACATCGCCGATATTCCAAATGCGAATCGTGTGGTCCACACCGCCGCCGGCCAGGGTCTGACCGTCGGGGCTGAAAGCCAGCGCCTTGATGTCTTCCGTCGATTCGGTGAATTGCATCACCTGCGTACCGGTCTGGATATTCCAGAGCCGCACGGAATTGTCCGCGCTGCCGGTGGCCACAAAGCGGCCATCCGGACTGAACGTAATGACGTCAATGCCTTCGGTGTGACCGCCAAGGAGCGCCACGTCCTGGCCCGAATTGGCGTCGGACACTTTGCAGTAGCTGTCGCCCGCGCTGGCCACGAGCCGACCGTCGGCGCTCAACGCGATGGCTCGGATATAATAAGTGTCATAACCCGTCAGCGTCCGCAGGATCTGGCCGGAATAGACGTCGAATAGTGTGATGGCGGCGGACGCGTAGCCGACGGCCATCGTACGGCCGTCTCCGTCAAAAGCCATCGAATAGACGTTTTGGGAACCTCGCAGGACGGACGTCGTGCTGCCGGAATATGTGGCGAAAACCTTCACGTTAAAATCCTGGTCTCTGAAGGCGGCCAGCAGTCCGTCCGCACTGATGGCAAAGGGTCTTGCCCATTCGGCGCCAAAGGTTGAGGCCGAATGATCGTTCATCAGAGAACTGCCGGACATGAGGTCGTAGACGCCCACGTTATTCTGGCTGTCCCACCAGATGGCCTTGGTGGCGTCTGCGCTGACGCCGATGTCCGAAACGCCGTCGCGGATGTTGATCGTCTGGTTGGCGACCCCGGAACGCACGTCCCAGATTTTGATTTGCGTGCTTTCGTCCAGGCTCGCGACGTTGTTGCCATTGCGGTCGAAGGCCACCGCGCGTATCGCCGTGTTATGGCCGTACGGATTGTCCCACGACGTGATGCCGCCCGATCCGGCGTAGCCCGATGATCCCGGCTTGCGGACCGTGAGATCTTCGATTTCGATACGCTGGGTTTTGGTGACGACATAACCCACCTGGCTGCCCGCGGGCCGCTCCCAGGATGACGAGTTCACGTAGGTATCGTTGATGTAAAAATCGACGCGTTCGCCGGTGTGTTCCACTTTGAGGCGGTTAGTCACGCCGTAGCCGGAATACACATTCACGGACGACGACGTGGTCCAGGCGATGAGATCCTGCCATTGGCCGGCCGTCCATTTGCCGTACATGTAGTACCCGTTGCCGGAAACTCCAAACGCATAACAATTGTCGGCATCCTGATAACCCCAGAGGAGGCCATAGATGTGATTGTCGACGCCGCTGACTTTCCGGATGGTCGTCTCGATGACGAAGTCATCGTCCTGGCTCAAGCCGACATTTTTGGCGATGGTGTAGGTGGTTTGACTGAAATTATCAAACACGTACGCGCCGTTGGTCACACGGAAGTTGTAGTTTTCATTGCTTCCTTCCCACCACGTGTTGTGGTTGTCGGAGAAATCATCCTGGAAAACCACCTGGCCTTGCGGGAAAAGCGCCGCCGTCCAAATCAGGCCGGCCGCGAAAACGATCAAACGTATCATGGCGATGCATCATCCTTTTCTAATAAGCGTCCGTCCAATGTAAGCAAATCGCCGGTGAGTTTGCAACATATCAGTGAATTGGGGTTTGATGACGTGGATAATTTATCTTGACTAGAGACTGATTTGTCCTATATTATAACTGTCGTAGCTAGTCGTCTAGACTAGCCGCAAAAACAAAACCCAACATTCATTCAAATTCCGGAGGGAATTATGAAGACGCTACGTGTGTTATTCGGAATTGCCGGCATTCTTGCATCCTCCCTGTTCGCCCAATTGCCCGGGGATGAGAAATGGAGCACTGATTATTCTGCACAGTATGGATCCGATGGGCCGATATACTGCATGGTCGAAAGTGGAGGTAAAATATATTTTGGAGGGAATTTCACGAGAATAGGCACATTGAATACCAGGAATTTCGCAGTATACGACAAGACTACAAATTCGTGGTCGGGCGCCGGTTCTGGATTTGGTACTGATGGTAGTGCGGTTTATTCAATCTCAATAACCTCGTGGGGAACATTGGTAGGGGGCCTATTTACGAGTGTAGGGGGTACACAAGGTTTTCATAATGTGGCATTGGAAGTAGGTACAGGCATCTGGGACAATCTCGGCGCCGGGGTCGACGGACCAGTCTACGCAACGGCAAAGATTGGTGAGAAAATATATGTTGGAGGTACTTTCAATTTGGCCGGAACAACATGGGTAAAGAACATCGCAGCATACGGTCCAAATTGGTCGTCCCTTGACGGTCTTGGTGGAGGTGTTGGGTCGTTGGATGGTTATCCTGCTGTCTACACTATCTGTGATGGCGGTACATATGGAATCTTTATCGGGGGGAAATTCACCGACGTTTACTATGGATCAACTCCGTATGCGTGGGGGAAAAACGTGGTTCGATATCAGAACAACACATGGCATCCGGTTGGTTGGGGAGTTGCTGACCAGGGAGTGTATGGTCCTGGGTATGTCACGTCAATAGCCGTTACTTCAGATCCGACTTATCAGGGCGGATGGTGGGCGTATGTTGGTGGTCGGTTCTGGAAAACATATACTCAAAGTGGGGAAGGGAATGTTCATAATATTGCAAGATTCCGTTCTGCAACTGGCGAATGGTATCGGTTGGGCTCATCAATAAGTAACAACGGAGTGACCAATTCGGTGGATTCGGATGCTGAAGTAAATTCCATAGGATTTGATGGAACAAACCTATGGGTTGCTGGTGATTTTGACCAAGCTGGAAATACGACCGGATATCGGGGTCTCGCCCGCTGGAACGGGTCAACTTGGGAGAAATTCGGAGCGGACCTTGTATCAGCAACGCGACCCTGCATCAAGAGCCTCAGAATTGTCGGCAATGACATCCATGTGTCGGGTATTTTTGAAATGGCCGGCTCTTATCTCGCAAACAACACAGCAACGCTGGACAGGAGTGATTGGACTTGGTATTCTTACGGAGGAAACAACAGCGGAGTCAACGGGTCAGTCTATGCAGTAGGCAGGTCCGGGGGTGATGTTTTTGTTGGTGGGGATTTTTCAACCGCAGGTGGCAAGAGAATAAGAAACGTAGTTAAGTACAACTTGACGACTAAAACTTGGAGTCCCCTCTCAGTAGGTATTCAACTCGTGGTGAAATCAATTGCAGTGGTCAATTCCTCAGAAATTTACTGTGGTGTTTTCGCTCAGGGATTTGATCTACCATCCTTAAATAGTTACGGTTGGATTACCAAATGGAACGGGACCCAATGGACTCAAATTGGGGGAATGCTAAAATCCTCCAGCGGACTTGCGCTTGCATCCGTCAATGCCATTGCTGTGGTGAATTCAAATGAAATCTATGTGGGTGGCGTTTTCTCTTCCGGGTTTAACGGACAGTCAGAGATAACACTAAACAACATTGCTAAATACAATGGCGGCACATGGACTTCAGTCGGGAATGGTCTTTATCAAACTACAGGTTGGGCCTTTCCCGAAGTTAAGTGTATGGTCTACAATGCTGGATCGTTGTATGTCGGAGGAAATTTCAAGAGAGCATTTCAAAGTGGTTCTGGATTCGTGGATGTGTCCGGGCTGGCGAAATGGAACATCAATTCATGGTCGGCAGTAGGCCAACCTCTGTCAATCGGTGGAGTGATAACCCCAATCATTCAATCGATTGCAGTCTCTGAAAACCTCGTTACAGTTGGTGGCCTCTTTGATCGAGCAGGAAGCCAGACAGATTTTGGCAATATTGCACAATGGAATGGTTCATCTTGGAATAGTCTGAACGGCGGAGGAAATAACAGAGTCTACTCAATTAGTCATGTTGGAAACCGGGTGTTTGCCACCGGAGACTTCACTTCAATTGGCGGACAAAACAGGCAACGAATTGCTTACTGGGATATGGCGACTAATCAGTGGACACAAATGGGAAGTGGACTGGATGGAATCGGGTCAGCAATCAATGTGGCATATACGGGTGGTTTTAGTTGGAAATATGATCTATTTGTTGGAGGATACTTTGGAAATGCGGGTGGAACGATCTCCGATGGAATAGCACGCTGGACGGATAGCAAGATCAACGAAGAGGAACAGAAGATATTGCCTGAGCTCGCACCGACTGGGTTTCTGTTGTCACAGAACGCTCCTAATCCGTTCAACCCAACTACCACGATCCGGTATGAGCTTCCATCCAATGAGTTTGTGAGTATCAGCGTATACAATATCTTGGGTCATAAGGTCAAGACGCTTGTGAACTCTCAGATGTCGGTGGGCAAGCATTCTGTGGAGTGGGACGGCACTGATGAAGCTGCGAGAGTCGTAGAGTCCGGTGTTTATGTTTACAGGATCATGGCGGGAAGTTTTCAATCCAGTCGAAAAATGCTATTCTTGAAGTAGACAAACAATCTGCTGTATGAAAAAAAAAACGGGATGATTAGTGGCATCCCGTTTCTCTTCTTTTCCAGGACTGTACTTTAGGGCCTTACGCCGGCGTGATCGTGTGATTTAGCAAATCAATTATGTAATGGTAGCCGCCAAACTCCAAATCGGCATATCGCGTACCGTCGAAAGTAATCGTACCTGCAACGTTGTACTCATCGAAGCCCTGAATATTGGGCGTGATATCATAACGCAACGTGAAACCGATGGAACCGCTCTGCATTTCATATTGAGCCGTTGGGGAGATGACCAGGGCATTGTAATCAATGGCATAGAGATATTCGAACGTGTAGGTCTGTCCACTTGTTGTGACAACCCCGATTTCATAATTCCAATTTCCGTTAACGGTTGCATTTCCGGTGCCCGCGTTGTACCCGGACACTCCGGTCATATCCATATCGCCGGCATAGTCAAAAGTGAGAGTGCTGTTGTCCTCATCCATATCCATTGATACATCAAAACCATATTCCATCCGGTCGGTGGAAGTTGTCGGCAGGCCGTCTGTTCCTCGGGGTGTGAAGCGGAGTTGAAAACTATAGCTGAAGTCGCCGTAAGCATCCGTGCCTGTGGTATCAAAAGTCCACCAACCTGTTCCAGAATTGTACCCCCCGCCCGAGGTTCTTCGCTGTTGCCCTTGACGTGGTTTGGCAAAGCCGCCC
The DNA here is from genome assembly GCA_964544475.1 of uncultured Bacteroidota bacterium. Lineage (GTDB taxonomy): Bacteria > CLD3 > CLD3 > SB21 > SB21 > CAZJBS01. Next base: position 14,194 of record CAZJBS010000004.1, on the reverse strand, counting down.
ATTCCAAAATTCCCATTGAAATCGGTTGCGAGTTCAGCCGTGGCGACTGCCGTTGTGATTGTTGAAAGTATGTAAACCTGATTTGTCTGTACGGCCGCATCTGCCTCCGCCTGCGAACCAAAATTCTTCGTTCCTCCGCCCGATTTGTCATCTCCGCAACTATTGAAGACGACAAAGGTTGCCACAGCCAGTGACAATAAGAGTACATTGAGCTTTTTCATACATTCCTCCACTCTCTTGTGTTAGTTAAGAACCGGATACGTTATTTTGTTTCCCCGTTTGCACGGAGATGGAACCGAAAAATTTGCTTCATTTCCTGATTCACGTCAATCGTTGACGCGGTAGGCCGTCATTTCCTTGCCGTCAATGTCCATGATCAAGCCGTTCTTTTCGGACAATTTGAATGGCACGGTGACGTCGCCGCCTTCACGTTTCGCTTTCCATTTCACCGATTGTGTCTTTTCATCGAACAAATAGATATTGTTGTTCGAACAAATGACCACGCGGCCGATGTTATCGATGAAGGTGACAATGGCGGACTGGCCGGTCGAAAGATTCTCGGCGGCCCAGGCTTTGTCGAAACCGTCCTTGATCTTCCAGGACGACTTGCACGGATTGGCCACGTCGCCGGTGATGCCGGCCATGCCGTCGCCGCCGCCCATGAGGCGGTACGTCGGGCGGTCGATCATCAGATTCACAAAACCGATCTTGAGGTTCTTGAGTTTGCAGTTGCTCTTCTCGCTCTGTTTGGCCAGCGCCTCGTCGGTGATCATGTCGACCAGGTATTCCGGGTCGGCTTTGTCAAAGTCCTGGACTTTCCAGAGCACTTTGCCCGATTTGGCGTCGACGGCCACAAATCCGAAATCCCCTTTGTCGGCGTAGACAGCCGGTTTTTCGAGGCGCGACCCTTCGAGAATGTTCTGATCAAGGTAGATGCCCGTCCGGCAATACACGACGCCATTCTGGTAAATCATGCCGCGCGAGAATGGCAGGCGGACAACCGGCCCGCCGGTTTTTGTTTCCCACATTTTCTTGCCGGTTTTCAAGTCGACCGCCCACACTTTTTCATCGCCCGCCAGATAGAGCATGTCGCCCGTCACGATGGGGTCGGGATTGAGATTGGAGAATGTCGTATTTCGCATGGACGCAAAAGCATTCGCGTAGATGTTGACGATATTGGCGCCCTGCACCGGCGGCGTGTACGTCCACATGTACATCAGATTTTTGTCGAGCGTAAAGTCGGTGTTCCACTTCCCGATCGGCGTTTCGATCCACTTGCCGTCTTTCAGAAATTTACCGTCCGACAATCTGAAAACGTTCGTGCCCATATTGGTCATCAGAATGGCCATGTCCATGTCTTTGTAGATGAAAGGTCCGGCGGCGACGCCTTCAAAAGTCGTTTTGGCGTTACGGCCGATTACGCTGGACCATCCGGCGCGGGTCTGGGCATGGTACTTGACGGTTCCGTCTTTCATGCTCATGCGGTACATGTGCACGCCGAGATCTTTGGCGGTCATCAGGAAAGCCCGTTTGCCGGTTACGAACATATAGTCCGATTCGTCCAGCTTGACGATCTTGCACACCTGGCCGACGAGGGTGTTGTCGGCGGTGCGCCACAGTTTCTTCCCCTCCCCGTCGAACATCAGGCACGCGCCGTTCAGAATGATCGCGCCGCCGGTTTCGATGCCCTGGTCGTCCGACACGGCGTACGCGTCCGCCTGCCCGATATCATCCTTATCCTTGACGTCTTCCGTCCACATGACCTGTCCGGAGGTCAGGTTGACGCCCACGACCTGCTTTTCCAGAAAAACCACGACCGAGTTGGCGATGAAGGTGGCGCAGGAATTGTCGGTCTTTGGCCCGCCGAGCTCTTCGCTTCCCCTGGACGGCGACGACCAGAGTTCACGACCGTCTTTGCTATTGACCAGAGCCGTGCGCTTGTTCAGGAACAAAACCACCGGGGCGTTGGGGTCTTTGGAGCGCACCGCCCATGAATACCGCAACTTGTCGGTCGCGGGTTCTTTGGCGCTGTAGACCGTGTTGCCGGAATTGAAATCCACCAGTTGAACGTCTTTGGCATAGAATATCAGGAAATTGCCGCTGGCGAGAAGATTGTAGCCACCGGGTGTGAAACCGGAATCATTGCGCTTCCAGATCGTTTGGCCGGTTTTATAGTCGACCATGTGCACTTCCTTGGAATAGAAGGCGAGGAAGTTGCCATTCCCAAAGAAGGTGTAGCTGCCGCGGGTCATGTTCTTGTCCTTGCGTACCCACAGTTCCTTGCCGTCGGTCAGGTCGTAAAAAGCGACCGCATCCTGATAGATGAGAAGAGCGCCATAGGTTGTGTTGATGTAGTCAACATACTCCGTGGGATCAACATCCTTGTTGACGGCGAGGCGGTATTTTTCCGATCCATCGGACAAATTGAGCGCCACCATTTCTTTTTTCGTGCCGTAGATGTACATATTGCCATTCCACACGATGCGGAATGCCTTGTCCTTGAATCCTTCGAGTTTCTTTTCCCACTTGACGGTTCCGCTCGCCGGATCGATCACGGTAAGATAATCTCCGTCTCGGGTGAACAGGCCTTTGCCGTCCAGGACTTCCATGAAATTGTCCAGTTTCTTTTTTCCTTTGTACTGCCACGCGGGCGTGGCTTTGGTGTAGTCGTCCCCGGCCAAAACCGGCATGGCCAGCGCAAGAGCCCATGTCGCCGCGAGAAATCCGCGCACGACGTGTGGAATGGACATTTTCATGACCTCTCTCCTTGTTTTAGTTGGTTTATAACAGCACTCTGAACTTAATGCCGCTTCGCAGTCCCGGATAGCGTTCGAAGTACTGGCTATAGTTTCTGAAATAGCTCAATTTGACGTAGCTGTCTTCCTGGAATCCGAATTGTTTCAATCCCAGCACGCGCAGGCCGACGCCGATTTCCCACCCGATGCCGTCCTGTCCGGTGTAGACTTTGCCGCTTTGGGTCGGGATGCTGCCGGTGAAACCATTTTCTTCCGATTTGTAGCTGAGGCCCAGGAAGGCCGCCGGACGGCCGACCACGCCTTTTTTGCCGACTTTTTCGCTGACGAGCGTTTCATCGAACATGTAGTAAACCACGACGCGCGCTTCGTAGTCTTTCGGTGACAGCGTTTTCGAAAGCGTCTGACTGCGAGATTCGAAGAAGAGTTCCGCGTCGTACGTCATGTGCTCCCACTCTTCGACGTTGCGGAATTGATGCCAGGCGGTCGAGATATTCGGCACATACCGCGCCTGCACCAGGCGAAGGTAACGGAAACCGACGTTGAAGTACCTGACGATGGACGTGCCGGCCTGGATCATGTCCGTCGCATAAGCGCCGCCGCGTACAATCTGTCTTGGTGTGGAGGCCGCCGTGGTGCGACCGGAACCGGCCGGGGCTTCGGCGGCGGCGAGCGGCGTGGACAGGCGGTAGGTGCTCAGGCCCAGACCGATGAACGTTTTGACGGACGGCACATACGTCTTCGTGAAGAACGTCACGGTGTTGTTGGAGAACGTGGCATCGCCCTGCAGCGTCGCGTACGTCAGGTCCACATTGGCGCCCACGGTAGCGGCTTTGAAATAACCGGGCGATTCTTTGGATGGTTTGCGGAAAAAATTGCCAAAGTCCGTCGTGTAGCCCAGGAAATAAAATCCGAAGACGGGAAAGCCAAAGGCATAACCCAGCATCATCGGCGAAACACTATGGCCGTCCTTGTCCTTGCCGTAATTGAAATCATTCATGGCGGAATAGAAATGGCTGTTGAGTTCCCACGGATGTTTGTCCGGGTAATAGGTTGACGTCAGGCTCTGCCACCGGTCATAACTGGTGCGGACCACGGCCAGGCGGTTGTGAAAGAACAGCGAATTGATGTAGTCGGCGGTCTGGTCCGACTGCGCGACGGCCGGGACAGCCAACAGCGCCAACAGGAGAAACGTATTTTGTAAAGGTCGCATACGGCTCATGGTTTGATTTTCGGGTATCACGTTCATGGTCTTTTCAACCGGGACGCGTCCTGCATCAACGCAATCGCTTCCTCCCCGCGAGCGTCCAGCATGACATAATCGATGTCGAGATTGGAGACCAGTTTGACGGCGGTTTCCCAGTTGGTGGCCGTGATCACTTCACATCCTTCCTTTGCCAGCACATGTCGGATGGCCGACAAGGCGTCGATATTCTCATTAAGAATCAGAATCCTCGTGTGCACGCCGAAAATACTCCGGATGTATGTTCTTGAGCAGTGGGTGGAATTTTGGACACGGAGGAGTATTACAACCTCCATGCCACCGTCGGAATGGCGGTATCAGGTAAGTATTTTCAAGTACTTGAAAGGCCGATCAAGAGGGTGGGGTGATGGGTTTGTCGTGGGAATCCGACAGCGCGGACAGCTCTATTGTCGCAGGAAAGTGACAGGATAGAGTTAGTGTGTGGTACGGTTTTAGGCGCAAGAAAAGAAAGAGCCTGTCGCTCCGGCGCATGCCCTGAGCAAAGTCGAAGGGAAAGCGGGAGCCTTCATGATGCACGGAGACACCCGCTTACGCGGGTGTGACAACCAACGAGGGGATTACCGACCGATTCGTCCCTGCGAATGCTTCGCTGACCCTCCTCCAAAAGGACAGAGAGGAACTAAGGCAACTATTTTGAGAGAGCTTCCAATTCTCAATATTTTCAATTCTCAATTCTCAATTCTCAATTCTCTCTAATGCTTTTCGAATGCCTTCGGCTTTGTCGAGGCATTCCTGGTATTCCTTTTCGGCGTCCGAATCCCAAACGATGGCGCCTCCTGTTTGGAAATAACCGCTCCGTCCCTCGAGAATCAATGTTCGGATAATGACCGACAAATCGCAGTTCCCGTCGTACCCCATGTAACCCAGGGCGCCCGAATAGACGCCCCGTTTGGAAGGTTCGAGAGATTCGATGATTTCCATCGCGCGGATTTTGGGAGCGCCGGTCATCGATCCCGGAGGGAAACACGCTTTGACGGCATCCATGGTTGAGTGGGCGGATTCGATTTCCGCCGTGATCGTGGAGACCATCTGGAAGACGGTGGCATAAGGTTCGATCGCACACAATTCCGGCACATTCACCGTGCCGGTTTTGGCCACGCGCCCAAGGTCGTTGCGGACCAGGTCCACGATCATCACATTCTCGGCGCGGTCCTTCTCGCTGCGAAGCAGATCGAAATACGTGGATTCATCGTCGTGAAAATCGAACCGGCGGGGCCGTGTGCCTTTGATCGGCCGGCTTTCGGCCAGACGGCCACTCACCCGCAAGAACCGTTCCGGCGAAGAGCTGATGACGGAAAGATGGCCGAAGTTGAGGAGCGCCGAGAATGGCGAAGGGCTGACGGCGGCGAGCGAAAGGAAAATGTCCAGGTCGGGCGCGGGACTGTCGGTGTCCACGGTCAAGTCGAAACGCTGGGTCAGGTTGACTTCATACACATCCCCTGCGGCGATATGACGGCGGATGCGCTCCACCCGCTCCAGGTATTCCGGGCGCGAAAGCGCCGGCGAAATCGTGCAGCGGAAGGACTGCCGCTGTGGCCGGACAGGTTCTGTATTGAGGGCAGCGGCGAGTTGTGCCATGCCGTCCGGCGTACCCGATAGGAACGTCGTCCGTTTTTCAAAATCGGCGACGATCACCGCGTCGACGAACATCCATGCGGCGTCCGGCAGATCGTTGGTGGCGGCCACGGACGGCAATCGTTCCAGCCGGTCTTTGAGGTCGTAACCCCAGTAGCCGACGGCGCCGCCCGAAAAAAAAGGCAACCCGGCGGTGGCGCGGGCGTGCAGACGTTTTTGCACTTCATCGAACGGATCCGCGTCGAATACGCTGGTCTTTCCATCCTCGATCACAGTGAGGCGCGGGCCTTTTGACATCAGCAGCGTGTGCGGGCAACAACCCATGTACGAATAACGGGAGTTGGGTGTGCCGGGCAATGACGAATGGAGGAAAAAAGACGGACCCTGGCCGTGCAGGCGCGCGTACAACTCCGGCATGTGTTCCGGGGCATACGACAGGGGCTGAATGGCCGGGCTATTCAAGTATTTCCACCATCGATTGACGGAAGACATTGAGCAGCGTTTGGGTCATCGGTCCTATGCGGCCGTTGCTGATGACCTGGTTTTCCACGCGGGTGACCGGCAGGATCTGAACGTTGGTATTGGTGAGAAAAATTTCATCGGCGCTGGAGAGCGTCTTACGATCGAGGGTGGTTTCTTCGACCGGCGCATGGAGTTTGGTTTTCAGAAGATGAATCACGCGTTGACGCGTGATTCCCGGCAGGATGCCGAGTTGAAGCGCCGGGGTGTAGGCAGCGCCCTGGTACCACAGGAACACATTGCTCGAGGTGCCCTCGAGGATTTCGCCCTGCGTTCCGACGAGGATCGACTCGTAACATCCCTTGTCCAGCGCGGCCTGTTTGGCCAGCGCATACGACTGCGCACTCGTGGTCTTGAATGCCGAAACGGCCTGGGCTTTTTCCATGACGGCGACGGCGACACCCTTGGTGTACAGGTCTTCGGGAATTTTTTTGACCGGCCGCACCATGATGACGATGGTTGGAACGAGCTTGTCCGAGAAACCATAACCGAATTGGTCCGTGGCGCCCCGGGTGAGCGCCAACCGAATGACCGCGTCCCGCAGGTTGTTACGAACGAGCAGTTCGGCGATGGCGTGCCGGACTTCGGCCATCGTTTGTGGCGGCGGAATTCGCACGCGTTCGCATCCGAGCGTGAGGCGCTCCCAGTGGTCCGTGAAACTGATCACCGACCGGTCCACGGCCCGCAACGTTTCAAACAGCCCGTCGCCGTACAGAAAGCCGCGGTCCATAGGCGATATGCGCAGGTCGGATTCTTCGATGAATTTGCCGTTGTGAAAAGCGATGTATCTGGGCATAGAGGGCGTAGGTTGGTGGTCAGTAAGGCTGCCTGAGTATAGGCATAATCGGGCATTAAATAAATTCCTGTCTGCATGACCCTGGAGATTCCGTAAAATCCTTCCAACGTCAAAAAAGCCTTGCATTGTTATACCTCGTTTGATATATTGCCGTCCCTAAAATTATAGACTTACGTGGCGTCCCGTGTCCCGAGGGTCTATGACGAAGGCGGCTAAATTGGACGATCATTTTTTGATTCTAAGGAGAGCAGCGTGAAAGTTACATTCAAAACGGCGATGCCGAAGGAAAGCACCATCCATCGCAAATGGTATATCGTGGATGCGACGGACAAGACGCTCGGTCGCTTTGCCACCCGTGTGGCGTCCATTCTGAAAGGCAAAAACAAGGCGTATTATGCCCCGCACATCGATTGCGGTGATCACGTGATCATCATCAACGCGGGCCAGATTCGCGTCACGGGAAAAAAAGTCGGCATGAAAGAATACATCCGCAACACGACCTACCCGGGCGGCCAGCGCATCGAGCGGTTTGAAGACCTGATTCGCTCCAATCCGGAACGCATCCTGGAATATGCCATTCACGGCATGTTGCCGAAAAACAAACTCGGCAAGGTCATGTTCAAGAAGCTCAAAGTGTATGCCGGGGCCGAGCATCCCCATACGGCGCAAAACCCGGAAACGCTGAACTGGTAATCCGCCATGACGAACACAAAGTTTAATCGATATCATTTCAAACAGGAGATCCTATGACCGCAGCTTCAACGGCGGTTGGGCGCCGCAAGTGCGCCAATGCCCGTGTTATGCTGATTCCCGGCCAGGGCAAGGTCACTGTCAACCGTCTGGACATCGCCAAGTACTTTCCGCGCGAGTCCAACCAGTTGCATGTGCTGGAGGCCCTTCAGGCGACCGAGGAAGGCGCCAAGTATGACGTCATCGCCAATGTGCGCGGCGGCGGCAAGTCCGGCCAGGCCGGCGCGATCCGCCTCGGCATTGCCCGCGCGCTGGTCAAACTCGACGAGGAATTGCGCAAGGCCCTCAAACCCATGGGTTTGATGACCCGCGATCCGCGTATGAAAGAGCGCCGCAAATACGGCCTCGCCAAAGCCAGAAAACGTTACCAGTTCTCGAAACGTTAATCGGAAACGTATTTCAACCATCACACTTTTTGATCCGGACATGGGTGTACGCCCAGGCGTATCGTGCCCGGAAATGAGAAAAGTGGCCGCTTAACCCTATTAGGAGTCCCCATGCAGGAAGCCCCCGTATTCGAATTTGACGCCCGGAAGAAACTGGAAGATCTTCTGGCCGCCGGCGTACACTTCGGTCACCTGACCCGCCGCTGGAACCCCAAGATGAAGCCGTACATCTTCATGGAGAAGAACGGCATTCATATTCTCGATCTCAAGAAAACCGTCTCCTCGCTCCACGACGCCTGCCAGGCCATGAGCAAAATCGTCCGCAATGGCGAACGCGTTCTTTTTGTCGGCACGAAAAAACAGGCCAAAGATATCATCCGCGAGGAAGCCATCCGCTGTCATTCCTTTCATGTTACCGAGCGGTGGCTGGGCGGCATGTTGACCAACTTCTCGACCATCCGCAAGAGTATCAAGCACATGAAGAACATCGAGAAGAAGGAAACCGACGGCACCTTCGAAAAGATCACCAAGAAGGAACGGTTGACCCTGGAGCGCGCCAAACTCAAGCTGAAAGGTGTGCTGGAAGGCATCGAAGACATGCGCCAGCTGCCCGGAGCCCTGTTTGTCGTGGACACCAAAAAGGAACACATCGCCGTCAGGGAAGCGCAAATTCTCGGCATCCCCGTCTTTGCCATCGTCGACACCAATTGCGATCCCAAGCCGATCAAACATGTCATTCCCGGCAATGATGACGCATCCAAATCCATCCAGGTGATCACGAAGACCATTGCGGATGCCATCATCGATGCCAATCAACACGTCGTGGCCGTGCAGAAGGAAATCAAGGAAGTGGATCGCGACCTGGTCAAGGACGAGACCCGCATGAAGTACGAGCACGACGAGAAGCTGGGTCTGCCCAGGAACAAGAAGGACGAAGCAGCCCCCGAAGTCTAATTCCCATTTGTAGTCTAAGGAGTTTTCGAATGTCGAAGGTTGAGATCAGTGCGTCCACGGTGATGGAGCTTCGGGAAAAGACCGGCGCCGGCATGATGGACTGCAAGAAGGCCCTGGCCGAGGCGCAGGGCGATCCCGAAAGGGCCGCGGAAATTCTCCGCGAAAAAGGCCTCAAGAAGAGCGCGGAAAAAGCTTCCCGCGTGGCCAAGGAAGGCATTATCCTCGCGAAAGTGAACGATGAAAAAAACTACGGCGTCATGCTGGAGTTGAATTGCGAAACCGACTTTGTGGCCAAGAATGACGGTTTTGTGAAACTCGCCGGCCAGTTGCTCGATCAGGCGTATGAAACTCATGTGAACGGATTCGACGCGTTCCTCGCCGCCCCGGCCCGGTTCAGCGCCGGTAAGAACGTCGCCGACGCCGTGTCCGAATTCACCGGCACCATCGGTGAGAAAATTGCCCTCAAGCGCGTGGCGAGCCTGACCACGACCCACGGCGTGATCGCCAGCTATATTCATCCGGGCAACAAGCTCGGCGTGTTATTGCAGGTCGATGTCGAGAACCTGACCGCCGGCGAAAAGAACGACGCGTATGCCCTCGCCTACGATTTTGCGATGCAGACCGCGGCGATGAACCCGACGTACGTGAACCGCACCGAAGTCCCCCAGGAGGCCATCGAAAAAGAGTCGGCCATTCTGCGTGAACAGGCGAAGAACGAAGGCAAACCGGAAAAAGTGCTCGAGAATATCATCAAAGGACGCCTGGACAAATTCTACCAGGAAGTCTGCCTGATGGATCAGCTCTTTGTGAAAGACTCGGCGAAGTCGATCAAGGAGTTGGTGAACGACTTTTCGAAAAAGCTGAATAAGAAAGTGGTCGTTCAAAGATTTGAACGATATCGTTTAGGTGACTAAATTAAAACCACGGATGTTTTATCCGTGGTTTTTTTATTGACGGGGATAAGAGCCATGCCGATGCCGGTCTTCAAACGTATTCTGCTCAAACTGAGCGGAGAGGCCCTGATGGGCGATCAGGGTTACGGGATCGATCCGAAGATCATCAGCCAGGTGGCCGCCGAAATCAAGGAAGTCAAGTCGCTCGGCGTCGAGATTGCGCTCGTGATTGGCGGGGGCAATATTTTCCGGGGGCTTGCCGCCAGCGCGCAGGGCATGGATCGCGTATCGGCCGACCACATGGGGATGCTGGCCACGGTCATCAATTCGCTGGCCATGCAGGACGCGCTGGAAAAGCTCGGCCTTTTCACCCGCGTGATGAGCGCGATCAAGATGGAACAAATTGCGGAGCCATTCATCCGCCGCCGCGCGGTGCGGCATCTGGAGAAGGGCCGAATTGTGATCTTTGCCGGCGGCACGGGCAATCCGTACTTCACGACGGACACGGCGGCCTCGCTGCGGGCCATCGAAGCCGAGGCCGATGTCATTCTCAAAGGCACGCGCGTCGACGGCGTCTACGATTCCGATCCGGAAAAGAACGCCGACGCGTTCAAATTCGACCGCATTTCCTATCTGGACGTCGTCAAGAAAGGCCTCAACGTCATGGACGCCACGGCGGTGACGCTGTGCATGGAGAACAGCCTGCCGATCATCGTCTTCAATCTCAAGACCGAGGGCAATCTCAAACGTATCGTGCTCGGCGAAAACGTCGGCACCCGCGTACACGGCGTGTAGAGAGTCACCTGTCGCTTCCGCCGAAGCGGAGGCCTGCCGCTGTGCGGAGACACCCGCATCGTGCGAGTGTGAACAAAGGAAGACGGGGAGGCCGGCCAACGTCATCGATTCCCATTTCGCTCACGTCACTTGAAAAACTAATCCGTTCTTTCTATCTTTTCGACCATCATTGTCAACTCAGAAGGGGTGGAAGTCATGTTTGACCTGAATAAGCAGTACCACGACACCGAAGAAAAAATGAAAAAGACGATTGAGACGATTCGTCACGAATTGGCGAAGATTCGCAGCGGCCGGGCCACGACGACGCTGCTGGATGGCGTGAAAGTCGACTATTACGGCACGATGACGCCGCTCAACCAGGTCGGCAATGTCTCGGCGCCGGAGGCGCGAATGCTGACCGTACAACCCTGGGACAAATCCATGATCGGCCCGATCGAAAAAGCGATCCAAATGGCCGACCTGGGTCTGAATCCCGCCAACGACGGTACGATGATCCGGATTCCGATTCCCGCTCTCAATGAAGAGCGACGCAAAGAACTGGTCAAGCTCGGCAAGAAATACGCGGAAGATGGCCGGGTGGCGATCCGCAATGTCCGTCGGGAAGCCAATGAGCACATCAAACGCGCCGAGAAGGATCACCAGGTTTCCGAGGACGACAGCAAGAACGCGCAGGACAAGATCCAAAAGATGACGGACGGTTACATCAAGAAGATCGACGATATGCTGAGCCAGAAGGAAAAGGAAATCATGGAGGTGTGATCTCCATCGGATGAATTCGGTTTAAGAAAGCCGGTTCCGCCAACAAGGCGTGACCGGTTTTTTTTTGTGAGGGCGGTTACGAATTACGAATGATGAATTACGAATTGAGAGCCAAATAATTCGGCATTCGTAATTCATAATTCGTAATTTCTGAAGGCTAACGTAGAACCAATCAGAAAAGACCGGGTGCGCCATGAAGAATCTCATCCCATTCCTCACTCATTTAACTCTACAAACTCTACTGACTATTCTCTCCCAACTCCCGACTCTAAACGCCCAATGGCCTACGACGCCCGACTCCGGCCTGGTTGTCGGTTACGGGGATTTTCCGTCCATCGTCAGTGACGACGATGGCGGTGCAATTGTGGCCTTCCGGGCCAATAATCCGTCCCAGATCAAAGTCAAACGGGTAGACAAATACGGCTACCAGCAATGGAATGGATTCAGCGGTGTGGTGGCCGGAGGCATCGCCGATTGGCAGGATTATTCCGACATCGCGGAAGATGGTCGGGGCGGCGTGCTTGTGTCCTTTCAGGATATCGACTGCTACACGGATTGCTACCTGCCGTGGATGACGTATTCGTCCTACGTGACGGTCAATCGGATCGATCACTTGGGCAATAAGCTGTGGGGTGAAGGCGTACGAGTGACCGTGCATGACACGATCATACAGAGCAATGCACAGGTGCGGAGTGACGCCCACGCGGGGGCGGTCGTAAGCTGGCTTCAGAATGGATACATCTATGTGCAGCGAATCGATTCCACGGGCAATCGGATTTGGAGCGATACGGGAATGGTGGTGGGAGCGAGTACGTATAAGCCGGGCATGCTTGTCAATGAGAATGGAGACACTTTCGTATTCTTCTGGGACGGATCAACATACAGGATGCAGAAACTGAATCTTGTCGGTCAGAAACTATGGACGGAGAGTGGTATTGCCGTCACACAAGTGCCATGGAATCTTGCGATTTCAGACAAAGCGGGAGGTGTGATTGTGGGTGGAGCTTTGTCAAGCGTATGGCTGCAAAAATTATCATGCCAGTATATTGACAGTTCGGGACAGGAGTTATGGGGGTCCGGTGGCGTTTTGCTCGTTGATAGCGTCAATGCTCAGTATTCACAGGTTTCTGGATTATTGCTTGATTTGAGTCAAAGTATCTACGTGTCATTCTACCACAACAAAGCCGGACAATCGTACGTCTTTCTTCAACGTATCAATGCGGACGGACAGAAACTATTCGGAAGCACTGGAATATGGCCAAGCTCTGATTCCTCATCAAAAATAGCAGGCGGATTTGTCCATTACCGGGATAGTGTGCTGTATGCGTGGAATGATGCGCGGAGCGGAACTTTCTGTCAGAAACTGGATTCTTCGGGAAACAGGGCTTGGATTGAAGACAAACACATTTCACAAAGAGGCATCGACGGATTCACGGATGATCGAATGGGCGGTGTTATCAAATACAAGTATTCTTCGCCGGATTTCTCAATCAACCTGTCCAAGATCAGTAAAAATGGTAACGTAGGCGAGGTGCTGACTGCGCTTCGCGAATCACGCAGCCATGACAAAAAGAGACAAGACTTTTTTCTGAACGAGAACTACCCGAATCCCTTCAACAATTCGACAACCATAACTTACGAGGTATTTTCAAGCTCTCATGTTCAACTCTCGATCTATAATGTATTGGGGCAAAAATTAATGACGCTCACAGACAGGTATCTGCAAAGCGGCAAATACGCCGTTAATCTGGACATGAGTTCCTACAGCAGCGGCGTCTATTTGTATCGATTAAGTAGTCATGGAAAAAGACAGACAAGGAAGTTCTTGTTTGTAAAGTAACAAACCAATTCAATCCTTAACTTGTGGAGGGCGTTATGAAATGGTTCATTTGTCTTATCCTGTGTGTATCGTGGCTGACTGGTTTTGCATGGGCGGGTTATTATGATTCAGGCTACATTGAGTTCTCCCAGCCAAACAATGTCACGTTTATCGGACGAGAGTGGGGCGACGAATTCTTTTTTCAGAGGGAAACACAGTCCGGTTATCAGTATGTGAAGGAATCGGATGGGTATTACTACTATGCAACGCTTGATGAAGATGGAAAATACGCGTCAACGGATTTCAAAGTGGCGATAGACGCGCCGCCGACTGAGTCCTATCATTTGCAACCGAGTTCCGCGTATAAGTCACAAGTCGAAGACGCCCGGGGATCCGTGATTTGAAATCCGGATGATCCTATGTTATCTTTCAATGCCTCTTGGAGGAAGCAGCCATGATCCCTGAGATTTCCCCAGCCAAGATGATTGCAAAGGAATCGCCATGAAAACCCTTCTCGCCCTCCTCGCTCTACTAACTCTCCACTCCCAACTCCCGACTCTAAACGCCCAATGGAGCCAGGATCCGAACGTCAATCTGCAGGTTTCAACCTGGGGCCAGTATCCGGTCGCGTGCACGGACGGTGACGGCGGGGTGTACATACGCTGGGAAGCCAACAGCTACACCACTTCCCAGTACATCCAGCGGGTGAATAAGTACGGCTACAAATGGCCTCAACTCGTGGAAGTCTATGGCACACAGAACGGGACGGGATTCACAGGCAAGATATGTCCTGACGATTCAAACGGCGTGATCGTACTTTTCATGGAGTGGAATGTGAGCGGCATCGATCCGGCGTATTTTTTCAATCGCAGAGTGCGGGTCAACCGCATCGACAGCACGGGGCAGAAGCTCTGGGGCGAGTATGGCGTGA
>CAZJBS010000003.1:22035-260818 GCA_964544475.1 uncultured Bacteroidota bacterium | reverse complement strand
AAGCGGGTGCGCAGTCTGGAGTGACGGATAAGCGATATTACTATCTCTCCGACCACTTAGGTTCCACTCGCGTGGTGCTGGATCAGTCCGGAAACATCACCAGTTGGTCCGATTTTTACCCCTTCGGAAAGGAATCGCGGGGTTCTTCGTCGGTGAATGCGCCTGCCGAGAAGTTTACAGGCAAGGAACGTGATGCGGAATCGGGTTTGGACTACTTCGGTGCGAGATACTATAACGCGGATATTGCGAAGTGGACTTCCGTCGATCCGCTTAGTAGCAAGTATCCGTCATTTAGCCCATATCATTATGCCGCAAACAATCCGATTTTCTACGTCGATCCCAACGGGATGGAGATTGGAGAAGGCAGAGAGATATTCGACAGTTATCGGAAAAAAGTTCATGGCAAATTAACGAGTGCGCAGAGTGAGTTGGCGAAGCTGCAATCGAAGGAAAAGAAAGACGAGAAGAAAATAGCAAAATTGCAGGGCGATATCTCGGAACTGAACTCGACTCTTGGTGAACTGAACCAGTTAGAAAGCTCTGATCAACTCTACAATATTCTCATAAGTCCTGCTACGGCGGCCGCTGGAATTGGCGGGGAGATTGGCTACAATGCCAAAGCCAACGCTGTTAACGTCTTCGTAACCAGTCTAAACGATTACGAAAGCATCGGCCACGAGTTGAAGCACGCCTACCAATACGATACCGGTGAGTTATCTATAGCCGGTGATGGTAAGCGAGGCGGGTATCTTCACGATCTCGTTGACGAATCAGATGCGTATGCTCGAGGCGCCCTATTCGGTGGCCCACGCCATTCAGTGAAAGATTTGCAGTCGCATTCTAAATACAAAGGTCTACCCGACGCCCAAATAACGCTACAAACGCGTCAAGGGCAGAAAACAGTGGGCGATCAATTGAGAGGTCTTAACCAAAAAGCTTTAAGCCACGGCCCCACTCCTTTTAATTACTTCATTGGGTGGGATAAGAAATAGTCATGAAGAAAACTCAAACATTTTTATTGCTGGTATTGCTGTGCACGTCCTGTGTATCAACGTATCAAGCGCGAGACATAGTCGGGACTTATGAAAGCAAGGAAAAGTTGTACGCATGCAATTTGATATTGAAAGCCGACGGTACGTTTGAGTATAGCGGTCGGGGTGATCTACTTAATCATCAAAGTACAGGAACATGGAAACTTCTTCAGGATACCATAACCCTGACGAGCTTTAAAGCGCCAGGTATTAAAGAAGTTGAAGAAGAAGTAAACTCTTCGCTCGATTCGCTTTTGATTGAAGTGTGGGGAACATGGGACGACACCACAACGTTACTGCCAGTCGGACTTGGTACAGTGGATGTCTATAAGGACATTCTTGGACGTGAATTCATAGAAAGTATTCAGCTCAATCAGGACGGAGTTGGTTTCATGCGACAGCAAACAGTCGGTCAAATGATCGTACGTTTTCTAACGGAAGCTTACTCGTATCGCGTTCAAAACAGTAATGCAAACAAATTTAAGATCGTTGTATCGTTCAAGAACTCAGGATATATGTACTTCGATTCCGATCGATGGAAACTTGATGGCAATCATATTGTTGCAGGTCAGGACCTCATTCTCAGAAAAGTAAGCAATTAAATCGCTCCGCTCACATGAGCACGCGGAAATTTGGTAAGGATATCTTAGACCGCGTGCTCAAGAGAGCGTCGCTTGAAGAATATACGCCCGTGCTGACGCACCGGCTTTTGATACGATGTCCCCTCGACTTCTGCGCCTTCGGCGCATCCGCTCAGGGCAGGCGCTGGCTCGCTCCCGTCGCCCTCTCCCGACATGCGTCGGGACAGGCTCTGCTTCGCCAGCTTGGAGTCAGTACGACAATCACGGCGGGAAGATGAGCCAGGTGATATTGGGCAATACCGTGCAGACGCTGAACTATACCTATTCGATACGCGACTGGCTGAAATCAGTGAACAGTAATCAGTTTTCACAAACCCTCAAGTACGATGACGCGACGGTGAATCCCCGCTACAATGGGAATATCGCCCAGATGACGTGGAATACGGCCGGCAACGCGGGCGCGTATGACTTCACGTATGACGGGGCCAATCGCCTGACCGACGCGGTGACGACTGCGGGCCCCGATTTCTCGGAAAGACTGATCCACTATGACGCCAACGGCAACATCCAGACTTTGAAACGTGGCACGGCTTCACCGATCAATTACTCGTACGACACGCATATACCGAATCGCCTGAACTCGGTGAGCGGCGGCCTCTCCGCCACCTACGCCTACGACGGCAATGGAAATATGACGAATGACAATACCAAAGGTGAATTCATCTACGACTACCGTAACATGCCGATCAAAGTCGTGACCAATGACACCGTGATCGAGTATGCCTACGACGCCGCAGGTCAGCGCATTCGTAAGACGCTGAAGAATGGCGGCAATACGCTGGGCGAGACGATATATGTGCGCGGCACGAATGGCAACATCGTCGCCGAATATCGAAATGGACAGATCGACCATTTCAATATCTACGGGAATGGACTTATCGGCAAGCTCGTGCCGGCCAATCGCGTGGTGACGATCAATAATCAGACCCTTTCCGGCACGCAAACCATTCAAGCCAGCGACAGCATCGTCGTGACCGGTGAGTCTTCCATTGACGGCGAAATAACAATGGAAGCGGGTGCGCAGTCTGGAGTGACGGATAAGCGATATTACTATCTCCCCGACCATCTGGGTTCGACGAGAGTCGTCCTGAACGACGCTGGAAATGTTGAAGCTACATCCGATTATTTTCCTTTCGGGCAGATCAGCCGATCCACGGGATCGAACTTTCCAAGTCAAAGATTCGCTGGATATGAATTCGATATCGAAACAGCGTTTTACAGAGCAGGCATTCGTTCTTTGAATTCAGCGCTTGGCCGATTTACGACAACCGATCCCGCCGGAGAATTTCCAAGTCCGTACATTTACGTTGGAAATAATCCGATCATTGCAACTGATCCGACCGGTATGATAACTCAATACAAAGTTGATGGTGAAGTTGTTTATGACGATGGTGAGGATAACGGAGTAGAGGTAGAGACAACGCAGGAGACTGTTGATGAGCACACGGGGGATGGCGAGACCGATTGGGATGCGGTAAGAAATGACGAATCCAGTACAGTCAACGTAACCAATAGTGAACAGTTCTTATCATGGGCATCTGGAAGAGATTTTACGAAATGGGAAAGAACTGTCCGGGATGTCATGCATAGAGAATTTGACGGCATTTCTTATTGGAACATTGATGCAAAGAAGGGAGAGATCACACTTCTTGATACTCCCTCAATGTTGGATTTGATCGGATATGCCACTGCAGGTCTTGTGGGTGAGTTTGCATGGTTTGGCAAAGAAATAACAATCGGAAAGAATTGGCGTATTGCTCCGTTTGGAAATAGAACGGGTCATCCTACAGGTCGGTTTCCACATTATCACAGGTCAGCCAAGGATGCGAGCGGCAAAGTGAAGCCTGGAGGAAGTATAAAAAGGCATCGCCCTTGGGATTCACGCAGTACTGATAAGTCATGGAAGGACAGGTTCTGATGAAGACGCCGATATTCGACATTTCGGAGCCCAACGATGTGCTAATTTTTGAAAGTAAGGAAAAGGCGGAACGTTATATCGAAGCGACAGATTTGTTAACCGGTAACTGTCTTATCGTTGATTCCGAGGGGCGTGCTCTAACTACATTGCCCCAGGCCAACGGTTCGATTATAATTGAGCCGAGTTTTTCAGAACCGACCCATCAAGTCGAACTGCACAGGGCTTTAGTAGATTTTTTCCAAGCTTTGGGAGAGAATCAAGAGTGGCTGAAACGTGCCTCTCTCCCGGAATTAGTACATAAGAGCTTAGAACACAAAACGGAATAATTCATTAAAACAAAAATATTTGTTCCCGCAGCGCGCATTCGCCCGACTGCGGGAATTTTTTTGCTCTGCCCGCTACGCTTTGCATCACATTGAATCTCTCGCGCGAGAGGGATACCGGCGCGCCGTAGTTGTATGCGTCCCACGCTGGCCTTAGCTCCTCGTCCCTTGCCTCGTCGCTCGGCTCTGTCCGCCGGAGTTCCGCCAGAGGCGGACAGGCTGCTCGCACTCCCTCGGTTCTATCGCCCCGCCGTGCTCGCTTGAGTGCATAGAATCCGGTTTTGTGATTCATTCGTGTTCTGTACGTTGATTCGTGTGAGTTGAGAAAAACAGGCGTCCACCGCTAAGGCCGCTTTGGCCCTCTGCTTCGGTCGCATCCGCTCCCATCCGCCTTCGGGATCAGGTTTCCGAATTGAACGCGCCTGCGGCCGTGGTCTGTTGCCTTGGCGCATTTTTTTTCAGTTGGTGTCGTTCTTCGTGGCTCTTGTAGGCTATCGCACACTGCTTCGTGGCTGGAGTGGTGGTTCTATTCTTTGGCTGACATGGAGGGAGTGAGGCGTTGAATCGCATTCAGAGAAACTTGGACGTTTGGGGCATCGATCGCGTGTAGTGGTATTGATTGCGGTAGAGCCGTCATCGATCACGGACAGAGGAAGTTGCTGACGCGGGTCGTGTGGTGGAAGGAAAACAAAAAACCCGGATTCAGTGTCCGGGCGTGCTTGTAAAATCGATTAAGAAGCGATTAGGAGGCCGCCAGAAGCTCTTTGGCGGCTTTGTTCTGGATGTAGACGTCCATTACACCCAATAGGTCTTTGATATCGTCTGGATTGATTTTATCAAGCTGTTCGACGCGCTTCAAGAGATCTTTATTTTTGATTTTGGCTGCACCACCTTCATTCTCTCCAAACAGGAGAAAATCGGCCGTTACTCCAAAGACTTCAGCCATCTTCTGCAGAATGTCGGCTGTTGGGATCACAAAACCCTTTTCGTATCGAGCGAGCGTTTGCCAGTGAATATCGATTTTTTTGCCTAAGTCATCTTGTGACCAATCGCGCAACTTGCGCAGCTGGCGGATGCGTTGACCGAGAGTGTTTGAGCTCTTTTTCTTCATGACATTATGATACGGAAAAGATCAGCGCTTTTCAAGCGGTTTCTATTTTGTTCAGTAGAAAGGGGTTGACAATATCTATCAGTTTAGTTATAATGTAGTGTAACTTAGTAATATTAACTTTTTTCAAAAAAATTAGGCTATCAGCCGCCTGCGAAGCTAACTGATAGCCCAAAACCAACAACAAAAGCACGAGGCCTTTGTGTCTTGTGAGGAGTTTAAGGAAAAATGGATCAAAAATCCATTGCAGAACTCAAAGCGTCTATCGATTTAGTCCAGTACATCCAATCCCGCGGCATTCAATTAAAAAAATCCGGCAAAGAGTTCCTGGGTCTCTGTCCGTTGCACGAGGATCACACGCCGTCCTTTTCGGTCAGTCCTGAAAAACAGCTTTGGAAATGCTTTGGCTGTAATAAGGGCGGCGATGTGATCACGTTCGTGCAGGAACTGGATAAGATCAGTTTCAATGAAGCAGTCGGGAAGTTAAGTGGGGCCGCTGTTCCGGCGAGTGATCGGAATAGCGGAGCTTCTCGACTGCAACTTTTATCGCGCGTGTTTGAATTTTACGCGCGTACCTACGAGAGCGACGCGCGCGGGTACCAGTATCTCAAGTCGCGCGGGATAAAATCGCCTGCGCTGTTCAAGCGCTTTCGATTCGGGTTTTGCAATGGCTCGATGCTCAAGACTTTATCTTCTCAGCTGAAAAAAGAATTGACCGAGATCGGGGTACTCAGCAATGGCAAAGAATTTTTCCACGAGTGCGTTGTTTTTCCTCTGGTCGATTCAAATGGTCAGATCGTGAACCTTTACGGCCGGCACGTCACGAAAAAAGAACACAAGTTTTTAGCTGGCGAACAACGCGGTTTATTCTATCCTCCCAAAGGCGCGTCCAGCCTTATTCTAACCGAAGGCATCATCGATGCGCTGACGCTTCACGAAGCCGGATACACGAATGTACTTCCGATCTACGGCGTGAATGGACTCACGGAAGATCATCTCACCTTCATCAAACAAGAGCGAGTTATGCAGCTGACTTTATGTTTAGACGGAGACGATGCGGGACGTGCGGCCGCGCCGATCTTAGCCGAAAAACTTAAATCGACAGGCGCAACTGTTACGGCCGTTCAAATGCCCAAAGATATGGACGTGAACGAATTTTTTGCAAAGCATGACGGCGCGGCATTCAGTGCGCTTCTCGAAGCGTCTGAGCGTAAAGACGAAAAGAAATCCGGGCCGAAAGAAGCCGTGATTGAAGGCCCCACAGGGGCAAGCGGTTACATTTTTTCATTCGACAATCACACCTACCGTGTGCTCGATATGAATCTGGTCGGGTTATCCAAACTCAAAATAAATCTCAAAGTCTCCATGAATGCCGATTCGTCAAAGTTCCACATCGACACGCTCGATCTGTATCTCGATCGTGCGCGTGAACGGTTCGTACAAATCGCATCCGAACGTTTTGGCGTGGAGCAATCGGAGATCACGCAGGAACTGTACGCCTTGATTGACGTGCTCGAAAATAAGCGGCTGGAGCTCATTCGCGGCGATGAGAAAGAAACCTCCAATGAAATGACCGACCAGGAACGAACGGAAGCTCTTACTTTTCTTCAGTCGAAAGACTTGATCGATCTCATTCAAAAAGATTTTGATCTCTGCGGTTACATCGGCGAAGAAACCTCGCGGCTCTTTGGTTACCTGGCACAGACGAGCCGGTTTTTAAAATATCCCCTGGGCGTTCTGATCGTCAGCCGCTCCGGTGCGGGCAAGAGTCAGCTGCAGGACATGATCGGCAAGTTCGTCCCGGATGAATCCCTGCACAAATATACGCGCATCTCTGGCCAATCGCTGTTTTACCAGCAGGACGGGAATTTAAAATACTCCGTACTCTCCATCGCCGAAGAAAAAGGCGCGGAAGATGCGATCTACTCGATCAGGACTTTACAAAGCGATCAATACTTAACCGTCGCCGTTACCACCACCGATCCCAAGACCGGCATCAAACGCACGGAAGAATACCACGTCGAAGGACCGGTCGTCATCATCATTACCACCACGAACCCGGAAGCTTTGGACTTCGAGACACGCAACCGTTTTGTCATACTCACGATCGACGAGTCACGCGAGCAGACGAAACGCATTTTGCAGAAGCAGCGCGAACGGCAGAGCCTGGAGGGGCTTCTGCGGAGCCGCTCGGAAGAAGGGGTCTTTCGCAAACACAAGAATGCCCAGCGGCTGCTGAGAAAAGATATTTTCGTCATCAATCCGTTTTTCAAAGACCTGACGTATCCGGAAGACAAACTCCTCATGCGCCGCGAGCAGAATAAATATCTCACTTTGATCGAGACGATTGCATTCCTTCATCAATACCAGCGCGAGGTGAAGAAAATCCAAACGGCATCGGGTGAAGTGGATTACATCGAAGTCACGATCGATGACATCGCGCTGGCCAACAAACTCGCGGCAGAAGTGCTTGGCCGCTCGCTCGATGAACTTTCGCCGCACACGAGAAATTTACTCAAATCGATCAAGGCAATGGTGGACACACTCGCAAAGGAACAGAAAAATGCTTCGACGGGGCTCAGCACAAGAAAACCGGAGGAAGTCACCTTCACACGCCGGGACATCCGCGAGCACTGCGGTTGGAGCATCTTTCAAGTGCAAGAGCACATCCGCCAGCTCGTCGATCAGGAATATTTACTCATGAAGAACGGTGAGCATAACCGGTTTTTGTACGGGCTTCTTTGGGATGGCCAGGGCGAAGATGGCCAGAAATTTGTCAGCGGCTTGATCGACGTGGAAGAACTCAAGAAGCGTCGAAACGGCAAGAAATGACGCTCCGAATGCCAGTTGTTGCATTTTTTCTTTCAGTTGTAGCTTGAAAAAAGCCAGATGTTGGGCAGTTGTAGCCCAGTTATTGGCCAGTTGTTGCCCGCCGTTTTTGATCTAATCCTTTTTCAATCAATCACTTACTTGTCAGTTGTAGCTTTTTGAAAAATACATATTAGGGAGAATTACGTTTATGACGCTCGAAGTCTTAGCCGAACAATTTGGAGCCTGTCCCGCCACAAGGCGGGAAGTGGCGGAAAGGAATCGAACATGAAGCTTGAAATTTTAGCCGAACAGTTCTACGAGTACCTGAAAGTCAAAGGCTTTTCGCTCTCGACCAGGAAGTGCTACCGAATCCATCTCATACGTTTTTTAAGATACCTTGAGAGCGAGAACATCGGCGGCATCGAAGCCATTACGCCCAGAGTCATTCACAACTACCAAACGAATCTGTACTACGCCAAGAACAAGTTCGACGAGAAACCGCTGGCGATCTACACCCAGCATAATGCGCTGGTGACGGTGAAAAACTTTTTTGAGTTCCTGAGATCGACCGACAAAATTATTTTCGATCCGACGGCCGGCCTTGTGCTTCCGAAGAAACCGAACTCACTTCCCGACGTGATGACGGTCGAAGAAATTAAAAAACTTCTCGAGGCGCCGGACCTGACGGAGATACACGGCTTTCGTAACCGCACGATCATGGAAATACTTTATTCCACCGGCGTGCGCAATAGCGAGCTTTGCGGCATCGATATCTATGACGTGGACTTTGAAAATCAGGAAGTGCGTATCCGTCACGGGAAAGGTAACAAAGAGCGCATCGTGCCGCTTGGTGAAATCGCTTCGCAGTTCGTCAAAGAATATCTTACGGCCGTGCGTCCGAAACTCGTACGCAGCGAACAAGAACAAGCTTTGATCTTAAGCAAGACCGGCCGGCGGATGGATATTACGGCCGTGCTCTTGATGATACGCGTGTATGTAAAAAAAGCCGGCATCGAGAAACGCATCACGCCGCACACGTTCAGACATACTTGCGCGACGCACCTTTTACAAGGCGGCGCGGACATTCGTTACATCCAGACGATCTTAGGTCACGACTCCATTGCCTCGACGCAGATTTACACACGCGTCGGGATCATGGACTTGAAAGAAGTTCACGAAAAATATCATCCGCGGGAGAAGTTCGATGACATTTAACGAGGCAAAAAACGAATACGTGCAGGGCCTCGAGCAAACCGGCATCACGGAGCGTACGATCAATTACCGTGTCTGGTATCTGGATTACTTCTTCGAGTTCCTGAAGAAAGAAAACGCCCTAAGAGTTCAAGACATCACGCCGGATCACATTCTGCGGTATCAGATCGAAGTCGAAAAAAAATCCTGGAAGACAAACACCAAAGCCCACGCGTACGGCACGACCCGGTCATTCTTTCGTTTTTTGTACAGCCAGGACGTGATCTTCTACGACCTGTCACTCATCGTCTGGCAGCCCAAGCAAGAAAAATACTTACCGCAGGACGTCCTCACGGAAGAAGAGATCAAAAAGTTTTTATCGCTTCCGGACGTGAGCGCTCTTTTTGGAATCCGGGACCGGGCGGTCCTGGAAACATTTTACTCCAGCGGGATCCGCCGTGAGGAACTCGTGCGCCTCGATCTGTATGATTTTAACGAAAAGAATGGAACCCTTCGCGTGATCGGCAAAGGCAATAAAGAGCGCGTGGTGCCGATCGGAGAGAATGCGGTTTACTGGATCAAGGAATACTTGCAGGAGGTACGGCTTGTCCGTGCAAAACCTCATGAACAATCTCTTTTCGTGAGCTACTTGTACGGCGAGCGGATGGAAGTACAGTTTATTAACCAGATTTTTATGAAATACCGCAAGCTCGGCCGCTTCAAGAAAAAAATCTCACCGCACACCTTCCGTCACGCGTGTGCGACGCACATGCTCAAAGCCGGAGCCGATGTAAGGTACATTCAGGAACTGCTTGGCCATAACTCCGCGCGCACGACGGAGATTTACACGCATCTTGACGTAAGCGATCTTAAAAAGACGCTCAAGACCGCACATCCGCGCGAGCAGGCGCATCCCGACAACGTCGGGAAGAATTTATCTTTTCAGCCGGTGACCAAGTGGTACACAAGTCCATTCAAAGGCAAGAGCCGCAAAAAGAGCACGGAATAAAAACATATCGTAGTCCAGGGGCTGGGGGTTCCTCTGTGGGGGCCGCCGGAGGCAAAAGTAAAAAGCGCGGCAAGGCAACAGATCACGGCCGCAGCCGCGCAACAACTTGGAAACCTGAACGCGAAGGCGAATCTGAGCGGATGCGAAGGAAGCAGAGCGCAAAAGCGGCGGCTGGTGCCGCAAAGAAAAAATGGAGCGAACAAGCGACGTTCAATCGTTGTAAGATGCGGCAAGGCTGGAGCGAGCGCATGAACAAAAGGGACAGCAAACAGAATATAGCGAGCGCAAGCCTAAGCTGCCGCATACAACTGGTTGGCCGGCCAGACTCGCGCCTTGCGAAGTGAAACGGAGCAGTGCGCTCATCTTGATTGAGCCGTGCGAAGTGCAACAAGCCGGCGAGATACAACTTTGGTATTTAATCTCGTTCAAAAGTTTTTTATCTTCAGTCGTCCGAAAAAAGCCTTTAGGAAAAATCCGTTGAAAGTGGCCCCTGAAAAAAACGCGTGTACCGAAAATTTTCCATTTTCGGGGTGTAATCCAATCTTACCGAGGTTAATCTCCGACCATCTGGGTTCTGTGCGTGTAACGCTCGACCAAACCGGCAACGTCGATTCATGGACGGATTACTATCCGTTCGGTAAAGAATCCCGCTCGTCCTCAAGTGCAAATAAACCAAGAGAGCAGTTTACTGGAAAAGAGCGTGATGCGGAATCAGGCCTTGACTACTTCGGAGCCAGATATTACAACGCGGATATTGCAAGGTGGGTGAGTGTGGATCCAATGAACGGGAAATATCCTTCATTAACTCCATACAATTACGCTGCTAGCAATCCAATATCGTTCGTTGACCCTAATGGTCTAGACGTTGTCTATTTTGATGATCAAGGCAACGAGATAAATCGAATGGCGAGTGACAAACGTTTTGAAACGTATGTGCGCGTTGCAGAAGGAACATCTGGATCGGTGAGTTCCGAAGTTTCCGGCGTAAACGGTTCGTTTATGCAAGCCGCGATGCCAAAAGCAATTCCTGGCTATGAAGACGCGAAGTATCAAACGTATGATTATGATATTGCCGCTAATACATTTCTTTTCAATCAACAGCTAGCAAATGATCCCGGAAGTTTGCCAACACCATCAGATTTTCACAGCCTTGCTGAAAATGCGGATATGCCAAATGCTCTTGATCCTACTCTAGTGAAAGCAATGGCTCTTGAAGAGTCGAAAGCCGGAACTTACACAGAAGGCGCTGGCACGGGCACAACCGACGTTATGCAAGTCAATAACTCAGGAGACTGGGCCACAGAAAAAACCCGCGTCGGATTGACTCAAAGTCAGACAATGACTCCGAATGCGAGTATTAAAGCGAGCATCAAGTGGCTTTATTTAAAAGGAATGACATCCGACGACAAGGGTAAGATGAATTGGGGCAATAAGAATGGGACATGGAATCATGCTGTCCGGAAATACAACGGCGGCGGAAATCCGAATTATAAGGAAGAAGTAATGGGGATGTATGATGACGCTAACAAATGATATGTTAAGATTACTCCGTCATGGCATGGCAATTCTTTGGTTGCTTCCTATAGTTGTAGGCGGTAACTCATGCGGTCATGCTCAACGCTACGATAGACGGGTTTCTGATCCTATTTTGTCTGCTTTACAAAAAGAACTTGGCCACCTTGACAGCACGAACCTTGCGTTGTCAGAGTCAGTGTATCATTGTAAGTTGCAGAACATAGGCGATGTGAAAATATACCGCGGTCAAACTTTAAACAGTAAATCCAATTTTTTGCCTGCCATGGCCCGGCAAAAGTTTTGTTTCATACAATCCAAGGATGGAATGCACCAAGCTATTCTGTTTGCCGATTCTATAACTTTTGTGAAAGCGCGTAAGGAGGATGGTTCTGATTTTATCGGCGGTTACCGAATTAACAAAAATGGGCTCAGTCACTTCTTGATTTGGAATTTTGCAGGTAGCCAATTTAGTGTGATGTTTGAGAGCTCAGACTTTGTATACAACTATTCTCTGGATTGTGAGAGCTATGCGAATAACGGCTATTTGATTTTTTCGAATGAAGACTTGAACGGCGACGGTCTTCTTGATTTGAATTTTTCAGGGATAAGGAATTCCTATTGCAAGGGATTAGAATGGGGAATTGGAAGGGGGAATAGAGATCCGATTCGTCAAGACACTGTTTTCTTTTCCTATTACCAAGTCGCACAACAGAATTATCCAAACTGGATCAAGCAATAGTCGCTGGCTTCGCTCCTCCCGCCGCCATCCGTCGCTTTCGCCAGCTCCCAGTTGTGTCCCGAATCGCATGCGCGATCGGGATTTTTTTTGAATCTCTCGCGCGAGAGCGCCTCGGCGACCCTTCGGCATGCTCAGGGCAGGCGCTCGGCGTGAAAATACCGGCGCGCCGTAGTTGTATGCGTCCCACGCTGGCCTTAGCTCCTCGTCCCTTGCCTCGTCGCTCGGCTCTGTCCGCCGGAGTTCCGCCAGAGGCGGACAGGCTGCTCGCACTCCCTCGGTTCTATCGCCCCGCCGTGCTCGCTTGAGTGCATAGAATCCGGTTTTGTGATTCATTCGTGTTCTGTACGTTGATTCGTGTGAGTTGAGAAAAACAGGCGTCCACCGCTAAGGCCGCTTTGGCCCTCTGCTTCGGTCGCATCCGCTCCCATCCGCCTTCGGGATCAGGTTTCCGAATTGAACGCGCCTGCGGCCGTGGTCTGTTGCCTTGGCGCATTTTTTTTCAGTTGGTGTCGTTCTTCGTGGCTCTTGTAGGCTATCGCACACTGCTTCGTGGCTGGAGTGGTGGTTCTATTCTTTGGCTGACATGGAGGGAGTGAGGCGTTGAATCGCATTCAGAGAAACTTGGACGTTTGGGGCATCGATCGCGTGTAGTGGTATTGATTGCGGTAGAGCCGTCATCGATCACGGACAGAGGAAGTTGCTGACGCGGGTCGTGTGGTGGAAGGAAAACAAAAAACCCGGATTCAGTGTCCGGGCGTGCTTGTAAAATCGATTAAGAAGCGATTAGGAGGCCGCCAGAAGCTCTTTGGCGGCTTTGTTCTGGATGTAGACGTCCATTACACCCAATAGGTCTTTGATATCGTCTGGATTGATTTTATCAAGCTGTTCGACGCGCTTCAAGAGATCTTTATTTTTGATTTTGGCTGCACCACCTTCATTCTCTCCAAACAGGAGAAAATCGGCCGTTACTCCAAAGACTTCAGCCATCTTCTGCAGAATGTCGGCTGTTGGGATCACAAAACCCTTTTCGTATCGAGCGAGCGTTTGCCAGTGAATATCGATTTTTTTGCCTAAGTCATCTTGTGACCAATCGCGCAACTTGCGCAGCTGGCGGATGCGTTGACCGAGAGTGTTTGAGCTCTTTTTCTTCATGACATTATGATACGGAAAAGATCAGCGCTTTTCAAGCGGTTTCTATTTTGTTCAGTAGAAAGGGGTTGACAATATCTATCAGTTTAGTTATAATGTAGTGTAACTTAGTAATATTAACTTTTTTCAAAAAAATTAGGCTATCAGCCGCCTGCGAAGCTAACTGATAGCCCAAAACCAACAACAAAAGCACGAGGCCTTTGTGTCTTGTGAGGAGTTTAAGGAAAAATGGATCAAAAATCCATTGCAGAACTCAAAGCGTCTATCGATTTAGTCCAGTACATCCAATCCCGCGGCATTCAATTAAAAAAATCCGGCAAAGAGTTCCTGGGTCTCTGTCCGTTGCACGAGGATCACACGCCGTCCTTTTCGGTCAGTCCTGAAAAACAGCTTTGGAAATGCTTTGGCTGTAATAAGGGCGGCGATGTGATCACGTTCGTGCAGGAACTGGATAAGATCAGTTTCAATGAAGCAGTCGGGAAGTTAAGTGGGGCCGCTGTTCCGGCGAGTGATCGGAATAGCGGAGCTTCTCGACTGCAACTTTTATCGCGCGTGTTTGAATTTTACGCGCGTACCTACGAGAGCGACGCGCGCGGGTACCAGTATCTCAAGTCGCGCGGGATAAAATCGCCTGCGCTGTTCAAGCGCTTTCGATTCGGGTTTTGCAATGGCTCGATGCTCAAGACTTTATCTTCTCAGCTGAAAAAAGAATTGACCGAGATCGGGGTACTCAGCAATGGCAAAGAATTTTTCCACGAGTGCGTTGTTTTTCCTCTGGTCGATTCAAATGGTCAGATCGTGAACCTTTACGGCCGGCACGTCACGAAAAAAGAACACAAGTTTTTAGCTGGCGAACAACGCGGTTTATTCTATCCTCCCAAAGGCGCGTCCAGCCTTATTCTAACCGAAGGCATCATCGATGCGCTGACGCTTCACGAAGCCGGATACACGAATGTACTTCCGATCTACGGCGTGAATGGACTCACGGAAGATCATCTCACCTTCATCAAACAAGAGCGAGTTATGCAGCTGACTTTATGTTTAGACGGAGACGATGCGGGACGTGCGGCCGCGCCGATCTTAGCCGAAAAACTTAAATCGACAGGCGCAACTGTTACGGCCGTTCAAATGCCCAAAGATATGGACGTGAACGAATTTTTTGCAAAGCATGACGGCGCGGCATTCAGTGCGCTTCTCGAAGCGTCTGAGCGTAAAGACGAAAAGAAATCCGGGCCGAAAGAAGCCGTGATTGAAGGCCCCACAGGGGCAAGCGGTTACATTTTTTCATTCGACAATCACACCTACCGTGTGCTCGATATGAATCTGGTCGGGTTATCCAAACTCAAAATAAATCTCAAAGTCTCCATGAATGCCGATTCGTCAAAGTTCCACATCGACACGCTCGATCTGTATCTCGATCGTGCGCGTGAACGGTTCGTACAAATCGCATCCGAACGTTTTGGCGTGGAGCAATCGGAGATCACGCAGGAACTGTACGCCTTGATTGACGTGCTCGAAAATAAGCGGCTGGAGCTCATTCGCGGCGATGAGAAAGAAACCTCCAATGAAATGACCGACCAGGAACGAACGGAAGCTCTTACTTTTCTTCAGTCGAAAGACTTGATCGATCTCATTCAAAAAGATTTTGATCTCTGCGGTTACATCGGCGAAGAAACCTCGCGGCTCTTTGGTTACCTGGCACAGACGAGCCGGTTTTTAAAATATCCCCTGGGCGTTCTGATCGTCAGCCGCTCCGGTGCGGGCAAGAGTCAGCTGCAGGACATGATCGGCAAGTTCGTCCCGGATGAATCCCTGCACAAATATACGCGCATCTCTGGCCAATCGCTGTTTTACCAGCAGGACGGGAATTTAAAATACTCCGTACTCTCCATCGCCGAAGAAAAAGGCGCGGAAGATGCGATCTACTCGATCAGGACTTTACAAAGCGATCAATACTTAACCGTCGCCGTTACCACCACCGATCCCAAGACCGGCATCAAACGCACGGAAGAATACCACGTCGAAGGACCGGTCGTCATCATCATTACCACCACGAACCCGGAAGCTTTGGACTTCGAGACACGCAACCGTTTTGTCATACTCACGATCGACGAGTCACGCGAGCAGACGAAACGCATTTTGCAGAAGCAGCGCGAACGGCAGAGCCTGGAGGGGCTTCTGCGGAGCCGCTCGGAAGAAGGGGTCTTTCGCAAACACAAGAATGCCCAGCGGCTGCTGAGAAAAGATATTTTCGTCATCAATCCGTTTTTCAAAGACCTGACGTATCCGGAAGACAAACTCCTCATGCGCCGCGAGCAGAATAAATATCTCACTTTGATCGAGACGATTGCATTCCTTCATCAATACCAGCGCGAGGTGAAGAAAATCCAAACGGCATCGGGTGAAGTGGATTACATCGAAGTCACGATCGATGACATCGCGCTGGCCAACAAACTCGCGGCAGAAGTGCTTGGCCGCTCGCTCGATGAACTTTCGCCGCACACGAGAAATTTACTCAAATCGATCAAGGCAATGGTGGACACACTCGCAAAGGAACAGAAAAATGCTTCGACGGGGCTCAGCACAAGAAAACCGGAGGAAGTCACCTTCACACGCCGGGACATCCGCGAGCACTGCGGTTGGAGCATCTTTCAAGTGCAAGAGCACATCCGCCAGCTCGTCGATCAGGAATATTTACTCATGAAGAACGGTGAGCATAACCGGTTTTTGTACGGGCTTCTTTGGGATGGCCAGGGCGAAGATGGCCAGAAATTTGTCAGCGGCTTGATCGACGTGGAAGAACTCAAGAAGCGTCGAAACGGCAAGAAATGACGCTCCGAATGCCAGTTGTTGCATTTTTTCTTTCAGTTGTAGCTTGAAAAAAGCCAGATGTTGGGCAGTTGTAGCCCAGTTATTGGCCAGTTGTTGCCCGCCGTTTTTGATCTAATCCTTTTTCAATCAATCACTTACTTGTCAGTTGTAGCTTTTTGAAAAATACATATTAGGGAGAATTACGTTTATGACGCTCGAAGTCTTAGCCGAACAATTTGGAGCCTGTCCCGCCACAAGGCGGGAAGTGGCGGAAAGGAATCGAACATGAAGCTTGAAATTTTAGCCGAACAGTTCTACGAGTACCTGAAAGTCAAAGGCTTTTCGCTCTCGACCAGGAAGTGCTACCGAATCCATCTCATACGTTTTTTAAGATACCTTGAGAGCGAGAACATCGGCGGCATCGAAGCCATTACGCCCAGAGTCATTCACAACTACCAAACGAATCTGTACTACGCCAAGAACAAGTTCGACGAGAAACCGCTGGCGATCTACACCCAGCATAATGCGCTGGTGACGGTGAAAAACTTTTTTGAGTTCCTGAGATCGACCGACAAAATTATTTTCGATCCGACGGCCGGCCTTGTGCTTCCGAAGAAACCGAACTCACTTCCCGACGTGATGACGGTCGAAGAAATTAAAAAACTTCTCGAGGCGCCGGACCTGACGGAGATACACGGCTTTCGTAACCGCACGATCATGGAAATACTTTATTCCACCGGCGTGCGCAATAGCGAGCTTTGCGGCATCGATATCTATGACGTGGACTTTGAAAATCAGGAAGTGCGTATCCGTCACGGGAAAGGTAACAAAGAGCGCA
This sequence comes from uncultured Bacteroidota bacterium, assembly GCA_964544475.1. Taxonomy (GTDB): domain Bacteria; phylum CLD3; class CLD3; order SB21; family SB21; genus CAZJBS01. The sequence continues at coordinate 243,734 of CAZJBS010000003.1, read as the reverse complement.
TCGTGCCGCTTGGTGAAATCGCTTCGCAGTTCGTCAAAGAATATCTTACGGCCGTGCGTCCGAAACTCGTACGCAGCGAACAAGAACAAGCTTTGATCTTAAGCAAGACCGGCCGGCGGATGGATATTACGGCCGTGCTCTTGATGATACGCGTGTATGTAAAAAAAGCCGGCATCGAGAAACGCATCACGCCGCACACGTTCAGACATACTTGCGCGACGCACCTTTTACAAGGCGGCGCGGACATTCGTTACATCCAGACGATCTTAGGTCACGACTCCATTGCCTCGACGCAGATTTACACACGCGTCGGGATCATGGACTTGAAAGAAGTTCACGAAAAATATCATCCGCGGGAGAAGTTCGATGACATTTAACGAGGCAAAAAACGAATACGTGCAGGGCCTCGAGCAAACCGGCATCACGGAGCGTACGATCAATTACCGTGTCTGGTATCTGGATTACTTCTTCGAGTTCCTGAAGAAAGAAAACGCCCTAAGAGTTCAAGACATCACGCCGGATCACATTCTGCGGTATCAGATCGAAGTCGAAAAAAAATCCTGGAAGACAAACACCAAAGCCCACGCGTACGGCACGACCCGGTCATTCTTTCGTTTTTTGTACAGCCAGGACGTGATCTTCTACGACCTGTCACTCATCGTCTGGCAGCCCAAGCAAGAAAAATACTTACCGCAGGACGTCCTCACGGAAGAAGAGATCAAAAAGTTTTTATCGCTTCCGGACGTGAGCGCTCTTTTTGGAATCCGGGACCGGGCGGTCCTGGAAACATTTTACTCCAGCGGGATCCGCCGTGAGGAACTCGTGCGCCTCGATCTGTATGATTTTAACGAAAAGAATGGAACCCTTCGCGTGATCGGCAAAGGCAATAAAGAGCGCGTGGTGCCGATCGGAGAGAATGCGGTTTACTGGATCAAGGAATACTTGCAGGAGGTACGGCTTGTCCGTGCAAAACCTCATGAACAATCTCTTTTCGTGAGCTACTTGTACGGCGAGCGGATGGAAGTACAGTTTATTAACCAGATTTTTATGAAATACCGCAAGCTCGGCCGCTTCAAGAAAAAAATCTCACCGCACACCTTCCGTCACGCGTGTGCGACGCACATGCTCAAAGCCGGAGCCGATGTAAGGTACATTCAGGAACTGCTTGGCCATAACTCCGCGCGCACGACGGAGATTTACACGCATCTTGACGTAAGCGATCTTAAAAAGACGCTCAAGACCGCACATCCGCGCGAGCAGGCGCATCCCGACAACGTCGGGAAGAATTTATCTTTTCAGCCGGTGACCAAGTGGTACACAAGTCCATTCAAAGGCAAGAGCCGCAAAAAGAGCACGGAATAAAAACATATCGTAGTCCAGGGGCTGGGGGTTCCTCTGTGGGGGCCGCCGGAGGCAAAAGTAAAAAGCGCGGCAAGGCAACAGATCACGGCCGCAGCCGCGCAACAACTTGGAAACCTGAACGCGAAGGCGAATCTGAGCGGATGCGAAGGAAGCAGAGCGCAAAAGCGGCGGCTGGTGCCGCAAAGAAAAAATGGAGCGAACAAGCGACGTTCAATCGTTGTAAGATGCGGCAAGGCTGGAGCGAGCGCATGAACAAAAGGGACAGCAAACAGAATATAGCGAGCGCAAGCCTAAGCTGCCGCATACAACTGGTTGGCCGGCCAGACTCGCGCCTTGCGAAGTGAAACGGAGCAGTGCGCTCATCTTGATTGAGCCGTGCGAAGTGCAACAAGCCGGCGAGATACAACTTTGGTATTTAATCTCGTTCAAAAGTTTTTTATCTTCAGTCGTCCGAAAAAAGCCTTTAGGAAAAATCCGTTGAAAGTGGCCCCTGAAAAAAACGCGTGTACCGAAAATTTTCCATTTTCGGGGTGTAATCCAATCTTACCGAGGTTAATCTCCGATCATCTGGGTTCGACGCGCGTCGTCCTCGATCAATCCGGCAACGTCGATTCGTGGACGGATTACTATCCGTTTGGGAAGGAATCGCGATCTTCCGCAAGTTCAAATTCTCCAAAAGAGAAATTCACAGGCCAGCAGTTTGATGATGAAAGCAATTTGACCTACTACAAGCGTCGGTACTACAATCAAGATATCGCCCGCTTTATCTCTGTTGATCCGATTTCGAGCAAATTCCCAATGCTAACACCATACCAGTATGCAAGCAATGATCCGATCCGAAATATTGACTTGGATGGCTTAGAGGGGCTTCCATATACTGCAGTAAGACAGTCGGGAATGGGAATTGTGCAAGCATACAACGAGTCTCCAATTGGCCAGATAAGATGGGGTACTGTAAGTTCTGGGACAAAAGACATGGTTGTCGGCGGAATTGCGGTGTTTGCAAGTGCGAGAGGAGCAAAGGCCGCATCGGGTGCGGGAGGAGCCTTAGCGAGTTCATTTGGAATGATAACTGGATTAGCTACTGCTACGTCTGGATTGGGGCAAATAGTTGCCGGTTTTGCCGGCAAAGACTATGCGCTAAAAGATGGATTTATCAATGCAGTAGTGAATAATCTGGGTGGCAGTGAAATGACGGGACTTCAGCTGACGATAGTATATGATTTGATTTCATTTGGAATGAGTGTTGAGTCGGCAGCGAAGACTGCGGGGGTGACGGTTGAGGAACTTGATGCATTTGCAAACACCAAAGGATTAGCGGAAGATGTTGCAAAAGCTATTAATAAATATGTGAAGTCTGAACAGGACAAGATTAAGGAAAAGCAAAACGAGGAAGAAACTAATCCTGAAGAACTAACAGAAAAATAGGTCGTATGGGATTTCGACGATTGTTTGCGGCGTTGCACGATTTGATAATCGGATTCAGTGCTAGTTTCATCGCTGGTTACATGTTGGGGTACACTGTGGAAACAAGAATAAATATCGGTATCGCATTTTGTTTTCTTCACACGAGTGTCAGCCTTCTAGTGGGCGGCCAACAGACTCTGGGAGAGAAGTTGTTCAGAATACAATCAGTTTCAAATGCAGATATGACTTTCCAAATAGGAAAGGGCCTCCTGAACAACGCTATTTTTTGTTTTTTCATTTATGCGATGGCCAGCAGTCGAGGTGTTCTTGACTTTGTCCTGAAAATTGCTCTTTTCACGAGCGTCTATTCATGGGTCTTTGTGAAAAACAAATACGGTCTCTCCATGAGTGGCATTGATTATTTGTTGAAGACCTCACAAAAAAAACTGGCTTAAATTACCTCGACCAAATCTCGTTCCCGCACCGGCTTTGCGACAAAAGGATATTGCAAAAAACAGAAGTCAGAACAGAGACCATGAAGTACCACGACGCCACCGTCAATCCCCGATACAACGGCAATATCGCCCAGATGTCGTGGAATACCGCAGGAAACACGGGGGCGTATGACTTCACGTATGACGGGGCCAATCGCCTGACCGATGCCGTGACGACTGCGGGCCCCGATTTCTCGGAAAGACTGATCCAATACGACGCCAATGGCAACATTCAGACTTTGAAACGCGGCGCCGCTTCACCGATCAATTACACGTACAATGCGAATATTCCAAATCGCCTGAACTCGGTGAGCGGCGGCCTCTCCGTCACCTTCACCTATGACGGCAATGGGAATATGACGAATGACAATACCAAAGGTGAATTCACCTACGACTACCGTAACATGCCGATCAAAGTCGTGACGAACGACACCGTGATCGAGTATGCGTACGACGCCGCAGGTCAGCGAATCCGCAAGACGCTGAAGAACGGAGGCAGCACTCTAAGTGAGACGATCTACGTGCGTGGCACGAATGGCAACATCATCGCCGAATATCGAAATGAACAGATTGACCATTTCAATATCTACGGGAATGGCCTCATTGGAAAGCTGGTTCCCGCCCTGGCGAGTATTTCCATCTCCAATCAGACGATTTCCAATCAAATGGTCGTCGCTCGCGACAGCGTCACCGTTCATCCGGAATCGACTATACAAGACGAATCCACGATCGAATCCGGAGAGCAGGCAGCCGGATCAGACAAGCGATATTACTATCTCTCCGATCATCTGGGTTCGACGCGCGTCGTCCTCGATCAATCCGGCAACGTCGATTCGTGGACGGATTACTATCCGTTTGGGAAAGAAGCCAGAGGCTCATCGACCACGAACCGGCCGAAGGAGCAGTTCACGGGCAAACAGCGCGACTCGGAGATCGGCCTTGATTACTTCGGGGCGAGGTACTATGATGCGGAGATTGGAAGGTGGACGAGTGTGGATCCGCTGGTGGGTAGATTTCCAAACCTGTCTCCGTACCACTATGGCTACAATAATCCGGTCAGAGTAGCTGATCCAAATGGTTTGTCAGGAAATGATATGGTGAAGGCAGCTGAGAAATATTGGGGAAATGCCTACGAACTGGGTGGCAAGAACCCGACGATTCCGGGTCTTGGGTACTCGGACATGTACACATATGAGCGCCAAGTAGTAGACCAGAGTAATTCAATGGCTGGTGCCGCCATGGCAAACTACGGGTGGGAATTTGGAAGCAGCCGAGCCAACGGATTCAACATGGCCAATAGCTACGGAATGGACTGTTCAGGCATTCACAATTTTGCTTTTAATTCTAATCCTGATGTACCTAGTGATCTAAAAGTAAATCCCATGATGATGGGCGCCGCTGGTCTATCTGAATATTTCAAAACGAATGGCAATGGTTCAGGATATGTCGGCCAAGACGGTCAAAGTTTTCTACAGCTTTCGACCGATATCAATTCCTCAAACGTCAAGACTGGAGATGCGTTGTTCTTCGGTATTGGAGATTCGAAGGTTTTTGATCATGTCGCAATGGTCGATATGGTTCTGCGCAGCGACGATGGCAACGTACTTGGCATTTTGACTTATGAGGCTCCGAGCCCTGGTGAAAATGTCGGCTATAAGTATCGAACCGCTGAAGAACTTAAGAAGGCCGGCTTCAGTGGATACGGAATCATCAATCAGAATGTCAATGGTAGTACAACAGTCAAGAAGAAAGAAGAGGAGAACAAGTGATTTTGCTGATTGTGCCAATATTGATGATGACGACATTAGAACCGTGCGGGTCCCAAGACGATGAATTTACATCGTACATATCGCGGTATCCAAAGGCAGACATACCTTATGCATTTGGTTATGCAGATTCCCTCGTTGTAAATCTCAATAATGGTGAGATAATTTCAGACAGTCTGGTTTCAAGATTCATCACTATGAAAGAATATCCTATAGACGCTAAGGCTTTCGTGTATCGATACTATTCTCGCCCAATTCAGAACGACAGTCTTATTGGAGTGGTTTACAAGAAAGTTGGTGGGTCGGGAGGAATCCAGCTTTTCTTTGAGATGGTGCTATATGATGCAAGAACTCAAAAACTGCTGGATGGCATAGTGCTGTTCCAAATCGTGGAAGGCGGTACTCGTCAGTGGTTTCACACAGGCATGATTGACACTGACCTAGTTGTCAGGCAAGAATCTTTTGAATATGCTTATGTTAACGAGCGAGGACGCGTGTTGGTAGAATACTCTTCCAACAAATTGAAGATCAGCAGAAAAGGTTTCGAGCTTCTGGAAGGAACAAAAGAAGGAATCTCGAAGTGGTAATTCATTTTGGCTGATGCTTTTCAGCATATACGGGATGCGGGTTTTTTTGCGCTGCCTTCGTTCGCTACGGCCTCCCGCTCTCTACGCCAGCTCCCAGTTGTATCCCCGCCTACGTTGAAACTCCGGCGGGGATTTTTTTTGAATCTCTCGCGCGAGAGCGCCTCGACTGCGCTCGGCGTGAAATACCCGGCGCGCCGTATGCTTCGACTCTCCGCCTGCGGCGGATCGCTCAGCATACCAGTTGTATGCGTCCCACGCTGGCGCGCTCCTCGTCGCTTGCTCTGTCCGCCGGGATCGCTCGCTCTCTCCCAGCCCTTCGTTCTGCCGTGCTCGCCTCGCGCAGATATCAAGTTCGGGCAGTGTTGGTGTTTTTTCAGTGGTATCATTACCGGATTGGAGGTACATTGGACAGCGTGTGGAGTGGCCGGGTGGATAACCTGGCATCCGCGACGCTCGAAGCCGTTTACACCTACGACGACAATCACGGCGGGAAGATGAGCCAGGTGATATTGGGCAATACCGTGCAGACGCTGAACTATACCTATTCGATACGCGACTGGCTGAAATCAGTGAACAGTAATCAGTTTTCACAAACCCTCAAGTACGATGACGCGACGGTGAATCCCCGCTACAATGGGAATATCGCCCAGATGACGTGGAATACGGCCGGCAACGCGGGCGCGTATGACTTCACGTATGACGGGGCCAATCGCCTGACCGACGCGGTGACGACCAGCGGCCCGGACTTCTCGGAGAAGTTGATTTCCTATGATGCGAATGGTAATATCCTGACACTCAAGCGCGGAACCTCCAGTCCGATCAATTATTCGTATGATGTCACCAAACCCAATCAGCTCACTTCCGTCACTGGCGGTCTCTCCGCCACCTACACCTATGACGGCAATGGCAATATGACGAACGACAACACGAAGGGCACAATCACCTACGACTACCGGAACATGCCGATTCGCATCACGACGAATGACACGGTGATCGAGTATGCGTACGACGCCGCAGGTCAGCGAATTCGCAAGACACTGAAGAATAATGAATCGACACTGAGCGAGACGATATTTGTGCGCGGACTTGGCGGCAATGTGCTGGCTGAGTATGCAACAGGATCCATCGATCACTTCAATATCTACGGGAATGGACTTATTGGAAAGCTTGAGCCGGCCATACGGACGACCACAATCCAGAACCAGACAATCAACGGACAGACCATTACCGCAAAGGACTCGGTCATCATCCTGCCGGAATCAAACGTAGAGGGCGAATCCACTGTTCAGGCTGATCAGGCACAGCTGGCAGAAGACAAGCGATATTATTTTCTCCCCGACCACCTGGGGTCAACTCGGGTCGTGCTTAAAGAGGATGGAAATATTGAAGTTACATACGATTATTTCCCTCACGGAAAAATATCTCGCAGCACGGAATCGGCTAATTCTCCGAAAGAGAAGTACACCGGCAAGCAGCATGATGACGAAAGTAGTTTAGATTATTTCGGCGCGCGTTATTACAACGCGGATGTCGTACGCTGGATTACAAAAGACCCGCTGGCGGAGAAGTATCCCGATTTGTCGCCGTACGTTTATTCACTTAACAATCCTGTGTCTTACAAGGATCCGGATGGACGCTTTGTAGTGAATGCAAACGGAACCGCTGTGTATAGAGTCTCGCCAATCGCCGCATCTACTTACGCGATTATGGGAGCCATTCCTGGTGGTAACTATACAAACTTTATTCATAAACTCCTCAGGAACGATCCTTCATACAGTATTGGCGCATCAGACTATGCTAATTTGGCTGTTGGAGGCATTCTGGCGAGGAGTTCAAAATATGTTGCTGAGGCGAGTGGTCTTCTTGGACTTAACAGGATCGGCGTAGACTTAGGTTTTGGTTTAGCTGAAGTGCAGGATCAGTCTCAACTTGTGACAGATGAAATGACTTTTAGAATGGCTGGGGGTCTCGGATATGGATATCAAAACATTTCAAATCCTGAGAAGTTCCATGTTAATAAAAGTTTTCTGGAAGGAACCGAAGGGAAGGTATCTCAAGAACTAGTTGAAACTGAATTCAAGGATATTGGCAACTTTATTCAACAAGAAGCAACTGCCGATAAAGTGAACATGAAGAATGAAAAGATGTTCAAGATTTGGTTCAACGTAAACAAGAACACACTCATCAGTAAATATCAAAATAAGAAAAAGGATGATGAAAGAAGGAAAAAGGAAGAGGAAGAGGAAGAGAGTACCGAGTAATTTCGTTGGGCTGGTACTTCTTACGCTGGTATCATGTCAATATAAGCCCGATATTCCGGCCGATTTCGATCCGAAGGGCAAGCTCGTTTTTGTCGAAGACGTGGACGGTGAAGACGGGCTTTACAGCTATGATTTCGGGGACATTGTGATTCTCGATCCAAAAACCGGTGAAAAAGTACTCATTACTAGAGACAAATATTTTGATAGTCATCCATCTTGGTCGCCGAGCGGTCAGAAAATCCTGTTTGAATCAAGGCGCGTTGGCGGTCGTGACAATAACTACGATTTGTCGGATCCAAAACATGTTTTTGAGTTCGATTTCAAATCTTTGACTATTGATCAGATTGATAAAGATTGGATTAAGAAGTTTAACGGGATAGTTGGAGAAGAGAACTCGTTTCCTATTTACAGTAACTCAGGAACATTTATTTCGTTTGGGACGGAAGAAGATTTCATGAACGAAAATGTCGTCATTTATAATATCTCGATGGACTCCATATATCCGATCAAGGAAAAAAAAGATTTATGGGGAGCTTTGATATGGTCTGATGATGATAAATACTTGGCATATAGTGTTAAGCATATGGGAACGGATAGGCTAGATGCTATTAGTATTGAAATAATAGATTCACAGACCGGTAAGCTGGTCAAGAAAATATCTCAAAGGAAATGGTATTATGATTTGGGTGATTTGTATAAGAATCGTTTGCTGTATTATGGTCATGAATTGGCAAAAGACGCACGGGTGAAGTTGTTCATATATGATATGGTTAGCAAGGTGACGGAAGAAGTATATGAGTTTGATATGCGAAGTATAAATGATCCTTTGTTTGTTAATGATCATGAAATATGTTTCATCGGATGTGATCAAGATGACGGAGATTATAGAACTGAAGATATTTTTCGTTTGAATCTCAAAACAAATGAACTGAGTCGTCTAACGCATGACGGACATCATAAAATGGATTTAAGCCTATTAAGGTAGAAGGTTTGAAAGCAGACAATGGTTAACGAAAAAAGTGTTTTTAGATTCGGTGACCGGCGGCCTCGCCGCCACCTACGCTTACGACGGCAATGGGAATATGACGAATGACAATACCAAAGGTGAATTCATCTACGACTACCGTAACATGCCGATCAAAGTCGTGACCAATGACACCGTGATCGAGTATGCCTACGACGCCGCAGGTCAGCGCATTCGTAAGACGCTGAAGAATGGCGGCAATACGCTGGGCGAGACGATTTACGTGCGTGGTGTGAACGGAAACATCGTCGCCGAATATCGAAATGGCCAGATTGACCATTTCAATATCTACGGGAATGGACTTATTGGAAAGCTTGTGCCGGCCAATCGCGTGGTGACCATCAATAATCAATCCCTCTCCGGCACGCAGAGCATTCAAGCCAGCGACAGCATCATCGTGACCGGTGAATCTTCCATTGACGGCGAAATCACAATGGAAGCGGGTGCGCAGTCTGGAGTGACGGATAAGCGATATTACTATCTCTCCGACCATCTGGGTTCCGTCCGTGTCACGCTCACGGAAGCGGGTGTGGTGGATTCGTGGTCGGATTACTTTCCCTTTGGTAAAGAATCCCGTTCCTCCTCAAGTTCAAATAAACCAAGAGAACAGTTTACGGGCAAAGAACGCGACCTTGAGTCCGGGCTCGATTACTTCGGGGCGAGGTACTATGATGCGGAGATTGGAAGGTGGACGAGTGTGGATCCTGTCCTAAGTAGGAATGCAACCGAGTTTGTCATGGAGCATGGCCTCTTTTCACTCTCTCCCTACCAGTATGTCAGGGATAACCCGACATCTCGAATTGATCCTGATGGCATGACCGACTGGGGAGCTCTTTTCAAATCGAATCTTAAGTTGAGTCTCTCGGTTGCATCAGTTGTTGAAGGATTCAAAGTCATGGTTGCAGCGGGTGGTACGGAGGGCGCTACGGGTGGACTATCGTCAGGCGCCTCACTACCCGCATTCTTCGGTGGTTTGGCCCTTTTTGCCGGAGGATGGGCTGGAATCGGAGAATCTGCCAAGAACATTTCAATTGCTTGGCAGACACCTGACGGCATGGATGCCCAAGATTTCAGCATCATAAAGGAGACAATAGCTGGCCTGGGTGGAAATGAAATTACTCAAGAGGCTATTCAAACGATTGTGGACGCAGCCGCTCTAAAGGGCTCTTCAGAACTTGGGGAGAAAGGACTCCTCCATTTGGTGCAAGTATTAGAAGCCGCAGGATCGACATCCGAGGACATCGAGAGTTTTATGAAAATCTTGACTCCGTCAAAGACATCTGAAACAAAGAATGCAAACCCTGAGAAAGATGTAGAATAATGCGAACGAAACAATACCTTTCTGATTTCATGGACGTCGTGATATGCCTTCTTCCATCAATTATGGTTGTATATGTTTCACAAATCGGCCTGTACTTTCCTTGGTTTGATATTTTCACAACCTTCGGAATCATTTTTCTTGCATATGGCCTCTTGTCTGCTCTTTTCAATAATGGTAGAACAATTGGCAATATATTTCAGGGTATAATGCTTGTCAGTACGACGACTGGCAAGCCATCGAAACGACTGACTCTGCTGCGCGCCGTTTCAGTTTCGGTTCTGATTGTTGCTGCATCTGATCTCCAAATCGTTTTTGTTGGGCTCATCATTATTTGGATGTTACCGATTACTTTCAACATCAACGGATTCCAGTCAATCACAATCCTGAATTTTGCCACTAAAACCACCTTCGTTCCAAGAAATCGTTCTTAGAACTAACCGGCGGCCTCTCCGCCACCTACGCTTACGACGGCAATGGCAACATGACGAACGACAATACGAAAGGTGAATTCACCTACGACTACCGTAACATGCCTATCAAAGTCGTGACGAATGACACGGTGATCGAGTATGCCTACGACGCAAGCGGGCAGCGGATCAAGAAGGTCATCAATGCTGGTGTGACCCTGGGACAGACGGTCTACATTCGCTGAGCATCCGGAACGATTCTTGCTGAATATCGCAATGGTATTCTGGATCATTACAATATCTACGGGAATGGCCTCATTGGAAAGCTGGTTCCTGCCCTGGCGAGCATTTCCATCTCCAATCAGACGATTTCCAATCAAGTGGTCGTCGCTCGGGACAGCGTCATCGTCCAGTCGGAATCGACTATACAAGACGAATCCACGATCGAATCCGGAGAGCAGGCAGCTGGATCAGACAAGCGATATTATTATCTCGCCGATCATCTTGGTTCGACAAGAGTCGTCTTGGATCAGAGCGGAAATGTTTCGGCTTGGTCCGATTATTACCCATTTGGGCTTGAATCGCGCGGTTCGTCGTCAGTGAATGAGCCTAAAGAGGGTTTTAGTGGAAAGCAATTTGACGAAGAAAGCGGTTTTAATTATTTCGGGGCAAGATACTATAACGCCGGCATAGCTCGATTTGTAACTCCGGATCCTCTTAGCAGTAAATACCCGTCATTAACGCCGTATCATTTTGTAAGTGGCAATCCAGTCTCTTTGTATGAAGTCGATGGACGTTTTATGAAAGACGTGCATGACAAACTTATTGAAGAAGCTTTTACAACTGTTCACCAGGGCTCTCTACTAAGTAATCGGCGAGTTTACGAGGGCATGTCTACAGCAAAATGGGAGAGTTTAAAACAAGATGTTTGGTCAAATTACAGATCAGCTGATCATGCAGATAACAGTTCCTATAATGAGACCTTTAGCAACGCGACAACTTTGTTGGATGATAATTCATTTGAAGCGGTTGGACAAGCCCTCCATGGGATTCAAGATTTCTATTCGCACTCTAATTTTGCCGATGTTGCCGGAAAGATTTTTGGTGATAAAATCGTGACGTTTGATGAAGCCATGCAGAATAAGGGATTTGCTGATCTATGGGGCAAAGAAGGTTTTTCTGGATCGTATGGAAATCCCCTCGTGAACGAATCCAGTTCGATGCATCATGATAACAATAATTTCGATTACTTCCCTGATAAGACATATCAAGGTGTTGGGGCAGAAAAAGCGAAGCAACGTCAAAGCACTCCAGGATACGCTGCAGGTTTTAATAGACGCTACGAAATGGCAAAGAAACACTCGAGTGCGTGGTTAAACCATTGGCGGAATAAAAGGGAATTTGAGAAGAAAAACGATCGCTTTGATGCAGAGAACAAATAAACAGTTGGAGAGTCAGTAAATGCTTAGAGGATTTTTGTGGTTTAATTTGATAGTTTTCGGTGCAATGACCAGTTTCATTCGAGGTTTAGAGCTTCTTTTTACATCCACTGTGCATTCAAAAATTTCAATAGGCCTTCAATCCGACATTGGCAACGCATTTATTGAACTGTGCATGGGCGCATTGTTCCTTTACTCAGCGCCGTCACTTAGCAAACGATCTCCAACAAGAAAAGATTTCTTTGCGATTGGATTGGTTGGTCTATACTCTTTGGCAATGATTGTAAGTTATTTCACGAAATCAGATTTTCAGACAGCCGTCGGATACTTCTACGTAGTTGCAATATGTGGATTTGCGATTCGAGAGTTAACAAGAAAAAGAGCGGAGCCCATCGAGGAATAGTTCACATCGCTCCTCTCCCACAGCGCGCAGTTATTTTGGAGATAGAGTCTGCTCGTTGAGAGAGCGTCGCTAAGAAAAAACCACGCCCGTGCTGGCGCATGAGCGTTTTGATTGAGTTTCCGATTTGTTCCCCGCCTACGCTTGAGGCTTCGGCGGGGATTTTTTGAATCTCTCGCGCGAGAGCGCCTCGACTGCGCTCGGCGTGAAATACCCGGCGCGCCGTATGCTTCGACTCTCCGCCTGCGGCGGATCGCTCAGCATACCAGTTGTATGCGGCTTCTTGGCGTTCCAGCTGCGGGGCTATAGCGGTGCCTTTTTGATCGAGTCCCTTGGCTTCCACGCCTTCCGCGTCCCGGCGTTTCGCGCTCCCCGCGTTCTTGCGCCCGCCCGCGCTCACGCTGAACATTCCAGAGAACACTTCACGTTTTTTTCTTCGTGGCTTGATCGGATAATCTTGAACAAATTTTCGGGACGCGGACACCAGTCGCCGCTTTTGATGCTCGGCTCCACTGCACGCGCTCGTTTCGCCCTCGCAGTGAGTTTCCAAGTAGTAGCTCGCGGCGGCTGTGGTTGTGCCTTTGCTCGCTTTTGGTTGAGTTGGTATCGTCTTCGTGGGCGGGATAGGCTCTCGCACTCTTCGTTGTGTGCAGTCTGCTCTTCGTGGATTTCCGCTGACCGTATGAATTCTACGCCGTTTCACAGAATGTTGCCCATCTCCCTTTTGGCAAGTTCAAATAAACGAATTGGATAGCTTGTGTAACATCTCCAAAAGGTTCGATATTCGGTCAGTATTGCCCACCAAAAAGCCGTCGAGAGACGGCTTTTTCATTTCGTGGTGTATCCAGCCGGCGACTTCTATGGTGAGTCTATTCTTCACGAAAACCTGAAGACCGGGTTTCGGCGCGAAGACACGGTCGCTCCCCGAGTGGGCTGCCGAAGGCAGACCGTATCGAGGGGAGCGATGGCCTGGCGAGCACGTCCTGTGTTGTCACACCCGCGGAACCAATTGTCTTGACTTTCTAGACGCCATCCTTGATTTTCCGTTCCAGAACCCATCAACCCAACCCGTCATGACGATCACACTTTCCCATTCAGATCTCGAACTGTGCGTCGCCACGCTCGGCGCGGAGATGACCAGCCTGTCCTGCGGAGGACACGAATTCCTATGGAACGCCGGCCCGGCATGGCCGCGCCACGCACCGGTGTTGTTTCCCATTGTCGGCCGGCTGAAAGACGATACCGCCTTCATCCAGGGCCGCCCATATCGCCTTACCCAGCACGGCTTTGCGCGCGATATGGAATTCACCATCGAAAACCAATCGGCGTCCGAAGCCGTATTGCGGCTCACCCACACCGATCAGACGCTGAAACAATTTCCCTTCCGTTTTGTTTTGCAAATCGAATACAGCCTTCGGAAAGACCGCATTACGGTCCGGTATGTGGTCACGAATGAGGATTCATCCGCCATGTGGTTTTCCATTGGAGGCCATCCGGCATTCGCCTGCCCGCCCGGGAGCGGGCCATATCGGCTCGAATTCGATCGGGACGACACGGCCGAGCGCTATTTTCTGGATCAAGGCCTGCAATCCGGGCGTCGCGAACGGATGCCCACGCGTCCATTGGAAATCACGCCTTCGTTGTTCGATCAGGATGCGCTGATCTTCAAGAACCTCCATTCCAAAGCCGTCACGCTGACGACCGCCGCGGGGCAGCGCGTGCTCACCTTGTCTTTTGAGGGATTTCCGTACTTTGGCGTCTGGTCCAAGCCCGGAGCGCCCTTCGTGTGCCTCGAACCGTGGTTTGGTGTGGCCGATTCCCAGGATGCCCAAATCCCCTTCGAATCGAAAGAAGGCATCATGGCCCTCGAAACCGGTCGGTCCTTTGTGTGTCAATACAGCATTCAAATTCATCGTTGAAACTTCCGAGGATTATTCATGGACCACTCCCCCGCTTTTCTGGCGCTTGTCCGTGACGCCAAAACACGTATCCGCCAGACGGACATTCACACCATTCATCGTCGCCTGGCCCATGGTGAGCGATTCCACTTCATCGACATCCGTGAGGAAAGCGAGTGGAACGCGGGACACCTGCCGCATGCGATCCATATCGGGCGCGGTATTCTGGAAAGAGACATCGAAAGACACATCCCCGATCCTCAAGCGGAAATTATCCTGTATTGCGGCGGAGGATTCCGCTCCGCCCTGTCGGCGGACAATCTGCAAAAGATGGGCTACACCAATGTGATTTCCATGGACGGAGGTATCCGCCAATGGCAGGAGGCGGGCTACAAGCTGGCTTCGGAATTCTGACGAAGCACGCTATCGATCACTGCGAAGGCATTGGAGTGAGGCTGTTCCGTCGATGTTCCGAAACAGCCTCATTCCATTTCAGATAATTCTATTTCACCAAGACCATTTTACGCACTGAGCTCTGGCCGCCGGTTTGCAGGCGATAGAAGTAAACGCCGCTGGACATCGGGACGCCATGCGCGTCCAAGCCATCCCAGGCGACTTCATGACCACCCGCCGGTTTTCGCCCATTCACCAGCGTCCGTATGCGCTGGCCGAGAATATTATAAACCGTCAGCGTCACGTGCCCGGGGACAGCCATTTGATAGCGGATCGTCGTCGACGGATTGAAGGGATTCGGATAATTCTGAAGTAACATGAACTGCCGCGGGACCGCTCCCGTCAGGTCTTCCGGAACATCGGTGATGGCCGACGCGATCGTCTTCACTTTGAAACCCCATTGCGTCAGGGTTCCCGTCTGCGACGAGCGGCTGTCCAGCACCTGGAGAATCCAGTTTCCGTTGATGTCCTCTCCGTCAAAAAGGCTCAACGCCTGCGGATCGGGCCTGTAGCGGCCCACGACCTGTTGCGAACCGGTGTGCGTGATGTTCTCGATACTCGTCTCCGCCTCGTCGTCAAGCACGATGTCGGGGTTGTCGCCGGAACTGCCCAGTGTGCCGGGACCGGGCCTTTGCATCAACGTCACCGTGAGACCCGACGGTGATTTGAGTTTGACCGTCAGATCGCCGATGTACGGATGCGTCGCCTTGAAGATGACATCCATGTCGGCCACGTGGTGCGGGGCCGGGCTGAAATCGGTCGCCAGAGCCGGCAAGGTATCCAACACACCATTGGCATTGTTGTCCGGAATGGGCTTTGTGATCGTTCGCACCAGCGTAAACGCGCCATAGACGTAGACCTTGTACCACTCCGTCGAATCGACATTCTGGAAAATGCTGGCGTCCCTGGCCGTGATCCGGTATTCAATACTGTCGCCGATCGCAACATCCGTCGTGTCCAATGGCAGAACAACCATGAAGGTGTCCCCGTTGACGGACTGCATGCCCATGACGCCCAAATCCACGGCATTGTGGCGATACGCCAGCGTCACGGTATCCAACTGCACGTCATCGGACACCAGGGCCTTCACACTGAGTGGCAATTCATCCCTGGAAAATGCCGTCGGTGAGGCGTGGTCGATCTGAGGCGGTATGACGTCGTGGCCGACGCTGAATTCAAAAAAATCCCCCGGTGCGCCGGCTGGCAAGGTCACGCGGTATCCGGTGGTGTCCATCGCCGAAAGATAGTACCGGACCGACACGTTATTGCCGGGGCCGGGAATGTCGGCCGAAAACTGGCCGGTGATGCCGGTGGATATCATCAATACCGAATCCGTGATGGCGCCCGACCCGTAGTGCAGAAACAGGTTTTGCGTATCCAGCCGTGCGCCATAGCTGAGCATTTGAGCCGTCACCGCATAAAAGGCGGCCGAGTCGACCACACCGGCCAGCGGCGTATGATGGATCGCCACGCCGGGCACCGTTTCGAGAGAATAGGCATACGTGAAATCCCCGCTGTACGTCTGTGTCATGACCGGTATCAAGCCGGCGAATTGAACGCCGTTGAGGCGCGGCGTCGCGATGTAGTCGGCGCTGTTGAAGGCATCCAGCGGCACCTCCTCCGTGGTGACAAAACCGGCGTTGTGACGAAAAACCAGCATCAGTCCCATCTCTTCACCGACCGGCCCGTTGAATACGACGT
The DNA here is from genome assembly GCA_964544475.1 of uncultured Bacteroidota bacterium. Lineage (GTDB taxonomy): Bacteria > CLD3 > CLD3 > SB21 > SB21 > CAZJBS01. Next base: position 227,214 of record CAZJBS010000003.1, on the reverse strand, counting down.
GCAAATTGCGCACACTCTGGTCGCTGTTGACGCGGATAAAATTGGCGGCCAGGTGCCCGAGCGTACACTGCGTGCCGCTCGCCGGCAGGGTCGTATGCGTTCGGCACAGAGTGGACGTCGGATACGTCGAAGACTCCCCGTATCCGAATCCGGAGACGGCGCGCGTGCCGGTCATCATATTCCACGTGACATAGTCCTTGAATGCCGCGGCGAGACTGCTTCCGTACGATATGAGAATATTGTCATAACTGGCCAGCATGTCCTCCCACTGGTGGGTCTTTCGGTAGTTCCAAAGGTCGGTGATGATCGCGTTGCCGTACTTTTCGGACATGAAGTGCTGCCAATTGCAGTCTTCGTAACTGCCGGACCCGCCGTCATCCAACGCCGTACCGGGCGCCGTGAACGGCGAACCGCTGCCGACAATGTAGTTGTAATAATCGTTGGTCGCGTCGTAAGCAATGTCCTCCATCCACGTCGCGTCCAATTCAACCCAACCGTTTTCACTCCACTGGCTGTTCGTAAACTGGCTGGCATGCTTGAATTCATGCGCGTTGGTGACCTTCATCGCCCCCAGCACGTCGCCGTCCGGATCGTCATTGGGCGGAAAACCGATAAAATTATTGTGGACCACGATCCGCGTCCCGACGCTGTCCCCCGTGGTTGTCGTGTAACCGTACGCTCCCATATTCTCAAAACTGATCTGGTACCGCCGTGTCTCACTGTTGTATGGCCCTGCAAAACCCAGCGTGTCGATTTCCTTGCGCCACGAATAATCAAAATATTCCGCACAGCGTTCCACGTAGTCCGGTATGCCATTGGCGGGATTGATGTCTGTGGCCGGTACGGCATTGCCCCCGGTCGTCACATATGTCAATTGAAACCGCCCGCTCGGACTGATGTACACGGCCTCGGGCCCCATGGGCCGGTCCAAATAGCGCTCCATCGCCTCCACCGTTTTCGAATCCAGCCTCGCCTTGACCTGATTGAAACGCATGATCAGCGGCGTCGCACACTTGATCTTCAATTCAAGACCTCGCCGATAATCGGAATTCAATGGCGCCGGATCAAAGACGACGTAAAACTGCTGACGGATGTAGTCGTTGACGTCGATTTTGCCATCGGCGAAATCGCGATCGATGCCTGCGATGGCCGGATGACGTTCATAGGTCGTGGCCTGCCCCTGGCCGTTGAGTGACGCCGTCATGGCAAGCAGAAAACACAGTGCGAGGGTTTTCATACGATCTCCTTGGTTTCATTTTTTCCAAACCGGTGGCTCTGCGCCACGACGGTCTCGACGAGAGCGAGAATCAGAACGCTGCCCAGTAACCACTTCCACCATTCCCGTCCAAACCGCGATTGAAGAATATACGCTTCGATGGAATCATTTTCTGAAATAATTGTGTACTGATCGGCTCCAAACATGGCGTCCATTTCCGACGCGGTGGCGCTCCGCAATTCGCTCTCTTCGGACGGCACATTGACGTCAATAACATTGACGATCTTGCCGCGGTGCCGGACGACGTAGTGACCCGGCTCCGGCAGCGCGGGCAGGGAAAGAACCGCCTCGGAACCGGCCATTCTGATTTTTGGGAGTATCTCGTCCCCCGACGGGCCGGTGACCACGACGCCCTCCGCCGAGACATGCTTTTGCGTCACTTCGATGGCTTCTTCGGTTCGAAATGTCCCCTCACCCATCCGTCCCGACGTGGCCAGATACTGGATACAGCGATGAAGCAGCGCCGGAAAAACACCGCGCAACGCGAGATCGCTCCAGTCGGAATGAACCGATGTCGCAAAGAAAAATACGGAGCCCTCGCCGGTCCTGTTTTCCACGAGGAACGGTGAATGATCGGTAAGCGTGATCGGAACGATGGCCGTCGTCGAAGGGATGACCTTCACATATTGATTGACCCGAGGCGATTCCACGGATTCTTCCTGCACGCGAGCCTGGAAAAGTCCGCTCAGGACGGGATGCGAGCCATCCACTCTTTCGAACATCAATGCCGATTCCTTCATGTTGACCGTACCCGCCGCCACACCCATGCCGAGCCGGTTCATCAGGTGGCCATACGAGGACGCCTCGGCGCCCGGTCCCGGCCACACGACCAATCCCCCGCCCCGTTTGGTGAACGCGGCCAGCCGCTGTATGTCACTTTCCGAAAAAGAGACCGCGCCGGCAAACACGATCACGTCATAGTCGGCGTCATGGGCCGACAAAAACTGCGACGGCACGACCCGTGAGACGCGAATGGGGGAAACAAAATCTTCCGACGGCGCCAGCGCAAGACGCAGAATCTCCGTCTCACGTCCGGGTACGCCAACCAACAACACACGAATGTCCGATGGCACATACGTGTGAAAGTAATATCGGTTGTCCGCCATCAGCGGATCATCTTCCAATTCGGCATAACCGTTGACAAATCCGGCGCGGCTCGACGCCGCGGCAAAGGTCAGGGTCTTCTCGTCGGGTCCGTTTTCCATCACGACCGGCGTCTGTCCAACGCGCCGTCCATCCAGGAATAACGCCAGCAGGTTATCCCCGCGCGAAGGGCCATCCTGTCGCACCGTCGCCTCCAGACGAAGCGGTTTCTGGCGTTCCGGTATCCGGCTGACCACGGCAACCTGACGCAGGGACGTATGGCCCGCATCGGAGGCCTCAAAGGAAACGAAAACCGGACGCACCGTCGTTTCGTCATAAAAGGGCATGCGCTCCTTTGCGAAAGAAACCGCCTGCATGTCGGACAGCACATACACTTCACGATTCGGATGACGTGCGGACTTCAGAAGAGCGGCGGTTCGGTGAAACGCATCCGCCATGTCCAAACGGGCGTTGCGCGGCGACATCGACCGTACGCGCGCTTTGAGTTCGGACAAGTTGCCGCTGAAGGTCATCGGTTCCGCGTCCCGGACGGAAAGCACGACAGCTTCATCGCCCTCCTTCAGAAAATCGAGGATCTCCAGCGTCCGGTTTTTGATCCGGTCAATGGCCGGACCACGATCCGACACATATCCGGCGCTCATGGAATTGTCCACGATCAGTATGACCGACGTCGGGTGGTGCCCTGCGATATCGCCCCGGTCGCCGGCCACGCTGACCGGTCGCGTAAAGGCGAGAACCGCCAGCAGCAGAATGAGACAACGGAGCGCGAGCAAAACGATTTGCCGGATTTTCAGGCGTCTCATCTTGTGCTTCTGCAGCGATTTCAGGAACATCAGCGAACTGAATGGAACGAGCCTTGTTTTTTTCCGATTCATCAGATGAATAATGATCGGCAGAATGGCCAGGGCGAGCGCCGGCAGGAGAATGGCATTGATAAACGTGAACATGGTCTAGCGGTCCGCCGGATGCACGCGTTCGATCCGTCCGTCGAAGAGTCGGAAGGTCATGTCCGACTTGGACGCCAGGTGTTCATTGTGGGTTACGATGACATACGATTGCTTCTTCTCCAGGCACAATTCGAACAACAGATCGTGAAGCGATTCCGCCGTGACCCGATCGAGATTGCCCGATGGTTCGTCGGCAAGCACCAGGGCAGGATGGTTGGCGAGAGCCCGTGCCACCGCCACGCGTTGCTGTTCCCCTCCGGACAATTCACTGGGCCGGTGCGCCATGCGGGCGCCCAAGCCGACGCGGTCCAGCAAGGCTTCCGCCTGCCGTCGTAACACGGCGGGATCCTTCCCGCCAATCAACCCCGGCATCATGACATTCTCCAGCGCGGAAAACTCGGGCAACAAATGATGAAACTGAAAAACGAAGCCGACGCGTTCGTTGCGCAGTTTTGCCATTTTTTCATCCGTGAGACCGGCCACGGAAATGCCCTCGATCAAAACGTCGCCGCGCGTCGGGCGATCCAGCGCCCCAAGAACATGCAATAATGTGCTTTTGCCGACGCCCGAAGGGCCGACAATCGTGACCATCTTCCCGGCCTCCACACCGAAATTCAAATCTTCGAACACCGTGAGGTCGCCGTGCGGCAGGCGGTACGCTTTCGCCACGTTTCTGATTTCAACGACTTTGTCGGACACCGTCGCTCCTATTCCAATAATTCCACGTTAAAACTCGTCGTTTGAGAGCCCTTGAATTGAACCTCAGCCCGATTGAGCTCACCCAGGCCCGCCACGTCCGCGTTGAGTGTGCCGGAGACCAATTTGCCCTCCGTGAGGTTCAGCACAAACTCGCCCTTGACGAGGATAAAGAATTCCACGCCAAACGCATTGGTTCCTTCCGACAAGTCCCCTCGGCCGCTGAATTCCATGTTGAGGCTGATCGTCGCCCGGTTGCGATCCACGCTTTCCAGGGTGTACGCGCCCCTGACCGTCGGTTGGGAAAGACGAACATCCCCGACCAGTGCCGACAGGTAATCAAAAGAATAATAATCGGTCACTTTCCATTGGTCCCCGACTTTCACCGGATGATCCGGGAGAGGAACAAAAAAATTCCTGACGATGTTCGTCTGGTTGGCCATGCTGCCTTTGGAACGACCGGTCGTATTCTCGTACCGGACCGACGCCGTGTCCACGACGCCATACCGGTCAACGGTCAATCGCATGACGTCGTCCTTGAACAGCCTGGCCAGCTTGTACGTCAGGTTTTCACCGTTCCGGGTCAATCGCGTCAATTCGAACGTACACGCCATCGTGTAGAGTTCCTCACGGCTATCCAGTATTTCTTCGTAAACATCAAACGCCGTCTCCCCGTACACGGAATTCTTATACACCGGCGACGTCGTCGTGAAATTGCGATACGTGCTGGTCGACACACGCTGTTTGTCCCCCTTGGCGTACTTGTAGGTGAGCACATGCAGACGGCTCTTTTGGGCGATCGTTTGCTGATGACCGGCCATCAGCAGGACAAAACCCAGTATTCCAAGCCACTTGGTTTTCATGTCAACTCCATTCTTAAGCCCGTAAGGCATCCATGGGCAGAAGCGCCGAGGCCTTTCTCGCGGGATACACGGTCGAAAAAAGACTGATGAACAAGGCCACAATCACGATGGCGACGAAATCGACCCACTTCAATTCCATCGGCAGGGCATCCAGGAAAAAGATATCGCCGGGCAGTTTGATGAATTGATACTTCACTTGCAGAAAGCAGATGCCATATCCGATCAGGCAGCCGGTCACAATGCCTACGCCGCCGACCATCAGGCCCTGGTGGATGAATATCCGCGAAATCAACGGCGAACCGGCGCCCATCGACTGGAGGATGCCGATATCCTGCGATTTTTGCATGACGACCATGATCAGCGTGCTTACAATATTAAAACTGGCCACGATGATGATCAGGCTCAGCAAAACCAACGATCCCCATTTTTCGATTTCCATCGCGCTGTAAAGGTCTTCGTGCTGGTCGTACCACGTCTCGACCACCCATCCGGTCCCCAGGCGGGCCTCCAACGAACGGCGGACGTCGTTGGCTTCTTCAATATTCGAGAGAACCAGATCGATGCCGGAAACGGCATCCTCCATTTCAAAGAGTTTCTGCGCGTCGGCGAGGCCAATGAAAACATACGCGTTGTCGTACTCAAACATCTCCGTTTTGAAAACACCCGCAAGCACAAATCGCTTCGCTTCCGGTATGGAAAAAGGATTGGTGACACCGACCGGACTGATGATCGTCAGCGTGTCTCCCAGGGCCGACTCCAGCGACAGGTCGATGCTGTAGCCGGTGACCATCCCGTTATAACCGCCGGGCTGTTCCGAAAAATCCACCGCGCCATGGGTGAGGCTCTTTTCCAGGCCCGTCACGGACAGGATGCGTTCACGCAACACGCCTTTCACATACGCGACATGGCTGCCGCCGGCGCTTGTCACCATGGCCTTCTGCAGGATGTACGGCGAAACACCGACGACGCCCGATTCGTGCATCAGTGTGTCCACCATCCCTTCCCAGGCGGCGATGGGTTCTTCGTGTGGCCGTTTGACTTTTAAATGGGCATCAAATCCGATGAATCGCGACTTGACTTCCCGTTCAAAACCGTTGAGAATGGATAGAACGAGAATAATCGCGGACACGCCGACCGTCACGCCCAGGATCGAAATCAGTCCGATCAGGGACACATACAGGTTGTCTTTCCTCGGCTTGAGGTATCTCAACGCTATGAATCGTTCAACGGACATGGTTCACTCGTACCGTATGGCTTCGACCGGATCCAGGCGGGCGGCCCGCAAAGCGGGAAACACCGCCGCCGCAATGCACAGCGCGAGGGCCAAAGCCATGATGATGACAAAATACGACCACCCGATCTCCACGGGAACGGCATCCATGAAATAAATATCCGAATTCAAACCGATAATCCTGAATTCCTTCTGCGCAAGACACAGCGCCAACGCAAGGGCCGCTCCAAACAACGCCCCATAGCCGCCGATCAACCCGCCTTCCACCAGAAAAATCCGCCGGATGTCCGAGACCCGCGCCCCCATGGATCGCAATACGCCGATGTCCCGCGTCTTTTCCACGACGATCATGAAAAGCGTTCCCACGATATTGAACGCGGCCACCAGGATGATTAATCCGAAGATGATCATCATGACCAGGTTGTTGGTCTCCAGCCAGCCGAACAGATTGCGGTGCAGGTCAAACCAGGTTCGCGCAAAGTACGGATACCCAAATTCGGACGAAATGTGATGGGCGGTGGATCCGGCCTGTGCCATGTCGTCCAGCTTCAATTCAAAGCCTGAAATGGTTTCGCCGAATTCGAACAAACGCTGGGCCTCGGGCAGATCGACATAAACAAAAACATTGTCGTACTCCGCCAGTCCGCTGCGGTAAATGCCGGTCACCCGGAATGGCAGTACTCTGGGCTGTTGAATGAAGGTGAGCGTATTCTGAAGACTGAACAGCGTCAGGCGGTCGCCGAGCCCGGCGTATAACCGATCGGCCAGTTTCTTGCCAATGACGATGCCCGGCAGTCCGGTATCCGCGCGTGCCAGAACGAGACGACCCGGCCGTACGCTGGCGATGATGTCCTTCTCGATATTGAGAACTCCGCCGGCAACCGTGGCATCGATGCCCTTCACCATGATGCCGTCCGTTACGCGCCTGGACCGGATCATCGCCTCTTTTTCCACATACGGCGATACGCCGGTGACGTGTGGCAGGTTCCTGAGACGGCCTTCAAGATCCTCACGGTGGCGGATGGGCGGCGTGCCCTCGAAGGTTTTCACGCGCACATGCGCGTCAAAACTCACGAATCGGGCTTTCATTTCCTTTTCGAATCCCGATATGATGCACAGGGTGACGATGAGCGCGGCGGTCCCCAACGCCACGCCCGCGATGGAAATATTGGCAATGACCGCAATGAATCCGGTCTTACGTTTGGAAGTCAGATACCGTCGGGCCACAAACAATGTATAATTCATACAGCCGCGCCCGTCTCGGACCGCACCCAATCCAGCCGCATTTTCTTTTCGCGCCAGGTCTCAAGCGCAGCCCGCCGTGTCTCCGCGCTGCGGTGCTTCTCCGCGTCATAGCCATTGAGGCGGATGTCGTTTTCGAGCTGGGCAATCGCCTTCTGCTCTTTGCGCGCAAAATCCCGCCGGCGCAACTTCGTCTGAATTTGCTCGATCTGGGAGCGCACCTTTTCGCTTTCGCTTTCCAACTCACGGCATTCGCCCATGCGCATCTCGGAAACAATCAACCGGCGGCCGATCTCCTCCAGGCGCTTGAGATTTTTTTCTGATTCCAGGTACTCCTCCCTAAGGGCGGCGATTCGTTCCGTTGCAAGACGGAGTTGCTCTGCCAGGTCGTCCAGTTTCACGGTGGCCTTCCCGATGGGCTCGGCCATGGGGCCGCCGGCCGGCTGGCCGCAAAACTCGCATGGCAAACCTTCACGGAGTCCATCCAGTCTTCGCCGCAACCCCGCCATCTCTTCTTCGATCGCCTCTATGCGAATCTTCTCGCGAAGGCCCGTCTCAATCAATGCCTGATGGCGATGTCTCGATGGGGCCAGACGCTGGTATTCCTTCGTATCGTACTCGTGCTCGGTCGTGGCGTACTGGTATCGCTCAATGGCGAGCCGCTTCTCCGTCAATTGCCCCTGCAAGGCCGTCATCTCGCCTTTCAATTCGGTTTCCTGTTTGGTGATCAACAATTCCAATTCCGCGATGCCGGCCCGGGATTCCTGATCCCGCTTTTGCTTTTCTTTCCAGAATTCCTCTTCAATGACCAGCTTTTGCCATTCCGCAAATCGGCGTTCAATTTCGTCCGCTTCCGACAGCAGTCCGGTGACATCGATCGTGGTTTTCGCTGGTTTCACGGGCTCAACGCCTTGTGGATACGCTGATTCGGAGCCAATATAGAAGCCGGAAAGGCCAGAAACAAGGGAAACCACCTCCGGCGATCCGCTCAGGCTTCCCTCCAACTCCGCGCCCAGGACGTCCCGCACAAAAACTTGAACGCGCATTCAGGGCACTCCTTCGAGGGATGTTCGGTGGGTTTGAACGGTTTGTGGGGATCGGTTATTTCATCCAGCAGCTTGAAGATGATTCTCTCAAGATCGGGAAATCGCTCTTGATCAGCCGTATTCTCGTATAAAGCCTCCTCCGACTTCGCCACCATTTTCTGACGACCCAGCATGACGTACATGGGTTGAATGCCGTCTGACGTGTCCGGATGGGTTGTCGAATAAAGCAGTTGATAGAAAGGCAGTTGAATTGACTTGATCGACTTCGTCCATGTGAGACGGTCCTCCGGGTTCAACTTCTTGAAATTAATTCCGATCCTTGACGTATTGGCTCCGACCTTGTAATCCATTAGAACTATCCTGCCGTTCCGTTCCTCAACGCGGTCAATCGTACCGACCAGTTCATACCCGTTTTTTGTTACGCGGTATTTCGCTTCCAACTCGAGAATCCGGACCGTCGTGCTCCGAAGCATGGGCAGCTGATATTCGGTGAGGATCTGTGACAATCGCTGCCGGATCCGCTTCTTCAGGATGCGCCGGCCCGCCGTGTTCTCTTCGCCGAATTCATCCGCAAACTGCTGCTCCACCAGGACGTCCATACGGCCTGAATCCATGCCGGCTTCGGTCAGGACCTCGCCGACCATGGGCGTAAAAAAGGTGTGCAGCACACTGTGCACAAATTGGCCGATACGGGACATGTCTACGTCCGCCTCGACTTCCTCCCGTTCGCGCAATCTCAAGACATACGAGTAATAAAACCGTATCGGACAGCGAAGATACGCATCCAGCGCCGTTGCCGAAAAGGCAAATGGTTTGAGAAATGCCGCGATCGCCGGCGTTTTGTCAATGGCTTCGGGCATCGGATTGTTCAGGCGAACGGCGTGCGGCAGGTGGCGGATGTTCGGCTGGATGGATCGTTTTTCCTGCTCCCAAACTAAGCGCTGCACGAACCGGCTGCGCTCCAACCGTCCCTCCTCGATAAAAAAAACGTGCGCTTCCTTCGCCTGAGCGACCAGCGTTTCAAAATAATATCGGCTTGTTTTTTCGCGCTCGTGATACGTCGGCATGCCCAGCGCTTCGCGTACGCGCGTTGGCACGAAAGAACCCGGCCGCGGATGACCCGGCAACACGTCGTCATTGGCGTCGAGTATGACGACCCGCTCAAACGACAGGTTCCGCGTTTCCAGCATATCCAGCACCTGAATGCCCCGGAGCGGCGTGCCGCGGAATGGAATCGTCACCGAGGCCAAATGGCGCTTAAGCAGATTCCAGTAACCTTCCAGATCCCGGCAGGACTGACCCTCAATGCCCGACTGCCGCAGTATCTCGATCGCTTCCAGAAAGGTCTCACAAAATGGCTCAAACAGCGGATGTTGATTGGCCGTGCTTCGTTTGGCGACATATCCCAGAACCCCGGTGCAGGCCGCGGCAAACTGCGCGACTGTATTCACATCAAATGGCCGCAGCAGCGCCGCGTGAATCTCTTCCAGATGGCTGAAAACATCTTCCGTCGTCAGCCGTCCATCATCAAGGCCCTTGAGTCGCCGGGAAACCAACTCACGGAGCGCAGCCCGTGAAGACAACTCCTCGAGCGAAATAAACGCCCGGCCCGTCTCATCCACCAGGAGTTCCTCGATCGAATGGAACAGAATGCGCGTGACGCCGGCGCGGGCGCCGAGGCGAATGTTCTTGGTGTACGGATGCAGGATGAACTTGACATAATCCGGCACATGCCATTGGCCGTTGTAACGCGAAATCAGAAGGTCGAAGAGGCTCTGAAAGAAACCGTAAATCGGAGTCCGCGTGACGGGATAGCCGAGCGCGATATTGTACCCGCTCGCAGGATCGAGATGCGCCAGCGCCGTCTGCCGGATCACCGGGAATAACGACTCCGGCTTGGACAGCACGATCGCGGTCGTATCGTCCAGGGCGATGCCCCGACCGGTCATTTCCGCGAGTATGGCATTGAGACCAAAGACCTCGCTGTGCGTGTCCCCCGCCTTGTAGTACTTCAGATCCGTTGAAACCCTTTCTCCCGACATTCTTTCAGGCTTCAGTTTCAGGGATTTAAGATGGTCCTCCATGCCCGGCCCATCCTGATAGACAAACGTCACCGTATCGCGCGTCGCGAGTTCTCGAAACAACGTCACTTCGCTGACCGTCGGACCGAAAAACCCGGCCAGCACCACCTGGCGGAAATCGGTCAGAGGCAATAACGCGGCATTGTCCGCCACGGTCTTGTATCGGGATGCCCGTGTGCTTAATCCCCGGTCGGCCAGTCGCTCATAAAAATCCAAATAAATTTCTTTCAGAACGTGCGTTTCCCGCAGCGGCAGATCGGCTACAGCTTCGGCGAATTTCTTCAAAGATACGCCGTTGATGCGCAGTTCCTCCAGTTCCTCCATCAACTTCAAGCCCAGAGGAACGATATCCTCAACGTGGCGGCCAGCGCCGGGCAGCAAGCCGCCGATCTTATCCGCGTACCATTCATACAACAAACCGACCGCCTCGATCCCTTCCACCGGACGCAAAGCCATCCCCAATTTTTCCGACAGAAGGTATTCGATGAAAACATCCATGGAGAATATCTTCGGAGGCATAAAACTGCTTCGAATCCGCCGGGCTATCGCCTTTCTCAGAAAATGCGCCGGCCGCTTGCCGGGGAACACGATCAATTGATCCGACAGGTCGGACGCGCCCGTCAGGATGTGTTCGGCCACGTAATCAACCAGGTTCAATCGTCCGCACAGAAGGATGGTCCGGCTCATGCGACCTCCCGACAGATGCCCAAATCAACGTAGGCGATGAGACCCTTCACCTTTTTCAAAGGATAAAAGAGGCGCAGCATGCCGGCGTAGTTGCCGACCTGCTCTGCATACTCCGGACGTTCGTCGGCCGACGTCTTGAAATCGATCACGGTCACCGCATCCTGGTCGACGACAATTCTGTCCATCCGGAAGAGCTGGCCGTTGCTGTCGGCGAACTCCTGCTCAACCATGACGGAGCGGCCTTCCCGGGCCAAAAACAAATCGTGCAGCGCCGGCAGGGCCAACGCATCGCAGATCACTCGGACCTCATCCGGATCCGGGTTGTCGCTGGCGCTCTGCGCCGCCTTGACCACCTGAGCCTCGATGTCGTGCTCCAAAAACTGGATCTTCTCGAAAACACGATGAATCCGGTCACCGCGTTTTCTGCTTTGGAGTCCGTCGGGATGATACTCCTTCACGGCGTCGAGGCGATTGCCACTCTGGGGCAAGAGAGGCGCGCGCTCTTCGGTGTGCCTCGCCTTTCCACGACCCGGGCGGCCTTTCGCAAACGGCAGAGCGCCAAACATCTTCTCCCAATGGCCTTTGTCACGCGAGACGATGATATGCATTTCATGTTCGGCCCTGGTCAGCGCAACGTAGAGGCGGTTGTAATGATCGACAAGCATCTTGCGCTCTGCCGCGTCATATGTCGACGCAAGCTCCGTATGCCACTCTTTGGCTTTCTTGGTGATGTGAAGCAACGAGACGCCCTCTTCCGTGCGACGGATCAACGGCTGATCCATTTTCAGTTTGTCATCTGAAATGATCACGATGACCACGGGAAACCCAAGCCCTTTGGCCTTGTGAATCGTCATGACATGTACGGCGTCGGCTTCCGTCGGCACCTGCAACTCCCAATCCAGGCGGTCTTCAAATTGGGGGTCCAGAAAATCCTTGAGGCTGTTGTTTTCGTTTTGCTCAAAATCCTTGAAGATCTCAAGCAGTTTGGCCGCGGTAGCCGCTTCGGCGCCGGTATTCTCAAAAATCCGGAACCGGTCGAAAACCTGGGTGGCCAGATCGTAAAGCGGCAGATACCCGACCTGCGACAATAACGATTCGAAACACTCGCTCCAGAGGTCGGGCCATTTTTCCTGGAAGGCCTTATATAACGGACCTTTGCCGGAAACGCGGTGCTCGAAAATCAGCGCATGCCCGTCCAACGCCGGACGACCGGTCAGCGCGAGATATCCTTCAAAACACTCACCCGTCAGGAAGGAAGCCAGAGAGAGATCGTCAATCGGCGAATTCAAAAACCGCAGCAACGCGATGATTTCTCCGGTCATCTTGCGACGCCGCACATCCAGGCTGCTGTGGGAGATGAAGGGCACGCCGGCTTCGTTGAGCCACGAACTCGCGGTCACCACACCCACGTTGTCGACCGCCAGTATGGCCACGTCGCCATGGGCGTATCCGCGGGCAATGACGTCACGCACCAACGACATCACCGGATCGCGCGCCGGATCGTTTTCATCTTCCTCTTTTTCAACAAGGCGCACCGTCACATAACCCGCTTCGAGACGATGCTCCAGGGCCTCTTGAACATAATCCGTCAGACCGCTTTCGTCGCCGTGCAGATCATCCGGCAACCGCTTCTGGAATACCTCTTTGCAGAATTCCACCAATACGCCGTCACTGCGATAGTTGTGCGGCAGCCGGGCGACATCATACAATTGCGCCGACGGGAAGGACGCGGGGTCCTCCATTTCCTTCATGATTCTCCAATCGGCGCCATTAAAGGCATAGATCGATTGTTTGGTGTCGCCGACGACGAAAAGGCTGCCGCCGGACGCAATCGCATTCTCAATCAAAAGGCGCAGGTTGGCCCACTGGATCGGCGTCGTGTCCTGGAATTCGTCCACCAGAAAGTGCACAATCTGGTCGCCCAGCCGTTGGTACATGTCCGGCACGTCGTCGGCTTTCAATCTTTGCGCCAACCGCCGGTGGACGTCGCCAAGATAGACTTCGTCCTGCGACCGGCCGGCCGAAAGAATTTGTTCATCCAGTCTTCCAATCAGCCGAACATACGGCTGATAGAACTGACGGGCATGCACCCTGGCGAAATCTCCGAGGGCTTCTCTCAACTGATCCGCCAAGGCTTCAACCTCATCGCGCCACGGAGCGCTCTGTCCGTCTTTATTCACCACGTCGTGTTTGGGAGTCTTTTCAAGCACACGGATGACATCCCCCTTGAGCAACTGCGCAACATCACCTCGGAAATTCTTGTTGATTAACTTTTCCTTGCCAGAAATGAGGGCATTCAACTTCCCGGCCAACGACAGGATCCGCGTGCGTAACGACACCAGGCTTTTGGTTTCATCGGATTCCGTCAGCGGTTCCGGGTACCGCCCGATAATACGGTAGAGCCCCTTGATGTCAGTCTTGACCCGTTTGTACGGATCCCAAATATAACCGCTGTCCTCTTTGCGGGAGAAATCAATGGGGTCGACGACATCGCGCATGAATTTTTCCAACTCGACTTCACTGCGCATCGATCTGGCTTCCTGCTCAAAGACCCTGTCCAACGCCCGGTCGCTTTCGAGGCTGATTTCAGCATCGGCCGTCAACCCGAAATCCAAAGCCGACGCCTTGAAAACGGATGCCATGAAGCTGTCGATCGTCTTGACTTGGAAATCCGAATAGTGATCCAGAATGAGTTCAATGGCCTCGCCGGCGCGCAACCGCAACGCCTTTGGCTGGCAGTTGATGAGCGGTGGAATTCGCGACCCGTCCAGTGATTCGAGACAGATCTGTTTCAGCAGTTTCAACACACGGGTTTTCATTTCCGCGGCCGCGTTATTCGTGAACGTGACCGCCAGAATCTGCCGGAGATCGCCGGACGGAATCGCCTTCGAAAGAAGGAATTGCACAAGCCGGTGAGCCAACGCATCCGTTTTGCCGGAACCCGCCGACGCGGTCAGGACCTGCACCAACGGGAATTGAAGCTCGGAGTCTTTTTTGAGAATGGATGACATCAGGCTATGACAGGGTTATGGTGAAAGCCCTTCTCGAACCGATGCGTAAACCGAGACGAGGTTCAGACCAGATCGCCGATGGAACCAAAATCGGGATCGAACAGCCGTTTGTACGTTCGCACGGCAAACACGTCGGTCATGCCGGCGATATAATCACAGATCAGCCTCGCGCGGCGACGGGTGTCTGGCTCCGCCCGGACCCATTCTTCTGTATCCCGCGGCAGAAGGGACATGGACACGTCTTTCCCGTCCACATAGACCGCGTTGAAGGCGCCAAAAAGACCCTTGAGCAGGTGATCGCCCTTGAATTCCAGTTGACAGATCTGCGGCGTCTGAAAGACGAGCTCACGCGACAAATCGGCATACAGGCCCGCTTCCACGGCAATTGTCGGATCGATGCGCAGGGTGTAGGCATACCGGTTGGAGGCGCCGCTCATGAAGTTCTCGTCGCTGACGAGCTGGCATGCGCGGATAAATTGCCCGATTTTTCGGCTGAAAACCCGGCTGACCGTCTTGTCACGTATCGCCGCGAGCACGGCTTCGATGGCCTCCGCCGACGCGCCCTTGAGATCTCTCGCCGTCGCCCACGAAACGATTTTCGCCGACGTGATCAGTCCGCTCGCGATGCCGTCCACCACGTCGTTGAGGGAGTACGCGGTATCGTCAGCCCAGTCCATGATCTGGCATTCCACGCTGCGACAACGGTTGAGCCGCGAAAGGTCCCTCAAATCGTCGGACACGGGTCGGTCTCCGAAAACAAACTTCACATACCGTTCCTGTTCATCGTACAGGAAGTGATTCTTGGGATGGCCGCCGTCGGTGACGCAGGCGGCATACAGGGCTTTGTATTTCATGACGCCGTCGACGAGGGCGCGCGTCGGGTTCATGCCCTCCCGGCCATGGGCGCCGGAGTAAATGGTTTCCGTCAGCAGGCGGAGCGTTTGCGCATTGCCTTCAAAGCCGCCATACGAGATCATCAGCTTGTTAATCGTGCCTTCACCCGCATGCCCGAACGGCGGATGGCCGATGTCATGGGCCAGACACACGGCCTCGACCAGATCGGCATCGATGTAGAAATCGTCGTCAAGCAGGTCGCTCTCCTGTCGAAGGTGATGGCAAATGGCCCGCCCGATCTGGGCGACCTCCAGCGAATGCGTCAGCCGCGTCCTGTAGAAATCATATTCCCCGGAAAAAAACACCTGGGTCTTGGCCTGCAACCGCCGGAAGGACGACGAATACAGGATGCGATCTCTGTCCTGCTGGAAAGCCGTGCGGGCATGCGACGCGCGGGCTTCGCCGGCATTCAGCAGTTCAAAATCGAATTCCGAGTAGAAACGGTTTTTCATTTCAAGTCCAGTTGAGGCGTGTCGTCATCCGACCCCGGCAGTTCCAGCGTCGAAATCGACGGGAGGGCTGTGCCGATGATACCCTGCAGGTCGCCGTACATCCGCGCCGTGTTGTCGATGACATGTTGAAGTTGGCGTTCGCGCTTGGTCCAGATCTTCTCCATCGCACGCTTCTCGGCGTCCAGATCGCCCTTGAGGGCGATAAAGGACTCAACGATGGCTTCCACCTTCTGCCGGAAAGGCTTGCCGGCCAGATAGGCATAGACCAGGTCCATCTTTTCGTTTCTTCCCACCAACGCATTCTTGGCCTGCGTGATCTCGATCATGCCCGCCCTCAGAACGGTCGCCATTTCCACGGCATAGGTGAAATCACACACCCACACCCCGTCCACACTGCCGAAATGAACGACATCCCTGGGCAATACCGTGCTGACGATGACGGCGATGCTGGCGCTGACTTCACGCTGGTCTTCTTTGAGTTTCTGAATCCACGCGTCGCTCCAGTTTTTTTGCCGCTTGGATTCCCAGATGATCGAGCCGCAATCGCCGCCCTGCGGCGTCCGGACCGCCTGTATCACGTCCGCCCCGCGGATGCCTTTGGGCACCGGCTGGATGTCATCATAGCGGAACGATGCGCGCAGCACGTTTTCCAGTTCCAATTCAAGTACTTCGCCCTGGGTCTGCTGCGAACCCTGCTCGGCGCGGCGGCGCAATTCCTCCAGTTGTTTTTTGAGATCGCTGAGGGTCTTCTCCTTTTCGGCGTCCTTCAGGCGGTGCTCCTCCGCCAACCGTGCCGTCGCGTCATCGAAAATGCGTTGGCGCTCATCGGCCAGTTGGCGCTCCAATTCCAGCCGGAACGACTGCTCGCGTTCCTCAAGTTCGCGTTGTCTCTGGAGCCATTGCAATTCCTTTTCCTGCGCTTCCCTCAGCAATGCCCCTTTTTGAGTCACCTGCTGTTCCAGATCCTTCAATTTGAGCGCGGCTTCTTCTTCGGCGCGTTGTTTGAGCGAAGCGGTCAGTTTTTGTTTTTCTTCCTTGTAACGCTGGTTGAATTCCGCGCGGAGCTTTTCCTCGACCTGGGCCGAGAACGCCTCGGTGATTTCGATTTTCGTGTTACAATTCGGACAGACGATCTCGTTGGCCATGCGCCCTCGCAAAAGCGGACGTTAGTGGTGGACTTTTTCCCTCAACCCTTTGCCTTCTTGGGCCGTCACTTCCCGGCGGATTTCGATGTAGCCCGGATACGGAATGGGCACACCGGCGATTTCAATGGTCGGTTTTATTTTGAAGAGAATATCCGAGGTTTTCCTGCCTTCCCCGCTCAGATTGAAAGCCAGATTCAGAAGAGCTTCCGCGGAACCGCTGCGTCCTTTCAGATCCGCGGTGACATGCACCGGAAAAATAGTGACACCCTGCGCGGGCACTTCCACCCTGGTTTCAAGGGCGCCGCGTCCGATCTCTTCCTGGTCCACGAGCGAAATCCATTCGAGCGCATTCAGGGCGGCTTTTTTCGGGTTCGGATTGGTGGCTTCGATGGCCACGGTCATGTCAAGCGGCAGTTCGGACTGGGACGCCGCCTCAACCAATTTCGTCATTTTCTTGAAGCTCAGATCCTTGAGGGATTTCACATGCGTCACATCCACGTCACCCACGATCACTTGCTCGACCTTGACAAACCGGAATTCACAACGGGAAAAACTTTTGGCCTCCTCCACCTGCCTCGCCACGCCGCAGCCGGTCAATAGTATTAACAAAAGCCCGCAGACGCGCTTGGTCATTGGAATTCCCTGTCATTATTGTGTCGGATTGCGTATGTTGTCGCGAATGATAGTACGATCGGGCGGCTCAAAAATCAAGCGTATTATCCGCCACCGAACGAAAGGAAAAAGCGTTTGCCGCGAATTCATGATACAAAACCGGCCAAAGAACGGGCCTTGTTGGTCGGCGTCCATCATCCCAAAACGCCCTATCCCGTGGAAGACTGCCTCGAAGAACTCGCTTTGTTGGCAGACACGGCGGGCGTGGAAGTGGTGACGATCTTAAAACAGAACATCCGTCAAATAGATGCGGGCACGTTTATCGGTAAAGGCAAGGTCTCCGAATTGGCCGCGGCCGTGCGAACCTATGCAATCCAGATTGTCATTTTTGATGACGACCTTTCGCCGGCCCAGACCAAGAACCTGGAGAAAGCCGCCTCGTGCCGCGTGATCGACCGCAGCGCCCTGATTCTCGATATTTTCGCAAGGCGGGCGAAAACCCGGGAAGCGCGAACCCAGGTGGAGTTGGCCCAACTGCAATACCTGTTGCCCCGGCTCACGCGCCAATGGACCCACCTGGAACGCCAGGCCGGCGGCGGCGTATTCACGAAAGGCCCCGGCGAAACCCAGTTGGAGACCGACCGCCGCCTGATCGGGAAACGCATTTCTCTCCTCAAGGAAGAATTGAAAAAAATCGAGAACCACCGAAAGACCCAGCGGGCGGCGCGCGGCGACACCTTCCAGGTCGCCCTCGTCGGCTACACCAACGCCGGCAAATCCACCATGCTCAATACGCTCTCCGATGCCGGCGTCTACGTCGAAGACCGCCTCTTTGCCACGCTGGATGCCACCTCGCGGCGCGTCTTTCTTGACAAGGAACAGGTCTGCATCGTCACCGACACGGTCGGATTCATCCGAAAACTGCCCCACGATCTCGTCGCCTCGTTCCGCTCAACGCTCGAAGAAGCCCGTGAAGCGGATATTCTGGTTCATGTCGTCGACATCGCGAACCATCTGTATCTGGAACAAATGGATGTCGTCCAATCGGTGCTCGAAGATCTGGGCGCAAAAGACAAGACCATGCTTCTGGTCTTCAATAAGGTGGATCGGGTAACGGACGAATCGACGCTCGTTGAGGCCCGTCGGCGCCATCCGGATGCCCTCTTTGTTTCTGCCATCCGCCAAATCGGATTGGATCGCCTGATCCAACGACTGAAAGAAGAAATCGAGCAGGCCTATGTCATCGATTCCGTGACCATTGACCATGCCGATGGCAAGCTGTACTCCATGGTTCACTACCTGGCTGAAGTGCTGGAGTCCAGGGAATTGAAATCGGCCGTCCGGATCGTTTTTCGTGCCCGCAAAGCCAACGCCGAGAAAATTCGAGCGATGCAATCGGCTAGAAAAGATTACGCCAAGACCATCGGATAGCCCGGTTATTTCTCTATTTTTATTGCAATTTCGAGCCCTTTCGGTTATCTTTTTTGTAGCAAGTCTGAATGTGAATCTGATCAATTCTGCAATGAAAGAACCCTATGCGGAGTAGTGTGCGCGGTTTCCTTCTATCCGCTTTCCTGACACTGGGTTTGTGTGCGCAGGACGGCACACAGACGTTGTTCCAGGAATACGGGATGGGCGCGCGTTCTCATGGTTTTGGCAAGGCGTATGTGGCGCTCGCCACCGATGGATCCGCGGTATTTTGGAACCCGTCCGGTCTGGACTATGTCCCGCAAAGCAATTTCGTTTTTTTCCACTCAACGCTGTTTGAAAGCTATTTCAATTTTGCCAGCGTCACCTACCCCACGGTCAATTTCGGATCCTTCGGTTTTGGAATTGCCAGATTCAGCGTATCGGATATTCAATTCTGGGACGATGTCGAGGAGGCCGGCATCAAATCGGCATTCTACCGGGGCTACGGATCGACCGATCAGGAAGAAGTGTACGTGGCCTATGGGAAACGGCTGCCGTGGTTTGGGTTGTCTCTCGGTACGACATTCAAAATCGTACGAGTCGGTCTTAGCGCACCCATCCAGGCCGACATTCCATCAGGTTCCGGATACGGATCCGGATTGGACGTCGGTTTCATGTGGCGGCCCGACGTGGACAATGCCATTCTTCGCAACCTGTCGGTTGGCATGAATTTCCAGAATCTGATCGCCCCGTCCGTCAAAGTGGTTGACCGCGAAGACAATCAGAAATACAACCTGCGCTTTGGTGTGGCCAAAGATCTTTTCTTCGGCGAGGAAAGTCTCCGCAAGTTGACGGTCTCGACGGACATCGTCAAAGGTCAGGCGGCTTCAAAAGTGGGCATCTACGCAGGGGCCGAATTCAGTTTCAACCGGTACCTTAAAACACGGGCCGGTTATGACAATGGCCAGATGGCCGCCGGATTCGGAACCGAATTCAAACAGTTTGAAACCGTGGCCGTGGATTACTCCATCGGTTTTGGATCGAAAATCGGCACGTCATTCCACCGGCTGTCCCTGACGATCAACTTTGGCAAGAGCATCGACGAACAGAACCAAATCGCCAGGGCCGTTCGGGTAGAAGAGGATCAGAAACTTCTGGTGAAAAACCAGGAGGAAGTGCGTCTCCGTGCGCTCAAAGAACACCAGGCCATGGGCAAACAACTGTTCAAAGAGGGCAAGTTGATTCCGGCCCTCGTCGAGTTTGAACAGGTGGCCACCCTGGATCCGGACAATGAGACCGCCAAACTGTACATGGACAGCATCAACTATCTGATGGACAAACAACTGGCGGCTCAATTGGCGGACACGGCCGCCTCGGTGAAGAACATCACCATCATGGAAGAAAACGACAAGTTCATTCGGGATCATTACAAGAAGGGTTACCAGTATATTCAGCAGGGCGATTACCTCGCGGCCATCAGTGAATTCCAGGCCGCATATGACCGCGCGCCCAATAACAACGAAGTGGCCAGCGCCCTGCGGGAAGCCCGTTCCCTGCTCGACAAACGTATAGCCAATTTCATCGCCAAAGCGCGTTCCAGCGCCGCCGCCAATAATTTCGCCGAAGCGCTCAAGATGCTCAGCGAAGCGCGCGCGCTCGATCCCGGCAATCAGAACATCCAGAAGGAAATCGACTCCGAACTCCGTCGGATCAATAACCGCCTTAACTTCCTGGAAAGCACCCGGAACGGCCTCGACGCCTACCAGCGCGGCGACTATCCGGCCGCGATGGAACTGTTCGAAAAGGCCTTGTTGATCGATCCGACCAACGAGACGGTCAAGGAATACCACAAGAAGTCGATCGTCCGCAGTTTTGCGACCTTCAAGGCCCTCGAGGGCGACAACGAAAAGACCTACCTGCAGGGCGTGGACTTGTACGTGGAAGGCAAATACGAACAGGCGATCATCATCTGGAAACGCATTCTTGAAAAAGACCCGCTCAACCGTCGCGTGCTGAACGCCGTGGACAAGGCCGAACAGCAATTGGAACAGATTCGCCGCAACCAGAAGAAGTCGAACGACTAACCCATGCTTTTCAAGAGTTCGCTCAAGGAAGAAATCAAAGTTCCCGCCGAGATGAAAAATCTCGCCCTGTTGCGGGACTTCGTCGTCCGTGTTGGCAAAAAGCACGGTTTCGACGACAAAGTCATCGCTTCCCTCAAGCTGGCCACCGACGAGGCGGTCACCAACGTCATTCGGCATGCCTACCGCGATCTCGGTGTTCGTGGCATGGTCACTATGCGTGCGATTGTCAAGACGAACAGTCTGGCGATTGTACTGATCGATCAGGGCAAAACATTCGATCCGCGTAATGCCAAAGCCCCCAACATGCAGGAGTACATCAAGATCGGCAAGAAGGGCGGTCTGGGTATTTTCATGCTGCAGAAGCTGATGGATGAGATCGAATACCACGTTACATCCGAGGGCAACGAACTCCGTCTGGTCAAATACCGAAAAAGCGGCGCGGCGCGGAAAAAATCCCTTGTCCGTCAGATCAATCTTAAGAATCGTTATGCCATTATTTCATCCGCCGCGCTCACCCTTTTTGTCGTGGTCGGATATATCGTGTTTGCCCGAGTCCAGAGCGAGGGCATTGAGAATGAAATTCTCAAACGGGTCCGGGCCATTTCAGCCACCATGGCCTCGACCAGCGCCGATGATCTGGCCAACTATGACGACCTCGCGATGTTTGAAAACGCGAACAAACTCAAACGCGACAACGAACCGTTTATCGTCGATATTTATGTGGTTGACGGCAAGCGGACCATTTTCGCGTCGGCCAGCCGCCAGAGCCTCGGCGAATACAAGATCCCGGAGACGCATGAGGTGGTTCCGGTTGACGATGCGTCGTCGTCAGAGGTGGACGATTCGCTGGCCTCGGCCGTGGAGAACAAAGCGCTATTACGTTCCGTGGTGGTCTACAGGTATCCGTTCAGCGAAGACGATCAGGTGTATGATGTGACGACTCCGATTTATCGCGGCAATGTGATTGGCGAATCCAATCTGATTGGGTACGCCCACGTGCTGGTCCGGCAGAGCACGATCAAGGGCGAAATGGCCACGCTCAAACTGCTCGGGCTTGTCCTGGCCTTTTTGGTGCTTCTCCTCGGCTACACCGGTATTGCCGTACTCGTGGCCCGGATCATAAGCCCGTTCCAGAAGCTCACGGACTGGATTCGAAGCGCAGGCCATGAAACCATTACCGATGACGTGGACATCGACACCTCCAACGAAGTCGGTGAAATCGCCCAGGCCTTCAGCGATATGGCCGCCAAATTCCGCAAGGCCCAGATCGGCCTCGTACAACAAAAGCAGTTGCAGAAGGAAATCCAGGTCGCCCAGGAAATCCAACACATGCTGTTGCCCATGACTTTCCCGGAAGTCGAAGGTTATGACCTGGCCACCTACTATGAATCGGCCAAGGAAGTCGGAGGCGATCTTTTCGATTTCGTCCGCGTGGACGAAGACACGATCGGAATTGTCGTGGCCGACGTCTCCGGCAAAGGCGTTCCAGGTTCGCTGGTCATGACCATGATACGCACAGCGCTGCGGCTCGAAGCCCGCGGCAATAAGGACCCCGGCGAAGTCCTTGCCAAAGTCAACGATTTCGTCGTCGACGACATGAAAAAAGGCATGTTCGTGACGATGTTTTACATTATTCTCGATTCCCGCAATCGCGAAATCCACTATGCCAGCGCCGGCCACAACCCGATGATACTGTACCGCGGCAGCACCAAGCAAACGTACTACCTCAACCCGCGTGGTTTCCCGGTCGGCATTTCTCTGCCCGATCGGAAGTTGTTCGGTCAGTCCATCCAGACGGACAGCATCAAACTCCGCGAGGACGACATCCTGATCTGCTACACGGACGGCATCACCGAGGCCATGAATCCCGCCCGCGATCTCTTCAGCGAAGAGCGGTTTCTCGAGTCCATACGAAAGCTGGCCCACCACGACGCCAAGCAGTTCATCGAGAAGATGAAAGAAGACATTTTTAATTTCACGCAGGGCGCCCCTCAAAACGACGACATCACCATGGTGGCCATCAAGGAAAACCTGATGGCCTCGGACGTTCTTTTTACACTGCGTAAGAACCTGATCAACATGGTGGCCGAAGGCATGAGCGTCAAAGAAGCCTGCGCCAAATCGCGCATATCGACGTCCACGTATTACAAGTACAAAAAGAAATATGACGAGCTTGGCGACGATGGATTGCGCGTCAAATCCGAAGGCTCCAACATCGAGGCCAAACACATGAGCATCGAACAAAAGGCAAAGATATTCGATGTCGTGCGTGAGCATCCCGAATACGGCCCGAAGATGATCAGCAACACATTGAATCAGGAAAAATACGGGTTTACCGAAATACCTGAAAAACGCATCTACGACGAACTCATTCGGATGCGGCTCAATACGCAGGAAAAACGCCAGGCCTTTGTCACCCAACGATCCAAATCCAATCGCAAATTCAAAATGCCCGGCACGCCACTCGTTACCATGGATGGCCAGGTCATCAAAGGTGACAACCGGAGCACCGGCTCCATTGTCGATCGTATCATGGAAGCCCAGAACCAGGGCGGCCGTACGGTCGAAAAGGAAAAGGATGAAGTCGAGACCTGACGTGGTCCGTTTCCTCATCCAAGCTCTTATCGTCTGGGGTCTGGGTTTGGCAGGCTATCGCCTTGCTCATGGCGGTGAATCCCTTTTTGACGGTTCCCACAGCCTCGTGGTTCTGAATACGACGGACTATGAGAAGACCCTCAAGGTTCGCGATTCCATTGAGTTCAATGGCGGGCATGTCACCCACGTTTTCCCCCCCAATGTCCTTCATGCGTATCTGACCGTCGACGCAGAAAAATCGGCGCGCCGTTCCAATTTGGTGAAATTGATATCCGACCAACCTGTCGACATTCCGGCTGGTCTCAAACCTGTCCAGCAATTCGGCTTCCAAACGTGGAATTTCAACTTTGTGAAACTGCTTGCCACCCGTGGCGACGAACCGACGGGTGACCAGGATTTCAATTCCCACAAGGCTCCGGACCTTGAGAACACCAACAACCTCTTCACTTTGCGTGGCCAGAAGAACTTCTTTCTCACGAGTGAATATATGATCGGTTCCGTCAGCGTTGGCGTCGTTTTCGTTGAATCCAACGGCCAATTGGACAAGAAGACCGAATCATGGAATCAGGAAGACAAAGAAGAAGTCATGAACCAGATTTACAAAGGCCTGGATTGGTGGGCGGAGAAAGGTGGTTACAAGGCCAACCTTTCCTGGACGTACGAATTCATGGATGGCCAGACCAGGTACGAGCCCATCTCGCGAACCAAAGATGAAAGCGTGCTGTGGGTCAAAGAATGCATGGACCACCTGGGCTATCGCGACGCCGAAGACTATACACTCAACCGCGAGATGGCCAACGATCTCAGGGACAAATGGAAAACCGATTGGGCATTCGTCATTTACGTCGTGCCCTCGACCAACGATCTCGACGGCTACTTCGCAAAGCAAACCGGTATCGCGTGGGGCTATCTTGGCGGCCCTTATATGATTGTGACCAACAAATGCAACGGGTGGGGTTACACCGGCGTCTGGAAGGTCGTGGCCCACGAAACCGGCCACATTTTCAATGCATTGGATGAATACAAAGGCTCCAGCGGTCCGACGGACAAATCCGGCCGGCTCAACGTAATCAACGGCAACCATGAAACCTCTTCCACGGGCACCTTGGCCTGCATCATGAAATCCAATGATCTCAAGATCTGTGATTTTACCCTCGGACAGATCGGATGGGTGGATGACGATTCCAATGGCGTCTACGATTCCGATTATCTTCTGCTCTCTACGAGGTACCATGCGGCCAAAGTCAAACAGGAGGCCGCCGCCAGGATCGCCCTGAATACCGGCGATGGCGGATCATCCGGTTTGTCGAAATACGCGGTCGAAGAGAACCTCCTGTATTACGATGATTTTTCCGTAAACACGGGATGGTATGAAGACCAAAACAACTTCGTACGGGACAGTGTGTATCACATGTTTGACCCACGATTTGGGAATGCTTCCTGGCTTGAAACGCCGTACTCGGATTTTGTGGCCTCCGTCAAAACGCGCTGGATGGATGGTTCCAGCGTCAGTGGGTACGGATTGATGTTCCGTATTTTCGGTCCCAACGACAGCTACTTGTTCTATATCAATGGAGACGGCCAATACTGTATCGGCAAGTATGAGTTGGGCAACTGGAACTACCTGGCCGATTGGGACCGTTCGGCGGCCATTCATCTGAACGGCACGAATACTCTTACCGTCAAAGCCGTGGCCAACCGGTTCACGTTTATGATCAATGGACAGCCGGTCAAGGAACTGACGGACGCAAGTTTCCGCCGGGGCAATATCGGATTTGCCATTCTCCCGGAAGTCCAGGTCAGTTTCGACGACCTCCTGATCACCTCGCCCTGAGCGGCAGAATTTAGTTGACTATATTATTCAGTTTCGATAGCTTTTTCCCGACCTATCAGATTCACGTCTAGGCAACGTCTCGTCTCAGAGATTCTTGAAACACATTTTTACTTAAAGCAGGAGGTTCAGTTATGAATCCATCGCGTGGTACAACATTATCGCGGGCGATGATGGCGGCAGTCTGTGCTCTGGTTTTGACCGGGCAAGCCTGGGCCGGCGGATTCTCTATTTACGAGCAGGGTGCGGCAGCTACCGCTCAGGGCGGCGCCTTTGTCGCCCGGGCCTGGGATGCGTCGGCGGGTTTTTACAATCCAGCGGGTCTTGCCATGTACGGCCAGCCTGGCCAATGGCGGATTTACGGCGGCATCACGCCGGTACAGTCCATGGCCAAATTCCAAGGGATGAACCCTTCCCCGGGTTCAGGCGTTCGTGACGCGGCCAAGGACAAGTTCTTTCTTCCCTTCAACCTTCACGCCGCTTACCAGATCAACGAGAACATGGCCGCCGGTCTTTCCATCACGACACCGTTCGGCTTGGGCACGGAATGGAAAAACAAGGACAACACTTACAGCGGTCGCTTCCGGTCGATTCTTGGCAATATTCAAGCGGTCTACATCTCCCCGACATTCTCATACAAAGTGATGAGCAATCTGTCGCTGGGTGTTGGTATTGACTACGTCGTTTCCAATGTTGAGCTCAAACGCAACAACTCGCAGCCTTTCTTCAACGGTACATCCACCGTTGTTTATGACGTGGCCCAGGTGGAACTGACCGGATCAGACAAAGGCTCCGTCGGTTTCCATTTTGGAGCGCTCTATAAGGCTACAGATCAGATTTCATGCGGCGTGGATTACAAACACTCCATTAAGAACAAGTATGAAGGTTCCGCCAAGTTTCATCAAATCCTGAATGCCAGTTCGTCGGATCCCTTCGGAGCCGTTGTGGACGCCTCAGTGGCCAGCAACCTGGCCAATCCCCTCTTTGGCGGCATGAAGCAGGATGGCAACACTTCGGTCGAATTTCCAAAATCGCTGGCGGTCGGCGTCGCCTACAAGCCGATGGAAAAACTATCGCTGGAAGTGGACTATATATTTGCCGGATGGAGTTCTTTCAAGGAGGTCGTTATCGAATTTCCTGAAAACCAAACCGGTTTGACCTCGGTTCTCGAGGAAAACTACAAAGACACGTGGCAGATCCGTTTCGGTGCCGAATATTGGGCAACCGACAAGCTCGCCTTGCGCTGCGGCTATATCTTCGACAAGACGCCGGCCCCGACCGAAACGGTCAATCCCCTCCTGCCGGATGCCGATCGCAATGACATCGGCCTTGGCATCGGATACAAGCTCAATGACAGACTACAGGTCGATGCTTCATATCTTGCGGTGTTTTTCAAAGAACGAAGCACCGAAGGAAAGAACGTGGATGGGTATGACGGCATTTACAACAGCCACGTCAACTTGTGGGCGTTGAGCTTCAGTTATACGATTGGCGGCAAATAAACCAGCACGGAAAAAATTGGAGGAAAAGAATAATATGAAACTGAAAAACATAATGGTTCTTGGGACCATGATGGCGACCCTGGCGGCTTGCTCGGTCGACTATCCAAGCGCACCGGGCAGCGGATTCGGCTCGGGAAACGCCGACTACAGCAACTATGTGGCCATTGGCAACAGCCTGACTGCCGGATTCCAGAATGGCGGTTTAAGGGAAGTCTTTCAGACCAATAGCTATCCGGCCATCATATCCGGACAACTTGGAATCGAATCGTTTGAACAGCCAACCATCGCGGACTCTGGAACGACCGGTTCGTATTTCCTTACCGGATTCTCAACTTCCGGCAAGCCTGTTTTGTATCTTTATGGCGGTGCCACGACGCCCAACAACCTGGCCGCTGCCAGCTACCAGAATCTGGGAATACCCGGGATATTTCTATATGATTTCCTCGGGGCCACCGCATCGACCAACGGTACCAGTTGGCAGAACATCATCTCGTTGGGTACTTCCAATAATCCTTTGATTGATGTCGTATTAAGGGGTCAAGGTAGCGTCTACCAGCAGGCAAAAGCTCAGAGTCCGACATTTGTGACTTTCTGGCTTGGCAACAACGATATCCTCGGCTATGCCACCTCCGGTGCCGGAAACAATGGCGACCCTGTAGCGGCCGGCGTTTCTCCTTTCACGGCCGTGGCTGATCCGGGCATTCCTTCGACACCGCTGCCCGGCTTTCGTACGATGTACAACAGGGCCATGGATAGCCTTGCCGCACTTGGGGTCGATGCGGTCGTTGCGAATATCCCGAATGTCGCGACGATCCCTTTCATGACTACTGTCAAGCTCACAGACGTGGACAGCGCCCAGGTGTCTCCGACAACCAAAATCAAAGTGTACTTTCAGGAAGATCAGGCGCAAATCAAGTATTATCTGCTCACGTTGTCTTCGGCGTTACCCACGTTGCTGGCCAATGGTATCGGTACCACGCCGGGTAATCCGGTTCCGGGCAAGTATACGATCACCAATGCAGAGGCCGACATCATCAGCAATGTCGTTGCGGCTTATAACGGCGTGATTGACAGCGCGGCATCCCGTGTGGGATTCCCGGTCGTGGATGCCAATCAGCTTTTGGCTGATATTTTCGCCGTGTCAGGAACCGCCGGAGCGGGTTATCCTATCGGTAGTGGCATCCGGGTCAAGTCGGACTACATTTCCGGCGGACTTTTCAGCCTGGACGGTGTCCATCCCAATACCCTCGGATATGCAATCATTGCCAATGAATTCATTAAGGCGGCCAACGCCCACTATGGAAGTTCTATACCTCTGGTCAATTTGAGCGATTACATCGTCCAATAGCCTTTTTGTCCGGAATGACAAAGGGGCCGTTTTTTCAAACGGCCCCTTTTCTTTTGCTACAGGCTTGCCAATACGCCGATTCAACGCCGCGAAACAATTCCATCAAAGATCAAACTCATGCACGACAAAACAGCTCATGTGGCAGCTCTTGTTGACGTCTATTTGAACAATAAGTTCACGATGGTCCAGTATTTGACCGGTACGCCGGCAGAAAGGCCTTGTTCGAATGTCCATTGTTTAACCGTTCGGATCGCCTCGTCATTGATCATTTGATCAAAATCCTTGTTGCCGATCCGTTTGGCAACATACACTTCCTCCGGAACGCCGTTGACGCCGATCAAAACACGCAGTGAAACCGTTCCGCTGATTTTGGCCTGCCGGGCCAGATCCGGCAACGTGGGACTCACACGCTGGATCGGTTTGGGATTGTTGTCCAATTCGTTGGCCATCTTAGTCGCGACAAAAGACGACGCAGCCGGTTTGGTCTCCTTTTTCTTCTCGGCGGCCGCCGCAGCCTTCTGCTTCTCAAGCCGTTCTTCCTCTTCGAAGCGCTTTTGCATCGCGAGCTGTTTCTCCTGCTCCAGCCGAATCTGCTCCTGCTGCTTCAACTGTTCCTCAAGAAGCCGGACGCGTTCCATTTCCTTGGTGCGTTCCTCCTCTTTCCTTTTCAATTCGGCCAGGTCCTCTTTGGGCGTTTCTTCTTTCACCCCGGACTTACTTTCTGTCTTTTGCTTTTTGTCGGCCTCAAGCTTCTTCTTCAGTTCGGCCAGCTCCAACGTTTTTTTCTTCGTCTCGTCCTCAGTCGGCTTCACGGCCGATGCCGTCAGAGCCTGGTATTCCACATACGAGATCTTGCCTGATGTGAAAACCGGCGCATATACCACAAGGCCGAACTTACCGTTCTCATCATCGTCGTGAATAAGACGGTCGGCGTTGATATTATCGCCCCAGTCGTTGCGTTGAGCGTACAAGACACGTTTCGTGTGGTTGTACAGATTGTATTCCAGGTTGTTGTAAATGATATTCCTCCCGGCCAGGTCGCCCTGGGCATCCCTTACATCGCCAATGATGGGCGTGGAGACGTCCTGTACTAAAATGCCGTAACGATTGCCGGTAATTTCGTTGCCCGTGATGACCGGCGACGAGTTGATCATGCAGTTGATCCCTGCGTAACCGTTGTTCAAGATTTGGTTGTTGTTGAGTTTTGGAGAAGATATGATGTCGCACAGAACGCCATTCCAATAATTGGCCTCGATGCGATTTCTGTAAATTCGGGGTGAGGAATTGACACAAGTGATGCCGTCGTACGCGTACTCAATGATCGTGTTTGACAGGATGCTGCGGCCCGCTGCGTCCTTTTTCAACACGAGACCGTACCAGTCACCGGCCTGCGGGTTCAGTTTGACTTTGACTTCTTCATCCGGATCGCTAAAACTGCTCGAAGTGAAACGAATCTCGTACTTTTCCTTTCCTTCCGCCCTCAGAGTTCCCTCAACGATCAACTCGCACTTGGAAGGATCGTATCCGGATTCTTGATCGTCCTGGTTGGCGGCAAAGCGAATCAGGGCATTGGGCTTGATGGTGAGCACGCGATTGGCCGGGACGACCACGTCTCCGGTGATCAAAACAAGGCCTTCCCATGTTTCGTCGGTTCTCAATTCACCGGACGTCGTGGCTGCCCACACGGAGGCCGGCAGGAAAAGCGACAAGAAAACGCATTGAATCTTTCGCATATTCAACCTTCTCATTGGCTTCACGCGTTGCCGGTCACCCTCGCCATCTCATCCAGCAGGGCGTCCTCAACGTGCAATCTCTTGAAAATGGGTTCATTTTGAATTTGGAAGTCGGGTATCTCGATTGGCTTCTTCTTCTTCACGACTCGCTTCCTCGTTTTCGCCGGCAGGCTGGCATCTTCCGTCGCCATGACTCCGTCGACCCGCGTGGCTCCGGACGTTTTGAGTGTCTCCGTTATGGATTCGACGACCGCATTCAACGCAGCCGTCTCACCGCTGGTGTCGACATCCTGCCCCCGCAACAACGACTCCAGTTTGGATACGACGCCATCAAGGGCGGTCATGGCCTCCGGCGTCAGATCAAAGGGGGCCTTATTATGACGTTCCGCCAACGCCTCCAACGGACGGACCAGGTCGGCAATCTTGACGAAACCCAGCATTTTGGCCGAACTGCGCAAACTGTGGGCCGCTTTTTCGATATCACGCATGACCGTGATACCGGCCGTATTCGATTTCACGGAATCCAACGCATGACGAATGAGCCGGAAATAGCTGGCCGACTCTTCCCGGAAAATCTGAACGATTTCATCGTCAACACCGATGGACGCAAAGTAATTGGCCGTGCGACCTTCGCCTTCATCTTTAGGAATTGAGGCAACGTCGGCGGCCAGCATTTTTTCCAAATCGGCGGCGCCGGGTATGTTTCGCGTTAGGATGTTCGGAGCCCCAAGCTTCTTCTCCAATTCCATCAATCGAACCAAAATACTCCTGACTTCCACTTTCGAATTCCGAAAGAGGCCCTGGAGGGCGCGAACCACGTCGGCAAACAACGCAATGACACTTTCTGAAATCTCAATTTCTTTTTCGAAATAGCGCTCGCTGATTAACTCCAATACACCGGCCAGACCGCTGATTCGGTCAAATCCCAGCATACGGGAAGAACTCTTCAGGCTGTGTCCGGTCCGCTCGAAATCCTTGATGGCGCTTTCGTCTTTGGCGTTCGTATTGAGTTTGGATAACGCTCTTTCGAAAACCCGAAAGAACCCTTCGGATTCCTGTATGAAAATGTCGAGGATCTCGCGGTCCACCGTCTGGAAATTGTTCTCCTCCAGCATCAGTCCCGTTCCATCGGCCGCTTCGGTCGGTTCCACCGTCGGCGCTGTCACGACAGGTGTTTCAATCTTCGTTGGCTGACGCTTCACGGTCTTACGAATTCGACCATGCTTGATTTCCGGAATATCCTGGGGATCCTTGCTGATGCGGTCACCAAAAGTTTCCAGGTTCACCATAGACAGGTCGGTGCCGGCGCCCTCACTGGCCATCACATCGAGCAGGGCGCGACGGTCGTCAGAACGTGAACTTGGTTCGCGTTCTTTTTGACGGGCGACAGGTCGGATCACGGACTGGTCCGATTCAATAAGATTGGCCGCAAGATCGGCGACGGGTTCTACCGGTGGCTCGGCGGCTGGCACGGTTTCGGATTTCTTTGGTTTGTCGATCGGCTCATCTGCCCGCACCGGCAGCACGGATATGGTGTCCTTGTGGGCATCAATGACTTCCTGCATGTCATCAACCCATCCCACATTCTCCGGAAGAACGGCGTTCTTTCCGTCGGCGTCGACGGGTGCTGTGTCGGCCACGGTACTCTCTCTCATTTCAGGCGTGGCCTGACTGAGGTTATCAAGAGACCGCTTCAGATCATGGTAGGAATTTTCCGATACGGGTTGCCCTTCGGTGAGCAGTCTTAACACCGAGCGCAGACTGACAAGATGGCGATGGGCATCCTCTGACAACGTACCCCGGCGACGGACGATCTCATTGATCCCGCTCCATGACACGGTGACCAGATCAAGAAACAAACCAAAACGCAGGACTCTGGAGGCGGTTTGAAGGCCCTTCAGCGAAAGCTGAAGCATCCTCAGGGAAGAAAGGTTGGCGCGATCCTTGCGCAGATCCAATAGGGCCGAATCAAGCGAATCAAAATACGAATACACCTCATCTTTGAAAACCTGATAGTCCTCCGTTGACAGACGCGAGGTGTCCAACCGCAATTCCTTTCCATCCACCGGGGCATCGTCGACGGGCGGCGCGTCCACGGACACGTCGGACGAAATTCGCGAAGATCGGGCACGGACCGTCAGCGACGCTTCAAAATCTGAGAACAGTCGTTTCAAAGCCGTCAATAGGTTGTTGCGCGACGTTATGTAGTCTGAATAGTCGGCCTGTTCGATGACATCGAGGACGTTTCGGCAAACCTCCACGGTTTTTTCCGTCAAAGCCAACCGCTGGTCGTCGCGATTGTCGGCCACATCGTTGAGTCTCTTTTCAAAACGACCGATGGGGACGCTCAAATCACCAAACGAATACACATTGGCCAACTTTCTGAGTTCGCCAAAGCCATCCGCGGCCTCGCCGAGGAAGCGTTGATCCATGGCGGCGGAAGACCAGTCGTTCAGTAGACTACGCATCTTGACAAGGGTTCGGCGCAATTCCACCACAAAGGTCGCCGCATCCGCAAAAGCGCCGGGTTGTTCGCGGAGATCCGATGACGTGGACAATGCGGCCTCGTCTTCGGACGGCGTCCGCTCCGATGGCATTGGAATCCGCTCGCTCGACGTTTTGCGGCCTCGTCGACTGAAAAAACCCGCCACATCACCCACGCGGTCAAACTCCTCGCCTTCTGGTGCGATCTTCGCGCCGTCCAGTGTAACCGCCGTGTCGACCGGCCTCTTCGTCTCCTTGTCGTGATGCACGTCGTAAAGTTTTTCCAATTCAAGATCAAATCCAACGGCAAGCAATTCATCCGACAGGCGGAACTGCTGTTCTTTGGTAGCTAACGTGGAGAGCAGTATCTGCGACAGCCGCTCTGAATCGGATTCCAACGCGGACATCAGTGCGCTCATGCGAAAGCCTGGCCCGCTTATTTTGTCCATGTTGACCTGTAAGAAGCCTTGAAAGGCAGCCAGGGAAGGAATGGACTTTAGTTTCTCAAATCGTTCAGCGGCATCGCCGGTCGCGGTGATGAAATAGACCAGTCGTTTGATGATGTTGTGTGGAATCGGCCCAAGACGGTGCTCATTCATGCTCTTCACATGATTAAGCATCTCGGTCAGATAGAAATGGACGATCTTTTTTTGCTGGTCTGGCATGCGGACAAAAAAACCCTAATGATGTCTTAGGGTTTTCCAATCTTCATATTTCGAAGGGATTATTTGCCAATGTATTCGTGAACCTTGGCAATCAAATCTTCATCATGAAATGGTTTGGTCAGAAAATCATTCGCACCACTGGTCAGCGCCACATCCTTGTCCTGGTGGGAATCCTTGCCGCTCAAAATGATGATCGGGATGGACGCGAATGGACCACCCATTTCGCGTACCGCTTTCATCACATCCAGTCCGCTCATGTCGGGCAGCATGATGTCCAGAAGAATCATGTTCGGTTGAGTCTCGCGAACGGCTTTGATGGCCTCCTCACCCTTCATGGCCGAAGACAACTGGTACGATTCGTTTTCCAAAGCAATTTCCACCATCTTCTGGATGACGATGCTGTCGTCGACCACAAGAATGTTGCGTCCACCGGCGGCTCCGGTGGCCACAGGCGCTTTGGCAACCGGCGTCGGCTTGGGCTCGGGTTTTGGTTCAGGCGTCACGGCCGTCAGTGATCCCATAAGATCGATCTCGTCGGATGGGGACGGCGCCGCGACCTTGGCCTCCACGACAGGTTTGGCCGCCTCTTTCACTTCCCGAACCTCTGCAGCTTCTTTCGGTTCTTTGGCAGGCTCCTTGGCTTCTTTCTTGGCCTTGGGTTCCTTAGCCTTTTTTGCTTTGACGGGCTCCTTCTTGGCCTTTGGCGCCGGAGTCTCTTCTTCAACGTCAAGCGAATCCGTGTCGCCGGTAATCAAATCCTGATCGGCCAGCTTCTTCAAAATGACTTTAACGACTTCCTCATCACGGTCCACTTTGGCAGCAATGTCGGAAACCGATCGTTGGCCATTCACTGAAAACAGCACACCCCATTCCATTTTCTTCAGCATCAGGCTTTCGACTTTTTCGCGCAGATCCTTGGCTCGTTCAAACACGGTATCCACAGTGCAACCTCACTCGTTTGATTTGCGAAGTTCCCTCGACATACTCTTATTAATCATAAACTTAATACAACACCATAACTATGTCAATACTAATTTTACCCTCGTTCGATTCTGCGTTCCCTTTGTTCAAAAAACTTAACCAGAGCCTCGACATAATCGCTTCCGGTCGCAATATCCACCAGATCAACCTTACTCTGCCGCATGATATCCTCCTGGGCCGAACGTCGTCCATTGGCCATGGACCGAAGGGCATGTCGGAACTCCGTCGACTCCGTGTCAACTTCAATAAACTCACCTGTTTCCTCATCCAATAAGGTAACAAGACCCACCGGCGGCATGTCGCTTTCCAGGCGGTCAACAATGCGCATCGCGATTAGATCATGCCGCCGGGCAACCGAACGAAGGGGTTTCTGATAGTCGTCATCGAAAAAATCACTCATCAGGAAAACCACACTGCGTCGATTCAGAACATGGGCGGCATATTCCAGAGCGGAGCTGATGCGTGTTTGGCGGCTCTCGGGCACGAAGGTCAGCAGTTCGCGAATCAAGCGAAGGACGTGAGAGCGGCCTTTCTTTGGAGGTATGAATTTTTCAACGCGATCGGTGAACAGCATCAACCCAACCTTGTCGTTGTTCTTGATGGCGCTAAACGCAATGACGGCCGCCATCTCAATCATCATTTCCCGTTTGGTGTGCACGCGTGAACCGAAGTCACCCGAGCCGCTCGCATCAAACAAAATCATCAGCGTCTGTTCCCGCTCCTCCTCAAACACTTTGACGTACGGGCGCTCCATGCGGGCCGACACGTTCCAGTCGATGAAGCGCACTTCATCCCCGAACTGGTATTCGCGGACCTCAGAAAACAACATGCCGCGGCCTTTGAAGACGCTATGGTACTCGCCGCCGAAAATATTGTTCACCAAGCGTCGGGTCTTGATTTCGATACGACGGACTTTCTTCAAAACATCGCTGGTTTGCATGCTCACAGAAACAGCCCTTTCAGTTCCAGAATATCATCAATGATGTAATCCGCCTCGTTGAGTGCCGATCGATACCGGTATCCGTAGGTCACACCGCACGTATGCATACCGGCGGCTCTTCCACAGGACATGTCCTGGGGCCCATCTCCGATTATGACGGATTGACGGGCATCCGCCTCGAGCGACGTCGCCACGTAGATCAGAATGCCAGGATCCGGTTTCTTGACAGCCAATGAATCGCCGCCTAATATCATGCTGAAATGCCGCGAGAGTCCCAACACGTCCAATAGGCGTCGGGTGAATCGCTCGCTCTTGTTGCTCACCACGGCCTTTTTCTTGGAAGCAAAATGTGTCAACACCTCGTGAACGCCCGGATACACCATGGTCGAATCCACACAGTGCTGTTCATGGTGATCGACATACGTCGCCAGGGCTTCATCGAGAACGCCCTCGCCAAGGGTTATCTGCGTTTCCATACTGCGCCGCATCAACGACCGGATACCGTCACCCACGAAAGATCGTATCTGATCCCGTGACAGAGGGCGAAGCCCCATTTGCGTCATCGTATGGTTGACCGACGACTCAATATCTTCCAGCGAATCCACAAGGGTGCCATCCAGGTCGAAAATCATCAAAGCAACGTCGATCACATCCCGCCTCTCAGATACCAAGCCAATAGGCATATCCCAACCACGCGCCAAAACAAACGAGTATGATCCCTGTGGCCACCGATACGAAACGTATGGATATGACGGAGATCGTTTGCCGTTTCCGCGACACGAACCGCGCGAGCACGAAAAACCAGATGCCTGTGCCCAGCGTCATGCCCGCGACAAACCCGATCTTGTCCGTGACGGAGCTCGAAATTAGTCCGTACGCGAAAACGAACCCCATCGTCACAATCCAGAATGTCATGGCCATTGGATTGGTTAAAATGATAAGAAAACCCATTGAAAAATGACGGGTGGCATGCACGGGATGATTGGCGGCTTCCGATGGATTCAAACGTCCTTTCCATCCAAGATAGATCAGACGTCCCCCAAGAAAGGCAAGCACCGGAAATCCGAATGGCTGAAAAACGTGGACCACATATTCCTGGATCAGCGACACACCGAAGACGCCAACAATGCAATACAACACATCAATCACGAGCGCACCAAGGCCGATCATAAATGCGGACGGAAATCCCTTCTTGAAACTGGTCTCGATGATGGAGAAATTGATGGGACCCAGCGGCACCGAATTGAAAAGGCCAATGCTAAAGCCATAAACAAAGGCCATTCCGGTCTGGATGATCGTCATCATCGCCGTACCAAGCCCCGAAAAAGGACGTCCTCGGCGACAGGCTGCCACATGATCTGTTCGAAACGGACCGCACGGCGTACGGAGGGCGTCAACATCGCGTCAACGGCCGGCAGCCCTCGTCCCAAAACCATCGGAGCCACAAATGTCCACACTTCGTCGACCAGTCTCTGCCGGAATAACCGACTCACTGTATCCGAACCCCCTTCGACCAATATGGAAGAGATTCGATGTTCATCCAGTAACCGGCGCAGTCCATCAACCAGTGGCGTCTTCGGGCCGGATCGCATTTCCAAAATAGTGACGCCATGTCGGGAGAGTTCCCTTTTCTTCTTGGCCGATGCTGATGAGGAGGTTAGAAGTATGGCTTTGCCGTCCCGCTTGAAAACGCGCGCCGTGACCGGAACCCGCAATTGTCCGTCCAGCACGATTCGCCAGGGATTGCGTCCATCGACGTGTCGCACGGTCAATTGCGGATCGTCGGCCAGCACAGTACCCGATCCAACCATTACCGCGTCATACTCCCGGCGCAATTCATGAACAATCAGGCGCGATTCGTATCCACTGATCCATCGGGATTGTCCGTCGGGAGTTGCCGTACGTCCGTCGAGAGACTGGGCCCACTTGACAGTAACCCATGGCAGACCCGACTCCACGTTCTTGAAAAAAAATCGGTTCACCATCCGGCATTCGGATTTCAGTACGCCGTGAACGACCTTAACTCCGGCGGCTCTCAATTTTGATAAGCCTTTGCCGGCCACCAGAGGAAACGGATCCCTCGTACCGCACACGACTTTCGCGAATTTCTCCCGCACAATGGCGTCCGTGCACGGCGGGGTCTTGCCAAAATGGCAACAGGGCTCCAGGTTGACGTACAACGTCATACCGGACAGGTTGGTGTGGCCGTTCTTCCTGGCGTCCGCAATGGCTTCAATTTCTGCGTGAGGCAGTCCAAAACCCCTGTGATAGCCCCGACCAATGACATGTGGGCCGTCCCGCCTTTCCTGAACGATGACCGCCCCAACCATGGGATTGGTCCGGGTCAGGCCGGCGGCGCAGCGCGCCAGGTTGAGCGTGTCCCGAATGAACGTTTCATCGATGGGCATGACCTTTTTCATGGTGATCAACTTATGGAATCACCCCGTGCGGTTCAACGTTTTTTATCTCCCGCCGATCGCGCGATGGACTTTTTCTTGCATCTTGCCGCTTTCTCGCGTAGATTCGTTGTGAAAGTTTCAGAAATAATTGAAACTTAATGAACAAATCTCTTCAACGCTCCATCGATGATTTCACACAGCAATGGGGCGAAATCGGTGCCTTCTGGGGCATCAACAAGGTCATGGGGCAATTGTATGCCTTGTTGTTTGCCAGTGACCAACCCTTGACGCTGGACGATATGTGCCACCAACTCCGCATCAGTCGCGGCAATGCGTCAATGAATATCCGGGCCCTCAAGGAATGGGGCGTGGTTCGGAAGGTCCGGATCAAAGGGGATCGAAAGGACTATTATGAACTGGATGAAGACATATGGAAGATCATCTCGCACTTCGTGCGAGAACGAAAGCGCCGCGAGTTGGAGCCCGTTCTGGACACGCTGCAACGCAACGCTTCCCTGCTGGAAGAATCGATGAGTACCATGAACAAGACTGAACGCAAGAGAGCCATGGTCTTTCTGAACCGTCTGCACAACATGCGAAGAATATCCGAGGTCGTCAACCAGATGCTCGCGGGCTTTCTGGAAGGCAAAGAGGTTCATTCCTCCTCGCTGACATCGATTCCGATTCGCTGGAAGTAAAGGATACCAAGTCCCCATGATCGACCGGACCACCCTGCCCTGGATCAGCAACTTTCTTGATGAGACCGACCGGATTGTTGATGCCAGGTTCGAACATACAGGCAGCGTCTTTCTGCGTGAGGTGTTGCGTCGCCAGCATGCCGGAGGCAAACGCCTGCGACCGCTTCTGGTGGCGTGCTGCGCCGGGCTGGGGACCAGCCCGTCGGCTGCCGTTCCGCACCTGGCCGCGGCGCTGGAATTGTTTCACTTGGCCAGCCTGTTCCACGACAACATCCTCGACGCCTCGCATGTGCGCCGAAACCGGGTTGTTTATCATGATACCGAATCGTCGACCGTCTCTATTCTGTCCGGCGATTATTTGATGGCCGAAGCCATGCAGATGGTGGTCGAAAACACGCCCCCTCACGTCAGCAAGGATGTATTGTTCACGATCTCGCGCATGATCCATAGTGAAATCGAAACTCTGCGCATGCGCCATCGGATCGACCTCCCCACGCGCGACTACCTCCGCATCGTATCGCACAAAACCGCGGCCCTTTTTGCAACCGCCTGCCGGACGGGTTTCCGCCTGACATCCGACAACCACGAGGACATGGGCCGTTTGTCGCACTTCGGGCAGGACCTTGGCATGGCCTACCAGCTGACCGATGATCTGGAGGATTTGCTTGGGCTGATCGAGGGCGGGGATGACGATGCCGGACAGGGTTACTTTGGCCTGCCGCTGATTGAGCTGTGGCAAAAGGCGCCCGCGGAAAACCAATCCCGGATGCAGGCCTGGCTGAAGGACCTCACGTCTGAATCCAGAATGGCCCTTCTGACGGAAATGGAGCATTATTCAACGCTGTCATCCGTCCGCGCTCGCATTCTCCGCCACGTCCATGCCGCCATGCAGGCTCTTGCCATCTTCTCCCAACGGGATCCCAAAGCCGTTGAAGCCATGTCCGTTTTGAATGACCTGTGTGGCGCCGTCGGGGAAAAGTGCGATCGTATCTTCAGGGAGTATCAGACATTACTTCGAAAGGACAGGGAGGAAAAAATACTGTCGTACGCCTAGAGCCGCATACGCGAATCCTTCACCAGTTGGTCACTAGGGTGTCACCACGTCATCCAGCCAGGCCAGATAGTCCTTGGAACCAACGACCACCGGCAAAGCAATGATCTCGGGGTTTTCGTAGGAGTGCAGTTCGCGAACGCGTCTGGTGAGTTTTTCAAAGCAAGTATGACGAGTCTTGATCATCAGAAGGACTTCGCCGGCCTCTTCGACGCGCCCCTTCCACCGGAATACCGATGTCACACCGCCAAGTATGGTTGAGCATCCTGCCAGTCCCTCCTCCACGACAGCCAACGAAATCCGACGGGCTTCCGGTTCATCCCGGGCCGTCACGAGAACAACAACGTGGTCCGGCATTATGACTTGAAGCTTGCGACGGCCTGATCTTCCGTGTCAAAAATCCTGAACACATTGACCAGCTTGGTCATCGTGAAGATCTGCCTCACTTTGGGCGTGACATTGGAAATCCGCAGGTCCCCGCCGTTATTCTTCACATTGGTCAGATTGCCGATGAGAATTCCTAGTCCGGAGCTGTTGATCAGATCGACGGAAGCGATATTGATGACAAAATTCCTGCGGTTTTGCTTGAGTTGGCGGTGGACTTCATCGTTCAACTGGGACGCGTCGGGACCGCCGAGAATATTGCCATCGACACGCAACACGACAATATCGGCGGCTTCATGAACATGGTATTGCATAATCCACCTCCTGATTCCTTAAATCGCTGGTAATGCGTCAGGCTTTCGCTTTCAAGTCGTCGCCGGCCTTCCATTCGATCAAAACAGGGCTTGCCACAAAAACAGACGAATACGTTCCGACTATGATGCCGACCAGAAGGGCCCACGCGAACGTGCGAAGAACTTCCCCGCCCAGCGTCAGCAATACAATCACAGAAAGCAACGTCAACGCCGACGTCATGACGGTTCGGCTCAGCGTTTCATTGATACTGCGGTTCACAATATCGTCAAAGGTGGTACCCCGTTTGATCAATCTCAGATTCTCCCTGATACGATCAAACACCACAATCGTGTCATTGACGGAATAACCGATAATCGTCAGGAACGCCGCGACGGCAGCCAGCGAAAACTCCAATTGAAGAGCGACGAACAGTCCCAACGTAATCAGAATATCATGGGCCAAAGCAATGACCGCGGCCAGACCCCACTTCCAGTGGAATCGAATGGCGAGATAAACGACAATAAACGCCAACCCCCAAATCGTTGCCCACACCGCCGAACTCTTGAGCTCATCACCGATTTTCGGGCCGACCTGACTCACCGATCGGATTTCGACGGGGTTATTGGGAAAACTCACCTTCAGAATATCGGTCAATTCGCCGGACACGCGCTCGTGCTGTTCAATCACATGGACCAGGATCTGATTGGCCTCGCCAAGACTCTGCACTCGGTCCGCTCCAAACTTGGAGGAAACAATCGATCTCAGTTGATCCAGCGGCACGGGCTCCTGGAATCTCAATTCAATGGAAGTGCCTCCGACAAAATCGACGCCGTAATTAAGGCCGATGAACACATAAAACAAAAGGCTGATGGTAATCAGGGTGCCCGAAACCAAATAGGCTTTTTTCCGGAGCCCTACAAACTGATAATTTTTGTTGACCAGAAATTCCATGGAAAAATGTCTCCTGAAAAACTGCGTTTAAACTTTGTCAGCGGCGAGGCGTTCGCGCGTGATGCCGATGCTGATTTCCTGCTCCAATGCCGTGCGCGAATAAACCACGTCAAAGAAGAATCGGGACACGTAAACCCCGCAAAAAATCGTCGTAATAATACCGATCATCAAGGTCAGAGCGAAACCCTTGATGGGACCCGTGCCAAACTGATACAGCACAAGGCCGGTGCCGAACGTTGTGATGTTGGCGTCGAGAATCGTCACGAGGGCTTTTGAAAATCCGGTATCAATGGCCGCCCGCACGGTCTTGCCAAGCCGGACTTCTTCCCGGATTCGTTCATAGATCAACACGTTGGCGTCAACGGCCATACCCATCGTCAGAACGATGCCGGCAATACCCGGCAGCGTCAGCGTGAACCCAAAACCGACCAGAATGCCCAGCAGAAGAATGACATTGACAATCAGGGCACCATTGGCAATCACTCCCGAGCCGCGATAGTATGCGATCATGGCCAGAGCCACGATCACGAAGGCCACCCAACTCGCCATCTTCCCGCTATTGATCGAATCTTCGCCGAGCGAAGGACCGATCGTTCGTTCTTCCATGATATGCACCGGCGCCGGCAGCGAACCCGCCCTCAGGGCGATGGCCAGACTCTTGGCCTCGTCCAGGTTTTCCATACCCGTAATTTGCGTGTTGCCGCCAGAAATCTTTTCAATGATGTTGGGAGCCGACTGAACTTTGTTGTCCAGCACGACCGCGATGCGTTTGGAAACGTTGGCCCCGGTGATGATGGCCCATTTGCGCCCGCCTTCGTCGGTCATTTTCAGGGTCACAATGGGACGGCCGGCCATGCTGGGATCCATACCCTGATAAATATCCTGTTTCGCTTCGGTGATCACCGCGCCGGACAATTCGGCGGCTTTCTTGACCACGTAGACCGCATAGTATCCTTCATGAATGGGCTTCGTGCTGAAGATGATCTCATTCGATTCACCGATCGCCGCCTGCACACCGGGACGAATTTTCACGCGATCCCCGATTTTCACATAGAGCATGGACTTCAGAAATTCCAGATTCTGATCCTGGACATAAAAATCCATGCCGGTTTGGCCGATTTGCTGAGCCTGTATGTATTTTGAGAACGGCTTGTCTTTCAGTTCGGCGGCGGCCGTTGTATCTTTTTGGGCGGTGTCGGCGGCGGCTTTGGCCAATTCAGCACCCAGTCCGCTCAGAGGTTCTTTGACCGACGTGTCGACTTTGGAGGCCACCGAAACTGTCGAATCTCGCTGGGCGGAAAAAGACGACACCGTGCTGTCTGCTGTGGCCAGATAACGATCCAGTTTTTCAAAAACGTTGATCGATTCCTGCGGATCACGCAGCAATTTGAACTCCAGCAAAGCCGTTTGTTGAATCAAATTCTTGGCAAGCGCCGGATCATCGATTCCGGGAAGTTCCACAATAATGCGGTGGTCACCATGCTTTTGAATCGTGGGTTCGCTGACGCCGAATTGGTCCACACGGTTGCGGATGATTTGTTGGGCACGATCAATGGCGTCCTTGGCCTCGGTGTTCAGGTACTTGACTACCCCGTCGTTGTCTTTGTGCCTTTCGCCCCAATAGTTGATCATCGGAACGTTGGCATTGGCAAAGTGGGTTTCAAGCACGGATGCAAAATTGGCATCCGCATCTTTGCGATATGCCTCCGCCGCCTGTTCAAAAAGTTGGGCAAACTGGTTGTCCTTGGAGCGCACGAGGTTCTCGAACAGCGTGATCACATCGGCTTCCAGCACCAGCCGAATACCCCCTTTCAGATCGAGACCGAGATTGATCGATTTGGATTGCAGACTCTGAAGTTCTTTCGTTCCTTCAGCGGTCTTCTTCATCTCAGACTTCTCAATGTCCGTCAGCCCGTAGAATTGGAACGATGGCCACAGCGCCAGAAGGGACAAAGCCAGGCATGTCAGGATGACTCCGAGTCTGACGTTCTTACTCTTGAACATTCCGTGAAATCCTCCGTAAGAGTGCAACCTGTAAAAGGTTGAAAAAATTAGACTAATACGACTCAAGAAGAGTGCCAATGTAATTGTCCGACTCTATAAAGTCAAGACATAATTGGCCGTCTGGAGGGCGTTTTTGGGCTGATAAACGTCAGAAAAGCGGGAGACTTCCAGCTAGTGGGAAACCGGAGTTTGTGATTTGCCAAGAATATGGCCGACTTGGGACTTCAACTCGGTCAAATCGGAAGATTTAACAATGTAAGCTTCGGCGGCCCAACTCATGAATTCATTCTTGTAGTGAGAGTAGGCTGAGTTGATGATAACGGGTATGGAAATCCTGGCATCCAGCAATCTGGTCAGAAATTCCATACCATCCCCTTCCGGCATCATGATATCCAAGACAATGAGATCGGGGGATTGTTTCGGCAGTTCTCGCAAGGCTTCCCTGCCATTCGACCAGCATGTAACCTTGTGGCCCATGCCTTCGAGTTCGGCACGATACAACATGCGCAAACTGGGTTCATCCTCAATGACAAATATCCGAGCCATGTCTTCCTCCTTCCGCTTCGTGAATGAGGAATATTGTAATTATGGGACTTAGGATGTTTGTTGCAGATGAAGTCCTTAGATATTAAACGCAATCGCAC
This sequence comes from uncultured Bacteroidota bacterium, assembly GCA_964544475.1. Taxonomy (GTDB): domain Bacteria; phylum CLD3; class CLD3; order SB21; family SB21; genus CAZJBS01. The sequence continues at coordinate 183,929 of CAZJBS010000003.1, read as the reverse complement.
GAGGAAAAGTTCCTTGGCCCCGCAACTTGGCCATTGTGTTTGTTCAACGTGGATCGTAAATTGTGTGGTCAACCAAGGCCGACAGCCATGCGCATACGCACTCTCGTTCTTTTCTTGCTTCCTCTTTCGTCAGCCATTGCCCAACAGACGGTGTGCAGGGCGAATATCGATGGCGTCATCAATCCGGCTTCGGCAGAATTTCTTCAAAACGCCATCGAGGAAGCAGATTCACGGAAAGCGTCGTGTCTGGTGATTGAGATTGACACGCCAGGCGGTCTTATGAAATCGATGAATGTCATCGTGAAGGCCATACTCACGTCCCCGGTACCGGTGGTCGTTTACGTGGCGCCCAGTGGTTCTCACTGCGCGTCGGCAGGCGTTTTCCTAATGATGGCGGCCCATGTGTCCGCGATGGCGCCCGGTACCAATATCGGAGCGGCCCACCCGGTCACCATTGGTGAATCTTCTCCTGACAGCACGGGCCACGTCATGATGGAAAAAGTCACGAACGATGCCGTATCTTATATTCGCAGTCTTGCGGAGAAGAACGGAAGGAATGCCGATTGGGCCGAGGAAGCCGTCCGCCAGAGTGTTTCCATCACGGAGAATGAGGCGTTGGCCAAAAAGGTCATCAACCTCGTCGTCGTCAATCTTGATTCCCTCCTGGCCCGGTTGGATGGCATGACGGTAGAGACCATTGTCGGAAAGAAGACCATACATACCGACGGAGCCTTGGTCGTCACCATCCAAAGGGGATGGCGATTTGACCTGCTGGACATATTGACGGATCCCAATGTCGCATACATATTGATGATGCTTGGCATCTACGGGTTGTTTTTCGAATTGTACAATCCTGGCTCCGTTCTGCCCGGCGTCATCGGCGGCATCTGCATTATCCTCGCATTCTATTCATTTCATACGCTGCCGATCAATTATGCCGGATTGGCACTGATCATCTTTGGCGTCATCCTGTTTCTTTTGGAAATCAAGGTGACCAGTTATGGCGTATTGTCCATCGGAGGGGCCATCGCTTTACTCCTTGGGTCGATGATGCTCATCGATAGGACAGACGAATGGTTGCGACTATCGTGGGGCGTGATTGTGCCCGTGGTGGTGACCACCGGTTTGTTTTTCCTTTTTATTGTCGGCATCGGCGCCAAAGCCCAGACCAGAAAAGTCTCGACGGGTACGGAAGGCATGATCGGGGCCAGCGGGGTGGTGTTGACTGTCATGGCAGGCGGTCTGGAAGGTCAGGCTCGTATCCATGGTGAGATATGGCACGTCACATCGGAATCGCCACTCACCAATGGTATGGTGGTAAGCGTCGACGGCGTGTCAGCGCTGAGACTCCATGTGGCGCCCGAAAAACCGACGGCCATTCCGAAACATTCGTAAATCAACCGCGGGAGATGCTCATGGAAACCCAATTTTTCGTTCCTTTCCTTGTCCTGCTTGTCGTATTTTTTCTCGCCAGCGCGATTAAGATCCTGCGAGAATACGAACGTGGGGTCGTGTTCCGGCTTGGCCGTGTCATCCACATCAAGGGGCCCGGCCTGATCATTCTGATTCCCATCATCGACAAGATGGTCAAAGTCAGTCTCCGCACGGTGGTGATGGACGTTCCGCCGCAGGATGTCATCACGCGCGACAACGTATCCGTTCAGGTGAACGCCGTCGTATACTTTCGCGTGTTGAGTCCGGACAGGGCGATCATTGAAGTCGAGAATTACATCGCCGCCACTTCGCAATTCTCGCAGACCACGCTGCGCTCAATTCTGGGACAATTTGAACTGGATGATCTGCTTTCGGAACGCGAGAAGATCAACAAGCAACTCCAGGAAATCATCGACAGCCAAACCGAGCCCTGGGGCATCAAAGTCAGCGCTGTCGAAGTCAAACACATCGACCTGCCTCAGGAGATGAAGCGGGCAATGGCCAAGCAGGCCGAGGCCGAACGGGAGCGCCGGGCGAAGATCATTGCCGCCGACGGAGAATGGCAGGCTGCGCAGAAATTGGCGGACGCGTCGGATATTCTCAGCCGGTCTCCGGCCGCCATACAATTGCGATATCTGCAAACGCTCGTTGAAATTGCGGCCGAGAATAACTCGACAACGATTTTTCCCATTCCGATCGACTTGATAAAGGCCTTCATGCCTAAAGAAAAGTAGCGTTTGCACCTCACATATTCCCCCGCCGTCCTGTCAGATTCGACTTGTTTTTCCATAGTCGAACGGTTACTTTCCGTTAACAGTATTCCACAAACTTTTTAAAAAACATGAACTTAAAATTTAGAAATAAGTTGATTCTATTGGTCCTTGTGATTCTGCTTATTGCCGGGACCGCCTATCTGTTTGTGACGATTCAATTGGCCAAGGATATCGAATCGGATATTGTGTGGCGATTGACCCGAAGCAACGAAACGTATGAAGAATTCAGCGCGAATTACTTTTCTCAACTCATTCTTCAGAGCGTCAGTGTCTCCGACAATCCGAAATTTGCGGCTTTACTGAGCACCCAGGATCGCGCGACTATTTCGGAGGGCTTGATGTCCTTCAACGAGAATTTGCAGGCCGATGTGTTTGTGGCGATGAGCCGATCGGGCGAGATCCTGGCATCGGCGGACTCTCAAATCAAAGCCAACACCAACATGGTGCAAGTGCCCGAAGTATCTGCCGCCCTGGAAGGCAATGACAATGGAGGCTTCTGGGAAGATCGTGGGCGGCTGATCCGGGTTGCGGCGTCACCGACGATCGTGGCCAATGAAGTGCTGGGTGCGATCGTACTCGGCTACGAACTCAATGACAGCGCTGCCGTCAAAATCGCCAAGGTCACGACCAGCCAGATTGCCTTTATGATGGGAGGACGTATCCTGGCTACAAATCTTCCCGGTCAAAGACCTGAACTTACCGAACGACTCCAGAAGCACAAGGAAAGCCTGGACCATGCCATGATCCACAAGGGGCCCAGTCCGGCTTTTACTTTTGAACTGGAGGGCGAGCAATTCCTTGCCGTAGCCTCGCCGGTGTTTGCTTCACCCGGCAGCGAAGGACAGGATAAGCGGGTGATTGCGACGTACGTTTTTTTCAGCTCCCTGGACCGTGCCTTGAGACCATTGCGTGAATCGCAGAAAAACATGCTGTACATCGGACTTGGCGTGGCCGCGGTGGCCCTTATGATCGGCTTTGTCATCGCCACGGGCGTCACCAGGCCGGTCAAGTCACTTGTGGGGGCGACCCGTGCCGTGGCCACCGGCAATCTGGATTATGAAATCCGCGTCACGTCCAGGGATGAAATGGGCGAACTGGCCACCGCCTTCAATGAGATGACCAAGGGTCTGAAACAGAAAGAACGTGTCGAAGGTCTATTTGGAAAATACTTGTCGCCCGACGTCGCCAAGAAAGTCCTCGCGGAACAATCGGTAGACGGCATTCTGAAGGGTGAAAAAGTGCGCCTCAGCGTCATGTTCACGGACATCCGCGGCTTTACACCGATGTCACGCGGCATGGATCCACAGGAACTGATTCATCTGCTGAATTCACACTTTGACGAGATGATTGATATCATCGATCGTTACGGCGGCACCGTGGACAAATTCATCGGCGATGCCATCATGGCATTTTTTGGCGCCCCGGTCCATTATGACGATTTCCATATGCGAGCCCTCAATGCGGCGGTCCAAATGCAACGGGCCTCGGAGAAGTTCAATTTTCAACGGCGTTCGGAGGGCAAGGACCCCATTCACGTCGGCATTGGCATCAATACCGGCGAAGTCGTGGTTGGAAACATTGGATCCAACAAACGTCTTGAATACACGGTCATTGGCGAAACCGTGAATATTGCCAACCGGCTGTGCAGCGTGGCCAAGAAGGGCCAGATCATCATCAGCCAATCCACCTACGACCTGCTTCCCTCCAAGAACATAGCGGCGCCCATCGAACAGGTTGTGCTCAAGGGCGTGGCGGAACCCGTCACCGTCTATGAAGTCCTGTTGAAAAGTTAGTCGCAGCGGTCCCATGAAAGCATGAGAAAAGTCATTTACTATTTTGAGGATTATCATACTTTGGTACGCGGGCAACGTGTATATTGCTCCTAACGTTGAGATGATTCGGCATGTTTTCATAAAGAAAGGCTAACGGCATGAACAATTTTGGAAATTTTGCGCTGATTCTGGCGATGGTTGCGGCCGCCTTCGCGGTCGTGGCATCGGTCGTCGGCGCCCTCCGTCGGCGACGCGATTTTGTCATTGCCGCCCAACGGGCGGTTTATGTCACGGCCGCGTGTGTGCTTGTCGCTTCCGGTGCCTTGCTGTATCTGCTGGCCACCAGCAACATGAATATCGAGTACGTAGCTTCCTACACCAACCACGATCTGCCCTACTTCTATAAGCTCACCGCCTTCTGGGCTGGCCAGGCTGGATCGCTGCTTCTGTGGTCCCTCATTCTGGCCGGATACAGTTTCGCCGTGACTTACAGGTACCGACGGGCCCATGCCGAACTGATGCCTTATGTGATCGCCACGACGATGGTCACTCAGATGTTCTTTCTGGCCCTGAACCTGTGGTCCGCCAACCCATTCAACGAGTTGGTGACGGCCCATGGTGACGGATCCGTTACGCCGTTTACTGCCGCGGACGGAAACGGACTCAATCCCCTTCTGCAACATCCTGCAATGATCATCCATCCACCCACGTTGTTTTTGGGTTATGTCGGTTTTGCGATCCCATTTGCTTTTGCCATCGCGGCGTTGATCAGCGGCCGGCTTGGGGACGAGTGGATTCGCATTTCCCGCCGGTGGACCCTGTTTGCGTGGATGTTCCAGAGCGCCGGTATTATGCTCGGCGGATGGTGGGCCTACGTCGAATTGGGATGGGGCGGATATTGGGCATGGGATCCCGTCGAAAACGCCTCTCTGATGCCGTGGATCACCGGAACGGCATTCCTGCACTCGGTGATCATCCAGGAAAAGAAAAACATGTTCAAGGTGTGGAACGTGACACTGATCATCGCCACTTACCTGCTGTGCCTTTTCGGAACGTTCCTGACGCGTTCCGGTGTCGTATCCTCGGTCCATGCTTTTGCATCGGGCTCGATCGGACAATTCTTTGTCACGTTCATTCTGATAGGCATCGGTGTTTCGGTGTGGTTAATTATGAAACGGATGCCGTTGCTGAAAAGTGAGAGTCACCTCGATTCAGCGTTGTCGCGCGAAAGCAGTTTCCTTTTCAACAATCTAGTACTTCTGATTTCCTGCTTCGCCGTTCTTTGGGGCACGGTGTTTCCGGTGATTTCCGAGGCCGTGACCGGTGAAAAAATCGTCATTGGCGCGCCCTTTTTCAACAAGGTCAACGTGCCGATTGCGTTGTTTCTTCTGTTCCTGACCGGCGCCGGACCGTTGTTTGCCTGGCGAAAAACGTCGCTGGCAAGCCTGCGCAAGGCGTTCCTCTATCCGGCCTTGACCGCTCTGGTTGGCGGAATGCTGCTGTTCATTTTCCTGACCAGACATTTCTACGGGCTCGTTTCCTTTACGCTCGCCATCTTCGTGGCTACGGTTATTCTGTCGGAATTTGTCAAGGGCTCAATGGCCCGCAGGCGTACCAATCGTGAGAATTTCGTCGTCGCTCTCAAGAATCTCGTTTGGAAAAACAAACGGCGGTATGGGGGCTACATTGTCCACCTGGGTGTCGTCATTATTTTCGTCGGTATCACCGGTTCCATCTTCAATTTTGAAACGAAATCGGAAATCGGCATCGGCGAGCGGATGATGGTCAAGGACTACGAGATCGTGTGTCAGAATATCCAGGTTTCGGACACGCCAAATTATCAAACCCAGTTTGCCGTGCTCAACGTCTACCGAAACAACGAGCTGGTCACCCAGATGAAGCCGGAATACCGGTTTTACAAAGCCAGTCAGCAACCCTCGACCGAAGTGGCATTGCACAAGAGCCTCAAGGAAGATCTGTACGTGGTCTTTGCCGGAATGAATGAAACGCAACAGAAGGGCGTCCTGCAAATCTATGTCAATCCCCTGGTGACCTGGCTCTGGATCGGAACCGAAATCCTGGTTTTCGGGACCCTTATCTGTCTTTTGCCGGCCTACATGGAGGATCGGCAGGATATGAAAGTGGTACACAAGGAGTCGACCCGTGAGAAAGTCTGAGACAAACGCCAACGCCCGTTGGGGCGCCGGCTTGGCGCTGGTGATGATCTTCACCATGGCCGCCTATGGTCAAAGCGAGTCGTCCCATAGTATGCGTCTGTCCGGTCCCCAGGCGGATATTTTCAAAGAAGTCTCGGAGGAGTTGATCTGTCAGTGCGGGTGCAATCTCGTGCTGGGTCAATGCGGACATATCAACTGCCCTTCCGCCGTGCCCATGCGCAAACAAATTGAGGAAATGGTACTGGCGGGCAAGACGAAAAAGGAAATGTTGAATTGGTTCATGGCGGAATATCGTTTTGAAGGCCGGGCGCCCATCGGGAAGGCGATTCTCTCCCAACCGGAAACGAAGGGATTTGACCTGATGGCCTGGACGATGCCGTTTGTACTCTTCGGCGCCTTTGCCATGGTCACCGTGTATGTGGTGATCAAGTATTCGCGCAAGCGTCCGCCCGTCGCGGCATCGCCCGCCACAACCGACGGCGACGAATATCAGCGCCGGATTGAAGATGAAATCGGAAAAAGTGAATAAACGGAGTTGATCATGTTGACGTTTGTCTTGATATCCCTTGGCGCCGCGGCGGCGTTCTACATCCTGTCACCGATGTGGTCCAAACAACACGAACCTTTTGATACAACCGACGAACGGACCAAAGAACTGGAACGGCTCGCCAAAGAAAAGCAGAAGCGGTACAACGATATCAAAGATCTCGATTTCGAATACGGGATCGGCAAAATGGCGGAGGTCGATTATCAAAGCCTTCGCAAGGAAGCGGTCGTGGAAGCCGCCCGCCTCCTGCAACGCATTGACGCCATCCACGCGGGCTCCAACGGATTCAGCCCGGTCACGGATGAGTACTTGGAAAACCTGATCCGATCCAAGCGGAAATTCGACGCCGGTGACGGCGACGTGATCATACAAACCGGCGGCCAGATCCTGGAGTGTCCCGGATGTCACTTTCACAATGAGGTCACGGCCAAATTCTGTTCGGAATGCGGCACAAGACTGGTCAAGGCCTAACGGAGAATAAACATGATACGAATTGTCGGTTTGCTGCTGATTCCCGGTATCCTGTACGCCAATACGGGAGCGACGATCACGGGGAAAATTTCCAACGAAACGACCAAAAAACCCGTCAAGGCCGAATGGGTTGTCCTGGTGAAAACGGGCCAGGGTCTGGAAACCCTGCAACAGTTTGAGAACGTCTCCTCGTACGCTTTCAAGGATGTTCCCCTGTTGAGCGGCATGCCTTACCTCGTGCGGGCCTATTACCAGGGGGTCTTATACACGCAGAATATCCTGGTGCAGGAATCCAAAGAATACGTGGTCAATCTTTCGGTCTACGAAAGCTCCGAGCGATGGGCGGCCATGACGGTTCGAGTGCCTCACCTCGTGATCGTTCGACAGGGGGATCAACTGGAGATTCAACACACTTTTGAGATCCAGAACTCGGGAAACACGACGTTCAATATCAAGGGAGAAGATAACCCGACGTTCCGATTCGAGTTGCCTCCCGGGGCGACCATGGGTCAGGTCACCACATCGCATAACCGAAGTATGCCGGTGGTGGCGCCCGTGATTGACGGCAAAGGATGGCGGGGTGTTCATTTCCCGATTCGGCCCGGCGCCACTCAGATTCAGATCAGTTATACCGCGGCTTACAACGATGGCACTTTCGAATTCAGGACTCCGATATTTTATGACATTTCCGAATGCAATGTCTTTGTGTCTCCGGCCGACATGCGGCTGAATTCAGCCCACCTGGTTCAGCATGAAGATGACCAGTTGGCCTCCAATAATTTTGCCGTGTATGCCAGCGGTCCGTTGAAAAGCAGTTCGGAACTGATGTTCCGCCTGAGCGGTGGCACAGCCGTCGATCGCGCGGCCCACGGCGAAGAAAAAATCATAGCTTATCCAAGCCGGATTCAGAAACTCATCTGGATCATATTACCGTCGATTCTCGCCGTTTGTATGTTTGCACTTTTCTTCGCATTGCAAAAAAGTGTCGTGGACAGGCCCTCCACGTCTGCCACAGCCGGCAAGTCGTCCCGAAAGAAGAAGGACATTTCATCGGATTTGACCCGTCAGCAGGAAAAACTCGCCGGTCGCATCGCGGCGCTCGACGACGCGTTTGATGAGAAGAGACTCAAACAAGACGACTACCAACGGCAGCGCGCCGAACTGAAAACCGAACTACGCCGCGTGGCTCAGGCATTGGAGAAAGCCCGCTGACCTCCATGATTGAAGCATTCGAATTATCGAAGACGTACGGCCGCTTCCGGGTACTGGATCGCATTTCACTGTCCGTTGGGGCCGGCGAGTTCGTCGGCCTATTCGGCCGCAATGGAGCCGGCAAGACGACCTTTCTTAAGATCCTTTCCCTGCTATTGAAACCCTCGGATGGCCGCCTGACGATCCAAGGCATGTCGCCGGACCGGCACAGCAATTCGATTCTCCGTTCCATCGGCATGGTCTCGCACCAGGTCTATTTATACAATGACCTGACATCGCGCGAGAATCTCCGGTTCTACGCCAGACTCTACGACGTGGATCACGTGGAATCCACGATTGATCACCTTCTCGAAAAAGTCGGCCTGGCCTCTCGCGCCAAAGAGCCGGTCCGCCGTTTTTCACGGGGCATGCTTCAGCGCCTCTCGATTGCGCGCGTCCTGCTTCACAAACCGGCCCTTCTTCTGATGGACGAACCCTATACCGGCCTGGATCAGAAAGCCTGTACGTTTTTGGACGGCATTCTGAGCGAGTATCATCAACTGGGCAATACGGTCATCATGGTGTCGCATGATATTGCCCATGCCGTCACGCTCGCCCGCCGGGCGGTCGTGTTTGATCGCGGGCGTATAGCCATCGATTCCACCACACCCCTTCAGGATCTCGACGACATTAAAGCATTCGTTGCCTGATCACGCCATCGCAGGGACGTCACCGGTGATGCGCCCATGCATTCCTCGTTGGATTTCCAATTGAATTCCTTGCGGTTTCGTGTACATTATGCCATTCAATGGAAAGGATAGAACGACGATGACCTCCGGCCGCCCTTCCGAAGGGGACTCCCACGATTACTTCGGCACTCTCAACGCGTTCGATGACCAACTTATGGCTGCCCTGCAACTGGCAAGAACCGCCATTTCCGAAATAAGAAGACTTGAACGTTGGCCCGAAGCCCGGATGGTCCGATCCATCGTCATCTGCGGAATGGGAGGGTCGGCCATCGCTGGTGATATCGTGCGCCATCTCCTGCTGCCACAATCGCCAGTTCCCATTCTGATCTGTCGCGACTACAATCTACCGCATTTCGTGGATTCATCAACTCTGATCATCGCTTCCAGCTATTCAGGCCACACGGAAGAGACCGTTTCGGCGCTTCATCAGGCTATTACGATGGGGGCTTCTATCGTGACCCTCGGCACCGGCGGGACCATCGCCGAACTTGGAGCCACCCGTGCGTTATATCACTGGCACATCCCGGATGGTCTTCAGCCGCGTCAAAGCATTGGGTACTCCCTGACGGCCTTGTATATGTTGTTGCGTTACGTCTTGTTTCGCGAAACCGACAGTCAGGATGTGGAATCCGGTATCCGGCGCATTGCCGAAATGAAATCGTCCCTGCTGTTTGCCCCGGCCAACGCGACCATGGTTGAAACGGCTCGGCGCCTGAGCCAGCATCCGGTCATCGTCTATGCCTCGGAATCGCGATTTTCGGCCGCCCTACGATTCAAAGGCCAGGTCTGTGAGAATGCGAAAATGCTCGCTTTCGCCAATGCAATTCCTGAAATGAACCACAACGAATTGGTCGGGTGGGAGATGGCCCGCCGCAAGTCGTCACAAAAATTCGGTGTCGTTTTCTTCCGCGACATCGATGATCATCCGCAAATCCAGAAGCGATTTGAAATCGTACGACGATTAATCGAACCGTACGCCGATATCGCAGAATATACGATGACGGACAGCCGTTCGTTTGTCAAACTGCTGTCAGCTGTCTTCTGGGGTGATTGTCTCAGCTACCATATGGCCATGGCCAGACGCGTGGATCCCACCCCCGTGGACATCATCTCCACACTCAAGCAGGAATTGGCGCGGCCATGAGTCTCCAGGATTACTTCGGACTTTTCCGAAACCACATTATCGGCCAGCATCAGGAGTTTGATTCGCCGTACGGCCGGCAGCGTCTGATATATGCCGATTGGGTGGCCAGCGGCCGACTCTATCGCCCGATTGAAGAGGCGTTGGTTCAGCGGTTTGGCCCATGGGTTGCGAATACCCACACCGAAACCACCACGACCGGAACGACGATGACGCACGCTTATCATGAGGCCAAGGCCATTCTGAAGCAGCACGTCAACGCCTCCGCCAAGGACGTCATCATCATGGCCGGTTCGGGCATGACCGGCGCCGTCGCGAGATTTCAACGGCTGCTCAATTTGCGGATTCCGGAGAAATACAGCCCGTATGTGAATCTGCCGGACAGCGAGAAACCGGTGGTTTTTGTGACGCACATGGAGCACCATTCCAACCACACGTCCTGGCTGGAAACCATCGCCGATGTCGAGTTGGTCGGACGCAATGCCGAAGGTCTTGTTGATCTGAATGATCTGTCACGATTGCTCGACCAGTATCGGAACCGAAAAACCAAACTGGCGTCGGTGACCGCCTGCTCCAACGTCACAGGTATTCAGACGCCCTACCACGACATAGCCCGAATCATGCATGCCCACGGCGGCCTCTGTTTCGTCGATTTCGCATGTTCGGCGCCATATGTGCCAATCGACATGCATCCCGATGACCCCGCGGCCAAATTGGACGCCGTCTATTTTTCACCACACAAATTTCTCGGCGGCCCCGGCACGCCTGGTGTGCTGATTTTTGATTCCGCGTTGTATTCTAACCGCGTGCCCGACCAACCGGGCGGCGGCACGGTCACGTGGACCAATCCATGGGGCGAGCACAAGTATTTTCAGGACATCGAAATTCGTGAAGACGGCGGCACGCCGCCTTTTTTGCAGACCATCAAGGCCGCCATGTGCATCCGGCTAAAGGATCACATGAACTCCGGCAACATGCTTGCGCGGGAGCGGGAGTTGTTGCCACTGGTTTTCCGTGAGCTGCGTCGTGTCAAAGGTTTGCATATTCTCGCCGACGAAGTCGAGGACCGGCTCGGTATTGTCTCCTTCTACGTCGAGGGGCTGCATTACAATTTCGGCGTACGATTGTTGAACGACCGATACGGTATCCAGGTTCGCGGAGGCTGCTCCTGCGCCGGCACGTATGGCCATTACCTTCTCAATGTTTCCAGGGAATTGTCAAAGAGGATTACGGAAGAAATTGATCATGGGGATTTCTCGGAAAAACCGGGATGGATACGATTGTCCCTGCACCCCACCATGACCACGGCGGAGGTGCAACTTATTGTTGAAGCAATCCGGGACGTTGCTGAGAACTCGGGAAACTGGCAGAAGGACTATCGATATGATGAACACACCAACGAGTTCACGCCACTGAGACCAATAAAACCGAACGCGGTCAAAGATTGGTTTCAGATCTGAACCGATCTGCGATATCAATCGTAAATATGGGCCGTTTCAATAAGGGCCTGTTGGTTGAGAATTCGGATTTTGCGTCCATTGAGGTCGATCAGTTTTTCCTGTCGGAATTCTGACAACAGCCGAATGACGGTTTCGGTGGCCGTACCCACGATATTGGCAAGGTCTTCACGACTGAGCGACACGTTGAGCATGCCGTGGTCGTCCTCCGCTCCATAATACTCTTTCAACATCAGCAGGGTCTCGGCCAACCGCTCCCGAACGCTCTTCTGGGCCAATTCCGCAATTCGGTTTTCGGCGGCGCGCAAATCCTGAGACAGCAGGTGCATCAATTTCATCGACAACTCACCGTTGCTGTTGACCATGCCGAAAAACACGGCCTTCGGAATGAAACAAATGTAGGCGTCTTCCAAAACGGTGGCGGACGCCGAATAGGCCTCGCCGCCGATGAGAGACCGGTAACCGAGAATGTCACCCTCTTTGGCCAGTCGTATGATCTGCTCTTTACCCTCGTAACCAAGCTTGTACAGCTTGACTTTCCCTTTGCTGACACAGAAAAGCCCCGACGGGCGATTCCCTTCGTAAAATACGATCTGCCCTTTCTTGTAAAAATTTCCGACCTTATTCGAGGATAGATTAACGACCTCCTTGTCACTCAACCCCTCAAAGATCGAACAGTCCCTTGAGGTGCAATCTTCGCACGCGGGCTCCTCGATTTTCTTATTTATGTTCATGGCGGAACTTTGTTTTTGGTTTTGGGTCTGACTCACTAGGATAACAAAAAAATCAGCCTTTCCACAACAACTTTCTGAGTAAACGCAAAAGGCTGCGTTGGTCACACAGCCTTCAAGACATTTGCCTGCCGTCCCCCGTAATGCGAGCTCTCATTTTGCCAGCCTCCTTGATTGACGTGGGCACTATAGGGATCGAACCTATGACCTCTGCCTTGTAAGGGCAGCGCTCTGAACCAGCTGAGCTAAGTGCCCGATAAGTCCGGCAATATACGACCGGGTGTATTGACTTGCAATACTATTCAGGAGGTCCGACATCGGTTCCCAGGATTTGGTCAATGGCCCGCCTGAGATCCGAAACCGAGCGCCTCGCAGCCTCAGCAAAATCCGGTCCGTTGGAGGCATACAAGACGGAACGGGAAACGTTGATAAAGGCCCGGATGCCATGATCGCCGGTATTGATCCGGACAGCCGACTCCAAATCCCCGCCTTGTGCACCTATGCCTGGTACCAGAAAGGGCATGGACGGCACGGCGTCCCGAATGACAGCCATGTGTTCAGGCTTTGTAGCCCCAACGACCAATCCACAATTTCCATGCCGATTCCACCGCGCGGCCTGATGGGCGACATGCAGAAACAGCGGTTCTTTTGGCGATCCGTGGAATTGAAAATCCGAAGATCCCGGATTCGAAGTCAGACACAGGAGAAAGGCACCCTTGTTGGGATCTTCGAGAAAAGGTGAAACACTGTCAAAACCCATCCAAGGATTGACGGTCACGGCATCGAAGTCCATTTGGGTCAATATCGCTTTGGCATACATTTTCGCCGTATTGCCGATATCCCCCCTTTTGGCGTCGGCGATGGTCAATACGGTTTCGGCCTTCGCATGGATGTGGTCCATGGTGGCCGTCAAGCACGTCCAGCCGGCAACGCCCAGAGCTTCGTAGAATGCAAAATTGGGCTTGTACGCGCCTGCCAGGTCGATGGTCGCGTCGACGATGGCTTTGTTGAAATCCAACACGGCATTCGGCCCGCGGAACGCGGCCGGAAGCCGATTTGGATCCGGGTCCAGCCCGACGCATATAGGACTGCGATTGAGCGCCGCGGTCACCCGCGTTGAAAAACGGGCCGGTTTCACTGTCGTGGATGGGGTTTCGGATAATCGGCCAGATGCTGGCTCGCTTCAAGGAGCGTTTCTTTTTCTTCGGCCGTCAATTGGTCGTAACCCACGGCATTGATCTTGTCCAGAATGGCGTCCACTTTTTCACGCAGGTCTTCCTCCTTCTTACGCGGTTGTTCGGCCGGGCCGGGGCGAACCGTCCGTACGATCGTCATTCTCGAGGGTCGCCTCAGCCGCGGAAGCCGCCAACGGAGCCATTCCCATTTCAGATATACGAAGCCAAAGACCATACCGCCCAGATGCGCCAGGTGGGCCACGCCGTCATGGCCCGGACGCGCAATACTCATGAATGTAATCACGCCATAGATGATCACCATGTACTTTGCCTTGATCGGAAACAGGAGACTCATCATAATGATCTGATCGGGAAACGTCATCCCATAGGCCATGAGAATGCCGAACACCGCTGCCGATGCACCAATGACGACACCTTCTGAAAAAAACAAAAACGTGAGCCCACCGCCAACACCGCAAATCAGATAATACTTCAGGAATTCTTTCGAACCCCAGACCATTTCCAGTTCACGTCCGAACATCCAAAGGGCCAGCATATTGAATAGAATGTGCCACGGCCCATCGGTGCTATGCAAAAACATGTATGTCACGACCTGCCACACTTCGCCATCCCAAATCCGTGAGGAAAGGGCCAGATGATCGAAGATCCACCGGTCGCCGATCACCGCCGTCAGCAGGAACTGAAACAGGAAGACCGCCACATTGATCAGGAGGAGAAGACGAACCATCGGATAATCGCCCGACAGAAATCCACTCCGCATGGAATAGCGTGAACCGAACGGCATGATGAACCTTTGCTATTTGGAGACGACCGCTTCGAATATCGGAGCGGGAATAAATGCCAGAACAAAAATGATGATGGACGCCCAACCCATGGCCATACGTTTGGAATCCAGCGGCGTGTCCTCATCGACCACCGGAGGATGATGAATGCGAATCAGCACCAGGATGAGCACCGCCCACATCAGCCAGCTCCGGATATCCATAAAAATTCCCATAAACAGAATAACTCCAAACGCCGCATACGCTACGTACTTCTGACGACGTCCCAACAGCGCATACAGAATATGTCCACCATCCAGTTGCCCGATGGGAAGAAGATTGAGCGCGGTCACCAGCAACCCGAACCATCCCGCCAGCAGAAACGGGTAATGGATGATGTCATACATTTCAGGCATGCGATCCGCGCCGATCGCGTCCGCAAGAAACCTGAACAGCAACGAACTTCCAAAATGCATAACAGGACTGCCATCGAAAACGCTTTGCCGGTCGTAAAACTGGTAGGCCCATTCTTTGACCGGCAGCGTCGAAAACCCATACACGAGGACCGCCAGGCACACCACAAAGCCGGCTATGGGCCCGGCCGATCCGACATCCATCAACTGGCGCTTATTGCGAATGGGAGATTTGATTCGAATAAAAGCGCCAAACGTGCCGGGTGGCACAGTGGTTCCGCCGAATCCTGCCAAAATCCAGGGAGGAATAATGATCCCCGGTAGAAAATATGGCAGGCTGACCTCCAAGCCGTGGTACCTGGCTGCAAAATAATGACCGAATTCATGAGCCAGGAGTATGCCCAGCAATGATACGGAAAATTGGAATCCCATGGTCCAGTTCCATTCGTCGGCGATGGTACGGTTAATTATCGTCGACGCGCCGGTCACAAATACCACACCGAAAGTGACCACGAAAAGAATGGCATTGACGGCTGGATGACTCATCCACTGCCATCCTGGAGACGCGAACCATCTCCTGGCACGAACCGATGCCGTCCTTCCATCATCATTCTTTTGAAATTGCAGGATGACGACATCCTGACTGTCGAGGGCACTCGCCTCCGTCGACAAGTTGGACACCACAACCCGAAGCCCAAGAGCGGCGACACGATTTTGGATCTCGTCCATAAGGGTTTGATTCAGATGCGGCGTTCGGAATTTGAGATAGACGGCCCGCTCATCATGAATCACATATTCGATTTGAACCACATCCTGAAGAAGTCGATGTATGTCCTGCTCAATCATGTATACAATACCTGCCCATTTATCGTATATTGTGGAAAAGCCTAAATAAGAACGATGTCATCTTCCGATCATTCTCCAAATATCTTCTTGTGTGCCGGCGAGTCGTCCGGTGATCTGTATGGCGCCAAACTGGCGGAAGCTTTGCAGGTGGTACTTCCCCAAACCCGGCTGTGGGGCGTTGGGGGTGATCGAATGGCAGAGGCCGGTGTCCGGTTGATTCGGCACGTACGGACATTGTCCGTCATGGGGTTTTCGGAAGTGCTCTTCCACATCCCCAACCTTCTTCGCCTGAAACGAACGCTCCGGAAAGACATCCTTCATCACCAGCCATCCGCCGTTATCTTGATTGACTTTCCGGACTTCAATCTGCGTCTGGCCAGCGATGTCGTTTATAGGTGCCGGACGAATCGGCCAAAGATATTTTACTATGTCACGCCCCAGGTGTGGATCTGGAGAAAGAGCCGCATTCATGCGCTTGGAAAATTCTGCGATCACGTCATTCCCATTTTTGATTTTGAACACGAACTCTTCCGGAGGGAGCATTTGCGCTCTTTCTTTGCCGGCCATCCGATCAACGATCTGACGTTGGGTTTGGAATATGGACAATCGGCCGACGAAAATCAAGCCGGCGGAACGACACTCGCCCTGTTCCCGGGCAGTCGACCACAGGAAGTGAAGAGGATTTTGCCGGTGATGCTTGCCGCGGCGCGCCGGCTGAAAACACTGGCAAAAATTGATCGCATCCTTGTATCCTCGGTGTCAGCCGTCGATTCGCGTGTTTTTTCAAAAATCCTCGAACCCTTCCGGGACCTCGAGCCCGAACTAAATGCGAACGCCGATCTGATCCTCCACAAAGCTTCCATCGCCATCGCCAAGTCCGGCACGGTCAACATTCAGATAGCCTTCGCCCGGGTTCCGGCTGTTATAGTTTACAGAACTTCATTCCTGACTTTTCTCGTGGCAAGATTTCTGCTGCGCATTCGGCACATATCTATCCTGAACATTCTCGCCGGAAAAGAGATCGTTCCTGAGTTCGTTCAGTACCGGGCCACTCCAAGGGCGATTGCGGACGAGGTTCACGCCCTGCTTCAATCCAAGGAACGGCGTTTCGAGATGCTGGAGGGTATGGATCGTCTTGTCACACGCCTTCGCGCACGTGACGTCGCACAAAACGTGGCCGCGTACATCGTCCGACACCTATAAAAAAGGCTGTCCGGATACTTTCCTCCGGACAGCCACAAGTGTTAAAAAGCGGGTTTTTACTTCGTTCCAGCGGACAGTTTGCGGGCCGTCTCTTCTTCGATCTTGGCCTCTTCGAGGCGGCCTGTCTCCTTGTACAGCGTCGCCAGCATGATGTGGGCCTGGGCCATGTCGGGTTTGAGTTGAACGAGAGATTGTATGGCAATTTCCGTTTCCTTCATCAAACCATAGTCCCTGTACAAAGCGGCGGTCAGCAAATACCACTGCGGATTGGTATTGTCGCCATTGCAGACTTTCAAGACTTCTTTCAGGTCGTCTTCCAGCGTGGACTTATCGTCGGGATGTATCAACGAAAACCGTACATCGGGAGAAACATCCGCCCCCTTGGCATCCTTGACGGTCCAAATATATTTTTCGTCTTCTTTCAGCTTGGGAGCCGCTTTGGGATACGCAATTTGTGTGGCGCCGGACACGGGTATTTCATATTTAAAATCCGATATCTCGCTTTTGATGACGACGATGTAGTCTTTGCCCGGCGTTTTGCGGTGGTCCGCCCATTTGAATACGGGCTCCATTTCAAGGATTTTTGTTTCCGATGGATACGTCGCCGTGATCATACGATTGGCGTCCCCCGCCCATGCCCTTGTCGCACCAGCCATGGAAGATCCCGAGCTTTCGCCCCAGATCAATCCCGACAGCGTGCCATACAGACTCGACAGGAACGAATTGTCCTCGCTCTTGGATTTGACGACGTGGGACTTCTTGGCAGCCAGGCTGACCTCTTTTCCCGTGTAATAGGTCACCGTCGCCGTACTGGTGGCATCCGTGACGACTTTGTCGCCGTCATTGAGCTTCGTACTCGTCGTGGCTTTGGTTTCCTTTCCTTTGGCATCGATGACCTTAACATTTCCCTTTATTTTTGAAAAAAAGGCCACGCCTTTATCCTGTGATACAACGGCCGCGGTCACCCACGTCACCATTAACATCAACGTTATCAACCTATTCATGATGGATCCTCTCCGTAAGATAAAACTTTGATTTTCTGATATTTCACTATTAATGGAATCATTGACCGGATTGTAAATAAAAATTATCCAAAACGGCCGGCAAACTCAAGGCTATTTTTCCGTCAAGTGGTACGTCCCATCCCAATCTGCCGGCGGAGGGTTCTCCAGAAATTCACGACATCGGCGAATGTATATCTTGGAAGGTTCGTCGTTGTGGACGCCCGTAAGAGCCTGTTCAAATTTTAGAATGGCATCCTGCCATTTCTGCTTTCGATACAAATCGATGCCATCCTGATAGTGTTCCAACATGCGGCGAATATCCGCCGGCAACGGCTCGTTGGAACGACCAAGCAACTCAAACACTTTGACCGGCTTGCTCTTTCCTTTCACAACGATCACATCCAGATCGCGGACCACCACACGCTCGCGAACCTGGTCATACGTGAATTCGGAGATCATGATGTACGTACCATACTGTTTGTTGGCGCCCTCAAGCCGCGAGGCGAGGTTCATATTGTCGCCAATGCCTGTGTAGTCGTAACGGATGTCGGATCCGATATTTCCAAAAACGACGGTCCCCGTATTGACGCCGATCCGGTTGCGGATCATGGGCAGCGAGCGGCTCCTCCACGACTCACGAAGGGTCTGCAGGCGGCTCTGCATGGCGAGGGCCGCGTAACACGCGTGCAGCGCATGTTCATTTTGAGGCAACGGAGCCCCGAAAACAGCCACAATGGCGTCGCCGATGTATTTGTCCAGACTCCCGCCTTCATTGAAAATGACACCTGTCATGGCCCCCAGGTATTCATTCAACAATTCCACCAGTTGTTTCGGGGACAGGCTCTCGGAGATGTTCGTGAAACCCTCGATGTCCGAAAACAAAATGCTGATTTCTTTTTCCTCGCCACCCAGCTCCAGTTTGGAGGGGTCCTGGACAATTTGGTCCACGTAAGCCGGCGGCGCATACCGGGCAAACATGGATTTGATCTGACGCTTGTCGCGTTCTTCCGTGAAGGCCTGATAGATCGACGTCGCAAAATAACCCGATAAGACCGTCAACGTGAAGCTCATCACCGGCACGCCCACGCCCATGGCCGCAAACAGCCAATACGCGGCGACCCATACGACCACGATCACGCCAAAGGTCACGGCCATTTCGCCCATCAGACCCAGCCGAATCGTGGAAAAAACCACCATGATCGTAAGGATGAGCAAGGAGGCTAGGACGACCGCCAAGCCGGCGGGACGGAGGAAGTCTTCATGAAGCAGCGTCAGAAAGGCATTGGCATGCACTTCGGCGCCGTACATCCAGTTGCCGAGATTACTTTGATAATAGGGCGTGACGAAACGATCCGGCACAAATTCCGATCCGTTGCCAATAACCACGAGTTTATCCTGAAACAGATCCGGCGGCCATTCCACATCCCCGGTCAGCCTGCTGCTCCGATACGTGACGATGTGGCCTTCTTTCTTCTGGAGCCAGTTGCCGTCTGTCTGCTTCTCCCAAAGGGGGGGCGGACCGATGAAATTGATCGCCATCGTGCCATGCCGTCCTACCGGGACTTTGCCGGTTCCGGACAGCATTTCTTGGGCCCAAGCTGATGGTTGGATGCCGCGGTAAATGCAGTAGGCCATTGACGAAAACGCGAGGGCCGTATCCTCTCCGATCAGCGTGACCGGTTTGACTTCACGCACGGTTGACATGCCTCCCGATCCCGACAACTGAAGATTGGCAAATCCGACGCCGACCATCGCGGACCGAAAAAACGAATCCGGATATTGCAGATGACGCGTCCCGTCTTCCTGATCATGCCAAATCGACACGGACACGACATTCCCGGCCCGTCGCATGGCTTCCACAAGCAACGTGTCCCCGCGCGCGTCCAATTGGTGCAGCCGATCGTAGAAGGCGATATCCACCGCGATCACTCTGGCGCCTTTGGATGCAATGGTGTCAATCAGTCGCGCCAGATATCGACGGGGCAAGGGGTCGTAGTATCCAAATTCCGTTTCAATGGACTTCTCGTCAATCATCACCACGGAGACTTCCTCCGCCTTCTTGTCCGACGGCCATTGACGCAGGCTGAACAAAATATCCATGGCGCTTTCTTCGATCCCACGAAATGAAGGATTCAGCGACAGGTAGAGACCGAACAGTGTCGTGGTGGCGATGATCACGGTGATCCAAAGCCGCGTTCGATGAGGACGTATGGGCGTTTTCATGGTCATCTCCGCGTTACTGATGGAAAAGTCTGTTGCTGGGGATCGGAAACGGCCGACATTTTGAGCCGCTCATTGACCGCCGGAATGATCTCCGAATCCCGGAACCGAATCTTTCTTTTTGGAAACATGCCGCGTTTGAGGCGTAGCAGGAGGGTTTGGTCTTTCCATTCGTAGGACATGACTTCGTTCCACTGGATTTCCATTTCAAATTTCGAAGACACGGCGCCGAGACCTGTTTCATTGACAAAACAAATCTGGTACAGCAGACCACTCACAAAAAAACCCACCAGGAGGGCACCGAAGGACACCAGGAGCTGGGGTTGAATGTGAAAGGCCGCTTCCATCGCCCAGGCCAGAGCGGCGGTGGCCACGGCAAGTCCAAAGGCAACCCGTGATGAGCCCCGGTGGACGCGTGCCAGCCGATAGCGGCTGTCGCCGGCGGTCTTTGTCAGGAATACCAGCAGCGCAGAGATTTCCTGTTGCAGGTGAAATACGACGACCAGCACCACCAAAACGTTGATGCCGGTCAGCAGAAGATCATGATTGTCCGTACTGGGCATGGGGCGCTGGGTTAGGAATTGGGCTTGTCAAAGGCATTAATCGTATCGCGGAGGCGGGCGGCGTCTTCATAGTTTTCATCCGCCAGGGCGCGTTCCAGCTGTTTTCGGAGTTCGGCCTTGATTTGTTCGCGCGTCATGGGAGGGCCATCGGACAAGGCGGAAATGCCATATTCTTCCAGGATTGCGTCTTCCACAAAAATCGACGTATGCGACCGCAGCGCCAGGGCAATGGCGTCGCCGGCCTGTGCCTCCAATTCAAAAAGGCCGGCGCTTGTTTTCAGCGCCATTCTCGCCATAAAGGCATCGCCGTCGGGTTTGTGGATAACGACCTTCGAAATCCTGACCTCAAGCCATTCGAGCATGTGGCACAACAGGTCGTGCGTCTGCGGTCGTGCGACAACGGAACGGTTCAACGATAGTTCGATAGCCGAGGCCTCCAAGGCCGTCGCCGGCACCGCCAGTCGCTTGCGCCCGGTGAGCTCCTGCAGGACCACATAGTGGTTTCCCGACGGGTGCGCATTGATGCCGACAACAAGGGTTGGAATCATGAGCGTGATCAAAAGTTCATCGTAACAGAAAACCGATTGATCGTGCCAATGCCCCATGACGCAAACGAGTAATCCACATTGTAGGAACGATAGGCAAAACCCAGGCCCGCCGAGAACCCGGCAATACGGTCCATAAAGTCATCCGTGGCCAGTTGCAATTCCGAATGGCGCTGGTTGTTGTAACCGGCACGAATAAACAGATATTCTTTCGGCGTGAGTTCGGCGCCGATGGAAAATCGCTCCAGACGATTTCCGGCGACGTTCAGGTCGGCAAGACCGGCGCTCACTGTGATCGGAGCCCTTTCGAGTTTTTTCGACACACCCATCTGCAGGCTGACGGGCAGCGCTTCCTTCGTCTGAATATAGGCCTTCGTCGCCTGTCCGACATTAAGCAGGCTGATGCCGAATTGGGTTTCATACTGAGGCAACCGGTAAATGACGCCCAGGTCCATCGCCAGCGCCGTCGACGTGTACCGGTCGATGGAGGATCGGACAAATTTCATGTTGATGCCATAGTAGGTATTCTCGGCGGCCGTGTTGGCATAAAAGAAGTTCCAGGCAAAATCGGAGGCCGAGAAATTCCCGGTCGAATGGCCGGATGCATCATACCCGTCAAAATCGCCATAGTTGAAATACACGATGCCCGTTCCGAACACCCCGTAGTCGGCCCAGGGTTGGGCGTACCCGATGAAACCAGAACTGATATCCAGGAGGTGGTTCATGTAACTGGCCGACGCTTGCCGGCCTTGCAGGAGGGCTACACCGGCCGGATTGTACATGAAGGTTGAGACGTCTCCGAACCGGGAAGTGAACGCATCACCCAACGACGTGGCGCGGGCTGTAACGCCGACCCGCAGAAACTGATACGCGCCCATATCACCGGCCCGCAGACCAGCCGGCCAAAAGAGAATCAACACTACGACACACCGTTTGATGTTCATAACATTCCTTTGAAATCGCGTGAATGCGTCAATATACGTGAACCCTGTGAACATTGTCAAGCGCCGCCTGAACGCCATATTACGAACCGACTGCCCGGTACAGTTCGTTCACTTCATCCTGCATGCGCTCGATGCGGTACCTCTTGATCAGCAAGAATGCAAAGAGCAGGGTGAACACCGCCAGACAGACAAAAAACGTCATCTGCATGGGTGGGGCCAAACCGGAATTCTCTCCTCCGGCCATGACGGGCGCCGGATGTTGCGTACGCCACCAGCGGATGGACATGTAGACCAGCGGCACGTCCAGGAAACCGATAACGCCGACGACCGCGCACAGACGCGCCCGGCGCGATTCGTCTTTGACGTAAACACGCAGCATGATATAGGCCACATAGATCAGCCAGAGCACCAGCGTCAGGGTCAAACGGGCATCCCATGTCCACCAGATTCCCCACACCGGTTTGGCCCAGATGGGGCCGGTCACCAACACGATGGAACAGAACACTAGTCCGATTTCGGCCGACGAGACGGCCAGCGCGTCCCATTTGTCATTCCTCCTGACGAGATACAAAATGCTCGAGAGGAAGACCATGAAAAATGCCAGGAAGGCCACCCAGGCCGCGGGCACATGGAAGTAAAATACTCTCTGGATAATGCCCATCGTTTTTTCGTTGGGCACCCATATGAAAGTCATGTACAGAGCCGCCAGCATGCCAACCAGCGTCAGGGCATCCACGGTTTTTTCAATCCATGCCTTTGAATTCATAGTTCCTCGCTCTAATTGGTCAGTGCATACAACACAATATTGGACGCCATTCGAAGCGCATCGCGGTGTTTGTCGGGTCCGTCCTCCGGAAAGACGTCCGGGCCTTCCAGACCATCGCTCAGGTCGGTGTTTTTGCTGTAAAAGCAGACCAGCCGACCTTTCCAAAAAAGTCCGTAAGCCTCCGGCGGTCCACCGTCATGCTCGTGAATTTTCGGCAGGCCATTCGGCATGTCGAAATACACGTGAAATACGGGATGCGTAAATGGCAACGGTACAAAATCCAACTCCGGAAATACGCGTTTCATTTCACGACGGAAAAATGGGTCCATGCCGTAATCGTCGTCACACCACAAGAATCCGCCATTGGTCAGATGGGTCCTGAGGTTCTTCACATCGTTCTCATTCAGTTTGATATTGCCATGGCCCGCCACGTAAAGAAACTGATAATCAAACAGCTTGATATCGGACGGTTCGACATACACTTCCGCATTTTGAACGGATACGTTGGTCTCGGCGGCCAGAAACTTCAACAGGTTGTTCAGGGAGGTCTTGTTGCCGTACCAGTCGCCACCGCCACCGTACTTGACACGCGCAATGGTAAAGCGGTCCGCCGTTTGGGCGCCGGCATGGCCTACGCTCAGCAGCGTCAGGAGCGTTGTAATAACCGCGATGTTACCGGGTTGACGCGGCATGCGGTCTCCTCATCAGAAAAAACATCCATACCAATCCGGCGGCCATGAGACCGAGGCTGATCAACTGGGCGCCGGACAGTCCCCATGCCACTTTCGGATTGATTCTCAGGAATTCGACCACGAATCGCTGGAGGCCTCCGAGCATGCCGTACAAGGCCAACTGGAAACCCGGGGGCCGTTTCTTCTTCGTTGTCTTCCACAGGATGGCAAAGACGATGACGGACAGAACGGTCTCATATATGGGTGTCGGGTGACAAAGCGTGTGATCCGGTACAATGCCGTTCGGATACTGGCGCGCCAATTCCGTGCCATAGAATGCTTCCGATGGCGGCACGATACCTTTGGAATAGTCTGTTGCGAACAGGCCGTCCCACGGCTTGCCGTAGTCACCGTCCCCTGCCAGATGGCACCCGATGCGCCCGATCCCATAGCCCAGCGGGAGTGGAACGACAATCAGATCCATCGTGCGCAAAACGGGCAATTTGTGCCTGCGCATCAGAATCATGATGGCCACGGTTGCCAGAACAAAACCGCCGTACCACGTCAATCCGGCGCCGGAAAATGTCATTTCAAAAGGATGCCGAATGAACCGATCCCAGGCTTCGAAAAGAAGATAGTACAGTTTCGATCCCGCCAATCCGGCCACCGCGGCGACCAGCACGACCTTTTCCGCCACGTCGGCAGGGTACCCGGCGTTTTTGAAAAGGCGCTTGAGCGCCAGGCTCGAGGTCAGGAAAGCCAGCGCCATCATCAAACCGAAACTGTGGATGGGGATGCCGCCGAAAATGGGAATTTCGAACAAGGTGGGAATCATACGTGCCTCCCGTTCAATCCGGCCACCACCAGGCGCCAGGGTATTTCGTTGCCGTGTCGGAAGATGTGATCAGTCAGGTATTTCAATATGCCGGATTCGGGCACGGCACGCAGCGCGGCCCGAACTCTCATTTCCACCAGCCGGGACAAAGCCATCTGCAAGGCATAGAAGGGCCTCGCGATGAAAACATTCTGCGCCGCCCAGTCGGAATCCACATGATCGAATGCCAGGGACCGGGCCATCGCTTCCTGCCACACGGCATCCGGTTCGGCCGTTTCCGTGTACATCCGCGTTTCAAATTCGGCAAGGGCCATGTATATCCGGGTTTCCAGCACGTTTTGGTCCTCCACAAAGCGCCTGAAAACAGCTGCCTTTTCGTTGTGGTCGGCGCCCCAGAATCCGGCTTCACACGGCAATGACGACAGCACCGATGCGCCGGCTTCCAGGAGAATCTCATTGACTCCCCTCAGGGAATAACAACGCTGGTCGACGCCTGCGTAATACAACGCCCGTCCGTATTCTCTGGCCATCACGGACGCATGGCGGAACCCATCGCCGCGAGAAATCATCATCCGAATGTCGGCCGGGATACATATAGGAATCGTGAGACACGGCAGGCCCGGCGGCGCTTCACGCGTCGATATGGCGGTCCAATCCGCCCCCATCGCGGTGAGTTTTCTCAGGAGCTCTTCCGCCGCGTGTTCGAAATGCAAATCGGCATCCCACGCCGGATCGAAAAGATTCGCCGAAACGAACGGCAGATCGGAGGGATTCCAGCCGGTCAGGCGCCATCGCGCGGTGGCCTCGTCCCGAAGCCTGCCAAACACCTGCCCTGTGCCGGTAAGATATTCGTCAAACCACTTCTTCGCCGCGTTCCAATCCACATCCAGATAGGCAAAGACCAACTGCGCGTAGCTGGCATAGCCCAGGCGGGCTGCGGCCTCATTACGAGTCCGGCACAAAGTCAGGAAGGCTCCCGACGCTTCGTTTGAAAACGTCGTCAGGCCTCGCTGAAAGGTCATCCGCAGGGCCGCATCGCCTTCCGTCGTCAACCGTCCGTTGAGTTCGTCCAACGTAAGCGGACCCGATGGCGTATCATAGCGGAAACGGCCGGAGAACTCCACATAAGCTTTATAGGCCGCTTGAATTTCCGGATCAAGATCGATCTGCGTCTTTTCGAGCTCGTGCCGCCACACGGTCAACCGGCGCCGGTTGGTTTCGTCGGTCGTCAAAGGCTGCCAATGTTTGACGAAATCCAGCAGCGCCTGACTGGTCGTGATCGCCATCAATTTTTCTTCCAACGGGCCAAAGTCGGCGTTCTCCTCGCCCGTGTAGGCCCGCCACAACGCCTCCTTGTATGCCACGGCCAGGTCTTCCACGCGGTCGTCCACATCGTCCAGAAATCCGGTTAAGCTTCGCTCATCCCGGATCCCGCCCTGTGCAAAATCCAGGCGGGTATCGTCGTTTTGCACTCCGGTTTCCAGAGTATTTGCTTTCGCCTTGTTCACCATAAATTGGCTGACTTATTCCGAGATTCGTTCCTTTGAAAGCCTCAGGGTCGCCGGGACCTTTGAAGGACCGCTTTCAACGTGACTTCCCTGCCTTCCCTTCTGACCACGACTTCCACTTCATCGCCGGGTTTGAAATCCCCGAGAGCGTACGTGTAGTCGTAAACGTTCTTGATCGTCCTTGGTCCGAATTTGATGATCACATCGCCCTTTTTGATGCCGGCTTTGTCGCCAGCCTGACCCGGGTTGACATCATCCACTTGGAGTCCCTCTTCGCTCGACGCATACCCCGGCACGATGCCCAGTGTCGCCCGAAACCCGCCCATCGCCCGCGTGGAATCGCCCTTCACTCTTGTGAATTCAGGACGGACACTATCCCCGTCGAGACGTCGGATCACATCCAAAGCCATTCGGGTGATTTGTTCTTCGCCTTCCACATTGATCCGCTCAGCGTCATCCGACGGCTTGTGATAGTCCTCGTGGACGTCGGTAAAAAAGGCGATGACCGGGATGTTTTTCCGGTAGAATTCCGCAAAGTCACTCGGACCATTGCCGTCTTTCAGGAGAGAAAGATTGAGATTGTAAGGGGCGTTGGCGTCCTTGAGATACGATTCGAAATGCGGTGAGGTGCCCGTACCGTGAATGACAAGCTTGCCGTCGCGCAGGCGCCCGACCATGTCAAAATTGAACATCGTGATCAGCCGCGCCGAATCGACGGTCGGATGCTCCATGAAATATTTCGAACCCAACGTGCCCATTTCTTCGGCTGAAAAGGCGATGAACAGGTAACTGCGTTTCAGAGAATCCCGGAGGGCCGCGAGGCGTTGGGCCAGCTCCAGCAGCGCGGACGTGCCTGAGGCGTTGTCGTCCGCCCCATTGTGAATGGCCGGCGCGCCACGGTACATCGAATTGGAACCTCCCATGCCCAGATGATCATAGTGCGCACCCAGCACGATGACTTCGTCGCGGAGCGTACGGTCCGAACCCTCCAGAAATCCGATGATGTTCCATGCCGTTTTTCTTACGACGGTGACCTTCGCAACCATATCCACGACGGCCGTCGTGGCGGTGGATGCGGGCTTCTTGGACCTGTTGATCCCGTCTTGTCTGGCGGCCAATTGATCATCCTTCCAGCCCAGAATGGCCAGGGCCGTCTTCCGCGATATGGTCATCGCCGGCAAACCGTAGTCGCTTACCGTGTTGTCGTACTGCAATGATATGAGTTCATCCTCACCGTCGCCGGGTCCCGTGACGATCAATACGCCAATGGCGCCATGCTCGGCAGCGAGGGCCACTTTGCGGCGAACGGAGGCGTGGCGGTAAAAACCAGAATGCGGCGTGTCACCATCCGGTGAGTACCGGAGCATCACGACGATTTTGCCTTTGGCATCGAGCCCCGCATAGTCATCATAATTCAACTCCTGCGCGGTGATACCGTAGCCGGCAAAGACCACACCGGCCGAAACCGATGTATCCGCTGAACAATTCAGCGGAAGGAAATCCTCCTTGAGCGCAAAACTCAATTCTCCGCTTTTCAACGAGTTGGTCTCGTCGGCCGTCAGCCCGGCCACGATGTCGAACGCCTGATCGTACGAACCACGATCGCCCCTGGGTTTCAGGCCATAGCTCATGAATTCCTTCCGAATATAGTCGGCGGCCATTTCTATCCCCGGGGTACCGGGCAGGCGGCCTTCAAGCGAATCGGACGCCAGAATGCCGATGTGATACCGGATCTCTTCCCTGGTGATATCCGGATTCGACCAGGGATTTCGAATGGTCTGACAGCCGGCCAGCGCGAGGCCTGCAAGGAACCAAATCATTTTTGTCATGTCGGGTTTGCTCCCATTGTCATTTCGATATTGCAGGGCATGTTTTTTTTGTGTATACTAGCCACGCTTTTGTTTTTCGCCGAAGTGGTGAAATGGCAGACACGCTAGTTTCAGGTACTAGTGCTCGAAAGGGCGTAGGGGTTCAACTCCCCTCTTCGGCACCCATCATCCACATGTTTTCCTTTCCATGAGGGAACTCATTTACCAGCGCGGGCAGGTGGTCTCAAGTTTTGCCGGACGTGGCGGCCGGTTGGCGGATTGGAAAAAAGATGCGAAACGTGCTGCCTTGTCCTTCCTCGCTCTCCACTTCGAATTTGCCGTGATGGCGTTTCACAATTTCCGATGAAATGGTCAGTCCGAGGCCCGTGCCGTCGTCTTCGTCCTTGGTAGTGAATCCCGGTTCGAAAATGCGTCCAAGGTGCGCGGACGAAATGCCTTTGCCATTGTCGCGAACCTCCACAATAACGTTGTCGCTGTCTCTCTTCGTCTTGATCCAGACCTTGCCTTCCGGCTGAACGGCCTGCGCCGCGTTATTGATAATATTGATCATCACCTGTGAAATCGGGCCCGGCAGGCCAAAAATGCGCGGCACTTCACCGTACTCCTTGATGAATTCCACCTGATGCTTGAACTTCGATTTCAACAGGTTGAGCGCGCGATCGACCTGCAGGTTCAAATCGGTCTGGATAAATTCGGCATCATCGAGTCGAGAGAAACCGCGAAGATCTTCAATAATTTCGGTCACCAGATCGCAGGAATGGTGGATGACGCCGACCGCGGCTTCGAATTCATTCAACAGGGAAGGAATGTCTGCGTCCTGGGCCATTCGACGAAAGGCATCAAGCTCGCCTTTGCCTTTCACGACCTGGTCGGCTTTGGTCAGCAAATCCTTCAGATTGTTCCATTCGAATGAAAGAAGCTTGGTCGAATTGTTGATATTGGTGATCGGGTTTCTGATCTCATGCGCGATGCTGCCCATCAGCTTGCCGAGCATCGACATTTTCTCCGAACGGATTAACTGATCTTGCGCGTTCTTGAGATTGTCATACGCCTGCTGCAATTCGGCGTGCGCCAGTTCAAGTTGCTTGTTCTTGTTGTAGAATTCCAGACCCCGGCGCACGATGATCTTGAGATCGTCGGGTTCGAACGGTTTGGTCAGATATTGGAAAACCCGGCCGGAATTGATCGATTCGATAAGATCTTTGACGTCCGTGTATCCGGTCAGAATAATCCGGATGGCATCGGGCTTGATGGAAATGGACTGGTTGAGGAATTCGGTGCCGGACATGACGGGCATGCGCTGGTCGGAAAGAATAAGCGTGATCCCGCTATTGGCCTGCATGACCTGAAGCGCTTCCTTGCCGCTTTGGGCGAGATGCACGATATAGTCGTCGGCGAGAATCCGTTTCAGCGCGCGCAGGACATTTTCTTCGTCATCAACGACGAGAATTTCCGGTTTCTTGCCGGTCGTAGTGTCGTCGTCCCCATTGGAGTGGTTGGATAGTCTCTTGAGTGTCATGGATGGGTGAAGAGTGTGTCCAAAATACCTTCGTCAGTGTAGCCAAACGGGCTATGTAAATCAAGCAGGATTTTTCCATCGGCGATGCTGCCAGAACCACTGATCGGGCGTTTGCCGCACCCAGGTTTCCATCGTACGGGTGTATTGTCGGGTGATCGCGCCGTCACCATCGGAAAGTTCCGCTGTATCGAGGGCTTCGAGACGAAAGGCGTGTCGGTACCGGTCGACCCTGACGCCATGGGCCGTGAAAACGGGAATATGCCATCGGCTGGAAAAAAACTCGGGACCGCGCGGCGCCAGGCACGCCCTCCCGAGCAAGACACACGGTACGCTGTTATCTCCGAAGTCCTGGTCGGCCACGAGTCCCAAGGTCATCCCATCGGACAAACAGCGGACCATGGACGGCACATCGTCATCGTGCACGATGACAAAACCGGCTCGGCGCCGGATCGTATTGATGAGGCGATCCACATGTGGATTCGCCTGGCGATGCACCACGACGGCCAGACGAACACCGCTGGCTATGAGGACTTTGGCAAGAAATTCCCAATTGCCGAGGTGGGCGGCGACGACGACCGCCCCGCGGCCGGCGAGGCGATGAAAACCGGGATCGATGGTCAGGGTAGCCCAGGCCGGCGGCATGCGGTCCAGGACCAACAATTCCGTAAGTGTCCGGCCCATATGGCGGTAACAACGCCTGATCAGCCTTTTGGCCTGTGCCGGGGACAAACCGAGATCGGACTGCAGAACGTTGTCGATGGCAACACGGCGGCGGATCCCGATGCGTTCGGCGATACAACCAAGCCCGGCGCCGATGTCCGACACCACGCGAACGGGCAGAGCGAGAAGCGCCAACCGCAGCAGGCGCAGGACGGCGTATTCAAGGATAAGCATGCCGCATACGTTCATTCGAGGATGGCATTGGCAAGGCGGTCGGCGCGTTCGTTGTAATGGTCGCCGGCGTGGCCCTTCACCTTTTCGAAACGCACCCGGTGAAAGCGGCAAAGGCGGATGATTTCTTCCCACAAATCCCTGTTTTTGACGGGTGTTTTGGCGGCCGTGCGCCATCCGTTGCGCTGCCAATGATCCACCCACCGCTCGCGGAAGGCATTCACAATGTATGCGCTGTCCGAGAACAACGTCACCTGCGATGGCTCGTCGATGGATCGAAGACCCATCACCACGGCGGTCAGTTCCATGCGATTATTCGTTGTGCGCGGTTCTCCGCCGGACCATTCCTTTTCGACGATCCGGCCGTCGTGACGTTCAATGGTAATGGCCGCCCACGCTCCGGCGCCCGGATTGCCTTTGCAGGCGCCGTCCGTATAGATGGTGACTTCATTCATGGACGCGCACGCCGGCTTCCGCCCGCCATTCGTCTTTTTCAAACGTGATGTGAAAGACTTCCTCGAAGGCTTCCGTCATGGCCCGTTTCAAAGCGTTGACGTCCGCGGGCACCCAGGCGTCCAGTTCTGTTGTTTTCTCCGTCATGAGGCGCTGCAATTCACGTTGCCGGTTTTCGTCGAGTCGCAGGAATTCCGGCAAACGGCGGTGATGCGGGCCGATCAGAATCGAACCGTGCTGCAGCGTGGCGCCGGAATAACGTTTTTGGGCGCTGCCGATGATTTTTCTGCCGGCCACCTGGACCTCATGCCGCACCGAGCTTGCAAAACACGATGCGGAAGACGGTTGTAGGTACCAGCTCTTCAGGTCGGGCCGGTCGCCGGAAAGTTCGGCCGGTACGCCCAGGGATTGCAAACCCAACGCCAATGCCGTGCTGATGCGATAGTAAGTCTCTTCGACGCTGCCCTCGATATCATCCCGGAAAGCCACGCTGTACGTCAGCTCTTCGGCGTGGAGAATGGCGCGACCACCGGTCGGCCGGTAAACGACGTCGATGCCTTCCTGCCGGCACCGGTCCGCGTTGACATCGTCCAGACGTTGATGCCGGCCCAGGGAAATGCAGAACGGACGCCATTGAAAAAACCGTAATGTCGTGGGCCGCTCGCCGGCGGCAACCGCCGCCGTCAGCTGCTCATCAAACGCCATGTTGAAAGCGCCCGTTCCAAACCCCGTATCCACAAGCATCCAACGCCTAATCATCCCGCGACTCCCAAGAAAAGCCTTGAAACGCAGATTCCAATCGCCTACATTGCTGGCGCGCACAATATAGAACAAGGGTCGGTTTGATACAAGGTTTCAGTTCGTAGTATGAGGTTCCTGCCCAACATCCTCACCGTATTTCGCATTTTTCTGACGCCGTTTTTTGTGTTTTGTCTCATGCATCCTTCGTGGCAAACGTATGCGATCATGATTTTTGTGGTGGCCGGTCTGACCGATTGGTATGACGGATTCCTGGCGCGCAAATACAAATACGATTCGGATTGGGGCACATTCCTGGACCCGCTCGCCGACAAGATCCTCGTGCTGGCCGCGTTTTTTTCCTTTGCCTATCTCGGGCTCGTGCAACTCTGGATGGTTGTCGTGATCGTGTCGCGCGACGTGATGGTCACCTACATTCGATCGTATGCGATGCGCCGCGGAAAGCCGATGGTAACCAACATTCTTGCCAAAGCCAAGACCGCTTCCCAGATGGTCATGATCCTGATCATTCTGAGTTTTGTCACCTTGCAGTCCATGATGCAACAGGAGGCGACTCCTCACGAATATGTCCGCTCCGGACTGACGGCCATCCTGGACTGGCACCTGATCTACTCGGGCATGTTGCTGGTGACGTTGCTGACGGCCTATTCCGGGGTCTTCTATCTCTATCAGAACCGAAATACCCTGCGGTCGCTGGTTGATGCCATGTCCGTCAAAGACTCCTGACCCTCATCTCATGCCGCGTCTCCCGCATATGATCGCCACCGTCGGCGGAGCGGGGTTTTTCCCCAAAGCCCCGGGTACCATCGGCAGCCTGATCGCCGTTGTCGTCTACCTGCTGGTGTTTCCCGCCGAGCCTTCCGTGTTGATTCACACGGTATTTTTTCTTATACTTACCGCGGTTTTTTTCGCCGGCGTCTGGGCCTCGGGCCTGGCGGAAGCGGCTTACGGCCACGATCCTTCCTGTGTCGTCATTGATGAAGTGGTCGGCATGGGATTGTCGCTCCTGTGGCTGCCGATGTCCTGGACATGGGCGCTTGCGGCATTCGTGGTTTTTCGCATCATGGATGTGACGAAATGGCTGGGGAGCGACCGCATGCAACGGCTTCCCGGAGGGTGGGGTATCATGATGGACGATGTGGTGGCGGGATTGTGGACCAATGTCTTTATGCAAATCGTGATTCTGGGTTTGAATCGGATCGAATCGAACTGACATCGACACTTGAAAGGACTTATTCACCATGAGCGTACTCGTCAATAAGAAGACACGATTGGTCGTGCAGGGCATCACCGGCAAGGAGGGCACGTTTCACACCAGCCAGATGACCGAATACGGCCCTTACGTCGTCGCGGGCGTCACACCCGGCAAAGGCGGCCTGAAGTACACAGGCAATGACAAGGACCGTTTGAAATATGATGTGCCGGTGTACAACACCGTCTCCGATGCCGTCCGATCGGCCAGGGCCAACACGTCGGTAATTTTTGTACCGCCGTCGTTTGCGGCGGACGCGATCATCGAAGCCGCCGAAGCCGGCATCAAGACGATCATCTGCATCACGGAGGGCATTCCGGCCGGCGACATGGTCCGTGTGTACGACTACCTCCGCGACAAAGACGTCCACCTCGTCGGACCCAACTGTCCCGGCGTCATTTCCCCCGGCCAATGCAAGGTCGGCATCATGCCTGCCTTCATTCACAAGCCCGGTCGCGTTGGCGTCATTTCCCGTTCCGGAACGCTCACGTATGAAGCCGTCCATCAACTGACCAAACTCGGCATCGGACAATCGACGTGCATCGGCATCGGCGGCGATCCGGTTATCGGAACGCGGTTTGTGGATGCGTTCCGGCTGTTCGCCGAAGACAAGGACACGGACGGCATCGTGATGATCGGGGAAATCGGCGGTACGGCGGAAGAGGAAGCCGCGGCATGGGTTAAGAAGAACTACCGCAAACCGGTCGTGGCGTTTATTGCGGGCCAGACAGCGCCTCCCGGACGTCGCATGGGTCATGCAGGCGCGATCATCAGCGGCGGCAAAGGTACCGCCGCCGAGAAGATGAAGGCTCTTAAAGCGGCCGGCATCACCGTGGTCAAAAGCCCCGCGGATATCGGCAAGACCATGCTCGAAGCCCTTGGCAAATCCGGCCGGAAGAAGAAATCCGCGCCGAAAAAAACCCGTGCCAAAAAGGCAACTCCCAGGGGAAAAAAGAAGACGGGAAAAAAATCAAAGAAGAAATGACGCATCGACGGACACCAAGGGTTGGCTTCGGTCAACCCTTTTTTGTTTCCAGATGGTGAAGCAACGCTTCAACACCCAGTACGTAGCCAAAAGACCCGAATCCCGAAACCTGGCCGATGCAAACCGGCGCAATGACCGAATATCGGCGGAATTCCTCCCGGGCGTGGATATTGGACAAGTGCACTTCGACGACCGGCAGGTTGATCGCGGCCACGGCATCTCTCAGAGCCATGGCGTAGTGGGAATACCCGCCGGGGTTGAAGACAACGCCGTCGCAGTCCTTGCGCGCATCGTGTAACGCGTCGATCAGCTCGCCTTCGATATTCGATTGGCGGAATCGCCACGTCACCGAGGGAAACCTCCGCCGCAGATCGGCCTCGATGGCATCCAGCGACTCATGACCGTAGACCGTCGGTTCACGGACACCCAACAAATTAAGATTGGGGCCGTTGAGGATAAGGATGTTCGCCGCCATCATTTGAACGAATTAAGATTCTTGCGAAGATTCTTCTCGATGCTGCCGCACACCAGGTCGCACAAACGGAAAATGGAATCGTCCGCAATCGAATAGAAGCTGTTCAGCCCTTCCTTGCGCCGTTTCAGAAGTCCCGCCTCCAGCATGATGGAAAGGTGTTTCGACACGTTGGCCTGGTTGGCGCCGGTCTCTTCGACGATCTTCTGAACATTCATTTCCTGCTCGTGCAACGTCTGAAGGATGCGCAATCGCATCGGTTCCGAAAGAATCCGGAACCGGCTCGCCACCAGATCCAGCGTATCGGCGGTCATATTTTTGATCATGAATTACCTCTACTTGATTACCTTATGGTAAGATAGTGATGTGCGACTCCATTTTCCAAGAGGATTTTTCCAAAAAACAAATCTCTGAACTGCGCTCGAAATGACCGGTTGAGTAACTCTGGAAAAAAAAGAACCCCGCCGGGTAGCGGGGTTTTTTCAAAATGGGGATTCGCCGGACTTACTTCAACATCATCACCTTCCTGACATGCGTTCCGGCAGGTGTGTGCAGTCGCACGAGATACACCCCACTCGACAAGAGCCGGCCCCTGTCATCCCTGCCATCCCACACCACCCGATGCTCACCCGAGTGCGTCTTTCCGCGTTTCAGCGTCCGCGTCTTCTGTCCGAGGATGTTGTAAACGTCCAGCACGATCTCCATTGCCGACGGCAACTCATAGATGATCGTCGTCGCGGCATTGAAGGGGTTGGGGTAATTCTGATTCAACGTAAGCGTTGGTTTCGTGATCGACAGCTCGCCTATGCCAACAACCGGTGATATGCTCCGGAACAAACCGCGATTGCTTGTCCCGGCATACAGGTAGCCGTCCGGACTGATTTTCAGAATGTTGATTTCCGTATTTCCAGTGTAAGGCAACTGAAATAGTTCCCAATGCTGACCATCATTGGTCGTGCGATAGACCACATTGCCGTGGCCGACGTATATGCCACCATCCGAGTCGACCGTAATGTCGCGTTGCGAAGAAGCATCCGGTGGAGGAAGACTGTCCCATGTCTGTCCGCTGTTCGTCGAACGATAGATGCCTCGGGGACTGGTCGTCAGTGCGTATATACTGCCTTTGAAATCCCGAGCAAGCTTGGCGTTCCTGTAAGAGAAACTTGTCTGCGTCCAACTCACTCCCCAATTATCTGATACGAAAATTCCATCCCTCGAAGAAGCAAACATCGAACCAGGGTGTTCCGCAATCAGATCGTACACTCCATATTGACCCGTGATTCCAGCGCCCGTCGCTTCCCACGTCAGTCCAAAGTCAGACGAACGAAATAGACTCTCACCGGGCAAGGAAGAGTAATTGCCGGCAAAAAGAGTATTCTCCATGTCTAACAACAAACAGGTTGGCGTACCAAAACCGTTGTTGACGACCTGCCAGGACATTCCGCCATCCGTGGATCGTAGCAGGCCTTGCGGTGATTCCGTGATGAAGATTGTATCGTTCGACACCACCCACACCGACCCTAATGAACCGCTGACGTACGGGGCTTCGAGTCTGCCCCAAATTCCGGATTCGTTCGAGAACACTCCCACTCCTTCGACGGAAACCAAAGTTCGTCCATTGGCAAAAAAGGCCACGTCGCGGATGTGGCTATTCAAAATCCCATCTGATTTCCACTCCCACTTCAAACCGCCGTCGGACGAGCGGAATACCCCACCGTAATAGCAACCCAAATAGAACGTCCCCTCGTCGCTCTCAAACATGTCAATGATCCACTTGTCCACCAGTCCCGCATTCATCGTATCCCAAGTCGCTCCGCCATCCGTCGTCCTGAAAACTCCCTCCACGGGAGTCTCTTCCACCGCGATGTAGAATGAGCCGTCCTTACTCTCCACCATCGCACCCACATCCGCCGTTGCCAATAGCGGCGAGGCCAGGAACCAACTATCCCCACCGTCCGTCGAACGGTACAACCCATACCACATTGCCGCAAAAATACCCTGTTCCTTCGTCGCCTCGATATTAAAGGCCGGATCCTCCGGGAGGCCATTGTTCATATATTCCCAATGCTGCCCCCCGTCCGTGCTTCGAAAAGCGCCCGCACTCGTGCATACAAAGAGCCTTCCCTCTTCATCGCCCGCCACGTCAAACACAGACAGTCCGAATAATTCTTCACCCGATCGCGTCCACGTGATCCCGTCATCGGCGCTCCGGAAAAAACCGCTGTCATCGGCCGCCGCATAAAGGTCACCCTTGACGTCTTCATACAACTCCTGGATGTTGAATCCACTGAGCGCCGGCGTGCCCTCCCAGTTGTATCCCCCATCGGTGGAGCGATACAGTTGTCCATAGGCCATAAATAGATACCCACGGGAGGAGGCCAGCAAATCGTCGATGCCCGTCGAACCTTGGAATGAAATGGTCTGCCAGTATTCGCCTTGATCGTCGGAGCGCATCACTCCGGAAGACACCACATACATATGGCCTGACGTATCTTCCGTAAAATGGGCGCACCATCCTCCCGGCGGGCCTTCCATACTCTGCCAGAAATCCTGGGCCTGCAGACCAGAACCAAGCGTCACGCAGGCCCAGAACAACACCATCGCCAGCCTCCGCACGTCTTTTCCTTTCGATCCAATTACTTAAGCAAAATCATTTTCCTGCACAAAAGAGCGTCTTTCGTGGCAACAGTGTACAAATATATCCCGCCTCCCACGCTCCGGCCTTGCTTGTCACGTCCGTCCCATATTGTGGCATGAAGTCCGGAACTCCTGATTTCGTTCACCAGTGTCCTGACATGTTGGCCCAGCAGGTTGTATACTTTCAACTCTATCATACCTTCTTCTGGTATCTCGAACGAAATGCTCGTCGATGGGTTGAAGGGATTTGGAAAATTCTGAAATAGCTTGAAATGACCTGGAGAATAGGATGTCGGCTGCTTCAGGAGGTAATGGAGATACGTGGTCGATACCGTGTCCGAGGGAGGCGATACCCGGATTGAATTTGGCGTTTTGTTGCGGGCTTTCAGGTAATATGACACGGTAGAAATACCGCTGCCGGACACTGCAGGGTCCATCCAGGAGTATGGATATCCCCTCAAAGGGTGGCCGGTGTTGGAAACGGAATCGTACAATACAAAAGCGCCGCCGCCCGTCTTCCGGTATATTCCATAGCTGACATCAAAGGACTCGCCGTTACCAAGCCAGGACACGATCAGCCGATTGTTGGCGTTGTGCGTGACGCTCACATCACGGGGCTCATCCGGAATGAACGACTTCGTGTGGGGAATGTAATTCGGATCGGGATGATTCGTTTCCCATATCGAAAAGTAATGTCCGGGTAAAGCACCCCACTCGTCCTCGTAGTCCTCCACCTGATAGGATGCAAACGACCACTCATCATCATCCGGATCATCCGTAACGAAATCATACCTGACGGAAATGTCCATGGTTGTATAGCCGGCGAGATAGTAGAGGGAGTCCGTGTAGTCAATGATCACAGAATCAATTGAATTCCAATTCGATCCGTCATCGCTTTCTTGAATGGTGAACGAATATCGGCCGTACCGCAACTGCGTCCAAGGATCACCTCCAAAACCAAACTTGAAACGCTGAAGACTGCGGCCAGAATCCGGTACAACCAAATCATGAAGATCATACAACTGGGTGACGACCATGGAGTCGTCAGTCGACGTCCGATCCCAGATCGTACTCACATTTCGGACATGTAAACGAGCAAAGTCTATCTGAGCCTGTTGCACGTTCTTAACATAGAACCAGATTTCTGAATTGTCCCGGTCAGGATCACCGGCCTGCGTCATTTGGACTGGGAAAAGCATGAAAATCAGGAAACTAAGTAGCGGGGTTACGCGGGGGGGGGGTACTAACCATACTCCCTTCTGATCGAAATATTACGTGTTTCATGACAACCTCCCTAAGGTTGGTTCGCGGATGGGCTCGACGTTTTCGGGTCCTCAGACAAAGTTACGCGCCTGAGACAACAATGTCAAATCTGATTCACGCGATAGAATGGAATTGAAATATTTAATGGACACATGGCAAGGCTATTGGACAAAACCATGTCTCAATCGGGGAACCACTCCTTTCTCTGATATGCGATTCCATTGAAATCTGGCATATCCGGCAACGCATTTATTCCACACCTCCTTACAAGACTCCCTTGGAATAAGACCGAGAACTCAAACAAAATTACTTTCCTTTGTGTCCACAAAAAATACTGCAATTCCAAACTCCCGACTCAAGCGATCGGCAAAGGCTTTTCCCAATGTCTTTTGCTTCAGTCGCCGGTACTCCGATCCCCGATGTTTGGATTGCCATTGACTCGAACTCTCCATCTTTGTCATCCCGGTTCTCGTTCCTTGCTCTGAACTCAAGGCACCCTGAAACCCTTTTGCAGGAAAAGCGAGAGGACAAAATGTCTCTACTTCAGCATCATCATCTTCCGCGTCTTGACGAAATTTCCGGCTTCCAGCCTGTACAAATAAATGCCGGTTGAAACCGCCCTGCCCTGGTTGTTTTTGCCGTCCCACTCGATCACTTTGTAGCCGGCGCTCTCGCGGCCGTCCACGAGCGTCCGGACTTCCTGCCCAAGCAGGTTGAAGACGCGAAGGGTCACGCGGGTTTCGGCTTTCAGATCGTACCGGATGGTGGTCGCCGGATTGAAAGGATTCGGATAATTGGCATGCAGATCATATCGTGCCGGCAGAACCGATTCGTGATTCCCGACGGGCACGACCGGTGAAACCGACGCGACATTGGAGGTCGGCGTGATGCCCCACGGATGAACCGCGCTCACGGTGTAATAATACGTCGTGCCGATCGACACGCTCGAATCGACGTACGCCGTGGTCGTGTCCCCGGTGTACGTGAGGAGATCGTATGCACTGCCGTCGGTCGAGCGGTAGATATTAAATCCGATCGGCGTCGGATCCGAGCCGATACCCCGGCGTGCCGATGCCATTCTGACGAACGCCGACGAACGGTTCAGGACATTTCGCCGGAGCGGGCGCTCGAAAACATCGCTCCATTCCCAATCCAGATGCGCGAAACCGTCGCCGGTCGACGTCTCGAGGTTCTGGGCGATACTGAAACTGAACATGGTCGTATCCGGCACGATCTGGCCGCGCACTTCGCCGTTGGCCGCGGCGTCCGTGGCCACCGTCACATACAAACGCCGGTTCAGGAGTTCCTGCACCAGGGCCGAGGTCAGTGGCTGGCCGTCCGTTGAAGTCCAGAAGCCGGATGCTTCATAGACCGTATCCCCTTCATCGACGACCTGCACGAATTCGATGTCCTTTACAGCCGGACCGTTTTCGTAGACGGCGCCGTTGTGAATGGCGGATGTCGTGATGTCTCCGTCGAGATAGTTGACCCACACGTCGTAATACAGCGTTGTCGAATCCGATGACAGCGCCATGGATCCAAATCCGAACCCGTTGCTGACCGCCGGCGGAATCACGCTGGACCCGACCATGAAGCTCATAAATGTCCCGGCGCTGATATCGCGCACGGCCACTATTGTATACGTATCAAGACTGATCGTCTGGTGGAATTCATCCGACGCGGTCACACGCCAATACAGAACGATCGAATCGCCGGGCGCGACCCCCAGATCCGACAGGAAATAGTCGAGACCAAGCAGGTCGCCGCCAAATGCCGTGTCCGGCAAGGCTTCCCCTACACCGAGACCAAAGGTCATCGATGTATCGAATTCGACATAGTAGGTGACCGGTTGACCTTCCGGATCGACGGATGCATTCCACACAAACCAAACGGTATCCTGGGAGGCTGGCGAAGACACCAGACGGATGCCGTTGGAAGGGGCCAGCAGATGAAAATCCGCCGGCGCAAAATCGGTCAGTTCCCGGTTGACTTCAAGCCCGTATGAGGCGCTGGCCATGAAGTTGGGACCGTCACTGGAGACGACGCGCCAATAGAGATCGATGGCCCCGCCGCGCGCCACTCCGAGACCGGCAATATACGTGTTGATGTCGGCAAGGGTCAGTGTGTACGACGTGTCTTGACCGCCATTACCGGTAACAAAGGACAACGCGGAGGCGCCGTAGGATGAACTCGAATCCACCCACAGCGTGTAAGTGACCGGCAGGTCTTCAGGATCGGCGGAAGTGGTCCAAAGGAATTCTAGGTTGCCCGTCGACGAATCACTGACGGTGATCACCGCCTGATCGACCGGCAAGAGGAGTTCGGCCGGCGCCGGTGGCTGGTTGCCGAGAATATCGTTGAGGTCGCGTGGCACGATCTGGTAGCCGCCGGTGAATGGACTCGCATTGTCAAACTGGGAGGCGATGCCGGTGAACGTGGCCGGATAGAAGGGTTCCGGCGTACCGTCGATATCCGTATCCCGATCGATAAAGAGCCCCGTGGTATCCACGCCGCCATTGTCGGAAATGTACAGCGTTGCGTTCGAACCGGTCCCGGGCCATGTGCCGGACGTTTTTGTGGCGCCCTCAATGCGCACCAGCGTCCCTTCCAGGCTCTCCGACATTTGCGAAACCGTGACACTCATGGGGCCGACGTAAAGGCCGCTGCTCACGGTCGAGTAATTCAGGTTAGGCGTCGTGATTTCCAGTTTGCCATTGAATTGGGCGATGGTGCCTTCGACCACGATACTATCGCCGCGCGCCACGGCAGGGAGTGAAGTGTTGTTGATGAAGACATTGATACCCCGCGTACCGTCCTGAATCTGAAAATCGCGCGCTGTGGTGGAAAAAATCCCCGTTTCGGCGGTCACAATGCCGGTGACGCGAGCCGCATACCCGTTGTAGATATTCACGCCATTGCCGTCATTTTGCCGCACCATGAATATCCGTGTCACACCGGCCAAATACGATGATGAAGCCGAGGTTGACACCGCGCCGGAATCGTCCGCTGCTTTGATGTAATAACTAATAACATTCTCGTTGGCGTTTGCGACGGCCGGGATTGTCGCTACAAATGAGTCAGCTCCCGTGTTCACCATGGCAACCGAATCCACAACACCATTGACCGTGTAGTAAAGCCTTTCCCAAACCAATCCATGATCGTCAGTAATGATGGCTCCTACTGTAAGGTCCGTATTGCCGTCCGGAACAAAAGCGGACCGATACCCGCCCGAAATCAGAGGGGGTGTATTAGAAGGGGCAGAAGCCGTCGTCACCACCGTGGACCAGCTTTGTCCGACCCGAATTCCGTCAATGGTCAGATTCGGAGATGCCGTACCTTGCCGAATGGCAACGGTTCCGCACGTGGGCATATCTGTTCCAATGTCCTGGTTGGCAAGGGTCGGCAGTGGTTCAGGATTTCCAGGGATCGGGTTCATAAAAAGGTAACAGCTATCGTCGCTTGCTCCGCTTTTGAAAACGTACTTAATCACCAGCAAGTAAGTCGTGCCGGTGGCGTAGATCGAATCGGTCCACGCGTTCGTCGGAGAATTGCCGGCTTTGGTCATCCCGAACGTCAGGTTCCCATTTGTAGCAGATCTTACAAAAACTTTCGGGCGAAAAGTTGTACCGACGGGCTGGGGTCCAAGGTGAAAAAAATATTCCCCACCGGTTGCTGTCGTCACGTTGACCATGAACGCCGCATAAACGCTGTCTGCGCTGGTATTGAACGGGAGGTCATGATTGACGTCCTCTCCACTGGCAACAATTTGCACCGCGTTGCCAATTCCGGAACCGGCATAGTTCAGATAGGACAATCCCCCCGTTGTCACTATGATTGGATTCGTGCCACCTCCACTGTGCGCGACCCATCCATTGCTGACCAGCGTCGTACCGGATGCATAGCTGAAATCTTCGACATATACCTGAGTGTAGGCCATCGAAAATCCTATGATCGTCAATATCCACGCCTGTAGAGAGTTTTTCATATGAATCCTTTGGCTTGGTGGTAACCGGAAATGTTCCTTTCGTGGCCTAATTTACTTAATCTTCCCGTTCTGTCAAGTGATTTAGTTCACGATCCGGGTCCTTTGATCGACTTTTTCTTTGGCTTTGAACAGGAATTTGCTATCATGCAGTCCTTCACCATCACTGTGCGGGAAAAAACATGAAACGAATGGTATTTGTCCTCGTTCTTCTGCTTTCCGGCGCGCTCCATGCGCAGTCCGACGTTTCGTCCGGCGCGATCCGACTCCGCCTGGAAAAGCTGCGTACGACCGGTTCGGTGCTATACATCGCCGCGCATCCGGACGACGAAAACAGTGCGGTTCTCGCTTACATGGCAAACCGCGCAAAAGTCCGCGCCGGTTATCTGTCCCTGACACGCGGCGACGGCGGTCAAAATCTGATCGGTCACGAACAGGCCGAGCTCCTGGGCGTGATCCGGACGCAGGAATTGCTGGCCGCGCGGCGATCCGACGGCGGCGAACAGTTTTTCACCCGCGCCTACGACTTCGGTTACTCCAAATCCCCCGACGAGACCTTCCGCGTATGGAATCATGACAGTATCCTCGCCGACGTCGTATGGGTGATTCGTTCGTTCAGGCCCGACGTGATCATCACGCGTTTCCCGACCAATGGGGACGGCGGCCACGGCCATCACACGGCTTCCGCCATCCTCGCGCTCGAAGCCTTCAAGGCCGCCGCGGACAGCACCATGTTTCCCGGACAATTGTCGCTGGTTCAGACCTGGCAGGCGCGGCGGATCTTCTGGAATGCGTGGCCGGGTGCTCTAAGGAGGCGCGGCGCCAATCTGGAACGCCTGATCCGGATCAACACCGGTGAGTTCAATCCATTGCTCGGCATGTCCTACACCGAAATAGCGGCGCGGAGCCGTGCGAAACACAAGAGCCAGGGCTTCGGATCGACGGCCGTCCGCACGGACAACTGGGAATATTTTGAACTGATGGACGGCGATTCGGCGCGGACGGATGTTTTTGACGGGATCCCCATGGACTGGTCGGATATTCCCGGCGGCCGGCAGATGGTCGGCCTGATCGACACGCTGATCCGTTCCTTTGATGTCCACAGGCCGGCGGCTTCGGTGCCCGGCTTGGTGCGGTTGCGCCGGCTGATGAAATCCCTGCCGTCGTCGGACCGCATTGAAATCAAAATTCGTGAAGTGGATGACCTGATCCGGTCGTGCGCCGGCTTGTGGGTGGAGAGCGTGGCCGCCGATCATTCGGTCGTGCCGGGAAGCTCGGTGCGGGTTTCCGCGACGGCCATTCTTCGTAACGATGCCAGCGTGACATTAAAATATCTGCTATGGCCCGGCCTGCGGGAAGACGGACTCGGCACGGACACGCTTCGCGTGGATCGGCCCATGACAAAAGGACAAGCCGTACGGCTGGACTCCCTGATTCACTTTTCGCCGGCAACGGCGACCACCAGTCCCTTCTGGCTTTCACAAAAACCCGACGGCCGGTTCACGTTGCCCGATCAAACGCTGGTGGGCCCGGCGGAAAATGCGCCGGCGCGCACGGTGGTTTTTGTTTTCGATATTGACGATTCGGAATGGGCGGTGCCGTCACCGGTCTGGTACCGATGGACGGACCGCGTCGACGGAGAAAAACTGCGCGCCCTCGAAATTCTTCCACCGGTTACAATTCAATTCACCGAAAAGACATTTCTGTTTCCCGACAATGCGCCCCGGACATTGAGCCTCAAGTTGAAATCCCACACCACCGCGACGAAAGGCCATGTGCGGCTGGAACTTCCCGACGGCTGGAACGTCACTCCCGGCGAAAGGCCCTTCGACATCGGCGCCAGGGACGAAGAACAGACCGTGACTTTTTCGGTTTCACCGCCCCGACTGCCAACCCGCGCGTCCGCGAGAGCCGTCGTCCGCATCGGCGACCGCGACTATGCGACGGCTCTCGACATCGTTGACCATGCGCACATTCCCATCCAAATGGTTCTTTCGGCGTCCGAAGCGACGGTCGTACGCCTTGACGTCCGAAACACGGCACGGCGCATTGGTTATTTGATGGGTTCCGGCGACGACCTGCCCGCCGCCCTGCGGCAAGCCGGATGCGAAGTCACGTTGATCGAGGATGATGAACTCCACGCTCTCCGGTCTTCGACATACGATGCGGTGATCGTCGGTATTCGCGCGTTCAATACTCGACCCCGTCTTTTGAAACAAACAAGAACTTTGATGGACTACGTCAAGGACGGCGGTACGCTGCTGGTGCAATACCAGGTGGGCTGGGAATTGGACACCAACCGCATCGGACCGTATCCTTTCAAAGTCACGACGGATCGCGTCACCGACGAAACGGCCGGCGTCACGTTCGTGGACAAGAATCACCCGGTCGTGACAAAACCCAACCGTCTGACCTTGTCGGATTTTGATGGCTGGATACAGGAACGAGGATTGTATTTTGCCAGCGACGTCGATTCCAATTACCAGATGATCTTTTCCATGAAAGACCCCG
This sequence comes from uncultured Bacteroidota bacterium, assembly GCA_964544475.1. GTDB lineage: Bacteria > CLD3 > CLD3 > SB21 > SB21 > CAZJBS01. Next base: position 139,458 of record CAZJBS010000003.1, on the reverse strand, counting down.
GTGAAGAAGAACACTACGGCTCCCTGATCACAGCACGGTACGGCAAAGGCACGTACTATTACACGGGGCTGGCGTTTTTCAGACAGTTGCCCGCGGGCGTTCCCGGGGCGTACCGGTTGCTCATGAATCTGCTGTCGTCGGGAAAATGACCGGGTCTTTTTCGGATAAAAAAAAGGGGCTGTTTCATGCCCCTTTTTTTTCTGCCAATTCCATGAGACTATTTCGTCTCGGAAAGACCTTTGATGGCTTTTTGAATTCTGGTCTTTTGATCTTCTTCTTTGGTCAGATCAAGCGCCTTCCTGTAGCTCTCCATGGCGCCCTTTTTGTCGCCCGTCTTCTCCAGCGCTTCAGCCAGGCTGTCATGCGCATTCCAGGAAAGCGGATGTTCTTTGGCGTTGCGCCGGAAAACGTCCACCGCTTCCTTGAGTCTGTTATTCGTCAGATGATGATAGCCCAGCTGGTTGAGATCCCCTTCCGTGGTCGCCAATTTGACGGCCCGAGCAAACGTATCGTCGGATTCTTTCGATTTGCCCAGCTTTGCGAGAATCTGGCTTTTCAGTAGAACGTTGGAGAATTGCTCACTGCGCTGGATGGAACGATCCGCCCATGCGGTGGCCTCGTCCAGATTGACGTTATTGCGAAGGCACCACGCGGCGGCATCCCGCAGGGCTTCCATATTGAAGCCTTTGTTCGTCCTCATCTCCCGACGCAGGCTGGCCAGCACCGTGCCCTGCAGATCGACCTCCACCGTGAAAGCGATCTGGAGTTTTTCCCATCGCATGACGATGTCGACACTATTGTCCTTCAGGCCGGAAAACAAGAACACAAGGCGTTCCGTCGCTTCGCACGTTTCGGGTTTGGCTTTCACCCTTACGGCGTCTTCCTTTTCATCGTAGAAATAACTGCCCCACGACGTGGCATTGGTACTTAGAATAACCGTCCATTCTGTTTCGCCCGGGATCATGTGCAATCCATAGGTTCCCGCCGCCAGTTCCTTGCCGCCGACGCGCACGGGAGTCGAAAATGAAACAGTCGTATTCTCATTGGCGCCGACACGCCAAACCTGGTCGTACGGCACCACGTCGCCCCAGATATTGCGGTTCTTGACGCCCGGCCGATGATAAACCACCGTCATGTCCGTGAGACCGATGGACTGTGAGACCGAAGCGCCGGGACTCGTTTCCGGCATGGTCAGACGCTGGGCGTAAACGCCGCCGCTGAGCAACATGCCGGCGATGAATATGGTCAAGCCTTTCATGAAAACCTCCTTGGATAATGTGATCAGAGAATGAGTGATTATACGTCATTCCTGATCCATGTTCCATCCTATTTTCGATCTTCAACGCCTGGCGGTGGCCGTCTTCTTTCGGATACTCATGCCCCCGTCTTTCATGAAAGACGGATGGTATTTGCCGTAAGGCAAGGTTTTCCGTGACAATCAAAACGGTTTGTGCTATATTCGCCGCGCTTATGGAAAGGAAGCGGCATGGCGATACCTGAATTGAACCGTGAGATCGAGCGGCGGCGGACGTTGGCGATTATTTCGCATCCCGACGCCGGCAAGACCACAATGACGGAAAAACTGTTGTTGTATTCCGGGGCCATCCAGCGGGCGGGCAATGTGAGTTTGGGAACGAAAGGCGCCACCACGTCGGACTGGATGGAAATCGAGCAGCAACGCGGCATTTCCGTGTCGTCCAGCGCGATGCGGGTCGCCTACGACGACAAATTGCTCAACATTCTCGACACGCCGGGCCATCAGGATTTCAGCGAAGACACCTACCGCACACTGATGGCCGTTGACAGCGCCATCATGATTCTCGATGCCGCCAAAGGCGTGGAGCCCCAGACGATCAAACTGTTCAAAGTCTGCCGGGACCGTGGCATTCCGATCATCACGTTCATCAACAAACTGGACCGGCCTGCGCTGAATCCATTTGAACTGCTCGACAACGTCGAGAAAGTGCTCGGCATTACAACGGTGCCGATGAGCTGGCCCGTCGGCGATGGTCCCGATTTTCGTGGCATCTATGAGCGGCGCGAAAAGAAATTCCACCTGTTCCAGCGCACGGCGGGCGGCAAGCACAAAGCGCCGGTGAAAATGACGGACATGTACGACACCCATCTTCAGTCCCTCCTGGGGTCGGACGCCCACCGGAGACTGATCGACGACCTGCATCTGATCGACGGCACCTTGCCGTTGTTTGACCGGGACGCCTTCCTGAAGGAAAAAATCACGCCCGTATTTTTCGGAAGCGCCCTGAACAATTTTGGCGTCGAGAATTTCTTGCAGTACGTGCTCGAACTTGCGCCGACGCCCCAGCCTGTGCCCACGTCCATCGGACCCATGGCGCCGGAAAACGAAACGTTTTCGTGTTTTGTATACAAGGTGCAGGCCAACATGAACAAGGCTCACCGCGACCGGCTGTCCTTTGTCCGCATTGTGTCCGGCAAATTCGAACGCGGTATGACGGTCAGGCATTTCGGATCCAACAAGGACGTGAAACTCAATTACCCTTTCCAGGTGTTCGGCCGGGAGCGCACAATTCTGGATGAAGCCTATCCCGGCGATGTCATCGGACTGATCAATCCCGGCACGTTCCGGATCGGCGACGTGCTGTCCGCGGGAGCGGAATTCACCATTCCCAGGTTCCCTCGTTTTGCGCCGGAGATCTTCGTCCGCGTGCGACCGTCCAATAATTCGTACAGCAAAGGATTCCGGAAAGGGATCGAGCAACTCGGTGAGGAAGGCGTCGTTCAGGTGTTCGCCGAGCCCGACGGATCGCTGAGCCCATTATTGGCGGCGGTCGGAGAACTCCAATTGCAGGTGTTTTCGTGGCGTATGGAGAATGAATACAACGAAAAGGTCGTGCAGGAGCGCCTGCCCTATACGCGCACCCGCTGGGTTGGCAATGACGTGAAACCGGCCATTGATGTGAAATTCGCTTACGACGACCAGCAACGGCCGGTGCTGTTATTGAAGAGCGACTGGGAACTGAATTATCTTCTGGAAAAAACACCCGGTCTTATCCTGTATGAATCTCCGCCACGTGAAGGCTTCAACCCGCCAACATCGTCCTGATTTTCAATTCCAGATTTTCCGGCGTGAATGGTTTTTGAATGAACGCCAGGCCCTGATCCAGGACGCCTTCGTGAACGATCGCGTGATCCGTATAACCGGACATATACAGAATCCTCTGATTCGGTTTTCTTTCCAAAATCTGTCGTGCCAGAGTCCGCCCATCCATCTGGGGCATGACGACATCGGTCAGCACCAGGTCGATGCGTTCGACATTCTGCTCGAATATCCGGATGGCTTCTTCGCCAGAGCCGCCAGCCAGCACATCGTATCCCGCCGAGGTTAGTATCATTTCGATCAGATTGCGGACGAGCGGTTCGTCTTCGATGACCAGAATGCACCCCACAGCGCCGTTGCCCGTGGTGGCCGTTTCGGCCGGATGCGTCTTCTGTTCCTCCTCCGACGCCCGGGGAAGAAAAACCAGGAACGTGGACCCCTTGCCCGGTTCGCTTTCGACCAGAATATCGCCGCCCGTTTGTTTGACTATGCCGTAGACCGTGGAGAGACCCAGCCCGGTACCTTTGCCGGCGGCCTTCGTTGTAAAAAAGGGTTCGAAGATATGGGACATGATCTCCGGCGTCATGCCACACCCCGTATCGCTCACGGACAATACGGCGTACGTTCCATTCGGCAGGTTGACGTGCTTTTCGCCGGCCGCATGACCCAGCGTTCGGACTTCCGTCGTGACGCGTAGTTTGCCTCCTTTCGGCATGGCATCGCGGGCATTGACGACGAGATTCAGGATAACCTGTTCGATCTGGCCGGCGTCCGCCTTGATCAGCGCCGGCGTTGGGGCGATGCGCGTGGTCAGATCGATATCCTCACCGATCAAACGGTGCAACAGCTTTGTAATATTGCGAACGCTGTCGTTGAGATCGAGGTTCTCCATGGTCATGATCTGTTTGCGGCTGAAGGCAAGCAGCTGGCGTGTGAGCGAGGCCGCCCGCTCAGCCGCCCGCTTGATTTCCCCGATTTCGTCGGACGTTTCAGTGTCCTTGTCCGTTCGCCGCAAGAGGATGTCGCTGTAACCGAGGATGGCGGTCAGCAGGTTGTTGAAATCGTGGGCCACTCCGCCGGCCAGCTGGCCGATGGCTTCCATTTTTTGGGACTGCTGCAGCTGCGCTTCCAGTTCTTTTTGCCCGCTGATGTCCCGGATAATACCCCGATAGTAACACACACGGCCGCCGGCGTCGCGCATGGCTGTTGTGGTTTCAAGCACCGTGACCAGGCTCCCGTCCCGGCGCCGCAGGACTTCCTCAAAGTCCTGCACATACCCGGTCGTCTCAAGTTCCCGGCTCAGCCGCCGGCGTTCCGCGGGATCCGGGTAGAGAGTGCTTTCAATATCGACGGCCATGATTTCGTCTTTCGTATATCCGAAAAGGGACAGGCCCGCCGGATTGATATCTACAAAACGGCCGCCGGGCGTACTGATGAAAATCACATCCCGGGATTCTTCAAAGATCTGTCGGTATTTTTCCTCGGAAAGCCGCAGGGCCTGTTCGGCTTCCCTGCGGAGGGTCACATCCGTGAGCGAGCCGGCCATGCCGGTAACCTTCCCGTCAATCAGGATGGGCGATTCGTGCACTTCCACCCAGACCGTTCGTCCCTGCCGGCTGCGCAATTCAATCTCATACGGCGGCTGGGCCTGACCGGTCGCCATGGCTTTTTCCGTCGCCTCAACCGCCCGGCTGTTCTCGGGATGGTCCGACATGAATTCCGTCCACTGCACCATGGCTTCTTCCGGCTCACAGTCCAGCATTTGGCGCGCCTGAGGACTGACATACGTGAGCCGGTGGTCCAGCGTGTGCACATAAAAAAGATTGGTGCTGTGCTCGACGATGTATTTGAGTTTCGTGTCGACTTCCCTCAAGCGCTGTTCGGCGGCCATCCTGTCGGACACGTCTTCTTCGACGGCGACGTAGTGCGTAATGGCGTGGTGTTCGTCAAAGATCGGAGAAATCACCGTCGACGCCCAGAAGAGTTCCCCAGATTTTTTCTGGTTGCAAAAAGTGCCGCGCCATTCTCCGCCAGCGGCAATCGCCTGCCATAGTTTTCGGTATTCCTCGTCCGGCGACACACCGGATTTGATGATTCTTGGCGTGCGGCCCAGCGCATCCTCGCGGGTGTATCCCGTCATTGTCGAGAATCGCGGATTGACGTACTCAATGAGGCCTGATTGGTCGGTCACGATGATCGCATTTGGACTTTGCTCGGCGGCGAGATACAGCTTTCGCCGCTCCAGTTCCACGGCAAGGCGTAAAACATTATCCCGCCGTTTTCGTGATGACAGCGTTGAAAAAACATATACGAAGATCGCCACCACCGAAATGGAGGCCATCTCCAGTATCAACCTGGCTTGCGGATCCAAACGGGAAACTCCGTTCCGAATCGGACCAAAAGATAGAACGCATACGTTATGCAGGCGTTCTTCATGATATTGACGGCGGCATGGATGGTCCACAACTCCATGATCTGGATGCCATACAAGATGAAAATCAGAAGATTGCCCAGAAAATAGGAAGAGAAACCGACCAGTACAAAGAAAACAGGATCCCGCCCGACGGGCGTTGTCGTGCGTTCATTGATGTCCATGATGGCATGAATAGCAAAAAAACTGATGATGAGGCTTGAAATCGGCAGCGTAAGATGGTCGAGTTGGTCGAACTTCTCCAAACCGGACCATTTGGCAACTGACCACAAAATCACGAAGGCGGGAATGAGCCCCCATCGCATCAATTGTCGCAGCGATCGGTTCGAAATCCAGAAAGAAATCGCCGACATGAGGAGAATATGCTCAAGAAGAGTGTACCAATGAAACAGCAGGATATTCGATTGACCCCTTCTTCGGAACATGAGTTCCATTGCTCCAATGAGCGTTCCAATGAACTGCAGGGAAGCGACAACTATCAGCGGCGTCGGCGTACTCGAGGAATGCAAGGGCCGGGGTTGCCGCCTCCAGAAGAAAGCAACAACCCAGGCAAATGCCAAAGAAAACGTGACAAAATCACTGATTTGGGAGATGAGATAAATGTCCACATCATCTCTCTATCATCTCAGCACCTCAGTTACACCACCTATTGGCACAATGGCGGACATGGCACGGTTCTCTCCAGAACCTCGACCGATCCATCCAGGATGTTATGGCCATTTTCATCCAGTCCCACAAAAACGAGGCACCCAAATCCCTTGGCGTCGCCACTTTTGTGCGAACCAAGGAAAACACGAACGCCGTACACTTTGGGATTCTTCAGCATTTCCAGCAAGAGGGTTTTTGAAATGGCGGCGCCGCGCAGGCCCTTGAATTCCTCGGAAAAGTCCGATGTGTATTCACGCGCTTCTTCAACGCTGACCACGGAGCCGGCCGCTGACCAGTCCACTTTGGCCATGGACAATGCCGGCGTGCCCACTGGGTCGTTTGATTCCTGAGTCACGCTTTCACCACAGGCCATCGACCATACGAGCACAACGGTGACGACGACGAAAACAGACAGAATTGCTTTCATGATAACCCCTTTCAAATTGAATTTTAGGTTACAGACAGCCCCTCGTTGGGCTTACTCTATCAATATAGCAATATAAAGACAAAATGCAACATAAGATATTGACATCTATTATTGCGATAGCACAATTGGGCTGGAATAATTTGGTTGACTTCGAGTTATAAAACACTATATTGCTATATAATCATATATTAACAACACTAAAAGGTCATGAAGCCTACTCGACACTTTCTTCCGTTGATTCTGTTCATTACTATCCAGGCATGGGCCGGAGATCACGATCTTTCGCTCACTCAGGCTCTTCATCTTGCATCCCTCAATAATCGTGATATCGCCATGGCCGAAGCCGAAACAAACCAACGACGAGCGGACCGCCTGAAATCGTATTCCGTGTTTCTTCCTCAAATCACGCTGTCAGAAACGTACGTCACTACGAACGATCCTCTTAATGTGTTTGGCCTGAAGCTGAAACAAGAATCCGTCACTCAAAGTGATTTCAATCCTTCGCTTCTAAATAACCCGGATCGTCTGGAGAATTTCAGTACGAAGGTGGAAGTCCGCCAACCTTTGGTCAATGTGGATGGTCTGTTTGGTCGCAGCGCCGCCGGCTACGGATTGCGCGCGACGCAACTGAAACAAAAGCGCACAGCCGCCGCTGTCGCCTTTCAGGTCAAGATGAGCTATTTTCGGCTTTCGTTGGCCCGCCAGAGTCTTGAAGTTGTCGATAAAGCGCTTGTGGCGGCCCGCGCCGGAAAGTCCCAGGCCGAAAACTACTACAAAGAAGGGCTGGCCAACAAATCGGATGTTCTCTTTGCCGACGTTCGCCTGTTGGAGTTGCAAAACAGAAGACTTGAAACCGAAAGCGCCATCCGTACGGCCACCGACCAACTGGCGTTCCTCACCGGCCTTGACCCCGCCATGGAAATCATTCCGATCGATTCGTTTCACACAAATCCGATAGACATTGTACCGCTCGAAGGCGAATCGGTGAACTCTTCCCGCTCTGACATGCTGGCCATGAAAGCGGGACTGGACGCCACTCGACGACTGGCCGGCATGGCCCACTCCAGGTTTTTCCCTTCGCTGAATGCGTTTGGATCTTACGAATGGAATGACACCAGAGCCTTCGGCCACAAGGGTAAGAACTGGATGGCCGGTGTGATGTTGAAATGGGATATTCTGACGGGCTTTGACCAGATTGGTGAAATTCGAAAAGCCCGATCCGCCGTCGAACATGCCCGCCTCACTTATGACCAGGCGGCCGAGAAGAACCGGTACGATCTGAAAGCGGCCTACCGTCAGTTGGATATTTCGGCCAAAGGAATGCTTATTGCGGGCAAGGCCGTCCAGCAGGCTGAGGAAAACTACCGCATTCTGACCGACCGCTACAACAAAGGGCTGGATCGCATCACGGATTGGCTGGCCGCTGAGGCTGCGCTTTCGCAAGTACGCTTACAACTACTGCATTCCCAATTCAGCTATACGGCCGCGCTGTTCACGATCGAACTGCTCACCGAAAAATCCATCACAAGATAGAAAGTCAGGAGAAAGGATATGTTTCATCTTCATATCACAGGCATCGCCATGCTCGTGCTTTTGTTCGCGTCCTGCCAGTCCGGTACGGATCATCGGGGAACCCCCGCCCCCGTGCCCGTTTCCGCTTACGACGTCGTGTGGACCGAGGTCCCAGGCCGGTTTGTGTTTCCGGGTTCCGTCGAAGGCGACAAACGCGTCACGATCAGCACCAAGATTATGGGACAAGTCACCAGAATTCATGTCCGGGAAGGCGACCGCGTCGGCGTGGGTCAGCCACTGGTGAACATCAAGAACGACGACCTTACGGCCAGGCGGGCACAAATCCTGGCCAACATGCTCGAAGCGCGTGCCGCGCTGAAGAATGTTGAAACCAACCACGGCCGAATCACCGAACTCTTCGCCCGCCAAAGCGCCACCAGAAAAGAACTGGACGACGTGGAAATGGCCTACCAGATGACGCTGGCCAAGGTGAAGGCGCTGGAAGAAATGGAGAAAGAAATCGGGGACGCGCTGGAATACTCCGAAATTGTGTCACCCATCCAGGGCACCGTCGTACAGAAGCTGATCGAAGCCGGTAACACGGCGTCACCAGGCCACCCGTTATTAATCATAGAAGATCTGAACACCCTGGCGGTCGTGGCCAAAGTCCCGGAAACGGAAATCGGCCTCTTCACGGCCGGTCAAAACGTCGCAGTGGCCATCGACGCGGCCACCAACGAATCAGTCAACGGTATCGTAGATCAGATTCATCCCGCCGGAAATCCGGGATCCCGGCAGTATGATGTGAAGGTGCTCCTGCAGTCGGTACCGGTTGATGCGCGTCATCGAATCCGATCGGGCATGTTCGCGCGTCTCACGCTGGAATCCGGCCGCCGATCCGTCGTGTTGGTGCCCGACTCACTGATCATCCGGCGCGGACAGCTCGACGGCCTTTTCGCCTTGAGCGCCAATAACGAAGCGATTCTGCGCTGGGTGCGTACCGGACAGCGTTACGGTGCCCACGTGGAAGTCCTTTCTGGTCTGGCCGCCGGCGAACGGGTTTTGGCGGCCCAGAAAGGCGCCTTGCGCGACGGTTCCCCGGTGGAGGTGCGTCCATGAAGACCGGGCTTTCGGGCCGCATTGCCGGCACCTTCATCAATTCCAAACTCACGCCGCTGCTGATCGCCGCCTTCCTGGCCATCGGACTCTACGCCACTTATCTCACGCCGAGCGAAGAGGAACCTCAGATTTCCGTGCCGCTGGCGGACATATTCCTGCAATACCCCGGCGCCGGATCCGAGGAAATGGAATCCAAAATTGTTCAGCCGCTGGAAAAAATCATTTCCAGCATTCCGGGCGTCGAATATGTGTATTCCACATCCATGCCGGGTCACGCGATGATCGTGGTCCGGTATTACGTCGGCGAGGACGTGGAACGCAGTATTTTTCGTCTATACAATGAGCTGTTCCGGCATATGGATCAGATGCCCCGGGGGGTCATGCCGCCATTCGTCAAAACCAAGTCGATCGATGACGTTCCCATCCTTGGTCTTACGCTCTGGAGCAAAACCTACGACGACCACGAATTGCGCCGCATGGCCACCGAACTTGGCGGCGAAATCAAGAAAATAACCGACATATCCGAGGTCAGCGTGATCGGCGGAAGGTCGCGCCAGGTTCGTGTCATTCTCGACAAGAATAAAATGACCGCCTACGGGCTTGACCCTTTGATCGTCATGCAACGCATGCAGGGCAGTCACCAACAGATGACCAACGGACGGTTTGTCTCCGGTGACCGGGAATTCCTGGTTGAAACAGGCGCCTTCCTGGAATCGGCCGAGGACGTTGGTCGCCTCGTGGTGGGCGTTCACCAGGGAAATCCGGTTTATCTGAAGAACGTCGCCGCCATCGGTGACGGACCGGCGGAGGCCCGCGATTATGTCGCCTTCGGATTGGCGGCGGCAAGGAATGGGGCGGATGAAGCCGCGGAATACCCTGCCGTCACGCTGGCCGTCTCAAAACGCCGTGGCAGCGACGCCATGCGCGTGGCCGCCCAAGCCATCGGGAAGACCGAAAAACTCAAAGGTCTGCTGATCCCATCCGATGTTGAGGTCACCGTGACCCGCAACTATGGCGCCACGGCGTCCGAAAAAGTTCATGAACTTCTCAAACATCTGTCGGCGGCCATCATCGCGGTGACGGTCCTGGTCGCTTTGGCCATGGGCTGGCGCAGTGGTCTGGTGATTTTCATGACGGTGCCCGTGACCTTTGCGCTCACGTTGTTTGTCTATTACATGTTCGGATATACGCTCAACCGTATCACGTTGTTTGCGCTGGTCTTTGTGACGGGATTGGTGGTTGACGACGCCATCATTGTGGTGGAAAACATGCACCGGCACTTCAAGATGAGACAATGGCCGGTCCTCCAGGCTGCCATCGCCTCCATCGACGAGGTTGGCAACCCGACCATTCTAGCCACGTTCACCGTCATCGCATCGGTATTGCCGATGGCTTTCGTATCGGGCCTGATGGGGCCCTACATGTCTCCCATGCCCATCGGCGCTTCCCTGGCGATGCTGTTCTCACTGGTCGTCGCGCTGGTCATTACGCCCTATCTGGCATTGCGACTGCTGCAGGGCGACCGACATGGCGATACGCACGAATCGTATGATCTCGAAAAAACCACTATCTATCGATGGTATGCCTCCACGATTGTGCCGTTGTTGGAAGTCCCCAAAAAACGTTGGTGGTTCATTGGAGGCGTCACGGTTCTGTTGCTGGCTTCGATATCCCTGTTGTATTTCAAGATGGTGGCCGTCAAAATGCTGCCCTTTGACAACAAGAATGAAATCCAGGTCATCGTGGATATGCCGGAGGGCTCGACCCTCGAACGTACGGCCGCCGTGACAAAGGAAATTTCAGCGTATTTGCGCACACAGCCTGAAGTGGTGGACTACCAAACGTACATCGGTACGGCCGCACCGATTAACTTCAATGGACTTGTCCGGCATTACGACCTGCGCCGCGGTTCCCATGTCGCCGATATTCAACTCAATCTGATGCCAAAGGGAGACCGGAGCGCACAGAGCCATGACATCGCCAAACGTATCCGTCCGGAGGTTCAGAGAATTGCCGGCCGTCATAGGGCCAATGTGAAAATCGCCGAGGTGCCCCCAGGTCCGCCCGTGATATCGACCCTGGTCGCCGAGGTGTACGGGCCCGATGATGAGACCCGGATGGCCGTGGCCGGCAAGGTCAAGGCCATCTTTGAAACGACGGATGGCATCGTGGACGTGGACTGGATGGTTGAGGACGATCAGACCGAATTCCGATTTGAGGTTGACAAAGAAAAGGCCATGTTGGCGGGCGTTTCCCCCCAACAGATCAATCAGGCGCTCACGCTGGCCCTCAGCGGCATGAGCGTCGCATCCATTTACCAGCCGCGCGAAATCGAACCGGTCCCCGTTGTGCTTCAATGGGCCGAATCCGATCGCAGCAGTCTCAATGATCTCAAGGCGTTGCAGGTCATGTCAGCCGCCGGCACGATGGTACCGCTGGCGGATCTGGTCCACGTCGACACCCGGCTGCAGGACAAGAGTATTTTCCGGAAAAACCAACAGCGGGTGGTGTACGTGACCGGCGATGTCGCGGGCGACCTCGAAAGCCCGGTCTATGCGATCCTCGACATCGACAAAAAACTCGAAAATCTCGAACTGCCCGACGGATATACACTGACCCCTTTGTATACGAAACAACCATTCATGGAAGAAGACCTTTCCATGAAGTGGGACGGCGAATGGCACATCACGTACGAAGTGTTCCGTGATCTTGGCGCGGCGTTCGCGGCGGTGATCGTGATCATCTATATTCTGATTCTCGGGTGGTTCCAATCGTTCAAGGTACCCATCGTCATGATGGTGGCGATTCCGCTTTCGCTGATCGGCATTCTGGTCGGTCACTGGATCATGGGCGCCTTTTTCACGGCGACCTCGATGATCGGCATGATTGCGCTTGCCGGCATCATGGTGCGTAATTCCGTTCTTCTGATCGACTTCATCGATCTGCGGCTTGAGCAGGGCATTCCCCTCCGGCAGGCGATTGTCGAATCGGGCGCGGTCCGCACGACGCCGATCCTTCTGACTTCCGGCGCCGTGGTGATCGGTGCGCTCGTCATTCTGTTTGATCCCATTTTTCAGGGGCTTGCGATTTCCCTGATCGGCGGCGCCATAGGCTCCACCGCGCTCACGTTGATCATGGTTCCCCTGTTCTATTACATGACCGAAAGAAAAAAATACGAATGCCCGCCCGCGACCCGCGGTGTTGATCGTGAGGCCGTCCGGGCGCCAGGAACGGAGGTGGCCGCATGAAGTTGATAGCTGTGATGAGTATCGAACAATACGCCGGGGAGCTCCGCCGGCTTTTTCAGGAACACAAAGTACCGGTTTATTCTGAGATGGACATCGAAGGCTTCAAATGGCATGAAGAAAAGGCTGAAAACGCCAATTGGTTTTCGCATCGCCATGTCGGCGTCTATTCGCATGTCGTATTCGCCTTTGTCGAGGCCGCCAAAGCCGACGAGCTGCTTGAGGCCATCGCCCAACAGGCGCAGGCCGATCCCCAGTATTCAATTCGCGCGTTCCAGTTGAACGTCGAAAGATCCATTTAGTCTTATTAACGGTCTCATAATAGGATTAACATAATTTCCTTAGAATTGCCAAGCTTCACCCCGAGCGGAGTCGAGGGGTGAACATCTGCACCTGCCCTTCATGGTTCGACGGAGTTTACCCCGCTCGGCGGGGCTCACCATGAAGGATATGGGTTCAGATGATAATACTATTATGAGACGATTAATAACATGGCGCCGTCCCCAAACAAAGGAGTACCTCATGATCGAACGAACCATTCGTGCCATCGCCGGGATTTTTATCCTCACCAGTCTCGCTTTCGGTTATTACGTCAGTCCGTACTGGTTCCTGTTCACCGCCTTTGTCGGACTCAACCTGTTGCAATCGTCCGTGACGAAATGGTGTCTGATGGAAGACCTGCTTAAGAAATTCGTTTTCAGGACATCGGTGAAGGCCTGAGGATATGACTTCCGCCGGCGCCTTGATTTATCCATTCAATTGGCTTATCATCACCGGCACGAAGGCGACATCTGCGCGCCTTTCCAAATGAAACGCCAATCCATGGGAGCGATTGAAATGAAACCATGCTTGATGACCTTGACCGCCGCGATCGTTTTTTTCGCATCCTGCGCCCCGAAAAGCAACGATCCGGAACGAACACGTCCCTATGTCGAGCGCAGCAAGGCCTATGCGATGGCGGCTTTTACGGCCATGTCCGGCAAACTGCATCATGCGATAAGCGACTCGGGCCTTCCTTATGCCATGACATTCTGCAGCGCCCAGGCGTACCCGACGCTCGACTCCCTGTCACGCGCACACCATGTCACGCTGCGGCGCGCCAGTGTCCGGACGCGAAACCCGGCCGACGAAGCGACGCCGGATGAACGAAAAGCCATCGACGCGTTTCAGAAAAACCTTTCGTCCAACCAACCGATGGAGCCGATCGTCTCAGACGTTGACGTCCTTCCCGTGCACGTCTATCTGCCCATCCAGATGTCTATGCCTGTCTGCCTTTCGTGTCACGGCGTGGTCGGCACTGACGTGACGGAAGAACACCATGCCATCATCAAGACCCTTTACCCCAACGACAACGCCACCGGCCATGCCATGGGAGAATTGCGCGGCATTTGGCATATTGAATTTGCCAGGGCGTTGCCGTGACCTTATTCGAATATGAATTGTCCGCTCAATAACCGTTCAACCACCACCCTCAATCAGGAGTATACTTTTCATGGGGTTCTTTGATCTTCTTTCTTCCGGTGTCGAAGCCATCTCTGCCGATGAACTGAGAGACAAGCTCACGACGGACATGCCCTTTCTGCTCGATGTGCGCGAGCCTTACGAACATCAGAGGAAGAACATTCCGGGTTCGGTCCTGATACCGCTCGGCCAGTTGTCTTCGCGTCTGTCGGAATTGGAACCCGCCAGGGACCGGACCATCGTGGTGTACTGTGCCAGCGGCGCCCGAAGCGCGAGCGCCTGCGGTTTGCTCAAATCAAAAGGCTTTCATGTTCTCAATCTATCAGGAGGGATGAACCGATGGAAATAGTGGAACGCGTTTTTGGAGCCGGTGTTGTCCTGTGGCTCCTTTGGGTCGCACCCTCCATGGGATGCAGCCAACCGGATTCCGTGGTATCGCTGGGCGCTGCGGAACTTGCGGAAAAAATGAAATCCGAAACCGGCATTCTGCTGGATGTGCGCACACCCGGCGAATGGAACGCCGGCCATTTGCAGGACGCCATTTTGGTGGACTTCATGGCCGCCGATTTTCACACGCGCATCCAGAAGCTGGACCTGGAGAAAACCTACTACGTGTATTGCCGTTCCGGCAATCGCAGCAGCAAGGCGTCTCTCATCATGAAACAAATGGGATTCAAAAAGGTCTACAACGTCAAGGACGGCTACCAGGAATTGAAACAGGCCGGTCTGTAACTAAACGTCTCGACCCCGGGTCACCGTGATGGCCGAGCCTTCGGCAAGAAAGACAGACCGCGGCGCCTCCCCGCTCAGAAAACCAAACGATTGGCCGTAGACGTCGGCAAAGTCGACGTCGACTTCACAGGATTGGATCGGATACACCTCCCATCGCGGGTGTTCGACGCCGTACTCCGACGTGCGCCGATCGCCGACCCGTGTGTATCCCCAGAAGTGTTCGGTGATGAATTCCTCTTCGCTTCCTTCGCTCATGGAGACGGGTTGTCGGTTGGCCACAACCTTCAACCGGTTCCAGGTCGATCTTTTCCAACGGTATTCGATCTCCCATGCCTCACCGGCGGTCTTCCACGAATGGCCCATCGGCATCGTCTGGTAGTTTTCGGCATAGAGCGTATTGGCCACCCAGGTCAGCGCGCGTTTGGGGACGATCTCCCGCAAAAAAACGACACCGCGCTTCCAGACTTCCCGCTCTCGGTAGCGAACGTAGAATCGCAGGTTCACTTCCTCGAAATTCCTATGGAAAGGAATGGGCAAACCCATCACGCGGGTATTGAGGAACATGAATCCCACCAGGCTGACATAACACGTACCCTGCCATATGTCGATCTCCGTGCCCCTCGGCACGAAGGGATGGAGCACGCGCGGGTCGACGGCATAGTTGGCCATCGCCAGTTTGCGCCATTCGGCGGTTAAGAAAATCGCGGCCACAGGCAGGGTCTCAGAGTTCCACGTAGATGTTGCCGCCGGCTTTTTTGAATTCCTCCGATTTCTCCTTCATACCTTTTTCGAGGGCTTCTTTGGCTTCCATATGCAGGGATTCGGCATAGTCGCGCACGTCCTGTGTGATTTTCATGGAACAAAAATGCGGGCCGCACATGCTGCAGAAGTGCGCCACTTTGGCCCCTTCCGCCGGCAGGGTTTCGTCATGGTATTCCCGCGCCGTGTCCGGATCGAGAGAGAGGTTGAATTGGTCCTCCCATCGGAATTCAAACCGGGCTTTGCTGAGCGCGTTGTCGCGAATCTGGGCGCCGGGATGGCCCTTGGCCAGGTCGGCCGCGTGGGCGGCGATCTTGTAGGCGATGACGCCCTGTTTCACATCGTCCCGATCCGGCAGACCCAGATGTTCTTTCGGCGTCACATAACACAACATGGCACATCCGTACCAGCCGATCATCGCCGCCCCTATGGCCGACGTGATATGATCATAACCCGGCGCAATGTCGGTTGTCAACGGCCCGAGCGTGTAAAACGGCGCCTCGCCACAAACGTCGAGTTGTCGGGTCATGTTGACCTGGATCATGTGCATCGGGATGTGTCCGGGCCCTTCGATCATCGTCTGGACGTCATGTTTCCAGGCGATTTGCGTGAGTTCACCGAGGGTGTCCAGCTCGGCAAACTGCGCGTCGTCATTGGCATCGGCGATCGATCCCGGACGCAGACCATCGCCCAGGCTGAAACTCACGTCGTAGGCCTTCATGATTTCGCAAATGTCTTCAAAGTGCGTGTAGAGAAAATTTTCTTTGTGGTGGGCCAGGCACCACTTGGCCAGGATCGAGCCGCCGCGCGAGACAATGCCTGTCACCCGTTTGGCGGTCAACGGCACATACCGCAACAAAACACCGGCGTGAATGGTGAAGTAGTCGACGCCTTGTTCCGCCTGCTCGATCAGCGTATCGCGGTAGATTTCCCAGGTGAGGTCTTCCGCCTTGCCGCCGACTTTTTCCAGGGCCTGGTAGATGGGCACGGTTCCGATCGGCACGGGCGCGTTGCGCAAAATCCACTCCCGAGTTTCATGGATATTCCTGCCCGTCGAAAGGTCCATCACCGTGTCGGCGCCCCACCGGATGGCCCAGATCATTTTTTCCACTTCTTCCTCAATGCCCGAGGCCACGGCGGAATTCCCGATATTGGCGTTGATCTTCACCAGAAAATTGCGCCCGATGATCATGGGTTCGATTTCGGGATGATTGATGTTGCACGGGATAATGGCCCGTCCCCGCGCCACTTCATCGCGCACAAATTCCGGCGTGATGACGGAGGGCATGGCGGCCCCGAAATGATGGCCCGGATGCTGGGCGCCCAGGGCGTTCATGGACTCGCGCTTCTGATTTTCGCGAATGGCGATGTATTCCATTTCCGGCGTCACGATGCCCTTCCGGGCGTAATGCATTTGCGACACATTACGGCCGGATTTGGCTCTCATCGGTGCGCGGCGGCGCTTGAATCGGATGGCGTCAAGAGCGGCGTCGTTTTCGCGGTTGCGGCCGTATCGGGACGAAACGCCGTCGAGGCTTTCCGAATCACCGCGCGACTGAACCCACGTCAGACGCTGCGGTGCAAGGCCCTGGCGTATGTCGATGTGTGTATTTGGGTCGGTGTAAGGGCCGCTCGTATCGTACACCGTAATGACGGATGTCTCGGCGCGGCCGTGCCCGTTTGGGCCGCCGTCCGACAACGTAATCTCGCGCATGGCCACCTGGACACCGTCGTGCTGTCCGGCCACGTATACTTTGCGCGACGCGGCAAAGGGAGCGCGTGTGATGGTTGGGTTGGTTGATGGGCTATTCATGGCGACTCCTTTTTGATCGTCGAGAAATTGTCTGTGTCCATTTACGTTTCCGCAGCGACACTGCACCGGCATGGTCGGTGAGCGTCCGCCCACGGGCGAAAAAAAAAGCCGTTCCTGAAATGAGAAACGGCCGAAATATGCTTGCGTTTCCCTACGCCGGTATGACCCGGATCAGGTTCAAAGGGTATGTTCTCAGTACGCCTCCGGCGTACAACCCCTAACGGTTTAAAGCTTGTCAAAGATCAATGCACTAATATAACGGACATATCCGTCAGGTGCAAGGGCTCATCAAATATCAATGCGCCGGGTGTTCTTCAACTTCTGAATATTCCGGACGGCTTCCCCCACCGATTTCGGTCTTACGAGCAAATAGCGTTGCGTGTAACACGTCGTCCAGCACCCGCGGCATTGTTTGTATTCCTCCAGCCGTTGACGGTATTCGTAGGACGAAAAAATATCCGTCAGACGCTGTCGGAAAACGTTCCCGATGGGATTGCCTTTGCAGAGGTGAACGTCGCCGTTCTCCATGATCGTCGTCCGCGTCGACAGGTACGGCGATTCGACAAAGGGGCACCAGTTGAGATTCGGATTCCGGATATACGGCATGATCCCCGCCAGGAAGGCATCGAGATTCATGACGTCCGGATGGCCTTGCAGGAATTTCACCAGCTTTTCGAGACGCTCGCCGGGCTGCACCACCATGTCTTCGTCGTATCGCGTGGAAAACGTCAGGGTATGATACATGCCGATCGTGGATTTCCAGCCGAGGCTCTTGACGTGGGCGATGATCTCCGGCACTTGTTCGATATTTTTGTTGCTGATGACGGTATTCGCATATAGGAGCGACTTCTTGCGGCCGTTGGATTGCAGTTCCCTGCGCAAGCCGGCGATGGCTTTCATGCGATCGGACACCGTCGTCGAATAATTTTTGACGCCGCGGATTTCGTCGCCCACGGCGTCGAACCCGTCGAACGAGGTTTGCACGTTCATGCCGTTTTCCAGGCACACACGCGCCGACGGCAGGATATTTTCTTCCTTGTTGTAAAGGCCCGTCACCATCGTCGTCGCATACTTAAAGGTCCGGTGCGCCTCGCGCATCATTTCCGGCAGTTCATCCACGACGGTCACTTCGCCGCCCGATATGAATCCCACGTACGCGCCGTAATCGCGCAGGTTGGCCATGACCTGCCTGAATTCGTCGAGATTCATGGTATGCGTGTTTTTGAACGGAATCACGCACTGGAGGCAACGTTGCGTGCATTTGTACGTGATACGGACTTCCGTGCTTGAATTGAACGGACGCCGGTGGGCGAGGTTATTCAGGATTTTGAACATCTATATTGAGCCTGGCGAACAGACGGATTTGGCTGCCGGTCTAATATACACTTTGGAGGTCGTATTTCCACAAAAAAGGACCGGCGCTGCGAAGGATCTCACAATCCCAAGAATTGTATCGCAACCCCGCACACCAGCAACGCACCCCCGGCCAACGCGTGCGTATAACGCTGTACGCGCGCCATTGGAAGTATTTCGATGCCTTTCATGGCGATGACGACCGTGGCCACCATCGTGGCGATGGTCACAAAACCAAACACCGATGTCACCATGATCAGTCCTGACATGGACGATTGGGCGGCCGGGTACATCAGAATGGGGATCAGCGGTTCACACGGACCGAGTACGAAAATGATGAACAAGACCCACGGGGTCAGAGTCCGCGATTCGGATGGATGCACGTGACTGTGCGATTCGTGGTGGGTATGTACATGTTCGTGCGCCACGCCGGAGCCGTGGTCGTGCCAGTGCGTGTGCGGACGATTGCGGTAGGCCTGACGTATACCCCAGATCATATACACAAAGCCAAAAGCCACCAGCGCCCACCCGGCGATGTCGCCCCGCGACGATTCCACGCCTTCGAGTTCTGAGACGGCAAAACCTAAACCGATGCCCACAAAGCCCAACACGACCGAACTCAGGACGTGGCCCAGTCCGCACAAAACCGTGATGACGCACGTTCGCACGACGGACCAATGGCGGGCCTTGGACAGCACAATAAATGGCACATAATGATCCGGGCCGGTGATCGTATGGATAAACCCAATTGAGGCGGCGGTGATCAGGAGGATGTTCATTTCGTCGGTCATGCGCTATTCCTGTAAGAAGATTCCGTATAGTCTAACGAATAACGATGAATTTGCCAATGTGAAATTTTGGGTCGCCATCCGAACGAAAAATCCGGCCCGTCGCCCGAAACGACGGCGAATTATCAATTGATTATGAGCCGACGCATGGATACATTGCACGGCACCAAAAATTCACGGGACATGACCACTCCGGAACACATCGAACTGTTGCAGGCCGCCATCGATGCCGCGTATGAAGCGGGAAAAATCACGCTGTCATATTTTCAGAGTTCGGCATTGACGGTCGAAACGAAAACGGACCAATCGCCGGTCACCATCGCGGACCGTTCCGCGGAAGAGTACCTGCGCGGCCACATTCGGCGGCGCTTTCCGGATCACGGCATCCTGGGTGAGGAATTTGGCGAAGAGACGGGTGCGTCGCCTTATCGATGGATCCTGGATCCGATTGACGGCACGAAGTCGTTTGTCTGCGGTGTGCCGCTGTACGGCACGATGGTGGCCGTGGAAGACCGGCGCCTGAAGGACGCCGTCGTGGGCGTGTTGAATTTTCCGGCGTTGGGCGACATGGTCTGGGCGGCCAGAGGTCACGGATCGTACTGGAACGGCCGCCGGATACACACCTCCGGCCACGGGAACTTGAACGCGGCCGTGCTTCTGACCACGGATGCCGGCCACATTCCCGGCAGCCGCTTCGAGCGCCTGTATCAACAACTCGCATCGCAAACCAAATTCACCCGCACGTGGGGCGACTGTTACGGTCACGCCCTGGTCGCCTCCGGACGCGCGGACATCATGATCGATCCGAAGATGCACATCTGGGATGTGGCCGCCATCAAACCGGTCATCGAAGAAGCCGGCGGTCTTTTCATGGACAGCGCCGGCCGAAGCGATCTCACGATCGACCACGTGGTCGCCGTTTCCGGACGCCTCGCTCCCCTCATCCGAAACATGTTAGCCTAACGGAGAAACCGACATGCCTTTTGACATGAGAGAAATCCTGGAAACCGTGCGGATGACGGAAGTCGCGCATTTCGATATCCGGACGACGACCATGGGCATCAGCCTCCGCGATTGCGCGAGGGGCTCGGCCGAACGCACCATCCAGGCCATCTATGACAAAATTTGCCGGTATGCCGGCAATCATGTGGCCACGGCCCGCGAAGTGGAACTCAAGTACGGCATTGCCATCGCCAACAAACGCGTGTCCATCACGCCGCCTTCCATAGTCTGCGATGGATTCACACGCGACGAATTTGTCGCCCTCGCACGCAAACTGGACGCGGCCGCGGAGACGATCGGTGTGGACTTCCTGGCCGGTTTTTCGGCGCTCGTCCAGAAGGGATTCGCGGCGGGTGACAAAGCCCTGATCGAATCGATACCCGAAGCGATCGGCACGACCCATCGCGTATGCGCTTCGGTGAATGTCGGGTCGACCAAGGCCGGCATCAATATGGATGCGGTGATGGCCGTCGGCAAGGTGATCAAGGATCTCGCCGAACGCACCGCTTCGGAAGGCGCCATTGGATGCGCCAAGTTTGTGGCTTTCTGCAACGCCGTGGAGGACAATCCGTTCGTGGCCGGCGCGTTCCACGGCATCAGCGAACCCGAAGTTGTGATCAACGTCGGCATCAGCGGCCCGGGCGTCGTGCTGAAGGCCATCCAGGAAGCGCCGCAGGCAGACTTGGGTGAATTGGCTGAAATCATCAAACGGATGACCTTCAAGATCACGCGGGCCGGCGAACTCATCGGACGCGAAGTGGCCCGGCAACAGCATATCGAGTTTGGGATCGTGGATCTTTCCCTGGCTCCGACGCCGGCGCCCGGCGACAGCATTGCCGACATTCTCGTGGCCATGGGTCTCGAGGATGTGGGCGCTTCCGGAACCACCGCCGCCCTCGCCATGCTTAATGACGCCGTCAAGAAAGGCGGTCTGATGGCCTCCTCCTATGTCGGCGGCCTGTCAGGCGCCTTCATCCCCGTGAGCGAAGACCAGGGCATGATCGCCGCCGTGGAACGAAACCACCTGTCTCTCGAGAAGCTCGAAGCCATGACGGCCGTCTGTTCCGTCGGACTCGACATGGTGGCCGTACCCGGCGATACACCGTGGGAGACCATTGCCGCCATCATTGCCGACGAAGCCGCCATTGGCATGATCAATAACAAAACCACGGCCGTACGCATCATCCCGGTGCCGGGCAAGAAGGTCGGCGATTCGGTCGACTACGGTGGATTGCTTGGAAAAGCCCCGATCATGCCCGTTCGAAACCTCTCCGCCGCCAAATTCATCATGCGCGGAGGCCGCATCCCCGCGCCGACCTCGGCATTGACCAATTGACACGAGCCGCAGGACGGACAGCCGTATTGGGTCACAAAACGTTTGATTTTCTAAGCGTTTGTTAATATAATTTTTAGTTGTGAATTTGACGATCAATGGAGCGAATATGGTCGAAGCGACCGAATCGGTATTGACCGAAAGTCCAGGCGCCAATCCTTTCGAGTCCATGCTGGGCAGGATCGATACCGCGGCTGAAATTCTGGGCATTGAGCCGGGCATATACGAGTATCTTAAGACGCCGGAAAAGCAGATTACGACGTCCATACCGGTCACGCTGGATGACGGATCCATCCAGGTCTTCGAGGGCTACCGTGTCATTCACAACACCGTGCGCGGCCCGTCGAAAGGCGGACTTCGCGTCACCCCGACGGTGACTCTGGAAGAGGTCCGGGCCCTGGCCGCGTGGATGACCTGGAAATGCGCCGTCGTGGATATTCCCTTCGGTGGGGCCAAAGGCGGCATCAAATGCGATCCTTCCCGGTTGTCGGAGGCTCAATTTGAAAAAGTCATCCGCCGCTACGCCGCCAACCTGTTTGAAGTCATCGGACCGGACAAGGATATTCCGGGACCGGACGTCAATACCGGTGAGCGCGAAATGGGCTGGATCATGGACACGTACAGCATGCATGTGCGACATACGGAAACCGGTGTCGTGACCGGCAAGCCGGTCGTCATGGGCGGATCGCATGGACGTCGGGAAGCGACCGGGCGCGGCCTGATGGTTGTCACGCTCGCGGCGCTCGAAAAACTGGATATCGAGCCCGAAGGCGCCACCGTCGTCATTCAAGGCTTCGGACAGGTCGGCTCCGTCGTGGCGCGACTGTTGCAGGAACGTGGATGCCGCATCATCGGCATCGGGGATATCAGCGGCGCCTTCCATCACCGCGAAGGCATCGACGTGCGTCATGCGATTGCCTTTGCGGCCCGCAACCGGCGCTCGCTCGCCGGCTACGACAAAGCCGAACCGATCACCAATGAAGAATTGCTCGAACTGGAATGCGATGTGCTGATTCCGGCCGCGCTCGAAGACCAGATCACCACCGACAACGCGTCCAATATCCACGCCCGCATCATTGTCGAGGGCGCCAACGGGCCGACGTCCGTGGCCGCCGATCCCATCCTGGCCGACCGGGGCATTCTGGTCGTACCGGATATTCTCGCCAACGCCGGCGGTGTGACCGTGTCGTATTTTGAATGGGTGCAGGATCGTATGGGTTATTTCTGGCCGCTCGAGGACGTCAACCACCGCCTGGAGCGTATTATGAAAGAAAGTTTCGATACTGTATTCTCGGTGGCCACGCGCCATCGTGAATCCCTCCGTGTCGGCGCATATGTTGTTGCCGTGGATCGCGTCAGCCAGGTGCTGAAGCTCCGTGGCATTTACGCGTAATGGCCGATCGAACGTAAAGGTCTTTTCGGATGGCAAAAAAGGTATTAATCGTAGATGACAACAAGACCGTACGGACGCTGTTGTCCATGAATCTTCGCAAGGCCAACTTCGAAGTCGTCGAGGCCGAAAACGGCGTCGAAGGCCTGCAGGTTGCCAATGATCAAAAGCCCGATCTCGTGATTTCCGATATTCTCATGCCACAAATGGATGGATTTGAATTCTGCAAACGGGTAAGGGAGACTTCGGAAATCCCCATGGTGCCGTTCATCTTCCTGACCTCCATCGACCAGGTGGCCACCGAGGTCCGTGGATTCCGTACCGGGGCGGACGACTATCTGATCAAATCGAATATCAAGAAAGAGGACCTGATCGCCAAAGTGACTGCGCTTCTGGCCAAGTCGGACGATTTCAAACAGGCGGAACGCCAGATCCAGGACGGTTTGAACGGCAAGTTCACCGACCTGAGCCTGGTCGACGTATTCCAACTCCTCATGATGAACAAAAAAACGGGCCTGCTGACCATTCAGCGCGACAACGACACCGCGGGGCTCGTTTTCGTCGACGGACGGTTGATTCATGCGGAATACCAGCGTTTTGTGGGCGAAGAAGCCGTTTACAATCTCGGTGAATGGAAGGAAGGCACATTCCGATTCGAATCATCGGACATCAAGGTCACGCCGACCATCCACACGCTGACGATGAACCTTATCATGGAATACTGCCGGATCACGGACGAAAAGAAACTGTTTGGCACCACCTGAAAGAGCGAATGAACCATGGTTGAAACGAAGCGGTCCAAAAAAATCCTGATCGTCGATCCGGACGAAGCCACGCGCACTATTCTCAAAGAAAACCTGGAGAAAGAGGATTACATCGTCTTCGACACGTTCAAGGGTACGTCCGCTTTTGAAATCGCCAACAAGGAAAAACCGGATCTCGTCATCAGCGACGTTTTCCTGGTTGAGATGAATGGTTTTGAATTGTGCCAGCGCCTGCGTGACACGTCGGTCGTACCTACCGTGCCGTTTATTTTTTTCACCGGTATTGACGACATGCTGACCGAAATCCGGGGATTCCGGGCCGGCGCCAATGACTTCCTCGTCAAGCGGCACACCAAACGTCAGGATTTGCTCCTTAGGATCGAGAGCATGCTGAGTCATGTGGACGCTTTTGAAAAAGAGAAGGCCACGTTGCGGGACGGCTTGCTCGGCAAGTTGGGTGACGTGACCGTACTGGATGTGCTGACACTGCTGAGCAATACCGGCAAATCCGGCAATTTGCTGATTTCCGACGGCACACTCGAAGGCAACGTCTATTTTATGAAGGGTCGTATCTTCTATGCCGAGTTGGGCGCGGTCCACGGTGAAGACGCCATTTATGACATGATTTTCTGGGAAGAAGGCTTTTTCAGATTCTCGCAGGGCGATATCCCCCGGCAGGACACCATCGCCTCGCCCACCAACAAAATTTTGAACAAGTGTCAGCGACTGCTTGGCAAGGAATGATTGACTCTCCTCAATCAAAGGGATGAAAGCATTCGGGCTTTTTTTTTTTGCAAGATGGATGTTTAACGATGGCCGCTTCGCCGAACGCGGAGCGAAAGCGCTTGTCAGAGTCGTTATGTCGAGGAAAGGGGCTTCGCCTGATCTTGAGGCCCGATTCGGTTAAGGATTTGATCAGGCAGGAAACGAAGTAAACCGGGAGTTCCATGCTGGACAAGGATCGTATTCTGATCGTGGATGATGAAGTGGATGCGGTGGACCCGCTCATGCGCGCATTCGAGCTCGAGGGCTACCGGGTCGATTACGCGCCGGATGGCATCGACGCCATCGAAATGACCAAGACAGCGACGTATCAGCTTATTCTGCTGGACATCATGATGCCGAAATTGAACGGTTATCAAACACTGCAACGACTGCAGGCGGATGAAGCGACGGCCTACATCCCGGTCGTGTTTGTGACCGGCCATTTCTCTCCTGAAGAAATTGTTCAGGGTCTGGAAGCCGGCGCCGTCGATGCCATCAGCAAACCATTCCGGATCGCGGAAGTTCTTACCCGGTCCAAAATCCGTATCGCCGAATCCAAACTGAAGCGCCGGTTCACGCCGGTCACCCATTTTTTCAACGAAGCGCAGGAGAAAGAACACAGCCGCCGCACGGGCGTGTTTGAATTTTTCGACCGAGGCAAAGCCAAGCTGGGCGAAATCTACCTCGAAGACGGCAAGGTCGTGTATGCGACCAGCAAGGACGCCATCAAAGAGGACGCGTTTCTCCAGTTGGCGTCGACGAAGGACTGCGTGTATGTCTACATGGACAATGCCACGGCGCCCAGCAAGACGTTGAGCGCCAGCGTCACGGGCTTGACCCTGGAGGCCTCCAAAATCATCGATGAATTGCTGGCCAAGGAACTCCGCGACCAGGCTCAGAAACGCGTGCTGATTATCGACCGCGACCGAATCCCTCGTATTCTCGCCAGCCGCACACTGAAAACCGGCGGGTTTGCCACGATGGTCACCAGCGCCGATGAGATCACCCAGGAAACGCTCGACAAATACGACCCCGACGCTTTGATCGTCGAGTACATGGACTCCGAACCGGTACTGTCCAAAATCCGCCTGGCCAGAAACGGCCGGGGGACGATTCCCCTGATCATATATTGCGACACGGATCATTTCGCCGAATTGCAGGCCGATCCCCGTGTCGCAGGCCACGCTATCGAAGCGCTCGTCCCAAAGACGCAGATCGATTCCGCCCTGTGCCCGGCGGTGCAGTCGGTTCTCTCTGGCCGGTAATTCCATGAAAACAAAACGGCCACTCACATTCTGGTGGCACGTCCGCATGACGGGTTCCGTGAACACGGAGAAACTCTCCCGCGTCCTTTTTTCGCTGAAAGCCACCGGCCTGGTTGAAGAGCCGTCGGGTGTTTCCGCCTACTTTGAAAGCCCGACGTTTCATTCCGAGGATGACATCCACGCCGTCCTGTCGGAACATCTCGATCCTTCCGTCGCCGTGGCCATCACCAAAACGCCCGCCGAAGACTGGGGTACCGCATGGAAGAAGAATTTCAAACCCATCCGCGCGTCCCGGCGCATCGTCGTGCGGCCTTCGTGGGAAACGTACCGCAAGAAAAAAAATGACATCGTGATAATCATCGACCCCAAGATGTCCTTCGGCACAGGCACGCACGAGAGCACGCGGCTGGCCCTGCAATTGTCGGAAAAATATGTGGCGCGCGGCATGAGGGCGCTGGATATTGGCACCGGTACGGGCATACTGGCCATTGCCGCCGCCAAACTCGGTGCACGCCGGGTCTATGCCTGTGATGTCGAAGAACCTTCCATCCAGAACGCGCGTGAAAATTTCCGCCGCAACCGTTGCCGGGAAAAGATGAGCCTCAAGCTGGGGTCCCTGGCAGATATGCCGAAGTCGTGGCCCAGGACATACCCGCTCATCCTCGCCAATATCCAGCGGACGGTGATTGTCGAGCTCCTGCCGGCCATGTGCTCAAAACTGGCGCCCGGAGGCATGCTGATCGTGGCGGGCCTTTTGAAGGAAGAAACCGATATCATGCGAATGGCTTTTCAGACCCATCGCCTGCTGGAAAGGACCATGCTGATCGACGGGGAATGGGCGGCCTTCGCCCTGCAGGGACCATGAAGATCGCCTCCATCGACATCGGCACCAACACCGTTCTGCTTTTGATCGTGGAAATCCTGCCGGACGGCTCCTGGCGGGTTCTTTCGGACACCCAGCGCATCATCCGCCTCGGCCGCAACGTCGACGCCTCCCGGACTATTCAACCCGGCGGATTTGACGCGTGCGCAGCGGTGCTGTCCGAATACGGCGAGATCATCCGAAACGCGCGTTGCGAAACGACCTCCGCCTTTGGAACGAGTTTTCTGCGCGATGCGTCCAACCGGGACGCGTTCATTGAGGCCATGTTCAACCGCACCGGGATTCGGATCGGTGTACTGAGCGGCGAGGATGAAGCGCTGTGGACATTCCACGGAGGCCGTTTGGTGCTCGACGCCGCGCGCCGCGACGAACCGGGTTCGGTGATCGATATCGGCGGCGGAAGCACGGAATTCATCACCGGATCGGCATCGTCGATCTTGTTCAAAAAAAGCCTGGATATCGGCGCAGTCCGGCTGACCGAACGCTTTATCCATCACGACCCCGTCCTGCCAGATGAAGCGTCGCAACTGCGGGAGTATCTGAGGGATATTCTGGCGGAACAACTGGCGGCGATGCCGCCGTGCGGGCACCTGATCGGAGTCGCCGGCACGATCACGACGATCGCGGCCATGAAACAGGAACTTCGCACGTACGATCCGGATCGCATCAACGGGTACGTTCTGCCGATCGATGCGCTTCGGTCGTTCAGCCGGCGGTTGGCCTCAACCGATTTGTCAGCGCGGCGTGCCTGGCCGGGCCTGCAACCGGAGCGGGCGGATGTCATACTGGCCGGCGCCTTGATTCTGGAGGAATCCCTGACTTTCCTGAACAGCCCGGCCATCACCGTCAGCGATCACGGGCTGCGCTACGGTCTGATCTTGCGCCAAATCGATCAAATGAAAAAGGGAAGCCGCTGATCGGCCTCCCCTTCTCCCGGTCCTCTCTCTTCCCGTTTCAACATCTGCTACGGATTCAGCCACCACTTTCTGAATTGTTTCTGTTCGTCGGTCACCGACGCCTTCGGACGTATGACATGCCTGTCCACGATGGGTTCACCGCCGACGAACCCAAACAACGTGATTTCCACGCCGTCCCTTCGGACCACCCAGCCGAAGCGGTCTCCTCTCTGCATGGCGCTGATCGTGGAAGAAATGGAAGGATTCAGCAGGTCGATCTGCCTGTCATTGAAAACCAGCTTCAGGAGAATATCACCGTCCCGAAGGCCGAGCCGCTGAATGATCGTATCCTGTGGATCGACGTTCTTAACGGACAATTCGCCGTCCGTGAATCCGAAATCATACCGGCCGAGCGAAGTGAGGAATTGACCGGTGGCCTCGGATTCGATGTAGTCGTACCCTGCTTTGGAGAGATACGTTTGGATTGGCAGGGGTTCGGTTCCCTGAACATAGTCCCTGAAGAAGTCTTTGATTTCCGGGTACGTCATATCGACAAAAATATCAAAGAACTTTTCTTCCGGGAAAGCCCGTTTGGGCCCGTACAGCCTCGACAATTCCCGGATGACATCCCTCAGTCCCTTTTGGCCACGCGACAATTCAAGAAGGCGCATGTCCAGCAGTACGGAAACGAGAGCGCCCTTTTCATAGATATTCTGGTATTGGGATTCCTGGGTGTCATAGGAACCCAGGCTAAGATCAACCAGAGAAACACGCGGGTCGTACGTTCCGGCGCGACGCAGTTTCTGGCTGATCATCTCCATGTATTGGCGGTCCGACATCAACCCGGCGCGCACCTGCATGATGTCGCTGGCCCATTCCGTCGTCCCTTCATAGAGCCACAGGTGGCGGGAGGCTTTGGGATTTTCAAAATCAAATTTCTCTATGACGTCGCTGTGCAGATTCAACGGCGTCACCACATGGAAGAATTCATGAGCGCTGATGCTCGTGACGATCGGCACGACCGTTTCGTAATCGGCCTCCGGTATGACGTAAAACGACGAGTAATTGTGTTCCCACGCCCCGTAGATCGGCCCGGTATTCTGGCGGAAGTGAAAGAGAAAGGTGTACCGCCGCACCGGAAGGCCGTCCAGGAACGTATTCGCGGCCTTCAACATGCCGTTCAACGGCGACACAAGCCCTTTGGCGGAGATCAGCTGGTTTTCCGAATAACAAAACACGTCGATCCTGGCGCCGCCGACTTTAAGGTTGGCCTGGCTGAGTTTACCAAACATGAATGGAGAATCCGCCAGATGATCGTAATGATCGGCATGGTAGAGGCCATGGCGGTTTTCCAGAGCCGTGGCCGTCGTCCAGCCATCCGGAATTTGAAAGGCCACGTCGATGGGATTGGACTGATGGCCCTTGAAATAGCCGAAGACCATCTGTCCGTTGACGACGGCATTGTCCCGTTCCAGGTTCGTGCCGCTCATCGGATGAACGGGATTCGAATCCGTTTCCGCGCCGAACGTGTCGTCAACCTGATACGTCACTTTCTTAAGGGATCGGGCATGGTGAATCACGTATTGATTGGTCGTTGTCCGGCGCGTGGGCAATTCCCGGCCCTGTCCGTCAAGAGCCCTGAATCCTCCGACAAACCGTCCGGGGTCGAGGACGGAATAAGTTCCGGGGGCCGTGGTTGGAAACTGAAAGACCGCGGAATCCGTCTGGATGCCCCGCACTTGCAGCATGACGAAGAACGAATCGGCATCCAGCCTGGTCAAATCGACACGGTATGACAACTCCAGACTGCCCGCCTGGAGGGGCAAGGTGAGCGACGCGATCATGCAAAGCAGATGGCGACCCATCGACAATAATTTCAAAGCGTGCATGGTGTTCGTGCCGGGAAGGGGTTGAATAGCTCGTCCTTGCATTTCAGGTGATGCGCTCATATATTGGCGAAAATTTTTTGGAGTCTCATTCGTGCTAAAGAAGAAAAAGAAATCCACCGTCAAAAGCAAGACATCTACGGCCAGGACCACGACGCCGGCCAGGCCCAAATCGAAAAAGGCCGGCCAGGCGACGAAGACCCGGAAAAAGGCCGTGAAGCGCTCCAAACCCTCTACGGCGGCGACCCGTCGGGCGGCCGTGAAAAAACTCGTCACGAAGGCCGGACGATCGACGAGCGTTCATGAGGACAATGTGGAATCTCTCACGCCGGCGGAGATCGATGCGGAATTGGCGGCTTACGACCGGTCGGCGCACCGACCTGAAGCCAAAACGCCGCCCGTGGCCTTGCATCATCTGGCTTCGCGCATTGCCCAGTGCATGTTTGAGAAAAAAGCGGAAGACGTCAAGGTTTTCGATCTCAAAGGCCTCACCAGCGTGACGGATTTTTTTGTCGTCGCCACTGCCACGTCGGAATTGCACGTCAAAGCGGTTGCCGATCATATTCAGTCCACGCTGGAAGACGAAGGCGTTCGCGCGCATCACGTCGAAGGGTACGGAGGCATGACGTGGGTCTTGCTGGACTACATTGACGTGGTTGCTCATGTGTTCCAGCCGTCGGCCCGCGAGTATTACGATCTGGAGCGGTTGTGGGGCGACGCCCGGATCACCGAAATCACCGATCCGATCCTGGGCTGAATTATTGTTGCATAAGGGAAGCGGTTCGTATAGATTAGGCCGTCGTTTGAGATAAATCGGGGCATTTAGCTCAGCTGGTTCAGAGCGTTCGCCTCACACGCGAGAGGTCGCTGGTTCGAATCCAGCAATGCCCACCAAAAAGCCGTCGAGAGACGGCTTTTTCATTTCGTGGTGTATCCAGGCCGGCGACTTCCATAGTGAGTCTGTTCTTCACGAAAACCTGAAGACCGGGTTTCGGCGCGAAGGCACGGCCGCTCCCCGAGTGGGCTGCCGAAGGCAGACCGTATCGAGGGGAGCGATGGCCTGGCAAGCACGCCCTGTGTTGTCACACCCGCGGAAGCGGGTGTCTCCGCCTTCTATTGAGGTTCCCGCTTTCTTTCGACCGACTCAGGGCAAGCCGATGGAAAGCGCGTGTCTCAGGCTTTCGAAGTGCTCGCCATTGTTTTGGAGAATGTGGAAAATGGTCAGCACAGTGGCAGGACGCTTGCTCCATCAATCCTGGATTTGCTGTGTTCAGAGAGGGTTTTCCCGGCCTTGGAAAAAACGCCGAACAAGCCCCGGAGTTCACTCTGACAATTGGCGGAAAGCGTGGTACAGACGTGCAAGTACGGGAAATGTAGAAATAAAGGAACTGCTTTCCGCCCACCATAGCGCGAACGGAGGGGCGAGGCGTTTTTTCCACAGCCGCTGTTTTCTTTGCTTCTTTTCTTTGGGCACAAAGAAAAGAACATTCAATGGCGACACGCATCGATTTCCTGAGATACTTTCAATTTTATGAGCCTCCATTTCGCGAAATAGTCGCGATCGGGTTTCGGCGCGAAGGCACAGTGGCAGGACGCTTGCTCCATCAATCCTGGAGTTGCTGTGTTCAGAGAGGGTCTTCACGGCCGATTGAGGCCAAAAGTGTATGGAATTCCATTCTTCTTTTTCCTGGCAACGAGCCGAAAGCGCTAAGTCGCTTCGCGTGGTGCATCCACTCGGAGATTCGCTTGTGATGTCACACCCGCGCAAGCGGGTGTCTCTGTGCTTCGTTGAGGCCCATGCATTCCTTTCGCCCGGCTGCTGTGCTGTCAAGCTCTCCATTTCGCGAAATAGTCGCGACCGGGTTTCGGCGCGAATACCGTTTTGGAAACGTCACGCGCAACATTACACTTGAAAGACAACCTGAATTTTCCTAAGTCTGACCGTCTCTCCATGCAACCTCATGGCGGTTCCAACGTATCCGATTCGACCTTACAAACACCCAATCGTGACGGAGCTATCATGCGTTACTCTCTATTTGTGATCCTGTCGTGCCTGGCGTGGGTTTTCGCGTGCTCACGCTACGCCAATATGAATGAAACCGACATGCTTTCCTATGTCAGAGAATTGCCGGAGCCTGCCGATCGTGCGGCCGGCCTGGAACGATTTCTGAAGACATTTCCTTCCAGTGAAAATGTCCGCAAAGTTCTTTTCGAGACGTTCGAGGCCCACGTGGACGCGGGATCGGACACCAAAGCCCTGTCCGTTGCCCGCCGGTATTTGGACAGCGTCCCCTACAATCGGCGCCTGGTTGAGACCTTGAACACGATAGAGCGGCTGGCCCAAAAGGGTCTCGCCCTGGATACATGCGAGGCCTGGCTGTCACCCATGGATAGCCTCGCCAAAACGATGGCCGTCTATTACCAAGCCGCCTGTCTGAATACCAGGGCGCTGATCGAATTCCACCGCCGGCATTTTTCGGCGGCGCTTCAACTGCAGAAAGACGTCGTAGCGATGTACGGAGATGAGACGGAATTTGTCCGTAACCTGGCGGTGTATGAGGAAGCCGACGGTCATCGGATGGACGCTTTGTATCGGATCGTGCCTTTGGCTCTGCAGGGCGACCGCCTGTCATTGGAACACTTCCTGACCTGGTCAAGCCGTTCCGGCGATCAAACGGACCCCTTATTGAAGGACAGTCTTGCCCGGCGGGCCGTCCACGCTTTGGTGGATTCCGTACCCGCGTCCCGTCATTTCATTCTTAAAAGCCAGGCGGCCGTTTTTCTTGCAAGAACCGGCGTGGATCCGGACGTCGCCGAACGATGGTCCAATGAGGCCGTCGCGTCCCTGCAACCGCATGACGCGCTTGAACGCGTGATGGAATTGAAAAAGAATCACGCTCTTGTTTTGGCGTCACTGGGGCGAAAAGAAGAAGCCATGAACCTGTATCGATCGATCACGGCCTTGATGGATCCCTGGCAAAGGGATGACTGGATGATGTACGGACATCTGCTGGAAGAATCCAGCCAGCCCGAACAGGCTACATACGCCTATGCCACCGCCTTGCTGGCCACATCCGATGACGAACTTCAGTCTGCTTTTGTGCGCGCCTACACATCCTGGCGGGGTTCTCGGAAAGGAAGCTCAAGGGTGGTCACCGACCTGAAGGATTCACTCTCCCGTTTCACGCCACCCCATCGCGCATCCAGGAAAAAAGCGGACAAAGTCATTCTCGCCGAACTTTTCACCGGCGCCGATTGTGGCCCGTGTGTCAGCGCCGACATGGCCTTCGACGCCCTGTCGGAATACTACGACCGCGACGAAGTGGCTATTCTCGAGTATCATCTCCACATTCCACGGCCCGACCCGCTCACCACCCAGGACAGCTGGGAACGCTACAAATACTACGGCGGTGATTTTGGCACACCGACGACTTTCTTTGACGGCGTTGAATCCGTCGGCGGCGGTGGGCCGAAATTCCTGATCGGCAACCGTTTTACGATGTATCAAAGGACCGTCGAAAAACGGTTGACCAACGCGGCCGCGATGTCGTTGAACCTGAAGCCTGGCCGCCTCGGCAATGACATTTTCGTGGACGTATCAATGCAAGGCGTTCCAAAAAATGAACCGTTTGTCCTGCATGTGGCGCTTGTTGAAAAGAGCGTGAAGTACACGGGCAGCAACGGCATCAACCCGCACGCGTTTGTTGTGCGGAAACTGGCCGACGGAGCATCCGGCCGTGCGCTGAGGCCCGGCAAAACAAACACCCGTCACGAATTCAACCTGACTCAAATCCAGGCCGACCTGGACGCAATGATCGACCACCCGCACGAATTGCCTTCTCGATCATCATCGATGACGAAGAAACCACAATGGAAGAGCACTCCGGAACCCCTTAACCCGGCCAATCTGGCCGTCGTCGTGTGGATTCAAAATCGTAGGACGATGGAGGTTGCACAGGCCGCCTACGCGGATGTGGCGACGCCGTAAGAAACAAAAAGAAGCTCCTGTCTGACCGTTTGGACAGGAGCTTCTGTATGGCGAGGAGAGGGACAACTACTTGAGAAAGACCATTCTGCGTGTCCATGATTTTCCGTTGACTTCCATGCGATAGAGATACACGCCGGAAGAGACCGGAAGCCCGTCGGCATTCCTGCCATCCCACTCGACCTGGTGACGACCGCGCTCCATGCGACGTTGAACCAGCGTGGAAACCCATTGCCCCATCATGTTGTATACGCGCAAGGTGACCAATCCTGATGTTGGCAGGTCCAACGTAATCTTGGTCGTCGGGTTGAAAGGATTGGGGTGGTTTTGATGAAGTTGATAACTCGAGGGTATTTGTTCCTCGCCCGGGATATCTGTCAGTCCGTTGAGCATCAATCGGATTCTGCGCGGATTGGTTGTCGTGGTATCCCTGTGATAGATAAGAACCGTGTCTCTCAGGTTGCCGACCGCTGTCGGTGTCCACGCAATACGAATGGAATCGACGGTGAATCCATGTACCACGGTTGGCCCGGATGGTGACACAACGACGATACCACTCGTACGATTCTTGATAACCACGCTGTCGATTTCCAATGCCAGGTTGCCGATGCTGTAGAAGGGTGTTGAAAGCGTCCTGGTCTCGCCCACTTTGACGGATCCAAAATTCATGACCAACGTGGCCAGATACATACCCTGCTCGTAGGCGATGGGCAGCACACTGCGCCCGGGGCCTCCAAAAGCCCCGACATCATTACGGAGAGTCCCTCGCGACGGCCATGCGGCCAATGTCGGATTAATGGCATCCGCGGGATCATTGAACTGAATGTCCGGGTCACCGGCATCGATACATGCGGAAAGCAGGTCCAGGTAATAGGTACTGTCTTCAAACGGCATCGGTGCATCAAAGTTGCCCGTGCCGGACCACCCACCTTGTACATTCGAATACGACACGCTTATGGTCGAGGCCCCGGCGATTTGATCCGGCGCGTTCCCGACAATAATGTTATTCCTGGCTGTCACATTGGTTGATGAAAACATCATGATGCCCGCCCCTCCGCCTGCCGACGTGTTGCCAACAATCGTGTTGTTTTCAATCAGCTTTGGATGTGGACCGGTTCCATTGATCCAGATGCCGCCGCCCCCGTAGTCTTCCCCGCCTGTATTCTGGCACAGAATGTTGTTTCGGACAATCGCGCCCGTGTAATTCAGCACAATGCCGGCCCCGTATGGCCCGCGATTCCGGACTATCACATTGTTTAATATCTTGGGAAAGCCATCGCCGGCACGAATTCCTCCTCCCCCCGCGCTCGCCAGACCGGTCCTGCGAATGGCCGTATTTCGAATAATGAAATTGTTTCGTATCGTCGGACTGGACAATGCAATGTGGATACCGGCGCCTTCCTGGTAAGTGCCCGGACTGTGTTCATCCGGCCAGGCCGTCCCCGTCCCGCCGCGGATGGTAAATCCCATCAGGACGGCCGTGCTATCCTCACCGCCAATGATACGCACGACACTCGCCGAATCCTGGTTGACGGGTTGCGAACCGTCAATCACGGTTTGATAAATGGCCTGCACGTCTCCCGTCAGGACAAACTGGCTGGCCACAACGATGTTTTTGCCGCGGAACGTGATGTTCTCAAAATAGACACCCGGGGCAACCAGAACCGTGTCGCCATTCGTGCAGGCGTCAATGGCGCTTTGAATGGTGGCATACTCGGACGGCACGTCGCGGCGTTCGGCTTGCACGCTGGAGGCCAGAACAAAAAGGAAAAGGACAGTGATGGGTACAACAATTTGCATGATCGGTCCTTCTGGTAAGTCACACAATTAACGTTCACCCCAAAATAGCCATGCGAGGGCGATACGGCCATGATCAGGCAGTGGAATGGGTTCGGGATGCAGTGAAGGCGCCCTCCGGGGCGGTAAGATCAGGCGGACACTCTTTGGATATCGGCGCCCAGGGCGCGGAGCCGTTCGTCGATGCGTTCATACCCCCGGTCTAGTTGCCGGATGTTTTGGATGGTCGAAGTCCCGTCGGCGCAAAGGGCCGCTATCAGGAGGGCCATGCCGGCGCGGATGTCGGGACTGGTAATAAGGTCGGCGTGGAGCTTCGTGGGTCCGGTGATGACCGCGCGATGGGGATCGCACAACACAATGCGGGCGCCCATGGAAATGAGTTTGTCCACAAAAAACAACCGGCTTTCAAACATCTTCTCAAAAATCAGAATCGTTCCCCGGCACTGGGTCGCGGCCACGACCATGATGCTCGTCAGGTCCGCCGGAAAGCCCGGCCAGGGCGCATCGTCGATTTTCGGAATGGCGCCGTCCATGTCGGAGGCGATCTCAAGCGACTGGTCACCCGAAATAAGCACGTCTTCGCCGCGATCCTCAATCCGAATACCAAGTCTTTCAAAGGCCAGACGGATCATCCGCAAATTCGGCGGGAACGCGTTCCTGATCAACACCTCCGAACGCGTGGCGGCGGCAAGCCCGATGAGACTGCCTATTTCAATGTGATCGTTGGTGATCGTGTGCTCGCAGCCGTGCAAACGGTCCACTCCCTCGATCGTCAATACATTGCTGCCAATACCCGAGATGCGCGCGCCCATGGCGTTCAACATGCGGCATAGTCCCTGGACGTGAGGTTCGCACGCCGCATGATTGATAATGGTTGTGCCCTTCGCCAGTACCGCGGCCATGACGGCATTTTCGGTCGCCATCACGCTGGCCTCGTCCAGAAACATGTCTTTGCCAACCAGCCCCCGGGTCGACAAGTGATAACTGCGATGGCCCAATTCCGCCGATGCGCCCAGTTCCTGCAACGCAACGATGTGGGTATCAAGCCTGCGGCGGCCGATCTTGTCGCCGCCGGGCGACGGCAGCACGATCTTGCCATGCCGCCCAAGCATCGACCCGGCAAACAGAAAAGATCCGCGGATCTCTTCGGCGATTTGGTGGTCGGGTTCATGCGTGCGAATTTCTTTCGCCTGGACCTTCCACGCGTTCTTCCCAAGAGGCGTTACGTCCGCCCCGAGATTGGCCGCAATCTCCAGCATTTTGTGAGCGTCCGTCACCGCCGGCAGATTCCTCAGAATGACGGGCTCTTCGGTCAACATGCATGCCGCCACGACCGGCAAGGCTTCATTCTTATTGCCCGATGGGACAAACGTGCCCTGCAGACGTTTTCCGCCTTCAACCAAAAATTTTTCCATACTGGCTCCTACAAAACTTCAGTTCTGCGAAACAACGTGAAAGTTGTCAATGACACCCACGACGACGGCCTGGACGGGAATTTTTTTGTTGTCGAGAATGATCCGTGCCGACCCTCCTTCCCGCATGACCAGAACCAAATCGTTCACGCCGGCGTTGACTTCATCAACGGCCAGCAGATCCGGCCCGATCGGGCGCCGTTCCAGGTCTACCGGCTGGACCACCAGCAGTTTGTATCCTGTCAGATGCTCATTCTTGTGAGTCGAAACCACCGAACCGGTGACCAGACAGATGATCATGTCCCCTCCCGCGAGGTTTCACGAAGCAGGTGCTTTCTCAAAAGATCCAACGCCGTCTGGGATGTCCGTTCCTTGAAAGTGACGCGGTCGAGCGGGTACGGCAGGATCAACGGCCGGTGTACTTTGACGCCCGCTTTTGTAGCCAGGCCGATATAAACCAAACCGACCGGTTTCGCCGGCGTCGCGCCGGTCGGACCGGCTATGCCGGTCGTCGAAAGACCGATATCGGCCCCGGACCGTTCGCGGATGCCGACGGCCATCGATTTGGCCACTTCTTCACTCACAGCGCCATGATCCTCAATGGTCTGCGAAGCGACGTTGAGCAGATCGATTTTGGATTCGTTGGAATACGCCGTAACGCCGCGCAGGAAATAACCGGAACTGCCGGACACATTGGTCAGACGATGAGCGAGCAATCCGCCCGTGCACGATTCGGCCGTCGCCACGGACAATCCGCTTCGAAACAGGAGCTCGGCCACGGCCTTCTCCATGGTGTCGTGGTCAAATCCATAGACCGCGTGCTCAAAATGCGCGTGAATGGCGTCCAGGAAGTCCTTTTCCGTATCCGCAATCCTCGACGAGGCTTCCCCGGCGGACGTCCCGTTGACCGTCAAACGAATATCGACCCCGACCGTCGTCTTCGGCAAAAAGGCCACGTCCACCACGCCGGCATGCTTTTCAACAACCGTTTTTGTTTTTTCATAGAGACTCGATTCGGGAACGCCGGTCACACGAATCACGCGGTATTTGAGAACCTGGACGCCGGCATGTGCTTTCGCAAAAGGAAGAACATACCGGCGGACCATCCATTCCATTTCTTTGGGAACGCCCTGGATGCAGAAGCAGGTGGCCGCGCCTTTTCCGAAATGGAGCCCGGGCGCGGTGCCGACGTGGTTGGAAAGGAAGGAAGCTGTCCTTGGAATCAATGCCTGAACGGCGTTGGTTGCGCCCATGGTTCGTCCGGCCTTCTCATACATGGTGCGAATTTCGTCAAGTGCATTGGCATCGGGGTCCAGTTCGACGCCCAGAAACCTCGCCACGGCAAATCGCGTGCGATCATCGTGCGTGGGCCCCAATCCTCCGCAGCTGATGATCAATTCTGAACGGCCGACGGCCGACTCAAACGCTTCCACGATGCGTTCTTCGTCATCGCCTATTTTGGTGATCCGATGAACCGGCACTCCCTCTTCGGCCAGACACTGGGCGATCCACGCGGAATTCGTGTCAACGACCTGTCCGAGAAGTATCTCATCCCCGATGACAATGATTTCCGCTTTCATCGGCGCGGACGGTTCAGGAGTTGGCCACCAACTGGCCCTGCGTAAAGAAATACGCGATCTCAATCGCCGCGTTCTCGTCCGAGTCGGAACCGTGGACGATATTTTCACCCTTGCTGTCCGCGAATTCACGGCGTACCGTTCCGGGATCCGCTTCTTTGGGGTCGGTCGCCCCGATGACGCGCCGGAATTCGGCAACCGCGTTTTCTTTTTCAAGAACCATCGGCACGCACGGCCCCGAACTCATGAAGCGGGTCAATTCCGCAAAGAACGGGCGCCCTTTGTGGACGGCATAGAATCCCTCGGCCTGTTCCAGGGTCATGCGGATTTGTTTCATGGCCACGATCCGAAATCCGGCGTCCTGTATTCTCGCCATGACCTTTCCCTGCACGTTTTTTCGCACGCAATCCGGCTTCAGAATGGCTAACGTCCGATTACCCATACGTTCAATACTCCATGGTTTGATGGTGACAATGGCGGCCCGACATTTTGCTTGATAATCCTGGGCGTTTTTGATACGTTACAAACGTGCCAATATACTGGATAACCCATTTTTTTACAACGACTTTTTGAACTTTTACCCGCCCATTCCGTAGTCTTAAGAGGATTCCGGCA
The DNA here is from genome assembly GCA_964544475.1 of uncultured Bacteroidota bacterium. GTDB lineage: Bacteria > CLD3 > CLD3 > SB21 > SB21 > CAZJBS01. Next base: position 100,524 of record CAZJBS010000003.1, on the reverse strand, counting down.
CGCACGCATCAAAAGGCTACATTTCTTGGAATGTTTCGTCCCGCGGCGGGTTATCACCATTAAGCAAAGAAGCGCCATCATATCATGATTCTTCACAGGAGTATCGCCATGTTGAAAGGCCAAAGCGGATTGGTAACGCTGTTATGGGTCTGGACCATTCTGACGGCCGCGCACGGATATGCGCAGGAAGAGCAAAAATTCTTTGGACAAAACAAAGTTCAATACCAGGACTTCAAATGGCGCTTCGTCCAGTCAAAACACTTCGATGTGTATTTCTATGAAGGCGGCGAAGGCATCGCCCGTTTCACCGCCGACGTCGCGGAAAGCGCACTGGTCAAGATCACGCCGCTCTTTGGCAACTATGAGATCCAGAACCGCATTTCTTTGGTGGTGTACAACTCGCACAACCATTTCCAGCAAACCAATGTCCTCGATGAATACATGTCGGAATTCACAGGCGGCGTCACCGAGCTTTTCAAAAACCGCATCATCATCCCCTACGAAGGTTCGTATGAGAAATTCAGGCACGTGATCCATCACGAATTGGTGCACGGTGTCATGAATGACTATATGTACGGCGGATCGGTTCAGGCCATGTTGACCGGCCGGTTTCGTGTCCAGATTCCACTGTGGTTTGCCGAGGGTTTGGCGGAATATTCATCCCGCCACGAGACCTTCGATACCCAATCCGACATGTTTGTCCGCGATGCCGTGACCGAGGGTTACCTGCCTTCCATAGATAACATGACCGGCTATGCCGTCTACACGGCGGGCCCGACTATCTTTCGTTACATCGAAGAAAAGTACGGCGAGGAAAAAGTCGCCGAATTCATCACCAAGTTCCGGGTGGCCGGTACGTCCAATTCAGCGACAGAAGCGGTGTTTGGAATGAAGATGGATGAGTTTTCTGAAAAATGGGCCATGTATCACCGCAAGATATATTTTCCGGATATCGCCAACATGCAGCCGGTCAAGGAAATCGGGAAGCAATTGACCCGCCACGATCGCGACGAGAATTTCTACAACATCAGTGCCGCTCTTTCTCCGAATGGAGACAAGATCGCCTTCCTGACGGACAGGAGCGGGTACGCCGATATCATGCTGATGTCATCCGTCGACGGCACGATCCTGCGGAAACTCGTGTCCGGTGAAAAGACCCCCGATCTGGAACAACTGCACTGGCTGAGCCCTGGCATGAACTGGAGCCCGGATGGACGGCGGCTCGTTTTTTCAGCCAAGGCCAGCGATAACGACGCCTTGCTCGTGTTGGATGTGGAAAGCGGCGCCCTGGACCGGTTTAAATGGAAAGACCTCGAAGGCATCACCGGCGGAAGCTGGAGCCCGGACGGTCAGCGTATTGTGTTTTCAGGCATCTGGCACGGCCAGAGCGACATCTATGTCCTGGATTTGTCCGCACGCCAATTGACGAAACTTACCGACGATATTTTCAGCGATCTGAGAGCCGTCTTCAGCCGCGATGGCCGTAAGATCGCCTTTGTGTCCGACCGGCAGGACATGCTCACCAAGCCGGCCGCCGGCTTTGACATGGCTTCGATCCCGTACGCCCAGACGGACATTTATGTCATGAATAGCGACGGTTCCGACATTGTACGCATCACCACGGATCCGATGAACGATGAATGGCCGGAATGGGGCCCGGACAATTCCAAACTGCTATTCACTTCCAGCCGCAACGGCGTGTCCAACCTGTATGTAGCTGATCTCACCGCCGACAGAAACTATGCCATCACCAATAACCTCAGTGGCATTTTCCAGCCGTCGTTGAGCAAGGACGGCAAACTCCTGGCTTACACGGCCTTCAACAAGATCGGCTTCGACATTTTCACTCTCAAAAACCCCTTCGATGCAAAGCCCATTGAACTCCCCCTGACGATTTCAATGAAGAAATTCAGAAAAGAGAAGGATCTCCCGGAAACACTCAGCGATGAAATCGGTTTGGGCGAAAAATCGACCGCTCGTTCCGGGGACTCGGATTCCACACAGGTCGTATTTATCGGCGAGGATACGACCGGAAGTTCGGCCCCCGGAAGAAAGTCAGGCGAGACGCCGTCCTTCCGCAGTTTCGTGTTCACGGGATTTGAAAATGACTCCGCGTCGGCCGCCGAGGAAGAACAAACCCTTGTCGTATTGCCAGAACGCGTCTATAAGAATGAGAATGGTGAATATCGAATCCGGAAGTACAAAGTGCGTTTCACGCCCGATTTGTTGTACGGCACCGCCGGCTTCAATACATTTATCGGTTTCCAGGGAACGACCCAGTTTGCGTTCAGTGACATTCTCGGCAACCACCGTCTGCAATTTGGCACCAACCTGTTTTTCGATCTTAAGAATAGCAGTTTCTTCGGTTCCTATTACTACCTGTCCAATCGCACCGACTATGGTTTGACGGCATTCCACACCGCTTACTCATTCGCCACGGATTTCCTGGATGAAGTGAGCTACGACGTGCCGGTGGAGGGGCAGGACGGTTATGCGGATAGTTTCATCAGGTACCGATACTATGGCGCCACCATCAGCGCATCGAGACCATTCAACAAGTTTGACCGTTTCGATGTGGGCGTCACACAATTCACGCTTGCCCGGGAAACCTCCGTTTCTCAATCATCGGCCATTCGCAAGGAAGATATTGCGGGCCTGGGACCAACCCGTCATTCGCAGAACACGATTCTGTCGGCCGCGTTGACCACGGACAATTCGCTCTTCACGATATTCGGTCCTTTCGACGGTCGCCGGGCCCAGATTGCCGTGTCGGGAAGTCCGGGTTATGGCGCCAATGGCCTTCGTTTTATTTCCGTCGCGGCGGATTTGCGGAAGTACTATTGGTTCAAGAAGTATTATGCCGTGGCCATGCGCGGCAGCGGCGGCGCCACCTATGGCCGTGATCCGCAAAGGTTTTTCGTCGGTGGCCTGGACAACTGGATCGCTCCCCGTTTCACCAACGGCGATATTGTCATCAATCAGTTCCAGGATTTCCTCGCCACGTATGTCACGCCGGTGCGCGGCTGCGACTATTACGAACTGCAGGGCACGCGGTATGCCGTGGCCAATTTCGAATTCCGTTTTCCTTTCATCCACATCATGCAACTGGGCTTCCCTCTTCCGCTCTTTCTGCAACAGATACGCGGTGTCACCTTTATTGACGCCGGCGCCGCATGGGGAGGCCGCGAAAGCTCGGACGGCGAACGGCCGGCCACGTATCGTTATCTCGACCGCCTCGGCAATATTCAGTACAACCGTTCGAAGTTCAACTGGACCACCGAATTGGCCGATGGGACAACCGTGTTTCAGGATGTGCGCGTCGGGTATGGCTTTGGTATCCGGGCGTTTGTGGGGTTCTTTGTCCTGCGATACGACCTGGCATGGAATATCATGAATCCCCGATTTCACGGCAACGACGCCAAACATTATTTCTCAATCGGCTACGACTTCTAGTCCCGTCCGGAGACGTGAAATAAAAATGGGCTGTCATACCAATGTCAGCCCGTTTTCATTTCCGCCACACGCGCAACGGCTATTGGCCGGCCATCCGGCAGCTTTCCATGATGATGTTTTCCGTCGTCGATGACATCGTCTTTTCAATACCGTTCACATCCTGCTGCTCATACACAAATTCTCCGCGCTTCCACACCGACATGATCAACAACGCTTTTTCATCCCTATCCTCGCCAAGCGCGGCGTGCACGACCTCGCCATCCTTGACATAGACGTTGGCCTCCGGATAGTACGGACGCCGAACCGCCAGATGGCCGGTCTTTTTATGTATGTGCAACAATTGAAGAATTTCGATCAAACTTAACTCCGACAGATCGCCTTTGAACGTGGACTTGGCAGGCGCATCGATATCGTTGATTTTGTGCACGTGTTTCAGCATTTCATTGACCTTGCCAAGCAATACGTCGCGATTGATTTCCGATTTGATCAGGTATTGGTCGGCGCCGGCTCGAAAACCCCGCTTTTGCGTGACATTCGCATCGATCGACGTCAGGAACATGAAGGGAACCATTGGCATGGAGGATTCGGTTCTGATCTTCTGACACAGCGCTATGCCGTCGAGCTTGGGCATCATCACATCCGAAATGACCAGATCGGGTTTCTCGGATTCGAGTTTTTCCAGCGCTTCCTCGCCGTTCGTGGCGTGAATCACGCGGAACCCTTCCTTTTCAAGATTCATGGTCAGTAATTTCGAGATGTGCGGATTATCGTCCGCGACGAGAATGGTTGGATTTTTCATGAGCCGGGGTGACGTGGGTCAATGGTACTGGTCAAAAGTAAACGGCCAAGTGCGTAAAATCAAGTGGAAACAATGTGATCCCAGCCGCTCGCCCTGAGGCATTGGCGCAGGGACTCTCCCGGTGTCGCTCGTACGGCATGCCACCCGGCTTTCTGTGCGGCGGTGACATTGTCCGGCAGGTCATCAACAAAAAGGATTTCTCCCGGAAGGGCGCCGGCGCGTTTGGCGGCAATGTCATATATCTCCAACTCCGGCTTTCTGAATCCCACTTCGCAGGACAACACTTTGGGCCGAATGGACCGGAACCAATGAAACCGATCGTGTATCCAGTCCATATGGGCTTCGTTCGTGTTCGATAGAATTCCAACCTGTATTGGCGGCTTCACCTGTCCTATCATGGCCACGTGCTCATCGATGGGCGTGAAGATATCCGACCACAGTTCTTTCAAGTACCCTGCCGGCTCGCGGAATCCTATCTTTTTTCCAAACAAGCTCAGAAAATCCGATGTCGTCAGCTCGCCACGTTCATATCGGGCCACCAAATCACCGCCTGTTATCTCCTTATGGATTTGAGGCGGCGTGGAACTGGAGTGTGTGGCCATTCTCTCACAGGCGGCCGCCCAGTCAAAATGAACCAGGACTTTCCCCAAGTCAAAGTAAATGGTCGAAATCTGATGCGACATGACCTGCCTTTCTTTAAGTCCTCTCGAAAATATGCCTGGTCATTTAACATAGTATCTAATAATATTAATTACAATACTTTAAGAGTGACTTTCATCATAATTTCTTAACACAGGTGTAATAATTAGTTAATATTCGTTTAACAATGGCATCTTAATTTGGATCATATTTTGCGACAAGATCAAAAAACAAATGACCAACCAAATCCTTTGGAGCAAACCATGAACCGGCCATCCAGCTTTTTGTGGCTGACAGGCGCCCTTGTCCTGTCGGTTGTTATTGCGTGCGGGGAAAAGAAAAAGGAATTCAAGAAAGAGGAAGACGGATCAAAAGCACAGACAGCCGTCGCCGCCTCGACCGCCGTCAAAGTGGAAGAAAACATCCCGAAGTATGTGAAAACCGGCGGTGTATCCGGAAACCTGAACAGTATCGGTTCGGATACCATGAATAACCTGATGACCTATTGGGCCGAGGAATTCAAAAAATTGTATCCCAGCGTCAATGTGCAAATCGAGGGCAAGGGATCCAGTTCGGCGCCTCCCGCGTTGATCGAAGGTACCGCCCAGTTCGGGCCGATGTCAAGGCCGATGAAGAAGGAAGAAATCGACAAATTCGAGAAGAAGCACGGCTACAAGCCGACCGCGATTGAGACCGCGTATGACGGCCTGGCTGTGTATGTGCACAAAGACAACCCCATCAAAGGCCTGACCCTGCAGCAGATTGACGCCATTTTCTCAAAATCACGCAAAGGCGGCGCCAAGGAAGAAATCCTCACGTGGGGGCAACTCGGCCTTGAAGACGAGTGGAAAGACCGGCCTATCAGCCTCTATGGCCGAAATTCGGCATCTGGAACCTATGGTTACTTCAAGGAACATGCCCTTTTCAAGGGGGATTTCAAAGATAATGTCAAAGAGCAGCCGGGTTCCGCATCCGTGGTCCAAGGTGTCGGTACAGACCGTTATTCGATCGGGTATTCCGGCATTGGTTACACAACCACCGATGTTCGCGCGCTTCCGATTGGCGGAAAAGACGGTCAGTTCGTCGAACCAACTTATGACAACGTCAAGAGTTCGGCGTATCCTTTGAGCCGGTTTCTTTACGTTTATGTGGCAAAAGACCCCACAAAAGGCCTCGATGACCTGCGCAAAGAATTTCTCCGATTTGTGCTGAGCTACGAAGGGCAAATGGTCGTGGCCAAGGATGGTTACATGCCCCTGACCGCGGACATTGTCGCGGCGCAACGCCAATTGATCGAACCGTGATCGACGGACTTCGTACGTGAAGCTCCGAAAAATAACCGACCGCCTTGCCACCGGCATCATTACGGCCGGTGGTCTGGCTCTGGTGTTGGTCGTCGCCGGCATAATGATCTTCATCGTTTCGCAGACCATTCCCCTGTGGCTGCCGGCTGAATCGGATCAGACCATGACCCTCGACACGCCCTCGATTCTGGCCACGCCCGCGCATGACCTGCTCGCCATCGGTGAAGAAGAACAAAAAGAAATCCTGTATGCCGTGTCCAGGGATGGCCGTCTGCATTTCGTGACGACAGCCGAAAACCGGCGCATCAAAACCTGGCCGCTCACGACGCCTGAAACCCTCACGTCGGTCGTACGAATCCCTTTCTCGCATCAGTTCATGCTCACCACGTCCGCCGGCCGTGTACTGCAAACCGAGATTCGTTTCAATACGCTGTTTGAAGGCCGACAGCGAACGGTGGTGCCGGAAGTGTTACCGTATGTTGCGTTGTTTTCCGACGTAACGACCGCTTCGGCCACGTGTGTTGCGGCGGCGAGACATGGCGGGGATCTGGTTTATGCGTGGGCGTCGGGCCGGCTCGTCAACGTATTTTTTGCCGGACAGGATACTTTCCGCACCCAATTCACCGCGGACGGGCCGATTTTATCACTGCTCATCAATGCCAATTCCGAAACCATTTTGGCCGGATTGGACCATGGACGCGTGGAGCGATGGCGCTGGAATCCCGGTTCCGACCCCGAATGGACGGAAACGGTCGACATGGGAAGCGGCTCGCGCGTCACGGCCATGACGTACCTGATCGGCGAGACCATGGTGGTGAGTGGAACCGAAGGAGGACACATCGGCGCCTGGATGCTTACACCCTCTTCGGTGACGAGCGATGCGCGCACGTTGACGTCCATACGGACATTCTCCGAAGGTCACAGGCCAATCACGACCATTGTCCCCTCGTGGCGAAACAAGAGTTTTCTGACCGGGGATGCGGACGGTTTCTTGCGGGTATACCACTCGACGAGTGAACAACTCCTTCTTGAAATCAGAGCGTCGACGGCGGCCATCCGGTTGGCCGGATTCTCCCCAAAATCGGACGGGCTTGTGGGTATGGATCAGAATGGCCGGCTCCTCGCCTACACGGTGAACAATCCACATCCGGAAGTATCCTCCAAAACGCTGTGGGATAACGTATGGTATGAAAGTTACGACAAACCCTCCTACACGTGGCAATCCACCGGGGGCACGGACGACTTCGAACCCAAATTCAGCCTCGTGCCTCTGATTTTCGGAACCATCAAGGGGACATTGTATGCCATGTTCTTCGCCGTTCCATTGGCCATCATGGGGGCGTTGTACACGTCGCAATTCGCTCATCCCAGAATTCGGGCCGTGATCAAGCCGACCGTGGAAATCATGGCGGCGCTGCCCAGTGTGGTCATCGGCTTTCTCGCCGGCCTCTGGCTTGCGCCCCTTATCAAAGACACTTTGCCGGGCTTCTTTCTGAGTATTTTCCTGGTGCCGATACTGCTGATCGGCATGATCGCGCTATTGGAAAGAATGCCACGCCGCTTCATCCAACGTTTCAAATTTGGCTATGAATTCCTGCTGATGATACCCGCCCTGCTTCTGGCGTTGTTCATAGGCGTTTCGGCAGGTTCCTGGTTTGAGGATCTCGTTATGGCCGGCGATGCGCAGCATTGGCTCTACACGACGCTGAATGTCACGTATGATCAGCGCAACTGCATCGTCGTCGGTATCGCACTGGCGTTTGCGTCCATGCCGGTTATTTTTACGATCACGGAAGATTCCCTTTCCAGTGTGCCGGCCCACTTGACGTCCGCATCGCTTGCCCTTGGGGCATCCCGCTGGCAAACCGCCGTCCGGGTCGTGCTCCCCGCGGCCAGCGCCGGGATTTTCAGCGCGGTCATGATCGGGTTTGGCCGGGCCATTGGTGAAACGATGATCGTACTGATGGCGACCGGCAACACGCCGATCATGGATTGGAGCATGTTCAACGGCATGAGGACGCTTTCGGCCAATATCGCCGTGGAGATTCCCGAAGCCCCGCACGGCGGCTCGCTCTACCGCGTGCTGTTCCTGTCCGGCCTGATCCTGTTCCTTCTGACGTTTGTGATCAACACGGTGGCTGAAACCGTACGGCAGCGGCTCAGAAAAAAATATGCCTCGCTTTAGACAGGAAACGGCCAAACCATGATGCGCCTTTTCAAAAATGGAGACATGTTTCTGTGGTTGACAGGAGCCGTCCTTGCCGGCATCTGCTTTCTGGTGGCGGGTTTGCTCGCGGTTGTTGCCTTTCACGGGGCGGGGGTTTTCTGGCCGTCTCCCATTGCCCGGGTCACGCAACAAAACGGACAAATCCATTTGGGCGAAATCTCCGACGAGGAGTCCATACCCGGCGCCGTCGATGAAGCCACCGGCCTGGAAGGCGTCCGATGGCAGTTGAAGGTGGGCAATCGGGACGTCTATGGAAGCGATTTCCGATGGATCAACGAGAGTGACGTGACCGCCCTCGATTATCCCATGAATGCCCTGTGTATCGAACGGCGCGCCAACGGTAATATGTATGGCTTCCTGCTGTCGGTAAAAAACCACGGCGCCGTCGTTGCCACAGGAGATTATGCCATTCCTTCTTTCCGTTCCCTCCTGGAAAAGGCCCGCCTCGTACAACAGGCAATCGACGAGATCGAAACTTCGGTTATCGGGTCTGTCAATGACGAAATGGAGAAGATTCGTCTGGAACGCCAGAAGATGGACTTCTATGGCACCTCCAATGCTGCCTCCAATCTGGCTCTGGATCGACGGCTGGAGGAACTGCAGCAGAAATACGGAATGTCGCGAAGCCGCATCGACACGCTGGCGGCGGAAATTTCAGGCCTGAGCGTCGTGGTCGCCCTCGCCCAACAGGAAGAAAAAGAATTACCTCTGGCCGGTATTGTCCGTTTCACCGAGCCCAATCGTTTGAGTCTTGCCGACCGCCTTTCGCATTACGTGACCAAAATTTCTGAATTCCTGACGGCAGACCCCAGGGAATCCAACACAGAAGGCGGCGTTTTTCCGGCCATCTTTGGCACGGTCATGATGGTACTGCTCATGACTCTTGCTGTTGTGCCATTTGGCGTGGTGGCCGCCTTGTATCTCAAGGAATATGCCCGGCAGGGCTTGTGGGTTCGCATCATCCGGATTGCCGTGAATAATCTCGCGGGTGTTCCTTCCATCGTATTCGGCATTTTCGGGTTGGGCTTCTTTGTATATTTCTGCGGCGGCACGATTGACAATCTTTTTTATCCCGAACGTCTGCCAACCCCCACGTGGGGTACCGGAGGCATTCTGTGGGCCTCACTGACCTTGGCGCTGCTAACCGTGCCTGTGGTTATTGTCGCCACCGAGGAGGCACTGAATGCCGTACCCAAAGGCGTGCGCGATGGCTCCATGGCCCTTGGCGCCACTAAATGGCAAACCACCTGGCGCGTCATCTTGCCGGCTTCGACGCCGGGTATCCTCACGGGGGTCATCCTGGCCATGGCCCGGGGTGCCGGTGAAGTCGCGCCACTGATGATCACCGGTGTGGTCAAGCTGGCGCCCAACCTTCCGCTGGATGCGTCGTTTCCCTTTTTTCATCTTGATCGCAAATTCATGCATCTCGGGTTCCACATTTATGACGTCGGTTTTCAGTCTCCCAATGTGGAGGCCGCCAAACCGATGGTGTTTATGACCGCTCTCCTGTTGATTCTTCTTGTGTTATTGTTGAATCTGACGGCCATTATCATCCGGGCGCGGCTTCGTAAAAAATACCAGAGTTCTGCCTTCTGAATATTGAAGTATTTTCAAATGAAATGTGATACATTGAATGTGAGAGAAATCCGATGAGCGATAACCGAATCACCATCAAAACCGCTCAAACAGCCATGCCTGATCCGTCAACGAACCGGTCGGCCCCGACCTCCGGGACCAACCCGGTGTCCGCCGTCGTCCGTACTCCGGTTCTAAAGATTGCCTCCAAAGGCGTGAACATGTGGTATGGCGAACATCACGCGCTCAAGGACATTTCCATGGACATCCAGTCGCGGGAAGTGACGGCTTTGATCGGTCCGTCGGGATGCGGCAAATCAACCTATCTTCGTCTTTTCAACCGAATGAACGATCTGGTGGAAAATGTCCGCATCGAGGGTGAAATCATCATCGATGAACGCAACATCTATCATCCCGACACCGATGTGGTCGAACTGCGCAAGCGCGTCGGCATGATCTTCCAGAAATCGAACCCGTTCCCAAAATCGGTGTATGACAACGTCGCCTACGGGCCGCGCGTCAATGGCGAACGGTCTTCAGCCGCGCTGGATGTGATCGTCGAGCGGTGCCTGCGCAAAGCCGCGCTCTGGGATGAAGTCAAAGATCGTCTCAAATTGTCCGCCTTCAGTCTGTCCGGCGGTCAGCAGCAACGCCTTTGCATCGCGCGTGCTCTGGCGGTGGATCCGGAGATCCTCCTGATGGACGAGCCCTGCTCGGCGCTCGATCCGATCGCCACCCAGAAAATCGAGGACCTGATCGAAGAACTCAAGCGCGATTATACGATCATCATTGTCACCCACAACATGCAACAGGCCGCCCGCGTATCAGACAAAACCGCGTTTATGTGGATGGGACAAATGATCGAGTACGACGATACCAAGAAGCTTTTTACGTCTCCGTCCGAACGCATGACGGAGGATTACATCACCGGCCGTTTCGGCTGAAATGAATCACTCATCATCCAAAACAATATCATAAACCCATGAAATCACAATTCACCGAACAACTTACCAATCTTGAACGAATGGTTATCCGTATGGGCAGCCTGGTCGAAACCCAGGTCACCCAGGCGCTTGAAGCCATGATTCGTCAGGATCACGACCTGGCCAAACGGGTCATCGCCAACGATTCGCTCATCGATGAACTCGAAGTTGATATTGACGAGGAAGTTCTCAGCATCCTTGCCCTTCATCAACCGGTCGCTTTTGATCTGAGGGACATCATCGGCATTTCCAAAATCAACAGCGACATGGAACGCATCGGCGATCACGCTCTGAATGTCGCCGAGTCCGTCCGTCACATCATAACCATGAAGTACGACGGTCAATACGGCGTCATACCGAAGATGTCCGATATTGTGCGGAGCATGCTCAGAGATGCCATCGACAGCTTCATTCACAAAGACGCCGAACTGGCCATGACCGTCTGCCGGCGTGACGACGAAATCGATCATTTGAACAAACACATGTTTGCCGACATTCTTGCCGCCATGATCAAGGACCCCAATGTCATCCCGACATCGATGGAGTTAATTCGAATAAGCCGCAATCTTGAACGTATTGCGGATCTCTGCACAAACATCTGCGAGGATGTGGTATTCATACGTAACGCCAAAAGCATCAAGCATACCCACCAGAAGGAGAAAGGGCCCGCGGGTTCCTGAGTTATGGGGAAGAAAAGCAAAACCATACTCTGTGTTGACGACGAACACGATATCCTGGATATCCTGTCGTACAACCTCAAGAAAGAGGGTTACAACGTCTACACGGCCGATGGCGGAGAAAAAGCCTTGCCGATCGTGGACAAAGTAAAACCTGATCTTGTTTTGCTCGACATTATGATGCCTGGCATCGACGGTTTGGAAGTGTGCAAGCGTATTCGAAACACACCCCATGTGAGGGATACCCACATCATCTTCCTGACCGCCAAGTCCGACGAAGTTGACGAAATCCTCGGGTTGGAATTTGGAGCCGACGACTATATCACCAAACCCTTCAGTCCGCGAAAAATCGTATCCCGCGTCAAGGCCGTCTTCCGGCGTGCCGACATGCGTAAGGAGCTGACCGACGATAAAAAGAACATTATCAAATGGGCCGGCATCGAGATCAACCGGCTCAATTACACCGTCACGATTGACAACCAGGAAGTGCGATTTCTGCACAAGGAATTCGAACTGCTTTACTTCCTGATGAACCGGCCGGGCATGGTCTTCTCAAGGAATAACCTGCTTTACCATGTGTGGGGTGAAGACGCCTATTTTGTGGATCGTACCGTGGATGTCCACGTAACCAAAATACGCAAGAAGCTCGGCCCGTACGGCGATTGTATCGAGACGATCCGTGGCGTCGGGTACAAGTTTTCAATCAATGGCCGCGATTGAGCCTTTGCAATTCCTGATGTGACAAAACTCAGTACGCACATTTCCGTCTCGCTGGCCGCCCTGATCGTGGCGGGATTCCTTGCCGTGTTTTTTGCGGTCGATTGGCTGATCAAGGACAACCTGCGGGATGAACTGGTTCAAGGTCTGAAAACGCAGTGCCGGTTGGTGGATGGCATCCTTCCGCCGAATTCGGATTCCCTTCAAACTCTGATCGAACAGGCGGCCAGGGATGCAGGCGTTCGCATCACAGTCATCGATGACACCGGCCGGGTGACAGCCGATTCAGACCCCATCACGCGGCACAAACCCCTTGAAAACCATCTGAACCGGGAGGAAGTCCAGATGGCCCTGCGAAGCCTTGACGGATTTGGTTTCGCAGTTCGATACAGCGCGTCCGTGGGGAGGGACTTGATCTATGCCGCTTACAAATCGCCGCATCGGGGGTTCATCCGCATCGCCCGGGATGCGGCGTTCCTCGAAAATCTGGTCTGGCATGTGCGTTTCGTTTTTGGCCTGATTGCGGTGGTGTCCTTGGTCTTTTTAGTGTTCTTCACCCAGTACCTTGCCAAACGCATCACACGACCGCTGGGCGCCCTCGTGGAGGCGGCCGGCGAAATCAAACGCGGCAATTACAATTTGACGATTCCGGCCGCAACCGGCGACGAAATCGGCGAGTTGGCCGCCCGTTTCAATGAAATGGCCGCCCAGGTGCGGTCTGACATCGAAAAGCTCAAGCTGGTCCAGGAAATACGGAAGGATTTCGTCGCCAACGCATCGCATGAACTCCGTACGCCGGTCAGTTCGATTCGTGGCTACGTCGAAACATTGCTGGATGGAGCGATGGAGGATGGGCAGGTCAGCCGGCGCTTTTTGGAACGTGCCCTATCCAATGTGATCCGTCTCGAAACCATCGTCAACGATATGCTGGATTTGTCACGGCTTGAATCCAGGGACCGCGGTCTGTCCTTGCGATATTTCGATGTGGCCGCCATCATCCGCAATGTCCTCGCCGAGTTCGACGACGCGGCCGTGCGAAAACAGCTTACCCTTGTTCTCGAATCCTCGCTGCCAGCCGGATATAGCCTGATGGCGGATCCGTATCAATTCGAGAAGGCCTTGATCAATCTTGTCGAGAATGCCATCAAATACACCGATGCCGGTCATGTCAAAGTCCGGGCATTCGAAGACCACGATGACTTTGTGATGTCGGTTGAGGACACCGGAACGGGTATCCGTGCCGAAGATATTCCGAGGATATTTGAGCGCTTCTATCGCGTCGACAAAGGAAGATCTCGTCAACTGGGCGGCAGCGGGCTGGGGTTGTCTATCGTCAAACACATCATGGAGATTCACCATGGCCAGGTGAGCGTGGCCAGTGAGGTGGGTCGTGGAACAACCTTTACGTTACGATTTCCCGCCAAGGCCACCATCGGTATTTCTAAATAAACCCGGCGGCTTCAATCGCCGGGAGACAAATTCCGAATAATCCGCCAATGCTTCCGTCACCTGCGCGCCTGACCAACCGAGTTCCGAACCCATCGTGGCAGCCACCTGATCCAGCACATCATATCCGAGTTTCGGCCCCATTCCGGCCGACGTCCGTCGCCAGATGACATCCGCCGGACGGCGGGCCCATTCGTGGCGCACGGCATACCGCGTCTGCGCTGTGATTTCCCGCATGGCCGGCTCCAATTCTCCGCCCGGATCTTTCAGACAACGAATATCCGAAGCCTTGTCGCCATAGAGAGCCGTGAAAATGTCGTCGGAACCGGAAGGTTCCGGAACATTTTCAGATCCCCACAGTGGCTTTTCCGACGTCTCACACGAACCCGCCGTGACGTGCATCCTTTTCACGACGAAATCCACAACATCTTCCGCCGTATGCCGGTAGGTCGTCAGCTTGCCGCCGATCAGGGAGACCATATTCACTTTTCCATCGCGAAGCGCATGGTCGACCAGAATGTGCCTCCTTGTGATGCCGCCGGCATGGCCTCGGGGAACATGTGGGAGAGGACGCACGCCGGACATACAGAACAGAATATCGTCGCTGCTGAGTTGGGCATCCGGAAAAAAGATATTGGCTTCCGCCAGCAGGTACGCGACTTCATCGGGAAGCACCTGCACGAGGTCCGGATCGTCATCATATCGGCTGTCGGTTGTTCCGATGATAAGATAATCCAACCACGGCAGGATGAACAACGGACGGCCGTCCGATTTTGCGTTCACATAGACCGCCCGTTCCGGCGCGCCCGGAAATTTTTTCACGACGAGGTGAGCTCCTCGTGTGCCCCCGATCAACTTCGTGCCGGTTCGACCAATAACGCCGTCCACCCAGGGTCCAGCCGCGTTGATCACGAAATCGCACGACACCTCGCGGATATCACCGGTCAGTTCATTACGTACCAGCACCCTGGTAATGCGGTCTCCTTCCGCAATCAGCGAGATCACCGCGTGGTAATTGAAGATGGCCGCACCGGACGCGACAGCCGAATGCAGGTTGCTCATGACCAGACGTTCCGGAAATGGGCACTGACAGTCATAATAAAGGAATCCCCCGCCCAACCCTTTCTGTTCCAGGCCCGGTGCCGCCTCAATGACTTCCTCCCTGCTCAGGGTACGATGATTCGGCAGTGATTTGTCAAAAGAGAACAGATCGTACAACGTCAGACCCGCACGCAGCGTCTGGGCATGATGAGGAGAAAAATCACACAGCGGCAAAACAAAGGGCAGGGGTTTGACGTTGTGGGTGTGAATCCGAAGAAGTATTTCCCTCTCTCTCAACGATTCTCTCACCAACCCAAATTCAAAATGCTCAAGATAGCGAAGCCCCCCATGGATCAGCTTGCTGGACGTCCAACTTGTTCCGGAGCAGAAATCACCTTTTTCAAACAGAACGACTTCGAAGCCCCGAAGGGCGGCGTCACGGGCCATGCCGGCGCCGTTGATCCCACCGCCGACAATCACGATACGCCTGTTCATGATGATCGCCTCGAAAAAACAACCTCAACCGCCAACCTGCGAAAATATCGTATTGGCTCCTATCATGTCTCCAATGGCGACAGGATGGTGTTCCGGTTTGTCCATCGTGATGCGTTCATTGATCCAGGACGCCAGGGCCTCATCGGTATTTCCGCGCCGGATGAATGATTTGATGTCCAATCCATCATTGGAAAAAAGGCACCACTTCAGCCGGCCAAGTGACGTGAGGCGAACCCGATTGCAACTGGCGCAAAAATGATCCGAATAAGGATCGATGAAGCCGATACGACCCGTGAAACCCTCCACCGCATACATCTTGGCCGGACCCGTTCGTACCGCTTCGGTGACCGGGATCAGCGTATGACGCTCGGAAATGCGTTCGCGAATTTCATCGACACGCATCACCATGGGACCTGTGAATCGATTGCCCAACCCGGACGAAGATGGCATGTATTCGATGAATCGGACATGAAAAGGAGCCGACTTCGTCAACTCGACAAAATCGAAAATTTCATCATCGTTGACGCCTCGCATCACGACCATGTTGATTTTGATCGGCGAAAAACCAAGCGTCTGGGCCTTCCAAATGGCCTGCCAGGTCTTGTCGAATCCGTCGAACCGCGCCATTTCACGAAACCGTGATCGCCGCAGCGTATCCAGGCTGATATTGAGCCGCTGCAGACCGGCCTTTCGCAGGGCTTCAGCCATATCGCCGAGCAAGTAGCCGTTGGTCGTCATGGCAAACGATGACCATGGGAAACGTCCAATCTGACGCACGAGTTCCACCAGGTCCTTTCGTACCGTGGGTTCACCTCCGCTGATGCGAATCTTGTCAACACCAAGGCCGGCGAATACACGCACGACGCGTGATATCTCATCGTACGTCAACAATTCTTCTCGGGGAACAAACTCCACACCCTCGGAAGGCATGCAATAGATGCAACGGAAATTGCAACGGTCCGTTACAGAAATCCGCAGATAATCTATGCGGCGGTCGAAACCGTCGATAAGGGCCACACGAATCCTTTTTTCTAAGGCACAGACGGAAAGTCTGGCGGTCGTTCGGTCCCACTCGTACCGGAACTGCCACCACCGCCGAGGACAAGTACGACACCACCAGCTCCCGCGACAATAGCGCCCCCGATAATCCACTTGGTCTTCGAACCGCTCTTCTCACCGGGGGCCGTTTCGGCGGCGGCAACCATGGTTTCCTTTCGGAGATCACTCTTTGGAATGACGCTCTCCACAGCCGGAACGACGACGACCCGTTCCTCCTCCGGTACGACCGTTGCACAAAAACCATCCATCGCCTCCTGCATGGCCGCCGAACTGTCAACACCCGAGTCGACGGTCACACTCACCGAGGTCAACGAACGCACCAGATCCATGGCGGGCTGATATCCCGGAAAATGTTGCAGACTCAGGCACGAATACTTGAGAGCCATGGTCATGTATTTTTCATCCTGGTGGCTCTTGTAAATCTTCCGGCACACATCGGCCAGCTCATAGTAGGTCGAAAAAAGATCAATCGCCTCGCTTCGATTGTCCAACGCCTTGATGAATGTCTTGTAGGCGACGGAATCCTGCTTTTGAACCCGCTGAATATTGGCGAGGTTCTTGTACGAATCATACAGATCACGATACGACTTCTGCGCCTTCACCATGTAGGCCTTCGCATGCTCAAAAGGACTCTCATCGCTGACGCTGTTCATGGTCAGGTAACCGACCCGATAGTCGGCCGTGTTAAACCCCTTGTCAAGCATTCGGGCCGCTGTGTACAGTTCTGAAACGGCATGGGAGTCCTGTTTCTCCGCGGCGATAATCATGAGTTGGGAATACACGGGAAGGTATTTCGGATTTTCAGCCAAAATTTCATGAAGCAAGGCGTCGCCAAGTTCGGCGCCGTTCTTTTTGTACGTGACCGGGTTGTCTTTTTCGTCCTTGGTCGTGAAAGAAACGGAATCCATGCCCAGATAGATCGTCGCCAGCTTGAATTTGATGGCGGTCGCTTGTGGATTGTAAGTGGCGATATCCTCATAAACGCGACGCGCATTCTCAACATTGCCTTTGGACATGAGATATTCAGCCATCAGATACCGGTCGTAATCGGTCAGACTGGCATACGCATCGGCGCGGAACATCTCACGCAGCTCTTCATCTTCCATGAGAAAAGTCTTTGGCGCCGAGCCACATGAAATCAGGTTCATACCCAGGACCGCAAAAAAGACGGCAGTCGTGAGGCGCATGGATGAAAGTCCTCCGTTGAATCGTCTATTTAACATACATCATCTTCCTGGTTTGGGAAATACGTCGTCCATCGATCGTTTCCAGTTTGATACGATACAGATAAAGGCCGGAGGCCACGGCATGGCCAATCCGGTCCCTGCCATTCCACGTTATGGAATGAACGCCCGTTTCCATCAGTTGTCCATCCAACAAGGTCCGTACTTCCTGTCCAAGCGTGTTGTAGATGGCAAGAGACACCGTCGACCGGCGATTGAGTTGGAAGGGAATGCGTGTCGTCGGATTGAACGGATTGGGATAATTTTGTCCGAGCTCAAAACGGTCCGGCAGTTCATCCCGGATATCTTGCGTCGCCTGTTCTATGAATTCGAGCTTTCCGATCATCATCCGGATTTGAACCGGTTTTTCCGTGTGTCGCACGATGACCGGTTGTTGAAGGTCGATGCCGGTATTCTCAGAGATATTGAATGCGCGCATCTCAAATCCGTCCGGGGCCGTTTCCACCGTCCATTCCAAATCGACGTCCCCGCGATCAGTAGTGGATTGCACATAGAAATCGAAAACATGTCCCTCGCCGTTCGCAGGTTTGAAAACGCTGGTGTACGTGCCCTGGTTCCTCCGGAAGAAGACCGATACGTAATCGCCAATGCCGCTGGGCTCCGGCCCGTCAAATGCCGAGGCGTTTGGAAGACCCGTCGCCGTGAAGTAGTTGTAAAGATCTCCATAAACCACGTCATTCTTTGTTCCACGGGCACCAATACGAATGGACACTTCGGCGTCATCCGATCCGGGATTGAGTTTGTTCAGACCCACGCCATTGGGCCGAAGCACGAGCGGACGGCTGGCAGAGAGGCGATTGTACACCGCGTATCCGCCAAACGGTTGAAGGGTCGTCTGAACACCGGTCCAGCCTTCCACTTCGGTCGCGGTACCACCATACAGAATGGGCCCATAAATCGTGTCCTGAGGCAGGCTGATGGATATGGTAAATGGATAAGGATTGCGTATCAGGTTCCATCCTGGAGACAACGTGGCCGTGACCGAAGATCCGTAGGTCTCGCCGGCCCCCGCATGGATGGCAGCGGTATCAGTACCAAAGCGATGTTTGAGCCAGAACACACCCTGACTCGGAATGGTCGTTGTGGCAAAGAGATTGCCGGATGCATAACTGTAAGAAAGGATCTCGGTCGTATCGCTGCCGGCGAATAACCCGGCAATCGAAGGATTGGACAGCCTCGCCGGTACTGACATCAGACGCCAGCGGTTATTGGGAACACCGGTCGAAAAGGCCGCCCCGGAGACCGAGCGGCTGGAAATGCTCGAGAACGTCACGTTCACGCCCAGCGTGTCGGTGGTCCCACGGTTGTTCCGGTTGTCGATACCTTGGATGAAGAAACTCAATCCCTCCGACGTCACATCACCGGCTGGAATGGTGGCAGAGTACGTGTCCACGACGGCGGTCATCGCCAGGGCATTGAAAGCCCCGTTGCCGATCCGATAGGACAGATTGGAACCGGTTACGGAAATGTTGTCTTTGACCACGCACGTGACCGTGACCGCCGTGCCTGCGGCCTGTGTCGCGCCATACTGAACGGCCGTAATCGTCGGCTTGACCGTATCGGCCAGCACCGTAACCTGAAACGTATCTGAGACCGACGAGATGCCGTCCGTGGCCGATACGACGACCGACGTGGAGCCGGTGAATCCGCTCACTTCTTGCACATATAAGATGTCGCCGGGTTGGATAACTGCGACGATTTCCGATGTGTTCGTCTGGGCGGAAAAGATGGGGGACGGCGTATCCGGATCCGAAAATACCGAATGCAATGCTCGGATGAGCTTCTGGCCAAATCCTTCATAGAAGGCGGTGTCACGAATCGCCGACACAACCACGGGAGGACTGCCAAACGTCGTCGCGCTGTCCGTATTGGAAGCGGCCGAAACGCCGAAGTTCCCCACCGCAATCACACGATAAAAATAGGTCGTTCCCGTCGTAAGGCCCGTGTTGGCAAACGCCGTGGCGGCCGTCGAATCAATCTGAACAAACCCGGTACTCTGATTGAGAGACCGCTGAACGCGATACCGGTTGACGATACCGGCCGGCGCCGTCCAGGACAGATCGATGCGCGTGCCGCTGACCGTCGTGGCCAACAGATTCGTCGGAGCCGCTGGCGCGCTTCCGCTCACGCTGATCTTCGTCGTCCTCGAATGGAGCGTCAGGCTGGTGGCCGCGGTGTTTCCGATGTTGCAGGAATACGTTCCGGAATCACCGGCTATGACGGTGCTGATCGTGTAAGAACTCAAATTCGCCCCCGAAATGACATTTCCGTTTTTCAGCCATTGGTACGTGTTGTTGGTGCCGCCGACCGTCACCGTCATCGTCGTGGACACGCCTTCGTTGAGTGACCGCACATCGTAGGAACCCACCGAATCCTGTGGCGAATACGTAAAAGACGAGGCCACGCCAAGGTTGGGTTCAATATCCTCGAACGTGAACCGGTTGCCCGACATGTTCAACACATTAAGCGCGGTCAATCCGGAAAGGTTTGGAAATTGATCAAGCCGGTTATTCTGGAGCGTAAACGTCTGAAGATCGGTAAGATTCGCGAATGAGGCCGGAATCGAGTCCGAAAGCTGGTTGTTGAATAACGTCAATTCCACCAATATCGACATGTTGCCGACAGACGACGGTACCGTCCCGGTCAACACGTTGTTATCCAGGCGCAGAACCGTCAGATTGACCAGATTGCCGATCGAGGAGGGAATGGATCCTGTTAGCTGGTTCCCCGACAATTGGAGATTCGTGAGTGCAGTCAGGTTGCCGAGGCTCGTTGGGATACTTCCCGTAAGCTGATTATTGCTCAGATTCAGTATCGCCACGCGATTGCCCGCCACAGTAACGCCAAACCAGTTGGCGATCGGTCCGGTCAACCAATTGGTTGAGGCGGTCCATCCGCTGCCGTTGGTCGCATTAAAAAGATCCACCAACGCCAATGAGTCCTGGGTCAGCGTCTGCGATTTTGAATCCCCGCTCCACACGGTAAGAACAACGACACAGCAAAACAGTCGCAACAGCCTCATGGTTGGCCTCATTATAGAATTGTCAAAATAGAATGATCACGTCGATTTAATGAAACGGCATTCACGCTTGGTGAGATTCCGATAAGCGCCTATGGTACCAAGGAAAGGGTGTGTGCTTGTAATATTAGGAAAAACAAAGACTCATTTCAAGATAATTTTCAGCCCTTCAAGGAACGTTTTTCCAGGAAATTTCGCCGTCGGCGAAAAACTCCTTCTTCCATACCGGCAGATCTCTCTTGATCTCTTCGATCACAAATCGGCACGCTTCAAACGCTTCGGCACGGTGTTCGCTGGAAACCGCAATCACGACACTGGCTTCACCCAATTCGAGCAAGCCCAATCGATGGCGAATGCTGATACGGCAAAGGGACCATCGACGAACCGCCTCGTCGGCAATGCCGGCCAGTATCTTTTCCGCCATGTCCGGATACCCTTGATACTCCATGCGCAAAACATCTCGCCCGCCAAAGGAATTCCGCACTGTACCCACAAACATGTCGATGGCTCCTGCGGCCGGATTGGCCACGAAATCATAATCTTCTGCCATATCCAGCCGATCATGGGAGACTTCCAACCAATGCGTTTTTGTTTTCATCGCGTCCTCATCCCCCGCTGACCGGTGGAATCACGCAAACTTCATCACCGTCCTTCAGGTGCAGCGGGCCGGAAACGTAGACCTGGTTGACAGCCAGCCGGCTCATGTTTCGGTATGGCTTCAGCCCTGGAAATTTTGACTGAAGGATATCCCACAGATGCTCCCCGTCGGCGTTTTCGGGAAGTTCGATCGTCGCCGAATCGCACGCGGTCATTTCACGGCACATGGCGAAAAACAAGATACGAACACGCATCACAGCACCATAACCGTTCGATTGGACGTGTGACCGAAGACGTCCGGATTGTACATTTCCTCCGCCCGTGTAACCGGAAGCGAAAACGTACCGAACGAGGTCGCCCTGACCAGATACGTGAATGTGTGAGAGCCCGATTTGAGGCGGTCGGCAAAAAGCACGACGCGATCGTCTCGCATTTCCGATTTGTTGAACGTACCCTCATCCCACCACCACCAGGAAGTCCGGGCCATCGAAGTGGTCTGACGTCCGGCATCCATGCTGGTGGTTGCCAGATTGACATTGATGGCTTCAAGTCCGGCCGGGAGCGGATCATCCACGACCACGAAGTGACGGTCCTGCGGTGTTCGGACTTTGACGGTCACCGTGTAGACTTCGCCGGCTTTAAAGCGGTTGTCCGCAATGACCTGCCCCGACGCATCCGAATAGGATTTTTCTATCGCCAGCCCTTCGTCTCTCGCCTTCACCGTGCCTTTGGGCGCCGGCGCGTACGTCAGGCGCGCTGAGTAATACAGGCGTCCGGAACCGGTCTTGGCAAATTCCAAAGGCAGGGCGACATCCTTGCGCCATTCCTTCAGTGGCGTGGAATGGCTCGCGGATTTCAACGTCCTTCCCCTGTACATTTCCGTCAGGATTTGTCGGCCGTCGACCAGGACATCCGACGTAAAATCCGGGTTTTCCTTCTCAAATGTCTTGAAATACGTACCGAGGGCCCAGAAAACATAGGCATTTTCCTGCGTCGTCCGCCATCGGTCAATTTTTCGCTCCTGGAGTATATATCGTACGACTTTCTCCGCCCACGACAGCCGGTCACCTTCCATTTCCAGGGATGTCTGAAGCACGGCCGCCGTGGTTCGCAGGTTTGAATGAAACGTATATTCCAGGCCGCCGACCACCGGCTCTTCAAAGTGCGCTGTTGTCGAACTCATTTTGATGCTGTTGACCATCGTTCGTTTCAATTCATCGGCCATGAGGCGGTTGCCTCCGCCTTTCACAATGGCCTTGAGCAGCATCGCCTGCGCATAAACCGGCAGTTCGTCTTTGCGCTGAAACAGAAGTTCTGCGGTGGGTCCATCGTAATACCCGGCTTCGGACAAGACCGCCAGTGCAAACGCATTCGTGATATGTCGGTAGAAAAGGCCGTACTGGTCCACCGATGTCTGGCGAACGGCTTTCTTCAGGTAATCAAAGCCCTTGTCATAACAGTCCGACGAAACCGCGTACCCCTTCTCTTTGGCTTTGATCAGCGCGAGCATCGCATACACCGACACATACGGCGACACGTATTGGTCGCCCATCCAGTACGAAAATCCGCCGCTGTATGTCTGATATTTTGGCACTTCGTCAAGATACGCCTGCACCGTTTCGTCCAGGCCAAGACCCTGATCGCCAATCCGATCAAATCCAAATGCCTTCACGACGTCCCCGAAAAGAATGATCGGCAGGACCTTCGATGTTTTTTGTTCCAGGCAGCCGTATGGATAACCAAAAAGGTACTGCATGCTCCCGTCCAGATCAACAAAGGCCGTTGACGATGTACGAACATCCAGCCCTCCATACTCCGGCAGAACATCTCCCGGAATAACGACCTTCTCTTCCTGGCGGCCCGTCGTACTGCCATACAGAGCCACCGTTTCCGTATGCGACGGGATTTTCATGGGTATGGATACTTCAACGCCGTCATTGACATCCTTCATGGCGCCCTTGAACGTGAATACGGCTGTGCCGCTGCGATCTACCCGGAACCGGTATCGCACTTCCTCAGCCGCGTCTTTTTTCAGTAACACCGACCGGGTCGGCGATCCCTTCAAGACGAGGCCGTCCACATTGGCCTGAATCCATACCGTGTCCTCACGGCCGGTATAGTTGTGTACGATGACGCCGGCCTCGATCTCATCGCCCACCCGCGCGAACCGGGGAAGGGCAGGCCGAAGCATCAGCTGTTTCGCAACGGTTATGGTCCTTTCATGGCTACCAAATTTCGAGTCGCGCGTGTGAGCCATCGCAATGATCTTGAAAGATGTCAGATTGTCCGGCAACTCGAAACTTACGTGGGCCGTCCCGGAAGCATCGGTCAACACACGGGGATTCCAGTAAACGCAGGATTTGAAATTCCTCCGCACGGCGACGGCCGCGTACATTTCATCACCACCGCCGCCGCCGACCCCGCCTTTGTTTTTGAGTTCCTGCTGGATAACCTGATCAAGAATGTATCGCCGATTTTCAGTCGTCGTGACGCCAAGTTCCCGGTGCCGATAGAAGTGATCGAACGGTTGCGGCGTTTGGTAGTTCACCAGATTCAGCACCCCGATGTCTTCCACATACAACGTAACCTCTGCCGGTACGCCGTTGTTCTTACGATCTTTGACTGTCAGACGCACATCCACCCGCGAACCCGGCGTATACTGGCTGGTGGCTGTGTGCAAATCAACCCGAAGCCGGTTTTCGTCCGCATTGACGGCCAGCTTGACATAGCCGATTTTGAAACCTGGCTTGCCGAGATCCTCCAGTCTTTCCGTCGTCGGAAGCTCCGTACGTCCCTTGACAAGAATAACAGAAACAAACGCATTGGGGATCATATCGCGAGTGACGGGCACTTCGATCACGTCGGCATTGCCTTTCAAAGTAAGGGTCCGGTGACTGAGAATACCATCGCGTTCGATGGTCACCAGCGCCATACAACCCTCATAGGGAGACTTGACGAGAATCCTGGCCTTGTCGCCCGGATTGAAGTTGTTTTTGTTGACGACCAGATCCACCGCATCATCATCATTCATGCGCCATCCGGCATATCCCGCGCCGGTGACATACGCGTAACAACTGGACTGAATCGGATTACCGTATTCATCGACCCCGCTGGCCCGCAAGACATAATATCCCGTCGACCTCGGAAGGAATGTCAGGGTAGCGCCATGGGATCGCCCGTCCGGCGTTTGTATCGCTTCAACGGAATCCTTCATCTGCGAAGTCCAATAAAAGCTTCCATCACTCGAATGCTCCCGGACGGATACCCACTCGCGGCGAATCAACTCAACTTTGAGCGACTGACCGGACGTCTTTTTTCCATTGGGCCGAACGGCCAGCATGTCCAGAAGCAATGGTTGTCCCAACGGCAGGAAGGTCGTGGATGGCTTGAGCCCCAGATAGTAGCTCCCCGCATGAACCAGCAGGGCCTTTCGTCCACTGACCGTCTGTCGATTCTTGTCCTGCACCGTGCCTTCGACGACGAGTGTCGACGTTTCGTTCTTGGCTTCGGGCTTCAGATCGACATCGAAAGGAGCCAGGCCACGGTCGCTCGTCTGGGTGACGCCGCTGGCCAGAACACCGCTATAAGAATAACGTCCTTCCCATCCATAATAGTATTCGTCCAGATTGTCGCCAAAGTAATAGCCGTCATACCCCTCGGGGCGGAAGGCGGTTTTGGTGCGGGTGACACTCCAGGAGAGTTCTGAGCGGCCGACCGGCATCCCAAACAGGTAGTGCGCATCAATCAGGCCTTTGAGGTGTTCGCCCCACACGTATTCAGGCTGTGACGTTGTGACGACAACCTCGGTTTCCACCGGCCGGAATTCCTGTACCTGAAAATTCTGTGAACTGATTTCCTCTCCGCCGATGGAAATGCGAATGCCATAGTAACCCAAAGCCGCGCTGACATCGATGTCATACTCGAAGTCAAAGGATCCAAACGATCCGGTTGCGAACTCCCGGCTGAATATTTCTTCATAGGAGGGATTGGTGATGACGACTTTGACAAGTTCGTCGGCAGCCACCATCAACGCATCATGGCGAATCTTCCGAAGCAAGCCTTTGACAAGAACTTTGTCGCCCGGACGGTAGAGCCCCTGATTGGTGAAGACGTACCCTTCAAACCGGTCCTTACGCTGGACGTTCCAATTCCATGGCACATTGAATCGATACAACTCCAGCCGGGCATCCGAACTGGTCATCGCCTCCTGACCCATGTGTGAAACAAATACCCACTGTGTAGGCTCGGACCACTGGTTCTTCGCTTTCATCGCCAGAGCTTCCCATCCGGGTGTCGACAACAGACCCTGGCCATCCGTCACACCTGTGTAACGGATGATACCCTCGTCATCCAGAATTTGGATCGTAGCTCCCGCCAGAGGTTTTCCGGTCTCCAGTGACGTTACATAAATCACATTGTTTTGTTTCGAGAATTTGCCGGTGATGCCGATATCGGTTACCTGTACAATCGCCCGGTTTGGATACGCCGATTGATCCAGGTCGTGCCAGAATTCAACAAGGACCATTCCACCCGGAGCGGAGCCAATGGCCGGGTCCAGGTGAATCGGTATCAGATGCTGTTGATTCCGCGTCAAGTCGTTGGACAAAACGCTCGTGGCGGCCCAATCCCTGAAGGTCAACTCAGTATTCCACGCAAAATCCGCCTGAACCATACGAATCACCTGGAGTGGGTGCAACCGCGCCAGGTTGACCGACATGGCGCCAGGATTCAATACGCTCACATTCAAATCATGGCTTAAGTGAGACTCAAGGATATGTTGACCGCGTGGAAAATGAACCGCCGTCGCAAAGTCACCCGTGCGAAACGCTTGAACGAAGTCCTGTCCAAGCGTGTTGCCAAACTGATCCTGGGTCGAGCCGCTGATCCGAAACACATATTCGGTCCGTGGTTTCAGTTTGTACATAATGGACGTCGAGTAGTTCTCATCCCAATACGTCTCATAGGCGTCGATAAGTTCGGCTTCCGGTGAAATTGAAAGACGCTCGCGCAGATCGTACGCGTTGACCGGATTGGAGAACTTGATTCTGACAGGGGCGGTTGGATTGGCAGGTTCTCCAAAATTGGTAATTGTCAACGGGCCGTACGTTCGGAACAATATTTCGGTCTGATCTTTGGTACCCAACTCACCTTCTGTGCCACGCAAGCCTTGCACCACGACCAGACGGTACGCGGTTGACAAATCCAATGGCCTTTCCGGAATCACCGTAAACAGCCTGCCTGAGAGGTTTTGCACGGAGACGGCGCCTTCGTAGTCATAGCTGTAGGAATAAGCGTACTTGTCGACAAATTCCTTCATGGCGTCGGAATCGGCAGGTGCCACTGTGACGGTCCGCCGTTGCCCGCTTGGATCATGCCAAAACTGTACACCGTCCTTCAACCGAAATGCGTCCATCGCCTGGCTGAACAGGAGATAGATAATCGGGTTGATCGTAACGCCCTGGGCGTCATCATACAAGTTGGATTTGATCAACATGGGTCTCGTGGTTTCAAAAGTCCACGTGTACGCCTCTTTCAAAACGAGTCCGGATGCCGACCGGGTGCCGGCCGGAACCGTCAGGCGGTAGCGTGATGCCGGACGAAGCCGCTCCGTCGGCGTAAACGACAACGTGTTCGTGCCAAGCCATCGGAATTTGCCCGGTACCGGCGGATCGATGACAAGAGGACCGCTGCCATCGCCGTCCGGCAGGGCCAGCAGGGGAACCATCGCCTTGTTGAAAACGACAACCACTGAATAGAATTCGTCCGGATCGGAGACCAACCCGACGGGCGTCGCTGAAAGAACGCTCAACGACTGCGGGTCCTTGGTCTGCAATTCAGCCGCCACACCGTCATCCGATAGCAAACATGAATTAAGATACACGGCGCCGGCCGTGATGGCGGCGGCTACAGCCATGACGATGATGATTCGTGCTGTGATCATGGATTTCATAACAGCCTCATACGTTTAAGCAAACATCCGGCAACGGTCTGTTGGAGAGTCACGTCATAATATATGAAAAAACCGCCTCGAAAGTCGAGACGGTTTTTTCCGTTACGTCTGTTGGTGCTTATTTGGCAAAGACGAAGGTCTGGTTGACGGTGACCATGTTTTTTCTGCCCGACGGAAATCGCCACCCTCGAATCTTGTTCTGAATGCACGCAGCCATGTCGGCATTAACGGTATTCTGCACGACCGTGACGCCTTTGACCAATCCGGCCGGATTGATGCGAATCTGGACGCTGAGACGGCCCTTGAGATCGGGATGACGCTTGAGCTCTTTTTGATAACACGATACCACCGCCGCGGCGTTTTGATCCACCGTGCTTTGAATGGCCGAGGCCGATGACGCTTCCACGGTCGTCCCGGAGAAGCTCGTCTTTCCAAGTCCCACAAGTTCATGGCCCGATTCGGACGCTCGCACGGAAACAATCGTCTCGCCGTCATTGATGGACACAAGATCGGCTATGTTCTTGACCTCGCCGGCGCGGTTTGCAGACACATCGATTTGTCGTTTGTCCTGAGCATCGGCCACATCCCGGAGATCGATACGACCATGATCCATTGTCAAGGCACGGGCAGAAAAATCGAAACCGGCATACTTGCCGTCCGTCCCTTGATCCATCCCCACAATGGCCAGAAAACCCCGTCGGGAGGCGTTCTCTGACGCATGTCTGAATCGATTCTCAGCAGCTTTCCGCGCAGTCTCAATCGATGGACGCCGGCCTTGATTGGCGACTCGGGACGTCGCCACGCTGCGTGAGGAAATAGGCTCCGTTGAAAGCTCGGTCACGCCGACCTCCTCAAGCCATTTGGAATCGATCCTCAGGACATTGGTGAGACGCGTCAGGAGGCGTGTATCCAGTTGGCCGGATACAGTGGATTTTGGGCGGGTCGCCTCCATGATGAGAAAACCATAGATCACCGCAAAGTTCATGATGAATATTCCGACAATGCGGCGATCAAGGCCTTTCCAGAAGCTCTTTTCAAACTCCGCTGGAAAACGGATGATACGTATCTCACCGTTACGGCCGGCTGAAGTGTCCACGGCGACCGCGGATGCCGTGCTGCGATGAAGAGATTCCAACTTGGTATTCATGATATCCTCCAATGGGTTCGTCCGTTCATTTTTGCTCCAGACACACGAACGGGAGTTGATCGAACCGATTGTCGCATCATAAAATGTTGATTCTATGCAGAACGCGATGGGACGGGCATGGGCGGGAGGTCGAAGGACGAATGGGAAAGATGAGTTTTTGTGTCAGGCGTCGGGCGGTGCGGATCGCTCATACTTGATCTTCAGCGCAATCAGAATCCCGTTGAGTGTGATGCAGACCACATTGGCGGCCATGATGGCCGCGTCACCACGTTGCACGCCATAGATCAGCCACAGGATCATGCCGACAAGCAAAAGGACAGGTTGAACAAGCGAAACATCGTGGACGTGTTTGGTCCGGTAGCTGCGAACCACCTGCGGCACAAATCCAATGGTCGTCAGAAAGCCGGCCACGTATCCGAGATAGGAAATATCCATGTCAGGACTTGGTCACGGTGATGTGCAGATCCTTCAACTGGCGGTCATCGACCGTCGAAGGAGCCTGATCCATGAGCGATACGGCGGCATTGGTTTTTGGAAAAGCGATGACATCACGAATCGATTTTCGTCCGAGCAGCAAAGCGGCCAGCCGGTCGAATCCCAGGGCAATCCCGCCGTGGGGAGGCACACCGTATTCAAATGCCCGCAACAGAAAACCGAACTTGAGTTCCCTTTCCTCCGCGGACAGCCGGAGCGCATCAAACATCAGATTTTGGACGTCCTTGTCATGGATCCGGATACTGCCCCCGCCGACTTCCGTTCCGTTCAGGACAAGATCGTACGCTTTGGCGTGGACGCGGCCGGGTTCCGAATTCATCATGGGAAGATCCGCGTCCAGCGGGGCTGTAAATGGATGATGTTTGGCCACATACCGCTGTTCCTCGTCATCGAATTCAAACAACGGGAAATCGGTGACCCACAGCAAGGCGTTTTTTGATTCGTCAATAAGCCCCAACTCGCCGCCCAATTTCAAACGCAGGCTGCCGAGTCCGGCTTGCACCACCTTGCGGGAATCGGCAAGAATGACCACAGCGTCCCCCGGCCCGGCGGATGCGCGTTCGCCGATCGCCTGCAGGACGGGCTCTTTCACAAATTTCGAAATCGAAGACACGACGCCGTCTTTTTCGAACTTGACGACGGCCAGTCCTTTGGCGCCATACGTCTTCACAAATTCGGTCAGTTCGTCGATGCGTTTCCTGGAAAACGCCGCCGCCTGGCCTTCCACACGCAGGCATGCCACCGCCCCGTCGGAAACATTCAAGGCATCCCGAAACACCTTGAAATCGCTCTCCGCGACAAGGTCGCCGATCTCGACAATGGGCATGCCGAACCGAACGTCCGGCTTGTCGCTGCCATACCTGTTCATGGCCTCACGGTAGGAAAGACGGGGCAATGGCATCGGGATCGCCTCATTCTTGAGTTCCTTGAAGATCACGGCCATCAGCCCTTCGATCGTTTGGATGACGTCCTCCTGCTCGACAAATGCCATCTCCACGTCAACCTGCGTGAATTCAGGCTGTCGGTCCGCTCTCAGATCCTCGTCCCGGAAGCATTTGACGATTTGAAAATAGCGGTCATATCCGGCGACCATGAGCAGCTGTTTGTAAATCTGGGGCGATTGCGGCAGGGCGTAGAATTTCCCGGCATGGATCCGGCTTGGAACCAGGTAATCACGGGCGCCTTCCGGAGTGCTCTTCATCAGCACCGGTGTTTCCACTTCAACGAATTCTTTTTCCGCGAAGAAATTTCGCACGATCTGAGCCAGCCTGTGCCTGAAAATGATCGACTCCTGCATGTACGGGCGGCGCAGATCCAGATAACGGTATTCGAGCCGTTGATCTTCTTCGATGCGCAACTGTTCGTCATTCAGCGCAAATGGCGGTGTCTTGGCCCGGCTCAGAATACGCAAGGCATGCGCGGCGACTTCAATCTGACCGGTCTTCATGTGAGGATTAACGTTGTGTGGCTCACGGGCCAGTACACGGCCCTCCACGGCAATCACAAATTCGTGTCGCAGATCTTTGGCCAGTTCGTGCGCCTCACGGTGAATATCCGGGTTGAACAAAATCTGGGTCAGGCCATACCGATCGCGGAGATCGATGAATATGATGGTACCGAGATCGCGGCGGCGATGAACCCAGCCGACGAGGGTAACCGGCGTCCCCTGTTGTTCGATGCCGAGATCACCACAGGAATGGGTGCGATACGCTGTCTGGGGCACAGATGGACTCCTTCGAGAATGATGGCAGTTTCAGTAAGATCGTCATCAAGACGGTTTTCGCCGTCCCATGGGCGGCCATAATATAAAAAAACCGTCCCGAAAGTCGAGACGGTTTTTCAGAAAATATTTCGGAAAAATTACTTCGTAAACACGAACGTCTGGCTGACGGTGATCATACCTTTTTTGCCACGCGGGAAACTCCATCCGCGAATCTTGTTTTGAACGCACTGCGCGACGGACGCGTTCACGGTATTTTGAGTCACCGTCACACCGGCGACACGGCCGGCAGGGTTGATCTTGATTTGCACGCTCAGCTTGCCTTTCAAGTCCGGCTGCTTCTTGAGTTCCTTTTGATAGCAGGAGTTGATTGCGGCTGCGTTTTGATCGATGACGCTCTGGATATCGGCTGCCGAAGCACCGCCGCCGCCGCCGCCGCTGACGCTCGCCTTACCGATACCGATAAGACCGCTGCCGGCTGCGCCGCCGATGACCGATACGCCGCCCGAGCCTTCCAGCAGGCTGGCCAATTCGTCGATACCGCCGCCGCCGCCGACGCTTCCGCCGCCGGCTCCAAGAACTGTTTTTTCATTGCCACCCGACGCTTCGCCGATCCCGCCCAGCTGGCCTAAAACCGCATCCAGACCGGCCGAGGAGCCTGAAAAATCCACGGCGGCATATTTGCCGCCCGATCCACCCACCGCACCAGCCACGGCCAGGACGCCGCGTCCTGCGGCCGCTTTGGCGGCCTTACCGGCGCGTGAGGCAGCCGCGGCTTTTGCAGCGGCAGCACGGCTGGCCTTGCCGGCGGCATTGGTCGGTGTCTTGATCTGGGATGTGGCGGTCTGAGCCGTGGTTTCTTTGTCCAGCTCTTCCGTAGGCTTGTCAAGGTCTTCCAGCAGCTTGGGATCCACGCGCATCACATTGGCCAATTTCTTGAGCGTCCGCGCATCCAAGACGGCTTCCTGTACTGCCTTGGGTCTCAAGGCAAAATAGACCAAAACACCATATATCAAAACGAGATTGATGAGGAATATGGTAATGATCCGCTTATCCAGGGACTTCCAGAAGTCCTTCTCGAACTCCTTGGGAAAGGAAACGATGCGAACTTCACGTGCTCCCGCGGAGGCCCTGCCGCCCGGAGGCGCTGCGGTGGAGTGCATCCTTCCGCGATGTTCATGTTGATTCAAGGAATACATTGAAGATCTCCTTCACTAATGAACGGCACATTAA
Organism: uncultured Bacteroidota bacterium; assembly: GCA_964544475.1. Taxonomy (GTDB): domain Bacteria; phylum CLD3; class CLD3; order SB21; family SB21; genus CAZJBS01. The sequence goes on along the minus strand of CAZJBS010000003.1, from coordinate 68,704 downwards.
GCAACAGCTTACAATATATCCTGTTTCGATGACAGGTTACCCATCAGGCGCAGGTTGGAAAACTCATTGCGTCCGCAGGTGACGACAACCTTGAGCAGAATATTAAACGGCACTTCCTGATCGCCAAACACCATCAATTCGCGGTTAAATGTGATACCGAACTTGTCTTCCAGTTCATGTGCCTTGGCCGCTTCCGCCTCAAGTTTCTCAGCCAACTCGCCTATGATGAAACTGTTCTTCTGGGCGAGGACCTTATCCACCTCAACGATCGGTTCCTTGTTATAGAAGATGTGATACTTCGATATGCCGACCACCACAGACTTCTTGGGTTTGTTTTTTGTCACAATGCGCGGTGGTTTTAGCCCTTCCGAGGCGGTGGCCAAGGCTCCCGACGTGGAAAACGACATCAGGAGAAAGAGCAACATGATGGTCAACACGTCCATCAGGGAGTTCATGTTAAGCGTGGAATCCCCACTGCCTTTGCCGTGCTTCTTAGCCGCTGAAGGTCTGAATGCCATAACACTGCTTTCCGTTCATTGAATGGTTGAACTGAGTAATTTTAGAGTATCAACTTACCCACACCAATATTCAGGAACCACGGCTCCTTGACAATCTGGCCGGTTGCCGCGTCCTTGAGGTCCTTCGTCGCTGCGCCGGAAACGATATCAATGATGCTGACGATGTCCTGATATTCGATGATGTCTTCCGCCGTGATTATAACCGTCCGCTCATCCTCGAAGCCCTTGCCACTAATGACCTTTGTAAGGTCCTTCATTTTCTTTTCCAGGCCGATAAGATCGTATTTTCCGTCGCCTTGTTTCGGCAATGTAGGACCCCCTCCGGCTTCCCCGGCCAGAACGGCGGAATTGCCGGCGATCGTGATTCCTTTTTCGGTCACGACGAGTTTCAGGCCGATCTTTGGCTTCTCCTGCTCAGGCTTGTCCTGGGATTGGCCTCCGCCACCACCAGATAATTGCGGCAAGTTGAGCTCAATCACGGTGTTCTTCACGAACTCCGAGCAACTCAGCAAAAGGGGAATCAAAATACACATCATGTTCATGATCGGACGAAGATCCAGTTCGGTGCTTTCCACCTTCATACTTCGTCGCGCTGAGGGTTTGAATGCCATGGTGTAATCCTTGTGTTTTTACCATCTCTTCCTTTTACGCTTCACAAGGAAAAGAAGGCAAAAGTCGCCTCGTAAACTCTTGTTTATCTGTTGCCAGTCATCAAGTTGATCAGCTTCACCATGTGCTCATCCATCTCGTCGATGATCTTGGACGTCTTGGTCGTAATGATCGTATAGACGACAATGGCGGGAATGGCTACCGTCAGTCCGAACAACGTGGTCTGCATGGCGGCCGAAATACCATCCGCCAGCATGAGCGATTTCTTGTCTTCCGGAATTGACGGATTACCGACGGCCGCGAACGCGATGATCAGACCGTATACGGTTCCCATAAGACCGATAAGCGTCGAAACGTTGCTCAACATGGCCAGGAATCCGGCGCGCTCTGTAAGCTTTGGAATGATCTCGAGGGTGCCTTCATCGACTGCATTCTGGATGGCGCGGAAATCCAGCGGACCGCCTTCTTTTTCCAGGGCTCGTTTCAGACCAGCCAAAACGACCGCCGGCAGCGCCTTGTCTTTGGCAGTTTCGCACAGGGCCACGGCTTTTTTCAAATTCCCGCCGGCCACCAGTTTGCGGATTTCAGCCATGAATTTGGGGGCGTCCACATTGGAGCGAACAAAGATAAAATACAGTCTCTCAATCATGATCGAAACAGAAAAAACACCGCACAACGCGATCAGCCACATGTACGACATACCTTCGGAGGCGAACTTGAAGGAGTCTGTGAATTTCGCAAAAAAGATTTCGAACCCAGATTGCGCAGCCGGCGCCGCACCTTCGGCGGCCGCATCCTGCCATATGAATGTCGCGGCATGAGACATCGAACTCATCGCAAGAAGAACCATAAAGGCCGCTATGGAAAAGCTCGCGATCTTGATGAACATACTCTTTTTCATGAAAGGAGACCTCCAATTAAGGGTTGTGTGGATTTTGCGAATATGTAAAAGTTAGTTGATTTGCAAAGACGATTAAGCGTTGCCAAGAACGTGTCACTTGAGAAATGTTACACCGATGGAACAATGACAATTATGCAGGTAAACAGACGTGTAAAAACCACCCGTTAATATACGTAACCGCCATTGAAATGCAAGTTTTTTTTGACAGTCTTGGACTAGTTGCGCTTCCTTTTCAAGGCCTTGTCGACTTCTTTCACGTCAACCGGCTCAGTACCCAGCAAGTCCGCCTTTTCAACCCAGATCAAATCCAGGTATCGGTTCTTGATGTCCTTCTCATACGACTTCTGACCAATGACCTTTTCTATTTCAGGCTGATAGCGATCGAAAAACAGGGTCAAACCGGGGCCTTCGACCTTGCCTTTCACTATAGTACGACCGAAGAACTGCACCAGATCGCCGGTGGCCCGATGATACACCGCGAGAATGGGGCCCTTGGCGCCTTCTTCTTCGCGAACTTCATACACGCGGGGATCCGGCGGTTTTTGCGTGCTGATCACGACCACGACTTCAACGCCTTCGTCATTGGTGATCAACTCCATTTCCGGATGGCGTATTTCCTGGGCTTTCAGGAGTGCACCACCGGCCCCGAACAACACGAATACCCAAACTAAAGAGACCAACGCTTTCATAACTTATCTCCTGGTGACATTATTTTCCAATGACCCGGCCGCGGCGATACAGTATGTCGCGCAACCCATCACCCTTGGGCAAAGGCGGTTCGGCAAATGCCGCGGAAGCATCTTCCACTTCGTTGACTTCAAGAAAGACGCGAAGGCCATGATGCTGTTGCGGCGATTCCTGATCCTTGAGCACGATGGCGAGCACATTGAGGCCCTGAACGAAGTTCTCCGGAAAAAGATCGGTTATTTCAAGAGAATCGCCTCTGGTATCTTCCTGCTCGGCCAGCGCGGCACCGATATAGGCGCCATTGAGGTAGAACTCATAATAGCCGTCGGCCGCCACAGAAATGCGTCCTCCTTGCGGACTACCCACCACGTCGAATTTCATCCGGAAGTGTCCGGTCTTGGATGTGTCCAGAATTTTTTGCATTTCGATTTGCGAATAGACCGGCCGCACCGCACTGTCCTGCACAACAGCCAAACGCCGGGTTAGTTCCAGACGACCGAAATAGGATTCCACATCTTCCAATTTCATCGTATCGGTCTCGCCGCCTTCGACCTTGGTTGTATCGGTCCCGGAGCCGGACGCGCCGCTGTCGTCAGGAACAACCGTACTGTCGGTCGGCGTCAAACCCGAACCGGAAGTGTCAATCGGCATGACGATAGAACTGGCGGTATCGACGACGATTTCTTTTGGAATTTCCGGCACATAGTCCGGCAGTTTTGGAACGCTGAACCCCTGACCAAGGCCAATCCAGATGGGATAAGCTTCGTTGGTATCCAATACGGCGTGTGCCACAATGGCTGACGCCGGAGGCGCGGCGGCGGCGTACCAGGCGCCGTCGTCAAAGCCGGGCGTCTGCCAGCTGTCGACGTACCGATAATAGCTCTTCCAATCCGAATAGTTGGAAGCATACGTCTTCGTGTAAGACTTCAACTTGAGCAATTTAGCATAGTATTGATCGTACTTGCCAAGCAGCGCCAGGATGCGCCGTGCGTTGACATTTTCCGTGATGGCAATCTGATCGCCTTCTTTGCCTTCCGGATCCGGAGCCAGTTTGATGTAACCAAGGTCCAGGGCATTACTATAAGCCTCTTCAAGAACGCCGCGCGCGTTTTCACGCGCGAACGTCAACACCTGGTTGTACGTGGCGCTGGCCTCGCTATAGTAGGCAAATTCCGGCTTGTCCTGATTGGCAAAAAAGGTCGCTTCGTACGACTTGTAATACTTGTCGGACGTGTCGGCTTCCTGATAATTCATCTTGGCAAACTCGTAGGCGAAATTCAGCATTTCCTTTTCGATCTGCTGGGCATCTTCATCCAGGAGATTTTTCTCCTTGGCTTTGGTGATGGCTTCCGAAAAAGACTTGATGGTCTGCGTGCCGATCGGCTGGGCATACTGGGACATGTAGACGTTCATTTGGATCGGGATGTCGTAGAACACGTCATAGAAGCCCTTTCGCGTCGTCTTGTCGACAAACTCCTCGCCGCCGGCCACGACGACTCGGTAATAGTCGGATTCCTTGCGATAGAGATCCATGACCGCAAAAGAAAGCTTGGACAACTCCGTCGGTACAATGCCCGACAATTTGACGACGTTACGTCGCGATTCGCTTGAATACTTGTCGTTGATGCCGAGGGAATCCGCTTCGCGGGCCGCCGATTCAAACGAAGCAATCGCTTCGTCGGCCGCCCGTTTGATGACCGGTATGCCTTGCATTTTTTCAGCGACATATTCCAGCGTGCCGTATTTGAATGTGGTCGGAGCGCCCAGGTAGGCATCCAAAGTCAGCTTCTTCGCGCTGGCCACGGCATACAGAATGCGTGAAATCTTGGACCGAGACAGGTCACGATAATATACGGACATGTCTTTGAAACGCTTGAGGGAGAATTCCTTGTCCTTGGCTGTCCGGCCTTCGACGGCCCATCGGGTCACGATCCGGGCCGAATCCGGCTTGTTCGGATACAACCTGGCCACCGAATCGGCCATGGCTTTTTCTTCTTCAACAAACTTCTGGTACGCTTTATCCAGGAAATTATAGGAATTGATGTACTCTTCGACCGCGCCACGGTACGCCTTGGCCGCACCGGCATACACTTCGCTCTGGGCGATGATTTGTTTGGCGACATCTTTTTCCTGTTTGAACTGCCGGTTGGCGAGGGCCTCGCCGAATTCTTCCCGCACCAGGCCGCGGTAGTAGGCGGCTTCATAGGTTCGCATGTGGGCGTATTCGGTAACCGTCTGATACAATTCGATCAATTCCTTGACCAGCGTAAACTTCATCGTTTCTTTGTATTCCGCGCCCGGATTTTTGAGCGAAATCTTCGAAAAATCTTCGTACTTCAAGCGAGCCAGTTCGTACACCGCTTCGGATGAAAAATACTTGTTGTAATCCAGCCGCAGCTTCTTCAGTTCGTCACTCTTCTTCTTGGTATCCTGGAAAGCGAGAATGGCCTCGCCGCGACGGCCGCGTTTCAGGTGATTGATGCCCACTTCATACAGAGCCTGCACATTACGTTTGTCGGTCGGATAGCGGTTGGCAAACTCACGGTATTTCTGGAAGGCCTTTTCCTCTTCATTGACGGCAAAAAGCAGTTTGGCCACACCGAAGTCCATTTCAGTCGCATACTTCGACTTCGGGTACCTTTGCACGAATTTTTCGCTCACGCGGATTGCTTCACGGTTCTGCGCTTTGGCGTCCATGGTGTCGCCGCGGGAGGTCGCCTGTTTGGCGGCCTGTTCCAGGTAGTATTCCGCGTTGTACAGCACGATTTCGGCGTTGATCGCGCCGTCGTTCTCCGAATAGGACGGGTACTTGTCGGCCAACCGTTCCGACGTCCTTGCGGCCGCCTTCATGTCCTTCATTTCTGCATACAGCGACTGCGTATTAAAAAGGGCGTTCGGCGCATCTTTCGTATCGGGGAAAGTGTCAGCATAGATTTCGTACGCCCGTATGGCCCGTTTCAACTCCCTGGAATTGGTGTATTCAATGCCCGAATTGAAAAGCGCCACTCCGAGTTCTTCACGCTTCTTGTATCCCAGCTGCGTCCCCTCCACATACGCTCTTTCAAATTCACGGCCTGCTCTTGCCGATTCTTTCTTTTGTTGGAAGACCTCGGCGTGCTTGAACGTCGTATAGAATATCGTCCGGACGGCTTCGTCCTTCTGCTCGCCGGACGATGCCGGATTGTTCAGGATACGTCGCGCCACGATTTCAGAACTGCGATAATCCTTGCGATCCAAATAGGATTTCATCAGGTATTTTTCAGAGATGATGACCTTGTCGCTGTTGGGATAGCGCGTCAGTACCGTGTTGAAATACTGGGACGAACGGTTGAAATCGTTGTGATTGAAATAGATTTCGCCCGCGTAGGCGAGAAAGTCCGCCGTTTTGCGTCCGGGGATGCCCAGGACCGGTTCGGGATTGGTCAGCGAATCCATCGGGAACTGCGTGACGGTGTCGGAGAAGAGGCGTGAGTAATTGTTGATGGCTTCAATCAACTTCTCTTCACCCGGCGTAAGCGGCAGAATGCTGTCGCCCGGAGCGTTGGCCGGCTTCTTGTACGGGTTGCGACGATTCAATGAGTCGGCAATCAGGTAAGCGTCGATGGATGACTTGTAACGATACGTGTCGTACGTGTACTTGTTGGCCACGTTGATGTATTCTTCAAAGGCCGAGTCCAACTGCCCGAACATGTAATGCTGGATGAATGCGACATTGTAGTGGATCTTGTAAGCAAACGTGTCCGTCGGAAAATACGAAATGAACTGTTTGCTGAAGTCCAGGGCAATCCGCCAATTCTCCTTGCCCGGCGAAGCGGCGGCTTCCTCATAATAGTAGAAGATATTTTCGACGAGCACATCCCGGGCCATCTGGTTGCCGCGACGGACGGTTTCCTTGTCCTCCACGGCGACGGACCACTCGCTGCCCGGCTTGAACATTTCGTACAGCTTAAAACGGTTGCTCAAAACGCTGTCCGTGAGCGATTTGGACAGTGTCGCATTTTGAGCGGCATTGGACAAACGCTGGAACGTCGAGATAACTTTGTATTGGGCGTCCGGACCCTTGGCGTACAAGGGATACGTGTCCAGGAGTTCCCGATACGATCGTAAGGCCAGCGTATCCTTTTGTTCCACGTCATAGGATTCCGCCAAAGCCCACATGATATCCGGCGCATACCGCTTTGTGTTGAGCTTGGCCTCATCGATATAGGACCGGATCAGTTTGTGTCCGCCATCGCTCGTTCCCTGGGCCAGGTCGATTTGTTCCGCCCACCGGTTGAAACTGATGCCGATATAGATGATGGCTTCGGTATCCAATTCCTGATAGCTCACGTTGTAGTGACGCGCGGAATCCACGTCATCGACCAGGTACGTGAAATAACTTATGGCCTGCGGGTAGTTGCCCAGGCGATAGTGCGTCCAGGCCAGTTTATAAACGGCCTCCGGGAACCGTGGGGATTGCGGATAATCGAGCACTTTGCTGTAATTCTTGATCGCCTTCTGGAGATCCGCATCGCCGCCCCGCGAGAAGTAATATTCACCGATCCGATTGTATGCCTCGGCGGCGTACTTGCTGTCCGAAAAACGCACGGCCAGATCCTGGTACACTTTGAGCGCTTCCCGAAGACGTCGCTCACCCTCTTCGGCCCACCTGCCGTCGGCGGGTGAATTGAGTTCCCTCAACTTCAGCTGTTTGCCCTGGCTTTCCTTGATATAAGCGATATTATACATCGCGTCAACGACATACGGACTTTCGGGAAATCTTTCCACCAACTGTTGATAGGTCCTCAGGATTTCCGAATAATCGCGCTCGGGATCGGGTATGAGATTGGGCGGAGGGATCTGTCCCAGGGCTTCCTCAACGGCTTTCTCATCCTTGCCTTCGGCCACCAGCCTGGCCTTGTACTCATCGCGCTGCAAGTCCCATTGCCTGAGGCGCTGATCGTTGATAACGGCCAGCGATTCGGCCTGGGCCTGAAAATTGTCCTCCAAGATCAGGAACAGGTACTCGGCTCTCTGAAGAAGGACCAAGGACGTCGTGGCGGTACCACCGCCGGATTTTTCCAGAAATTCTTTGCTTTGTTTGAGGCCTTTATCGAGCAGATCCACACGCTCGGTTTCCAGCTTGGATTTTTGCTTCTCGAGATCCTCCTTCAACTTAAGGAGATCCTCGCTGGACACATTTTCCAGACCCGTTGTATCTCCAGCGCCGTTGCCCGGCGTTTGCGCGTGCAAAGGCGTCAGGACCGCCAGTAGCAGCAGGACCAGAATTCCGCTTACCCGATTCGACATGCTGATCATACGCATCCCTAAGTTGATTTCAACAGTTCTTCATGGTGGTGACGCGGCGGTTCATCCGTGCCAGGCCGTCTCTCGCATTCGCTATCATCGTGGCGATCCCCAAATTCATTCGGGGGCGCGGCAGGCGTGTCGTGCTCCCAAACTCGCCCCCTCCGCCTTCCTCCTTCTGACCGCCTTCCTCCTTCTGACCGCCTTCATCCGACTGTCCGCTGGTATCCGCCGGCGTCGACGTATCCGTGGAGACAGAATCCGCGGTAGACTCGGATTTGATTTCCGTTCCGGAGTCCAGCGGAATTTCGGATTTCGTGTCTGTGGGCACCACATCCTTTTCTGCGGCCGCGCCGTCGTCCTTCTTCGCGGCGCCTGTGTCCACATCCGTGTTGATCGTCGTTCCTGCCCCGGCCCCGATGCCCGAACCTGTTTCTGTGCCCCCGGACGACTCACCGGAACCGGATACGCCCACCGAATCCGCCGGCAGACCCGAGTCCTCGTACACTTCCTCCTCGGAAGGTTTCTCAATAATCGGAACTTCCAGTTTCTTCAGCGAATCCTCGATGGCCTTGATGTCGACAATTTCCGGCACCAGATTGACGTAGTCGTAAGGATCTTCCTCCGGTTTTTCACTTGTCTTGGACTGGAAGAATTCCCGCTCATAGTATTGTTTCTGGCTGGCACGTATCTCCTGCAACTCTTTGTCCCGGATCTCCTGTTCCTTGCGTTTGATATCTTCCTCAATCATGGCAATCCGGTGCTCGTAGTTCTTCTTGCGGTTCAGGAGAATGCGATCAATCTGGCTGATGGCCCTGGACAAATCATTGATCGTCTCGATCTTGGTCGTATTGATGACGTACGTGATGTTGTTGCGTCCATAAATGGCGAAGTCACCCCAGACGTCGAGGTCGGCATAACTCTCCACCTGGTCCTGGGACAGCAAGCTGATTTCATATTCGCTGATGCGCCCATGCAGATCGACAAGCTTGTTACGTTCAAATTGCAGTTTCAACAATGCATTCTGTGCGCCTTTGTTCCGGGCTTCCGCCATCATGGCATCCACCTTACCGATTTGCTTCCTGACCAGATCTTTCTCGCGGGCCATCTTGTCGCGCAACAGGTTCAGGGAACGGTTGCGAGCCTCAATCTCGCTGATCACGCGGGACATTTTGTGCAGAGTGAAATAATTCTGGATTTCAATGTTGGAATAATTGTCCAGAGTCACGCCGGTGAATTCTTCGCCCAAAACGGACGTATTCGATGTCTGCTGACCACTCACGGACTTTGGATCGACCGTCTCCAGATTATTGGCCCAACGCTCATAATCAACCACCTGGGTGTATGCTTCGTTGAGCTTGGCCTTTTGCGCTTCCAGGCGCTCCACGTCCCGCTGGCTGTTTTTTTGCCTTGCTTTTTCGATAAGACGATCGGCTTCCGCGAGCCGGGCTTCGATCTGGTTTTTTTCGGTTTTCACTTTTTGACGAACTTTGTCGATCGCATCATTGCGCATAGCCAGGACCGACTCGACATCGTTGGATTCGCCGGACGCCATACCCGGCAGGACGATGGAGATATACCGTTCTCCGCCCATTTCCTGCAACTTCGTCAGCGTTTCATCCAGCTTCTTCTGAAGAGCTTCCGCCTCCTTCGTGTTGCCAGATTCCTGGGCGGACTTCAATTTGCCTTCGGTCACCCTCACTTCACTGATCAGGTTCGATACGGTCTGATAAAACTTCACCGAGCGGGAGTCCTCTTTGACCGCCTTGGTGAACCCGTTATTCACAAGAGAAATCTCCAGGATCTGATGGATCCCATCGTACTTCAGGTATGCGATGGAATCGCCGCGCAGGCCGGCAATCGTCCTGGCCTGGGCCAACTGGTCCATAATGCGGACGACGGAATCCCTTTCCACGATAAATCGATCCGCCAGATACTTCGCTTCCATGGCGCGGGCCACGTACTCGTAGGCGTCAATGGCCAGCAATTCCCTGTCTTTGTCCGAAAGACGGGGATCAAGAACTTCAATATTTCCGATCAACGTCTTGGCTTCGAAAATGTGATCGGAGGCCGGGAAATTGCGTATTAGTGAATCCACCAAAATGCGCGCGGTATCGACGTTGTTGTCCTTGAAGGCGGCCCAGGCGGACACAAGCAATCCCGCATCCTGATATTCCGAATCCTTCGGAATGCGGCGACATTCGGGATACACATTCCTGAATTTCAAACCATTGACGTTTTGCTCGTACTGTATCATGCCGGACTTGAGCATGGACATGTGACGGAGTTTGCGCTGAATGTCGCGATCAAACCGTTTGACCTTGTGGGGCCACTTGACGACCAATCCGAAGGCCTCCAAGGCGGCCGAATAGGATTCCTGGCCTGCATAACAATTGGCCATCAGATATCTGGCCGGATAATAGTACAGGGAAGTCGAAGGAATTTTTTCCAGCGCGCTGATCGCCGAGGTATAATCGGAGTTGCGGAAGAAGGTCGTGGCGGCCATGAACACGGCTTTGTTGAACCACCGGTCATCGGACGGCTTGGCGCCTCTGCTCTCGTAATCGCCGAAGTATTTCACCATCTTGGTGCGGTTGCCTTCAATGTAGGCCATGGAAATCAGGCGGAAGGATGCCTTGCCGGCGTATGGCGACGCCGGAAAATCCGCCGTCACTTTCGCGAAGTACTTCTCGGCCATTTCGAAATCACTCGTTCTGAAATACGAGTCGGCGAGGAAATACAGTATGTCATCCCACTCGTTCACATGGGTTTTGTAGGTCTCATACAAGTCCTTCAATTCAAGAGCCGCCGTCGGAAACGACTCTTCCTTGTAACGGCGCAACGCGGTGGCCAGCTGGCTTTCAAACATGCGCCGGGCGTCACCGGCCTGACCCACTTCCAGCAGGGACTTGCGCATCCCAAGGGCCTCGAGCTTTGACAATTCCAAATCTTCGGCATACAGTTTCTGATATTTTTGATGCAATTCATTGATCGCGGCCCGGGAGTTATAGCCCGCCATAAGTCGGTTGGCCTTTTTCATATCCCGTAAGAGTTTTACGTTTTCAGCCAGACGATTTCTGAGAGCCTCCCGCTGATCGCGGGCCATCAGACCCTTGGTTCCGGTTCCACCTGAACGCGGAATGTTGTTCTGTTTGCGAAAAACAACTTCGTTGTAGACAAACGTGATCAGATCGAGAAGGTACTGCTCCTCATACACATAGCGGATGGCGAAATTATCGTCGAGGTCCTGAATGTAGTTGGTGATGTTCTTCCGATATTCATCCTGAACCTGTTTTTCGGATTTCTGTGCCCGAAGTCCGCCCGCGTTAACGGCGACCAGGACAATGACCGCCAGCATGCCGAATGGCACTGCGCAAAGTCTCATCGGCTTCCTCGACTTTGTTGAGTTGGTAGAAAGATTGAACAACAGTCCACTCCCTGATGATCTGTCAGTAGCTGAATGCGTGTATGTGCAGGACGCAAGATTCTAATTAAACTCAATTTAGAATATTTTGATGTGAAGTCAAGCGAATTTTGGGGCTGAATCCAAAGTAAGTTTTTGGGAAATTTGAAAATAGACGACCATTAACGGTCTAATTGGATTCTCAATTTTGTTTTGCTGCAATGCCACTTTTGCGTATTATTGTACGATGTCGCAAGCAAATCAGCCAACGGAGTACCCATGAAGATTCAATTTTGCGGAGCAGCCAGGAGCGTCACCGGATCGCAACATGTGATCGAGGCCAATGGGAAAAGACTTCTGTTGGACTGCGGTTTGTACCAGGGACATCGCGACGAAGCTTTTCTGAGAAATCGGGAATTGCCGTTTGAGGCGGCGGCCATCGACGCCATGATTCTATCTCACGCCCACATTGATCACAGTGGCAACATTCCCAATCTTGTACGACAGGGATTCAGGGGCCGCATCTTCTGTACAAAACCGACGGTCGACCTGTGTCGTGTGATGCTGTTGGATTCCGCCTATATTCAGGAGCGTGACGTCGAGTTTGTCAACAAACGTTTGGCCAAAAAACGCCAGGTCTTGCGAAAACCGCTGTATAGCGTTGAGGACGCCCGTTCGTGTATGAACCATTTTTCGGGGGTTGACTACGGACAGACATTTGAGGCCGTACCCGGAATCAAAGCCACTCTATTCAATGCCGGTCACATGTTCGGATCCTCCATGGCGCTGCTGGAGATCCGCGAGTCCTCCAGGATGACACGGCTGGTTTTCACCGGGGATCTGGGCCGTCGAAATCTGCCCATTATTGAGGACCCGGATCAAATCACCGCCGCGGACCTGCTCATCTCGGAGAGCACTTATGGCGACAAAGTCCATGATCCCGCCCGCGATATTCAAGACAAGCTCGTACACGTGATTCACGCTGCGGCTGAAAAGAACGGAAAAATCATCATCCCCGCCTTCAGTGTCGAACGAACCCAGGAACTGGTCTACCATCTCAACAAACTTTACGAAAACAGGCAGGTACCTCCCCTTCCTGTTTTCGTGGATAGTCCACTGGCCGTCAATGTCACCGAGGTATTCACCAAACACCCGTCGTATTGGGACGTTGAAGCCAAATATCTGATGTCCCGCGGTGACAATCCGTTTCGATTCGATGAACTCCGCTACGTTTCAAAAGTCGAGGATTCAAAAAAACTGAATACGCTCCGCGAACCGTGCCTGATTATTTCGGCTTCCGGCATGTGCGAAGCGGGCCGTGTGCTGCACCATCTGGCCAACCACATCGAAAACCCTGCCACGACCATTCTCATTGTGGGATTCATGGCCGAACATACGCTTGGACGCCGCCTGGTGGACCGGGTTGAAAGGGTCAGGATTTTCGGAGATGAATACGACGTGAAGGCCGACGTTGTGAAGCTCAATTCGTTTTCAGGCCACGCCGATCGGCATGACCTGTTGGAATGGGCCCGGCAGGCGGGACGACAGGCCGTGGTCTTTCTTGTCCACGGTGAGACATCGCAGTCGCTGCCGTATGCCGAGCGGTTGCGTGCGGACGGCTTCCGTGACGTCCGTGTGCCCGACCGCCTGGATGTCTTCGAGACATGAGCGTCAGGGTTGGATAATCAGGGCAAACAGCTTTTCGGCCGCCTCGTGAACGGCCAGGCGACGGGCCGCCACATCGTCAACCAACGATGTCAGCACGGGCGCCAGTTGGTCGCTTTGCCATTTTCGATGAATTCGATTTTCAATGATCCGGAGCAATTGATGGCGGATCCGATGATGTCGTCGCATCAAACCTTCGCCGGACGTTTTCAGCCAGGCCTGATGGTCCTGAATGGAACGTCTCAAATCGTCCACGCCCGTATTTTGTGTGGCCACCGTCTGGAGAACGGGCGGCAACCAGCCTGACGCCTGGTGAGCACGCAATTCCATGGCCGATTCCAATTCTTTCTTGAGAAGACCCGCGAGATCACGATCGGCCTTGTTGATGACAAAAAGATCGGCAATCTCCATCAAACCGGCCTTCATCGCCTGAACGCCGTCTCCGGATTCAGGAACCAGAATGACCACCGTGGTATCGGCGTGTTCGACGATATCCACTTCCGACTGGCCGACGCCAACGGTCTCAAAAACGATGACATCCATACCCCAGGCTTCCATGATGTCGGCGGCCAGATAGGCCGATCGGGCGAGTCCCCCCATCGATCCTCGCGTGGCCATGCTCCGCACAAAAACATGATCGTGCAGGCTGACGTCCGTCATTCGCAGCCGGTCGCCCAGGATGGCTCCGCCGGTGAAAGGACTCGTGGGATCCACGGCGATGACGCCAATTCGGCTGCCTTCGTCGGCCAATCGGCGCGCCACCAGATTGACCAGCGTACTTTTCCCGGCACCAGGCGGGCCGGTAAAACCGAGACGGTACGCCCGGCCGCCTTGTGCACCGCACAGACTCAGTATGTCGGCCGAGTGAGAACCTTCGTTTTCAACATGAGAGATCAACTGCGCCAGCAGCCGGCGGGGTCTCCGATCGACGGGTGCGGCAAGCGCGGCGGCAAGTTCTTCGATGAGGGATGGCATCATGGAAATCACATCGTGTGAAGCTAAATAAGGTAACCGACGACGAAATGCAAGCCCTATCTGCCCGCGCAGAAAGTCGATGTCAGCTTTTTGGACGGCGCGGAAACAGCAATGAAATGACGATGGACACGGCAATGACCGCCACGATGATCCCCAGGGACCACTCGATCGGAAACTTGCCGTCAAACACGCCATTGAGCCAGACCATCTTGAGTCCGACAAATATCAGAACGACCGCCAGTCCGTATTTGAGCAGGTAAAATTTGTCGACGGCGCCGGCCAGCATGAAGTACATGGCACGGAGGCCGAGAATGGCGAACACATTGGACGTAAAAACAATGAGCGGCTCCTTGGTGAGAGCAAAAATCGCAGGCACCGAATCCACGGCAAAAATCACATCCGTGAATTCGACAAAAATCAATGTGATCAGCAACGGTGTGGCGTGAAGGACGCCTTCCTGCCTCACGAAAAAGTTCTGTCCACGCAATTCAGGAGTTACCGGTACCCATCGCCGGACCAGACGAATCAAAGGATTCTTTTCGGGCTCCAGTCCTTTCTCAGGCGCGAACATCATTTTCAATCCGGTCAGTATGAGAAAGCCGCCAAACAGAATCACGACCCAATGATAGGCCATGAGCACCGAACCCATCGCGATGAAGATGGCCCTGAACAACAAGGCGCCGATTATGCCATAAAACAATATCCGATGCTGATAGACCGACGGGATGGCAAAAAATGAGAAGATAACCACAAACACGAAAATGTTGTCGACGGACAACGATTTTTCAACAATGTATCCCGTCAAGAATTCGAGAGCCACCTGTTCGGCCGACGCCTGTGGATCAAATCCCGGGATGGCCAACAGCCGCTCGCTCACGGAGAACCGATACCGCGCGTATTCATACAGACCATAATTGAAAAGCAACGACAGCGTGACCCAGACGATGCTCCAGGCCGCCGCTTCCTTGAAAGACACGTCATGGGCCTGGCGATGAAACACCCCAAGATCCAAAGCCAGAAGGCCAAGCACAAACATCGTGAAAGCCGCATAAAACCACCAGTACTCGCCCATCGGAAAGAGCAACGTCTCCATGCCAATCTCCATTTATGTCAATGTCGTATCTTCGTCGACGATCCATTGCCGAATATTCATCCCGGATGCCCTGTATTTGAAGCGGGTCACATAGAAAAAGCCGGTCCCGTTCGGAGCCGGCTTCCGATGTTGCGTTTGCTGATTATTCAATGCGCTGACGCGGCCAGAAAAGTACTCACCACCTGAACGGAATCGATCACGACGGATGGAAACAAACCCAGACCGATCACGCCCGCCAGAGATACCCACAGGCCGATTTTCGCGGGGAAGGACACCGGCATCGACGTCGGTTCGACGGCACGAATGATGTACGCGTGCTTCAGAACGATCAGATAATAGTACACCGACACGATGCTCGTCAGAATGCCGACGGTAACAAGCATATAGTAGCCTTTGTCCAGACCGGCGGCAAACAGATAGGCTTTTCCAAGAAATCCGGCCAACGGCGGAATGCCGGCCAGGGACAGGAGACATACCATAAGGACCAGCGCAACAAACGGCGATCGCTTGCTGAGGCCAACATAGGACGACATATCGTCGCTCTTTTCCTGATTGCAAACCAGGGTCACGACGATAAAAATGCCAAAATTCGCAAACATGTACTGGGCCAGGTAAAACAGGATGGACGAGACGCCGATGTCCGTAAAGGCGGCGAGCCCGATGATCATGTAACCGGCCTGGGCAATCGATGAATACGCCAGCAGCCGCTTGATGTTTTTCTGTGGCAAAGCCAGAAAATTGCCAAGAATCATGGTCAACGCCGCCAGTATCACGAAGAGATAGGCCAGAAATGCCTCCAGCCCGGCCAGTTTGCTGAAGACACCGTAGAACAGGCGGATGATGACTGCAAATCCGGACGCCTTCGACGCCACCGAGAGAAAGGCGGTGACAGGGGTCGGCGCACCAGTGTAAGCATCCGGCGCCCACATGTGAAACGGTACGGCCGTGATCTTGAAACTCAAACCCACGAAGACCATCAGGATGCCCGCGAACAATACGATTTTTGAACCTGACCATTGGGCCGCCGTCGCCTTGTCGGCAATGTCCGCCAGCACCGTTGTACCGGTCGCGCCGTAAATCAGGACCATTCCAAACAACAAAATAATGGCAAACACCGTCCCCAGGATGATGAACTTCATCGACGCTTCCGCCGACAATTTGTCCTCCTTGAAGTAGGCGGTCAACAGGTACAGCGAGATCGTCGTCGTCTCTGTCGCCACGAACAACATGATCAATTCCGTGGACGATACCATCAACATCATTCCAAAAATGGCAAACAGCAGGAGCACATAAAACACGCCCGGTGAACGGCTCCATTTTCGAACGAAATGCCACGCGGCCAACACCGTGAAGATGCCGGATGCCGAAAAAATGACATTCATGAATCGCGCCAGACCGTCGTGGGTGTAACTGCCAAAAAACGTCACGCCGATCGGTTCCATGGAGAAAAGGCTCAGGAACAACATGATGATGAGTGCAAACAGGGTGAGAAACGCCGACACCCACGGCTTTTCCCTGCCGCCGATGCCCTCCCAGATCAAGACCGCAATGGCGGCAAGAAACGTGAAGAACTCCGGTGATTGAACAAAGGCGTCCAGACAGCGTGCCAGGTATTCGTTCATGATCGTATTCGCCTTTTTAAAGCCTTAAATAAATCCTCGTTTCGCCGCGAAGATAGAACTATTAGCCATCATATTCAAACTAAAACTGAGCGGACGTATCGCGATGAATGGCATAAATCCGGTACAAGGGTTTGCCGGACGCATCGTGAAATTCCCGCTCCGTGTGCACATGAAAAGACGCGGACACGGCGACCCTCGTGAACCACGCATCATCGTCCGGTTGCTGGTCGACTTTGATCAAATACCGACGCCCGTCGGCCAACTCGCTGCGCAGCAAAATTTCTTTGGTTGACTCGTCGGATCCAATCAACTCCCGGTACAAGCGAACTAACGTGACCCTGCCGGCGGTGGTCACAAGCAGATTGTCCGTAAAACCCCATGAGACAGCGACCGTGGGTTCATCGGTGCGGACAAGATAGTCGCTGAGTTCGTAGATGGTTTCCGACCAGTTGGATGTGGCGCCATGGTTTTCAAGATGCCGGTACGTCACAACGGTGCCGGCAATCTGCAGCGCCATAACCGCGGCAGTTACGATCCGTCCAACGTGCTTCGCCAGGACTTGCATGGTGAACGCAACCAGAACCCAAAAAAACGGCCAAACGATGGCCACGTGATGCAGGCTCAGCACGGTCGGGCTGTACACCGTCACAGACAAGAGCCCTGCGACCATGAACAACAAGAAAATCAGGCGTCGGTTCCAATGGCGGTCCGTCCACGGGCGTTTCACCCAAATGCCGGCCACGACCACCAGCATGGCGATAAGCCCGGTGCCATATCGAAGCGGCAGGGTCTCGTACCGCACACCCGAAAACAACTCAAGGAGGGCATCACCGTTCAGAAGTCCGAGCAATTGGCCGGCACGCACGACAAAATTCTCCACCAAATTCCATGAATGCCCTCCGGTTGCCGAGAGACTCGAATGAACGGGCGCAAAAGTGGCTCCTAGCCGAACCAAATTGAAGACGATGAATACCAGGCTGCCAGCGCCAAATGCTCCGGCGGTGGCCATCCATGTCCTCCTTGGCACCTGCCGCAAGCGACGCCATTCAAAAATCAACAAGTATGCGGACCATACGGCGATGAACCACAGAAAACTGGCTTTGTCGTACAGGCCCAAACCCAGAAACAAGCCCGCCAGGGCCGCATACCGGGCTTTCCGTCCCTCCACGTAGCGATGGCCGTAATACAAGGCTGCCAGCTTGCACACCATCATCACCACAATGGTCATGTCGCGGCTGGAATAAAACGCCCATTCCGTGGAACATCCCATCAACAGTACCACGACATTGGCCACTCGCGGTCCGAAAAACCGGCGGACCCAGCCGTACATGAACCCCAGGGCTATCAGTCCCAGGACGACCGACGCCAGGCGGGCCACTTCCACCGACACGCCGAACATCGCAAAAAAAAGCGCGTGCCACGCCACTTTCAGGCCGCCTATGTAGGTCATCACCATAAGTGGAAACGGCCGGCCGAACACATCAATCACAGAAGGATTGATTTGCATCGGTTCGGTGTGACGGAGTCCGGTCACGAAGTTCACGGCGGGCGCGGCGTAGAGCATTTCGTCATAGTTGGCGCCAGGCAGTCGGAGGTTGTAACAGGCGGCCGCTGCGTAGACGATCATGGCGACCCACAACCAACGGTGTTCCGCCCATTTCCCGATCGTTATCATGGGTTGCGAATCCTTCCGAATACAATCAACGCAAGAATTCGCATCGTATCGAAGGTAAAAAAGAACGGTATGGTCAGCCAATGGTACCACTTCGCATAGCGCCGATAGAACAAAAAGCTGCTTTGCAGTCTGAGTCGGATTTTTTTCCGGTTGATCTGTCCGCCCGTGGATGCGGAAATCTTGTGCCAGACTTTGCCGGACGGTACATATAGCATCTCAAATCCCAGCCGGGAAGCCCGCATGCAGTAATCCGCATCCTCCGAATACAGCCGGTAGGCCGTGTCCAGTCCGCCGACCGATTCGTAGACGCTTCGCCGGACAAGCATCGCGCATCCCGTGATATAGTCGCAGCAACGCACGCGGTCGTACTGTCCCCGGTCCATGGCGCGGATACCGGTGTGCCGGCTGATGCCTCGGTGCAAGAGCACCTCACCGCCGGCAAACCAGATCTGATCCGGAGGTTCATGATAATAGATTTTCGGCCCGGAAACGCCAACCGCGGGACGGAATTCTGTTTCCCTCACCAGTTCTGCGAGCAAATGCCGATCCACGATCGTATCGTTGTTGAGCAGGAGCACATAATCGGCGCCTTGACGGAAAGCGAATTCCATACCGACATTATTACCGCCGGCAAAGCCCAAATTTTTTGCATTCACCATCAACGTGATCCGGCCCGATGCGATGTCCCGGGCATACCCATTTTTCAGCGCCTCCACAGTATCATCCGATGACGCATTGTCTACAACGATGACTTTTAGGTTTGGATAGTCCATGTCAAGCACCGACCGGACACAATCCATGGTGAGATGTCGGCCATTCCAGGACAAAATGACACAGTACACGAGGGGTGGGTTCATGGAGACCACGATATCCGGCAGGTCAGGATCTGACGACAAGCTCCGGTGGTAAGGTTAGGGTAAACGTCGAACCGTGACCTTCTTTCGACACCACGGTGATTGAGCCGCCGTGGAGGTCCACGATGTGTTTGGCGAGCGTGAGCCCGATGCCCGCACCGTCGACGGAACGGGTGGTCGACTGATCCACCTGGTAGAACTTGCTGAAGATGCGTTCCACGTATTTGGGTGGAATACCACGGCCGCTGTCCTTGATCAATAGATTCAGTTTGTCGTCGTTGTCGACCACTTCCATGGAGACGGCTCCGCCGAACTCCGTAAATTTGATAGCGTTTTCGACCATATGACCGATGGCTTCGCCGAGTCGCTGGGCGTCCACATTGACGGAAGGCAGGTCGGCGGGTACGGAAAGTTCATACTTCAGTTTTTTCTCTTCCGCCTCGTCTTTGAAAGTTTCATACACTTTGGTCACCACATCCGCCAGCTTGGTCTTCTGGCGTTCCAGGATAATGGCCCCGTATTCGATCTCGGCAAGAGAAATCAGATCATTGATCAGCCCGCTGAGCCGACGGCTTTCCTGCATGATCACCTCAATGAACTTCTTCTGCGTCTCCCTGTCGATTTCTTCCGAGTCCTTCATCAGGCTGGTGAAACCCTGAATGGAATGGATCGGGGTCCGCAATTCGTGGGATATAGTCGACAAGAAATTGGACTTCAATTCACGAACCTCTTTGCGGGCCCGGTATCCCCAACTGACCACTTCACGAAACAGATTGTTCGTATCCCTGAGACGTTTGCTCATGACCTTGGAAATTTGGGTCAGGATTTCGTGCGCCAGTTCAATATTTTGTCCGATGATTTTGTTGAACGATTCTTTGGACAGGAAAAGGAGTTCGCAATCGTCGAGCGCGGCCGCACCAGCCGAACGTACTTCCTCGTCCAGCAGGGCCATCTCGCCAAAAAAATTGCCGGCCTGAAGGACCGCGACGGCCTGTTGTTTGGACTGGTCATCGATGACATTCTTGAAGATCTTTATGGCGCCCCGGCTGATCACGTACATCCCATCGGCATTTTGCCCGTTGTCGTCAAATATCACCTGGCCCGACTGAAAGGTCCTGACCGTGAACAATCGGGCGATGGCCTCAATATCCTTGTCCGAGAGATTTCTGAACAGGGATGAGCCTTTGAGGACGCCGGCAATATCTCGTATATCACTCATAAAGAACCGCCTTTACAACACCAGCTTGAGACCTTCCTGCGCGGCGATGACCGCCAGACCGTCCTGGCTCCGAAATCGCTCGTACAGATTTCTGACTTGATTATCGTCGTAGTCCGGATGATAGTGAAACATGACCAACTGGCGCGCCCCGGCTTCGCGGGCAAACCTGACCGCGGTTTCCATGCTGCTGTGTCCCCGTCCGTGGGCGGTCTCGTAGTCTTCCGGGGTGAAGTGCGTCTCGTGAATCAGCAGGTGCACGTCCTCAGCCATCCGCAGCGATTCGTCGCTGAATTTCCCATTCACGTGTTCCAGATCCGTCATGTAGACGATGGAATGACCTTCTTCGTCGATGCGGTACGCCGTGGAACGATTGGGTCCATGGGGCATGACGCGCGACGCCACGTGCACACCGTCCAACGCAAAGGGTTCGTCGCCAATTTCGGTCACGGGGATGGACGCGCTCAGATTGGACAGGCCATAAATGGGCGAATAGATCGCATTAAGCTGGCCATCCAGCAAGGATCGGAGTTCGACCGCCGTGTCCTGCCGACCGAAAACCCGCACCGTGTTACCCGGAATAAATACCGGAATGAAAAACGGGAACCCCTGGATGTGATCCCAGTGCGTATGGCTGAGCAGCAACGCAATCTCGCCCTTGCCCTTCCCCAAATCCGTGCCCATCAACCGTTTGGCGAGGTTGCAAATCCCCGTTCCGGCATCCAGGACGATGTCATACCCTTTCCTGGTACGCACATGGATACACGACGTGTTGCCGCCATATTCGTTGGTCGTGGCGCCCGGAACGGGCACGGTGCCTCTCACGCCGTAAAACGTAATCTCCATGTGTACCGGAAAGTCTCCTATGGTTTGATTTCAAGGCCTTCCATGGCGGCCCGTACGTCGATCCCGAGGGGTTTTGATTTTTCACGGTAATGTGTTTCCACGCGATCCATTACATCGTCGGTATTGCTCGGCGCGTGATGAAAGAGAACGAGTTGCGACACGTTGGCCTGTAAACACAGGTCCATACCGTGTTCGACGGTGCTGTGTCCCCAATGCGGATTGCGCTTGTAATCCTCCATCCGGAAGAACGTGTCATAGACCATGACGTGCACATCCGCCAGAAATTTCAGGAGCCTTTCCTGCAGGAGGCCCATCTTCCGCTCATCTTCGGGATTGATGGCCGTCGGAGGCGTCGGTATGAATTCGTTTCCGATCAGCAAGTCGTCAAATGGCGCGGTGTCGGTCACATAGGCGAAGCTCCCGCCGTCGGCATCGATGCGATATCCTATGGCCACGGAAGGATGATTGAGTTTGACCGTTCGAATCGTGGCCGTTCCAATCTTGAATTCACTGTCCTCGACGACTTCGACAAAGTTCAACGTGGCTTTGAAGTCAGAGAAAGAGACCGATGAATAGTCCGGCCGGTATTGAAACGCAAAAATGTCCCTGAGCTGGTATCCGACTTGCCGGCGGGAATATATGGAAAGTCGGTTGCCGGGCACAAAAGCCGGCGCAAAATGGGGCAACCCTTGAATGTGATCCCAATGCGTGTGCGTCACAAGCAGGTGGGTGGCGCCTTCGCCGTGACCGAATCCATTATGCAAAAGCGCCTGGCCCAATTCACGAATCCCAGTTCCGGCGTCCAGAATGATGTGGGTGCCATCGTTGAGACGAACCTCAACACATGGCGTATTGCCACCATATTTGTTGGTAGAAACACCTGGTACAGGGTATGATCCCCGTACGCCCCAAAATTTGACGATCATGGTTACAGCCAGGTCAGTGAAAGCAACAGAGGACTAACCGCTTTGCAGAGCGCAGGTCTAAAATAATTAAACATTTTCGACCGGGAAAAGCAAGCCCTTTCCATGCCGGGCACTCAGGAAAAAGCGGAAACGGCGTCCGCAAGAGACGCATAGGTTGGGAGAAACGAGTCGATTTCCAGCATCCGGATGACTTCCATGACGTCCGGACTGATCCCGGACAGCTTGAGGTCGCCCCGGTTGGTCCGGATGTCCTTCAGAATGCCCAGAAAGATGCCCCACCCGGCGCTGCTCACATAGGTCACGTGCTCCATATCGACGACGATGCGAAAAATCTTGCGATCGACGAGCGAATCCAGAATTCTTTCCAGTTGCGATGATGTGATGGAGTCCAGCTGGCCTTTGAGCGACACCACAGAAATATCCCGCTGAGGTCCCGTCGTGGAGACTTCGATCGTCATGGGCTTAAGCATCCATGCGGGCTCCGGTGAGTTGAAGGTTGGTTTACCGGCCGATGAGCCCATCGGTCGGGCTGGACGCCGAGGCGTACAGTTTTTTTGGAATGCGACCGGCCTCGAACGCCAGCCGGCCGGCCTCGACCGCCTGTTTCATCGCCTGAGCCATTTTGACCGGTTCACGTGCGCCGGCTATGGCCGTATTCATCAGAATGCCGTCGCAACCCAATTCCATGGCCAACGCGGCGTCGGAGGCGGTGCCCACACCGGCATCCACAATCACCGGAACTTGCGATTGTTCAAGAATAATCGCCAGGTTGAATGGATTGCGTATGCCGAGACCCGAACCAATGGGAGCGGCCAGCGGCATCACCGCTGCACAACCGGCCTCCTCCAATTTCTTGCAAATGACGGGATCGTCAATGCAATACGGCAACACGGTAAATCCGTCCTTGATCAGAATCCGGGCGGCTTCCAGGAGTTGTTCGTTGTCGGGAAAAAGGGTTTTTGCATCGCCGATCACTTCAAGCTTGACGAGCGTGGTGCCCAGAGCCTCCCGCGCCAATTGGCATGTCAACACGGCTTCCTTGGCATTATAACATCCTGCCGTGTTCGGCAGCAGCGTGTAACGGTTGCCCAGGTAGTCCAGAAGCCCTTTGTCATTCGGATTGTCCAGCTTGATCCGGCGCAAGGCCACGGTGATCATTTCGGCGCCACTCGCCTCAATGGCCAGCTTCGTCTGATCGTAATCTTTGTATTTTCCGGTCCCCACAATCAGCCGTGATTTGAATTCGTGGGTTCCGAGAACCAATGTTCTGCCATTTCTCATGTGCATTCCTTTCAACCTGAAAGATACGCCGGAGACGCATCAATCGCAACTGCTGACTAGCCGCCCTGTACGGCACGGATCACTTCGACCTCGTCGCCGTCCACCACCGTGGTCGTATCGAGACCCGCCCTGGGCACCACGGCCTGATTCAACGCGACGGCAATGCCCCGGGTCTCCCGTATATCCAACGAGTCCAACAACTCCCGCAGACTCACGGGGTGGTCGAGCCGTCGCTCGGCGCCGTTGATTTTGATCTTCATGGCAACTCCTTCACGAATTGCGCCACCTGGGTCAGCATGGGCTCATGCATGTTGCGAATGGGCGGCATTTTCAATGTTCCCGAGAGAATCATCCTTCGGACATAATCCCGATCCAGATTTCGCCCGCGAAGACGCGGACCGATGTCGGTACCCGATCCGTCCGGCCCGTGACATGGCGAACAATAGTGGCGAAAGACCGCGTCGGGGGGTGCGCCCTGGAGTATGTCCATTGGCACTCCCGGCCGGTTGGCGGAATACCAGAATGACAGAATCACGACGACCACGGCCACCACAGCCAGCAGGATCATGATTCTTTGGCGGTCATGCAATCCGGGCCTTATGACTTGCCGGCTTCGGTATCGGATTTGCCTTCCGATTCATCGCCTTTGCCGGTCGATTTGATCACCGCTGACACGGCGCTTTTCTCGATTTCAACTTTGACATTATCGGCGATTTTGACGATAAGGGTCTTGTCCTTTGTTGATTGGACGGTGCCGTGCAAACCGCCGGCTGTGACGATGCGGTCGCCCTTGCCGAGAGCGCCAACCTGTTTGTCATGTTCCTGTTGCCGTTTTTTCTGCGGACGGATCATCAGGAAGTATATGACAACAATAATCAGAATGAACGGCAGAAAACTGACCAGCGGATTGGGGGCGGACTGCGGATCACCGGACGGATTTCCACCCATCCATGACCACATCGAAACGAAAAGCATGATATTCAAGCGTGAACTCCTTGGATTAGATTAGGATTTAGAACGTCACCATGTTTTGACTTTTTCGCCGATCAATTCCCGAAACGCCTCCAGCATCCACGGGTGGATCAAACCGTTGGACCCTACGATGTTACCGCGATACAAGAAATCCGTCCCGCCGGAGGGACTTGTCACCAATCCTCCGGCCTCGCGAATGATTAGCACGCCCGCGGCCATGTCCCATGGCTTTAAATTCAATTCCCAAAACCCGTCAAATCTGCCGCAGGCGAGATAGCAGAGATCGAGCGCCGCCGATCCGGCCCGGCGAATGCCTGAAACATGGGACATGAAGTACCTGAACGACTTCAGGTAATCGTCCACGAGACTGAAGTCTCTGAACGGAAATCCGGTGGCCAGCAGGCAGCGGGAAAGCGTGGACGTCCTGGAGACGCTGAGACGGCGGTCGTTGAGATAGGCGCCGCGCCCCTTCTCCGCCACAAACAATTCCCGGCGCACCGGCTCGTACACCACTGCGACGGTCAGGTCTCCGGCGACTTCCAACGCAATGCTGACGGCGTACATCGGCATGCCGTGGATGAAGTTGGTGGTGCCGTCCAGGGGATCGATGATCCAGCGGTAGTCCCCCCCTTTCGGATCAGCGCCCGATTCTTCGGCCAGAATATCATGGCCAGGAAAGGCCCTTCGGATATATTGAATAATGGCTTCTTCCGAACGTTGATCCACTTCGGTCACAAAATCGTGGTGCTGCTTGGCGTCGATCCTGATGGTCTTGCCCGCATACTCGGACAGTATACGACCCGCCTGCATGGCCGCACCGACGGCGACGCTGCGGGCGTTTTTGGGGGTCACGACCGGCGTTTTCATGGTTTCATCAACTGCCGGATTTCCAGAATGCGTTGTTTGGAGAACAGGCCATACTCGCTGTTGGCTCCGGATTTCTTCACGATCTCTTCATAGAGCCGGATCGCTTCTTCATATTTGCGCAGGCGCACGTAACACTCCGCGGCCTGGCTGCGGGCGGCACTGGACCAGTCGAACTTTTCTCCCATCGTAAGGTACGGAATGCGCAGGTATTCCAGTAAGGCCTGTTCAAACTGGCCTTTGGCGAAGTATGTCTCGGCAATATTGTACTGGATTTCGGCTTCGTCTTCTCCGGATGCCGTTTTGATCAGATCTTTGAAATATTCGACCGCCCGGTCGTAGGCCTTGAGGTTCTTGTGCATGACCCCGATGTCGATACGTTTGGAAAAAAGATTGGCCGGTTCGTCGTCAGGAAACCTTTCAAGATACCGTTGGATCAGCAGCAGAGCATTTTCATAGTACCCGGCTGCTTTGTAAACCTTGATCAGAAAATCCGTGGCGTATTTGGCATCGGCCGTCGTTATCTTCGGATGCTGGACGGCCATCTTTGCCGCATCGATCGCCGTCTGTATCTGCTCAAGCTGAAACGCCTCGATGGCCATTCGCAAATACACCTTTGGAAGGATTTCCGAATCCGGGTATTTGACGGGAATTTGCTGCAACAAGGCATAGCCATCCTTGCTCTTGCCCTGTTTGTACCGGATGACGCCCATTTCGAAGAGCGCCTCCGGCACAACCGCCGCCGTTTTGTACTCTTCGATCAACCGGGTGTACGTCCGGAAAGCCAGATCAAAGTTCTTTCCGGTGTATTGGTAGTACCTTCCGAGTTCATACATGAATTCGGCGCTGTAGTCCGACAGCAGTATTTTCAGCGCTTTGTCTTTTTCGTATTTTTTTGAAAAGCTTTTTTCCAATTCGGTCGTGAGATTGATCTGGCCCAGGCGGTACGTGCACACGATCACACGAGAATCGAAGATGAGGCGGGTGGTGTTGTCTTTCGCCCGTTCCGCCAGCTTCAGGTAGGCCTTTTTGGCGTCATCGAACTTCTCGCCGCGAAATCTCATATCGGCGACTCTCACCAGCGCCTGAACACCGGCATCGGTTGTCGGGTAGCGGTCGGCGATCGTCGTCAAACAACGCACTGCCTTCTCCGTCAATTGTTTTCCTTCATACAGCGCAGCCATGGCTTTAAGGGCTTCCAAAGCAAAATCCCCCTGCTGGTCCGGATGCAGGTAGGATTCATAGTATTGTATGGCCCGCGACGTTTGGCCAAGCTTCTCGTAAGCAAGGGCGATCCGGTAGTCAATCGGGTTGTGCAACACGGAACCGGCCGCGAAAAGATCGACTTCCGCATATTCGTCCTGCATCATCGCCAGGTTGGCCTGGTAAGCTTCGATGGCTTTTGCATACTGTTTGGTGAGCAGGTACGTATTCCCGATGCCTTGGGCGGCGCTGTCGGCGTACGTACAATAATAGTACTGCGAGATCAGATCCTGGTACATGGCATTGGCCGCCGCGTAGTCCCCCTGCTCATCCTTATATCGGGCAAGGAGATATTTGACCTGAGCGACATGTTTGCCGCGCGGAAATTGAGACAGGTAACCCATCAGAGCCGTCACGCGTTTGTCTTTTATGCCAAGATGGACGTACCCGAGCGCATGATAGAACGCCGCGTCATCCACATAGGGGCCGGATGGAAACCCGGTTTTGATTTCCAGGAAGCAATCCATGGCCGACGTGAAGCGCCTGGAGGCCACAGTATCCTTCGCAACGACTTCTTTTGAGCCCTTCCTGCCCAAGGGACCCGCGGTTTCATCACGAGCTGGTTTGATCTCGCCCAACGCAAAAAGCGCTTTGCCAAGCTGCATAAGCATGCGATCACGGTAGGGCGACGCCGGATAGCGGTCCACCATGGCCATGTATTCATCGCGGGTACGCCGGGCTCTCGCCAGCGTGTCCGTTTCGAGGGTGAGGACATAGTCGGTCAGGGCCATGGCTGCTTCGTCCCCACGGGCGCCTGCGGTCAGACGCTTGAAGAGAACGGCGGCGCTATCGCCATAAGCGGCGTGGGCGGCATCCTTCTTCCAAACCCATTCGTAGGACTTGGCCTGAAAGAACAGAGCTTCCTCTTCCAACTTACGATTTTTGGTTTGCAGCGCCACATTTCTGAAGAGTTGCGCGGCCTGTCGGTAGTCCTTGAGTTGGTCAAAGTACAAGCGCGCGTAAGCGAACGCAATTTCATCTTTGGGGCGGTCTTCGATCAGGCTTCCCAGAAGCAGAATCAAATTCTCGAGCGTACTGTTTTCGCGGCCGCCATGATACGCCGCCACGAAAGCCATCTCATCTTCCGCGGAAGGAATCCATTCGCTGCCGGGAAACTCCGACCTGAATCGGCGAAGGATATCGAGCGCATCCTGAATCCGGCCGGACGCTTCGTAGGCCTGTGCGAGACGGAACGTCGCCTGGTCGGAGTAACGGCTTTGGGGAGCATCCTTCAACAGTCGTTCGTATACGCGCGCGGCTTCGGCAGGTTCGCCCAGCTTGTCCTGCAGGATAGTCGCATAGGCCATGTAGATCCGGTCCAGTTTCGGCCAATCCGCGTACCGTTTTACAAAGCTGTCGTAATGACGTGCCGATTCCCTGTAACTTTTCTGAATTCCGTAGGTTTGGGCCAGCTTGAGGTGCGCCAGCCGGACAAATGTGGAATCGGCCATCCGGTCACCCGCGGAATCGACAATCACCAGGTAGCGGTCAATGGCGGCGTTGAGCAGGTTGGTACGTTCCAGCGCCAAAGCCCATTTGAAATTGGCTTCCACAGTTCGGGGTTCGACGAACGAGCCCGTGGCCAGGGTTTTGTAGGCGTCGGCCGCCTGAACATATTGCCCCATCAGAAAAGCCACGTCGCCGAGACTGATGCGGGCCTCGTCCCTGATCGCCTGCGACACACCCGTTCCGGACGATGCCGCTTCAAACCGTTTGCGTGCGGTTTCGTAATCGCGTTCGCGAATGGCGAAACGCCCGAGCGCCACCGAGGCCCCTGCGGCCATGCTTGTTTTCGAATACTTCTGAAGAATGCGTTCGTAGGAGATTTTGGAATCGTCCGGCTTGCCAAGGCCCTCCTGAATGCGGGCCATTTCGAACAGCGCTCCTGCGACGACGTCGCCGTCCTTGCTCTTGTCAATCACACTCTGCAATTCGTTGAGGGCGGCGGCGTAGTTGTTTTCTGCTTTCAGGATGGCGGCGAGCCGCAGGCGAACCGTATGGATTTCGGGAATATCCGGCTGATCCGCGATGAGCTTGAGCAGTTTATCCTTGGCGTTGCGCCAGTCACCGGCTTTTACAAAATAATCGCTCGACAGCAGGATCGCCGATACCGCATTGGGTGCGTCAGGATAAAACACGGCGATGCTGGACAAGGCGTTGGCGGCGGCTCCAAAATCATTGAGGCCGGCATAACACTCGGCCACTTTCAGCCAGGCTTCCGGCGCGCGTTTGTCTTTCGGGAAGTCCACGGCGAGATATTGTAATTCGCGGCGGGCCTGGTCAAATTCCCCTGTGTTGAAGTGGGCCATGCCGGCGTAAAACCGCGCATCGGGCAACCGGATGTCCGAGGGATAATTGCGCACAAATCTTGAGAATTCCTGTGCAGCGAGTGCATACAGCTTGTCATCGTAGAGTTTTCGGGCGTACAGAAAATCCGTGTCAGCGTTGCCCACCTGGGCCTGGGGGCCATTCAACGCCAGAACCCCAAGCATCCACAGGACCAGACGCATGTGACGTAAGGTATTCATCGGATCATCAGGTTGGCATATTTCGTCATCAGGCGCCGTTCCACGCCGTCTTTGAAAAGTATGGTCACGCGCTGGCTGTCGCCCGCGCCTTCGATACCCACGACCGTCCCACCGCCAAACGTCGGATGTTCGACGGATTGGCCCGTACGGTACCGGCTGCTTTTCTGCATTTCGGTCCGCACCAGTTCTTCGCTGGCCTGCACGAGCGACCGGGACGCGCCGGTTGCATGACCGGCGGAGCTTTTTTGCCGGCCGTTGCCGCGAACACTTCTTTCCACAGCCGTGTCGAATTCACTCTCAAAATCCAGCTCCGATCCCACCCGCGACGTTCGTTTCCAATGAAGCAGGTTTTCCGGAATTTCCTCGATAAATCGGGAACCCGTCGTACGATAAACCTGATTAAAACGCATACGACGCCTGGCATAGGACAGGTGCAATTCGCGCTTGGCCCGGGTTGCGCCGACATAAAACAGTCTTCGCTCTTCCTCGAGTTCGTTCGGACTTTCGACCGTGCTCTCAATCGGAAACAGGCCTTCCTCCAGGCCGGCCACAAAGACCACCGGAAATTCCAGGCCTTTGGAGCTGTGGATCGTCATCAACGTCACGGCGTTTTTCATGTCGTCATACTGGTCGACGTCCGTCACGAGGGCCACCTCCTTCAGAAAAGCGTCCAGCATCGTTTCGACCGTGTCCTCGGGGGTGTACTTCTGCGAAAATTCACCGACCGCGTTCATGAGTTCGAGCACATTCTCGTAGCGCGAGAGCGATTCGATCGTGTTTTCCTGCTTTAGTATTTTGAGAACACCGATTTCTTCGATGAGTATGCGGATCCATTCCGAAAAGGACAGTTGCTTCTGGATTTCCATGTATTTGTTCATCATGGCACAGAAGTTCTCGATATTGACCATGGAGCGTTCCTGCAGAAAACCCGCGCCGAATTCCCGAATCCGTTTCATCGTATCGAATAAGCTCAGGTTGCCGGCCTGTGAGAATTCGTCCATTTTCTCGAGGGTCGTTTTCCCGATGCCGCGCGGTGGAAAATTGATGATACGCTGGAGACTCACCGTGTCTGCGGGGTTGGCCAGCACTTTCAGATACGCAAGAATGTCCTTGATTTCTTTGCGTTCATAAAAACGCAAACCGCCCACGATCACATACGGCACGGTCTGGTGACGCAGCGCATCTTCAAGCACGCGCGACTGGGCATTCGTTCGATACAATATGGCGAAGTCTGAAAACGCGCGTTTGTGCTTTCGGATGTGTTCTTTGATGGTGTGCGCAATGAGACGCGCCTCTTCGCGGTCGTCCGTGCATTCCAGGACATGGACGGGATCGCCTTCGGTCTTGTTCGTCCACAAGGTCTTGTCCTTGCGCATGACATTGTTCTTCACGACCGAACTGGCCACCTGGAGGATATTGGGCGTCGAGCGGTAGTTCTGCTCCAGTTTGAAGACTTGCACCGAGCCGTAATCCTGTTCGAAATTGAGAATATTGCCAATGTCCGCCTGCCGCCAGCCGTAAATCGATTGATCGTCGTCACCCACGACGCAGATATTCTGGTATTTTTTGGCCAGCATGCGCACCAGCAGATACTGCGCCCGGTTGGTATCCTGGTATTCGTCAATGTGGATGTATCGGAATTTTTCCTGATAGAATTCAAGAACATCCGGGTGGTCCTCGAAGAGTTGAATGGGTTTGAGGATCAGGTCGTCGAAATCGAATGCGTTCGAACGCTGGAGCCTTTTGTTGTACTCTTCGTAAATCATCGCCATTTTTTCGTCGATCGGGTTGTCCGCCGATGCCTTGACCCTGGCGGGCGTCTGGAATGTGTTCTTGGCTCGTGAAATTTTGGCCCGCATCAAATTGGGGGAATACAGTTCGGCGGAAACGCCCAGAAATTCCATGACCACTTTGATGAGGTTGGTCTGGTCGTCGCCGTCGTAGATCGTGTAATTCCGGTT
Source organism: uncultured Bacteroidota bacterium (assembly GCA_964544475.1). GTDB lineage: Bacteria > CLD3 > CLD3 > SB21 > SB21 > CAZJBS01. The sequence continues at coordinate 37,559 of CAZJBS010000003.1, read as the reverse complement.
GTAGCCGATCTTCTCCGCTTCCAGCCTGAGAATCTTGCTGAAAATGGAATGAAACGTGCCGACCCAGATTTTTCGGCTGTCGGGACCGACCCATTTGTCGATACGGCGTTTCATTTCATCGGCCGCTTTGTTGGTAAAGGTGACGGCGAGAACGTGAAATGGGCTGACTTTGCGTTCGGCGAGGAGATACGCGATGCGTCGTGTCAGCACGTTGGTTTTTCCGCTTCCGGCGCCGGCCAGTATCAGCACCGGCCCATCCGTGGCGGCCACCGCCTGACGTTGTACGTCATTGAGATCGTTCAGTAGTCCTGAAGACATTAAGCTCCGTGTCGCATCGCTGTTGGAAAAACGCACCTTTCAATCAGGGCGGTCAATGTATAAAACGGGAGTACGAATAGCAAGTTTGACGCACAAAAAATCCCCGACCGGGGCCGGGGATTCCACGCGTCTGGCGGGTGTTGCGGACTACCTGGCGATCAGGATCTTCGTTTTCAGTTTCGGACTTCCGGCCATTTTCAGAACCGCGATGTAGACACCATTACGAACGCTTTGACCCTTCTGGTTGCGCCCATCCCATGTCATGAGTTCGTACGTATTACCCGGAACCGGCGGCGCTCCAAATTCAGCGGGCCTCAGAGTGCGCACCAAATTGCCGGCCAACGTATAGATCTCGATCGTGAGATCGTTGTCGGTGGCGAAGATGGAAAACGTCGTACGCGGCCGGAGACTGCTGCCAAACGGATTCGGATGGTTGTAGAATTTTTGACTCTTTGCCCCTTCCGGATCGATGACCCGCAAGGACGGCGATGTCATGACCGAGTTCGTATCGCCGATCGGTCGTCCTGCCGCGTCGACGACATTCAAGGCCTGGAAGCCAAGGGAGGGATCACCGAGTTCATCGAAATCAAACGCCCGAATCTCGACGAGTCGTACGCGGAAGACCGGGTTTGATCCGCCGGCGGGTAGGTCGGCAATCTTCACGGCAAAGGACACGATGTCGGGGCTGCCGATGCTTGTCGCCAGGCCGAAGCTCAGATCGTTGGATGATGGACGCACTTTCGCCAATCCGGGCGAGCCTTCGAGAATACCGCGATGGCGATCGAAACGAACTTCCAGCGTGTCATTGCTCGGCCCGATCGTATCATTACCCACGACCAGAGAGGATCCATTGATGCTGACGAAAACGCTATCCACATACGTGCCAAATCCTGTCGGTTCGAAACGTCCACTGGACGCATTGTATTGGTCTATCACGAACCGGAAATCCTGGGTAAGGATACGGTTGCCAAGCGGACTGCCTGACAGATCTTCATTGGTGAGACGCAGGACAAGCAGGCTGTCCACCAGACCGCTGAGCATGGTCGAACGACGGGTTTCCTCGATTTGCGTCACGACACGCTCCACTTTCAGCCGCTTGGGCTCGGTAGAAACGCTCAGCCGGACAGAATTGTTGATGACGAAGGCATCATCCAGCGTGTTACTGTCAGTGGGCACCCGGACAAAGCGGAATACAAGTGGATGATTGACCACGGTATCCGGCGCGGTCACGAGCCATGTTGTCACGCTGTCCGGAGTGGCCGGGTCAAACGTCGAATCCGCATTGAACGCCACAATCTGGAAACGGTGGTTCAGCGAAACCGTGTTGGAATCGAATGCCATGGATCCGATGCCAAAGGCTTTGGCCGTGCCTTCATTACGCACGATAGTGCGCACCTTGAAAGTCTGTCCCTTGCTGACAAACCGGTCCGTTGCATCCACCGGTTCTATGATCTCAACGGCCATCGACAGTTTGGCACGCGTCTGGAGTATGATGTCCTCGTAGGGCGTGAACGCTTCCATCGTCGCATTGGAATTGATGTCCCTTCCGGTCAGTCTGACCCGAACCTGGTCCGTCGTCTGACCTCCGGCCACATCCGCCGCCGGCGCCAGAACATTCCATGACACCACCGTGTCAATATCCGATATCGTCTTGGTCAACGAATCCGTTGCCAAGGAATATCCGGCCGGAAGCTCGATGGAACCGCGGCGATCCGTCAACGAACTCAACTGCCGGAAACGCGCCCGAACGGTGAACACCTGGCCGGTCGAAACGGTGGCCCTTGAAAGGACAATTTCCGGCGACACATAGCGTGCGGAATCAACGACAGTGACGGTCAGTGTATCGAAGGCATTCAGAACGGTCGCCGGCAGATTTGTGTTGTCGTCCACGGGTACACCAGTCATGTCCACTTGCAGGAGTCCTTGCAAGGCCATGGCATCGACGACCAACGTCGGCGTGTCGCCGTCCACGGTGAGGATCGGTTTGCGGGCCGACACGCCATCTTCCCGGGACGAGAATTGATCCTGACCGACCTTGATTCTTCCGAGGGATTTCCAGAAGGAACGGTTATCACGAATGGGCGCCAGTCGTTCCGAGTGCCGGGCATCGCGGTCGGCTGTCTCGATGAGCGATTGCAGAATATCCGCAAACACGGCAACGGACGGTGCGCGCAAGGTCCATGTCAAGGGCGTCCCGACAACAAACCCGCGGTTCAGGCCTTCCGGTGGATCAGGGAATCCGGTCGGAAGCGTCAGCGTCATTTGACCGCCGGACACCTGGGAGCCGCCCGTATTCTGAACCACGGCATTGAGTGAGAAAGCCTGATTGGTCGACAGGATATTATCCGTGGCGCCCAGCGGCGCCACGATCTGCATTTCCATGGTCAATTCGGGACGCCGCACGGCCGTCATCACGAGGGACAGGGTGTTACCGATGCGCTGGAAATCCGTTGTCGTGTCCGTGCCGGTAAAATAAACGAAGAACGTATCCCGCACGGTCAGTCCCTTGGCCGAAATACGCCAGGTGACATCGGCCGAATCACCCGGAACATTCAGAGACCGGCTGAGCGAATCCTGTGTCGTAAAGCCCGAATCCGGAAGGGCCAGATTGGCTCGGATATTCACCAGACGTGCCACGCTGTTCACGCGGGCTCTGATAACGAAATCCTGGAAGGTTGAAACGGTGTCGTCCATGGCGCCTGCCGGGGCGGTCACATCAAAGCGCGTGGCGGCCAGGAACCCGACTTTCCGGGTCTGCACGAAGGCGGAATCCGATGCGTTGGTCATGACCGCTTTGAGATGGTTGTTGCTGTCCAGCGGGAACCCGGCATCGCCGTAGTCAAACACGGCACGAATCGCGCCAAACTGGACAGTCGAGTCATACGCGTGCACGGTCACGGGCGTGGGTTCATCCACACGTACGGTAACACTGCGGGTCTGGCCGAACGCCGGAAATTCATAAGCCGCCGACGGCAACGTCAGAATGACCTTCACACTGTCTCCGCTCAGCAAGGCCTCGCCTTGTTTGATGGCGCGGACAAATATCCTGAAATCGGCGCTGTCGGAAACGACCATGGAATCAGCGGTCAAACCATTCACAAAAAGATCGAGGGCCAACCGGGCCGAATCCTGCACGATCAGGGTCTGTTCCGATGCCGGCAGACTGGCGCCACGGATGGTGTCACCCTGGTTCAACCGAATCATGGAGTCAATCACGACCCGGAAAACCTGCTGGGCCGGCGTGGTCGACGGTTGCACGTTGAAATCGCTCGAGATAATCCACGTGGAATCCCTGTACGGAATCACGAACACGCTGTCGTTGACATGGGCGAAGGAGCCGCCGCTGCTGCGATCGAAATGCATATACACTTTCGTGGCTTCTTCACCAAGATTTTTCAGTTGGGTCTTCAGACGCACCGAGTGACCTCTGTTGATAAATCCGTCGCGGTAGGTCGTATCGACATACGCCCTCGCGATCTGGACACTGGCCGGAGAGATGATCAGTATACTGTCACGGATACCTGTGGTGGTCGTGATGGAATCTCCGGTGAGTTGCGTCGGATCATATTGATCCGCGCCGGTCATCCTGGTCAGGATGGTTGTGCGGCCCAGCGGAGCCGTCGTTTTCACGAGGAAGGCCCGGCTGTACACATGGATTCCGCTGTCGAGATTGGCCGGTATGGTCGTGTTCACGAGGGCGAAGTGACTGCTGACATCGGCACCGGCGTTCATGAACGTATTGGATACGCTCAGATTGACCGCCGTATTCTGTCCGGTATTCCGCAAATAATACTGGACCATCACGTTGTCCTGTCCCAACGAAGCCGTATCCTGAACGATCGTGACTGAATCCAGGAACACGGACGCCGGCGTTTTCACGACGAGTGAATCTCTGCTGAGATTGAGCACAAACCGGACATCGGTGAAGTCCCCCGATGCCGTATCCAATACCGATCCGACGGCCCGGAGCTGCACGGTCGCAGATGACGAATCGTAGAAACCGGACGGCAGTGCGACCGCGGCTGAGCGGAACAAGAGTTGACTGCTGGCCGAATCGCGCAGACTTCGTGTGAGCGTGTCCAACTTGACGACATACGAATCCGGCAGCGTCGGATGAACGACCCGGAACAACGTGCTGTCTTCTTTGAAACGAATGGTGAACGGGCCGGCGTTGCTTACGGTCAGCCGGAAGGCCGAATTTTGATTCCGGGTGACGGTATCCGGATCGATGCTCTCCATACGGTACCGTGATGTCAGGGCCGGATCCAGTGTCCGCAACCGGTACCAGACGGTATCCTGCAGACCCGCGACGGTCGCTCGTACGAGATTGTCACCTTCGATCTGGCCGGTCTGGTAGGTGACCTGCACACGGCCATTCACATCGGTGGAGCGATTGACCATGACCGAATCGTTGATATGACCGGTTCCCATTCTGTCCACAACCTCAAGGGTCACCAAAACCGTGTCAACCGGATTTTGGAATGTATCGACGACGGTTGCCGTTAGTTGCCGGGATTTCGTGACAATGATGTCGTTGAAGAAAGCGGAGTCGGCCTCCGAAAATTCGTAAGGATTCGTATTGAGCACGCGGATGGCAGCGCTCACGGACTGGGTCTGCGTACTGAGCACCGTGGCCTGGATCTTAAAATTGGTCTGCGCGAGTGTGTCGCGGGCCATGAAACCAACCACGCCACTGTCCAACCGGGCGGAGCCGGGTTCAAAGCTGGAGCCGGTAGCGGGCAGACCGCTCAGAATAATCGTCGACGTGTCGAGAATGGCCGGGTTATTGTACTGGTCGAACGCGCGCACAACAACGGGATTGTACAATCCGGCCCGCCACGTCGTATCGACCGTGATCGTCAGGTAAGATATGGGCGCCGGTATCACGCCGATTCGGAAGACCACGCTGTCATCGGTTGTCGAAAGCAACCGGGCTGTCACCGGCACTGTTTGAATCTGTTGCGGGGCAAAGAATGTCACGCGCGCCTTGCCGTCGGCGCCACTGACGACGATGGTGTCTTTGGTCAGGCCGGAGGCGTTGAAGCCGCCCGAATCCGTCATGGTGATGAATTGTACAGCCGTATCCGGGACAACGTTGCCGTACTGATCGCGAATGGTCACCATCAGCGGAATCGAACTTCGCACGGGTATTGTGAGAGTATCCGGGCTGTCCTCGGCCAATAACGTGTCCGGCAGGTTATTTGAAATCGTGATGAGCCGGCTTACGGTGTTCGACACAACGGGCGCATTGTCATTCGTCGAATCCATCGCCTCAACGCGGGCCGTAAAGGTGATCGGACCGATGCCGGCAAACTCCTGTGCCCGCATCACCCAGCTCACGTAGGTCGAATCGGGTGCATCGAGCCTTGACCTGTGCACAACCGGCGCGGCGATGGATGCCAAACGGCCCGCCGTGGTGTCGGCGGTCAATGTATCCACGGCCAAATTGGTGATCACGTAGCCGCTGTCGTTGACGACTTTCATCCTCAATTCGAAAACGTCGCCGGCAAAAATCATGCTGTTCGCGACAACCTCACCATTGCGATACACCCGGAAACTATCCGAGGACGCCAGCAACTGTGCCGCCCGGAACACCTGAACCGAATCAAACGCATACAACGTATCCCGCGTCACCTGCAACGGATCCAGCGAATCAACCCCGCTGATCCGCGTCGTCACATAATCCATCCCCAGCTTCGCCGTCGTGCTCAAGCGATACGTCTGCGTGAACACCACCGTGCCATACGGCGCCAGACTCCCCGGCTTCTGGCTGCTCACCAAAACCCAGTCCCCGCTCACGTTCTGCGCGCCATTCCCAAAACTATCCACCACCGCAAAATTCCTCGCGATCACCCCGCCACGATTCGTCACCCGGTAACTCACCTGAAGACTATCCTGGCCCCGCACCACCGCCAGCTTCAGCACATTCACACTATCCACCACTATATCCGACGGCGTCCGAACAACCAGCGTGTCCGTCAGCTTGTCGCTGGTAAAGGCAAAGATCAACGTGTCCAGACTACTGCTCGCCGAATCAAACACCGTTCCATACAATAGTATGAAGGCGCTGTCCGTTCCAGACGGATAAATACCGGTATCGATATTCACCGCCGCCGTCCTGAATAACAACTGCGTCTCCCCTTCCGGCGCCAGCGACCGTGTCGAGGTGTCCAGCTTCGAGGTGTACGTCAAACCGCTCACCGTGTTGTGGAACCGGATATACGAGGAATCCGCCACCAGCGTGATCGGGAAGCTCCCGTCGTTGCGGAAACGCGCCCGGAACGCCACGCTCTGTCCCCGCGAAACATCATTCGGCTGCAAACTGTTGTCCACATACTTCGCGTTCGCACTGATCGAATCCGTCACAATCGTAAAATACGTCGTATCCGGCGTGCCCGACATCACCGCATTCAACGTCGCAACGACCAGGTTCGTGCCCACCGAATCCCCCGTCTGATACAACACACTGGCCACCCCCTGAACGTCCGTCGTGTCCACACCGCCCAACACCGCCCCGTTACCGCTCGGATGAACCACCGTGAAACGCACCACCGTGTCCTGAACCGGATTGCTATACTGATCGATCACCTTCGTCACAAGCGTCACCACATTCCCAAACGCCACGTTGCTGTCCACCACCACACTGTCCACCAAACGATACGCCACATTGTGATGCACATTCAAACTCTGACTGGTCACCTGCGTCAACGCCTCCTGAGCCCTGGCCTGCAACTGCATGAATACCCGCGCCCGCGTGTCCACCACACGGAACGTCGCCACGCCCATCGACAGGCCTGCCACCGGCCCCGGCACCACCACCAACGTCGGATCCGCCACCAACTGCGTCAATGCCACACTATCCCGCGCATTGCTCGTCACATTGCTATATTGATCATACGCCGTCACCACCACCGTCTGGCTGTCCCCCGCCACCCAGTTGGTCGCCACCGCCATCTGAAGCTTCGATATCGCCCGCGGCTCGCTCACCACCGTAAAGAGCACGCTGTCATCCACCGTCGAAACCAACTTCGCCTTCACCACGTTCGTCACCGGAGCCGTCGACGTGTATAACCGCATCACCGCCCGGCCGTCCACCCCCGTCACCACCACCGTGTCCACCGTCACCCGAGAGGTGTCATTAAATCCTCCACTCCCGCTCTCAACCGTAAATCGAACACTGTCCCCCGTCACCGTGTTCCCAAACTCATCCCGTACCTCCACACTCATCACACTGCTGTTGCGCACCAATACCGTATCAATCAGTGGCGTCACCGCCAACACCGTGTCCGATAGCGCATTCGTAATCGTCACCTGGCGCGTCACCGTGTTCGACAACACCGCCTCATCATCATTGGTCGAATCCTGGCCCTCGGCCCGTGCCACAAAATTCAACGTCCCCAAGCCCGCATCCCGCGCCCGCATCTGCCACACGATCCTCGTCGAATCCGGCGACCCCAAACTCGTCCGCTCAACCACCGGACCGCTCAGCACATCCACCCGGCCCGTCCCACCACTGGTATCGATCACCAGCGTGTTCAACGACACATTCCTCACCACCGAACCACTGTCATTACGAAGCTTCATCCGCAACTCAAACACATCCCCGGCCAATAACTTCTGATTGTCCCCAAGCGCCAACCCGCCCCGATACACCCGGAAACTATCCGAGGACGCCAGCAACTGTGCCGCCCGGAACACCTGAACCGAATCAAACGCATACAACGTATCCCGCGTCACCTGCAACGGATCCAGCGAATCAACCCCGCTGATCCGCGTCGTCACATAATCCATCCCCAGCTTCGCCGTCGTGCTCAAGCGATACGTCTGCGTGAACACCACCGTGCCATACGGCGCCAGACTCCCCGGCTTCTGGCTGCTCACCAAAACCCAGTCCCCGCTCACGTTCTGCGCGCCATTCCCAAAACTATCCACCACCGCAAAATTCCTCGCGATCACCCCGCCACGATTCGTCACCCGGTAACTCACCTGAAGACTATCCTGGCCCCGCACCACCGCCAGCTTCAGCACATTCACACTATCCACCACTATATCCGACGGCGTCCGAACAACCAGCGTGTCCGTCAGCTTGTCGCTGGTAAAGGCAAAGATCAACGTGTCCAGACTACTGCTCGCCGAATCAAACACCGTTCCATACAATAGTATGAAGGCGCTGTCCGTTCCAGACGGATAAATACCGGTATCGATATTCACCGCCGCCGTCCTGAATAACAACTGCGTCTCCCCTTCCGGCGCCAGCGACCGTGTCGAGGTGTCCAGCTTCGAGGTGTACGTCAAACCGCTCACCGTGTTGTGGAACCGGATATACGAGGAATCCGCCACCAGCGTGATCGGGAACGTTCCCCCGTTGCGGAAACGCGCACTGAAGGCAACGGTTTGATTCCTCGAAACTTCGCGCGGCGACAAACTTCCGTCGACAAAGGCCGCATCCGCATCAATGGAATCCACATCAATGATAAATGTCGTGCTGTCCGGGAATCCGGGTATCGCAGCCGGTGTCAATCCGTGTGCGGCAATCACGTTATAGCGAACGTCATTGCCCGCCTGGTACTGGACACTCGCTATGCCATTGGCATCGGTTGGGACGAGATTGGAGGAAATGAACATACCGCCGTTGCCGGAATCGATCACCGTAAACACAACGATCGTGTCTTTCACTGGATTGCTGAACCGGTCAAAAACCCGGGCTGACAGGGTTCGGAGATTGCCGATCTTGGCATTCAACATCAGGAGCGAATCGGCAAAATGTTGTGCGGCCGAATGATGCACCGTGATATCCTGGCTCAGAGCCTGCGTGCCGACTCCCGACGCACTGGCTTTGACCTGCAACACCGAACGGGCGGTCGAGTCGATACCACGAAACTCCGCCACGCCGTTGGTCAACGCAAGCTGACCGGTCGCCGGAACAAATCGCGTGGTCGTCGAGCCGATCGTCGACAACGTGATCGTGGCGCTGGCATTGGTCGTCACATTGGCAAACTGGTCCCGGGCCGTGACCGTAACGGGAGTGTCCACACCGGCCGTCCAGTCGGAACTGGTCACGATTTGCAGTGACGAGATCGCGCGCGGTTGGGTTACCATTTCAAACTGAAGGCTATCGTCCGTCGTCGACAACAGCCGGGCGCGAATAACGTTGGTGGCGGGTACGGTCGACGTGAAGAGCCGGACGGTGGCCACGCCGTCGTTATTGGTATAGGCCGTGACAGACGAAACAGCCCGCGACGTATCGGCAAAACCGCCATCGCCGGAAATCCTGCTGAACAGGACCGAATCGGATTTCGCCGTGGTCCCGCTGCGATCCTTCACGACCACCGACAGATCGGTGAATGAATAGACCGACAGCGTATCCGTCGCCGGGCTCGCGTGGTAAAGCGTGTCCGCCCTGGGAGGCGTCACGGTCAGAAACGTTGTGGCCGTGTTGCTGAGGATGATCGAATCCGTCGTGGCGTCCTGCCCTTGAACGCGCACAGAAAAATTCACGGAACCGCTGGAGTCCGCCCGGTAACGCCATTCGAAGTTCGCAGAATCCCCGGCAGACAAAGTAAAAGTCGCCGGAATGGGACCGCTGTACAACGCCGGAATCGTCGAACCACTGGCCGTCGGATTCACCGGAACCGGCACGATGTTCTTAAGCGCGGCTCCGCCGGTGTTGTGAACTCTAAGACGCACGATGAACGAATCGTTGTCGGCCACGGAACCGGTCAGCGTACCGTCGGTCCGGTAGACGAAGAAACTGTCCGCCTGGGCCACCGAATTGCGAAGCACTTTGACGCTGTCGTCAAATGATTGCAGCACATCGTTGAACGTATTGCCGTTTTCGGTGCCGCGCAGCCGAAGAATCGGATAATACACCGAATCAACCCGCAGACTGACGATCGTCGAATTGAAGGACAACTGGCGGGTCTGGCCGGACGCAACGAAAACCGTGTCACGCAGATTGACTTTGAGAGAATCCACGTCGAGCAACACCAAGACCGTCGAAGGATCCAGGAGCAACAAGGCCCCGCCCGTGTTCGTGACCGTGACATTGAAAGAGACGGTCGAGCCGTTGTTGATGGTGTCCGGCGTCAACGTGTTGGACACGTACGTCACCACCGGACGCGTTTGAACATTAAGGCTGTCGGATATCGAGCGCGATGAATCGACGGACGTTCTCAGGCTGTTCTGATCGCGCCCAAACACATGGGCAAACACCGTTGCCATACCGGTCTGCGCGGCCGGGTTCACATTCGCCGCAAAACTGTACAACACCGAATCGTTGCCGCCCAGGGTCACCAGGCCAATGGGCGCCGTTTGTGTGGTGACAAACGACGTCGTATTCGGAGCGCCACCATACGCAAATACCAGGCGCACGCTGTCCACAGAACCTGAAGCCCCTCCCTGGTTGCGTATACGAACGCTGATCGGTACATTCGACTGCCCCAGCGTGACACTGTCCCGGCCCACATCAACATACGAAACGATGAGGCCCGTCGGAATTTGAACGGTCCACAGATCGATCGTTGTGGCGGAAGAATCATACAAGATCGCTCCGGACACCTGGTTTCGTCCTTCAAGTACCGCATCCGTCCAGATGCGGCCGGTATCGGCGTTCGCTGCCGCACTGACTTTGAAGCGGAAGGTCTTGGTACCAAAACTTGAAATGGTGTCGCTCAAATCCGAATACGGGGACGTCGTATAACCCACCGCAAAATTGGCGGCGGATTCATGCCAGAATTTCAACCGGACGGTATCAATTTGACCGACGGAAGAGCCGAGATTTCGGACCACGACTCTGACTTCCACGCTGTCCTGGCCCTGGCTGATGGTCAACGGGTCCGTCTGAACCGACGACAATGTGAGCAACGTCGGACTCAAAATGCGCAACGTATCCAGACCCGTTCGCGTCGAAGTCGTCGCCTTATTGCTCAGCAGATCGATACCATCGGCCAGGGCGCCCAGGGAATCCAGGCCTATGGCGGAATTGGATCGTACGTTGGCCGTGAAATGGAACACCGTGGATGAAAACGCATCCAGTGTGTCGGGCAGCACTTCAACAAGAGTCGTGTCATAGAGACCCAGTTTGAAAATCATGTTCAACGCATTCAGGCGCGCCGCCGTTCCGCCAAGGTTCGACACGGTCACCTGAATGGGAATGCCGGCCTGACCCAGACTCACGGTGTCAACGGTCGGCGTTGTGACGGACGTAATGTACAGTCTGGCCCGGGAAAGGACGACCAATGAATCCGCGACGACCGCGCCCGGAACAGTGACGATCATGCCGCTATTGGCATCTCGCGCCACGACGCGCGCATCGAAGACGATTTGGCCGGTGTCGGCCGTTGCTGTCACGTTGGTCTTGAATGTAAAATAGTGCGACGTTCCGCCGGCCAATACCCAGGGCAGCAATTCGGTCGATGCCGCCGTCACAAACCCGTTGGCTGCCGAACCACCAGCCGAATACAACAATCGCAATGTATCCACCGTGGCTGAGGCTTCGGCCGTGTTCCGCACTTTCACGACGACCGTGATGGAATCCGAATTTTGCGAAACCGTATCCGAGAGCACGTGAATGCTGTCCACCGTCAGACGGGCCAGGTTCACGGCGGTTTGCATTCGCAGGCTGTCGGTATTCGTATAGAGCGTCGTATCAAAAAGCCCGCCATTCTCCGTACCGTGCAGGACGATCACGCCCTGGTACGTTCCGGACGTGATGGTGGTCGCGATGGTGTCAAAGACCAGCGACGTCGTCGCGCCCCCCGGCGAAACCACCTGCGACGCCAGAAGGAATGCGCTATCCGTTCCGAATCTCACATACGATGTGGCGGGATTCAGAACCACCGCGGCCGACGAGTCGTTTCGGACCGTTACTCTGAAAATGGCCGACTGGGTCTCCGAAACCTGCGAGGGAGTCAACGATCCGGCCAAGTAGCTGACGCTGGCGTTGGACTGAACGATGATGCTGTCCTGGAACGCGGCGGTGGTGTCTGAGAACGAAAAGCCACCCGCCGTTCCAACATAAAATCCGTTCAGGTAAATAACACCCGAGGGTGAGGATGGCAGTATTCTCAATGTCACGGGAAAATCCGTGGCCCCATCGGCGGGAATCGGTGTACCGCTGATTCCGCTCAGAGTTTGGAACACACCAGTCGCACTCGGCTGTATGCCGTAATCGCTGTTCGTCATCGGCACACTGCTTGTATTGCGCACCCGAAGCGTAACTACAATGGTATCGCCTTTGCTGAATACTCTCGGCGCCGGGGCCTGGGTGTACTCGACATCGACGCCAAGAATTTGAAGTTCGTTCGGACGGGTTTCAAGGAAGCCGGAAATGGAATCTGGTACTCCGGTGGTTTTTCCGCGAATGGCCACCTTGGGCGTATACGAATTACCCAGAATGCTCACGTCCACCGTGTCGTTCCGGAAAACCAGCGAATCGCTGCTGCGACCTGGAATAACGGCGCTGCCAAATGTCAGGGAGGCCTGATAGGCCTTGACCCCGTCAGTGAAGGTGATATAGGACTGGTTGGTATCGAGCGCGATCGGCCGCGGACCGTAATTGCGCAGATTGACGGAGAAGTGAATAACCGTATCGCGCCGGACGCGGTTGGGGACCAACGACGAGTCCACGTAAACCAGGTTGTAGAGGACAAAAGAGGTATCCGTGGCTCCGGTTACAGAGGCTTTGATTCTCGTGCTGTCGCCGTCGCGCAGTTGCAGGAGGACTGTGGAAATACCGGACTCATCCGTCAGGGATGAATCCGCTCCGACAAACGACGCGCTGCCGGCGACAACGGTGTATCGGACCATGGAACCGGCCACCGTATTGTCAAAAGCGTCTTCAACAAGGGATTTGAGGGTCAGGATACTTCCGTCGGCAATGCCCGTGGCCGAATCGCCCGACCAAGGCAACACTTCCGCCGCCGCCGCCGCCGGAACCGTCAAAACAAATTGGACCGTATCCAAGCCTCGCAAATACGCCCTCAACGTATCAAAACCGAAGACCGTTCGCGCCTGCCACAATGCTTTGCCAAGACCGCTGCCAGGATCCGTGACCGCCGAGTCGATACCGGCCGCATCAAATACCGGAACTCCGCCAACGCCAGGATCAACCGCATCCACGAGACCCCATGTGGGCGGCGCCGGCAGAGCGTTGTGAATGGTCTCCCAGACAATTCGCGTCGTGTCGAGAACGGTATTGGCATATTGATCCAGGACCCTGACTTTTAGTGAGTCCGAAACCTGGCCGACCGTCACGGTCTGACCGCTGCCGGACACGACCAGCAGACTGTACGGGCGATCATGCGTCGACTGCACGGTATCAAAGACTGCGGGATTCAGCAGAGCCGGGTTGGACGCCCGAACGATGTATGTACCAACTTTGGTGCCCAGATGGAACCGCGCACGGGCGAAACCGGATGCGTCGGTCAGTGTATCGTGGGACAATACGAACGTGCCGGGAATTCTGACAAATCCGGTGCTGTCGGCCCCCGATGGAAAACCCATCACGCTGAACGTGATGCGGACATTTGGCCTTGGATTGCCCAGGTTGTCCATCACGCGAACCGCCAGCGTGTCTGACATGGTGCCGTTGACCGTGTCGGTCGTCGCCAGACCGGTTACGAATTCCAATGAATCCACACCCGTCGCCAAGACATTGGCTATGAATCGAACCGTATCATCCAGTACCGGCACAATGGCCAGCAACGTGTCGGTCGAAGAGGAGATCGTCCGCAGTGTCCAGCGTGTCCTGGCAATACCGGCCGTATCGGTCAACCGGATCGCAGGATTGGCAGAGCCATTTGATGTCGCCACATAGCGGACCGTAACCGTATCATTCACGGTGTTTCCAAACTGATCACGAATAATGACGGCTGATGAATCCAGCAATGGAAGACCCAGTTGGCCGCTCTGCACGGTCGAGAGACTGTCCGGATAATGCGCCGCCGTTGATGGCGCGGCGGCCCGAATGGTGATCAAACCCGTCGTCGCCGATTTGGTTGAGTCAAACCGGCTCGTGACCCTGATTTGAATTCGTTCCTTGACAGAGTCCACTACGACTGTGATGTGTTGTCCATTGGTCAGTGTGTTGAATGACGGCATGATGCCGACGCCACTGCCGTTGAGGCCGGTTGAACTACCGATCACGTCGACGCGCGTCTGCGTCGTATCGTCGTCCAGCGGGTTATTGAAAATGTCAAACGCTGAAATAGTTACAGTGATGCCCGCGCCGGCCGTATCGCTGAACGTCGACGGGTTGATGGCATAATAGGCCAGCGTCGAGGGCACGGTAACCACGGTAAACTTCGCCGTATCGTTGGATAGCGTGGACAAGTACGCGTTGATCAAGGTCGTGCCCGAACCCGTGGGCGCCGTGAAAGACACGCTGGCATAACCCAGCAAATCCGTGGTATCCCGCAGAGCACTCAATGTGCCATTGCCATGAATGATGACAAAGTGAATGACGCTGTCGGCGACCGCGTTATCCTGCTGATCCACCAGTTGAACTTTCAGTTCCAACTTCTGAGTCGGTGTCACCGTATCCGGCGTGGCCACAACTTCGCGCAATGAATCCGGATCACCGGGCACAACCGTTATCAGACCCGTGGCATCTGTGAACCCGCCCGCGCTCATGGTGATGGAGGCCGAACCGGCTCGGGTCGGATACAGAACAGTGCTATCGGCGGAAGCGGTTTGTGTAAGACTGCCGATGGCTCCGGACAGCGACCAGTTACCCGCCACCAATCCGCGATGGTTGCCAGCCGCATCGTAACCGCGGGCGTAAATTTTCACGGAATCATCGGCGGTGATGGTCGTGTCACCCAGTTCACCACCCTGACCGAAACGGGATCTTTCAATAGCCACACGCGAAAGGATACCCGGCACGACGGAAATCAATCCGGTGGTGTCGCGAAAATCGCCGTTTGGATACACGACCTCAATGCGATCAGATCCGACAAGAGTTGGTTTATATAACAAGGACGCCGATGAAAGCGGCGTGAAGTTGCTCAACCCGTTGCTGGCGCCAAGCGTGTCCCAGTCCACGACGACATTGCCTGTGAAATTACTGTCCAGGTCGTAGCCGGCGGCAAAAAGCGCGAGGGAACTGTCCGCATTCATCGTGATGGTCATCGTACTGTATCGCTGCCCCACGCCCCCCGGCGCCGTCCGGATCACAATATGCTGCGTATCTCCCACCGTCACATAAA
>CAZJBS010000003.1:0-21935 GCA_964544475.1 uncultured Bacteroidota bacterium | reverse complement strand
ATCCGCCGCCACGCCATCCTCGCCCGCCACCCGCTTGATCCGAACCTGCGCCACCGGAGCGGTGTTCGTCACCGTGATCGTGCCACTGCTGTCATCGAAAGCCCCAACGGTGGTGGCAATCTTGCCTGTGGAAGGAAGGGTCGGCGCAAACGTGACCCTCATGCCTCCACCGCTCACCGTCAACTGCGAAACCTGCAAACTCCCGCTAACACTATAAATCCCGCTCTGGTTCGCTATGAAATTCCCATCCCCGTCATATCCCGCCGTATACCCCTCCAGCGTCTCTCCCACCGCCAACGTCACCGCACCCAACGCCACCCCGCCGTTGAGCGTGTCACTCCGAAGCACCACACTCGCCAAAGCGCCCGGCCCCACGTGGATGATGCCACTCGAACCGCTCAATCCCCCTCCCTCCGCTCGCAACTGACCGCTGCCGCTCACATTCAACGTCAATATCACACTATCCGAATTCAGCGTGTTCAACGACCCTATCCCCCCGCTCACACTCCAATCACTCGTCTGAACCCCTATGTAATTCCCATCCAAATCCCTCAGCACTGCAAACACCTTGATCGTGCTGTCCGCATCCGTATACAACTCCGACAACACCTCCCCGCTGCCATCCCGCGCCGTCTCCACATGCAAACTCGCCGCCACGCCCGAAACCACCGTGATCAGGCCGGTTGAATCTGCAATAAATCCGGCATCGGCCCGGATCCTTCCACTGCCAAGCAGAGTGGGATCAAACACAACCCCGCTGTCGGCCTGAACCGCACTGAGAACTCCATTCAAACCTCCGGTCAGACTCCATACCGCCCGCACGTCCTTTATGTAATTCGTATCGGCATCATAACCGGCGGCATATAACTTCAGCAGCGAATCCGCGCGGACCGATCTGGCATTCGTAAAGGCCGCTCCAGTGCCGCCCGGGGCGTCCCGCAAAATCACCGTATCCGGTATGCCCACCGTCACCGTGATCAGACCGCTGCTTCCGGCCAATCCGTCACCGGACGCACTAATCAGACCGCGGCCGACCTTCGTCAAAGTCAGCGTCACGCCCGTGCCGGTCAGTGCGCTCAGAGTTCCGATCCCGCCGCTCACGCCCCAATTCGCCGTGGACAAACCAATGAAATTGCCATCGTTGTCGCGCAGAACCGCAAACACGGTCAATGCACTGTCCGCCGTCGTGACCAGGCTTGGCAGAACGACGCCGCTTCCGTCGTTGGCCGTCTCAATGCTCAACGTCGCCGTGTCACCCGCCACCACCGTGATCACTCCGGTCGTGTCGCGCAAGTCCCCGTTCACATAGACGGCTTCGATCTGGTCGCTTCCCGTGACCGTCGGAGCATAGACAATTGAGTTGGCCGTCTGTGGAGTGAAGTTGCTCAATCCTCCCGGAGTCACGCCAAGCGTGTCCCAATCCACGACCACGTCGCCGACAAAATTGCTGTCCAAATCATACCCGGCCGCGTAAAGATTCAGCGAACTGTCGGAGGGCATCGTAATCGCCAGTGGCTTGTATCGAATTCCCGCTCCCCCCGGCGCCGTCCGGATTGCAATCCACGCCGTATCTCCGGCGTAAACCGTGAATACCCCCGTTGCGTCCGTCACGCCGTTCGTGTCGGCCACAATCGTCCCACTACCCACACGGTTTGCCGAGAACACGGTCGAAGTTGAATTCTCATCGGGAGCCGCGCTGCCAATCCCCCCGCTCACGCTCCAGTCGACATTGTAATCGCGGATATAGTGCCCCTGTGCGTCGTATCCGGCCGCGTATAGCGTCCGGGTGTCGTCGGCCGTCAGTGTCAATGTATCCTGGACCGAACCTCCGTTATTGGCGGCCGTACGTATCGCCAGGTAGCTCAATCCCCCCGCATTCAATGTCACACCTTGACCGCCGTTCGTTGCCGTCGAATAACCATTGGCGATGATCTCGGACCCAAACTGGAGCGGATACGCATAGGTCTGTCCCAGCGTCGTATCCGGAACGCTCTCGGCAAACGTGATAACCAGCGAATCTTTCACAGACAAATAGTCGGTCAAAACCACAAGACTATCATCACCCGATCCGGTACCCGAATAATAATACCACGTCGCATACCCCGGCCCCGGAGGACGTGAAGCGCTGTTTTGAATGAACTGTTCTCCGCCGTCAACCTTGATGCCTGTAACGGTTATGGCACGGCCCAACCCGTCGGTCATGACAAATTTGTCCGAGCCACCGAGACCCGTCGTACCGCCGGCGAACGTATTGGCGCGGTACGTGAAGCTTTGCAGCGCTATGGGAGGAATAAGGTTGCCGGGAGTCAGGTTCGACACGGCCGACGTCGCGCGCGCGCCGTGAAACAAAATCGCGTAGGCCGGCGACACCGATGCATAATTCTTGGAAAACGCGAGCCCGTCCGTGCCGGCGGAATTCTCAAAACCAATGGTGGCACTCTGCCCGTAGGCATTGCTCGGATCACTCAGGGTTTTGTACTGAAACTTGAAGAGATTTGAATTCTCATACAGGATGACCTGGAAAGACAGAAACTGATTGCCAGCCACAGAAGACATGTCCAGGTTTTCCCACGACACAATGAATTGACGGTTCGGGGACGTCCCGATCGTCTTATAGTAGACTTCATCCAGAGAGCCGTACGCATTGCTGGTCAGCGCGTCCCAATAAGGCGCCATTATGTTGTTCGGTGAAACCGTCCCTGGGAATTCAATCTGGTTGGCTGAGGTCGAAGTTCCCGAAAGAGAGGCAAAACTTATATATCCATTATCACTGATGTCAACCTGGGTATAGTCGGTTCCAAAATAATTAAAAGTGAACCCGATATTCACCAAACCGCTCGTCCAGTCCGCCGAGGCTGTGCTTACGGCCGTTCCATCAGTGATGTCGATCCACGAATACGTGCTGTTCGGAGATGGCGGAGACGAATCCGTATAACGATGTCCAAAGGTCGAAACCGTCGTGGTTGTCCAATTGATCAGGTTATTAGGATCAACATCATTAGCTTCACCCGACGACAAACCGGCATAGTCGACAAACTGCAGCGTACCCAAAGCCGCCACGCTCTTCTCGACGGCATTCATCACGGTCGATGTCGAACTGAGCGCGAAATTCACATTACGGATCGTGTGACTCTCGGTATTCTCAATGCGCAAATAGACGCCGCTCGCATTACCTCCCGTGAAACTGCCGTTGCTCAGGTTGTTCGTAGGATCAATGGAGGCGCCGGAATTGATCATCAGGCCGCTTGCGCTGACAAAGGCGATCGCATAGTAATTGGCTTCAATGGTACCATCCACGACCATACGGAAGTAAAACGAACCAAGACCGCGAACTTGCGCCACATTGCCGCTCACTTCCGACGTTCCGAGTAAAACCAGCCGGCCGGTGGAAGCAACGTACAACATGGCGCCGGCGCCGTCGGCATTCAGCCACAGACCACTGAATCCTCCGTTGACTTCGAGTGTGCCTTCGACCACCACGCTGTCCTGATCGTCATTGCCGAAATTGAGAAAAATGCTGTTAAGATCTAAAGTGGTTCCACTATAGATTCTCAGGTCGTTGCGGACCGCCATGTTGGCCGAAAGCGTCTTCGTGCCGGTGCCGGAAATAACCAGGCCGCCATACCCGCTGCCACCGTAATTTAGTACGGTTTGATTCGCGCCGTCGTACACGAATACGCTATTCTCATCCAATGTGGCAGTGAAATTGTAGGGCGGCAGGGAGGTGACAAAAATAGAATCGCCGGCAGCCACGGTGAATGTATTGGAACCCGCCGTGACCCCATCGATCGAAAAGGACCCCAGCACAAAATTCAGATTGGGTTCCACACTCAAGTTCCCGTTGACGACTATGGAGGAGCCAAGCGTCTTGATGCCCGATCCACGCAGAACGAGGTGTTCGTAATTGCTCGCCAAAGCGGCGACGGTTTGATTCGCACCGTCATAGACGACTGCGCTGGCAGATGACGCGATGAAATCCGAAATACCGCTGGGGCTCGATCCTCCAATCAACAAGGAATCACCATTCGAAAGCTCAAGCGTGTCCGTAACAGCGCTGCCGGTGATCAGGTTCGCATTTAGGTCAAAACGAATGCCGGCATCTACGAGAATCTTCTGATCGAAAGAGAGGTTGCTCAAGAGACTCTTGGTGCCGCTTCCCGAAAGACGAAGCACATTGAATGTCGCCGAACCGGAGAGAGAAATGTCCTGATCGGCTCCATTCAGACGAAAGACCGACGCATTGGGCGTCAACGTGCCCAACACAACCACATGGCCGTTGACGGTCACTTCGGCCGGATTGGTAAGCGTCAGGGCCGAGGTTCCATCAATGTACAGGCTGTCGGCGACCGTCAGAATCGTATCCACCGACAATGAAGAGCCCGTCAGAATCGTCAGCTTGGCGACCGTCGTCGTGAGATGACTGTCCAGCACCACCGCAACGCCCCCGTCCAATTGAACGGTATCCATTGAATTCGGAAGGAGATTGCCGCTCCAGTTGAGTGGTTCATTCCATTGGCTCGTACCGCCGCCGCCATCCCATGTCACTGTGGACTGGCCCGCCACCGGCCACGCCGTAGCCAATAGAAGCAGAACAACCGTTATGGATGACAACCGTACCATGGGTCAGTTTTGAGGATTTGCCTTGTAAAGCGTGGTTTTGGTTGAAACACATGGAACGACGGACGCGGCTTTTCCTGACTCGCCGATCCATCCATCCATGGTTGCCGATTGGACCGAATCCGGAAAAGATATCAGGAAAGTTATTTTCAACTCATCGTTGGCCTTGACGTCCCCCGGGTATGTTTGAAATTCCAACAGACGATCGGTCGCAGTCCAACTGGCCACGTGCGGCCTTGAGGGAGGGCCGGATTGACGGATAATCCACAGCGACTGACCACCCGACTCGATCGATCGCACCACCATGTCGCCAAATGCCCCCGATAACATGATACGCCAAAAAGACGGCTGGCCGGAAGTGACCCTGAACGTGTAGGTTAGTTGCTGCGTCTGACCCGCCTCAAACACGGAGCTTGAAACGGATGTCTCGGCCGCAAACCCGCTCTGGACGGCAGTTCCCTGCGCGTACACTCCAACCGGCGACGACAGAAGCCACCCATGGAAGCCTATCCCAACAGCGATCACAAGCCTGCCGCGTGATGCAATCCACCCTTGAATAAGTAGCAAGGTGGCTGCAAGTCCTTGACTGGCTTGCTTTTGACGCATGGGTTCGAATGAGAAGGTTTTCACGTAACCGCGTTCGCTCCTGATGTCTTACGTTGGGCAAATCGGATGGCTCACATCCGGAGTGTTTTCGAGGCATGTCGCCGATACCCCGCAAAACGCCACAAACCGCTGACCGGTCTCTATTGAAGCCATTGATTATAAAAAAAATGTATACAAAACGGGGGGCGTTAGCAAGAGTAAGTGTGTGAATCTAGAGTTATTGGACAAGCACGTATTTTATTACGAACTGACTCAAAGATTCAAAGGCTCGGGGGTATCCAATGATATCCCACAAAGCGACAAAAGCCGCCTGAGAAATCGGCGGCTTTTGTCAATGCAGAAGGAGGAGAGTTTACTCCCAGCGCAGGGACTCGATGGGGTCGAGCCGGGAGGCTTTTGATGCCGGCCACAGGCCAAAAATGATGCCAATCAAACTGCAGAATACCAATCCAATGACGGCCCAGTCGACCGGCACGGTAAAGGGAACGCTCATGAAGACGCTGACGATATTGCCCAGTCCAATGCCGACACTTATGCCAATAAGGCCGCCGATCTCGCAAAGTACAATCGCCTCGACCAGAAATTGCGACAGAATATCCCGTCGTTTGGCGCCAACGGCCTTCCGTATGCCGATTTCTTTCGTCCGCTCGGTCACGGACACCAGCATGATATTCATAATACCGATGCCCGCCACAATAAGGGCTATGGCACCCATGGCAACGGCGACCAGCCGGATCACTTTCGTCATATCGCCAAACGCCCGGACCATGCTGTCGTTCGAAAAGAAATCAAAGTCATCTTCATCCAGGGGCTTCAGGTGGCGTGCGGTTCTCAAAACACCACGGACCTCTTCCTGTACATCCTCCATCGCTGCCCCGCCTTTCACCTTCACCGTAATATTGACGGAGCGATTGAATCCCTGGTTGTCTTTCAAACCAAATTGGCTGACAAACGCAGAAATCGGAATGCAGGCGACATTATCGCCGGAACCAAACGATGTGTCACCAAGTTCCTCGAATACCCCGACGACCGTGTACTTCTGCGCACCAATACGGACCACCTGGTCCAGAGGATCTTTGAATGGGAAAATTTTGTTGACCACCTTGGCGCCGAGCACGATCACGTGCCGGCCGACCTTGACGTCTTCATCGTTGATGAAACGCCCATACGTGACCAGTTGGTTGTTGTTGATCTGGAATTCCGGCGTACCGCCGGCCAGCGTCACATTGGGATTGGTCCGTTCTCCTTCATGAACAATGACCTGGGCAAATTCCCAAAGCTCGGCGCCTACCAACTCGGCATCCTTCACTTTTTCACGGATAATATTGGCTTGCTCGATCGTGAGCGCTGGACGGCGCATGATCTTCCGCCAATTCTGGCCGGGACCGCCGATGGCCGGCCACTTCTGAACCTGGAACGTATTAGTCCCCAGTTGGCTCATGTCCGTTTCCAGTTTCGTTCGAACGATCTGGATGCCCGTCATGACGGCAATAATGGAAGCCACGCCGGCAATCACCCCGATCAGCGTCAGGAAGGATCTCAGTTTGTGGTTGACAACGGAGGAAACCGCCATCTTGATATTTTCTGCAAAATCGATTCGCATAGAACTCTTTCAGCGTGACGTGTTATTCGTATCTCAGCGCATCGATCGGATCGAGACGGGCCGCTTTCAGGGCCGGCAAAAAACCTGACAATACGCCGACCAGCACGGCAATCACAATGGCGATCACCACAACACTCCACGACAGCGTCGCCGCCAGGAACATGTCAATCACAAACGCCAACCCGAACGACAGCACCAGGGCGATGGCACATCCGATCAGGCATATCATCGACGCCTCAAAGAGAAACTGCACGAGGATCGTTCGTCGGGTCGCGCCGATGGCCTTCCGGATGCCGATTTCGCGCGTGCGCTCCGTGACCGAGACAAACATGATATTCATCACGCCGATACCGCCCACAAAAAGAGAGATGCTGGTAATCAGAAGCCCCACAATACCGACGACACCCATGACGTTGTCGTATATCCTCGTGAATGTTTCCTGGCGATTGATGGAGAAATTGTCCGGCTGGGAAGGCGGAATCTTGCGGATTTTGCGCATGGCGCCGATGATCTCTTCCTGCGTATCATCCATGGCCTCTGTTTTCACGCATTTGACGGCCAGTTGCAGACCACGCTGCTTGCCGAAACATCGCATGAACGTCGTGATCGGGATGGAAACCTGGATATCAAGGTTAGGACCGCCCAGGCCGCCAAGAAACTGACCCTGCTTTTCGATGACACCAACCACCCTGAAATTGTATCCACCCACCCGCAACTTCCGTCCCAGCGGATCGACATTCTTAAACAGCCGTTCCTTGACTTCATAACCAATGGCGCAAACGAAGCGGCCGGAGGTGACGTCCGAACTGCTGATGAACCGCCCAAATTCAGGCAAGGCCGACGACGTGTACAATTCGCGATCGGTCGTCCCGCGAATAAAAACATCTTCGAAAGTCTCCGAACCAAACTTGATGTTGCGGGTCGTTCCAACGGTCGGACTCACCGCCACAACCTTGTCACCAAGATACTTTTGCAGCTTGTCGGATTCTTCCATGGTGATTTGCTTGCGATTGCGGTACTTCCACCAATCGTCCATCTGGAACCACGGCATACGGGAAACGTACAGCACATCCGTTCCAAGTGCGGACAACTGGGATTGGAAGGAATTGCGCATGCCGACCATGACCGTCATGGTTGTCGAAACGGCCGTGATGCCGATGACGATGCCCAGCGTGGTCAGTATGCCCCGCGCTTTGTTGCCGCGGATGGCATGAAAGGCTATCTTGAGGGCTTCACTGGATTCGTAGAGGAGTCGTCGCATGGGTCTTCGGGGTTAGGCTTCCGACGGATCAACCAGGACTTTCTTGAACACTTTGCGTCCCGCAATTTTTTCATCCACTTCGACGAGTCCGTCCTTCAACCGGACCACGCGCCGGGCATGGGAGGCGATATCTTCCTCGTGCGTGACCAGGATGATCGTGTTGCCCTGCTTGAACAGATCCTCGAACACCAGCATGATCTCTTCACCGGTTTTCGAGTCCAGATTGCCGGTTGGTTCGTCGGCAAGGATGATCGACGGGTTGTTGACGAGGGCCCTGGCAATGGCCACACGCTGCCTCTGACCACCGGACAGTTCGTTGGGCCGGTGCTTGATGCGCTCGCCGAGGCCGACTTTCTCGATGGCCTCCAGCGTTTTTTTCTTGCGTTCCGAGGACGAATAACCGGCGTAAATCATCGGCAATTCCACATTGTGAAAAACATCCGAACGGGGAATCAGGTTGAAATTCTGGAAGACAAAGCCGATTTTCTTGTTGCGAATTTCCGCCAATTCATCGTCGACCAGCTTGGCCACGTCCTGGCCTTCGAAGTAATACTCGCCCGAAGTCGGCGTGTCCAGGCATCCCACGACATTCATCATCGTGGATTTGCCGGAACCGGAGGGACCCATCAGGGCGATGTATTCATTCTTGTCAATCGACAGTGAGACGCCCCGCAACGCGTGCACCTGTTCGGTTCCGATCTGGTACATCTTGGTGATATTTTGGATATCGATGATCATGGGTTCTCCGTTAGTTCTCTTCGGGCTGGTCACCACGCTTGACGAGCTTCTTTTCGTTGTCCACTTTCACCTTGGACCCGTTCTCCAGAACCTTGCTGATCGCCCGGTAATTGCCGATGACCACTTCGTCGCCTTCCTTCAGACCTTCCAAAATTTCGATGTGCGATTCGCTCTGGATGCCGGTCTTGACGGCTTTCGCCACGGCCACGCCGTTTTCAACTACAAAGACCACTTCGACAACACCGTCTTTGTTAGGCACGAATTCATTGGCCGTGTCGTTCGCAATCGCCGCATCCTTCTCCACGCCTTCCTTCCGTTTCAGGCGGTCGGGTTCACGGACCGTCACGCATTGAATCGGCACGCTGAGCGTATGAGTGCGGATGTCGGTCGTAATCTCGGACGTGGTGGACATGCCGGGTCGGAGGGTCGGCAGGGCTTCGGCAATGGCAATTTTCACTTCGAATTCCGTCTTTTCTTCCTGCGTTCCCGCGCCGGTCACGTTGGCGCTGTTGGCAATTTCGGTCACAAAACCCTTGACCTTTTTATCCATCAGCGCGTCCACTTCGATAACCGATGAATCATTGAGGCTGACCGATATGACATCGTTTTCATCCACATTGACCCGGGCTTCCATTTGAGAAAGATTGGCCACCACCATGATGATATCCTGGGAGAATTGCGAGCCCAGGGCGATTTCGCCAACTTCTTTGTTGAGTTTGCTGACCGTGCCGTCGATGGGCGAATAGATCTCCGTTTTGCTCAGATTGTCCATGGATTGGTCCAACCCGGCCTCGGCGGAATTCACCTGGCTTTCAGCGGAGGCCACGGAGGCCCTGGCCGTCGACAATTCGGTCTGGGCCAGTTCGAAATCGGCCTGCGAGGAAAGTTGCTTGTCAAAAAGCCCCTTCACGCGCACGAAGTCCAGGTTCGCTTTTTGCAGCGTGGCCTGGGCGTTGAGCAGTTGGGCTTTGGCGCGGGCCAGTTCGGCTTTGGACTGGTTCATGGCGGCCTCGTACAACGTCCGATCGAGGGACACCAACAACTGTCCGCGTTTGACCTGGTCGCCTTCCTTGACGGTGAGCTTCATGATTTTCGCACTGACGTTGGAACTGATCTTGACGTCCGTCACCGGCTGGATTTTGCCCGAGGCCGTCACGGTCTTTATCACATCGCCCCGTTTGACTTTCTCCGTCTGGACTTCGACGGCATCTTCTTTCTTGCCGCCGAGGCTCAGCACGATAACGACGGTCAGCACGAGCGTCAGCCCGGCTCCGATCAAGATTTTTTTCTTCTTTGACATGCGTAATCTCCCGCTCTTAGAGATAATGGTAATGAATGGTCATGGTACCTCGACCCGGCCGATCGCCAGAAGATATTGCTGCCGGGCGAACAGGTAGTCGTACGTCGCCTGGATAAGGCCCGCCTCGGCGTTCGAATAATTCGTCGTGGCCGTAATCTGATCCAGGATCGTACCCGCGCCCACATTGTAACGTTCGGTCGCCAACCGAAGATCTTCTTTGGCCGACTTCAGATTTTCTTCCGACAACTTGACGTTTTCGTCCGCCGTTTGAAGATTCAGAATGGACACTTTCACGTCCAGAGCCACCTTTCTGCGAATACCATCAAGATTGCTCTTGGCCGTTTGCACGCTCTGGTCGGCCTGGATGACTCCCGCGCTCGTCTGAAAACCGTTGAAGAGCGGCACGGAAACCGTGATTCCGGCGTTCATACCGTCCTGTTTCGAGAAGTGACTTAACTGGTTGCCGTTCCAGCTATACTCGGCGGACGCGCTCACCGTCGGATAGTAACCGCTTTTGGCGACGCTCAGCGTGCGCCGGGCGCTCTCAAGTCGCTTCTGAGCCGCTTGATAGTCCCGCCGGCCGGCCAACGCTTCCTGAATGGCGGCGTCAAAATTGTAATCGGTGCCGGTATACGAGACCCCGGATTCCAGTTCTTTCAATTCGATTTCCGTATTGACGTCCAATCCAATCAGGCTGTTCAGGGCCGCCTTGGACGTATTAAGGTTGTTTTTGGCCCGGTTAAGCGCCAGCTTGTCGGTACCGACCTGCACTTTCTGTTTGTACACGTCGCTCAGAATCTGGGCGCCCAGCCGGTTGCGCTCTTCAAGCCGCTTGAGTTGTTCTTCACTGCGTTTGACATTCTCTTCGCCAACCCGCAACAACTGTTTGCTCTTGAGCACTTCGACATAGGCTTGAAAGACCTGCAAGGCCACATCCTGCCGCGTGTTCTCGAGATCAAACCGGGCGGAACTTTCAACCAGGCGAGCCTGGGACATTTCAGAAAACTTCTTGAATCCGTCGAACAGTACATAGTTGGCGCTGAGGCCATAATTGTAGCTGTTGTTGCTCTGGGACCCTCCTGAAAAACCGGCTGTCCCCGGGCTCATCAGAGTCCGCGTGTAGCCGCCCTGGGCATTGACGGTGGGCAGGTTGTTGCCCCACACTTTTGGCAGGATGTCCGCGGAGGCTTTGTTGAAATCATTCTGGGATGAAATGACTTCCACGTTGTTTTTCATGGCAATGGCGATGGCCTCCTGGACATCCAACACGCGTTTTTCCTGGGCCTCGGCGCCCAAGCCAAACGATATCGCAACCAACAGAATAACTCGGATCGACATTTCTTTCATGCTCCTCATGATCATTATCTCCTAAAGACGTTTCCTATATTCGTATTTTCGCGAAATTTGTTTCATGCCATTTTTCCCGGCGCATTTTCCATCGCCGGACGCCAATTAGACCGGTCGCCGCAGAAAAAGTTACACGAAGATGTTCGTCTTGCCCATTTCCTTCAAAGATAGTATTGTTATCCCAGATAATCACCAACGATTTGTTCCGATGACCGATCCCGCGACTTACGACAAACGCGCCATCTTCGGCTGGTGCATGTATGACTGGGCCAACTCCGCGTACATTCTTACGGTCATCACGGCCGTGTTGCCGGTTTACTTTTCCGGCGTGGTGGTTCCTCCCGAAGGGTTCAAGATCGGCGACGCCTGGTACAGTGCCACGGCATTATGGGGATTTGCCATCAGCCTCTCCGCGTTGGTCGTTTTCATATGTGCGCCCGTCCTGGGCGCCATCGCCGACGTTTCGTCGTCGAAAAAGAAATTCATGATGGTCTTCTGTTACGGTGGGACCCTGTCGTCCATCCTGTTATTCTATTGCTCAGCGGGGGACGTCTGGATGACGATGGTTCTAATTGTTGTTTCTCAGATCGGGTTCGTTGGCGGCAATATTTTTTACGATGCGTTCCTCCCCCATATCGCTCCGAAGGAAAAGATGGACTGGATCTCCGGCAAAGGATACGCCTACGGATACATCGGCAGCGACATTCAATTTCTCCTTTCACTTGCCATCATGACGTTTCATGATCTGATCGGGCTGAGCAAGGAAGAATCCGTACGTCTCGTTCTCGCGTTTTCAGGATTGTGGTGGGGCGGTTTTTCCATATTCACCTGGATCTGGCTAAAGGAGCAGCCATCCACCGCCTTGACGCCCCCGATCATGGACGCTCTCACAGCCGGCGTGAGACGTACCTGGCACACAGCCAGGAAAGTCGGCCAGTTGAGACATTTGCTCCTGTTTCTGGTGGCGTTCATGCTGTACAATGAAGGCATTCAAACCGTCATCGTGATGGCAACGATTTACGGCAAGGACGAATTGGGGCTGTCGACGGACATCCTGATGGTCACACTTCTGATCATCCAGATTGTGGCGATGGCCGGCGCCCTGATCTTCGGCAAGCTGGCGGAATCCTGGGGCACGCGAAAAACGATCCTGTCGTGTCTGGGACTCTGGTCGGCTATTGTGATGTATGCGTACTTCTTGAGCGGCCCCGTGGAGTACGTCGCCTTGGGCGTCGTCGTGGGTATCGTTCTGGGTGGGTCACAGTCCCTGAGCCGGTCGTACTACGGTTCGATGATACCGGCGGAGGCGTCGGCAGAGTTTTACGGATTCTATTCCGTGTTCACAAAATTTTCGGCGATCTGGGGTCCGTTGATATTCGGGTTGATACGCCATTGGACCGGATCGGCGCGCCTATCGATCGTTTCACTCGTGGTTTTCTTCGTGGCCGGCTCTGCTTTTCTGTGGTTCGTCGACGAGGACCGGGCGCGCGAAACACGAGACCTGTCGTTCGACCAGGTCAGATCATGAATTCGATGATTTTCTTTTTCGGGTCAAACGGCGCCAGTTGATTCAGTCCGAGTTGCTCCACGGCCAGTTGAATGAGGTCGTTGTCCGTCGGCGCCGAAATCTTGAGTTTATCGGCGTAGAATTTCCCCGCCATGGCGATGCTGTCCTGCGGCACCAACCCGACAATTTCACTGCCCGTCACTTTGGTTCCCAGAGACCGGGCCTCCCTGGCGCATTCTTCGTAAGCGGTATGAATCGCCGTGATGAGGTAGTTCAGCAGGTTCATGGAAACCTGGGTGATGTGATGCGCCTCCATGTAAATGCCCTTGGCCTGCGTCTCGCGCAATGATCCAGGAATTCGCACGGTTTTGCCCCTGTCGTCTTTGACAATGTGGCCCAAATCGTCCTTTTTCGGTCGCCCGCTTTCGCGGACGCGGAAGGCGATTTCATCGGCAAGACCGACGTCCGGAGTGGCGAGGTTCACGTTATAGGCGATCAGGAAAAACCGGGCGCCGGTGGCGGTCGCTCCGGAACGGGCCACGCGGTCCGTGAATTCCGCCTTGCCGAAATCCGGGTTCCAGAAGGGATCGCCCATTTTCTCTTTCAAGGCTTCGTATTCCCCCTTGCGGATGTCCGGCAGTTTTTTTCGCTCAGCCTTGCGGGCGGCCTGCGCATACAAGTAGATGGGAATTCCAAACGTCTCCGCCGCACGCCGGCCGAACTCGTTCGCCAATTTGACACAGTCGTCCATGGTCACGCCGCTGATCGGGATAAATGGCACGACATCCGTGGCGCCCATGCGGGGATGTTCGCCGGTGTGACGCCGCATGTCGATGTGTTCACAGGCGGCGGCCGTGGCGGCCAAGGCGGCTTCCACCGTGGCTTGGGGTTCACCCGCAAACGTCACGACGAGCCGGTGGTAATCCTTATCCGGCTCGAGATTCAGCAGGCGGACATTCGGCACGGCTTCAATGGCATCGGCAATCGCCTTGATCACAAAGGCATCCCGGCCCTCGGAAAAATTGGGAACACATTCGACAATGGGTTTCATCACTTCCTTTCCATCGATTTGTAGAATTTCATGTAATCGTCCGGCTTCAGGAATTCCATCTTGCCGATCTTGCCGATTCTTTTTTTCAAAGTGACCGCATTCCAGGATACAACGAGCCGGATGCCGGCCTGCTTCACCAGCGAAAAAATCATGCTGTCCATCAAATTGCCCGTGCCGGGCATTGTATGAAGGACCTCGCCGAAATAGTGATCCAGAAAATAATCGGCCGACAGATCGTAGGTCTTCGGGTAAATGATCTCCACGTTGTAGGTCCGGTCGAAATTTTCGAAGAAACCCAGCAGTTCCGGCTCCGAGCAGTGTGGCGCAATCAGGCTGCAAACCTCGAGCAGGTTGTAGACTGTTGTAAAATTCTTTGTGCTCTGCATCCGATGCAGGAAAAGATTGTTGGCCTCAAAACGCGGATCGGACGTGTAGAAATTGTCCATGACAAAAACATCCGTGTCAATCATGATCATCGGAATATCTCCTCAGGTTCTTCGTCGCCTCATCCACCGTCGCATGGGGCAGTTTTCCGTCAAGCGCCGCCGCAATCTGTTTCAGCTTTTCGCGCGAACTGACCTGCTGTTCCGAACTGATTTCGGCTTTCGTACGCCGCCGGACCTTTTCCATCACGGACAGGCCCTGAACGTCCGGGGCCACATCGTCGGACACCACTTCGTCGGTCACGACAATCAGGAGTTTCGTGTTATTGGCGGCCTTGATTTCGTCGAGCGCCTCTATTTTTCCATTGCGGTATACGCCCTGGATGGTCTTCATGTCATCCTTTCATTATACAGGTCAGTAGATGGTCAAATCGGCGTCGTTGATGCGCACGGACGGATACGTACGGAGTTTGCCGATAATCTCATTCATGATCGCATGCAGGCGTTCCTGGGTTTTTGCCTCAAATCGGACCACCAGCACCGGCTGGGTATTCGATGCCCGCACAAGGCCCCAGCCGTCGCCATACAGCACGCGCACCCCGTCCACGTCGATGATGTTGTACTTGGCGCGGAAATGCTGCGTCACTTCCTCGACGATCCTGAATTTGTCCTTTTCCGTCGTGTCGACCCGGATCTCCGGCGTGGAATAAAAATGAGGAATGGAATCGGATAACTGCGACAGCGTCTGCGACGTGCGCGACAACAGTTGAACGAGGCGGCAGGCCACATAAATGGCATCGTCGTATCCAAAGAAATCGTCGGCAAAAAAGATGTGACCGCTCATTTCACCCGCCAACGGGTTGTGCAGTTCTTTCATTTTGGCTTTGAGCAGCGAATGGCCCGTCTTGTACATGACCGGCTTGCCGCCGTGCGCTTCGATATCTTCGCTCAAGGCCTGCGAACACTTGACGTCGAACAATATCTGGGAACCCGGGTGTCGGGCGTTGATTTCGCGGGCGAACAAGGCGATCAATTTGTCGGCCCAGACCACACGCCCTTTTTCGTCAATGGCGCCGACGCGGTCCGAATCGCCGTCAAATCCGAGGCCGATATCCATCTTGTGTTCCACGACCAACCGGCGAAGGTCCTGGATGTACTCCAGTTTGGTCGGATCCGGAAGGTGGTTGGGGAATGTGCCGTCCGGCTCGCAATAGAGTTCCATCACTTCACAGCCCAGTTTGCGGAAAATCAAAGGCGCGATCGGTCCGGCCGTACCATTGCCCGAGTCGATCACGATCCGGAACGGTTTTTCCAGACGGATTTTATCCGTGATCATCTTCACGTATTCCTCAACGATCGGTTTCTCCGATCCCTGGCCCCTGCCGGTTTCGAAATCTTTTCTCTCAATGAGCCGTCCGAGTTCCTGGATCTGGGCCCCATAAATCGGCGCCAATCCAAGGCACATCTTGAATCCGTTGTATTCGCGCGGATTGTGGCTGCCCGTAACCATGATTCCGCCATCGGTCTTATAGTGGACGATTGAAAAGTATAGCGCGGGCGTCGGGACTTCACCCACATCAATGACGTTCAAGCCGGTGGACAGCATGCCCTTGACCAGCGCTTTTTTGAGTCCGAGCGATGTGGTCCGCACGTCGCGGCCGACCGTCACGGTTTTTGCGCCCTTGCGCCGCATGTAAGTGCCATACGCCTGGCCGATGCGTTCCACGACACCCGCCGGCAGGTCGTCCTTCACAATGCCGCGAATGTCATACTCTCTGAAAATTTCATTGTTGACCGAAACCGCGGTGGCTTTCCTGACCGTCGTCTTTATGGTCTTTCTTGTTTTCCTGGCCGCGATTTTTTTCGATTTGGCCGGCGACCGTCTATTCTTGACGGCGGATCTCTTTCCCTTCTTGACCTTTCGTACGGTGGATTTCTTCGTTTTCTTCAGCCGTCTTCTTGCCGGTTTCTTCGCTTTTCTTTTGGACGCGGACTTCTTCGAACCCTTCTTGCGGTTTTTGGAACTGGCCATGATGAGGAAATCTCCGGTTTTATGATGGTCGTGCTTGTCAAATCGAAATGGAGTGCGAGAAATGTACACCCCACCTGCTCTTATTGCAAGAGGAAAAACGGGTAAAATATTGTGTTTTGGGCGTTTTTCGGCTACTTTTCATGTGAAACACACCCGACACAATCATCCCAATGACTGAAGAAATCCTTCTTTCCATTCGACACCTTGAGACGTCGGCCGCCAACGGCCGAAGCCGTTTCCCTGTCGTGGACCATCTGAGTCTCGACATACGAAGCAAAGAGGTGGTCGCGATCGTCGGAGAATCCGGATCCGGAAAAACCATCACGGCGTGGTCCATCATGGGCATTCTGCCCGAGCCTGCCGTGAAGGTGGTCGGAGGTTCCATCCTTTTCGAGGGGCGCGATCTCCTCACCCTGGCGGAAACGGAATTCCAGAAAATTCGCGGCAAAGACATGGCCATGATCTTCCAGGAACCGGGTTCCGCCCTGAATCCCACGATGTCGTGCGGCCGCCAGATCGCAGAAGTACTGACGTCGCATCTACGAATGTCGAAAACGGAAGCTTATCGCAGGACGGTGGAAGGCATGAAGGAGGTCGGTCTGACGGATGCGGAGACCTTGTTCCACAGTTATCCGCACCAGTTGTCGGTCGGCATGAAACAGCGGATTCTGATTGCGATGGCCCTGGCGTGTAATCCCAAATTGTTGATCGCCGATGAACCGACGTCGTCGTTGGACGTGACGGTGCAGGCGCAAATCCTGGAGTTGATCCGGCAGGAGCAGAAGAAGCGCGGCATGGCCGTTCTCCTGATCACGCACGATTTTGGGGTGGTGTCGCAGTTGGCGGACCGGGTGGCGGTGATGTATGCGTCGCGATTGGTGGAAGCCGGCCCGACACAGGCTATTCTGACAGCGCCGCGGCATCCGTATACGAAAGGGTTGTTGAAATCGATTCCACGTCTCGGCGTCGGCGCCGCCAAACCCCTGAAGGGCTTTATCCCGGAATTGCGTGCCCTGCCGCCCGGTTGTCACTTTCATCCACGGTGCCAATGGGCCACGGCCGCGTGCCGCCAACAAACGCCCGAATGGACCGACGGCCCTGACGAGCACGGGTGGGCGTGTCCTGAATGGGAGAAAATTTCTGACGGATGCAACTAACGGGGAAGGTCCGCCTCGATATGAAGCGCCGAAAGATACGATTCCAACCGGTCTAACCACATCTTGACGCCGGCTTTGTCCCGACCACGGGCTGTGTCCTCGATACCCTTCCCGATGCGGCTGATCTCATCAAGCCCGAAACTGCCGCCACTGCCTTTGAGACTGTGGCCAATCAGCTGAATTTCAGTGAAATTTCTTTGTTCGACGTGGCTGAGGATCGTCCCGACGTGTTTCCGGCAACTGTCCAGATAACGCGGGATCATTCCTACCACCATCGGGTCGATGCGTACGACGATGCGGTCTGACATGTCTCCTTGTGATGTATCCAAAGCTGCGGCCAACATCCCCAAATTTCGTCAAAGAGTCAATAGGTTCTTGCCGGCAAACACCAACATCAGCCAATTTTGATCCGGGCGTCCACGACCTTGCAATCCTGGCCGGACTCGAACAGCATCAGCGGATTCATGTCAATCTCCAGAATGGTTTCAAAATCCGTAGCCAGCTGGGCCAACCGCTGGATGTATTCGACAACCGTCGGAATGTGGACCGGTTTTTCGCCGCGCACGCCCTTGAGCAGCGGATAGCTCCTCAAAGATTCAATCATTTCACGGGCGTCCGTGTCCGTCAGCGGCGCTATCTTGAAGGAGACGTCCTTGAGAACTTCCACGTAGATGCCTCCCAGCCCGGCCATGATCACCGGCCCGAACATCCGGTCACGGTTCACACCGAGCACAATCTCCTTGCCGCCCTTGACCATCTCCTGCACCAGCATACCCTGCACCTTGCCGTCCAATCCCTTTTTCCTGAGGTTTTCCATGATGGAACGATAGCCGGCCCGCACCTCGTCTTCCGTTCGCAAATCCACTTTGACGCCGCCGACATCTGATTTGTGAACGATCTCCGAGGATACGACTTTCAGAACGACCGGATTCTTGAGTGATCTGGCGAATCCGGCCGCCTCGTCTTCGTTTTGAACTATGGTATGCCCCGCCGTCCGGAAGCCGCAGCATTCAAGAATGGTGAACACCTCCTCCGGATCCAGAAAACCACGACCGGCTTTTTTCGCGTGGCCGATCACCCCGTCGATTTTTTTCTTGTCGAACTCAAAGTGGCGCGTGGTGCCTTCCTTCTTCAACCGCCACTTGCGATGATCGTTCATCGCGCTCAGGGCCATGATGGCGGATTCCGGAAAAATATACACCGGAATCCCACTCTTGCGCATGGCCGAGATGCTCTCCTTGTCCTGGCTCATGAAACAGCACAACATCGTTTTCTCCGGATATTTCCTGTTCATGGCCAGAATTTCGCGCGCCATGTCCTTGGTGTGGACGGTGATGGGCGGGACAAAAATGACGAGGATGCTGTCCACATTGGGATCGGTCAGCATGATATCGAGGGCCTGGGCATAGATCTCCGCATTGCCGCTGGCCGTCGTATCGACGGGATTATTGACGCTCGCCTCCGGGGAAACGACCGCGCGAAGGGCTTCCTTCGTTCGCGGGGCGAATTCCGCGAGGCGCATACCGTGGCTGATCAGCGCGTCGGTGGCCATGATGGCAGGTCCGCCGGCATTGGACAGGATGGCCACGCGGTCGCCCTGAGGCAGGGGTTGTTTGTCGAAAGCCATGGCCAGATCGAAAAGTTGTTCGATGGACTCCACGCGGATGACGCCCGCCTGCTGCAGCATGGCGTCGACGATGACGTCGGCGCCGGCGAGGGCGCCGGTATGGGACGATGCGGCCATCGCGCCGGCGGTCGTGCGCCCGGATTTCACGGTGATGATCGGTTTGAAACGGGTGATGCTGCGCGCGATTTCAATGAAGCGTTTGGGATTGCCGAAACTCTCGAGATACATCAGGATGACGTGGGTTTGTTTGTCGTCGCGCCAATATTCGAGCAGGTCATTGCCCGACACGTTGGCTTTGTTGCCGATGCTGGCGAATGACGATATACCCAGGTTGAGGGCGGCGGCGTTTTCCAGAATTGCGACGCCGAGCGCGCCGCTCTGGGAGATGAACGCGATCTTGCCCGGAATCGGCTGCGTCGGCGAAAACGTGGCGTTCATGCTGACCTGTTCGTCGGTGTTGATCACGCCCATGCAGTTGGGACCGATCATCCGCATGCCGTAGCCTTTGATCTTCTCCACCAGTTCCTGTTCCCGTCTCATCCCTTCCTCGCCGACCTCGCGAAATCCCGCCGTGATCACGATCAGGCCCTTGATCCCCTTGGCGCCGCATTCGTCGATCACCCGCATGGCGTGTGTTTTCGGCACGGTGATGATGGCCAGATCGACCTCGCCCGGGATGTCGTTCACCGTCGGATAGCAGCGAAGGCTGTGGATCGAATCGGCGTTGGGATTTACGGGATAAATGGGGCCATTGAAATCGTTGATGATCAGATTATGGATGATCTCGCGACCGATGGTCAGTTTCTTGCGGGACGCGCCGATCACGGCAATCGTACGCGGTTTGAAAATCTTGTCCAGTCCGTTCACATCAATCTCCGGTTAATAGGCGGTCACTTCGGTTTATGGCCAATCAGAACAAAATCCCTGGAATCCGCGCCCACCGGATGATTGTGGAAGTCGCCGGTCATGGATTCGAGGACGAGACCGGCGCGGGCGACGAGATGCTCCAGCTCATAACGGTAGAAGTAGCGCATCGGAAATTCCCATTGGTGTCGGTGCCATTGGCCGTCTTCCTCCCATTCCAGGAGCATGGACACGAGGTTGATACTATTTTGCACCCATCGCAGATAACGTTCCGCCGATACACGCCGTCTCCGGCAACCGCATCTGAAAAATCCCATAATATGGCGGCGCACGGGACATGGGCGATGTGCCTTTGGCGCAGAGCGAATGTGTATCGGCCTGTTATCGGACGTCGGGCTTTCCCGCATTCTATGTTTCTTGTTTCAGCAGATACCTGCATTTTATGAAAGTCACGGCGGCAAAAGTGCTGAAAATTAGAATCCCCTGCCATTTCACAACAACAGGGGATTGGGACGGTTAAGGTCACTTGATCAGAACCATTTTCTTAGAGTCGACATAATCTCCGGCTGTTATTCTGTAGATGTAAACGCCTGACGCTAATCTCGATGCGTCAAAGGCTATTTGGTACCTGCCGGCAGATTTTGTCTCATTGACCAATACTGCAACCTCTCTTCCCAAGACATCATAGACCTTCAGAGTAACCTCCGTTTCTTCCGGAAGAGCAAATGCAATTGTCGTCGTCGGATTGAAAGGATTGGGTGAATTCCGCCTCAACTCAAACGTCGCCGGGATCTCCGACAGAATCTCAGACTCCTGTTTGCCCAAGTACGGGAACATGTTCTTGTAAGCCGTTTTCAAATGGAAAGGGGTTACCTGCTTTTCAGTCCAAAGTCCAACGACCCGGGCAGCGCCCTGATATGAGCGAGCGGCATAGCTCGGATATTGAACAACTGAGTCCGAGGAAGCCAATACGCCATGCTGTCCGCTTTCAGGAAAACGGTACTTAGTATCATATCCAGACGCCGTTTGTTCTGACCAAAGGATCATGGGTTCGCCGTAAACATCGGAGATATAGGGATGCACCGATGCAAAACCTGCGCTCTGACTCTGGTTGATCTTGGTATTCCACGTGCCATTGCTGTTTCGTGATCGGTACCAGGTCTCCCCCGGTGATCCATTGGTCCAGGCCACGTACGACAGTGAACCCATGGTATGCAGTGATGGGGTTTCGCATGTAGTCTGTCCGTCACTTACTTCATAAGGCGTTGACCATGAGGTCGTCTTGATGCTGTGCCAAATTCTGCCGCTTTTCGTCCACACGGCATGTGGACGCCCTTGACCGTCCACAGAAATCGCCGGCGTCTGATAATTGACGCTTCCCGATGTTACCGTGGCAATGCCCGTCAGCGTGGGATTCGCATCCGCTGTATTGAATGTACCGTATTTCAGGTAATAACTCGATGGTCCAAGTGTCCAATTGCTCTGAACCCAGATCACATGCCCCACGCCGCTGGCGTCGATGAAAGAAGAAATGGCGGGTGAGGTGACCGCATACAATAGCTTCGGTTGTTCCCATATGCCGGTCAGACTGGCCCGGTTGTAATAGATGCCGTCTGTCTGGTTGAAGACCGCGTGCAGATTGGAATTGTACGTGAAGAGCGATGCATTGCTATTTGATTCCAGGCGGAGTTCAGTTCCCGGCAGGGTGCCGTTCATTTTCTCATAGCCGAACCAGGCGGCGCCGTCATTCGTAGACATCAGGTGATACAGGTCATGACTGGAATACATCACGGCATGCCAGCGTGAGTTGGCATACACCAGCTTTCTGACCGAACCGCTGGC
>CAZJBS010000002.1:244669-263927 GCA_964544475.1 uncultured Bacteroidota bacterium | reverse complement strand
ACCCACCACTCCGACGCCCGTCGGCTTCTCCGGCACCGGGTGCCCGCCGGCGTACCACGGCGCAGAAGACGTGAGTGAACTCAAACTGTCACTGGGAATCGCGCGAACATACAGATCATAGGAATACTGATTGTAGGTCGTTAAGCCGGTGCCGGTGAAGGACTCCATGCCTTTGGGCACGGTTCCCTTCAAAACGCCCGACAAATAGACGTCCACCACAAACGTGTCGAGAGGGTCGCCATTCGAAAACGTCGTCGGATCATTCCAGGTCAGATCCATCGACGTCGGAGTATAATAGTCTGAATAGGCGGTCACACCTGTGACCGGATTGGGATCGGTCGGATCGGAAAGCAGGAACGGGGAAACCCACGTGTTCAAGCGGCCCGCATCCCGGCGATCCGTCCAGACAGGATACACTTTGCCGGCACGCACGGCAATGCCGATATAGTCACCCGCATAGTTGCTTGAAAAGCCTGTGCCGCTGCCGTCGCCATTCCAGGACGCATCGCTCACACGAAAGTCTTCCCATGTGGCTCCGCCGTCGCGCGACACGGCCACATACGTATTGGCCTGGTCGTTGGAGCTGAAATCGCGTGAATCATAAAACGCGCACACCAGAGCGCCGCCCACCGGGTCGCATGCGATCCACGGGAACCATTGATCTTTGCCATTATTGAAAGTGTCCTGATTGACACGTACGGCGGTTCCAAACGTCGTGCCGCCGTCGGTGGACTTGGCCACCCACACATCGCGTTCCGTACCCGTATTGGTGCCGGGCACGCCGATGTTCGCCCATGTGACGTACACATGACCGTTTTGCATGTTCACCGTCATCGACGGGAAGGAGGCCGTCCGCATATCTTTGCCGCCGAGCAGACCGCCGCCGGTGGCCTGACTGCGAATGCCTTTGATGTTGGTGATCACCCGCTGCGCCGTACTGAACGTCGCGCCGCCGTCGGTGGATTTGGCAAACCCGATGGCCGTTTCGGCCGCCGGCCATGCGTCATACACGGCCCAGCAAACATACACTTCGCCGTTCGGGCCGGTCTGAATATTGACGCCCTGATTGTGACTGCCCGCCGCAATGGCCGCACTCACTTCAACCGCCGCCAACCACGACACGCCGCCGTCGGTTGAGCGGGACACCATGATCTGGTTATTGTGCGTCCCGCCGAAATCCGTCCAGGACGAATACACGTTATTTACGTAAGGGCTCGACGGATTGGCATCCACCCACAAGTGGTTTTTGTCAGCCAGGGAACCCGGATTCGGATAGATTTGCACGTGCGTCCATGTCGAACCGTTGTTCGTGGAATACGCCGCACCCTGGCCGCTGTTGGAAATATACCCGTTGTGGAAACGGCCGCTGTACGCGATACCGACGGCCGGATCACCCTGGTTGGTGCCGCCCGTGCCGCCC
The DNA here is from genome assembly GCA_964544475.1 of uncultured Bacteroidota bacterium. Lineage (GTDB taxonomy): Bacteria > CLD3 > CLD3 > SB21 > SB21 > CAZJBS01. The sequence goes on along the minus strand of CAZJBS010000002.1, from coordinate 262,507 downwards.
GTGCTTCCATACCACGTCTGGCCGCCATCGGTCGATGTGAATCCGCTGGCGCCGTATATCGTGGATACCGGGTAGTTAGAGGAGTTATTGGAATTGAGCACAATGTTGGGATTCAAAGGACTGACCGCAATCGAATTTTCAGATTGGGTGTGGTCGATTCCCGGAGCGACCGACACATCCGGTGAATCAATGGGAGGCAAGTTCATGAGCTTGATGGTGCTCGAATACTTGACGCTCTTGTGTTCAGACGCGGAGACCGTATTGGTGTTGTCCGCTGCAACAACCGATGCTTTGCGGCTCCACGCTTTTTCATACTGGCCGTATACTACGGTCGTCCAAAGCATGAGACTGAAAACCATCAGCATGGCTTTTGTCGCAAGATGACTCATTTAGAATCCTCCTCTTTGCATGAAAGTGAATAGGTTGGGTTAACTGTTCTTAGTAATACTAAAACGCCGCGAAAGAATTAGTGCTGACAGGCCACCATGGCCAGGAAAGCCCCGTCGTCCGCGTTTGAAAAAAGACAATGTTTTAACTAGTTTCTAAAGCGAGAAAAGTGACCAGGTCTATTAGTACGATTATATGAGATCAACCACTCCGAGCGGAGTTCAGATAAGTTGGTGGAATCAATGTAATATTTTTGCCTACTTTGTCAAGGGTATTTTCCCCCGAAAAGAAGGTCTGCATATCGGGTGGAAAGGTCGCCTCCTTTTTGAGCCTTGGCGAGTCGATCGGCTACGCCCGGCATACGCTTTTCGGCAAAAAAACATTTGTCTTTTTATCCACAAGAAACGAACTTGGCACGGCATCACGGATTTGACAGGATCGGCATTGTATGATCAATTTTAACGACATTTGCGCGGCGTATGACCGGGTCAAACCCGTGGTCCATCGTACACCGGTGCTGGCGTCCCAATCGTTGGATGCCATCAGCGGAAACGCCCTGTTTTTCAAATGTGAAAATTTTCAGCGCGTCGGGGCTTTCAAGATCCGCGGAGCTTACAACAAGATCGCGTCGCTCACGGCCGAGGAGCGCCGCCGGGGCGTCGTGGCCTTCTCTTCCGGCAATCACGCCCAGGGCGTCGCCCTGGCGGCACGGCTGCTCGGCACGTCGGCCAAAATCGTCATGCCGACGGATTCACCCAAATCCAAACTGAACGGCACTCGTTCGTACGGAGCCGAGATAGTCCCCTACGACCGTCAGAAGGAGGATCGCGAGGTTATCGGCCGGAAAATATCCGATGAGGAAGGCCGTATCCTCGTACCCCCGTTTAATGACGAATTCATCATGGCCGGCCAGGGTACGATCGGCATCGAGATGACCGACCAGGTGGGCGAACTGGATTACGTGTTTTTTCCGGTCGGCGGCGGCGGATTGATCTCCGGCAACGCGGTAAGCCTCAAGCATCTGATGCCCAACGTCAAAATCATCGGCGTCGAGACCCAAACGGCCAACGACGTCTGGTTGTCCGTCCGGGCGGGACACATCGTGACCATAAAACCTCCGGACACGATTGCGGACGGCATGCGGACACTGGCGCCGGGCGCCAAGACCTTTGAAGTGATCCGGCAACTCGTGGACGATGTCCTCCTGGTCAGAGACGAGGAAGTGGTCACGGCCATGGAACTGATTTACAGCCGCCTGAAGATCGTCGTGGAACCCACGGCGGCCGTTCCGTTGGCGGCGGTCCTGCGCAACGAATTGAACCTGCACGGCCGCCACATCGGCCTCGTGCTCAGCGGCGGCAACGTGGACATGGACGTTTTTTTTGCCCATCTTCGAAACCACGCCGGATCGTGACCACTGAACGGACCAGCCACGTTGGAGTTTGGTGCAGGAATACTTGGAAATGCAACGCAAAAAACTGTAATTTCTCATAATTCATCCCATTTCTCCGCCGGAGCTGCCACCATGAAATACGCTCTATTTCTCCTTGTCTGGACGTCCATTCTCACCGCCCAGGAAAAACGCCCGATCACGGCCGAAGACCTGTGGAACATGAAACGTGTCTCCGCACTGACCGTCGCGCCGGACGGACGGTATGGATGTTTTGTCGTTACGGAATACTCCATCAAAGATAACAAAGGTAATTCCGATCTGTGGCTGATCGACCTGCGTTCACGCGCCTTGAAACGACTGACCACCAACGTCGGACCGGATCATTCCCCTGTCTGGCACCCCAACAGCCGCACGATTGCCTTTGTCTCAAAACGCGACGGCGACTATGCCCAGTTGTACCAGATCGACGTGGATGGCGGCGAAGCAAGCCTTTTGACTGACATGCCGATGGGCATTTCGAATCCAAAATATTTTTCTGATGGACGCCGGATCGCCTTTGTTTCCCAAATACTGCCGGAATATGAAAACGACATGGACGGGCTGAAGAAAGCCGTGAAGGACCGGAAAGAATCCAAAATGACCGCCAAAGTCACTGAAAACCGTCTTTTCCGGTATTGGGACAATTGGCTGACGGATGGATGGGCCACGCGGCTCTACAGCTACGACCTGGAAACCAAAAAGCGCACGGACCTGATGCCGGGCAACCGGCGCCTCGTTTCCGTCGACGGCGGCGCCGATTATGATATTTCGCCGGACGGCCAATGGGTCGCCATGACGATGAACAGTACGGCCGAACCGTATTTTGAACTGAATGCGGACGTCTTTCTTTGGAAGATCGGTGAATTTGGAAACTCGAAGAACCTCACACTGATCAATGTGGATGACGACTACTCACCGCTCTTTTCGAAGGACGGCAAATTCCTGTATTATGCCCGGAGCGAGCGAAAAGGCTATCCGGATCGCGCAAGGCTGATTCGATATGACCTGGCGACCCAAAAAATCGAATCGCTGACCGGCGCCATCGATCTGTCCTTTGGAGACTTCCAGGAACAGCCGAAAAGCATGATCATGACGGCGGAATGGCACGCGCAGTCGGGCGTCTTCCGTCTGGGTCTCGCATCCGGAAAACTCGACACGCTGTGGCTGGGTGGCACCGTATCCGGTGTCAACACGGTCGGCGACAAGCTGTTCTTCATCAAGAACGACCTGTCCCGTCCGTCGGAGCTGTTTGAATTCGATCTCAAAACCCGGAAAGAGACCGCCCTGAGCTTCTTCAACAAATCCCTGATGGACTCACTGGAGATGGGCCGCGTGGAAAGCGTGTATTTCAAGGGCGCCGACGGGCATCCGGTGCAGATGTTCATCGGATATCCGCCGAACTTCGACCGGCACAGGAAATACCCCCTGGTTCATTTGATTCATGGCGGACCGCACGGCACTTTTGGGGATGAGTTCCATTACCGGTGGAATGCCCAGCTTTTTGCCGCACCGGGCTACGTCACGGCCATGGTCAATTTCCACGGTTCGACCAGTTTTTCCAATGAATTCACCCAATCGATCGTTGGAGCGCATGGCGACAAGCCTTTCACGGACATCATGAACGCGACGGATTTCCTCATCCGTAATTATCCGTTCATTGATTCGACCCGGATGGCCGCGGCGGGCGGAAGTTATGGCGGATACATGGTCAATTGGATCGCCGGTCATACGGACCGTTTCAAGGCTTTGATCAGCCACGCCGGCGTGTACAACCTCATGGGTCAGTTTGGCTCGGATGTGACCTATGAAAGGGTCAACAATTACGACGGCGCCCCGTGGGAGGGCAAGTACGACAACATCAATCGCTACAGCCCGTCCTTTTTTGCCCAGCATTTCAAAACCCCGATGCTGATCATCCACGGCGAAAAGGACTATCGCGTGCCGATGACCCAGGGCCTAGAACTTTACAGCGTACTCAAAGGCAAACAGGTGGATGCGCGGCTGGTCTACTATCCGACGGAAAACCATTGGATACTGTCTCCCCAGAATTCCATTTATTGGTACAAAGAAGTGCACGACTGGTTGAAGCGGTATTTGGATTGAGGAGCCGGAGGTGAATTCCTCCATTGGCACGGGCCCTATAGTTGCCTCAGTGACGCCACCTGATTCTCACCAGTGAATCACTCGGAGAGTGACGATTGTTTTCGCGACAAGTCTGAAATATTGCGAAGTCGCAAACACCAAAGGATGTCTGAAGTGAAACGAATTTGTCTATTTACGATTCTCGTCTTACTGTCGGTGCTCTTTGGATGCCAGGAAGGCAGAAACGACAATTTCGTTCCACAAATCACCGGCCAAATTTCATTGCCAGACAGCTTGAAAAGCTATCAGGTTGTTGTTGCTGCCATTCTTGATCCACTGGGGAACCTTTCGTCAACACACCCGACTTCCGACACGGCCAAGTATTACATATGGCTTCTCATTGGCGATAGTCTTGTCCCCCCTCACCTTGATTCTTTTGTCATTGTACCAGATTCCTCAAGCCACCGGTCGTACTCAATGGAACTGCCTGGAAGGTCCAGTTTTTCTGACCACCTCGAGGATGACGTTATGCTCATATGTTTTGCCGACAAGAATGGTGACGGCAAAGTACAGTGGAATTCAGAACCCGCCAGATATCCTATCAAGCATTTCGACAACGGCGAACTCTGTCTGGCATTCAAACTTGATTTCAATCTGCACCTTGAAGGTAATTCCTATTCTCTGACGTGCGGAGATTCTGCCATCGTATTGTCTGCCAGAGAGTATGCCGATTTTGATTTCACGTTTTAGAATGATATCAGCCGCATCCATCGAAGTGCACGACTGGTTGAAGCGGTATCTGGATTGAGACCACAACTCTGAAATCCTTTCCAGTGGCAGGAGCCGGAAGCGTTTCAGTGGCGCTACATGGGGCGAGGCCAGCAAACGCCCGATAGCAACAGCGGATAGTTTGGGAACGAATAGCGATCCGAGTTCCGTCTGTGCACCTTCCGGGAAGGGACAGTCTCCTGTGCCCGCTCATAATAAAGATTGACTATTTTCTGTCAAAGTATTAATATCGTAATACGATAACGTATTATGATATTATGTTAACCGCTTTCATACAGCGTGTGGAATCCTCCGCAAACAACATATTGCGGTGGCGGCAATTCCCGTTCGTATTCCAATTCCTGCTTTTGGCGTGTCTGATCGTTTTGGCCTTTGTCAACCTTTCTGTTCTTGCCCCGGATGGAACGAATGCAAAACTCTTCGCCAAGAGTAACCTGCTGACGCTGCTTGTGTGGGGCATCTGGTGGCCTGCGATGATCTGGGTTGCGGTTCTTTTCGGCAGGCTGTGGTGCGCGATATGTCCACTCGAACTCGTATCCAATATCTCGGAAAGAATCGCCGGCCGCCTCCGCATGCCGCAGGCGGCGCTCGTCCGATGGATTCGTACCGGCGCCCTGAGTGTGCTCGGGTATCTTGCCATCCAAATGCTTGTTTTTGGAATGGAAGTGCACCGCGTACCTTCCTATACATCCCTCTTCATCTTATTCTTGATCGGCTTCAGCGCGATGGTCGGCTTCTTCTGGAAGGATCGCGCGTTCTGTCGCGGCTTTTGTCCGGTGAACATGCTGTTGAAAACCTACGGACGTCATGGACTCGCCCGGGTTCGTTCACATTCTGCCGACGTGTGCCTTGCCTGCCGAACCAAAGAATGCGTCGCAGCATCCAACAGGAAAAAAGTCAATGGCAGAAGTTGCCCAAGCCTGCTCAATCCCCCACTGGCATTCCGCCAGGACGACTGTCTTCTGTGCGGTCAATGCATCAAAGCGTGCCGCCGTGACAACCTGGGAATCTCCATCCGTCAATCTCTGGATTTTCCCGATCCGAAAAAGCGCGCCGCCACCTGGCCCATGACGATCTTCATTATGATTGTGTCGGGGTTTGTTCTGTCGGAACTCGCCTCGGAATCCAGGGTTGCCCATGATCTGTTTCGGTGGATACCTTCGCAGATGGCACGGATCACCGGCTTTGGCAGCGGCTGGCTCGAGGGTGTGTGGACGCTCGTCGTGGTTCCTTGCCTGCTCTGGGGCATCGTCGGCGGAGTGGCGGCCAAGGTTGGTCGGGAACCCCTGACAAAACACTGGCGGCACGCCGCCTTGACCCTGGCCGTCATGATCAGCGCCGGTCATATGGCGAAAGCGTTTGCCAAGGTGTCTTCCTGGATCGGCTTTCTTCCTCTTGCGCTTGACGATCCGTCCGGCCTGAGTACCGTTGAAAAGATAACGTCGGGCGTGCTTTCCCCACCGGAGGAGCCGGCGGCCGCGGTTCGCATTGGGATGGCGCTCATCCTGCTTGTGATCGGCGCTACCATCGCCTGGCGCACCGATCCCGGCGCCCCTTCGCGACATGCGCACGTGGTGACTTATTCGTTCTGGACCAGCGTTGCGACGGTGACTGTTCTGGCTTGGGCGCTATAGTGCAAAGCCGGAATTGATACTGCCGCATGGCTTCGATAATATCCATCAGGCCCAAGACAGGGGAACGGTTATCACGCATGTTTCCGGGGCTTCCTCGACCAGTCCATGTCGCCCAGACCGTTGTCATCCTGGCTGAAGGAGGTTTGCATTGGATAAAACAACAAAACTCATTTCCACTCAAGGAGAGCATCCATGAAATTCGGGATCATTCTGGAAACCAAGGAGCCGGAAAAGGCATGGAATGCCTTTCGTTTTGCAGCGACCGCCAAGAAACAGGGCCATGAGGTCAAGGTCTTCCTCATGGGGGAGGCCGTGGAATGCGAAGGCCTGCACCACGACCGCTATGATGTGGCCGTCCAATTCAAGGGATTTGTGGATGCGGGTGGAGAGATCCTCGCCTGCGGCACGTGTCTGAAGTCACGCCAGATGGACGCCACCGAGGCGTGCCCGATCTCCACGATGGTGGATTGCGTCAAGCTCGTCGAATGGGCGGACAAAATGGTGTCGTTCTAAGTTTTTTCAGATTTTCTGCCGCGGTGGTGTTCTTTCTTTCCCAGCACGACCTCATCGACGAGTTCGCTTATTTTCTCCTTGGCATCGGCCAACGCCGCCCGGCCTGAAGGAGTCGTCGTGTAGTACTTCCGGATCTTGCCATCGGGGGTCTTTTCTCGCTTGCAGGAAAGCCATCCTTCACTTTCCAGCGAATGGAGAATCGGGTAGAGCGTGCCCGGGCTTAGTTTATAACCGTGGTGGGCCAATTCCTCCATGATCCAGACGCCATACACCGGCTCTTTGTCGGCGTGATGTAGAATATGGATCTTGATAAAGCCCAGAAAGAACTGCTTTATCATGATCGTCCTGTGGTCATCGTTGTGTCAGATAAAATCGCCATGCCTTCGCTTGAAAGATACTACATTTCATAACTATATGCAAAGCCAACCTCATCCGCTATTTCTAACAGGCCGGATGCTAATAAAATAATTTAGGAATTGCTATTCTTTTGTCGGGAAATATGACAGGAATCATGACCCTATGTGACAAATGTCCTTCGATTCGGATGCGGGCATCCGTATAATAATTCGTTCCAATTCTCATTACCACCAACTCACTAAAGGAGGCATCATGAAAAGAACAGAATGGATACTCATAGTGGCGGCATGTGCGCTTATCTCGTCTTCCGCCGTGGCCACGACGCAATGGACGCGAAAGACCGGAATGCCGTGCACCGCATGCCATACTGTGTTTCCCCGTCTCAATGCTTATGGAGAGCAATTCCTGAAGAACGGTTATCAATTGCCGAACCAGAAGAAAGAAGAGGGCGACGAATCCGAAGTCTGGACGGACAATGTGAGCAATCTGTTGGGATTCCGGTTAAACACGACGTTGGTTGGTTTGGAAACCCACTCCTTCCAAAAAGATTCCGGGGCTTCGAAGTCCACACGCTATACTATTGGGAATCCTGTGTGGATTCAGCTATTCGCGGCGGGACAAATCTATGAGAACATATCGTTCTTTTCGGAACTCGAATACCAGAAGAGTTCCTACAAGTTCAACTGGTTCTACTTCAACTTTACAAGGATCGGCGGATCGAAGTATGCCAATTTCCAGGTTGGCAATATCTCGCCGTTGGAATTTGCATCGTACCCGAATCGCCTGCCCCAATTGCCTAATTTGAAAGGCGAAGTGTTTTTGATTAAATCATCGAATGGACAAGGCGAAGAATCGATCGACATGTCCAGCGCGAGAACCGGTATCCAATATTTTGGATACAACGACTATGGCACCTTGTACGCCGGGATTTCGCCGGGCACCGTTGGAACGACTGGAGTCACGAGTAACGGCAAGACCACCAGCAATCAAAACATCGACTACTGGGCCGGCGTCGTGTTCACACTGCCGGAGGCGATGCTTGGAAAGTTTGCAGGAAGTTCGGCCACGATTCACTATTATCAGGGCAGCGACAGCAAGAACTCCGCGGACGAAGCAACGCCAACTCAAGATCAGATCAAGAATGATTTCACTCGCATCTCTCCCCAGTTTAATATCCGCTATGCCGAGCAAGTCGATGTTCAGGCGGCCTACGTCATGGGGACAGATAAGAATCGCGATTTCGCGGCTTCCGGGGCAAACGATTTCAAGTATTCGGGATTGGCCGTCGAGGCCGGTTACATGCCATCCTGGAGATACCATTTCGGCCTGCACTATGACAAATACGCATCAAAGGACAAGGTGAACGGCGTCCGAGTGTTGGATTATCAGAGAGTTGTGCCGACCGCAACTTATGTCGTTAACCAGAACATTCGTTTCACGCTGTATTATGAGAAGGACCTGACATCAACAAAGAAAATCGCCAGCAAGGACAAAGTGGACAAGCTCTACGTGAACATGCGGGTCATGTTTTAGGGCATAAACAAAAACAAGCGGAGACTAATATGTTGCGAGCTTTCTTTATCGCCTGGATTGCATGTATCATTCTGGAGCCGTCCGCCGGATATGGACAGGACAGCCTGGCGTCGAATGGCACGGCAGTGAGCGATACGACGCTTTCAGCAGACTCGGTCGCCATGGACCACTCTGCCGGCGTTGCGGCTTTCAAGGCTTCCAAATGCGGAAGCTGCCATTCGGTCGAAGTGGCCGGCATCGCCCGAAAACAGAACCAGAAGTCTCCGGACCTTTCCAGCGTTGGGGCACTCAGGACTTCTGAATGGATAAGCCGATATCTGAAGAAAGAGGAAGCCATCGATGGGCAGAAGCACATCAAGAAATTCGCGGGCTCTGACGATGAATTGGAGATCCTGTCGAAGTGGCTGGGAACCCTCAAGTAACTTTTATTTCAGCACCAAAGGAAGAACCGCTTTCGTTCAAGCGAAAGCGGTTTCCTTTTTTTGAATCAAATTATTACGGTTTTAGATATCTGCAATCAATATTGAAATAAAATATCGTAATTCGATATAACATGACTTATGTCATAGTTTTGTCATGGTCCTGCCCGTAAATTGGTGTAGCTATCCTGAATGGGTACGATATCGGTTTCAACGGGAAGGAGGTCTCCATGAAGAAGTTCTTAGTGATACTGTTCTGTGTTTTGCCGGTTCTGGCCGTCGTTTCCTGCGACGATGGTGAAAAGAAGAATGAAGGCGGATGGGCGAAGGAAAATTCGACGTGCATTACTCCGGCCTGCCACGGCAATGCGGCCTTGAGCAAGAATATCACCGTCACGGGCGGAGCGGTCGAAAATGTGCCGCTTTTCGTCGACTCGGCGCAGTATGTGGCCACGCCGCACAAGTCCATCAAATGTACGGACTGCCACACGGATATTGACATGGCCGGTGGCACGCACGGCGCCGCCACGAAAAAATTCGGCGGCTGGGCTCGCTTCTCCCAAAAATCGGGGACCGTCGCTCTCGCAACACCGGACAGCACCCGAAACTACGTGACGGAAGCTTCCACGGCCTGCGTCAATTGCCACGCGGATCAGTACAACCCCGACGCCGCGCATATCAAGATTCCACGTCTGCACACGTCCATTCGCAATTTCGGCGGGCACACGGTCGGAGAGGCGTATGAAGACAATAACTGCGGGCGCTGTCACGCCACCTGCGCGACCTGTCACTTCAAGTCGAACATCACCTCCAAAGGACCGAATGCCGCAGATCTCCTGGTTCAGGCCAACTGGGACGGGGTCCAAACAAGTGGAGACAACTACAACGGTGTGAACTGGAATGACAAGACGGAATGGCGCATGGATTGGACGGCCAACGTGGCGTCGCATCAGTTCTGGAATGCCGATACCCTGCGTGCGGACAATACGGTGTGCCGTTCCTGCCACATCGGATGGTACCGGCCGGCACAGATCGGCTATGCCATGCGCGGAAGCAACGTCGACAGCATGTTCGCGACCGGCATCAAGCGTCATCCGCAGTTCCAGGAACTGGCTCTGGGCTCGGTCCATAATACCACAACATGCGTCACATGTCACGGCGCCAGTTTGCACGACCAGGTGGATATCGAGGACGGCCCCGAATGCATCGATTGCCATGCCGGCAAAAATGCGAACCACCCGACGGTAAATCACATGGCGTTGACCGGCGGCGTCAAGATCAAATGCATCGCATGCCACACGAAACATCGTGCGGCCGACTTCGCACAGAACGGCCAGAACAACTGGATCAATCCGGAAAATGGCGAAATCGGTCCTGTCGTGGTCAAGTATGCGGAGCTGCTCAACTGGTATCCTCATTACATGTCCAAACAGGTGAGTTGCTCTGGTCTGTGTCACTACTCCGGCAACCGGATTGGCGCCCACGTCATGGCGGGCGCGCCGGAACAAGTTCCGTTTGGGCGTATCCGGTCGTATGTCGTTCCCACGACGGATGAAAGCGATGAATAACTAGCATCATATCTGAACCACATGCTGGCTTGTGGTTCATAGGCAAAAAGGGCTGCCCAAGAGGGGCGGCTCTTTTTTTTCGTTCGTCGACGGAGGAGGAGATTCGGATCGTGGAGGAAAGCATGGTCAGCAAAAACGACTGATTCTTTTGTATGGATCATCTGATGGCAGCGTTTGTCATCACGGCGTGCGAACGCCACGGTAAGTGAATCAAGAAAAATGTTGCGTAAATCGGAACAGAAACTTAAATTCCATCAACAGCAATGACCCCCCAAACAGAGCTTCCCCAGCTCTGGGCTACGATAGAGAACCCCCGGCTACCTCACCGGGGGTTTTTTTAACCTTCAATCATCGTAAGATGCAACACATTGGTTGGATGGGCCGCGCGATGGCGACCTTTCCGGAATCACCCTGTTGCTTGTATCCGGTCAATATCCTAAGATAGGGTATGAAAACACTGTTTCTGATCCTTCTTTTGATCCCTTCCCTTGTGCCTTGCCCGGATGAACCAGCCGGGCCGATGGGGGGACTTTTGACGGCATTCGCCACACACGCCGATGCGGATTCACAAACCGACTGCTGCGGGATGTGCCCGTGCGCCTGCTGTGGTCACAGCGGCATGGCCACGTTTGGCCCCGAGGTCTCCGATCCACATTCAAATTCAATACGTCATACTCGCATGCCGATGCCCTCGGATAATGGAACGCCGTTCCAGCCCTGGCGTCCGCCGACCGTTCTCTGAGCCTTCCCATCAAAACCACATCGCCTTCGGTCCGCGGATTCAATCCCGAATTCCGTCGGCGTATATGTACAACGATATCAGGAAATCATCATGATACATTTCGCAGTTATTTTCTTGATTTCATTCGCCCTGCCGGCGTACGGGCAGAACTCGCTGTCGGCAAGGATCTTCGATGAAACCACCGGGGAGCCGGTGATCGGGGTCAATATGATCGTCCAAGGAACGGCTCGCGGCGCCGCCTCCGACCGCGATGGTCGAGTTCATCTCGACAACCTGGAAGATGGCGCATGGACTCTGGTCTTCTCGGCCATCGGGTATGCCGCTTGCGAAACGACACTGACAGTTCCCCCATCGATCACCGACCTCGTCGTTTATTTGATTCCGGAGGAGGAACACCTCGAGGAGATCGTCGTCAGTACGACAAGAGTCAGCCGGCACATCGACGACCTGCCCACGCGGGTCGAAGCGATCGCCGAAGAAGAGCTGGAGGAAAAAGCGAACATGAATTCTGCCAATCTCACCATGCTTCTTAACGAATCCACCGGCATCTCGGTTCAACCCGTGTCGGCGACGTCCGGGAATTCGAACCTGCGCGTTCAGGGATTGGATGGGCGATACACGCAGATGCTCAAGGACGGATTCCCGATGTACGGCGGGATGTCGTCGGGCCTCAGCGTCATGCAGACTCCGCCGTTGGATCTGCGTCAGGTGGAAGTCATCAAAGGGTCCTCTTCCACGCTTTATGGAGGTGGAGCCATCGCCGGTCTTGTCAATCTGATCTCGAAAAAACCCTCTGCCCGTCGCTACACGGAGGTGGCATTCGATCAGTCATCGGCAGGCGGCACGACCGGAAATATTTTTTTCAGCAGTCCATCGGACCGTCACGCGTATTCCGTCTACGGTTCGGCGCAGCGGCACGCGGCGTACGACGCAGACAGCGACGGATATTCCGACTTGCCGCGCGTGCACGCGGTTCACGTGAAACCCGTCTATTACTTATCGACCGGTGCGTATCGTTGGGACGTCGGCGTGGAAGGACATTGGGAGGACCGTCGCGGTGGACGCGTGCGAAGCATCGCCGGGGAGGAAGCGGGATACGTCGAGAAGAATTTCAGCCGGCGTTTGACGGTGTTGTCGACGATCGCACGGGAAAATTTGGGACAGCTTTGGACGCTCAAGAACAGTCTGACTTCGTACGGCCGCCGAACGGACATCCCCGGCCATCGTTTCGAAGGGCGGCAGTGGAGCACCTTTAGTGAATGGACACTGACTTCGCAGGGAGAAAAGCATACGTGGATCACCGGGGTCACGGTCGTTACGGATCGTTTCAACGAACTCCGTTCGGCGGACGAATACGAACTGGATTACAACCATCATACGGTCGGCGTGTTCGGGCAAACCACCTGGAATCCGGTACGGAGAGTTTCCGTGGAATCCGGAATGAGGGTGGATCGGCAGAACCGGTATGGGTGGTTTGTCCTGCCACGTCTTTCCGTATTGTACAGGATGAACGCCCATTGGAGCGCGCGCATGGGGGGAGGATTGGGGTACCGGGAGCCATCCGTTTTCAACGACGAATCCGAAGTCGCGCATTTCCGCCGTGTACGGCCCATTTCGAACGATGTCAAAGCCGAGCGGTCGTTTGGAGGCAACCTGGATGTCCAATACCATGGAGTGTTCTTTGGGAGGATCGCGCTGTCCAGCAACGTGCTGATCTTTCAGACGGTGATCGATCGGCCGCTGGGCGTCAACGCCGACTCGGCGGTCCGTTCGGTCGTATCGTTTGAAACCCAGAGGGGAACCCTGGTCACTCGCGGTGTGGAAAATAATACAAGGATCGCCTGTGGCGATATCCGGTTGTTTCTTGGATACTCATTGACGTTGGCGGCTCATCGGCAGGATGATGCCGAAACCAGGCTGCCTCTGACTCCCGTTCATCGTCTCAATATCGTTTGGATGTACGAATCGGAGAACACGTGGCGTGCGGGATACGAAGCCTACTACACCGGACCGCAACGAAAGACCGATGGATCGCGGGTGAACGACTATTGGATCATGGGATTGATGGCGGAGAGAAGAGTCGGACGAATTCGCATATACCTTAACCTGGAAAATTTCCTCGATACCCGCCTTTCCCGGTTCGAGAAGATCGTTCCTCCGCTTGAGCCGAATCCGACGCGTGACCTCTGGGCGCCTCTGGAGGGATTTAAGGTCAATGGAGGAGTGAAGATTATGCTCTGAGAAGGCACTATCCATCAAAAAAAAAAACGGAAAACCTGTTTTTCCATTCTCGAAGCAACAATACTGTGGATTAGATTGATTGCCGAGAACGGTCATACAGGTTTGGGCGCAAATGCTTTCCCTTCAACAAAAAAATAATAAGAAAAGTATTGAAATGTGACCCTGCAGAGTCTAAATTAGGATAAGAGAATCTGAAAACCTAATTTAAAATTCACGAGCGTATTACAGGATGAAACTGCTCAAGCTGTTGTATCCGCCGCCCGAGTGGCGCCCAATAGTCATTGTGGCTCTCGGCATCTTCGTCGGCATCGGCCTGTTTGTCCTGCGAATCTCCAACGCCGTGTCCTACCTTTCCGACCGGCCGGAGACGTGTATGAACTGCCACGTCATGGCGCCCCAGTTTGCCACGTGGCAACACAGCAGTCATGCCCGCGTCGCCGTCTGCAACGACTGCCACGTGCCCCAGGACAATCTCATTTCCAAATACGTCTTCAAAGCACAGGACGGTCTTCGACATTCGACGGTATTCACGCTGCGCCAGGAACCCCAGGTCATTCACGTCAAAGAAGCCGGCATCGCAGCCATTCAGGGCAATTGCATCCGATGCCACAAGGGTCTCGTGGAAGGCGTGTCCGCATTCACGGTGTCCGGCCACAATTACATGAATGGTGAAGGCCGTCTGTGCTGGGAATGTCACCGCGAAACGCCTCATGGCCGCGTGAACAGCCTCGCGTCCGTTCCCTACGCCCGCGTCCCGCGGCTCAGTCCGGTCGTGCCGGAGTGGATCCAGGACATGACCCGCCCTTCGAGAAAATTATCCGATAAATCCGAGGAGAGTACCCCATGAAAAGCATCGTCGAGATCATTCAGCAAAAACCATGGATGGGTTGGCTCCTGTTCGTGCTGACCGTCGTGGTCGTTTTCTTCATCGGCCTTCTGGCCAATTCCATCATGGAACGCCGCGGCGAAGAACGCGCCATGTTCCAGATGATCAAGCCCATCGCCGACTGGGAACCTCGCAACGAAGTGTGGGGCGCCAATTTCCCGCGCGAATTCCAAACCTACAAAGGCACCGCGGACACTTCGTTTCGGACGAAGTACAACGGCTCGGCATCCATTGACATGCTGGCACAGTATCCGAATCTGGTTGTTCTCTGGGCCGGGTATGCCTTCTCGCGGGATTTCAATCAGGCGCGCGGCCATTCCTACGCGGTCAACGACGTGCAAAAAACGCTGCGCACCGCCGTGCCTCAACCGGCCACGTGCATGACCTGCAAGAGCACCGATGTGCCCCGCGTCATGCACGAAGTGGGTGTGGCGGATTTCTACAAGAAACCGTGGGCCGACATGGGCCCCGAGATCGCCAATGCCATCGGCTGCCAGGACTGCCACGACAACAAGACCATGAACCTCCGGATTTCAAGGCCGGCGCTCATCGAGGCGTACGAACGCCAGGGCAAGGATATCAAGCAGGCCACACACCAGGAAATGCGGTCGCTCGTGTGCGCGCAGTGCCACGTCGAATATTACTTTAAGGGCAAGGAAGAAAAATATCTGACGTTCCCGTGGGACGGCGGCATGAGCGTCGAAGCCATGGAAGAATACTACGACGGGATCGAACATGTGGATTTTGTTCATAAACTAAGCAAGGCGAAGATCCTGAAGGCCCAGCATCCGGACTATGAACTCTACGAACTCGGCATTCATGGGGAACGCAACGTGTCCTGTGCCGACTGCCACATGCCGTACCGCAGTGATGGCGGCGTAAAATTCACCGACCATAAGATCACCAGCCCTCTCGTCAACGTGGCGGGTTCATGCCAGGTCTGTCATCGCGAAGATCAGTCCACTCTGGTGAAAAACGTGTATGACCGCCAGGACAAGATCGTGGAGGTTCGTGGCCGCGTCGAAGAACACCTGGTCCGCGCGCACATTGAGGCCAAGACGGCCTGGGAGAATGGCGCCAGCGAAGAAGAGATGAAAGACATTCTTCGCCTGATCCGGCAGGCCCAGTGGCGGTGGGACTATGTCGCCGCAAGCCACGGCGGCTCTTTTCACGCCCCGCTCGAATCGGCAAGGATTCTCGGCCATGCGATGGAGAAAGCTCAGGAAGCCCGTATCCTTCTGTCCCAGGTACTCATCCGGCACGGCGTGAAGTGGCCGATCGCGATGCCGGACCTTTCAAGCAAACACAAGGCACAGGCTTACATCGGGCTGGACATGAAAAAACTCAATGAAGAGAAAATGAAATTCATCGAATCGGTTTTGCCGGAATGGGACAAGAAGGCCGCTGAAAGACAGGCCAAAATGGATGCCGGCCGATAAAGAAATCAAACTGACTCAGGAGAAACCATGATGCACCGGAGATGGAAAACCGTTCTGCTGACGGTTGTGTTTGGGTCGTCCATGCTGACGGCTCAGGAAGATCAGCAGGAGAAGATCACGTTTAGCGCGCAGATCCGAAACCGAAGTGAAGTGGACATGCGCACGTTCGCTTCGAAATCCAATTCGTACGACTACCTCCGTACCCGGCTGGGGGTGAAGTTCTCCCCTCTGGAGAACTACACCGCATTCGTCCAGTTTCAGGACGCGCGCGTATTCGGCGCCACCGGCAAGGGCAGCACAACCACCGACACCAACCAGGTGGGTCTCCATCAGGCGTATTTTCACATCAAGAAGTTCCTCTGGAGTCCCATCGAACTGAAAATCGGGCGAATGGAGTTGAACTACGGCGATCTTCGTTTGATTGGCGCGCTCGATTGGAGCAATACGGGCAGGTCGTTCGATGGCGGCGTCGTTACGTTCCGATTCAATGACCGCATGCATCTTGACGTCATCGGCATGAAGATCGAGGAGGCCGGAAAGCCGTACGCATCGGCCGATACCAACCTGATCGAGGACAAGGAGGACAGGGAATTCGGCGGTCTGTATGGCGTGCATAAATATTCGGAGGCCGTTCAGGTCGACTATTACATCCTGTCGCAGCATGACGGTACCCGCGATGTGGCCAGCGGCAAGAAGGAATTGGAACAGGTCACCATGGGTGTGTTTGTCCGCGGGGACGTTGGCGCCTTCGGATACAAGACGGAACTCGCCTACCAGGCCGGCAAACAGACGGGACTGGACATTGCCGCCTACATGGTGAGTGGAGCGGTGGGGTATTCGATGAAGGAATCCGCGTGGAAACCGTCGTTCTGGATCGGTGTGGATGTCCTGTCCGGCGACAACGATCCGGCCGACGACAAATACAAAGTGTTCAGCACGCTGTTTGCGACGAACCACAAATTCTACGGCTATATGGACTACTTCCTCGATCTTCCGAAACACACGATGGGTTTGGGATTGCAGGACGTCATGCTGAAAACAAAGTGCCAGCCGTGGAAGGGGACGTATCTGGCTTTGGACTACCACTATTTCATGTCGGCGAAGAAGAATGCGGCGGGCGAGAACAAGTTCGGTCAGGAATTCGACCTGACCGGCGGCTTCAAGTTCAACGACCATTTCTCTTTTGACTTCGGAGCCGCGGTATTTCTGCCGGACGATCTCATGAAGGCCCGGTTCGGCGGAAAAGATGATATCGGATACTGGGGATATACGACGATGATGTTCAGCTTCTGAGGTCCCATGACGAAGGTGTTCGTTGGTTTCGGGCCCGCACAATAGGACGATTTCCGATCGGACATTGTCCGGGTGAGTTTTGTTGTGGAAGGACGTCCGTCTCTGTGTCATTGGCCGGAAGCGGGTCCCCACAACCTGAAGGTCGCAGGTTTGGAGTGCCAGTGCTCCACCGGCCCCGTTACGATGACAACTCTCCCTCGTCTCCGGACAGCTAGTGGCTATATGCTGGTGAGTGGAGGACTTGATAGGCATGCTCAGATCACGCAGCGCCTGGGCATCTTAAGCTCCAGCTGTCGAACCTGGTCAATCCCGCGGAAAGCGTCCGATTTCTTGTGATGAATTCTTCCAGAGCGGGGCGAGTAATTCCGGCGAAAGTTTTGGCGATTCTTTCCAGTTGAGCATTCAGTGAATAATGCAAGACGTCCCGAAAACCAGAAATCGCCTTCAACAGCCGCAAAAAAATGACATTGGTCATTTTCTTTTCAACAAATGCAGCTTATCTTAGCAAGTAAGGTTATCAATA
>CAZJBS010000002.1:170616-244569 GCA_964544475.1 uncultured Bacteroidota bacterium | reverse complement strand
GCCCTGATAGCCCTGATAGCCCTGATAGCCCTGATAGCCCTGATAGCCCTGATAGCCCTGATAGGGTATTGGTAACCGATAGGCATAGGAAGGTGCCATTAAAGGTGGGTTGCCGCCTGCCGGATAATCGATGAGTCGGGAAAATAACTGCCATCGGAGGGGAGATTATGTTCCAAGAAGTGCACGGCTGATGTTTTGGACAGGGCAATTTTTGGTCTGTAGCATAAGTAAGATACCATATCGAAAACGTAATCCGGAGGTGAAAATGGATCATGGATCAAAACGAAAAATGCTTTGGCTGTCCGTATTCCTTTTGTTGTGCCTGACGGCGTCGGCCTACAGTGTTTACCAAAAATCGCTCAGTTATGAAATGCCCAGTTCGAAGGCTATCTCGGAAGAAATTCGAGTTCAGGTGGCGTTGGCAGAGTTTTATCAGGCTATCATGACGGCTGATCTTGAAAAGCTTGACATGATAATGAGTGACAGTTACGTCGATCAATGCAAGTCCAATAATTATACAAAACCAGTTTTGAAGAATCTCATTGCACGACCGAATCTGGCCGCAAAGAAAAGCGATGGACGACAATTGCTGGTCAACAGCAGTAATGCTGAACACTCACTGCTACTGGCTCAGCAGAAAGAACATATTCATGATTTTGAACTGAGAATGACGAGTTTAGAATTTGAAGACAACAAGTCGGCCATAATCAAATGCAGTTTTTTTGATTCGGAGTTAGATCATGATGTCACGCTGTTTTTCAAAAAGCATGAGAACAATGACCCGTGGAGGCTCGGCTCTTCCAAGAACTTGACAGACTATTTTCTGAGAAAAGGTGAAAGAAACCAGGAGTTGAAATGAGCGCAGGAATTTGGCCATCCCAAGTGTTTATCAGAATCAGTTTGCTGGTTATTTGCTTTGTTGTCATGTCCAGCGGTGGAGAGTGCAATCAGCCTCCGGAATACCCTGCCGATCCTCCAGATGCGAATACACGAAGTGTCCATATCGAATATGATTGGATGGCTGACCATGATCTTCTGTCGGATTACAATAATTCCGGCGAGTTTCTAAGCATGCTCAATAATCTTTTTCAAAACGGGCAAGGCGCTAGATTGAATATCACATTGGGCTCCCATGGGCCGCAATTGGAACAGCCCGCCAATCCAAGTGCTCATTTATTCTCGTCATATCCCCAAGACAGACTTAACATGATTGAGTATGCCTCTGAATTTCGATCTTGTTACGGTTGTTATGATCCGGCCTATCCCTATCATATTCTGTCGTTAGATCATCTGGATTATCCCTTTTTTCCGAATACAATGGCTTGGACTCCCATTTCTGATCCCGCCGGGTCCAATGCAAACACACCAATCTCCAAGGAATCAAGGTGTACTTATATTTTTACTGGAGATATCAGAACAGTATTCACTGAAGGGTCTCCAAGGAAAGCGGCAATGGCCTATTTCACTACACATGAATTAGGTCACCAAATCACATCATTGACCCATCCGGAAGAGTATTACGAATATCATCTAGATACATACGATGATTGGGATATAATGAGGTATTATTCTGCAAGCACTATTACTCAACCGGGGTTCTTAGATCAAATCAAATTCTGTTGGGAATCAAGTGAAGCAAATTGTATCTACTTTCTGCGATCCGTGGAACCTGAGTTACGTTCAACGCCGTCTAACATTTATTGTGATCCGGAATTTTGCGACTGAAAACAATATAGGAAGGTGAAGATGCTCATCAAACAACTGACCATCGCATTGTCCTTAATAGCGCTAATGCCTTTCGTGCTATTTGGACAACAAATCGTGAAGAACGGTATTTCAGTTAACATCTCTCTGGAGAAGACCACATACCTTGTTGATGAAGAGATAGTCTTCGAACTGAAAGTGACCAATACAGCCAACTCGACAAAAGAGATTCCATGGGCGGCTTTTCATTGGAGCGTAAGCTCTCTTGATGACGAAAAAAACCCTGAAGAATGTCTGCAAGGATCTTCTCTTACTTTGACCCCGTGTTTTGAGATACAACCGCAAGAGACCATATACGATACTTATCCACTGTTTTGTGCCACCAAGGTGGATTCCTCAACTATGCTCAAAACTCTTACCGCAGGACGTTACGCTCTAACCGGGTCTTATCGAGTGACCTGTGAAAATGCTTCAGAAGCCAATCTAATCAAACAACAACTGTACTTTGATGTCGTGGAGCCTGCAGGGACTGAAAAACAAATACACGAAAGACTGGTTCCGTTGTTCCGTCGTTCCGAGCGTAAGAAAGAGAAGATGTTAGGGGAACTGTACGATCTTTGGACGAAATATCCAAACAGTGCATATCAATGCCTCATCTACCGGAAAATGGAAATGACATGGGGCGTGTTTAATACTTGGGCAATGGGTCTGCCTGCGTTTGAGGAAATACATACGGAAGCTCTTGCACGATTCCATGATCAGTTCTTTTCCGAATACTTGGTTCTTCATAGTATGGGTTCCGAAATTGGTAACTTAGCTGAAGTAAAAGGCACGAAAACGCTATCCAGAGAAGAGGAATTCCACGCACGTGAAAATGGTCTGGCGAAGTTGCGGTCGAATTATCCCAATACGAAAATCGCATTGTATGCCGAAAGACACTCCAATCACCTGAAACGGCTCAGATTGTACGAGGTACCAAAATGAAAATGCATTTGGCTTTTATCTTGAGCATTCTTTGTGTTCTGAGTCTTTCTCTTTCGCATGCCCAAACCTTTGAACAGCTGCCTATTGGTGCCAGTCCACCCTTGGATTCAAAATGGCGTCTGACGAAGGGAATTTGTCAGAGTAATCTTGGCAAGAGTATATTTGGACAAGCCAATGAGAGCCTTCAATTGAATTACGAAGACAAGTCGTTGAATAAGAAAATGTACTTGGTTTTTTCATGCGATGAATTCTGGCACAGAATCATGTATGGTGATTTCGAAAAGTGGACGAAAAGCTACGGCAGCGCAGGAGATGGAAATGCCGGGTTCTATATGCCGTATGCGTTAACGATGTCCAGCTATACGGCCAGTTCGCAAAATCGAAACCAATTGTTCGTCCTTGACAAATTGAACAAACGGATTCAGGTTCTAAATATGGATCTTCAATTTTCAGGGTCCGGAGGAAGTGGTAACAGTTCACTGTCATATGCCGCCACCATTAGTCAGTCGACCTCGGGAATGCCCCTGGGAAACATGTCCGACATCTGTCGCATGAGAATAGGGGGATCAGAGTATTTGATTGTTTGTGAAACTGGAAAGCACCGAATCTTGTTTTATGAATTGTCCACAGGCTCCTATGCGTTCCGAAACGCTTATGGAACGCAGGGTGGTGGTTCTGGGAACTTCTATTTTCCTGAATCGATGACCGCAACTGATTTCTTTTACAGAAATATTTTCGTTGAAGACCGCGGTAACAATCGAATAGTGAAGCTCTTACCTTACAGAAACAATGACGGGACAATTTCCTTGACATGGATCAATACGTACCAATACGACTATGACTTGGCCTCAATTGAAGCGGATGGGTTTGATAACCTATACATAGCCGACAGAACAAATCACCGGGTTCTAAAGACAACACGGTATCTGAGTTTGTTGAAATCTTATGGAACATTCGGTACAGGTAACATTGTTGGCACGATGGATCGTCCGCGGCATTTCTCTGATGGGTATTATCTGACCAAGTATTCCGATGGCACCTACACTCTGTCGCGCTCGAATCTTTGTTTCATGACCGAAGAATGGGCAGACAATACCGGTGGGGCTCTTTATGAGCGTGGAACGGAGATTACGGCGATGACGGTTTCTGTTCCATCAGGAAACAGTTTTGCAGGCACATACATTTCATTTTTTCTGACTGAGGTTTCATATGCAAGCATCAAAATTGAAAGAAACAATTCGGGTGGCTGGACGCTCGTAAAGCAGTATGATTATATGCCTCTGGCAGGTGCAAATGGCTATTCTTGGAACGGAAAAGACAATAACGGGATAGATGTGCCGATGGGACAAGTTCGGTTTACCGTAGAAGTGCGAGTAACTTGGGATCCGAATGCCACGCCGCAGACGAGACAAGTGGTTTTTACTCCATCTCCCCCCGTCATCACCGGCTTCACGACATCTCCGTCTCTGGTATGCCCCGGTGGGAGCGGCACGGTCACGTGCAATGCCACTGGTGGTGAACTTTCGTATTCCTGGACGATCAATTCAAAACCAAGCTACATCACAGTAACCGGCATTGATGGCAATCACTTGTACTTCGTCAACACATCCCCGGGTATGATGGCTTCGGCCTCTGGCACGGATGGAATTGAAGCCGACATGTTCAAGGTCACATGCACGGCCAGCAATGCTTTTGGCTCTGTATCGCAGCAGTACTACCCCGGTGTCAGCACCAATTGCGGCGGTGGATGTCCATTTGTCTTTGTCAATACGGATTCCGGATATGCGATCGACAACAACATTTTGCACCGATCTGAATTTGCCGAAAACGCCGGCGTTGACATCACGGACGTCTATAAATTGAACGTCAATCCAAAGAAACAGAACGGGAAATACCGCCTTCAGATCAAGGAGCTGAATAACGACCATAGTTACTTCGATCGTATCAGGCTCTATTCGGTAGATCACCCCGCAGGCACGGAACTTGGCGTCACGGAGAATAACGATTTGGTGTTGTACGTCCCTGACGGAGTCCTTTCGACGAACAATGCCCTGCTCAACTCCACCAACATCACCGATCAGATTCAATACTCGCCCTCCGGCAAAGGCGTCACCGGGATACCTCTGGATTTCTTGAACGCTGATTTCATGGGGTCATCCCTCAAACCCAACAGTTTATTCGAAAACCTCAAGCTGGAAGGTAATCCGGCAGATAGCGTCGCCTTGATCACCGACCCACAGGCTGACGGATTCGTCGAAGACCCACCCAAGCAGATGGCCGGAAGCGTTGAAGCAGGCGGTTCGGAGATGGCGAGCGGTTCGATTTCGCGTCCATTTGCGCGAAGGGAAAAGAAATCCGTGGTCATTGTCCCGCTGACTCAGGGCATGGTGCCGGACAGTGTGAACGTCACCTGGTTCCGGGATTACGACATCCGGTATGCCGCAGTCACCCCCATTCTTTATGGCGGTTACATCCGAAACAACTTACAACTTCTTTCTGCTGAGCACTCGGTCTATGGCAACGTGAAGAACAGGGTCACCAGCGTGGACGGCCAACATGCCGAGATGGACAGTCTTCAGAACATTGTTTTGACTTTCAGCGCAGGCGGCAATGTGCCCACCGGATATGTGAGGAGCATTGTTTTGGAGACCATCGGAAGGTATGACAAGCCGGGCGAGTCATCCAAAGCCAACCAGTCCAACCTCTCAAAGGTGGGCGTTACCGAATTAGGAGGGATTCCGACAAAATTCGAACTCAAGGGCAACTATCCGAATCCATTCAATCCCTCGACCACGATTGAATTTGCCGTGCCAATCGAAACAGAGGTTACTGTGACGATCTACGACGTCTTAGGGAGAACCGTTGGGACACTGGTCAAGGAGACAAAGCCTGCGGGAACGTATCAGATTACGTTTGACGCATCGGGATTGGCATCCGGCCTGTACATTTACAGGATGACAGCCGGAGATTATTCGAACTCGAAGAAGATGCTATTGATAAAGTGACTTCCCCGCATCCAACCCTCTGCCGTCTATGGATGGCAGAGGGCGCTTTTTGATCGTATCGCCGCTCAACCCCCAACCAAACCCAAACCTAAGTTTGAAATCAGTGGGATAGACGGCTTTTTGCCGCAAGTATTTATCCCCCTGGTGCAATACTTATTGCCTTTTGGAATGAAAAAGATTAAAATAATCCGCCTTTTTTCTAACCCTGTATCCTGACGATTTCGGAACCAGGCTTTTCAAGGTTCCGATATGTGAAAATAATAACATAGCTTCTCTGTGAGGCCTCATGACGATCCTCAGACTGCCCGGCGGCTTGCTTGAAACGGTTCAAGATCACTACCTGCCCATTCTGGCCCTGTTCGGTGTGGCGTTACTTTTGCCGATTGCCTTTCTGGTCCTCACCCATATGATCGGTCCGCGCAAACCCAATGCGCGCAAGCTGGATGTTTATGAATCCGGCATGCCGCCCGTGGGCGACGCGCATCCCCGGTTCACCGTCAAGTTCTATATCATTGCAATGCTTTTCATCCTCTTTGACATTGAAATCGTCTTCATGTATCCCTGGGCGGTGATTTACAAAAAATGGATAACGGCCGGACCGTTCTTATTGGTCGAAGGCCTTGTTTTCATCGCCATTTTGCTGGTGGGCTATGCCTACGCATGGAAAAAAGGCGCTTTGGAATGGGAATAACATCCGGAGAAACCCATGGCTCGTGACATTCTCGACCACAATCCCACGGTGGATCACCTGAAATCACGGTTTGGGGAGAGCATCCTCAAGACGGAGGTGTTTCGCAATGAACTCACCGTCACGGTGCAAAAAGAACGGATTGTGGACGTCCTGCAGTTCCTGCGCGACGAGGCCGCCCTGGCCTACACGATGCTGACCGATCTCACGGTGGTCGACCGCTTGAAGATGGAAAAAAGCCCGCGCTTCATGGCGGTTTATCATCTGCGATCCATGACGCATGGAAGACGCGTCCGCATCAAGGCGCCCATTACCGAAAAAGATTGCACGATCGCGAGCATACACGCCTTGTGGAAATCCGCCAACTGGATGGAACGCGAAGCTTATGAAATGTACGGCGTGACGTTCGAAGGGCACCCCGATCTGAGGAGACTGCTGACGCCCGAGACGTTCACGGCGTACCCGTTACGCAAAGATTATCCCTTGCGCGGCCGCGGGGAGCGCGACGTCGTCCTGCCGGAGGGATCCTGAGCGCATGACCTGGTTGGTGCGAATGGCAAGCCTGGTATCGATTGATCAAGAAAGGTTTGGCGTATGACGGTCGAACAGTCTGAAAAAACGGTGAATGACCTTTCGGCTTCCACGTCGGAGGAATTGAAGCGCAAGCTGAAGGAACGCCGGCGGGCCCTGCTGATCGGCGAAGACGATGAGGAAACGACGCAGGCGTGGCAAAAGACCGATACGATGACCCTCAATTTCGGCCCGCAGCACCCGGCCACCCACGGCACTCTGCGCATGCTCATGGAGCTTTCCGGCGAGACCATTGTCAAACTTGATCCCCGGCCGGGCTATCTGCACACCGGTTTCGAAAAACTGGCCGAATATCACACCTTCAACCAGTTCATCGCGGTGACCGACCGGATGAACTACCTGTCCCCGCTGTCCAATAACGTCGGATTCGCCTGCGCCGCCGAGAAGCTGCTGGGCATCGAAGTGCCGCTTCGGGCGCAGTACATCCGGGTCATCCAGGCGGAGCTTTCCCGGATCGCCGACCACCTGGTGTGCATCGGTACTCACGCATTGGACCTGGGCGCTTTCACGGTGTTCCTGTACGGATTCAAACAACGGGAACTGATTTATGACCTTTTTGAAGTCTCAACCGGGTCGCGCCTGACAACCAGCTATACGCGTATCGGCGGTGTGCTGCGGGATTTTCCCGAAGGCCATGAGCAGCAACTGTCCGAATTCATCCGTCAATTCAAGGCCACGGTATTTGATGAAATCGAAGGTTTGTTGAACAAGAACAAGATTTTCCAGGATCGCACCATGAAGGTCGGCACGGTGGATGCCGCCAATGCAATCAGTCTTGGCCTGACCGGTCCCGCCCTGCGGGCCTCCGGCGTTCCCTACGACGTACGCAAGGACGAACCGTACCTGATTTACGATCGCGTGGATTTCGATGTGCCCGTAGGGACCGAAGGTGACGTCTTCGAACGGTATCTCGTGCGGATGGAGGAAATGAAACAGAGCGTGCGGATCATCGAACAATGCCTGAAACAAATGACCAAGGGCCCGGTGGACGTGGACGATCATACGATCCGCCTTCCCGACAAGAGCAAAGTGTACGGCAGCATCGAAGGTCTTATCCACCATTTCAAATTGATCATGGACCAGCACGGCATCAAAATGCCGGTTGGCGAAGTGTACGATGCCACCGAGGCGCCCAACGGCGAATTGGGATGGTACCTTGTCAGCAACGGCGAAGGCGTGCCGTACAAAGTGCGCGTGCGTCCGCCGTCCTTGATGCATTTTGCGGCGATGGCTCACCTGGCACCGGGCTACCTCGTTGGCGATGCGGTGGCGCTGTTGGGCAGTCTCAACGTGATCGCCGGCGAATGCGACCGTTAGTTCATCCAATTAGGAGGCCGTTATGAAATCGTTAGTGACCGTGTCGTGGATGGCCGCGCTGATGTGGGCCGTCGTCGCCCTGCCGGTGGAAGCCCAGGACGGGAAGAAGGGAAAAAAGGAAAAAGAAGAGAAATTTGAAAAAACCGGGACGTCCGCGGATGCCTTTCTCAAGGCCGCCTTTGAACTCGGACGAGAGATGCGAAAGTTCAACCGGAGTTACGACGACGTCAAAGTGTTCGCCTACATGCTCGTGACGCGCCCGTCGGATGTGATCGGCAAGGATGTCGCCACCGTCTTGATGACGGCCAAAGACGCCGGAACCGTTCCGGCCTCCGTTGAAGTGACCGAACTCAAAAAGCTGATCGGCGACAAGGCCGCCGCGCTGAAGGACATCAAGGATGCGGCGGTCAAGAATTCGATCACGGCATTCGTCAGTGATTTCACGGCCATGTCCGGAGCCCTGGCCAAACTTCCGGAGGACGCGGCGACCCTCATCACGGAGGCGGCGGCCCTTCCTGACAAACTGACGGCCGAGATGACCGGACTTCAGAAAGCAAAATTGCCGAAAGTCCTCGACAAGGTGGCCGACGGCAAAAGCAACCTGGAAGCCATCCGGAATGAAGCCCCGGTGTTGGCCCTCAATGTCACGGAAATGATCATGGTTCTGAATGCGCTGGCGCAGGCGCTCGGATCTTAGCACGGAGTTGAAATCGGACGTATGGCACTAGAATTCAATCCGGAGATCAAGTCCCAGGTCGACTGGACCGTCTCCCGTTATCCCCGCAAGGAAGCCGCCATGTTGCCGGTGCTGCACCTGGCACAAAAACAATTCGGGTACATTTCACCGGAGGTCATGGAACTCGTGGGTCGCACACTCGGCGTGCCCATCAACCGGGTGCAGGACGTCGTGAGTTTCTACACGATGTTCTATGAGAAGCCGGTTGGCCGGTATCATATCCAGGTGTGCCACACGCTGTCGTGCGCCGTTCGCGGAGCCTCGCAGGTGGTCGAATACCTGGAACAAAAATGCGGGGTGAAATGCGACGCCGGACCCTCCCCGGACGGACGATTCTCGATCATGCGCGTCGAGTGCCTCGGTTCGTGCGGTACGGCCCCCATGATGCAGGTGAACGACGACTACTATGAGAATCTGACGAAGGCCGGAATTGATCAATTGATCGAGAACTGGAAAAAAGGGTAATTCGCATGGCGGCTGAGATGGTATTGACGAAACAGGTGGGGGTTGAGAATTCCCAGCATATCGACGTGTACCTGAAAAGCGGCGGGTACCAGGCGTTGCCGAAGGCATTGAAGATGACGCCGGAAGCTTTGATCCAGATGATGAAGGATTCCGGCGTGCGGGGCCGCGGCGGCGCGGGGTTTCCGACCGGCATGAAATGGAGTTTTCTTCCAAAAGACAATCCCAAACCACGGTACCTGCTCTGCAACGCGGACGAATCGGAGCCCGGCACCTTCAAGGACCGTGTCCTCATGGAACACGATCCTCACCAGGTGATTGAAGGGCTGGTCATTTCGTCATTTGCGATCCAGGCGCATACCTGTTATATCTATATTCGCGGCGAATACGTGCGGCCTGCCCAGGTCCTCCACAAGGCCATCGGGGAGGCTTACGACAAGGGTTATCTCGGCAAGAACATACTCGGTTCGGGATTTGATCTCGACATCACGGTGCATCGCGGCGCGGGGGCCTATATCTGCGGCGAAGAAACCGGCCTGATCGAATCGCTGGAAGGTAAACGCGGCTGGCCGCGCATCAAACCGCCTTTCCCCGCCGTCTACGGCGTCTTCGGATGCCCGACCATCGTCAATAACGTGGAGACGCTGGTGGCGCCGGTTCACCTGATCAATCGTGGCGTGCCCTGGTGGAAAGATCATGAACCGAAACTATATTGCATGAGCGGACATCTCAACCGGCCGGGCACGTATGAAGCCCGCCTTGGCACGAACCTGAAGGACCTGATTTACGGCGACGCCTTCTGCCGGGGTATTCCCAAAGGCCGCAAACTGAAGGCGGTGATCCCGGGAGGATCGTCGGTGCCTGTATTGACGGCCAATGAAATCGACGTGGCGATGGATTTTGACGCCCTGGCCAGGGTCGGTTCCGCGCTCGGTTCCGCCGGATGTATCGTGATGGACGACACCACATGCATGGTGAATGCGTTGTGGAATCTTTTGAAATTCTATTCGCACGAGTCGTGTGGCCAATGCACGCCGTGCCGGGAAGGTACCCATTGGCTTGAAATGATACTGGGCCGTTTGGAAACCGGACGCGGCCGAATGGAAGACATCGGTCTCCTGCTGGAGACCGCGAACAACATCGCGGGACGAACCATCTGTCCACTTGGCGATGCGGCCGCATGGCCCGTCGCCGGATTGCCGGACCGCAACAAGGGCGGCGATCTCAACGGACAGAGCTTTGTCAACAAGTTCCGCGAGGAGTTCGAGTACCATGTAACGCATAAGAAGTGCATGGTCAGCATCCCCCACGAATGGAACTGATGACGGGGATGTGAGCGCCCGGGCGGCCCTTCACCCAAAAGGAGGTTGCCATGAAGACCATCAACCGAAATGTTGTTCTGATCTTATGTTCTTTGACAATAGTGTTCCTGGCCGGCGTATCCGGATGCGGCGATGACGACGAAGGCAGTTCGTTGCTGCTCGGCGTCTGGTCCGGCCGATATGTCGGCGTCGCGGACTCCGGGATCATCCGGATGGACTTCACGCAGAGTTCGTCTTCATTCCAAGGGTCGTACACCGCCATCGGCCGCTACGGCGTCGACGGCGGCAGCGTATCCGGCCAATGGGTGGACGGCGTCATGGAAGGCGTTTTTGCATCGGACCGGGGATGCGGAACCTCTTTCACAGCCACGCTGGACACGATCAACCTGGTCTTGACCATGGCGTACTCCGGTGACGGCGAGTGCGAAGATGTGGGCACGATTGTGGCGCACCAGGGCGAAGACGTGTCGGGCACATGGAGCGGCGTCTTTTTCTCGCCCACGGAGACCGGAGGCGTTTACGTCACCGTCAATCAGACCGGCCATGAATTCGCCGGAATTTCCAGAGTCATCACCGCGACGGAAGGTGATTCGGGCACCGTGAGCGGCACCGTGACCCAATCGGGCTTTGAAATGACCGGTCATTATACGGAATGCGACGCGACGTTTGACATCAGCCTGACCCACAAAGCCGAACAAATGGATGGCACCCTGACGATGTCGGCCAATTGTGGAAACCAGGCGATCACGACGAAATTATCACGCGAACATGAAGGACAATTTTCAGTGGCAGGTCAATGGACAGGAACTTTGAGAGACTCTTCTGAAGTGTATACGATGACCCTTAACCTCACGCAGGATGGTTCGGCGGTGACCGGCACCGTGAATTTTCCGACCCGGAGCGAATCCGGAACTGTCATCGGAACCCTGACCGGCAATGTATTCACCGGACACCCGGGTGAAGGCGAGTGCCCGCCGTTCATTTACATGGTCATGCAGAGCGACAGATCGCGAATGATCGGATATGCCAAAGAATGTCATGGCAATGTGCAGACTATTGAATTGGCAAGGCCTTAGTATTGTGCGTATCGTTCCGGCTTTTTTTTGGTGAATGGCACGGCCGAACCAGTTCCAGGAATCGATATATTCAGAATATGATGTTTAAGAAAAACCGAAGACACCGGTCAAGACAAACAGGGAAACCGATATGCCTTTAATCAAAATCAACGGCCAGGACATTGAAATCGGGAAAGGCGAGCCGCTGATCGATGCGGCCAAACGGCATGGCATCGATATTCCTTTCTACTGCTATCACCCGGGCATGAAGGTGGTGGCCAGCTGCCGCATGTGTCTTGTGGACATGGTGGGAGCTCCGAAACTGGTGCCGGCGTGTTCGACCACGGTCGGCGAACTGCCCGCCGGAAAGAAGCTGGAAGACAAATACGACGCCATTATCTTCACTGAGAATGACAAAGTAAAAACTGCCCGCGCCAGTGTGTTGGAATTCCTGCTCCTCAATCACCCGATCGACTGCCCCATTTGCGACAAGGCCGGCGAATGCAAACTGCAGGATTATTCGTTTGAACACGGCTATGACGCCTCGCGTCTGGTGGATACGAAACGCGTGCCGCCCCGCAAAGACCTTGGGCCGTCGATATTTCTCTACACCTCCCGTTGCATCATGTGCAGCCGTTGTGTGCGCTTCACGGAGGAAATCACAGGCACAGAAGAACTCAAGGTGGTGCATCGCGGCTGGCATGCCGAGATTGAGACCGCGCCCGGCCGTCCATTGGATAATAAGATGATGGGCAATGTCGTCGATCTCTGCCCGGTGGGCTGCCTGATCGACAAGCACGAAAAATTCGAAGGCCGCGTCTGGAATTATGTCCAGACGGACAGCATCTGCCCGGGTTGCAGCAAAGGCTGCAATACGGTATTGGATACGATGAAGCATCAGAAGCTCAATCTCGAACCGCTCGTGGACCAGGTGTACCGCATTCGTCCGCGCGAAAACATGGCCGTCAACCAGTGGTGGATCTGTGACGATGGCCGGTACCTTCTGGAAGGCACGGAAAAGAAAAAACGAATCGTGGCGCCGGCGGTCCTCCGCGACGGAAAACCAGCCGAACCGTCATGGACCGACGCCATCGCCGCCGCCGCGGAATGCCTGAAGGGCAATCCGTCCCGGGCGCTTTTCGTCGCGAGCCCCTACGCCTCTAATGAAGAGAACTATCTGCTGGCAAAGCTGGCCAAAGCCCTGGGAGCCAGGATGGATGTCAGCGACCCGATAGTCGGCGACACGCACATGTTTAAGACCGAAAAGAATCGCCATCCATTTACCATTGAATCAGAAAAAGCGCCGAATGTCCCGGGTGCGAAAGAAACGAGCGGTCTCAAAACGTCCACGCTGGTGAAATCCCTCGGTGACGCCTCCGTCGTCGTCCTGCTGGGAACGGAAAACGTTGCGTTGGGCACAAAGCCGGCATGCCTCATCGTCCTCGGTACGTTTGAAGACGCGGTGACCGTGGCGGCCGATATTTTGTTGCCCAAGGCGGTGTTCACGGAAAGCAGCGGCACCTACACTAACAAGGACGGCCTGGTGCAGAAATTTAACAGGGCCATTCAACCAGCCGGCGAATCCCGGGCCGCCTGGCAGATCGTCAATGACCTGGCGGAAGCGCTGGGTCACACCTGGAGCTATGAGAGCGTCGCCGATGTCACCAAAGAGATGATCGATAATGTGCCGGCCTTCCGGTCGGCCGCGATGGAAAAACTGTACCCCCGGTTTGACTATGTCGATGAACAACTTGCAACGTTTTCCTAATCGGACGAACCCATCATGGACAGCGACCTGCTAAGAACCCTGTTTCCGTATCTGGTGATCCTCGGCCTGCTGGTGGTCTACCTGTCCACCGTGCCCATCATGATCTGGGTGGAACGCAAAGTCAGCGCGTGGATCCAGATTCGCGTCGGCCCGAATCGCGTGGGCCCTTTCGGCCTGATCCAGCCCATTGCCGACGCGTTGAAGATCTTTTCGAAGGAAGACATCATTCCGAGCCGCACCAACAAGTGGCTCTACATTTTCGCGCCCGGCATCATGGTGTTCCCCGCCTTCTTCGTCTTTGGCGTGATTCCGTGGGGTGTGCTGACCATCGGCGGTGAGAATCTTTATGTCCAGGTTGGAAAGACGAACATCGGTATTCTGTTCGTCCTGGCCATTTCGTCGCTGACCGTCTACGGCATGACGTTTGGCGCCTGGGCCTCCAATAACAAATACTCGCTCCTTGGTGGTTTGCGTTCCGCGGCCCAGATGATCAGCTACGAACTGCCGATGGGATTGTCCATCCTGGGCCTGGTCCTTGTCGCCGGCTCGT
Source organism: uncultured Bacteroidota bacterium (assembly GCA_964544475.1). Taxonomy (GTDB): domain Bacteria; phylum CLD3; class CLD3; order SB21; family SB21; genus CAZJBS01. The sequence goes on along the minus strand of CAZJBS010000002.1, from coordinate 230,387 downwards.
TGCGCCTTGAAGACATCGTCAACTTTCAGTATCACTCCGTGTGGGGATTCATCTGGCAGCCGCTCGGCGCGCTGATCTTTGTAGCGACGGCGTTTGCGGAAACCAACCGTCTCCCCTTTGATCTGACGGAGGCGGAGGCCGAGCTCGTCGGCGGTTATCACACGGAATACAGTTCCCTCAAATTCGGCATGTTTTACCTGGCCGAATACCTGAACATGCTGACCGCGTCCAGCATGATCACGTGCCTGTACCTTGGCGGCTGGCATGTGCCTTTTCTGTCCTCTATGGGCCTGGAGCCGCTGACCATGCAGATCATCCAGATCGGAGCGTTCGTTTTCAAAGTGGCGTTTCTCATGTTCTTTTACGTGTGGGTCCGCTGGACCCTTCCGAGATTCCGTTACGATCAGTTGATGCACTTCGGCTGGAAGAAGCTGATCCCCCTGTCGCTCGGCAATGTGATACTCACGGCGATCGTCATGTCGATGTTTAGTTGAACCACGCAATGTCTCAAAGGAAGTTCTCATGGCAGCAGGCATAAAAAACGTCAGCATTCCGCGCGGGACGGATTGGATCCAGAAAACCTATGTGATCCCGGTGATCAAAGGGTTGTGGATCACGTTTCAGCACATGGTCGGACGCAAGTTCGTGCTGAGTTATCCGGAACAGAAGAAGGTTCTGCCGGCCAACTACCGGGGCCTCCACATGCTGACGCGCGACGAGGAAGGGCGTGAAAAGTGCGTGGCCTGTGAAATGTGTTCGACGGCATGCCCGGCCGACTGCATCCGTATCGAGGCCGAGGACAACGGCCCGGCATGGGCGGACGGCAACGAAAACCGCGAGAAACGGCCGCGCATTTTCGAAATCGACGAATTGCGGTGCATCTTCTGCGGCATGTGCGTCGAAGCCTGTCCTGAGGATGCCATCGACATGACCGACATGCACAATCTGGCCGACTACACGCGCGAAGATTTCCTGTACAACAAAACACGCTTGCTGGGCGTTTTTGATGAATACGTAAAACGCCATCCCGACCGGGCCAAACGCCGCGACGGGCAATGGAAGGCGATGAAGAACAGCAGCTATTTCACGGTCGCGAGCGTCGAACACGCCAGGACGCACGGTACGCATTAAACCACGCAGCATTTTTGAACCACGAGGCGGTATGGACACATTTATTTCTTATTTCCTAGTCAACCCGGTCTTTTATGTATTTGCCACGGCCGCCGTTCTTCTGGCCGTGCTCATGCTGACCGTCGAGAATCCGGTGTACAGCGCCATTTTCCTGGTTCTCACCTTCTTCTGTATCGCGGTCGTCTACGTGACGCTGGAAGCGGAATTCATCGCGGCCATTCAGGTCCTGGTCTACACCGGCGCGATCATGGTGTTGTTCCTTTTCGTGATCATGTTGCTCAACCTTGGCCGGGGCAGCGATTTGAAGGAATACGCCGGTCCGATGAAGTATGTGTCCATCCTCGTCGCCTTCGCGATCCTTATCCAGATCGGCGCCGCCGCCAAAGTGACGCTCGGCGACAAGGGCATCTATCCGATTGAGAAGATCCGCGACATCGGCAATACCGAAGCGGTGGCCGGACTGTTGTTCTCGCAATATTTGTACCCGTTCGAGGTCGCGTCGATTCTTCTGCTCCTGGGCATGGTCGGGGCGATCATCATTTCGAAAAAACGGCAGGAACCGTAAGGAGAAACCCATGGTGCCTTTACCGCACTACCTCATGCTGGGCGCGATTCTTTTCACCCTGGGCGTGGTCGGCGTTCTGACGCGGCGCAACGCGATTATTGTGTTCATGTCCATTGAGCTGATGCTGAATTCCGTCAACCTGACGATGGTGGCGTTTGCGCGGTTCATGGATTCGCTCGACGGCCAGATTGCGGTGTTTCTGGTCATGACGGTGGCCGCGGCGGAAGTCGCCGTCGGTCTGGCGCTGATTGTGGCGATCTACCGGAAGAAAGAGACCATTCATATCGATGAAATGCACATGATGCAGGGTTAAGTTTGCCTGGAGAATTTTCATGGAACTGATTTTTCTACTCATTCCCCTTATTCCGCTGACCGGCGCGGTGGTTAATCTGTTTTTCGGCGGACGGCTTGAGGGCGGCACGTCCCATGACGATCATGGACCATCCAAATCGGGCCTCGTGGCCTGTCTCATGGTCGGTGTTTCGTTTGCCTTGTCGCTGGTCACGTTCGTCCAGGTGCTCGGCGGCGAAACATTCAATGTCGATTATTTCGACTGGATCGTCGTCGGAACCTTCCGCATCACATTCGGATTCCTGATCGATCCGTTGTCGGCCACGATGTTGCTCGTGGTGACCGGGATCGGATTCTTGATCCATATCTATTCGCTCGGGTACATGGCGCACGATCCGGACCGTCCGAGATTCTTCACGTACCTCAATCTGTTCATTTTCTCGATGCTTATGCTGGTCATGGGCAATAATTTCCTGGTGATGTTCTTTGGATGGGAGGCGGTCGGTCTTTGTTCGTATTTGCTGATCGGATTCTGGTACAAAAAGCAGAGCGCGAGCGACGCCGGCAAAAAGGCCTTCATCGTCAACCGCATCGGCGATTTCGGTTTCAGCATCGGCATGTTCCTGATCTTCACGACGTTTGGCACGTTGCATTACGATGAAGTTTTCGCGGCGATGCGGAGTCAATCGGATTTGTTCGCCATCGCGACGACGATCACGGCGATCGGCATGCTCCTTTTCGTGGGTGCGATGGGCAAATCGGCCCAGATACCCTTGTATGTCTGGCTGCCGGACGCCATGGAAGGACCCACGCCGGTGTCGGCGCTGATCCATGCCGCAACGATGGTCACGGCGGGCGTTTTTATGGTGGCGCGCTGCAACCCGGTATTTTCTTTTGACCTCGGGCCGGCCGGTTATATCATGGGGATGAGCGCCGGCGACCTGGTCACCTACGTCGGCGTGGCCACGGCGCTTTTTGCGGCGACCATCGGTTTGGTTCAGACGGACATCAAGCGCGTGCTGGCGTACTCGACCGTCAGCCAGCTCGGATACATGTTCATCGGCGTCGGCGTCGGCGCGTATGCCGCCGGCGTGTTTCACCTTGTCACCCATGCGTTTTTTAAGGCCCTGCTGTTTCTCGGCGCGGGCAGTGTCATTCATGTGATGGAACACGCGTTTCACAAGGCGGGTGTCCACGACGATCCGCAGGACATCCGGCACATGGGCGCGCTGTACAGCAAGGCCACGACGACGGCGCTCACGTTTGTCATCGCGTGGATTGCCATCAGCGGCATCCCGCCGTTCTCCGGGTTTTTCAGTAAAGATGAGATTCTGTCGGCGGCATACCACGAGGGATACAGCGGCGTTTTTTGGCTGGGCATTCTCGGCGCCATGATGACCGCGTTTTACATGTCGCGGTTGGTCTTCCTGACCTTTTTCGGCGAAAGCCGGACGAAACCCGAAGCGCGAGAGCATTTGCATGAATCCTCATCATGGATGACGGTGCCTTTGATGATTCTGGCCTTTTTTGCGGTCATAGCCGGCTTCATCGGCGTGCCGGAGGCGCTGGGCGGCCACAACTGGTTCGGGCATTTTCTGGCGCCCACGGTCGGAGAACACGCGGCCGGCGAACACCATGGCCTGGCCGAAGGCGTGTTGATCGCCATTTCCATTCTCGCCGGTGTGATCGGCATCGGTCTGGCGTACGTCATGTACATGATGAAAAAAATCGATGCGGACAAGCTGGCCGCCGATTACAAACCGGTGTACACGTGGCTGCTCAACAAGTATTATGTCGACGAACTGTATGACAGGGTCATTGTCAGTCCCATCAAGTGGTGTTCGGAACGGATTCTCTGGAAGGGCGTCGATGTGAAGGTCATTGACGGTTTCATCAATGTCCTGGCCATCACGACCGACCTGATCGGGCGCATTCTCCGGCTCTTCCAGACGGGTTATGTGCAAACGTATGCGTTTTTCATTTCGCTGGGTCTGGCCTTGATCATCTATTATATACTGAAATAGCGGTCTGTGAATTTCTAACGAGGCGCTTCATGGAGACGTACTTTTCCAACATACTCACGCTGCTCATTTTTCTTCCGATGGCGGGCGTGCTTTTCATCACTCTGATCCCGAAAGCCGAGGAAGCACGGATCAAGTGGGTGACGCTGATCGTCGCCGGCATCGTGTTTTTGTTGTCCGTGCCAATGTTTTTCCTGTTCGATCCGGCCGATCCCGGAATGCAGTTTGTCTTCAAAGCCACCTGGATAGAAAGCTGGGGCGCCTATTATTCCGTCGGCGTCGACGGCATCAGCCTTCTGCTGGTCCTTCTAACGACCTTTATCATGCCGTTGGCGGTCGTGGCTTCGTGGGAGAGCATCCACGGCAATGTCAAAGGCTTCATGATCTCCCTGCTTATGCTGGACTCCGGCATGCTCGGTGTCTTCTGCGCGCGGGACATGTTCTTGTTTTACGTGTTCTGGGAAGCCATGCTGATACCGATGTATGTTCTGATCGGCATCTGGGGTCACGAAGAGAGAATCCGGGCGGCCGTCACGTTCTTCCTGTATACGATGGCCGGCAGCATCTTTATGCTGGTCGCCATTTTGTACATGTATTTCCAGACGCCCTCCGTCGTGGTCAATGGGATCACCGTATCCGAACATTCGTTTGCGATCGAATCCTTTTACAATCTTAACCTGCCGTACGGCACGCAGGTGTGGCTGTTCCTGGCGTATGCCGTCGCCTTCGCGATCAAAGTGCCGATGTTCCCTTTCCATACGTGGCTGCCGCTGGCGCACGTGGAAGCTCCGACCGTGGGCTCTGTGAATCTGGCCGCCATTCTTCTAAAAATGGGCCCGTATGGATTTATCCGCTTTTGCATCCCGTTTTTTCCGATGGTCTCCCATGCGTTCATCCCGGTGATTTCGGTGCTGGCCGTGATCGGTATCATCTATGGATCGCTGGTTGCGATGGTCCAGCCGGACGCCAAGAAACTGGTGGCGTATTCGTCGGTGGCCCACCTCGGATTCGTGATGCTGGGACTCTTCGCGATGACGATCCAGGGATGGCAGGGCGGCATGCTCATCATGTTGAGCCACGGCATTTCGACATCCTGTCTCTTCCTTATGATCGGCATGTTGTATGACCGCCGCCACACGCGCCTGATTGAGCAGTTCGGGGGATTGTGGAAGGTGATCCCCGGATTTTCGGTCGTGTTTCTGGTTGTTTGTCTTTCGTCGCTGGGGTTGCCTGGCACGAATGGCTTTGTCGGCGAATTTCTCGCCCTGATCGGCACGTTTGCTTCGGCCAACGAGTACGGCCGGGTCTATGCGGTGCTGGCGTCGCTCGGCGTCATACTGAGCGCCGTCTACCTGCTCTGGATGTATCAACGGGTCATTTATGGGGACGTCAAACACGAGGCCAACCGGTCTTTGAAAGACCTGTCCATCCGTGAGTACGTCGTTATGGTGCCGTTCCTGATATTTATTTTCTGGATCGGCATCTATCCGAAGCCTTTCATCAGCCGCATGGAGGCGTCACTCGAGAAGAACCTCAAAACCTACAAGACGACGCTGGAAGATATTGAAATGCGCAAGCAGAAAACGGGCTGGGTAAAACCGGCCGGCGGGGAATCCTCCAGGCCCAAGGTTCAACCCTGATCCGGATGTGGTACGTCATGGTAGCCGTCATAGCCTGCTTGTGTTGGACGGCGTTGGTCGCCGCCTCCGAAACCAAGGGTTTTGCGCTGTCTTCCGACAGTGTGCGTTTGTATTACGAGAAACGCGGCAGTGGCCGGCCATTGCTGATCATTGCCGGAGGGCCCGGCGATGCCCACACGTACCTCCGACCGTCCCTTCGTCAGCTGGAAAATGAACTGTCGGTCATTTATTTCGACGGCCGAGGGCGGGGACGTTCCACCCGGCTCACCGACGGCTCTCGCTACACGCTGGCCAACGACGTTGAGGACGTCGAGGCTCTGCGAAAACACCTCGGGCTTTCGTCGCTGGCTGTCCTCGGCCATTCCTATGGCGGCATCGTCGCCGGCGCCTACGCGGCGGCGTACCCGGATCGCGTGGTGGCGTTGATTCTGTGCAATGCCTTTCACAGCGCCGAAGGCTGGCAGGAAAACATCGACAACTGCAACGAGCACATCCGGCAAAGTTATCCGGAGGTTTGGAAAAAACTGGAAGAGATCGGGTTGAAAGGACACTCCAACACCAACGATTGGCGGACGTTGTATGATCCGTGCATCGGATCGCTGTATTGGTACCATCCCGGTCAGCGAAAGAAATACCTGAAAGAAATCGCCGCGTTGGAAACCGCGGAGGATGCCTTCTCACTGGATGTGTACTATGCGATGATCGGTCCGGATCCCGATGTCGAAGTGGGCGGCACGTTGAAGAATTTTGACCTGCGCGATCGGCTTTCCGGGATCACGGCGCCGACCCTGGTGATCGGCGGACGCGAAGACCGGATTTCGACCGTCCGGCAGGCCGTCGACATTCATCGCCGCATCCCCCATTCAAAATTGCGTATTTTCGAACACAGCGGCCACTATCCTTTTTTTGAGCAGCGGAAGAAGTTCCACAAATTGGTCCTTGGCTTCCTAAACAAGACCGGCAAGGAATGACGGCGTGAGTGATTTTTCTCATATTCTCTGTCCAGGTTGCTCGCGTACCAGTGCCATGGCCGGCTGGACCGGTACGTGCCCTCATTGCCAGTACGTTTTTTCGGGCGCCGTCGATGATTTCGTACAGCGGTTCAAACCCCTGGCCGCCGCCGGACGTATGGCGGATATCGTGGCCGAAGTGCATCGTTTGATTGCCGACCAGAAATTCGAAGAAGGCGCCTTTCTCGTTCAATATCTGATGGACGCGGCCTATGCCGCCGATCAGGATTTCCGCAAACTGGGTCTGGCTTTTCATGAAGCGCGCAAAGACGCCGTCGCTTTGCAGTGTTGCGAACGGGCCGTGACTGTCAACCCGCAGGATGCCTGGAACCACCAGGCGTTGTCGGCCTGTTGCTCGGAGATCGGCATGTTGGAGAAGGCCCTGCACCACGCGCAGGAGGCGGCCCGGCTGATGCCGGCGGAGGCCGTCTTTCACGCCCACCTCGGCGACGTCCTCGACAAACAGAGTCAGCCCACGTCGTCGGCCAAATCGTACCTGACCGCGATGGCCATCCGAAACGCCTACGACAAGTCCTTTGAAAAAGTAACCGACGACGCCGTGGACATCGCTCAGATCGAAGCCCATCAGCAAAGTCTCCTCAAGACGCATCCGAAAGCCTGGCCTTTGTTTTACGCCATGGGCCAGTTGTTCCTGACCAAAATGGATTTTGCGAAGGCGGAAGTGCACCTCAAAGACGCCCTCGCCCTCAATCCCAACCAGGCCGCCATCGTGACCAAACTGGCGGATGTGTACCACAAGGAAAACAAAATCGACGCCGCGCTCGAGGAATACCGCAAGGCGCTGGCCTTGGACGCCGACAATCCGGAAACCCTCCGTGCCCTCGGACGCCTGCACAAGGAAAAAGGCCAGTGGAAAGACGCCCTGACGTGCTTCGAGAGAATTCTCAAACTCCATGTGAAGGACAGCAACGCGGCGTATGAGACCAAGGAAATGTACCGAAAACTGAGCAATCCCCAGAAAGCCATCGAGGTGATGAAGGATTATCAGAAATCGGACATCGGTTATTTCAATTGGGCGATGCACCATATCTTTGAAATTCTGTACTACGATCTCAAAGACGACCAGCAGTTGTGCACGCTGGCCGAGCAGACCTATCCCAACAAAGTGAACGAGTCGTTTGTATACGACTATTACGGATACAGCCTGATGAACCTCGGGCGGCTGGAGGAAGCGGCCAGATCGTTCGAACGGTTTCTCGAACTCGAGCCCAAGAATGCCCGCGTCATGCGCGAACTGGGGCGCGTCTTCTGCGATCTCCAGCGGTACCAGGAGGCCGTCGACATCCTGACCAAATCGTTCGCGATCGAAAAGAAGAATTCCTACGGTTATTACTATCTGGCGTTCGCCTATCACAAATTGGGCAAGGACGACCTGTCCAAACGAACCCTGATCGAAGGCAAGCAGTTTGACCCGAATTACAAGTGGTTCAACGATCTGCTGTCCGAAATCGATCCCAGTTTTGTCGCCCCCACGGAAACCACCGAAAGCGGCGCGCAGGAGACGAGCGGCACCTCGACGACCTCCGTCCTGGGTGAAACCGTCGTGCCGGGCATGCCGAATTTCCTGCGCGACCTGACCCAACTGGCCAGGGACGGCAAGGTGGAAAATATTTTCGGCCGCGAATCGGAACTGCAGGAACTCATCGAAGTGCTGTGCCGCCGCACCAAAGCCAACCCGCTGATCGTCGGGGCGCCGGGCGTCGGAAAAACCGTTCTGGTCAACGGTCTCGCCCACCGCCTCGCCGCCGGCCAGGTCCCGGACATCCTGACGTCGTACAAATTGCTGGAACTCGAAGTCTTTGCCGTGGTGGCCGGCACACGGTACGTCGGCACTCTCGAACAGAAATTCATGCAACTCGCCCAATTTGTGCGCACGAACAAGGTGATCATTTTCATTGATGAACTGCATACGCTGATGGGCGCCGGATCGTACAGCAGTCATGAGACGGGCGGACTGGATGAAATGTTCAAGCCGCTGCTGACCCAGCCCGATTTCAAGCTGATCGGGGCGACCACCGATGAGGAGTACCAGCAGAACATCGCCAAGAGCGGCGCGTTCGAACGGCGGTTCACCCGCGTGACCGTTTTCGAGGCCACCAAAGAGGATACGACGAAGATCATGGAATACCAGCGGCCGAAGCTGGAGGATTTTTATCGCGTGAGCATCGGCGACCGTGAATTGCGCCTGATCCTGGACTTGTCCGACAAGTACATCAAGAACCGGTTTTTCCCGGACAAGGCCTGTGACATTCTCGAACGGGCGTCCATCAAAGCCAGCCTGTCCCGGCCATCCGGCAGCCAGGAAACCGTTGCGATGGCCGAAACGCACATTTCACAAGCCGTCTCCCAGGTGACGCGCATTCCGATGAATAACATCCAGATCGACGCCATGAGCGGCATGATCTCCCTGGAAGACCGGCTGCGAAGCCGCGTGATTGGACAGGAGGACGCGATCAAGCAGGTGGCCGAAGTCGTGCGGATGACCAAAAGCGGGCTCGACGTCAATCCGGACCGGCCGGACGGCGTGTTTCTTTTTGTCGGACCGACCGGCGTCGGAAAAACCGAACTGGCGAAAGCCCTCGCCGCCGCCCTCGAAGGCACGGAAAAACGCCTCGTGCGCATCGACATGTCTGAATACAACGATCAGTATGCCCTGTCCAAACTGATCGGCACGGCGCCGGGTTATGTCGGCTATGAGGACGACGGGCGTCTGGTCAAGGCCGTGCGGGAAAACCCGTCGGCGGTCATTCTGCTGGATGAAATCGAAAAGGCCCATCCGAAAATCTACGAGGCCTTTTTGCAGGTCTTCGACGACGGCCGCCTGACCGACGGCAAAGGCCATACGATTATTTTTTCGAATACCACCATCATCATGACCTCCAACCTCGGCGCCGAACACATCTACGGCAAGGCCAAAGTCGGTTTCACCGGCGCGCACACGGACGAGCACGAGGAAATATCGGACGGCATCCGCGATTCGCTGAAGAAACATTTTTCACCGGAATTTCTCAATCGGATTGACGAGATTGTCGTGTTTCGCGCGCTGGATGAAGAAGTCCTCGCCAAAATCGCCAGACAAAAAATGGACGCGATCATGGCCCGGTTTGCCGAAAAAGGTTTCAAAATTACGATCGATCCATCGGTGGTGGAACTCTGCGTGCGGGGCCTCGACCTTCGCCGCGAAGGCGCCCGCGGCCTCAACCGGGCGCTGGAGGAGAACATCTCCCGGCCGCTGTCCCGAATCATGATCCAGAATCCGGAAAACAAAGCGTACAATATCACGCGCCACGGCGACAAAGTCGTCGTCATGCGCGGCATGTAGATCCAAGGTGTCGAATAAAATCTTCGGAGGTTCCCGTGGAAATCATCATACCCGACATGAACAGCCTGGCCATCCTGCCGCAAATTCTGTTGACCGTGGGCGCCTGTCTGACCCTGCTGATGGGCGTGTTCATGCCGTCGCAGCGGTCGTGGATAGGATACACGGCCCTGGCCGCGTGCGGTCTCGCCATGCTCTGCCTCTTCTGGCAGTGGAACACGGTCACCACGGCCTTCAGCGGCATGATCACAATCAACCTGTACACAAACCAATTTTGTTTCATCATTCTCCTGAGCGCCATCCTGCTGTGCCTGGTCACCAAGGACGCGGTCGATCCCCATAAGACCGGCGAATTCTTTTCGATCCTGCTGATGTCCACCGTCGGCATGATGATCATGGCGTCGAGCCAGAATCTTCTGGTGATTTTTCTGGGTCTTGAAATCATGTCCATCGGACTGTATGTGCTGATCGGCATGAACCGCTCGCGTGTGCGGGCGCTCGAGGCCTCCCTGAAGTATTTCCTTCTCGGAGCCTTTGCTTCCGGATTCTTCCTCTACGGCATTGCATTGATTTACGGAACCACCGGCAGTTTTGATCTGACGCGTGTGGCACGCTACCTCGAAACCCATTCATTGCTTGGCAACCCGATGGCTCTCGCCGCGGTTTCACTGATCCTGGTGGGCTTCGGTTTCAAAGTGGCGCTCGTGCCCTTCCATATGTGGTCGCCGGACGTATACCAGGGTTCACCGGCTCCGGTGACCGCGATCATCGCCACCGGACCGAAGGCGGCGGCGTTTGCCGCGTTTGCGCGGGTTTTTGTCGAAACGTTCGACCCCTTGTATCATGACTGGTCCACCATTCTCTACTGGATATGCCTGATCACAATGGTTTTCGGCAATCTCCTCGCCCTGATCCAGCGCGACATCAAGCGCATGTTGGCGTTTTCAAGCATTGCGCACGCGGGTTACATCATTATGGCCATTCTGGCCGGGCCGCTCCTGGCCAGGGGAAACACCGCGTTCGCGTCCTCGTCCATCGTTTTCTATGTCACGGTGTATGCGTTGATGAACCTGGCCGCGTTTACGATCATCCACATTTTTGAGAGCCGCGAGGGCCGCAACATGAAGGTTGAGGACTTCGCCGGATTTGGCGCGCGATACCCGTGGTTGAGCGTGGCGATGTCCATTGCCATGCTGTCGCTGGCGGGATTCCCGCTGACCGGCGGATTCATCGGCAAGTTCCAGATTTTCTCCGAGGCGGTCAAAGCCGGATACGTTCATCTCACGATCGTCGCCGTGATCACGACGCTGATTTCCGTATACTATTATTTGCGCGTGATGGTGATGATGTATTTCAAGTCATCGGAGGAACCCCTGGAAGACGTCGTCGTTTCGAAGGCCACGCATTTCGCCGTCGCCTTTTCGGCGGCAAGCCTGGTTGTCCTGGGCGTCATGCCGGCGCTCGTGCCGACATTCTGATGAATTCCTGACAGGAAGTCCATGATTGCCGGATCACGTCCGGCAATATTTTTTTGAGAGAAGAACATGAACATTGCCGTATTGGCTGGAGGCACGTCGAGCGAACGCAACGTCTCGCTGGTGTCGGCCGCGGCCATGGCCCGCGCCGCTGTCGCGTTGGGTCACCGCGTCCGCATGGTGGATACGGCGACCGGACAGGATATCGACTACACACAACCGGCCGCCGTTGGTGAGACGCCGCCGGACCAGACGCCGCCGGCCGAAAGCGGCCGCATCGTGCTGGCACTGCTCCATCGCCTCGCCGACGACGCGACAGACGTCATCATCAACGGGCTGCATGGCGGCACTGGGGAAAATGGCATGATCCAGGCGGCCTGCGAATGGCTGGGCCTGCGATTCACCGGCTCCGGCGTCATGGCCAGCGCCCTCGCGATGAACAAAGTCGTCTCCAAACAGATTTTCCTGCAGGCCGGCGTACCCACTGCGCCATACCTTTTTTTCCGGCAATCCGCCGCTTTCAAAACCGTGCACGACGCCGTCGCGTCCGCTTTTCACTACCCCATTGTCGTCAAGCCCAATGAAGAAGGATCGACGGTGGGCCTCACCATTGTCAAAGAGGAGCGTGAATTGCAATCGGCCTGGGTGACCGCCAAGGCGTACGGCGATGTGCTGATGGAAACGTACATCCCCGGCCGTGAACTGACCGTCGCCATTTTGCGTGGCCGCGCCCTGCCGGTCATTGAAATCAAACCCGAAGGCGGTTTTTACGACTACCTGCACAAGTACACCAAAGGCAAAACCACCTACGAGTGCCCGGCCGTCCTGCCGGAAACGGTGACCCGCGACGTACAGTCGTATGCCGAAAAAGCATTCGCCGCCCTGCAATGCTCGGGATACGCGCGCGTGGACTTTCGTTGCAGCCCGAAAAACGCTTTGTACTGCCTCGAGGTGAACACGCTGCCCGGTATGACCGAGACGAGCCTGGTGCCCAAAGCCGCCGGCGCCGTCGGCATTTCCTTCGACGCGCTGATCGGTGAAATTCTCGCGGCCGCCACGGAGGCCGGATGAAATCGCTCCTCACCTACTTCACGATCATCACGGCATGCTCGTGCGCCGCCAAATCCGAACCACCGACCTTGGAATTCACGACCCGCTATGCAGACGCCCTGGAATCGGACTTCAGCGATTCCGCGGCTTTTTTTTCCGTAGCCTGTTTGAGCGCGTACTGGCGCGTGGCCGGCAATGCCGGTTTTGACAGCGCCGTCGATCATGTCCGATCCGGACTCCAAAACGGCGGCTTCACGCCCGTTTCCGGATTGGAAGAACCGGACTCGCCGTTCTATTTTCGGATCGATACTTCGAAACTCGACCAGCGGTTGACGTGGGAACCGATCGGCGCGACGCTCACGATCACGGATCACAAGGGCAGTCCGGTCGTGGAAAATGACTACGCACGAACACCCGTGTTTCTGGTTCAGAATTCCCATGCGGGATCGTTTCGACTGGACGTCGTGGACGTGGGGTCTGGCGGCCATGCCGAGGATTATGATGACCAGGATGTGAAAGGCAAACTTGTCTTTGGCGATGCGCCCGCTCCATTGCTGTTCCTGCAGGCCGTCAAGCGTTTTGGAGCCGCCGGCGTCATATCGGGTTTTGTACCCGCCTACAACCGGCCGGAATCCAACCGGGATCTGGTCGCCCAGGAGGAAATTCCCCTGAGCGAAACGCTGAGATCCTTCGCACTGAAGACAAGCCGCCGCCAGACGACGAAATTGCGCGAAGCGCTGGCACAAGGCGCGTGTCTCGCCGCGATCCGTATTCAGACCGAATTCAAGCCCGCCAAACTCAGAACCGTCATTGCCGAGATTCGCGGGACCACCGTGCCGGCGGAACGCATCGTGTGTGTCAGTCATATCGATCACTACAAACCCGGCGCCAATGACAACGCTTCCGGCGCGGCCGCCCAACTCGAGATGGCCCTCGCCCTGAAACGCCTGATCGACAAAGGCGCGCTGGAGCGCCCCAAACGAACCATCACCATGTTGTGGGTCGACGAATACAAATCGGAATTCGAACCCGGCGGAACAGGGTACTGGCAGACGGCCTACCCGATCGAATTTGTCAAAACGAAGGCCGCTTTTGCGCTGGATATGGTCGGCGAAGACGTTGCCAAAACCGGCGGCTCGTTTCGGATCGAAAAATATCCCGACCCGTCCGCCATCTGGACCCGTCCTCCGGATGAACATTCCGGATGGGGCGAGGGCCTGGTGGACGAGTCGCGGCTGAAAGGTTCCTTCATCAATGACTACACGTGGCAGGTATTCAGCCGTTACGCGGAAACACGAAACTGGCCGGTGACCCGTAATCCGTTTGAAGGCGGCAGCGACCATCAGTTGTTTATCGACGCGCTGATTCCCGCCGTACTGTTGTGGCACTTTCCGGATCAATTCTACCACACGAGCGGCGACGATCCCGACAAAGTCAGCGCCGCCGAAATGAAGCGCGTGGCGGCGGCGACCGGCGCCTCCGTACTGGGCCTCGCGTCCCTTGAGCCGGTGAACGCCGAGTCCATCGCCGAATTGGTCAGACTCGAGGGCGAAAATCGTCTGCGGCGTGAATTGGAAAATTCACGAAAAGCCGGCGGCGATCTTTCCAGGGAACGCCGTATCCTCGAGGCCTGGACAACGTGGTACACCCAGGCCATTCTTTCCGTCGCCGACGTGGCCATCCGGCCCGATCAACGCGTGTTGACCGGACTGTCGGAAAAAACCGAATCCTTCAAAGCCACGGCGGCCCGTATCATGGAGCAATTGTAACATCAACCCCATATCCAACGGAGCAACAACATGTCGTACAAAAACCTGCTTTTCGAGATCCGGAACAAGCTGGCCGTCATCACCATCAACCGTCCGGACAAATTAAATGCGCTCAATTCGGAAACGTTTCTCGAATTGTATGATGCCTTCCAGAAAGTGAATGCGGATGCCGGAGTGGCCGGCGTCATTCTGACCGGCAGCGGCGAAAAAGCGTTTGTGGCGGGGGCCGATATCAGTGAACTCGCCACGCTGTCTCCCGTGACGGCGAAGGAGTTTGCCCTGCGCAGCGAAATGGTCCTGTGTTATATTGAGCGCATGCACAAACCGGTGATCGCCGCCGTCAATGGATTTGCCCTGGGTGGCGGATGCGAACTGTCGATGGCCTGTCACATGCGCGTCGCGGCCGAGCATGCGAAATTCGGCCAGCCGGAAGTGAATCTGGGATTGATCGCGGGCAATGGCGGCACCCAGCGGCTGCCCCGGCTTGTCGGCAAGGGACGCGCCCTCGAAATATTGTGCACGGGCGACATGATCGGCGCGGATGAGGCGTACCGTATCGGTCTCGCCAATAAAGTCGCCAAAAAGGAAGAACTCATTTCCACCTGTGAAAAAATTCTGACCACGGTGGCTTCCAAAGCGCCCGTGGCCGTCAAACTGACGCTGGAAGCGGTCCAGAGCGGTTTGGAAATGACGCTGGCCGAGGGTCTCAATTTTGAAGCCAATCTTTTCGGCCTGGTCTTCTCATCCGATGACATGAAAGAAGGCACAAAAGCGTTTCTGGAAAAACGAAAAGCAAACTTCCAGGGCAAATGATGAACCACACCCGTGTGAAATGGTTATTGGTCGCCGGTCAAACGCTCATGGCCGTCGCCATGCTGCCGTGGTTGTTTTCGGCCGGCGCTTCGCTGGCGGCGTTTGATGCGCCGGGCGCCGAAGGACGCTGGAGCGCGTGGTTGTTTGTGTTGATCGTCTGGTCGTACCCGTTCTGGGCTCTTCTCGGTACCAGTATGTCATGGTTCCTGTATCGACGACGCAGCCTGACGTGGGCGCTCGCCGTGTGCGGCCTTCCCTCTCTGGCGGCCGTCGTCTTTATCATCTACGCGATGGGAACCCTCTGGTAAGCCGGACGGCTTCTTAGTAAGGTATCTCCACGACAAACGCCGCGCCGTGCTCGTTTTCAAAGACGGGGTAAATCCGCCCGTTGTGTTTGCGCACAATACCGTAGCAAATGGACAAGCCCAATCCCGTGCCGCTGCCGATCGGTTTGGTGGTGAAGAACGGATCGAATAGTTTGTCCCGATACGCCGGCGGAATACCCATCCCGTCATCTTTCACCGTCACGCGAATCCACTTCCTGCCGGCATCGTTCTCCGGATGCGCTTCTTCCGTCATAATCCACACCTGGCCGCCGGCGCGTCCCTGCACGTGGTTGCGTTCCTCAACCGATTCCGCGGCATTCAGAATTAGATTCAAGAAAACCTGGTTCAGCTGTCCGGCGAAACACGAAATGCGTGGCAGTTCGGCAAACCGGCGATGAAAAGTCACGCGCTCGCCGAAATTGGGCGCAATAAACTGGATGGCGCTGTCCAGCCCTTCGTGCACGTCGACCTCTTTCAGTTCCGCTTCCTCCAGGCGCGAGAAATTCCTGAGATTCACGATGATCCGTTTGATGCGTTCGACGGCCAGGTTGCAGCTTTTCAGAATATCCATCGTCTCGTCGCGGACCGGTTCATAATTCCATTCCACCGCTTTCATCACGGCTTCGGGCGTCGCGGCCGTCGTCAGCGCCGTTTTCGTGTCTTCCAGCGTCCGGGTCAACTGCAAAATGCGATCTTCGAGATGGGGAAGATTGCCGTGAATAATGGTCATCGGGTTGTTGATCTCATGCGCCATGCCGGCCACCAATTGCACCAGGCTGGACATTTTGGCCGTATGGACAAGCTGAGTCTGCGTATCTTTCAGATCCTTCAGCGCCACTTCCAGCGCAATTTTTTGTTCGGCCAGCTGGTGCGTCTTTTCGCCGACGAGTCGTTCGAGTTTTACCTGCCGGGCCGCAAGGGTTCGGACGCGGAGGCGGTAAAGTCCCACGACGATGCCGATCAGCAGGCCAACACCGCCCAACTGGAACCACCACGTCTG
Source organism: uncultured Bacteroidota bacterium (assembly GCA_964544475.1). Taxonomy (GTDB): domain Bacteria; phylum CLD3; class CLD3; order SB21; family SB21; genus CAZJBS01. The sequence continues at coordinate 213,956 of CAZJBS010000002.1, read as the reverse complement.
CCAGAAAAACGGTTTCAGTACAAACGCCAGCGACGCCCCGGCCGTATTCCAATACCCGTCGTTATTGCAGGCCTGCACATGGAACACGTACGCGCCGGGAGGAATATTCGTAAAATACGCCGTTCGTCGCGAGCCCGCATCGACCCAGTCCCGGTCGAACCCGTCCAGCTTGTAGCGGAACTTGACCCGGCGCGGCGCCACGAAACTGAGGCCGGTGTATTGGATTTCCAGCCGGTGACTGCCCGCGGCGAATTCGATGGAACCCGACAGGTCCGCCGTCTCGCCGTCGACGATCACCTCTTCCACGTTGACCGGCGGTGGTTCACGATTCAGCCGGATATCCGACGGATCGATGACCGAAAGGCCTTTGACCGTGGCAAACCAGATGCGCCCGTCCTTGCTGCGCCACGCGCCCGGACTGCCGCCGTTGCATTCGCTGCTCTTCATGCCGTCCGATTCATCAAACACCACGCACCGCACCTTGTCGATTTTTCCGTCGGCAAAGGCGCGCAGTTCATCCAGGCTGACCCTGGACACACCGCGATTGCTCGTCAGCCACAAAAATCCCTCGCGATCCTCCACGACGGAAAACACGATGTCGTCGAACAAACCGTCGCCCGAGCGGATGGGCGTGAATCGCCCGTCTTTGAACCGGTTCAGGCCGCCGCCGAATGTGCCCACCCACCAGACCGACGCGCCGTCCTGATGAATACATCGGACGAACGGGTTGGACAGACCCTGTTTTTCGTCATACACATGCAGGTCGCGGCCGTCGAATAGGACCAGGCCGGCATTGGTGCCGATCCACACGCTGTCCGAACCGCTGCCGGTGAGTGCGCGCACGGAATTGCTTGGCAGGCCATTGCTCTTGTCGATCGTATGCCAGGCGGCGCCCTCCAGATACGCAACGCCGCGGCCCTCAGTGCCCACCCAGATGCGCCCGCGCCCGTCGGCGGTCAGGGAACGGATTACATTGGAAGGCAGGCCGTCGCGCTCGCCGAAAATCCGGATACGGTTGCCATCGATCCGGCTGACGCCGCCTCCGCGTGTGCCCGCCCACACCTGCCCGCGCGCGTCTTCATAAACGGACATGATCACGTTGCTGGGCATGCCGCCCGAACGGTTAAACGTCGAAAAAACCCCCGCGCGCAGTTCGGCCAGGCCCCCGCCGTCCGTGCCGATCCACATGCGCCCGTCCGCGCCTTCCATCACCGTCCAACTCATGTCATACGGCAACCCGTCCCTCGCCGTGTACGAAACGAATTTTCCATTGCTGATGCGCAGCAAACCGCCGCCCCCCGTGCCGATCCACAGATTGCCTTCCAGATCTTCCTGCATGGACAAGATCACGTTGATCGGCAGGCCATGGGCCGTCGTGAATCGTCGAGTGCCGAAGCCACTCCTGCGGATCAGGCCGCCGCCGTCGGTGCCAAACCACAGGTTGCCGTCCCGGTCATGCCGGATGGCCGTCACCAGGTCGGCTTCCGATCCCGGCCCGAGATCGGCCCGCGAAAAAACGCCATTACGGAATTGAAAAGCGCCGCCGCCGTACGTCCCGATCCACAACGTGCCTTCCCCGTCCCGCCACAACGCCCGGATTTCGGCATGCCCGGGCGAAAACAGTGAATCGAGCCGGACGAGCCGTCCGTGGAAATACCCGTACAAACCATTGAGCGTGCCGATCCACAGCGAATCCCCGCCCGTCTTGCACAGGACATTGACCGTGGTGAGGTCCGGTATCTCCCGGCGGATGACGTCATTTTCCCGGACAAAAAGGCCGGAGTCGTCGGTGCCGATCCAGAGTTTTGAGCCGTCGCAAAGCAGCGCCCGCACGTCGGTGTCCATCAAACCGTCGAGCGAGTCGTATCGCAGAAAAGCCGATTTCACATGACACAGCAAACCGTCGCGCGTGCCGATCCACAGGCGGCCCTGCCCGTCCTCGGCCAGCGACGGCACCATGCTGTGACGGAATGGCGGTGCATTGAATTTGTCAAAGACGCGGAACGCCATGCCGTCGAATCGCACGAGACCTTCCTGGGTTCCAAACCACAGGTACCCGTCGTGTGTCTGACAGATGGTATTGACCGAGTTTTGCGGCAGGCCGTCCTTTTTGTCCCAGCTTTCCAGCATGTATTGCGAAAGCGAGCGTGACGGATCGACGGCCCGTAATGGCGAAACCATCACACACAGGACACAGCACGCACTGAGGAGTCGCATAGGATTGGATTCGGTAAAATGGCCAACAAACCGAAGTTGCTGACAGGACACCATAAAGGTACGTGGAAATGTCCTTGCTGTCAATGGGAATGGAGAAGAAGAGCGTAAGTGCGATGGAGCGCTTGAGAGCTTATGGAGACGGGTGATAGTTTTTGTAACCATGACGGCAAATCGGACAAAAATCTTGACAAAACATTATGATATAATTACGTTGTAGTTATGGTGAATATCTCCTTTGAATGGGACGAGAACAAAAACTCCCAAAACAAAAAGAATCACGGCGTCTCATTTTGAACAGGGACAAACTGCATTTTCCGACGAAAATGCTTTACTTCTTCAGGACCCGGACCATTCGGAGGAAGAAGACAGGTTTATACTACTTGGCTTGAGTTCCAGTCTTCGTCTTCTGGTTGTCTGCCACTGTTATCGCAAAAACGATGAAATAATAAGAATCATTTCTGCCCGCAAAGCAACCCGCAAGGAGCAGAAATACTATTGGAAAAGGCGGTGATCCATGAGAAAAGAATATGATTTTTCAAAAGCAAAGAAGAATCCTTATGCCAGCCGTCTCAAACGGCAGGTGACCATACGGCTTGACGAAGAAACCATTAAGTATTTCAAGAAGCTCTCTGAAGAAGCGGAAATTCCTTATCAGACTCTTATCAATCTGTATTTGCGCGATTGCGCCGCGTCATCCCGCCGCCTTTCTCTGCAATGGAAAACGACTTAATAAGTTCAGAGCCTGGACACATCGCTTAACGTGGCGATCCAGAATCCCCCGCACGGCACTCACGAAGACAGGGCAAAATCCACCGCGGCCTTTGAATGAATGGCGGTGGTGTCAAAAATCGTGACGCGGGTGTCGTCCTGCCGTATGAGCAAGGCTATCTCCGTACAACCAAAGATCACGCCTTCCGCCCCGTTTGATTTCAATTTCCCGATGATGTCCTTGTATCTTTCCCTGGTCTCTTCAGAGAAAATGCCTCTGGTCAATTCGTTGAAAATGGAGGCGTGAATAAACTCCCTGTCGGCATCGCCGGGAACGATCGTCTCAATATGGAATTTTGCCAGCCGGTCTTTGAAGAAGGCATGCTCCATGGTGAATTTCGTGCCGAGCAGGCCGACTTTAGTCATGTGGTGCCGGTTGATTTCCCTGGCGGTCTCTTCGGCAATGTGCAGCAATGGGATGTTGATTCGTTCCCTGATGGTATCGGCCACCAGATGCGGCGTATTGGTCGCCATGACAATACAGTCCGCGCCGGCATGTTGCAGCTTCATGGAAATATCCGTAAACATGTGTCCGATGCGGTCCCAGTCGTTTTTTTCCTGCAGGGTTTTGAAGTCGTCGAAGTCAACCGAGTAGAGCAACAGCCGGGCCGAATGCGAGCCGCCAAGCCGTTCATTGGTCAGTTGATTAATGGTCCGATAATAAACGGCCGTCGAAAACCAACTCAGCCCGCCGATTATTCCAAGGGTTTTCATGGTCTATCCGATACTTAATGGTCGTACGGTTTACTTGGGATTGCAGATAACGCTGGGCGGCACCACGATTCCTCGGATCGGCTTGTCGGCGATCGAACGCCACAGATGTCGCGTCAGACTACTTGATTTTATTTGAAAGATCCCTTATCATAACGTACCAATCAAGAAAAGGATCTCATATGCTAGAAAAAGAGCGCCAGTTCTTTGAACAAAACCGCTCCGAATGGCTGAAAAGCGCCGCCGGAAAATTTGTCCTCATCAAAAATGATGAACTAGTTGGGCTTTTTGATAATCCTACGGCCGCACTATCAGAAGGAGCTCGGCGATTCGGTATTGAATCATTTTTGGTTCGGCAAGTTGAAGAATCTGAACAACTTGTTTATGTACCAGCATTAACTTTAGGACTCCTTCGTGCCGATTCTGCACATTCAGTTTAATGCCCAAGCCACAAACAATCAAGGGCAAGTCGTAAAAGTTAACCCCGGGATAGTGCTTCAGAGGCAAGGTCCTTGCGTTCAAGTCACAATAGGTCTGGCTCAGAGTATTGCCGAGCAATTGTTACAACAAGGAAAACCAGTTCCGCAGCCAATCTCGGGTTTAGCCCTTATCGACACAGGCGCAACTTCGACTTGTATCGATGATGAGGCGGCGCAAAAGTTACAACTTCCTGTTACAAACGTTGTGAATGTGGCATCTGCCTCACACTCTTCAACTCCACAGAATGTCTATCCAATTCAAGTTCAAATCACTGGTTTGCCCATTTCAATCGAGAGCGGCGCAATCGGAGCAGCCTTGGCTCCCCAAAAATTGTTGGCGCTGATAGGTAGAGATGTTTTGCAACACTGCACGCTTTTCTACAACGGCATCACTGGCCAAATCACCCTCTCCATCTAGTCTGGCGAGGTCGCGGCGATGCGGCTTTCGCAATATCCTGTTGACTGGGCGGAAAAATCGCGATAGATTTCTGTCGTCGGATTTTTTATGATCAAGAAGAGTGTGGTGTGTCAGGCTTCGACTGCGCTCAGCCTGACGTCCGAATCCGAACAGAATATCACAGGCTTCGACTGCGCTCAGCCTGACGTACCGCTCAGCCTGACGTACCGCTCATCCTGACGTGCTACTCAGCCTGACGTCCGACTCGGCTCAGGACCGTTGTTTGTCACACCCGCGCAAGCGGGTGTCTCCGTGAATCATGAAGGCTCCCTCGCGAGAGCGAAATGTTCTATCTTATTTTGCAGGAACGCACGCCATCGACAGGCATCGCCAGAAAATCCTTAAATCCGGAATCGCCGTCACCCTGATGATCGGCGGTCTGATCGTAGTCATCATTCAATCGCGGCGTCTGTCGGACGACTGGGCCCGGCGCGACTGGCCCGTGACCGAAGGGGTCGTCGTCGCCTCGCACGTTTCAGGCACCCGCGCCTTCCATCCGGGCATCCGCTACACCTACACCGTCGGCGACCGGTCCTACGAGGGTGTCAGCGATCTCGACGTCCCGGGCTTCGGCACCAAATCCAACCGGCTCAATGTCGCCGAACGTTCCCTCGTGGACTTCCCCGCCGGAAAAAAAATCACCGTCCATTACGATCCGGAACATCCGGACGACTCACGCCTGCGCGTGGCCGTGCCGATGGCCACCTTCCTTTTTTTATCCATCGGCGGTTTATGTTCGGCCGGCGGTATCCTGTGGTCGATACGATTGTTGAAAAATCCTTCTCTCCAATAGAAAATACTACGATCGCACCATCCGTTTTCGTCCTCTTTTCCATGGCCGCACCGCAAATTGCTTTGCTTTTGACGGTCGCGATTCTTACATTTTTGCCGTCTTGCCACAAGCCTGACCGAGCTCATTCTTCGTTCTAAAATCCAATATCTATTGATACTTACTGGAGATTCCTCATGAAGACCTATACGCCGGACAAAATACGCAATGTCTGCCTCGCTTCACATGGCGGCACCGGCAAAACGACACTGGCGGAGGCCATTCTTTTCGTGAGCGGAAAAATCAAACGTTTTGGTTCGGTGGACCAGGGCACCTCGACCAGCGATTACAATGCGGATGAAATCGAACGCAAATTTTCCATCAACACGACGCTGATGCACACGGAGTGGAACGGCCACAAGATCAATCTCCTCGACACGCCGGGATTCGCCGACTTCCGGGGTGAAATCCGCAGCGCGATGAGCGCGGCCGACATGGTGATCATCCCTTTGCGCGCGACGGCCATGATGGACGTCGGCACCGAAATCGCCTGGGACTACGCCGCCGAATACAACCTGCCCGTCATGTTCGTCATCAATGAACTCGACAAGGAAAACTCGGACTTCGACAAGACGTTTGACGTGATCGTGGAGCGTTTTGGCGGGGACCGCCACATCGTCGAAATCGGCTACCCGATCGGCGCCGGCCGCCCGGATTTCAACAAGATCTTCGACATCATCAAAATGCAGATGCTCAAATTCGAAGTCGACAAATCCGGTAATTACGAAGCCCTCGACGTGCCCGGTGAATTCAAGGACCGTCTCAACAAACTCCACGAGATTCTTGTCGAGGACGCCGCCGAGAGTGAAGACAAATTCATGGAAGACTATTTCGCGACCGGCACTCTCAGCGACGAGGAGTTTCACACCGGCCTGCGGGAAGGCATCCTGAGCCGCAAGATCATTCCCGTGTTCTGCACCAATGGCTTGAATAGCGTCGGCGTCAAACCGCTGCTGGATTTCATCGTGGACTACGGGCCGTCCCCGGCCGACATGCCCGCCAAAAAGGGCATGAATCCCTCGGGCGGCACGGAATCGATCGAATGCAAGACCGAGGCGCCGTTTTCCGCGTTTGTATTCAAGACTCTGAGCGAACCTCATGTCGGAGAGATGTCGTTATTCCGCGTGTATTCGGGCTCGGTCAAGACCGGCGATGATGTGATGAATTCCAGCAAGAATGTCGTCGAGCGCATCGGCCAGATTTTCCTGCTCAACGGCAAGGAGCGTGTGGATGCCGGTCAGTTGGGCGCGGGCGATATCGCCGCCCTGGTCAAGCTCCGCGACACCCACACGAATAATTCCCTGTCGGACAAGAACCGTCCGGTCAGGTTTGACGAAATAAAGATTCCCGATCCGGTCATCACGTTTGGGATCGTGCCGCGGGGCAAGGCCGACGAGACCAAGATGAGCACGGGATTGCACGCTCTGCATGAGGAGGATCCCGCGTTTTCGTACACCTACGACACCGAGACCCAGCAGAGTATTGCGTCGGGCCAGGGTGAGATGCATCTTTTGATCGTCACGAAGCGCCTGAAAGACCGGTTCGGCGTCGAAGTCGATCTGGTCGATGCGAAGATTCCCTTCAAGGAGACCATTCGCGGGACCGTCAAGGACGTCGAATACAAACACAAGAAACAGACCGGCGGCCGCGGTCAGTACGGCCACGTGCATATCAAAATCGAGCCGAAACAGCGGGGAACGGGTTTTGAATTTGAGGACGAAATTGTCGGCGGCGTGGTGCCGGGACGTTTTGTGCCGGCCGTCGAAAAAGGCGTCAACGAAGCCCTTCTGGCGGGCGTCATTGCGGGGTACCCGGTCGTCGACGTCAAAGTGACGCTGATCGACGGATCCTATCATGACGTGGATTCGGATGAATTGTCCTTCAAAATCGCCGGCATGATGGCCTTCCGCAAAGGCTTCAAAGACGCGCATCCGATCATGCTGGAGCCGATTTACGAACTGGAAGTGAAAATCCCGGAAGAATACATGGGCGCCATCATGGGCGACATCTCCTCCCGCCGCGGTCAAATCCAGGGCATGGAAGCCGACGGCCATTTCCAGATCGTGAAAGCGCATATCCCGCTGGCCGAAATTCAGAAGTATGCCACGATCCTCCGGTCCATGACCAGCGGGCGCGGCGTCTTCCGCAAGAAATTCTCGCACTACGCCGAACTGCCGCACGATCTGGCCCACAAGATCATGGCCGATTACGAACAGCGCAAGGCCCAGGGCGAAAAATGACGGCGGCGACTGCGCGACAAAAAACGCTTGTTCTGCCGTCCAACCGTGCGTACATTATTCAGGACATCGGGCCGCTTGCCCGGCCGTGAGATCGTGGATTCAATGTTCACCCGCGTGGAGTTCTGAATGAGACAAAAATTGCCGTATTTGCGCGTTCCCATTGTACGGTATTATTCGGTCCATCTGCATATTCACAACCAAATCCATTCGGCATTCAATGGCAATGTCTTTGCGACCTTTGCCCAGACGGAGTATTCCCAACTCCTGCTCGCCGAACTCTCCCTTGATCAGGTTCCCGAGAAAACCGCCGCCCGGCCGCCTGGCAAGCTGCAGCGACATGTCGAGGACTTTGTCACGTCTGATAAATTCACGATCGACCTGGACGATCACTCGACGCTTGAGATCCGGATTCTGGAATGCCGCTCACCGGCCACGGACATCGTTCTGGCCGACCTGTCGGAGGAACTCATCGAATGTTTTGAATTGCTGTATCTTTTTCTCAAGGGCATCATTTTTCCGGCGATTCACAAACTGCAAATGCTTATCGACAGCGGCCTGACGGCGGTCGTGCCGCTCAGGGAAATGCTCTCGCGCGTCCTGCCCGACAAACTCAAGGTCAATATTCTCGCCGAATACCAGCTTATGAACTTCGACGAAAAGCCCGACGATTTCATCGATTTCAACCTGATCTGGTTTCTCGGCAAAATGGACCTGCCGAGTGTCGAGAAATTCATGCAGGAAGAGGAAATTCGCCTGGACGAGGAAGCGGCCGACGCCGCGCGCAACGGTTCCGATTCGGAAGATGACGACGAATTCGAAGGCGGCGAATCCTCTTTTGAACTGCCGGAATCTTCCGAGCCCTTCGAGGCCTCGTCCGAGGCCGGACTGACCGAGCACGACCGCCAGATCAAAACGGAATTTGAAAACGAACTGAAGCGTTTTTACCTCGACGAACCGCGCTTCTTCACGCGGGTCGTCGGCATCCGCCATTACACCGTGGACATGGGCCAGCTCGGCGAAGGCACGCGCGTCATGCTGACGCCGGAACCTGAGAACCCTCACGATCTGTTTGCCGTCGCGGTTCGCACCAAGGAAGGCCAGATGATCGGTTATCTGAAGAAGGAATTGTCGGAAATCATGTACCCGGAGATTCGCAAGGGCATTCTGTTTCGCGCCACCGTCGTCAAAGTCCTTCCGGAGATCGTGGACAGCAATTCCCGCGTTCATTTGATGATTGAAAAAATCATGTATCATTTCAATTAGAACGTTGTCATGCAAGACGTGTTGAAGGCGGCCGTGCAGTATGCGCGGCCTTTTTTGTCCCGTGGCCGACTCGCGGATTATATTCCCGCCCTCACGAAAGCGAATCCCGATCACCTGGGCGTGACGGTCACGACGCCGGACGGACGGCAATGGATGGCGGGCGACACGGACGTGGCCTTTTCCATCCAGAGCGTATCCAAAATCTTTGCGCTGGCCCTGGTGTTGCGCCGGCTTCCGGAGGAAAAGGTTTTCGAACGCGTCGGCATGGAACCCAGCGGCAACCCGTTCTATTCGCTGGTGCAGCTCGAATACGAATCCGGCAAACCGCGCAACCCGCTGATCAATGCGGGGGCCATCGCCGTCACGAGCCTTCTGCCGGGACATCGCGCATCCGAAAAGACACAGAACCTCCTCGAGTTCATCCGCGAAGTCGCCGTTGCCCCGGCTTCCATCAATGAGGAAATCTATCAGTCCGAGGCCTCGACCAGTCACCGCAACCGCGCCGTGGGCCATTTCATGAAACATTTCGGCGTCATCGAAGGCGACGTCGAAGAAGCGGTGGACGCCTACTTCCGGCAATGCTCCATCGAACTGACGTGCGCCCGGCTTTCCCGCGCCGGGCTTTTCCTGGCGCACCACGGCGTTGATCCCGTCAGCGGCCAGGTCATCTGCCGTCCGGAAACCGTGAAACTCCTGAACGCGATCATGAGCCTTTGCGGTTTGTATGATGCATCCGGTGAATTCGCCTGCCGGGTGGGACTGCCCGGCAAAAGCGGCGTTGGCGGAGGCATCCTGGCCATTGCCCCGGAAAAGATGTCCATCGCCACGTTTGGTCCTGCCCTGGACGAAAAAGGCAACAGCATCGGTGGTCTGAAAACTCTGGAATTCCTTTCCCGTGAGTTGAATCTTTCCATTTTTGCCGGATGAAATTCCTCTCGATCGGCGGCGGCAAAGCCATCGGCGCCAACTGTCATTTTTTGGAAATCGACCGCACGGGGATCATCCTTGATGCCGGCATTGACCCGCACCATGAAGGTCAACAAAGCCTCCCCTCGCTCGACCTGATCAGGGACCGATTGGTGGACGCGCTGTTTGTGTCGCACGGCCATCACGACCATCTCGGCGCCCTGCCGGTCGTCCTGAAACGATTTCCGCATGCACGCGTTTTTCTGACCTATCCCTCCAGTTATCTCTACACCACGATGCTGCACAACACGGTCACGGTGATGACCGCGTTGCGATTGGAAAAGAACATTCCGGAATACCCGTTGTACACGCACGAAGACGTGGACATGATTTCATACATCATTCAGGGCATGAAATTTCATAAAGACTTCCGCGTATTCGGGCATGACAATAGCCAGGAAGGTTTGCGCTGCCGGTGGTTGCCGGCGGGGCACACACTGGGAGCCGGGGGATTGTACATCGCTTCTCGCGAAGGGCGGCTTTTCTACACCGGCGACACGTCGGCGACGGACCAGTTCCTCATCCGCGGCGCCGAGTACCCCAGGGAACCGGTAGACATCCTGATCATGGAATGCACCATGGCCGGCAATGCGGCGGCGGAACATGTGCGGCGAAAGAATGAAGTCAGGAAACTGGCCCGCATTATTGAGGAAACCGCCGACCGTCGCGGTTGTGTCCTGATCCCGGCCTTTGCGCTGGGCAAAACGCAGGAGATGTTGTGGCTCGTGCATCAGATGAAGCAAAAGAAACAGATTCCAAACGTCGATCTGTACGTCTCCGGGCTTGGACGCGCGGTTTCGCGGATCTACGATCTCTCGGCGGAATACAGCCACCGTGTGGACGACGCCGTTTTTTTTGACGATATGGAATTCGATGTGATTGAGTCACGCGAAGCCGACCGCGCCGGCTGGTGGTTCAAACGGCCGTCGGTGATCATCGCCAGCAGCGGCATGATGATGGAGAACACGCCCAGCTACCGCCTGGCGCGTCGTATGCTTGGCGACGAACGCCATACGATTTGTTTTGTGGGATACACCAGCCCGGACGCGCCCGCCCGGCGGATTTACGACTCGAAACCCGGCGAGGAACTGACGTGCTACCCGGAACCCATCCGGCGCGCCTGCCGTATCGAGCGTCTGCAATTCAGCGGCCATTCGGACCGGCAGGATTTACTGCGAATGGTCAGGGATCTGCATCCGAAGAAGATCGTGATGGTGCACAGCGGAAGCGACGAGGCGCTGACCTGGATGCGGACGGCCATTCAGGAATGGAATCCGACGGTGGAAGTGATCCTGCCGGAGGTGGGTACCGAATATCACCTCTGAGAGAACCCAGCAGATCTCACATCTACGCGGCCAGAGGGGGATGGACGGCCGCCGCTTTCGCCGGGTTCCCAAGCCGCTTCAACATGCGGTAGTGAGATCTGACGGCTTCCCACATGGTCTCATGGTGGTTGTAGCGGACGCCATGTTTCCTGGCGACTTCTTCAACCATGCGGCTCAGCGCCGGATAATGAATGCTGCAGACTTTCGGGAAAAGGTGGTGTTCGATCTGGAAGTTCAGACCGCCGACATACCAATTGAGCAGTCTGTTGTTCCGTCCGAAGTCTGAGGTCGTTTCCATTTCGTGAATCGCCCACGCGTGTTCCATGTGGCCTGCGGTGTCCGGCAGCGGCTGGACCGTGTCTTCGACCACGTGCGCCAGCTGGAAGACAATGCCGAGAATAAAGCCCGCGGTGAAATGCAATGTCAATTGCCCGATGAGGAACTGCCACCACGTCACATCCAGAAAAATCCATGGAAGAACAATGGTGTATGTGTAGTAGACGGCTTTCATCACGACCAGCAGAACCACCTCGCCGGCCGGGTGCTTGATGTTCTTGTACGGACCGAGGTCCTTCTGCAGGAAATACTTATAGTCCTTCACAAAAACCCAGAACAAGGTCGAGAAGGCGTACGCGGCAAACGCATACAGGTGCTGAAATCTCTGGAAACCCTGGTGCCTGGCGTGTGGGGACAGACGGAGGAGCGGGGACACTTCAAGGTCTTCATCCACGCCGTGGATGTTGGTGTACGTGTGATGAATGACGTTGTGGGTAAGCTTCCACATGTAACCGTTGGCGCCCATCACGTCAAACATCAGGCCGAGCAGGCGGTTGACCCATGGCCTGGAGGAATACGCGCCGTGCAACGCGTCGTGGGCGATGGAGAAGCCAATGCCGGCGATGCCGACGCCCATGACGACGACCAGCGCGAGCATTTCCCATGGATCGAAACGATTGGTCATGATCAGGCCATACGGCACAAACGTGATCGCCAGCATGACCAGGGTCTTGCATACCATTCGTCCATCGGCCTTTTCGCTGATGCCGCGGGCGGCGCAATAGTCGGCGACTCCGCGTTTGACGTCCTCAAAAAACTGGGTGGAAGTGCGACTGGGAAATGTGATGGGGTCCATGCTTTGCTCGCGTTTGGAAGTAGTTCAGTTGTGGTTTCGATTCGGACGTTATCAGGCGGGTAGCGGCGATAAGGTAACCCGTAGGGGTGGGGTTTGCAAGAAGAAAAGTCCCGCAGGGGCTCGCCGCGAAGCGGCGCTTCGCGGAACATGGCATTCTGAAGCTCAGTCTAGAACCCATGCCGTCTTCAATGTGAAGTAATCCAGCACTCTCGCCAACAGCCGGCGGGAGCCTGCACCCCCGCCGCTTGGCTTTCAGGAGATTTCAGAAGTTGTAGCTCAAGGTCACCTGGGGCCCGATGATGGGCTTGTCGCCAAGCGTGTACTTCACGGCGTCCTGCTTTTTCTGGAAACTTGCGCCTGCACCGATGAAGTTGACGTCCAAGCCGACCTTGCCGCCAATGAAGAGCACTTCGAATCCCAAACCGAGTCCCACTTTTGCATACTGGCGTTTTCGATCGGAGGACAGACCTGTTTCATGGTCGTAGACGCCGTTCACGTCCTTGTCGTAGAAGTAGCTTCCCCCGGTCGCCGCATAGATTCGGATGATGGGATTGATGCGGCTGAATGTGTATTTGAGCATCACACCGGTATTGAAATCTCCGTGGCTTTTTTGGGCGACACCTCCCACGACGACCATGGTGGACAGATTTCTGAAGAGATCCCGCTGGTAGGACAGACCAATGCCCGAAACGTTGCCGGCCGAGAAGCCGACATGATTCCTGAAGGGCGTCGCATTCGATGAATTCTGGGCAGCCAGGGAGACCAGGGTCCTTTGCATGAGCACAACGATGGCGATGGCGCGTATCATAAGACACCTCCGTGGTTTGTAGTATTTGACAACAACCCACTTGTATGCAATCCATGGGCCAAAAAGGGAAGCCTGCAAATCAATCAGTTTCACGACGAATTTACGACTCATCGTGAATAACGGCCACAGTGGAGAGTCCTTTTGGCACATGCCAAGCGCAAAGGGTACTCAGAACTTGATGAACAAAATGCATAATGCGGGTATGAATCGAGTTGGGGGAGCCTCACGGGTCACCAAATGGTCGTCACTCAACGAGTACAAAAAAAACCCGCCAACACGGCGGGTACACAACACTCTGGTATGTCATGGATCAGAATCTGTGGGCTGGTCCTGTCGGATGTACGGTTACTGCTTCCTGGCCGCTTCATCCTTCTTCATCGCGGCTTTGCGTGTGAAGACCATTTCTCCCATCTTGGTTTTGCCTGCCGGATTGGTCTCGTCATGAAACTCGAACACGTGTTTGTCCTTGCTCTCGATTTTTGTGACGTATCGAACGGTCTTGCCGTACTGGCCGGTCATGAAGTCGTCGCTCTTTCCAAAGAGCGTCAATGTTTTGGAGGCCGCATCATACGAACCCTCGCTGGTCCAGAGGCCCGTGGAGGTATTGTCCATCCAGAGCGAAACGTACATCTTTCGCACATTATCGTATCCGGTCATGCCGATGCCTTCGAATGGCATCCCCATCATTTCGCCTTTGATCTCCTGCTGGATGAACCGCCCTCCGAGAATCCATTTCATCTCCGACGTACCCTTGTTCACGACCGGCGCTTTGTCGGGGCCTTCCATCCACCACGTGTTGGTGGATTCCCACGATCCCACAAGGTCGCCGAGCACTTTGTGCGCTTCATTGGGTGACGATACTTCAAGCCATTTCTTCATCATTCCGTCCATGGGCGCGTCGACCGTTTTGGTCTCTTTTTGCTGGGCCGACAGCGTGAACGCCGCCAGCACGACAAGCATGAATGACTTGCCGAGAATCTTCATGGAAGCCTCCCTGGTATTGGTTACAAATGTATGTTGAAATCGATTGACGTCGGTATGTACTTTTTCCCAAGTGAAAATGCAAATTATCTTTTCAGTTCGCGCCTCTCAATCGGAAAACACACCTCACGACGACGACGGGGCATACCGAAATTGCATTTGGTCGCCCTTTTGATTTACTTGGGTGCCACACACCGGAGGACCGCCGCATGAAAAACAACCGTCTTCGCAGTGCCGTTTGGCTTGTGTATGCGTTCACCGTGTTCGAGATTCTTTTCATGATCAGCCCGCTCGCCCTGTATTATTACTCCGTGTATGGATTTGGGCTGAATGCACTGGCCGCCTGGCCCTTCACGGCCTGGCTCAACGGTTTCTTTATGCCGCATTACACAGAATCCTCCGTGGCGCTATTCAACCGGGCGTCGGGCATTGGATTTGCCGTGATCACCTTGGGGCTTGTACTTTTTGTCATGGCGGCCGTTCCGTTGTATGCGGCGCATTTTCGCAGAAAGGGGATGGTTCGATCGGGTTTGTACGCCCGTATACGGCATCCTCAATATGTCGCCTTTGCGATCATGGGCTTCGGCGCTCTCCTGGTGTGGCCCCGTTTTCTTGTGCTGATGTTTTATGTGGCCATGCTGGCGGTGTACGATTGGCTGGCGGAACATGAAGAGGCGCAGTGCGTGGCCGCTTTCGGCGCAGACTATGAGGCGTACCGAAAAATCACGGGCCGATTCCTGCCGTTTCCCCGCCGTGGCGCCGAACGCCACGCCCGCGGTCTCTGGAAACGCGTCCTGATCTTTTCTCTTTCGTTGGTCGTGGCGGTGCTGGTGGCGCGCGGATTGCATCTCATCTCCATCTATTCGGTAAGTGTATATGCGGAGACGCCGATGCTGGCGGTTTCTGTCGTACGTCAGGAACCCAGCCAGATTCGTGATGTGATCCATTCCGCCCATCAATCGGACACGCTTCGCTCGATTCTATCGGCAAACGAAGGGCCAGTGTTAGCCTATGTCGTGCCTGAGAATTGGTTCCTGGCCGACCTGCCGCTCGAACCACGGACTCCGGGCATCGAAGGTCATCATCAGCCTCACCGTGAAGATCCGTCTGAATTCAAAATCCTTTTCACGCGTGCACATCTGCATGGCACGATGTCCGATCCGCTCGATCTCCTCACGAAAACGTACCGGAGGGAGCCGTTGATCGTCGTTCACGTGAAGAAGGGTTCGGTGACCGGGCTGTCGTACCCTCCGCCGCACGTGCTGTGGGGTGACATACCGACGCCGTTGTATTAGGGGGAGGATAGGCTGTAGATTTACGGCTCAACCCGTGGAGATACCCGTATGAGCATTCTTGTTTTTTTTCTGACGCTTATCGTTCCGGCGACACACGCGGTCGTGCAGGAGCCGCTGTTGAGCGTCGAACTGAGAAAGGCGGAGGATTCCGGCGAGGTCGTGTGGACCGGACGCGCCGCTGTCGTGATCATCGCCAGCAAGAGCGGAATCGGTGGAGTCAGACTGGTGCGAGGCTCGGACGAATGGCCTTCCCAACTCACGATCCGTCTGAAACTTGCCGGACTGGAATCTTTTCGGATGGACAATGGGCTCATCCGTTTCGGCACATCGCTGATGAGTCCCAAGAAAGTACATTATTGGAATATCGCCAAAGACGGACGTCCATCGGAACATCCGGATGGCACTATTGAAGTGACGGTGACGAAGACGGAGGATGCGGTCGAAATCCTGGTGCCTATTCCCATGACGAAAGATAATCCGGACGCGATCAGTTGTTCGTGGGTTGATTTTTTCAGGAAGTGAAGGGACGGCATCGGGACACGCCGGATGTTCGATGGGTCACGGCGGGCTTTGTGATTATCCATCACGTTGATCAAAACAAGTATTCGGAGAATCGGATTATTCAGATATCCACCATCATGGTTCTCCGCAATCACCGTTGTTTTCATAGAGCGCCGGAATATCACGTTCAAAACCGCTCAATACATAGCGAACTTTTCCTGCTGATCCGCCGAGATCCCACTCGGCGATGCGGTTGAAATCGTCCAGATAACGGAACGATACATCTCTTGATTCTCCCGATTGGGAGTTTCTTACCCGGAGACAGCACCGTTCGTTGTCGTGGCTTTTTTCCAGCACCTCATAAATATCAGAATCCTGCCCGTGAAAAATAATCAGGTTTATGGTTCCGTCATCCTGCCTGGTTATTTCCAGCGTACCGATTCCTGCATAACAATAGTGGTAGATCACCCACTCGCCTTTGACTTCCGTGAGTCGGATCCATCTTGAATCCTCAGCACAATCGGATGAATCGGACAACGCCTGGCTCTGCAGACGCGACGAAAATATCAGCGGAAGTAACATCAAAAAGTGCTTAATCGGATGATGTATGAATCGATTCATTTCCAGGCTTCGCTGTATGCGGATTCCGTGAAACCCTGTTTGACGGTTTTTTCGCACTAGCCGATCATCGTCTGGTAATCCGGATCCAGTTTACCGCGCATCGATCCTTCCTTAAAAACCCATGTAATCGCCGGCCAACGGCCACAGCGGTCCGTCGCGTCGGATGTACCTTCCCAGTCCTTCGAAATCGATTCCGTAGCTGTTGTCGGGGCTGTACATCCTAAGGGCAGTCGGCAGATCGAGGTCGAAGTAGAACTGCAAACCCCATTCCTTCACAGCAACGTTTTCGAGATCGAAATCGCTTTCCTTAAACACCCGGTCCTCGAGGTAGGAAATGTCATTGCCGTCCTTCGATGCCTCTTCGATTTTTTCGAGAGTCCGTCTCCGAAATTCATCCCGAAGCCGTTCGACGAGCGGACCGACTTTCTCCATATCCAGTAGGTCCCCGATGGTCAGTTTTGTTCCACGCCGCAGGTCATAATTGATGAGCGAGTGGCCCGAGGACAAATACGCGCCAAGCCATTCCTTCCTGATGATCGCACTGAATACGTGGCGTTTATTGCACGTGGTTTCTCCGCTCATCGAAACCAGGCCCTGGGGATACTCATGCGTGATAAACTTGTTCCTTATTTCTTCCTCCGATTCGCGCCGCTCTGGCGGGAGACCGACAGGAGGTCGTTCAAATCCTGTTCCACCTGGGCATTGCCGCCGGTGATCCGCAGGGTCTGTATTTGCTGGATTCCGCTGAACGCGGTCAGTGAATATTCAACGCTGGATGGAAAAAATTCATCGTCGCTTTCCTTCGATGGCACAAGAACCGCGGACAGCGCCTTGCCCTTCGGACTGATCCACTGCCCGGTGAACGAATGATCTTTAGCGAGTCGGCCGCTGAACGAGCCCGTTTGATTCCCGTTGCCGTCCCACTCCTGCAGGTCCGTGACGCCGGATGCCGTGATCGTCCCGCCCAGTCTGATCAGCGTTCCGACCTTGCGGTAGAAGTAGTTTCCGCGAACCGTATTTCCGTCCCGGTAGATCAGCATCTTGATCGGGTACTTGCCATCGAGTTGCCCTTCGATCAGAATCTTCTCCTGTGAAGCCAATTGCCCGCAGGTGAAGAGTGCCAGCGATCCGGCGAGAACCAGGTTTGTCCATCGTGAATTCATGGGGATCTCCTCCTATGGTTTCGATCATCGAGATGCGGACGCCAACGAATGGCTATCGCCTGCATCTCATGTTCCAGTCTGTTCCTTCGATGTCGATGTAGAGCGTTTGCGGTCCCCAGTTCATTTCATCACAGGCCGCCTGAAGGACGTGATCACCCACGGGGACTTCGACCCGTCGTTCGCCTTCTCCCGCCCGAAATCGGCCGCGCGCCGTTCCGTCAACGTAAAAGACAATCTGCGACCTGATCCATTCGCAGTCTCTACCCGCCCGGACGGTCACCGTGGCTGTTTCTTTGGTTGAAATACGCACATCCGAAGCGTGAACATATCCTTCATTACTTCCCCGGCGTGCATAATACCATTCACCGCCCTCCATGAGAATGCCAAGGGATGCGTCCTTGAACAACTCCTGCACCACTTCCGAATCTCTGGATGGTTCCGCATACAGAACACCTTGTTCCGCGACGACCGATGCCACTTTCACAGCCAGCCGTCGGAACTGGCTTTTCGGCGCAAATCCTGCCGCCTTTTCCGAACGGATCAAGACCCAATTCAGCGAGTCCAGCACCACCTCGACCTTGTTTCCTCGTTCGACCTCTCCAACCCTAGGCGCGGTCGGATTGGGCTCTCGATGAAGCGTCACGCGATCATCCTGACCCAGAAGATGGATCACCGTGGCCGGATACAAGGCAGGCGTGTTTTCCGGGATCATCACTTCTGCCGTAAAGGACAAGGATTGAACCATCACGGCCGAAGCGATGACGAAAAACAGACCGACCGCGCACAGGAACGGAACCAAACGAACAAGGCGGTTCAGCAGCAGCACCGTAAACCCAAGAATGGAGATGATGATCGGAACAGATATGGCGAAAAGGGAAGGCTTAGCCAGAGCTCCAACGACCCCCGCAATCAAGAATGCGATCGGTCCGACCAAAAAGGGGACTACATCCGACCAATTATTCCTCAGGAACTTGAGCAAGGGACCAACAAAGGCCACGAAAGCCGGGATCAGGAAGATCAGAGTCAGGAGGAGGATGCCCGATCTGAAGCCGTAAGGGTTCTGACCGGGAGCAAGGTATTTGGTCTCAAAGGGAGAAATTGAGTTCAGGAGCGCCAGCGCCTCTGTGTTGACTTCATAGTAGGCAACGTAGAAAAGCCCCGATCCCAGGAGCGGAAAGAGCAGGCCCAGCACGCGCAGAAAAGAAACGGTGTCCGCCGAAAAGCGGCGGCGGAACCTCTCGCCCGTGATGCGCCGGAACTCGGCTTTCGAGGATTCGCCGACCATACTCTCCTTCAGACCGTGCTCTTTCTCCAGCGCGGCAATGAACGACCGGTACAGGGACGCTCCTCTACAATAGGATTTCTGAAAGAGCACCATTCTCTCTTTCTTCCCAGCCTCGGTCAGATTCGTTTTCAGCCCGTGTCCATGAAAATAATCGGTCAATGATTTCCCCACGATGTCAAAGGCGATCGTACACCGCCCCTTCTCGGGTTCGTCGTACGCGATGCTTCTCACCTGCACGTCGCTCTTCACGTGATCCTTGAAAACACCAAACAGCAGGTCACGATAGCTGACGTTGCACAGATGGCTCAGACCGCTCTTCCGGAGGAATTGATCCTTCTCGGCCACCAGACGTTCATCCACCGGCGGTTCGGATCGGGGCGGGCGTTTCTTCGTGACCGGTTGGGTTTTTCTTGATCGTTTGTTTTTGGGTTCTCTCTCCGGCGTTTCATCCTGCCGGGCCTCCGGATCCGCGTCCAGCCATTGCGGCTGAGAGGCAAAGAAAAGGGCCATGTCTTCCACGCTGTCGTACGCTTTATCGTCCATATCCCGAAAGGGCCGGGAGGGATTGAACGCATGCAGCAGCCCGACCAGATGGTCATACGTGAGTTTTGCGTGAAACTCTGCCCGGTAGTCGGAGAAGGTATCGCGCAGACCGGCGCCCAGCAACGTCGCCACGCGCTCGAGCAAGCCGCGTTTCGGGGCTTTTCGATCGGCGGGGGACACATCGGCCAACCATCGCAGGGAGAATTCGAATTGCAGCAGCCACCGCTGGATCTCTTTGAAACTGCTGGTCTTCCAAACGGCATCCACCGCCTCAAAAAATCCGGCGCACTCGTCTTCAGGATCCGGCGCATTGAAGAAATCAAATGTCCGGTCGCCTACGGTAACCGGCCTTTCCGGCACAAAATACCGCAGTATGGCCTCCTTCACAAAAGCCGGTCCGAGCGGCCGGTAGGCTTGAATCATTCCGTCAAACACGCTCTTGGCTTCCAGACTCTGAATCTGTGCCATCCACATCAGAAGCATTTCGTAGCCGGCCGAGTCCTCGATCAGGCTCCTGTGCCAGCCTTCATCCTGTTGAATGAAGTTGACCAGGTTGAGTTCGTTCTTGATCGAGACCTTACCGATTTTGATGGGTGTGATTTCACGCGTCGATTTGTAACCCACCTCGACATACGGTGAAGTCAACGATTGCCGCGTCGCCACGGCCGTCGGCATGGCCCTCAGGATCTTGATCGCCTGCGAGGCATCGCACAGGCGCTCGGTCAGATTCAGGCGCGTCATGCCCTCCAGTACCGCTTCGAGTTTGTCCGGCAGTTCCAGCAGTTCCCGGACATTCACCTGGCCGGTTTCTTCATCCAGCGGCAGTTGCTCGGGTTCATGCCGTGTCGCAAATGCCACGAAGCTCATTCCCAGACTATACATGTCCGAACCCGGCGCCGCCTTGCCCATGACCTGTTCCTGCGCCATGTATCCAAACGTACCCACGACGGTGGAGAACGACGACGTCGGTGTCAGGGCGCTCTTGACCGCGCCGAAATCGACGATGTACGCCTTCTCGCCGCTGATGATAATGTTCTTTGGACTGATGTCGCGGTGAATGACCGGAGGAACCATACCGTGCAGATACGCAAGCACGTCCAGACACTGGCAGAGGTAGTCGCTGAACTGCTCGTGCGAGAAGAGCGCCTTCTCCGCCAGCAACTGCTGGAGGGTTTTTCCGTCGATGAACGTCTGCACCATCGCGAACGTGACTTTGTCTTCGGACGCGATGCTGTCTAAGTACTGGGGGATATTGGGATGGTTGAGATTGCGGAGAACCTGGACTTCCCGGTCGAACAGCTCGATCGCTTTCCAATCCCGGGCTTTGTCCATCCGAAGTTCTTTGAGGATCAGTTTCTGACCGGTCTTCTGACTCCGGACAAGGTAGGTGACGCCCATCCCGCCTTTGGCGTATTCGGTCAGGACCTCGTAGACATCACGATCAGATGTGAAGGACGACGGCATGCCAACGCCTCCCGAATGAGCCATCACGTCCTCTTGGGCGATGATGGCAATACAATATCCTCATGTTTTACAACCGAGTCAATCGATGATATCAATCCGGCTTTCTCTCCATCCCATCGCATCCCAATAACCGGCATTCACTTTCTGTTCGCCCATATCGGCCTTACTTTTTGTATTTCTCCAGGAGTTCCTTGTAATGCTTCATCCCGCGGATGTAATCCAGATCGGGATCAGTCTCGATATGGCCGAATTCGTTAAATCCTTTTTCCAGCGCTTTGCCAAGCCACCTCACCGCAGCCGCCTTTTCCTTTGCCATGGAATTGGCGCAGGCGAGATTGTACATGGTTATTGGTACACTCGGGTCGTCCGGATCCAGCTCCTTGAGCGCCTGCTCCAAGCTGGCAATGGCTTTGGTCCATTCTTTAGCCGCGATGAAATTCTGAGCGTCGGTCAATGTCGTGGCTGCCTGAGATGCCGATGCCGGCTTCTCCTCGCTCGACCAGATCAGGTTCTGCGGATCGTCCGGATCGATCTTGACGCTCAGGAAGGCGCCCTTTTTCGGAACAGACCACGTTTCGCAGAATGTGGAAATGACGGCCTCGTACGGCGCCTTGCCTTCCGGCATGACCAGGACTTTGATGTCGTACTTGTAATTCTTGTTCAGCTGAACATTGAGCCGGTCAATATCCACTACCTGGGCTTTTGCCGGTATGCCGACCGACTCGAGACGCTGCTGTTTAAGGAAATCGGCGATGAACAGGATATACACAAAGTATAGACCGACACCAACCAGCAGAATCCACCAGTATTTCTTGCCGATAGCCATCAAATTGTTCGCATCCATGACAGTCTCCTTACGTTGGGTTTTCTTTCATATCCCGGATTGAGGGACATTTTCCGCCTCAGCACTTCATAGTTCTTAATCATTTCAAAAACGTCATCTTCCTCGACTTGATCTTGTCGGCGTAGACCATCCGGTAGATGTAAACACCCGAGGACACGCGCACGCCGCGGTTGTTCGTGCCGTCCCACGTCACTTGCCTTCGGCCCGCTTCCATCCGGCCATTGATGAGTTTCCGCACTTCCTGTCCCAGTATGTTGTAAACGATGAGGCGCACCATCCCGGTCTTCGGGAGGTCGAAGCGAATGGTTGTCGACGGGTTGAACGGATTCGGATAATTCGGATAGAACACAAATTCCTTCGGCAGCGCCTCTTCGTCGTGTTCCACACCGGTAACGATGGACGTGACGGAGTACCAAAAACCGCTGTTCAGCACAGTATTCGCGTCGACGGACGAACCTATCGCGGCCTGTCCGAGAGTGCCGATCATGAGGTACTGGGCCGAATCGGTCATGGCCAGACCGCCGCTGCCGAAGACGCTCGCCGCAAGGCTGTCCTGGGCGTGTAGTTCAGAATACCCCAGAAGGACAACAACGAGACAAATCAGGTTTTTCATAAGGCTCCTGACATAGATGATTGAGTGCTCGCTTTGCGACCCGCTAATTTCCTATCAAGACACTTCCGCTGGCTCCGGTAATGACGCCCACAGGCGAGGGAAGTGGGGTCAGGACACTGTCGCCAAGACGCGCCGCACCCGGAGAACTCGTGGTCGCATTTAGAAGGACCTTCGCGCCGTTCACGTTGACATTGTTATGGGCGTCTATGTTGACATCGTTCCCTGCAAGATGAAGATCGTGGTAATGGGCATCGATGGTGATATCGCCGCCGGTACTCCCAATCGTTATCGTGCCCGATTGATCGATCGTGATCGTGGCCGTCGAAGCCTTGAGTGTGATGGTGTTTCCATCCGAAGTGATCGTCACATTGTTTTTGTGAATCCGGAAACCGCCCTCAACGGCCAGATCGGTTGTTGGCGCCGTGGTTCCAATACCGACTTTGCCGCCCATGATCGCCATCGTGCTGTCACCATAGACATGCTCACCAGTCTGATCGGACAGAGCGATGGCAAACGAGTAATTGCCCTGTGCCGTAATGCCTCGGCCCATGGCCGTGGAATAAAGCCCACTGGCGGTTGTGCTGTGACCAATCGCTGTCGAGTACGAATTGCTGGCGACGGTGTTGTACCCAAGAGCTGTCGAAGAGTGGCCGCTGGCAGTTGTGGTATTGCCCATCGACGTTGAAGCGTATCCGCTGGCGGTCGTCGTGCGTCCCATTGCCGTCGAAAAGCTCCCTCCAGCCCATGTGTCTCTCCCCATTGCTGTGGAATAATCGCCAATGGCAGCCGTTCGATCCCCGGTAGCAACTGATGATGTTCCTTTGGCTCTTGTGTCAAACCCCGCGGAAAAGGAATAGTTACCAACACTGTCGTTGTCCCAGTGATTTCCAGTGACTCTGCCAACCCTGAAAGCCGCCTTGTTAGGATACCACATGGCGCGAATCCCTGCGCCAGTTACTGGAATGGTCCCGGAGCCATAGGTCCCGGTGAACAGCACTCCATTGATGCCATTCACGGTCAGAGTTCCGTTCGTCAGGATATTCTGCGAGCCAAAATTCGGATCCACTTTACTGCCCGATATACCGGCAGCGGTGCGGATATCGTTGTTAGTAACGCTCCCGTCCTTGATCATGTTCGAATCAACGGAATTCACCTGGTTCTCATTCACGAAACGTCCGTCGGCGTATGTGGTGTCCAATCGCAGTGTCACATCGCCGGACAAGCCTCCTCCGGCAAGCCCCGTTCCCGCCGCCACGCCTGTTATGTCACCCGCACCAACTCCCACGGCCGAAATAACGACCGAGTCGCCGGCCGTCGCAATTGCGATATTATTGCCTGCCTTGATCTGCACATTGTCTTTGAGATTGTTGACAGCCCTGACCAACTGGCCGGACTGGATCATGCCGCCGGTGACCGAATTGATCTGCCCCTCATTCACGAACCGTCCATCCACGAGACTGGTATCCAACATCAGCGTCACATCACCCGATAGGCCGCCACCGGAAAGGCCCGTTCCCGCTGTAACGCCGGTAATATCTCCTTCTCCGCCTCCCGAAGCCGCCGTCGTCTGCACCGTGCCGTCCGGAAATTTGAATCCGCCGCTGCTGGAATACACAACACCGTTGACATGCAGTTTGTTGGACGGACTGGTGACCCCGATGCCTACGCGTCCGTTGTCCTGAATCGTGAGCAGATCGGTATCCACGCCCCCAAAGCGGCTGGAGAAGTGAAATTTCCAGCCGGTGTTATCCCCGACGTAGAGCCTGCCGATATCAGTACTTCCGTCGTATCCGGACATGAAGAGACCGAAATTTGTTTGATCCGGCAAATAGGACGTCCCGCTAATCCCGAATGCGCCCCCGAGCTCAAGCGCAGAACGAGGCGAGACCGTTCCTATGCCGACGCGGCCGCCCATGATCGCCATCGTCGAGTCCTGGATCAGCTGCAAACCGCCCTGATCCGAAAGCCCGATGGCCAGACTATAATTACCGGCCGCTTCAATATTGGTGCCCATGGCCATCGAATGACTGCCGCTCGCCTTGGCCAGTCGCCCCAGCGCGGTGGATCGAAAACCGCTTGCGATGGTAGAACTGCCCATCGCCGTGGACGTACCGCCGCTGGCCGTCGTGCCACCGCCCAACGCCGTGGAATAGAATCCGGAGGCCTTGGTATTGTAGCCCGAGGCCATGGAATACGAACCGATACTGTCATGATCCCAGTGATTACCGGTGACGCTGCCCACTCTGAAAGCGGACTTGTTCGGAAACCACATCAAACGTGTGCCGGCTCCGGTCACAGGAATTACACCGCTTCCGAATGTCCCGGTAAATAGCGCGCCATCCACGCCACCCACCTCAAACGCGCCCGCATCGGCCGTGATGACTCGACCTGCACCGGCGCCTCCCTGATCGTACGCCTGATCCAGCGTATTCCCAATGGCTGCTGCACCCGAAATAACTAATGAATCCCCTGCTGTCGTCACGACGATATTATCGCCACCTTTGACATGGATCTGATCGGACAACCCATTCAACGATCGGACCACCGTGTGCGCGGCCAGCTTTCCCGACGTGATCGCGCTGTCCGTCACGCTGCGAGCGGTCAGACTGTAGGCCGTGCTCGTCAGTTCGACCCGCGGCGTAAGTTCCGCTCCCGTTCCCACCGCGATCCCGAGCCAGTACGGTTGATCGAACGCCGGCGCCAGGGGCGCGGAGGAGCCCAGCGTGACGCTGAACACACCCCGCACCACCGCCGCGTTCTGCGATTCCGACCAGATCGCGGAACCCCCGCTTACGGTCGTGTAGAGCTTGAAGTGCAGGTCGTAGTTCCCATCCGGCACCGGAGTACCGTTTGCATCCACCAGCACGCCCTGGTAACTCATCGTCTGCGGAACCTGGGCCGATACGTACGAATAACCCAACACGCATGCGAGAGCCGCAGTCATCATTAACGTTCTCATCGTTAGTATCTCCTTGGTGATGTGGCATCGTCGTGGAAACGCCCAGACGCCATGCGTCTGACGAGTCCATCTGAGAAAAAACGTATGTATGAAGATAGGGATTGGGGGGTGGGCGTATCTAACACGGGTCGGCCATTCGCTGACAGATTTCAGCCGTACGACATGGCAGAACAAACGAAAAGCGGCTCCGTTATTCTTTGACACATATAGATACATGACTGGTAATGTGAGATCAGAAACTGGCTGGATGGAGAAGCACTGGCTACCAGTGAACGGTCAGGACTCATCCTCCGATGGCAGTACTCCGAATTGCTCGCGATAGGATTTCGCAAAATACGACAGGTTGCTGAATCCGACGTCAAACGCGATTTCGGACACGGTGCCGGCCTTCTTTTGCAGCATCTGTCTGGCCCGATTAAGACGCATGGTTCGAAGATACTGCACCGGGGCGTGGCCGGTCAGAGCATGCAGCTTGCGGTGAAACTGCCGCTGGCTCATCGCAAACCGTTCCCTCAGACGCTCCACCGTGAAGCCGGGATCCGACAATTCTTTTTCCACCACATCGCGAAGTCGGGTGAGGAACTCCTCATCGGCCGAACGGAGACCGGCGACGACGGATCCGAGGAGAAACTGCTTCCGGTATTTCTCCCGGAGTGATTTCCTCGTTGCGATAAGGTTTTTCGCCCGTGCCTGCAGTTCCCTGCCGTTGAACGGTTTTGTAATGTAGTCGTCGGCTCCGGTTTCCAGACCCTCGATCCGCGCATCCTCCGAAGCCTTTGCGGTCAGAAGCATGACGGGAATGTGGCTGGTCAGAGGGCTCGATTTCAACCTGGAGGTCAATCCGTAACCGTCCATCTCCGGCATCATCACGTCGCTGATGACAAGGTCGGGCAGTTGTTCGACAGCCAGTTCCAGTCCGCTCGCACCGTCCTGTGCCTCCAGCACTTTGAATTGCTCCTTGAGATAACCGCTGATGTAGGAACGAACATCCGGGTTGTCTTCCACAACCAGCACGATGGTCTCCTCATCTGAGGCGCCGTGAATGACGCCCGGCACCGAGGCCGGTTGAACGGCCGTATCTCGCAGTCCGGCGGCTTCGATGTCCAGGTGCAGGGCCCCGTGTTCGGTGTCAATATCGTGTTTCAGAATCTCATGAGGCGGCGGGTGGCCGTTTCCCCTCGGAAAGGTGACGTCAAACTCCGTCCCGACGCCCGGTTGACTCTGTACGCGAATACGCCCGTGGTGCAGGTCAACCAGTTCTTTCACCAGCGCCAAACCAACGCCCGTCCCCTCGTAGCGGCGCGTGTCGGCGGCATGCCCTTGTGAAAAACGATCGAAGATGAACGGCAATTGATCGGCGGCAATTCCGATACCGGTATCATGAACGCTCACTTCCACGGCGCCTTCTGGAAACTGCGTTCCCTCCGGCGGAAGGCTGTTTACCCTTACGGTGATGTACCCCTGATCCGGCGTGAACTTGAACGCATTGGCGATGAGGTTGAAGAAGATGGTTTCCGCCTTTTGCCGGTCCAGAAACAGGTCGACGTCACGTTCCGCCTCCATCTGCAGGTGTATCTGGCGCGTTTCCGCCAGAGAAGAAAATGAATGAACGATGGCGCGAAGGAAGGGCGCCAGCGACAGCCTGGAAGCCCTCACCTCCATGCGGCCGCTTTCCAGTTTGGCGAGGTCCAGCAGTTCGTTGATCAGCCGGAGGAGTTTCTTTGCATTTCGCATGGCTGTCTTCAGCCCTTCGGTTGGCTCGCCAGGCCTCGCCTTCGCCAGCAGATCGCCGATCGGCGCCATGATCAACGTGAGGGGCGTACGGAATTCGTGGGAGATATTGGCAAAGAACCGCGACTTGAT
This sequence comes from uncultured Bacteroidota bacterium, assembly GCA_964544475.1. Taxonomy (GTDB): domain Bacteria; phylum CLD3; class CLD3; order SB21; family SB21; genus CAZJBS01. The sequence continues at coordinate 186,629 of CAZJBS010000002.1, read as the reverse complement.
GCGGTCCATTTCCTGCAACTTCTCCGCCTGCGTCGCCAGTTGGGTGTTCTTTTCCTCAATCTCTCGCACGCGTTCTCTTACAATACCCTCCAGCCGCCGCTTTTCTTTCTCCAGATGAGTCAACCGCAACCTGACCACCCCGAACACCAGGCCGCCCAACAGCAATACATACAAGGCATAAGCCCACCACGTTCTGAACCACGGCGCCAGCACTTCAAAAGCATATGCGTCTTCCGCGCTGACCCCTCCATAGATGTTGCGTGACCTTACGCGGAAGGTATAATTGCCTTCGGGAATATTTGTATACACCGCCTTGGACTCTTCCGTCCAATCGGACCACGAATCCTCGAATCCGTCCAGGCGGTACTGGTAGACGTTCTTCCATTCTTGATCGAGAAAAGGGGCCGCGTATTCGAAGCGCAGGCCGTTCATTCGGTACGGCAGCGTGGAAGGACGATTGGAGGAGCCCGACACTGCGTATCCGGCGAAAAGAAGGGAATCGTTCCGCGTGGTTACGCGGCGGATCAGCACCGGCGAATCCATGCTGTAGTTTGCCCTGATCCGTCGATCGTATCGAAAAAGCCGGCCGCTGCTTCCCCCGAGCCAGGCGACGCTGTCTCCGTCGAAGAAGACGGAGTAGACCTCAAAGTCCGAGAGCCCCTTGAACGGCTGGGGATTCCACAGGTACCGGCCGTCCTCCTGGCGTTCGGCAATGCCGGTTTCTATGGCCTTGTCGTCGCCAGACTCAATCCAGACGTGCCCCGATAGGTCCTCGCGCACGACAAATACCCAGCGGGAACCGTCAGCCAGGAAAGGACCAAACGTGGAATCGTACGCGAAGCGGTTGGCCGCTTCGTCGAAACGCATGATACCCAGATCCGTTGCAAAGACGACACGATCCCCAACGGAAGACACCATCGGCGCAAACGACATCGGCAGTCCGTTCGACGTATCGAAACGGTCAATCGCCGGCTGCGATGGCCTGCCGGCGAAACGCAAACGTACGACGCCGCGGTGCCGGGTGGTTAACCAGAGATCACCTGCCGCCGTCTCGGCAATCCCCAGGACTTCGTCCTCCAGGCCTTCCACAGTCCCCTCGTCCACAAAACGGCCGTCCTGCCAGCGCAAGGATGCCAGTCCTTTGAAAAGCCCAAGATATACCCGGTCGGTGTCCTGCCGTGATCGATGAAAAACCCGACTGGCATAGGAATGGATGATGCGCGAGCGACGACCGGATATGGCATGAACGCCCTTTATGGACGCACCAAGAAGCTGGTCCCGCATCGACAGAAAATCCCAACAGATGTCTTTGATGCCGCTGACGTTCTGAAAGGACGAACTGAAAACACGGCCGGTACTATCGCCGCTTAGATACAGCACCTCATGGCCCTGCGCAATGTATAGCACCCCTTGATGCCGAATAACGGATTGAACCGTATTGTTAGTCAAACCCTTGCGTTCATCAAAAACCGACAGTGGCCCGCGCAAATTGACACGGCAAATGCCCATGTTCAGTGCGGTCCACAGCCACCCTCGTCCATCTATGAAGAGCCCCCACACGACCTCGTTCGCCAGGCCGGATGCCTTATCCATGATCGAGGATATCCGTCCGTCTCGTCTAACCAAAACAATGCCGCCCCTTTTCGTCCCCAAGGCGACGGTCTCGTGATCGGCTGACGCTCCACAGTACAACTCGTTTCGAGACAAAAAATCGTCTGCCTCCGTGGGAAAAGGATCGATCCTTTGACCGCTGAACGCGAATAAACCCCGCTCGCGGGTGCCGATAAGCACAAGAGAATCCATCTGCAGAATGGCATACACCTTTGATGTAGCAAGCTTATGTCCATCGGGAACAAGAACGAGTGAATCGCCCGTCAGGCGAAGCAGACCTGTTCCCTCCTCCTGAACATACAGTCTTTGATTAACCCAGCTGGCTTGTCGAAATCGTGTCCTGGATTTCCAGACGTGCATCCGTCGGCCGTCCCACCGGAACATGTGCGTGTAAGAACCGAAGAAAACACCCACCGGAGTGGAAATGGTAGTCCACACATCGGTGAAGGTTCGGTCCGCTTCTTTCACTTGGGATAGAAGTGAACGATACCGAAGATTTCCTATGGAATCTGGAGCGAGAAACCCCATTTCTCCCTGGGCCCCCACGTACATCAGGCCAAGACTGTCCCAGGCGAGCGATCGCACGATAGAACCGTTGGAAACGGGTATGAGTCTCCATGATACGCCGTCGAATTCCAGGACCCCCTGTGTGTTGCCGGCGTAGAGGACACCGCGCGGGTCCGTGACCACGGCCCAGTTTTGGGGACCCGCGCGATAATCTTTGGTAGCGTAATGCTTTATTAAGGGAAGGCCCTTGTCGGGGGATGGATCTTGAGCGATCGCCAAGGACGGAAGAACAAGCAGCCACGCTATCCTGAGAGCGGGTCGTAACATCCTCTTGACCTCACCATTGAATCGTGGAAGATCGATCCTGATGTCAGGCGGTCAAATGTACTCATCCAACTGTCCATATTCAACTCTTTCCCACGTCTCCATCTTGGCAGACACAAGCTCACCCGGACATATCGCCATGGGATCCGCGTCCTCGCACACACAGACCAACGGGGTTTCCAAAACCCTTGGTCTGTGTCAAAACACATCCGGCCTTACTAAAACAAAAAACCCGTCTTGATTTCTCAAAACGGGTTTCAAAAATAAATCCGGCAACGTCCTACTTTCCCGGGCAGCTACCCACCCAGTATCATTAGCGCTGACAGGCTTAACTGCTCTGTTCGGAATGGGAAGAGGTGTGACCCTGTCGCTATAGTCACCGGAAACTTTCAATGAACAATCTTGACAATCGGGTGGAGCGATCATAGCACGAGCTATGGAGCTTTATCAAAATAAAAATAAAATCAAGCCGCACGACTTATTAGTACCACTCGACTGAACGCATTACTGCGCTTACATCTGTGGCCTATCAACCATGTCATCTCCATGGAGTCTTAAGGTCTTGCGACGGGATACCTAATCTTGGGGTGGGCTTCGTACTTAGATGCTTTCAGCACTTATCCCATCCGAACATAGCTACTCTGCGATGCTTTTGGTAAAACAGCAGATACACTAGAGGTTCGTCCATTCCGGTCCTCTCGTACTAAGAACAGGACCCCTCAAGTATCCTTCGCCCGCAACAGATAGGGGCCGAACTGTCTCACGACGTTCTGAACCCAGTTCACGTACCGCTTTAATTGGCGAACAGCCAAACCCTTGGGACCTTCTTCAGCCCCAGGATGCGATGAACCGACATCGAGGTGCCAAACCGGGTCGTCGATGTGAACTCTTGGACCCGATCAGCCTGTTATCCCTAGAGTACCTTTTATCCTTTGAGCGATGGCCCTTCCATACAGAACCACCGGATCACTAAGCCCGACTTTCGTCTCTGGTCGGCGTGTATGCCTCACAGTCAAGCTCCCTTGTGCCTTTGCACTCTGCGCACGGTTACCAAGCGTGCTGAGGGAACCTTTGGAAGCCTCCGTTACCTTTTAGGAGGCGACCGCCCCAGTCAAACTACCCGCCTAGCACTGTCCTCAGCCTCGATTCAGAAGCTTGAGTTAGAATTCCGACATCACAAGGGTGGTATTTCACATTGTGACTCAGCCCAGACCAGAGTCCAGGCTTCGAAGTCTCCCACCTATTCTACGCATGTAAGGTCAAAACCCAATGCTAAGTTATAGTAAAGGTTCATAGGGTCTTTCCGTCCCGTTGCGGGAAGCCGGCATCTTCACCGGCACTACAATTTCGCCGAGGCGCTTGTTGAGACGCAGGATCACTCGTTACACCATTCGTGCAGGTCGGAACTTACCCGACAAGGAATTTCGCTCAGTTATTCTCCATCATGTTTCCATGGCGGCTGGACTTTATCTTGCGGTTCCTCGATTCATCTTTTCAGAAATGGATCGTATGTGTTCGATCCCTTCGGAGGTAAGATGTTCACCACGCGCCATCAAACGGACGATGTCTTTGAATTTTTCAAAGTCCACGCGTTTTTTGGTTTTGAGCGGGTGCTTGGTAAAGAATGGGATAATGATGTTGGCAAGATGCTCATGGCTTCGGACTCTGAAGGCCATCCGATCTCCATGGTTTTTTCGCACGACGCCGCATTCAAAGTATGCCTTCAGGGCATGCAACACTTGAACATCGCGCTGATGTTGGACGACGGTGAATTCAGGTAAAACCTGAAATCCGACGTTCATGTCCTTGTGGACGTTGATCGCCACATGGAAGCAGCCTTCGCCATCAACAAAACCTGTAATCCATTCTGAACTGATCTTCATAGGAAACGCCTAAACGTTAAGTCTCTGAGGGTTTTCTCTGCTTCTGGCAGAGAATCTTCCCTGCGGATTGTCCCCATGTCCGTCGAATTTTTACTGTCCCGACAAGTCGGGGCGAGTATCGAGCGGCTGTGGAGGAGTTTCCCGCATATAGTTTAGTTTTACTAAGGCTAGCGAGCTGGTTTAACCTTAGGACCGTTATAGTTACGGCCGCCGTTTACTGGGGCTTCGGTTCAAGGCTTCGCTTGCGCTGACCTCTCTCCTTAACCTTCCAGCACCGGGCAGGTGTCAGACCCTATACGTCGTCTTTACGACTTTGCAGAGTCCTGTGTTTTTGGTAAACAGTCGGTAATCCCATTTCACTGCGGCCCCGACGGAGTCGGGGCACCCCTTATCCCGAAGTTACGGGGTCAATTTGCCTAGTTCCTTAACAAGCGCTATCTCGAGCACCTTTGGATATTCTCCTCGCCCACCTGTGTCGGTTTACGGTACGGATGACATGTCGTCTCGCGTAGAGGGTTTTCTTGGCAGCGTGGTTAGGACGAATTGGCTTGCCCGAAGGCTCGTTTCTTATTCGCGCTTCACATCAACGACCGTGCGGATTTGCCTGCACGATCTCGCTACACGCTTAAACCTGGAAACCAGTCCAGGCTCGTCTTTCACTTCTGCGTCACCTCTTGGCTGATAACGACGACACACCAGCGCAGGAATATTAACCTGCTTACCATCAGCTACGCCGCTTGGCCTCGCCTTAGGCTCCGGCTAACCCCAAGTAGATTAACTTTACTCAGGAAACCTTGGGCTTTCGGTGGGAATGTTTTTCACATTCCTTATCGCTACTTATGCCAGCATAATCTCTTCCATTTCCTCCAGCCAACCTCGCGGTTAACCTTCGACGGTTAATGGAATGCTCCTCTACCACTTCCGCCTTGCGGCGGAAATCCACGGCTTCTGTGACAGGCTTAGTCCCGTGTATTATCGGCGCGGAACCACTTGACTAGTGAGCTATTACGCACTCTTTAAATGATGGCTGCTTCTAAGCAAACATCCTAGTTGTCACTGCAGTTCCACATCCTTTCTCACTTAGCCTGTACTCAGGGACATTAGCCGATGATCTGGGTTCTTTCCCTTTTGGCACCGAAGCTTATCCCTCGATGCCTGCTTCCCGGAGAACACGTCAACGGTATTCGGAGTTTGAGAGGGTTTGGTACCGTTGTGACAGCCCTAGCCCTTTCAGTGCTCTACCCCCGCGACGTTTTGATCCGAGACTATCCCTAAAGATATTTCGAGGAGAACGAGCTATCTCCCAGTTTGATTAGCCTTTCACCCCTAGCCACAGCTCATCCGAGCCACTTTCAACTGACACCGGTTCGGTCCTCCATAGGGTTTTACCCCTACTTCAACCTGGCCATGGCTAGATCACTGAGGTTTCGCGTCTACCGCACGTTACAGACGCCCTGTTAGGACTTGCTTTCGCTACGGCTGCGGAGCTTGGTGACTCCTTAACCTAACGCAACGTACGAGTAACTCGCTGGCTCATTATGCAAAAGGCACGCCGTCATACGCCAGAGGCGTACTCCGACCGCTTGTAGGCACACGGTTTCAGGTTCTATTTCACTCCCCTAGTAGGGGTTCTTTTCACATTTCCTTCACAGTACTGTCCGCTATCGGTCACGAGAGAGTATTTAGCCTTGGATGATGGTCCACCCAGCTTCGCACAGGATTCCACGTGTCCCGCACTACTCAGGATACCCACATGCTGCTTTCGGTTTAGACTACAGGGCTTTCACCTACTGTGGCGTTGCTTTCCAGACAACTTCGCTTACCTACTCGCAGATCACTACAAGGGTCCTACAACCCCGGTCCGACAAGTCGGCCGGTTTGGGCTCTTTCCCTTTCGCTCGTCACTACTCAGGAAATCTCGTTTGATTTATTTTCCACCAGGTACTTAGATATTTCAGTTCCCCGGGTTGGCTTCTCTCCGCCTATGAATTCGGCGGGGGATATACGCCTTGCGGCGTACGGGTTGCCCCATTCGGAAATCTCCGGATCAACGGCTGTTTGCGCCTTCCCGAAGCTTATCGCAGCTTGCCACGTCCTTCTTCGCCTTCTCGTGCCAATGCATCCTCCGTGTGCCCTTAGTAGCTTGAACTTTACTCTAATAAAGTTCCAATTGCCCATAAGGCGCTCGTCGAAGAATGTAGTATTCTTCTTTCTATGATCGCTATTACCCAATTGTCAAAGAACTTTGGATCCACTCGCTGGGAGTGAAATCAAAACTATCATCCACCGGAACATTCCGGTCGATTTGCAAAAATTGATGAGAACACATTCGAGCCGTCTGGTGGAGCTAACGAGCCTCCGGCTGGTGGAGCTAATGAGCTCCGGCTCATAACCTCCTGGTTGTTCAAAACAACCGTCGCTCCAGCGCTTAACTGGTGGAGCTAGGCGGGCTCGAACCGCCAACCTCCTGGTTGCAAACCAGGCGCTCTCCCAGTTGAGCTATAGCCCCAAAGATGATTCGCGTTTAGTCGCCTTAAAGCAGTGGGCTTGGATGGAGTTGAACCATCGACCTCACGCTTATCAGGCGTGCGCTCTAACCACCTGAGCTACAAGCCCTTCCTAAACCTTGTGAAAGAACAAAAAATAAAAGAGAGTATACATCAGCGTCCTATCGAGAATTACGGATCGGAGTCATTCTCCACCGCGAGGCGGAGAGGGTCTCCATAGAAAGGAGGTGATCCAGCCGCACCTTCCGGTACGGCTACCTTGTTACGACTTAGCCCCAGTCACTGGTCTCACCTTAGACACCTGCTTACCAGGTGGCTTTGGGTGCTACCAACTCCCATGGCTTGACGGGCGGTGTGTACAAGGCCCGGGAACGTATTCACCGCTGCGTGCTGATCAGCGATTACTAGCAATTCCAGCTTCATGAAGGCGAGTTGCAGCCTTCAATCCGAACTGAGGTCGGCTTTTAGGGATTACCTTCGCCTTGCGGCTCTGCCCTCTGTACCGACCATTGTAGCACGTGTGTAGCCCTGGACGTAAGGGCCATGATGACTTGACGTCATCCCCACCTTCCTCCGACTTATCGTCGGCGGTCCCTTTAGAGTGCTCGGCATAACCCGGTGGCAACTAAAGGCAAGGGTTGCGCTCGTTGCGGGACTTAACCCAACATCTCACGACACGAGCTGACGACAGCCATGCAGCACCTATACTAGCGTCTCTTGCGAGAAGCCCACTTTCATGGGGTGTCACTAGCATTTCGAGCCCAGGTAAGGTTCTTCGCGTTGCGTCGAATTAAACCACATGCTCCACTGCTTGTGCGGGCCCCCGTCAATTCCTTTGAGTTTCAACCTTGCGGCCGTATTCCCCAGGTGGAGGACTTAATGCGTTAGCTGCGGCACCGAGTCTTGCGACCCGACACCTAGTCCTCATCGTTTAAGGCATGGACTACCAGGGTATCTAATCCTGTTTGCTCCCCATGCTTTCGTGCCTCAGCGTCAGTAACGAGCTAAAGAGCCGCCTTCGCAACTGGTGTTCTTCCCAATATCTACGCATTTCACCGCTACACTGGGAATTCCACTCTTCTCTCTCGCACTCAAGATCGGAAGTATCCATGGACCGTCTACAGTTAAGCTGTAGGATTTTACCACGGACTTTCCAACCCGCCTACGCACCCTTTACACCCAGTAATTCCGGACAACGCTCGCCACCCCTGTATTACCGCGGCTGCTGGCACAGAGTTAGCCGTGGCTTTCTCTGAGGATACCGTCACTTTCGGCGTAACCGAAGTTTCTTCTCCTCTAACAGTAGTTTACATCCCGAAGGATTTCGTCCTACACGCGGCGTTGCTGCGTCAGGCTTTCGCCCATTGCGCAATATTCCTCACTGCTGCCTCCCGTAGGAGTCTGGGCCGTATCTCAGTCCCAGTGTGGCTGATCATCCTCTCAGACCAGCTACTGATCGTCGCCTTGGTGGGCCTTTACCCCGCCAACTAGCTAATCAGACGCAACCCCCTCCTCAAGCGAGTAGACCTTTAATGTCCAGCCCATGCGAACCGGACACATTATGGGGGATTAGCTCAAGTTTCCCTGAGTTTTCCTCCACTTGAGGGCAGGTTGGTTACGTGTTACTCACCCGTTCGCCACTTTACTAACGATATTGCTACCGTCCTCTCGTAGACTTGCATGTGTTAAGCACGCCGCCAGCGTTAGTCCTGAGCCAGGATCAAACTCTTCGTTGTCAATTTCTTAATAACGAAGTTGTGATCCGGAATCTCTCAAGAATTAACTGTGTATACTCTCTATTGTCAAAAAACATTGGCCGGACTTGCGTCCTGATGCCTCTTTCGATCACAGCCTCTTCGGCCGGTCACATTCACTCATTGCCCATTTCTCAATGGGGACGCTAATATATAGCAACGATGTTCGGAATGCAAGGATTTTTTTGAGTTTATTTGACTTTTTTCAACCCCCGCTCAACTCGTCTTTCAACAACTTATCCACACTCCGATCAATACCTGAAAAATGGCCGAAATGATAGTTCTATTCTGGTCTAATGTCAATAACTCCGGCAGAGCTTTGCGGCCAGTCGCACCTTGCCGATTCCCCTTCCATAGCTTGACTCGCTGAGTTACAAGTGACTACGTGAATGCTGACGGGGATGGCACATGGTGGCCCCGAAGGTATTCCGAAACCGTCATGCGCTTCTTGGATGGCGGCTGCCATTCCAATATCTCCAGAGCGCCACCTTCGGAACAACCCACCATCAAGCGCCCGGCCACCTGCACGATGTGACCGGGTTCAAGCCTTCCAGGCGTATCGGGACAAATGGCGGCTTTCAAAATCTTGAATGACTCGCCATTGAGCTCAGCCAAAGCGGCGGGGTACGGCGAGAGGCCCCGGATGAAGTTTCTGACCTGGGCCGCCGGCTGATTCCAGTCGATCAGACAGGTTTCTTTGAAAATCCTGGGGGCTGTCGTGGCCTGCGACTCCTCCTGATCATGCGTTATAACCGAACCGTCCGCCATGCGATCGGCCGTTTCAAGCAGAGTCTCGGCCCCAAGTATGGACAGCCGGTCGTGCAGTTCTCCGGCGCTCTCATCGTCGCCGATCGGGAGGCTCTTCTGTAGAATGACGTTCCCCGTATCGACCTGTTTCTGTATGAAAAACGTCGTGACGCCGGTGACCTTTTCACCCCGGATAATGGCCCAGTTGATGGGCGCCGCCCCGCGGTATTTGGGCAACAACGAGGCGTGCAGGTTCACACATCCCTTCGCCGGCAATTGAAAAACCTCCGGCGGCAAGATACGAAAAGCCACCACAAGAAAGGCATCGGCGTGAAAGGATCGAAGATTATCGACGAAAGCCGGTTCACGTAACGCGCCTTTTTCCACACCGGGATGGATCACCGGCAACCCGTGGGCCACCGCGAATTCTTTGACAGGGGTGAAAGAAACCCTCTGACCCCGGCCTCGTGGCAAATCGGGTGCCGTCACCACGGCCACCACGTCATGACGGCTTCGGCAGAGTTTTTCGAGACTGGGAACGGCAAACCCGGCCGTTCCCATGAAGACAATACGAAGAGGCGCCATACGCCAAAGTAGTTCTTTTCGTGGGAACCTTCAAGAGCAAGACCGGCCGGCGGCGCTTCATGCCGCTCACGTGGCCGATGGTAGTTCTTCTCATACGGTACGCCGATTGGACTTCCTATCCGCGTCAAGAGCGGAATAATAAGCAAGCTGGACGTAATTACTAGAGGTGTCTTCTATCGCGAACCTTGCGATTTGCGACTGTCCCTCAACAATACGATTTTGGACTTTCGATCTATTTCAAACAGTCCTATCGCGACCGCCAATTCGCCAAGCTTCTTGTAACCATAGTTGCGTGGGTCGAATTCAGGCGCCTGTTTGATGATGTTGTTACCGACAGTGCCCAGGTGGGCCCAACCATTATCATCAGAACCCGCTTCAATGGCCGCTCGAAACAGACCGACCAGCCGTGTGTCCGCGCGAAGTTCCTTGGTCGACTTAGGCCTGACCGGCGCACCGGATTCCGTTTCCACACCGAGCACTTCGGTGTAAATAAACTTGTCGCAGGCCGAAACAAAAGGCCGGGGCGTTTTTTGTTCTCCGAATCCGTAGACCCTCTTCCCCGCTTCGCGAATGCGTGAGGCCAGGCGCGTGAAATCGCTGTCACTGGACACCAGGCAAAACCCGGCAAAACGTCCCGTGTACAGCAGGTCCATGGCGTCGATGATCATGGCGCTGTCCGTGGCATTCTTCCCCGTTGTGTAACGGAACTGCTGAATCGGATGGATGCTGTGTTCGAGCAGAACGGTTTTCCAACTGCCCAATTGGGGTGTGGTCCAGTCTCCATAGATGCGTTTGACGCTGGCGATGCCGTACTTCGCCACCTCGGCCAAAAGCCCGTCGATAACCCCGGCCTTGGCGTTGTCCGCGTCAATCAGCACGGCCAGGGAATGCTGTGACTCCGGTGCGGAGAGCTTTTCAAACGAATCGTTCATGAATTCCTCAACATGATGAAACAATGATTTGATTTATTGATACTCGGGGTGTTTGGTGATGAAGGCTTCCAGCGATTGTCGGGCGGACCGCGAGACTTGCTTCCGCATCCAGGACGACCATCCCATAAGAGCGCCCGGCACGCCAAGCGCCATCCGGGTCCATTTCCAGAAGTCAAACGTGTCCCGGTGCCGGACCACCCGTCCGTCACGGAATTCAAAAGCGGCCGAAATCACGTTGTGCACGCGGCGTCCGGACCTGGAGAATGTGTAATCGGCCTCCCAGATGGCCCTTCCCACCGTATCATCGGCCGAGATAGCACGGTAGGCCACCTGCAAATCCTGACCGCGGACACAAAGCATGTGCCACATGGCGCCGGCCGATTTGCCATGCAAATCAAACACTTCGTCGGTGAAGTGAACCTCCGGGTGATAGCAGGCGATCATGCCGGCATGGTCCTTCTTTTGAAGACAGCTGTAAAAGCGTTCGAGCAGTTTTTCGTGGTCGGTCATGATTCTTCGCTGTTGTCGTCCGGCCAAATATAGGACTAATCCACAGCCAAACCTAATCAATAATGCGCATCGGTCGGTCAATTCAGTGTCCCCCACTTCGCTTGGCGCCGATGAAAAGGACATGTCTTGTATTTCTTGATCCCGCATCGTATCTTCGTCCAGTATTTCCATCAACCGGAGGACATCACGATGATCAAACGTTTCCTGATTGTTTCTCTTGCCGTAGCCGCTGTCGGGTGTGGAGATAAAGTGAGTTCGATTGAGGAGTTCAATTCGCTCGTCAAGAAAGTTCAAAAGAAGAACGAAGAAATCGGGAATATCAACAAAGACATCATGGACGCTGTCCGCCAATTCAACGCCAACCGTAAGGCGGATGAGCGTATCGTTCTGCCGGATTCCATGCTCGGACTCGACAAGGATCAATTGAAAAAAGTGCAAGAGATGATCGAAAAAGAGCAGGACCTCACCTACAGGGGTCTCCTGACTCAGATCGTTGAGAAGGACCGGCAGATTTTGAAGATGACGTCCGATCTTGAGGATTTAAAAGACAGACTCCCAAAACCTCACGTTGTGAAAGCAGGCGATTCCCACCACAAAGTCGCCTTCGACTGGTTGACCAAAGAAAAGAACGTCCCGAAAGAGAAGGCCTTCAAGTTGCTCGAAGAAACGGCATTGATAGACGAGGTGAGGGACGGATTCAATATCTGGCTGTACTATGACGACCAGGAGGAAGTGTTTGGTACGTTTGTCACGCAGGGTACGGCCAAAATTTCACCCAACCAATTCAAGTACGGTATTCGCAAAATGCAGTTGGATGCCGCGCGGGCCAGCGGCAAGGAAGACGCCCTCAAGGAAATCGGCGACTCGGCTTCCAAACCCTAGATAACGCCAAGGACGGCACCATCGCGTGGCAGACGTTTTTTCCATCCGTCATTGGACGAGCCTGATTCTGGCGGCCGGACTCGGCTTGGCTTTGTCGTTGGCGTCATGCCGGCGTGCCGTTGAACCCAATCCGGACTTTCAGAAGATTCTGTATTTTCAGGACAATCGTTCGCCGGCAGACAGCCTCTATGCCTTTCTACAGAGCACGGATTATCACATGCAGATCCGCGCGATCGAGGCGATCGGTGGTCTGCTGGATTCCTCCGCCGTCGACTCCCTGATGGCCCGCCTGACCCATCCTTATCTCGATCTTCGCGAAGCGGCGATATTTGCCCTCGGCCAGATCGGCTACGCCACAACCAGCTCAACGCTTCAACAACGCCTGGAGAAGATATTCACCGATCGATACGCCGGCGAGAACAGTACCAGGCACCGGTCAGCCATCTTGAATGCTCTGGGCAAATGCGGGACGGAAAAGGCGTGGTCCGTCATCCGGTCGGCGCTAATGGATACGAGCGCCGTCCTGGCCGGCGAGGCGTGCCTGTCGGCGGCGCGCATGGCGATCCGGAATATCGTTGCCGATTCGACATCGCACGTCCTGTCCGGGCTGACCACCCATCCATCGGCGGAAGTGCGATGGCGGGCGGTTTATGCCATGATGCGCATTCACGACCGGGCGTATGCGCCCCTGATGCTGCCACGCCTCAAAGATGGCGATTACCGTGTGCGTATGGATGCCGCGAGGGCTCTCGGGGCGATGGGACTCGGCAAGGATGACCGGAATCTGGCGGACTGCCAAAACGCACTCATTGAGTGCGCCACATCCGATGGGGATTGGCGCGTGCGCGTCAATGCGGTCAACGCGCTGGGCACATTCAGATTCAGGCTGGACGATCTTAAGAAAGTCTACTTCCTGATCGCTTTCGAAGGGCTGAAAGACAAAAACGAACATGTTCGGCTGGCCGCCATTCGTGCCATGAGCCGAAGCTTTGACAATGATCTGCGGCAGCCGGATGAACTTCTCAAGGTCTTCATTGAAAAATATCTGCCCGTGGCCACTCCACGTGAACGTGGCGAGATCATCCAGGCGCTCTGTCATATGGCCGGACGTTCGGTTTTTTCAAACCGCCCCTTTATGGCCATCGTCGAACAAGCGCTAACCAGCCCCGACCGTTATCTCCGGGCTCAAGTCGTTCTGGCCTTGGCAGCAACATCATCATCTGAGGCCCTGCCATATTTCGCGAAGGCGCTTTTCGATTCGTTCACCGTCGCAGCCAACCATGCCGCAGAGGCTTTGTCCGCCATGAATAAGAAAGAAGCGAATGCATGGTTGATGAAGGGGCTGGAGAGCGGGCAACCGGTTTTGATGTGGATTTGTTCCGGCCTGCTCGCCGCCAAAAAAGATGTCACGTCCGACCCTGCCCGCTCGAGTACCATCGCCGGGATCATTATTCGCGCATTCCCCGCATTCGCCGGCGATGTGGAATCCGACGTGAAGACCGGCATGATCGACATTCTCGGTGAATTGAAAAGCCCTGACGCCGTGCCCTTTCTCGATTCCTGTCTCACGGATTCGTCGCTCGCTGCGACAGCCGCGAAGAGTCTCACGAAAATCACGGGCAGGAATTATTCCGCGCGCATTCCGCCGTTATCCCCTCATCCTATTGATTTCGATTATTATGTCCGCATCAAGAAAGGAAAACCAACAGCCACCGTTGAAACCAGCGAAGGCGCTTTTGTTTTGGACTTCCTGCCGGATGACGCGCCTTTCAGTGTCGTCAATTTTGTGAAGCTGGCGGAGGCCGGTTATTTCGATGGCGTTTTCTTTCACCGCGTTGTTCCAAATTTTGTGATCCAGACGGGCGATCCGACGGGCTCCGGCTGGAGCGGCCCCGGATATACGATCCGTTCGGAATTCAATGCCCACACGTACGATCGGGGCATGGTCGGCATGGCCAGTGCCGGCAGGGATACGGAAGGATCGCAATGGTTTGTTACTCATTCGCCGCAACCGCATCTGGACGGTCGCTACACGATTTTCGCGAGAGTCATTCAGGGCATGGACGTCGTGGATCGGATCCAGGTCGGGGATGACATTCACAGCATTCGGATAACGTGGTATTGAGCTTTGGTTTCTTCAACACGACTGTCAATCAGATCGCGGCGATGAACTCGGCGCTGATGCGATTGCACAGAAACGAACCTTCGTCGGTCAGACGAAGGCGGTTGTCTTCCCGGATCCAATACGTGGTCGTTTTCTCCAGGCTTTGACGGAACTTCTCATCGAAATTCCATCCACCGAGTTCTTCAAGTTCGGTTATGCTGAACCCCTCGCATCGTCGCAGACCAAGGAATATTATCTCCACGCACCGCCGGGCCATGTCGATGGTTTCACGGTCTTCAACCGGCAGCCGTCCCGCCACCTGCAGAGTGGACACATATTCGCGGACATCCGATACATTCCACCACCTGGACTGACCGTCGTACGAATGGGCGGATGGCCCTAGCCCCAGATACGGTCGGCCTGTCCAGTAGGCAGTGTTGTGAAGTGAGCGGAATCCGGGCCGGGCATAATTTGAAATCTCATAGTGTTCATATCCGGCGTGCCCGAGGATATCAATGGCATCCAGATACATGCGCAATTCCGTTTCTTCGTCCCGCTCCGGGAGGCGACGCCGGGTTTGCATCTTGTGCAGATACGTTCCCTCCTCGACGGTCAGGTTGTAGACGGAAATGTGCGGGCATCCGAGTTCAACCGCATGGCGCAGGTGGTCGCGCCACGATGACGGGGTTTGGCCGGGCACACCAAATATCAGGTCCATGGTCATATTTTCAAACCCGGCCTCCCGGGCCATTCTCACCGAACTCGAGGCCATCTGCGCCGTGTGATTCCGTGTGAGAAATTTCAATTCCTCATCCGAAAAGGATTGAACGCCAATACTCAGGCGGTTGATACCCATCGATCTCCACGCCGCCAGGTTGTCCGCAGACACGTTGTTGGGATTGGCTTCGAGTGTGATCTCGCGAGTTTTGTCAGGCACAAAAGCCCGTCGCAAACATCCGATCGTTGATTCGAGGCTTTTCAGAGGCAGGAAGGAAGGCGTACCGCCGCCAAAGTACACCGTCTCGATTTCTTGGCTACCCAGGTCGGTCGCATACATGTCCATCTCGCGGGCAAGCGCTTCCTGGAATGGCCCAAAATATTTGCGTGCCGTCGTGACATAAAAGTCGCAATAAATGCAGACGCGTTCGCAAAAGGGTATGTGGACGTAAAGGTTCACGGAAACAATAAAAAGATTTACGTATCGGTTTTTATTTGCACTTGTTCGGTTTTTTTTGTTATTTGCGCCTAGTACTCTTCTAATATGGCCCAAATGGTCATAGAAACCAATTCATAAAATCATGACAGATCGAAGGAGTCGATCATGAAATCATTTGTCGTATGGCTCGCCGTGGGACTGGTGGTCATCATTAGCTCGCCGGCCGCAAAACCCTTGCTGGCTGCGGATCTTCTGGCGATCGACGTGGCGCCCACTTCCCTCAACATACCCGACGGTACCTCCTATTCCACCAGCAGTTCAGAGTTCACATTGACACCGCAGGCAACCGTTACGAACCTCGGAACAAGCGCCGTCGGTTCTTTTCAAGTGTATCTGACGATCGAACCTGGAGGTTATGTCAATAATTTCACGATTCCTTATCTGTCCCCCGGATTTGATTTCCCGATTATTTTCCCGGATATCAACGTCACACTGGGTCAGCAGATGACCG
>CAZJBS010000002.1:21870-170516 GCA_964544475.1 uncultured Bacteroidota bacterium | reverse complement strand
GATTTCCCGATTATTTTCCCGGATATCAACGTCACACTGGGTCAGCAGATGACCGTCACCATTTATACCACGTTGGTCGACAGCAACCGTGCTAACGATACGATCCGACGCCATTCCACTTTCCTTCCGGGCGCCGCGCGCAAGGTCCTTCTGGAAGAATGGACAAGTTCGACATGCGGGCCTTGTGCCAACAACAATCCAACCGTGGATGCGTTCATCGAATCGTACTGGAGCAGCATCGTGGCGACGAAATATCATGTCGGCTGGCCTTCTCCCGGCAACGACCCGATGTATCTGCACAATACTACCCAATCCTATGACCGGCGCTATTACTACAATGTCAATGCGGCGCCCACCGTCAAAATCGACGGCGTCGTCGATCCGGTTTACCCCTACACGACGCCAAACAGTCTGGAAGATGCCTATTACTCCCGCTGGGCATCGCCCATCGAGATATCGGTGGTGAGTTCACGACCGGTACCGGACTCCATCCGCTCGGAGGTTACAATAATCACCCACAGCGCTTTGGCGAGCCAGAGTCACTATCTGCGGGTACAAGCCGTGGAACGGCACGTACATTACGCGTCCCCGCCAGGCACCAATGGTGAAGCGGACTTTTTCGACGTGTTTCGCCATTCGTATCCCAATTCCACCGGCACATTGATATCCAATGCGGTCGGAACGCAGACGTTCACATTTCAGTACAAAATCGATCCGGTCTGGAAAGACACCATGATATATACGATTGCGTTTGTGCAAAACGATGCCACCAAAGACGTGATCAACGCGGGCAAGAGCGAGACGACACGCTACGTCGTGGATGTAGCGGATGATCTCACGCCGCCGAATCAATTCGCGTTGGGAGCCAATTACCCGAATCCGTTCAACCCGTCCACCACGATTGAATACGACCTGGCCGCCAATTCGAATGTGGAACTGATGGTGTACAATCTTCTCGGTCAGTTGGTTCGTACGCTGATCCGTGAGGATCGCCCGGCCGGTCACCACAAAATCTTGTGGGACGGGCTGGATGACCGGGGCCAGCGTTTGAGTTCCGGCGTCTACATTTATCGAATGCGGGCCGGTTCATTCTCTCAATCGCGAAAGATGGTAATGATAAAATGAGTTCTTGTTACAAGTAATCCATGCGTTGTCGGAGCCGAAGCCGGGCTCAACGGATCTGTTCGACGGCTTTTCTTTTTGAAAGGAGAACTACCATGAAACGTCTTGCTGCTATCGCGCTGGCCGGTCTGTTGTCGTTGTCATTCCTCTCATCAGGAGGCAAGAAGCCCCGGACTTACCGTCCGCCTGCTCAGACCTTGACTTCCAATATTTTGACAGCGACGGCCGCCGCCGGATCTGGTATTGAACACTTTGAAGGTACTTTTCCGCCGGCGGGGTGGACATTGATCAACCCCAACGTAGGAACCTACACGTTTGAGCATTTTTCCGGCACCAATGGGCCGGCATTGGCAGGAAACAAATGTGTAAAAATGGACTTTTACAACTATTCCAATTCGGGTCAGCGGGACACCTTAAAGACCACCGTCTTCGAAGCACAACCCAACGATACGATAAGATTTGACTGGGCCTACTGTCAGTATCCCGGCTACAGCGACCGGCTCCAGGTCATCATGTCCACCAACGGGGGCGCGACGTTCACGCAGATTATCTTCGACAAAAGCGGCGCGGCTCTGGCCACGGTGCCTTCATCCTCCAACGCCTTTGTTCCGTCGGACACAAGCCACTGGGACCGGTATGGATACGCTTTTTCGGGATTGTCCAACGTGGCTTTTGCTTTTGTAACCACCAATGCGTATGGCAACAACCTCTACATCGATAATGTGACGGTCGGCGCCATTCCCATGGACGATGTGGCGCCCATTGGTTTTTCAAATATTCTCGCCGACACGAGCTACCGGATGGGAACCATCACGCCCAAAGTGCTTTTCGGTAATTTTGGCGCCAATGCCATCACGTCGAGTTTCAACGTCACCATGACGATTGAACCGGGCGGTTACACGAGTTCGCGTTCCATTCCATCGCTGTATGTTGGGCAAAGCACCGAATTGTCGTTCGATGATTACGTGGTATCGACCGGAACACCCATTGTGTTGACGGCCTACACTTCGTACGGGACGGACAGCCATTTGGAAAATGACACGATCCGGCAGAATTCTGTCTTCCTGGATGGATTTGAAAAAATGGTGTTATTCGAAGAGTGGACCAGTTCGACCTGCGGGCCATGCGCGGCCAACAATCCGACCATTGACGCCTTCATGGCCAGTCATGACGAACATGTGGTACCCATCAAGTATCATGTGGGGTGGCCTTCCCCGGGCAACGATCCGATGTATCTTCACAACCCGACCCAATCTTACGACCGCCGGTATTACTATGGCGTCAATGCGGCCCCAACGCTGATCATGGAGGGCACTCTCGACGAAATTCCCCCCAACGCAAATGAATGCCTGTTGGCGAATTTGAAGGGATCCCCAGTTGGTGTTTCGGTCGTGAACACGCGACCCACGCAGGACTCGATACATGCCGTCGTTACGGTCGACATTACCAGCCCATTGCCTGCCGGGAATTATTACTTGCGCGTGCACGCGGTGGAAAAACACATCCATTATGCCAGTCCTCCCGGCATAAACGGAGAGACGGATTTCTACGATGTTTTTCGGCGAGCCTATCCGGGTTCCCAGGGTACGGTCGTGACCAATGCGGTGGGAACGTATACGTTTGAATTCACATACTACATCAATCCGGTATGGGTGGACAGCCAGATTTATACGGCGGCCTTTATTCAGAATGACGTGAACAAGAAGATTGTTAACGCGGGAAAGAGCGAAACCACGCAGTATATTGTCGACGTCGTGAACGCTCCTTCGCCGCGGCATTTTGCCTTGGATCAGAACTATCCCAATCCATTCAATCCAAGCACGACGATTCGATACGAGTTGCCGGCCGACGCGAGCGTCACCTTGAAAATATACAATACGCTGGGCCAGATTGTCCGTACTCTCGTTGATACTCGCCAGGCAGCCGGCTATCAGCAAGCCGTGTGGGACGGCCTTGATGAGCGGGGTCTTCGGGTGGGATCCGGGATGTACATATACCGTCTTGAAGCGGGTGGAAATGTGCAGGTAAGGAAAATGGTCATGCTGAAATAGTGAAAGATTTAAGATACAAAAGGAGTGACCATGCGGTTTCATAAACACGTTCTGGTGATGGCCGGGATCATCCTGGTCCTGGGACAGGATGCTCAGGCTCAATACACCTTTGTACAGAGAGCCGGCACGTATGCGCCTTTTTTTGAAAGAAATTCCGGCGACGTGATTTTGTCTCTGCCGGCCGATGAAGTGCTTTCGTCGTGGCAGACATTACCCTTCCCCTGGACGTTTTATGGGGAATCGGTGACGGGCTACTACGCCAGTGACAACGGCTACATCACATTTGACAGTCTGGCCACAACCAGCTATTCGGCCAACGATCTTCCCCCCTCCGTCGGCGGTCCCAACAAAGCCATCTATGGCTTCTGGGATGCCTTGCGGCTCACCACCGTTGGCCTTGCCGACAAAGTACAGACGTACACATATGGATCGGCCCCTGCGCGTGTTCATGTGATTCAGTGGTTTTCCGTAACACCTTCGGTCAGCTCGACCACCATGTTTTTTGCGATCCGACTGTACGAGTGCGGCGATTTTGACATTGCTTTGACCTTTAGCAACGTACCATCGGGATTGTCGGGAACGGTGGGTTGTGAGAACGGGGATGGCACCCAGGCGACTGTGGCCGGCGCGAGTCCAAATCACACCGGCGGTGGTGGCAGTACCACCGGCAACACGGCGGACGACATCGTGTATCACTTTTTCTACAATGGTCAGCCGACGCTCGATGCCCGTATGCTGAGAGCCAATACGCCCCACAACGTGGAAGCCGGTGGAGGATTTGATCTCACCGGTTATTTCCAGAATATCGGATCCACCACGATTACGTCATTCGATTATTCGTATGCCGTGGATCACGGAAGCGTTTCCACCCAGTCTTTCTCCGGGCTTTCGATCCCGGCCAGTGGCGTCTATTCGTTCACCCATTCATCGCCGGTTAGCGGACTCTCAGCAGGATATCACGCCATCCAATCGTGGATCTCCAATCTGAACGGCAGTCCCGCTCTGTACACGTGTGACGATTCCACGACGAGCCTGTTTGCGGCCACAACGGCTGCGACCGGGACAAAACGGCCATTGATGGAAGAATTTACCGGGGCCTGGTGTGGATGGTGTCCTGATGGCAAATATCTCCTGGATTCACTTGAAGCGCTTCATCCGGACGTCGTCATTGCCTCGATTCACGCGGGTGGCGGGGCCAGCTATGCCATGGAAATTCCATCCGGCGTCGAAATCGCCGCCGCACACTGTCCATTTTATCCCGCTGGTTCCATCGATCGCAACCACTACGACGGCGAAGCCATGGTGGGATTCACTAGAGACTTATGGCATTCCCGGATGGCTGACGAGATGCTTGCTTCGACGCCGCTTGATCTGCATCTGGAGACTACTTACGATGAAGGCGCCCGATTGTTGGATGTCAACGTGACGGCGGATTTTGTCAATTACGCGGCCGGAGATCTTCGTCTGACCGTCTACATCGTGGAGGACAGCGTCACCGGCACGGGTACAGCTTACAATCAAGTAAACTACTTGAATACAGTTGTTGGCCACCCGTATTACGGCGCGGGCAATCCTATTATTGGGTATGTGCATCGCCACGTCCTGCGGGCCGTACCGACTCCGACATGGGGCGATGCTTCGGTCATACAGCCCCAGATGGCCCCCGGCGATACGTTCGAGACAACTTACGCGTCCATTCCCATCAATGCCTCGTGGGATGCCGATCAGATTCACGTGATCGCTTTTGTGTCCTATCACGACCCCGATCCCACCAGACGACAGGTGCTGAATGCGACCGAAGTGCGCATGTATGATGGGACCGTTATCGTGAACGTGGACGACCCCGATGCGCACCCGTCGCAGGTTGCCTTGATCGGCAATTTTCCAAATCCTTTCAACCCGACCACCGAAATCCGATATCGTCTTGCGAAGACAGGTCAGGTTGCACTTCGCATATTCAACATTCTCGGGCAGGAGGTTCGTTCGCTTGTGAATAACCGCCAATCGGAGGGGTTGAACACGGTCCTGTGGGACGGAAAAGACAACGCGGGCCACAATGTGAGCAGTGGCGTTTACATTTACCGGCTTGAGGCGGGCGGCAAGGTCTTCAGCCGCAAGATGCTGCTGATCAAATAACGAAAGACCTATGGAAACACGAAGCCCCGCCGGACTGAATCTGGCGGGGCTTTTTCATGGGAATAGTTTCCCGTCACAGACGGGCGATAAAGGTTATTTCGACACCTTTGAATTCCGGTTTCTGAACGCACACACCGCCGGCGCAAATCTTGCCCTCTCTCCGGCTTCCGGCAAATACCGTGGCATCAAATTTTTCCCAGAAATGCACATCCGCCTGAAGACCGATCCAGTTTTTCTTTTCCGAAAAATGATCCGTCGTATGCTCGCCAATCACGGACAAGGTGTATTTGCCGGATTCGGAGTATCCCGCCGTCACGACCTGACTCACAAACATGCGATCGGTGGCATGAATCTTAGCATGTTGATGTTCAACCAGCAGTTTGGCCGACTTGGTTTCCGTGAATTTCCACGAAGAACTGCCGACCAGATTCAGGTAACGCGCTTCGAGATCTTCCTGCCAACCCGCCGCTCCAATCCATTGCCAGGACTCCGGAAAATCCCACTCCCACTGGCCGTAAACCTCCTCGTAAAGCCGGCGGCCGTCATGATTCCGGATACGACTATGTTCCAGAGTCAGAACGGCATCTTCCAGCACCGGATACGTCGCCTCGACCAGATAACCTCTTTCATCGTTGGCGTCCTGCACAAGTTGATGACGGTTGAGCAGCGTATAGAGATGTTCTCTGACGGAGGTGGGTGGATTGTTGAAAGTGACGCCCTCACTCAGATTGAATTGGTCGTATTCCTTGTATTCCGCGGACAGGCTGAGATCGCCGACATACACATTCCCGGACGCGTAATAGGCCCAGCCGTTGAAATCGTTGATGGGATGCTCTTTCCTGGCTACTTCCGCATACACGTTGAAATATTTATGATGATACTGGCTCAGTCCCGAGCCGACATACATGCGCCCGCCGGGCACATCGGTCACAAGACCTGTTCCGCCAAACTGCCATGATTTCGTCGGTTTGACGCGCAGTTCGCCGGCCTGAAGCGATTCGTAGCGTTTGCCGGTCAGGTCGCGTGGTTGCCCGCCCATCCAGAGCACGTCGAATGTCTTGCTCTTGTAGTCAAATTTCATGCCTTGAATATTCGTATCCCAGCGAAGCGGGCGGGATTCGTAAGATCGCAAAACAATGCCCCTCCCCAGGATACCATAGAAGTTCCCGGCCGTGATCGTGAGGCCGTTCTTCCGATATTCTACAAAGCTTTGTGCGATACGGCTCTCCCGCTTCTGCGCTGAAAAAGGCTGCGGCGGATCGTGGATCTCGTACCGAAGCCCGATCCGCCACGCATCGTAGGATGCGCTGAAGTGGGTCCAACTTTCGAAATAGATGCTGTCTTTCTGCCGGTCCACAGCGTATTCCGTATGTTGTTGGCCCTGGAACTGCCACTGTTGCGCTCTGACGGAAAACGCACAGGCGGACAGCACGGCGAAAAAGAGTAGATATCTCACGATTGGAATTCCCGAATGGAGGTTATTAATGGTACCCCGAGGATCCGGTTCCGCAAAACAAATCATGGGGTGGACGATGACGAGAGCAGATCCGCCACGTGGGATTCGAGTTCGGCCTCGTCGCCTTTACGATACCCCGTGTGGGTGTAAACGATCCGGCCTTCACGGTCAAGCAAGATTGAAAATGGCGGCATGGTCGTCTGGTACAATTGCATGATCTCATTGTTCGTATCGAGCAGGATTTTGTAAGGAAATTTTCGGCTGTTGACAAAACCGCCGACACGACCCACCGTCTTTGGATCGTCGACGGAAATCGAGATGACTTCCAAACCTCGCGGCGCATATTTTTCGTACACCGGCCTGAGGGCTTTCATCTCCTCGATGCATGGCGCGCACCAGGTGGCCCAGAATGTGATCAAGAGGGCCTCTTTGCCCAGGTTGTCATAGAGCCGGTAGTTGTTGCCATCGAGATCGGGCAGCGTGAAGTCAGGCGCTTTTTGATCTTTCAAAATTTGCGCGCTTAGCGGGGACGCCAACAAACACAAGACGACGACAAATTTGAGCATCCGGAATCTCCTTTACGGATAAACGGTCCAGGCCGACTGAATGATCTCCGGCCCGCTTTGTAAAAAAACAACGACATCGGTCTGACCCCAGGCGGCATTTTTCGGAATGGCATACGGCACCATCAACGTATCCCCGGCCGACAGGCCAACGGACTGGCCGGACGGTCCGAAATAACCTCTGAAAACGTCGGTGAACCTTGTCTGACCATTCGTTCCCGGAGGTGAGCCGTAGAGGATTTCCCGCTCGATGACGGCCACGGTCAGCGTGGCGGAAACGCTTTGGAGTGCGCGAAAGTGAATTTCACCTTTCAACGTATCCGTGTTTGATAAGGACCAGACATCCAATAGAACAGCCGGACTCTGCTGCGATTGGGGATACAACCGGTTTCGGATCGAGTCGTCGAGCGTCGCAGAACCGAAGGACATGATGCGCTGGCCGTCTATGGCGAAAAATGGAACGGTCGAAATCCCATAATAGGCTTTTCGCGTATTATTGTCCGCCAGCGCCAACTGGTACATCGGGTCGTCGGGTGAGGGCCAGTCGACATGATATCCGATGCTTGTGCGCCGCTTCGTGCCAAAATTAATCAGGACCGTGTCCAGGATCCGATCCGCCGTCACACAAGGTACACAACTGGAATTGGAAAAATGCTCAACGAGCGGCGTCTTGCCGAGGATCGTAAGACCACGAACAATGGAAGTGGTTTCACCATCCAATATGGCAATTGTAGTATCCACTTCCTGACAACTGTTCTTCCTCAAAAAAAGCGAATGGGGTCCGTCTTCGACGCAAGACAAGAAGAACGGCGTATGCCCGAGCGGCAGTCCGTCAAGAAATACCGTTGCACCAGACGGTTCGGTTTCCACGCTCAAAGCGCGATCGCTCTCAACAAAAATCATTGAAAACTGCACATCATGAGTAGAATCTCGTTCAGCGAACACCACAATAGAGTCTTCGGTTGGTCGATAACAAGACAGAAACAAGCGAACGGTGTGTTTTCCAACTGGAACTTTCTCCACAGTTGCTGGAGTCTGCAGGCCCGTGTTCATATTGTCTATATAAATATTCGCGTGGAGAGCGGTGTCAGTGGTTGTCACAGAAATATGGCCGAACTCGGCATCCGCAGGTGGATGTCCTAAATCCGTCTCGCACGACGAGGCGAAAAGGAGACAAGTCATTGCCATGAAGATGGAATACGATCTCATCGCGGTACCTTAAGCAGAAAACAAATCGGACAAGGCTACTTAATCAAAAGCATCTTCCGCGTGGCGTTGAATGATCCATAGGTCAATTTATAGAAATACACTCCGCTGGCCGCCGCGAGACCCGATTCATTCCGCCCATCCCATGTGGCATAGTGAAATCCGGCCGGCTGAGACTCGTCGACGAGTGTCCGTATTTTGCGCCCGAGCAAATCGTATACCGCCAACATGACGCGGTTTCGAACCTGGCCGGACGGCAATTCGTAGCCGATGTGGGTTAGCGGATTAAAAGGGTTCGGATAATTGGCATGCAGCGCAAAGCGATCCGGATTGGACGGCCCGTCAATATCGACCACGATCCCGTGGGTCGTCAATGTAAACGCGTGGTTTTCGCCGTTCCGCAGGTTTTCAACCGTCATCGTGACGATGGAGGTACCCTCGGTCACTAACGGATAAATATCCAATTGCATCAGGAAGTCCGTCGGTGTCGGATAGGGCAAATAAAAATCGACCACACTCACATCCGGCGCGTAGCATGTCAAATCCACACACATCGATGTGCTCCACTCGGAATTCATCTGGTGGATCGTGCGAGTCACCCTCATGGAATCCAGATCGCCACCGGTCAGACTCCCGATGCCAAGCCGGAATTCGGCCAGCTGATTGAGTACCACCGTTCTTTCAATGGTATCACAGGTCAACGAAAACGTTTGGGTCCAAACCCGGGATGTGAAAATCAGGATCCCCAAGACGGCCAGTATCTTGCTTTTCATTATTCGTCCTTCAATCTTGCCTGATAAAAAGAACCTAATTGTCCGAATATACAAAAATGCGACAGTAATTCAATAAGAAAAATCGAGGATGGGTCACACGACAAGCTCTTCTTTCTCAGATGACCGGCTTTCATACAGTACTTTCCGGTTGCGAATCACAAACGTATACATCGCCGGGATAACAAATAACGTCAGAGCCGTCGAGAAAATAAGGCCGCCAACCACCGCGATGCCCATCGGCACGCGGCTTTCCGATCCGGCGCCCAACGCCAGGGCAATGGGCAAGATGCCAAGGACCGTCGTCAGGCTGGTCATCAGGATCGGTCGGAACCTCGTGACCGACGCATCGATGATGGCTTCGTGAACCTTCAAGCCGGAAGCGATGCGCTGGTTGGCAAATTCCACAATAAGGATGCCGTTCTTGGTCACCAACCCAATGAGCATGATCATACCGATCTGGCTGAAAATATTGATGGTCTGATTGAAATACCACAAGGACAGAAGAGCGCCCGACAAGGCCAGCGGCACGGTGAACAAAATGATAAACGGGCCGCGGAAACTCTCGAATTGTGCCGCGAGAACAAGGTAGATCAAGATTAGCGCCAGCATGAATGCAAACAAGAGACTGGACGAGCTTTCTTCAAAATCCTGGGACGGGCCGGACAGCCCGGTCGAGAACGTCTCATCCAGAACCCGGTCACCGATCTCCCGCATCGCCGCAATGCCGTCACCCAGCGTGTAGCCTTTGGCCAGGCCCGCTGAAACAGTAGCCGAGATGTATCGGTTGAATCGATACAACTGCGGCGGACTGACCTGCTCCGATACCGAAACGACATTGTCCAGTTGGATCAATTCGCCATTTGAACTTTTAACATATAACGATCTGAGGTCCAACGGTTCGTCACGCTTTTCTCGAACCATCTGGCCAATCACCTGGTATTGTTTGCCGTTCATGATAAAGAAACCGAAACGCTGGCCGCTATAGGCCAACTGCAGCGTTTGGGCAACGTCGTTGGCCGACACGCCGAGAGTCTTCGCGCGATCGCGGTGGATATCGATGCGCAGTTCGGGCTTGTTGAATTTCAAATTGACGTCCAGTACCTGGAAGGCCGGGTTTTTGCGAGCCTCTTCCAGAAATTTTGGCAACGCCTCGCGCAGTTTTTCGAAATTGGCCGCTTGCAACACGAACTGAACGGGCAAACCGCCGCCGGCCGATCGAATCGACTGTTCCTGCGTGACAAACGTGCGCGCACCGGTGTGTTTACGGAATTCCTTCAATAAATAATCGGCGATTTCCTGTTGACTCCGGTTTCGCTCGGAAGGATCGGAGAGATAAAGCCTCATGAAACCGGAATTCACGCCTCCGCCTGCCGCAAAGCCCGGCGAGGTTACATTGATATTGGCTTTCACTTCCGGGACGGAATCACGCACAAAGCGCCAGAGTTCTCCGAGATACTTGTCCATATATTCGAACGTCGCGCCTTCGGGTCCCGTGGTCATCACCTGCAAAGAACTGCGGTCCTCAAGCGGAGCCAGTTCCGACGGCAGGATCATCCCCACGCCCAGTATGATTGCCACGGCCGCGCCCACAACGATCAAAGCCATCCAGCGTCGTTCCATAAATCGGCTGAGAACATGCCGGTACCCCGCCATCATGTTGTTAAAATATGGTTCGGTCACACGGTACAGCCAGTTGTGATGGTCGGAATGACGCAGCAGTCGGGAACTCATCATGGGCGTCAGTGTCAACGAAACAAAAGCAGAAATCAATACGGAACCGGAGACGACAATCCCGAATTCGCGGAACAACCGGCCTGTCAAACCCTGAAGAAAAATGACAGGCAGGAAAACCGCGGCGAGGGCAATCGTCGTCGAGATAACGGCAAAATAGATTTCGGTGGAGCCCTTGTGCGCCGCTTCCATAGGGGATAACCCCGATTCGATCTTGGCAAAAATATTTTCCAGCACAACGATCGCATCATCCACGACCAAACCGATGGCGAGTACGATGCCGAGCAGCGTCAGCACGTTGATCGAGAAGCCTGCGATATACATGATGAAAAACGAGCCGATCAGCGATATCGGAATGGCCAGGGACGGTATGACGGTCGTACGCCAATCGCGCAGGAAAACAAAAATGACGAGTATGACCAATCCGAATGCGAGGAGGATGGTCTCCTGAACTTCCCCGATGGACTTCCGGATGAATTCAGTGATGTCAAATCCAAATCCGATCCTGATATCAGCGGGCAGTTCCTTGCGGATTTGTTCCACGCGCTTGTAGAACTCATCAACGATGGCAATGTTATTGGCCCCCGGCTGGGGAATCAACACGACACCGATCATTGGAATCCCGTCCCGTTTGAGAATGGAGCGCTCATTTTCGGGACCGAGAACTGCCGTCCCCACGTCCTTGAACCGGACGACGCCGCCGCTGCTTTCCTTGAGGATCAGATTATTGAACTGATCCGGCGTTTCGAGGCGCGCCATCGTACGCACGGTCAGTTCCGTCGCGTCGCCCTCAATACGCCCGCTGGGTAGTTCCACGTTCTCGCGGTTGAGCGCGGCACGGACATCGAGCGGAGTCAATTGATAGGCGGCCAGGCGCGCCGGATCCATCCACAAACGCATTGAATATCGTTTTTCGCCCCAGACCCGGACTTCACTCACGCCGGGGATCGTCTGCAGCCGTTCCTTGAAAACGTTGATCGCATAATTCGTTACGTCCAGTAGATTGCGCGTGTCACTCTGGACGCTCAAAAACACGATCGGGCTGGCGTTGGCGTCGGCTTTGGCCACGACCGGTGGATCCACATCGGGCGGCAGATTGCGCTGGGCTCTGGACACGCGATCTCGTACGTCGTTGGCGGCCGCCTCGAGATCGATTTCCAGTTCAAATTCGACCGTGATCGTACTTCGCTGTTCACGGCTCACCGACGTCAGCGAGCGGATTCCGGCGATGCCATTGATGGATTCCTCCAGCGGCTCGGTGATCTGGGATTCGATGACGTCCGCGTTGGCGCCGACATAGGTCGTAGAAACGGTGATGATCGGCGGATCGACAGAGGGATACTCGCGGATGCCAAGATAGGTGAAGCCGATAATTCCAAAAATGACGATCAAGATATTGAGCACCATCGCCAGAACCGGCCGACGGATGCACACCGATGAAAGGCTCATACAGGCCCTTTCGCCTTAATCAAATTGGGAGATGGTGACGGGCGCGCCGTCGCGCAGTTGGAGAATACCCGTGGTCAGAAGAGTGTCGTTTTCCGAGAGTCCATTCAGAATCTGGATGCTTGTTTCGGTTCGCAAGCCTGGCTCGACCTGTTGTGATACGGCCCGGCCGCTCTTGTACAGAAAGACTTTCGTACGTTTGAGCTCCGGAATCAGCGCTTCGGATGGAATGAGCAGGGTTCGATCGATCCGTTTCAGCACGACTTCTATGCTCGCAAACGCCCCCGGTAGAATGGCTTCACCGGGATTTTCGCACAACGCCCGCAACTGGATCGTCCGGGTTGCAAGGTCAATCTTCGGCTCAATGGCATAGATGCGACCTTTGGATTGGCGCGCCGTGCCGGAGACGGTGAAAACCACATCGGCTCCGGTTTCCACCTGCCCGAGATATTTTTCGGGTATTGAGAAATCAATTTTGACCTTCGAGAGGTTTTGCAAAGTACCCACACGCGTCGTCGACGATATATAGCTGCCTTCGCTGACATATTTCAGGCCGATCACACCGTCAAAAGGCGCGCGGATTTCCGTCTTGGCGATCTGGGCTTTCAGCAATTGGATGTCCGCATCCACGGATTTCAATTCATTGAGGGCCGCATCATAGACTTCCTGGGACAGGAGTTGTTTTTCCAATAAGGCCCGTTGACGCGATTCGTTGCTTTCGGCCAGTGTTTTCCTGGACAACGCCTTGGACAACTGGGCCTGCAGGTCGGCGTCATTGAGTTTGACCAGAAGGTCGCCTTTTTGTACGCGTCCGCCTTCGCGAAAATAGATCGCCGTCACCCGGCCGGCGGCTTCCGCCCGCAACTCCACTTCTTCGTTGGCAATAACGGTACCGGTCGTAAGGACTTTGTTGATCAATGGCTCGTATTTGAGAATGTGGGCACGGGCGGCAATAATTTGCTCCAACGAACGGTTGGGCCTCGCCATTTCGGATTTGCCCGTTCGCGACGATATCCACTTATTGATGACAAGGCCTCCGACTACGATCGCCAGCAGACCCCATATGATCATTCGTTTCACGAGCCGCCTTCCCGTCTTCGTGTGGTGGCTTTTTCGATTAATCTACGGTTGTTTTTCAATATCGTCCAGGAATTCGACGGCCCTGCGAAGATGGGGAATGACGATCGAGCCGCCAACCACCAGGGCTACGCCAAATACTTCAAAAAGTTCCTCGCGGCTCACGCCGGCTTTCTTGCATTCGTTGACATGGTAGGCAATACAATCGTCGCACCGAAGCACCATCGAAGCCGCCAGTCCCAGCATTTCTTTTGTCCTGACATCGAGCGCACCGGGCTGATAGGTCAACGTGTCCAGAGAAAAAAAACGTTTGATGACTTTGTTGTCCTGATCGAGAATTCGCTCATTCATTTTGTGTCGGAATTCCGTAAACGCGGTGAATCGATCTGTCATGACTCTCCTTTTTGCAGAACATAAGGAATTGAAAATCGGAGGTCAACACCTAACCGTCGCGCATGCGTTGGCGGAAGTAAGCTGGATGGGATTTCCCGTATGGCATGACCGGACCAGCGGCAACGAGGAGTCCAAGAAAAGGCCGCTTTCGCGGCCAGGAAATCGCCGGAGTCCTTACTCGACGGTGACGCTCTTGGCCAGATTTCTTGGTTGATCCACATTGCAACCGCGAAGAACCGCTACGTAATAGGCCAGCAACTGTAACGGGATGACGGAAAGAATGGGCAGAAGGAAATCGTGCGTTTTCGGAATATAAATGACATGATCCGTCCGGGACCGGATTTCGGTATTGCCTTCGGTCGTGATGGCAATGATGTGACCACCCCGGGCCCTGACTTCTTCGATACTGCTTGTGACCTTGTCATAGATTGCATCCTGCGGTGCAATAAACACCGTTGGCATGTTCTCATCGATAAGGGCGATGGGGCCGTGTTTCATCTCGGCCGCCGGGTAGCCTTCGGCGTGAATGTAGGAAATCTCCTTCAATTTGAGAGCGCCCTCGAGGGCCACAGGAAAATTGTAGCCGCGGCCCAGATACAAAAAGTTGCGATGATCCACATATTGTTCGGCGATTTCGCGGATCAGGTCGCTGTGTTTGAGAATGGTGCGCACCTTGTCGGGCAGCGACAACAGTTCCTTCACAATATCCTTGCCTTCGGCCACCGACATGTTTCGTAGCCGGGCCAGAAGGAGCGTCAGAAGGGCCAGGACCGTCAGTTGTGAGGTGAAGGCTTTCGTGGACGCCACGCCGATCTCAGGACCCGCATGGATGTAGATTCCGGCGTCGGATTCACGGGCAATGGTACTTCCAACCACATTGCAAATACCGAGCACCGTGGCGCCCCGGCGTTTCGCTTCCCGCATCGCCGCGAGCGTGTCGGCCGTTTCGCCCGACTGGCTGATGACAAACACGACCGTACCATCCTCCACGACGGGGTTGCGGTACCGGAATTCCGAGGCGTATTCAACCTCCACATTGACCCGCGCAAATTCTTCGATCATGTATTCTCCGACCAGGGCCGCGTGCCAGGACGTGCCGCACGCGATGAATACGAATTTTTTCGCTTTGGCGAGCGTATCCAGATGGGCGGACAAGCCGCCCAGCTTGGCGATGCCTTCGTCGGCAATCAAACGTCCGCGCATGGCGTCCAGGATGGTGTTGGGTTGTTCGAATATCTCCTTCAACATGAAATGCGCGTACCCGCTTTTTTCGATCTGATCGATGTCGAAGGTGATCTCTTCCATCTTCTTAAGAACGGGCTGATTGTAGATGGTTTTCGTTTCAATGCCGTCCAGCGTGATCACGGCCATTTCCTGGTCTTCGAGATAACCGACCTGCCGCGTGTGGGAAACGATGGCCGAAGCATCCGAGGCCGCAAAAAATTCGTTGTGACCAAAACCAAGGACAAGCGGACTGCCGTTGCGCGCCACGATAATCTTGTGTGGATCGTTCCTGGACATCACGGCCAGACCGTACGTTCCTTTGACACAGTACAACGCCTCGCGGACCGCCGTTTCAAGGTCTCCGGACGATTCATAGAATTCCTCAATCAAATGGACCATGGTTTCCGTGTCGGTGTCCGTCCGAAACACGTGCCCCTTGGTCTGAAGTTCGATCTTCAGCGACGCGTAGTTCTCAATGATGCCATTGTGAATAACGGCGATATGGCCGGCTTCTCCGACGTGAGGATGCGCGTTGGTCGTATTGGGAACGCCATGCGTGGCCCACCGCGTATGACCCATGCCGGTCGTGCCGTTCAAATGCAAACCGCGGATCAGGTTTTCCAATTCCGAAAGCTTGCCGGACGTCTTGCGAATCTCCATTTGTCCGTCCTCAATAATGGCGATTCCGGCTGAATCATATCCACGATACTCGACCCGCTTGAGCCCGTTCATAACGATTGGCAATGCCGGCCGGCGGCCGACATAAGCAATAATCCCGCACATTCAGTCCATTCCTTTCAACAAGATGACCTGCAAGTCTGCCAACATACTAAAACGATCCTGTGGAATCAAGACAAACCACCGACTTGTACAGCCCGCGATCACGAATGGTCGAACCCCAAGCCACATCACCAATCTGACCGATATTTCAGGTGATGACGAATTTTCTTTTGCATTCCATCAACGGATTGATAATATTGTACATGTGGAAACGGAATATCACCTTCCAAACATCCGTTCTATCCACAGGTAGGGGTGTGCCCGATATCATGAATCAAGGTACCATCGTGGAATCGGTAACTGCCAAAGGCCTGGATCAGAACAAGTCCGACCGGACTCCGGTCGGGCACGGAATGTCTGCGTCCAATCCATCGGTGGACAAGGCACGATACGACATCCAATTTGAAAAACTGAGCCGCGATGTCAGGGAGTATGCAAAAAATGTCGATCTGCAAATTCTGCGCGAGGCCTATGATTACAGTTACCAGGCCCATCAGGGCCAGTTTCGCAAATCGGGTCTGCCGTACTTCGATCACATTATGGAAGTGGTCAAGATTCTCGCTGAACAGAACATGGATGTCACGACGCTGCTGGCCGCCTTCCTCCACGATGTGA
The DNA here is from genome assembly GCA_964544475.1 of uncultured Bacteroidota bacterium. GTDB lineage: Bacteria > CLD3 > CLD3 > SB21 > SB21 > CAZJBS01. The sequence goes on along the minus strand of CAZJBS010000002.1, from coordinate 153,943 downwards.
TTGAAGACACCGGCCGGACCTACGAGGATATCAAAACCCGGTTCGGTGAAGATGTGGCCACGCTGGTGGATGGTGTGACGAAGATCACCGGATTTGAAGCCGCGAGTCTTGAGATCAAGCAGGCCGAGAACTACCGCAAGATGCTGTTGTCAATGGCCAAAGACATCCGCGTCATCATCATCAAATTCGCGGACCGCCTGCACAACATGCGGACCATCGATTCGCTGCACGACAAGAAACGGGAACGTATCGCCGCCGAAACACGCGACGTCTATGCGCCGCTTGCGCACCGGCTTGGCATGGCCCGGATACGGTGGGAATTGGAGGATCTGGTCCTGAAAACGCTGGACCCCTCCGCCTACGACGAACTCTCCTCCCTCATCGCTGACAAGCGCGAGGAACGTGAAGCGTATATCGAAACCGTATCCAAACCCCTCCGGGAAAGGCTGAAAGAGAACGACATCGACGCCGACATTCTCGGCCGGCCGAAACATTTTTTCAGCATTTACAACAAAATGAAACGGCGCAACAAACCCTTTCATGAGATTTACGACCTGTTGGCCATTCGAATTCTGGTCAAGGACAAGGTGGACTGTTACAAAGCGCTGGGCGTCGTTCATTCGACGTATACGCCCGTCACGGAACGTTTCAAGGACTACATTGCCGTTCCGAAAATCAACGGATACCGGTCCATTCACACGACGGTGATCGGCCCGGACGGCCGGATGGTCGAGATTCAGATTCGCACGCGTGAAATGCACGACATTGCCGAAAATGGCATTGCCGCCCATTGGTTGTACAAAGAGGGCAAGTTCCAGATGGACCAGCTGGACCGGCAGATCACATGGATCCGGCAGTTGATCGACCGGCAAAAGGATATGAGCGACGCCAACGAAATTCTCGAAGACCTCAAGATTGATCTTTTTCAGGACGAAGTGTTCGTCTTTACTCCGAAAGGCGATCTGATCACACTGCCCAAAGGCGCCACACCGCTTGATTTCGCCTTTTCCGTGCACTCGGAAGTCGGGTTGCGATGCATTGGCGGCAAAGTCAACGGACGTATTGTGCCGCTCCACAGCGAGTTGTCCTCCGGCGATCTCGTCGAAGTCATCACGTCCGAACAGCAGAAGCCGACCCTGCACTGGCTGGAAATTGTCAAGACGGCCAAGGCCAAAAACTACATCAAACGTTATTTCCGCAATGTGGAAATGGAACAGAGCATTGCCTTGGGCCGCCAGATGCTGGATCAGGAACTCAAGAATCATTTTCTGAGGAAATCCCTGACGGAACTGAATGACGACCTGAAAAAAGTGGCCGCGGAACTCAAGTTTGAATCGGTGAACATGGTTTTGTCATCCATCGGCCGCGGCAATATTTCCGCCCAAAGCGTCGGCCAGAAAATACTGGCGCGGCTTTCTCCAAAAGAAAAAGATCAGAACCAGATATCGTTCCTTAAACGGCTGATCCGCCGGCCCAGGAGCGACACCCGAAGCATCGCCATCAGCGGCATTGACAACATGATGATCCATTTTGCCAAATGTTGCAATCCGATCCCCGGCGATCAGATTCTCGGGTACGTCACGCGCGGCCGCGGGATACATGTGCACCGGCTGGATTGTCACAACATCCAGGACGCCCTCACCCGCGAACCCGAACGGGCCATCCACGCGAAATGGGAAGTGGACGATTCCAAGAATTTCACGGTCCAGATACGGGTCGTGGGATACGATCGCAAAAACTTTCTGAGCGACATCACGCAGCGCATCTCGGCCACCGACACCAACATCGTATCCGCCGAAGTCAAAACCTACGGCAACGAAGGCGTTCACACCTTTACCATCGAGGTACGCAACATTGCCCACCTCGAACTGATCCTGGACAAGCTCCGCAGAGTGCAAAACGTCATCAGCGCTTCGCGCGTGGATCAAACGGGATCGTCCTCGGAAAGAACCTGATTTCGGATGGAAATACTTTTTTTAGGTACGGGAACTTCGCACGGCGTGCCGGTCATCGGGTGCACTTGCGCCACATGCGCATCCACCGACGTTCGAAACCGCCGATTTCGAACATCCGTATTGGTGTCGGTCGGAGAGCGCCGGTTGCTCATCGATGCGTCCATCGACCTGAGACAGCAATGCCTGCGTTTTGACGTTCGTCACGTGGATGCCATCCTGTTCACGCATCACCACGCGGACCATATTTTCGGACTGGATGATACGCGGCCGTTTGGCTCCCGCAGCCGTGTGAAGCTGCCGTGCTTCGGCAACGCCCATACTTGCGCTCAATTGCGCCACGTGTTTTCATACATTTTCGATTACCCGGATCTGCCGGGCGGTATTCCCCTGCTGGACATCCGGGAGTTTGACGGGCCGTTTGAATGCGCGGGTATTCCCATACAACCGATCGAGATCCATCACGGCCGCCTTCCGATCACGGCCTACCGGATCGGAAATTTTGTCTATGCCACGGACTGCAGTTTTATTCCCGAATCGTCATTCCGCCATCTGCAAGAGGTGGATGTACTGGTCCTGGATTGCCTCCGTTTCAAACCGCATCCCACGCATTTCAATTTTGACGAAGCCGTAGCCATGGCCCGTCGGATTGACGCGCGGCGTACATTTTTTGTTCATATGTCCCATGATATCGAACACGAGGCCGTGTCCCGCCAATTGCCGGATCGGATGCACCTGGCTTACGACGGAATGCGCCTCACCTGTCAAGGAATGGAATGAAAACGACATCTTTCCTGGTGATCCTGGCGTTGGCCCTGACGATCACCGGCTGCGCTTTCTTCAACACGTATTTTAACGCCCGAAAATCCTACAACAACGGGGTGGCCTCGCTGAAGAAGAGCCGCGAAACATCCCAAAGCGCCGCGTCACAATCCATCACGCTGGACCGATTTTCGATGGAGGGTGTCACCCCGACTGAAGAAGCGAAGAAGTTTTTCGGATTGGCGATCGAAAAGGGCAACAAAGTTGTGGTCCTCCACCCCATGAGCTCCTGGGTTGAAGATGCAATCCTGTTGATGGGCAAGGCCCACTATCTGCGTGGCACGGGCAACGATTATTATGACGCCAAGAACCGGTTTGAAGTTTTCATGACGCGGTATCCGTCGAGTCCGATGTTGCCGGAAGCCAAACTGTGGTACGGCAAGACCCTCCTGCGATTGCGATTGGAATCCGAAGCCAGCGAAGCGTTGCGCCAAATACCGTTTCTCACGAAGCATCCCGACCTCATCGCCGAATCCCTGATTTACCTTGGCGACCTGTCGTCGGCTAATCCGGATGTGGCCTTGGACTATTACCAACGGGCGGCGGAACAGGAATGCCATGCAACCCTGCGCCGGGTGGCTTTGTTCAAATCGGCATTTCTGTTGTACACTTTCGGACGGTTCGAAGAATCCATCGGCTATTTTCAAAAGCTCAACAAACAGGATCTCGAAATCTCCGAGCGTTTTGATGTTATCCTGCTGAGCGCCCGGTGTTTCAAAGCTCTTGGCCAGCACGGCAAAGCCATATCCATGCTGGACAAGACCGTTGGCGACCTGCGATACAAGAACCACTTTGCCCAGGCCGAATTCGAAATTGCGGAGGCCTTGTACCGGCAGGGCAAGTTGCGTGAAGCGGAAAAGCAGTTTAATCACGTGATCGACTCCTACAAGAATCCTCTGTATTCGGGCGACGCCTTCTATATGCTGGGCCTGATGCACGACACGTCGTCAGCCTCGGACGCGGATGGCTGGCGTCCGCAGCGCGATATGGCCGTCAAATACTATTCCATTGTGCGAAATAAGTATGCCGCATCCACCTATGCCTCCTCGGCCGGCCGGCGGCTGGACTTGCTCCAGAAACTCGAAAAAATCCAGTGTGCCATCCGGGCGGATGAATTCTATCTGAGTCACATCCGCCATTTCCTGGACGGCCCAGTCGACCGGCCGGAAATGCCACCCGGGGACAGCGTGCAAAAGGATTCGGGTGTTTTGTTTTCTGCGGCCGATCTGATACGCGAAGACCAGATTCTGAGGCGGTATCTCGATGACACGATCCAAACGCGCCAACCGGTAGAACTGCCGAAAGAGTCGTCGGATGAAATACACGATGATCTCGGTGGGGATGAGCGAGGCAGGCGATCCACGACGAAAACCGCCCCGAAAGAAACCGCTCCGTCCATCGCAGAACTTGAAAATCTGCGTTTGGACAATTCCGAGCTTAAGAACATCGTCGCCGCCTTGAAAAGTGCGCTCCAATCGCTGTACACGACAACCCCTGCGGATAGCCTGACGACCCTCGACACCCTCGTCTATTCGAGAATCGCATCGCACTATATGACACTGGCCGACTATTTTGACCAAACACTGGCCAACTATGATTCCGCGGCCCATTACTACGCCAAAGTCGCCACTGAATTCCCGGGTTCTTCATCCGAAGAACAAGCGTACTACAGTGTCGCCCGAATCCATATGAAACAGAAATCCTCGTTTTATCGCCACGCTTTTGAAACCGCCATGGAGAAATTTCCAAATGGCCAGCTGGTTTCGGTGGCTCGTCATGTGCTTGGCCTTCTGGAGGCGCCGGACACCATGGCTTCAAAAATGGAAGAAGCCGAAAAACTGATCTTTGAAGAAAAGGATTTCCGCACGGCCAGGCAGCGTCTCGAAGACATCGCCCGTTCCGACAGCGGCATGTGGCGGAGGCGTGCGCTGTATGTCAAAGGTTGGCTTCAGGAATCCAAATTACTCGAGCCGGACAGTGCATTCATCACCTACAACACATTGGCATTCCTCGAACCCACTTCCGAACTGGCTAAAAGAGTGACCACCAAGGTGACCGACTACGCGCGCCGCCGGGGCATCTCTCAGGATTCACTGAGATATTGGACCGACATCCGTTACTACCGGCCGCCGGCGGTGGTTAAAGTGGAACCCGTCATCGAGCCGGCCAGCACAAGATCAGACACGGCCTCGGCCAGCGATACGACTCAATTTCCGTTGTTGGATTCGTTGCAGGTTCGGAGTATGTTGGACTCGCTGGAGATGCCTGTGGACAGCCTGTTCCTGAAAAAACTCGAATCCGACTCAACCCGTTTCGACGATCGCGCCATCAACGAGGAAGAAGATGACGGGCCGCCGCCATAGTTGGCTTATCATTATGGTGCTGCTGGCCGTGGGGTGCGCACCGGCGCCGAGGTTCACTTCGCACACGCGTGACTCAAAACCGGGCCGCGGAGAGAAGACCATGACCGGTGTGGCATCGTATTACGGCAAAGGATTTCATGGAAAGAAAACGGCCAATGGCGAGATTTTCGACATGAATGACCTCACGGCCGCTCACAAAACGCTCCCTTTCGGAACCACCCTTCGGGTGACGAATCTTAACAATAACAAGACGGTGGAAGTCCGCATCAACGATCGCGGTCCATTCGTCAAAAACCGTATCATCGATCTTTCGTACGCGGCCGCCAAAAGAATCGACATGATCGGAACCGGAACCGCCCGCGTCAAACTGGAGATATTGAATTCCCCGGCCTCAAAGTGAATTCGTTCAATATGTTATCGAGTTTCCACAAAAAATTTACAAAAAATATCGTTTCTTGCATGACTGACATCTTGACTATCCTTCGATTGTGTGGTACATTTCAATAGCTGTGAGGACGCTATCTACTTTTCCGGATGATGGTGCGGATTGATGAGAGCCTTCCTTGATCAGTTCCTTCGATATTTGGATGCCGAAAGAAACTATTCCAACCATACCGTGATGTCCTATCAGACGGATGTGTTGGGTTTCATAAGTTTCTTGGAAGCCGAGCAACTGTCCACCGAACCTGCCCGGGTGGATCGCCTCGCCGTCCGATCCTATCTGGGTTACTTGTCGCGGGAAGGTTTCCGGAAAAAGTCAGTGGCAAGGAAACTATCCGCCATCAAATCGTTTTTCCGATATCTCCAGAGGACTGGCGCCATCCAGGCCAATCCTGCCCGGCTCGTAGCTACTCCCAAGTACGAAAAGACCGTCCCGGAATTCCTGACTCAGCCCCAAATGACGGCACTGCTGGACTTGATCGACACGTCCCACCCGGAAGGTTTGCGCGACCGGGCCATTGTCGAACTTTTTTATAGCGCTGGCATCCGTTTGAGCGAATTGGTCAATCTGGATATCGGGGATGTCCGGTTTTCACAAAGCACAATCTCGGTCATGGGCAAGGGTTCCAAACAGCGCATCCTCCCGATCGGCGACACAGCCCGCTCGTGTCTCGAAGCCTATTTGGCGGTCAGAATCGGTATGGTCCGAGGAGGTCGGCCGGCCGATCCGCGTGCGGTTTTTATCGCCCGTACCGGCCTGCGCCTGACCCCGCTGGCGGTTCAGCGTATGGTCCGGCGCGTGATGATGCGCGTGTCCGACGCTTCGAAATTAAGTCCGCACGTGCTCCGTCACACGTTTGCGACCCATCTGCTCGATCAGGGCGCGGACTTGCGTGCCGTCAAGGATCTGCTGGGTCACGAAAACCTGTCGACGACGCAGATCTATACGCACGTCACCATAGAACGTCTGAAGCATGTATACAACAAGGCCCATCCACGGGCTTCCAAATAAATCCTTCAACCCCCAAACGGAAAGCAGGTGATTCACCGTTCACTTTCTAAGAGGTTTTGTGTCCTTTTCCTATTCTCATTTCTAAACAAGGAGTAGGCGTATGAAAGTTAGAATCACTTCCCGTCATCACAAACTTTCCCCCAATCTGAGAGAATACGTCGAAGAAAAGGTCGAACGCATGTCGCGATATTTCGACCGGATCATCGATTGCGAAGTGATTTTGACCAAGGAAAAACTCCACCAACTTGTGGAGGTTAATGTCAAAGTGTACAGCACCGTCCTGCACGTGAAATCGAAGGATGCGGACCCGACCAAGGCTATCGACGCCTGCATGGACAAACTGGAGGTTCAACTGAAGAAATTCAAAGACAAATTGAAAGAACGCTCGCACGTCAAGATGCGTGACATCCTCGAACCTGCCGAACTCGATGCACCCGAAGAATAAATATTGAAATAGTAGGAGAAGATGTTAAATTCAACAGGTCAGAGTTTGCTCTGACCTGTTTTTTTTATCCTGCTCAAGTAAACCCCAAACATCCATGGACAAACTCATTCAAAGCTACGAAGTCACGAAACAAATCGGGGCCGGCGGAATGGCGACGGTGTTCATGGGCCGGCAGCCGGCGCTCAACCGCTCCGTGGCCATCAAAGTGGTCAAAGGGGATCACAAGGACAAAGTGAAACGGTTCGAACGCGAGGCTTCGTTGTCGGCGTCGCTCAAGCAGGAAAACCTCCCGGCGATTTATGATTATTTCATTGACGGCAAGAACAACCATTGCCTCGTGATGGAATACGTTGAAGGCATCGATCTCAGCGATATTATCAAGCAGGAAGGTTCGATTCCACCGTTCATTGGCGCCATTGTAATCAGGGAAATCGCCCGAGGGTTGGAACATCTCCACGAAAAAGGCATTCTGCATCGCGACATCAAACCGTCCAATGTCCGCTTGACCACGGACGGCCAGATCAAACTGATGGATTTCGGCATCGCCAAACATGAGGAGTCGGACCAGAAAAACCTGACGTCGACAGGCATTATCATCGGTACTCCGTCGTACATGTCGCCCGAGCAGGCCTCGGGCGACAAACTGACGGTACAAAGCGACCTGTTCAGCGTCGGTATCATGATGTACGAGATGCTTGCCGGGAAAAAGCCCTTCACCGCCGACACCAACCTGACGTTGATCACGCTGATTGCCCAATGCCGTTTCGAGCCTCTTGACAAGGCCAAAGAGGGTCTGCCGCCCACCCTGATTCAGATCGTGCACACGTGCATGACACGGGAACTCAGCCATCGCTACCGCCAGGCCGGCGCCATCGTCAAAGATCTCAACGACTACCTGGAGTCCATTTCGCAGTCGGAAATCCGGGCGCTCTTGCGGCAGTTCTATGAGGCGGTCACAGGACGCAACAAAGATGTCCTCCGGCAGTTTGGGACGCTGGGCCGTCGGACCGCATCCGGACCGCTTAAGAGCCAGACGTCTCCAACCGACTATACCCGGTTTCGTTTTTCCAAAGGTCCGTCGCGAAAAACCATGATGGTTGGAGGGATCGTGGCGTTTGTTCTTATGGTCGTCACATTTGGAGTGTTTTTTCGCGAAGCTATTTTCGGATCGGATGACGGCTTCGGGCGCGTCGATGTCACGCTGCAAGCCAACAAGTGGAGGGTACTGCCGGATACGCGTATTTATGCGAATGACAGGGAAGTCCCTCTGGGAGAAAATTTCAATGGCCGCCTGATTTTGGATCGCTTCAAAAAAGGCCGGAACTCCGTTCGTGTACGTTTTCCTTTGCTGTATCAAACCTATGAATACAACTTCAATCTCGATGATCCGTTGGACCGAAAAGAACTGGTCGTGGACGTCGACAGGTTGTACGGCGTGCTCGATCTGTACCGGCCGGAATCCCGAAAATTTGGATTTGTCGCCGATTCCAAACCCGCCGGCGCCTTTGTGTATCTCAACAACGATCTGAAGAATATTTTCTCCAAAACCCCTTCGCCGCAAACATGGCCCAATGTCAGAACCGGTTCGCACAAGTTGTCGTTCCAGAAAGAGGGTTATGTCGCGGTCGAATTGGATCGCTCTTTTTTACCCAATGAAAATCTTTACCTTCAGGTCGAACTCCAGCCGAAGAAGAAATAGGTCATGATGGATTGTCCCGCCGACATCAGAAAGGGTCTGGACGTTGAGCTGGCCGTCGAAGATGTGACATTCGGAGGACAGGGCGTGGCGCGCCTGGATGGCTATGTGGTTCTGATCAACGGCGCCGTGACGGGCGACCTTGTGCGGGCGCGTATCCTGAAACGAAAAAGCCGTTTTGCCGAGGCCGCGGTCGTCGACATCCTCCGGCCGGCCCCGTCGCGTGTCCCATCCCCTTGCAATCATTTTGGTGTCTGCGGCGGTTGTAAATGGCTCAATATCGACTATGCCACGCAGCTGGAGTTCAAACGCAAAAACATAGAGGATGTCTTCCGTCGAATCGGCGGCCTTGAAAACATCGCCATTCCGTCGCCCGTACCGTCGCCGCGACTGCACCGGTATCGGAATAAGATGGAATTCACTTTTGGAGATCGGCCATGGCTCGTCGACGGCACCTCTGAACCGGTCGAGCCGTTCGCGCTTGGGCTTCACACGCCGCGCAATTATCTCAAGGTGGTCGATATCACCCACTGTCATCTGCAAAGCGAAGCCGCCAACCGCGTATTGCTCGCCGTGCGTGAATTCGCCAGAACAAGCGGTGAACCGCCTTACAACCTGAAGACGTACGAAGGATTCTGGCGGTTTCTTGTCATTCGCCCCTGCGCGCGCACCGCCGACCTTATGGTCAACGTGATGACCAGCCGCGACCATGACCCTTTGATGGCACGTTTTACGGAGTATGTCCTTGGGAGGTGCCCCGAAATCACGTCCCTGATCCACAGTGTGACCGGCCGACGCTCCCAGGTGGCCATTGGCGAAAAGGAAACGGTGTTGTTTGGTTCACCGACCATCACCGAACGGATCGGTCGTTTTGAATTTGAAATCGCCGCAGGTTCCTTCTTTCAGACCAACACGTTTGGCGCGGAACAATTGTACCGAACGGTTGTGGATATGGGCCGATTTGAAGGCCATGAACGCGTTTACGATCTGTATTGCGGTACCGGGACGATTGGCATTTTTCTTTCCGAATACGTGAAACAAGTCGTCGGTGTTGAATTGGTATCCTCCGCTGTTGAGAATGCCCGCCGCAACGCCGCCCATAACGGCATCACCAACTGCACCTTTTTGGCCGGAGACATCCGGCGTACCCTGGCGGAGTTGCCGGAAATACCCGATGTCGCCGTCGTCGATCCGCCGCGAGCCGGCCTCCATCCCGATGTGACCGACGCCCTGATCCGTCTCCAGCCAAAAACCATCCTGTATGTCAGCTGCGATCCGGCCACGCAGGCCAGGGATTTGTCCACGATGATTGAAGGCCCTTACGAACTCACCGCCTGCCAGCCGGTTGACATGTTCCCGCACACGTATCACATCGAAAATGTGGTTCGACTGGACCGGAGGCCCGCATGACGGACGCCACCCGCTGGAAAATTCTCTGCGTCGATGACGAGGCTTCCATCCTCAACGTCCTGCGCAAGATCCTGTCCGAGCAATACGTCGTCCTCACCGCCAGCAATGGCGCCGAAGCGCTCAAACTGCTGAAGGCCCACGAAGTGGCCGTTGCGATCGTGGATCAAAAAATGCCGGAAATGACCGGGGTGGAATTGCTTAAGAAAATCAAGGACGCTTTCCCATACACCGTGCGCGTCATCCTGACCGCTTACATGGACATTCACGATCTCGTGGACTCGATCAATGTAGGCGAGGCGTATCGTTACATCACAAAGCCGTGGGATACGGAAACCCTGCTTGGCGTGATATCCGATTCGGTGATCAAGTTCCAGGAGAACCGCGCGGATTTCAGACGCAGGGACGACTACGAAAGACTGGCGTCGGCCAAGGCGCAACTTGAAAAGGAAATCGTCGTCCTCAAGTCGGAGATCGAAAAAGAATTTGCCATCGATAACATCGTCAGCATCAGCCCTGAAATGGGCAACGTCCGGCGGATCATCAACGCGGCGGCGCTTAGCGACGAGACGGTTTTGATCCAGGGCGAGAGCGGAACAGGCAAGGAACTGGTCGCCCGCGCCATTCATTTCAATTCCAAACGCCAGCCGTGCAAATTTATCGCGGTCGATTGCGGCGCATTGACGGAGACACTTCTGGAGGGTGAGTTGTTCGGCTACAAGAAGGGGTCCTTCACGAGCGCGGTGACCGACAAGCGGGGGTTGTTTGAAGAGGCGCCGGGTGGAACGATTTTCCTCGATGAAATATCCAACACGTCGCTGGCTCTGCAGGCCAAGTTGCTCAGGGTCATTCAGGAAAAAGAGATCCGCCGCATCGGCGAAGTCCAGCACCGACAAATCGACGTTCGAATCATCGCCGCGACCAACAGGAATTTGCTGGAGGAATGCCGTCAGTCCCGCTTTCGGGAAGACTTGTATTACCGACTCAACGTGATTCCGATCACGCTGCCGCCGCTCCGCGAACGGCCCAATGATGTCCCGATCCTGATCAACCACATCATCAACGAATACAATCAGAAGTCGGCCAAGAAAATCAAATCCATTTCGAGGGACGTACTGACTTTTCTTTGCTCACGGGAATGGAAAGGCAACATCCGGGAATTGCGGAACATCATCAGCCGGATGCTGGTCTTTGCGGAATCTGAAAACCTCGGCATGAACGATGTCCCAAATGAACTGCGCGCCGAGTTACGCACGTTTCCTGTCTCGTCTGCCATTCATACCGAAGCTTCCCAGTTTGTCGTGCCGCGCGTCCTTCCGATGGACGAAGTCGAAAAAGAATACATCCGTTACGTGCTGCAAAAAACGCGGTCCAACAAGGCCGAGGCGGCCAAGATGCTCGGCATGAAGCGGACGACGCTGATCATGCGTATGAAGAAACTGGGACTCATGCCGTAACCCTGCCTTCCGGCGGCCGGGCCGGCTCTCCAACCTATGCCACCACCACGCCTCCGATACATCCTTTTCAACAAACCTTATGGCGTTCTGTGCCAATTCACGCCGTCGGCCGGTCACCGAACGTTGTCGGAGTTTGGTTTCCCGAAAGGCGTTTACTCCGTGGGACGCCTCGACGCGGACAGCGAAGGGTTGTTGCTGCTCACCAACGACAACGCCCTCAAAACGCGATTGACCGAACCCCGATTTGAACACCCCCGCACGTATCTTGTCCAAGTCGAACGTTGCCCGGATGACATCGCCCTGGAGAAACTGCGTCAAGGAGTCCTTATTCAGGGCTATCGTACGAAAGAGGCCGAGCTCGAGCGTCTGAATATTGAACCGGAGTTGCCCCCTCGTGTCCCGTCGATACGGTTCCGAAAAAACGTCCCAACGTGCTGGATTCGGATCACGATTCGTGAAGGCAGGAACCGGCAGGTTCGTCGAATGACCGCCGCCGTCGGCCATCCGACGCTTCGCCTGTTTCGTGTCGCGTTGGGCGACTTGTCGCTGGGCAATCTGGTGTCTGGCGCCTGGAGGGATCTGACCGCGTCTGAAATCAAAATCCTGCGACGGACGCAAGCGGCCGTGTGAATCAGAGACCCGGCGGAATACTCTTGACCTCGATGGTACCGCGATGACACGTGTAACACGTGACTTCGGTTTTTGCATTCTTGAAGTGCGTGCCATTTAACAAGGCCACCACACGCATCATGTCGCGAGAAATCTCTTTTTCTTTCTTCTCGTCGCTGGCGTAGTCGTCCTCATTATGGCAATATTCACACTCCACCCCCAGGGACAGCGTGAATTGCCGCATGTATTCCTTGATCTCTTCCTTGGTCATGTCGGCGTCTTTGAGAACTTTGAGGTTTCGGGGTTTGTTGGTCTGACAGCTCACCATCGTGTACCATCCGGCGAAAACCGTCAGAATTATTCCGATTGCCCACCATGAGCGCATATTTTGCTTCGTTGAGTTGGAGATTTTTTTCAATCTATGGAGCCACGGCGGAATTGTCAAGCGGTGGCGGAAGAATGTATTGGCATTGTCCCGGACGCTTCGATACATTGGACTCATGACCGATGGCACGTCCGACATTTCCCAGAGAGGTCATGTCTATTTTTGGAAATTCAAGACCGACGGATGGCTGGGCAGCGAATGGCATCTTTCGACCGACAGAACCGGACGCATCTTTATGCTGGAACTCATGGACCGGTGGAGGCGTGAGACCCGCATACGCCGATGTCGTCTCGATATCTCACCCGTGTCGCGGCCCGTCGCTCGTCTTCCCGGATTGGACCTGCCGACCGAGAACCGCCAACACCTGAAACTGACCTACGATCCGGCGGATGCCAGCTACGACGCGTGGTCGATTCAGGACAATGAGCAAACGGTGGATGTCCAATTCGGTCGCACGATTCTGGCGATGTGGCGCAAGGCGCTGACCGCGTTGCCGGATGATGATCGGTCCGTCGGAATCGGCGAAGACCACACGATTTTTGTATGGTGAGCTTGAGGCCACGGTACGACTTTCTTTTTGACTTCGTTTTTTCTTTTTCCTAAGATTTTCCATTGACGAATAGACTCATACGACAGACGCGCTCATGAGTATTCCGGATATTGTGGAACGCGCCAAAGCGACCATTGTCAAAGTGCAAGTGCCTGGGGGCACGGGCACCGGCGTCATTGTGGATAAGCGTGGATTGGCGATCACCAACCGTCACGTGATAGGACTCGAATCGTTTGCGGAGGTCATCGACAGCCGTGAGCGGGTGGTTTCGGGCCAGGTTGTCCTGTCGGATGCGGATGTCGATTATGCCTTCCTTCTGACGCCGCCGTGGGACGTCGAGCCGTTGCGTTTTTGTGAGATGGCTTCCGTACGCGAAGGCGAAACCGTCGTGGCTATCGGGCATCCCCTCGGTCTCAATTTCACCGTCTCCAAAGGCATAGTCAGTTCCAAGTCCCGCCGGTATCGAAACATTGATTACATTCAGACTGACACGCCGATCAATCCCGGCAACAGCGGAGGTCCTTTGCTCAACGAATGCGGTGATATCATCGGTATCAACACGTGGATTCGCAGCGACGGCCAGAACCTTGGCTTCGCTTTTCCGATCGATTACGTCAAACGGGCGATGGCCCGCCTCAACATCGACTTTTCTGCGATTGCGGGCGGTTACTACTGCAATATTTGCGGATTCCTCAATTTTAAGTTTCTCGAATCGCCGAAGTCAAGGTATTGCACGAACTGCGGCGCCACCGTCGTGTTCAAGAACCGGCCTTCCTTGAAAGCCGCGGTTCCTGCGACTGTCCTTCCGGCCGATAGCGCCACGATGGCCGATATCGTATGCCCTTCCTGCAGGAAAGTCCAGGCCGGTCCATTGAAGTACTGCACCCATTGCGGCTCGTCTCTCAAAAAAACGTCAGCCTGACAAACGCTTTCCAACCATCCTGAATTCGAAAGGCCCAACTTGAAAAATATTTTCATACTAAGTGCGGTTCGTACTCCCATTGGAAAATACGGCGGCCGTTTGGCGGGCGTCAAGGCTGTGGACCTTGCCCTTGCGGCGGCCGGAGCGGCCATTGACAAGGCCGGGCTGATGGCAGATCGTATCGATGAAACCATTTTCGGCTGCGCGCGTCAGGCCGGTGTTGGACCGAATATCGCCCGGCAGATTGCCGTCCGGACGGGTATTCCCGTAGCCAGTCCCGCTTACACGATCAATAAGGCCTGCGGTTCCGGGTTAAAAGCCATCATGAACGCGGCGGCGTCCATTCAGGCCGGCGAAAACGACATCGTTCTGGCCGGCGGCGTGGAGAGCATGAGCAATATTCCCTATCTTCTTTTGCAGGGCCGTTGGGGCTATCGAATGGGCCACGGTGAAGTCATCGACGCCAACCATCTGGACGGCTATTTTTGCCCGATGGCCAACCGCCTCATGGGTGATACCGCCGAGGATCTTGCCGTCACCTATCAGATAACGCGCGATGAGCAGGACCGATATGCGCTGGAATCCCAACGTCGGGCGGAGCTGGCAATACGCGAAGGGCGTTTTCGCAATGAGATCGTTGAGGTGGCGGTGAACGACAAAAAAGGACCACAGACCGTGACAGAGGATGAACATCCAAGATTTGGCACTACCCTTGAAGATCTTCAGAAGCTCAGGCCTGTCTTCAGAAAAGACGGCACGATCACGGCCGGTTCATCCTCCGGAGTGACCGATGGCGCATCGGCACTCGTTCTGGCCAGCGAGGACGCTGTTCGACGGCTGGATCTGAAACCACAGGCTCGAATCGTCGCATCGGCATCCGCCGGTGTTGAACCAGGCCGGATGGGCCTCGGTCCCGTGCCGGCCGTCCGGAAACTCCTCGCAAAAACAAATATGGATCTTCGCAAGATTGATTTGATCGAACTCAACGAAGCTTTTGCCGCGCAGGTGATTGCGTGTACCCGTGAATTGTCGCTCGACCGGGAACGCCTCAACGTCAATGGTGGGGCTATTGCACTGGGCCACCCGACGGGCTGCACCGGCGCACGCATCACGACAACGCTCGTGCACGAAATGCTGAAACGTTCCTCACGTTTTGGTCTGGCCTGCCTCTGTATTAGTGGCGGACTCGGACTGGCCATGCTGGTCGAACGCGCCTGAATGGCATGTGGGATTCAACACGACGGGGTGTTTTGGCGAACCAGGCCTCAGTCAAACACCGTACTGAATTGCTCTTCAAACTTGAGATCGTACAACCGATTGTAGCCGACATAAAAAATCACCGCCAAAAGGACTCCAACCACCACGTCGACGACGTAATGGTAAAAACCGTAAATCGTTGAAAAAAGCAATCCGGTCACCAGAGGCAGGAATATCCAGAACGTGAGGCGATGCGAGCGCCGCGCAAACAACAGCGTCATGACGGCGATGGTGGCGTGTGAACTCGGGAACGCGGCACCGGGTTTTTCCGCGTTGGCGTAGATCCAATTCATGATGTGAATAAACAGCCCTTGCTCCTCAAATCGCCCATGTCTCAATTCCACAGGTCCGGCCACCGGTATGAACATGTACAACAGGTAACACGAGTAGAAGCCGGCCGACACTACGAAGAAGACGCGTGGGAAATCGTTGCTTTTTCGGGCATACAGCACCGCCGCCAAAACCGTACTCATGAAGTAGTAGGAAAAATAACAGAAATGAACACTCTCATTGAACCAGAGTGTATCCAGACGTTCGTACAACCAAATATTAGGTTGGGCGCCAAACCAGCTCAAGTCAATATTCTGAAAAAACGAATCCCAGTACCCCTGAAAAACCATCTGGTTGAGGGAAGACGTTTCGGTGTAGAAATACGGAAACAAGAAAGCCGGATACCAATAACGCAGAATTTTGACCACGCCGCGCGATCCATTGCACAGGCGAATCAATCCATACAGGATCCCCATCATGCCCAAACGCATGACCAAATGATACCAGGGATCCTGCAAGTTGGAATAAAAAAGGACGATCAAGATCCCCGTCACGCCCAGGTAGGCAAACGTGGCGAGATCGATCGCATTGAAGGTTGCCTCCGGAATCAACGTTCTCGTCCACGCGCGTTCTTCGGTACGACCATCCATATCGAGGCTGATTTCATCGGAACGCGTTTCATGTGCCGGCGGATTGATCATAGCCAATGATGGTCCCGGTACCACGACACCGTCTCGCGGCAACCATCCTCCAGTGAGAATCGGCTGACAAACCCAAGATCGTTCCGGATTTTCGCCGACGAACAAGTCCATGCCCTTTGCCGGAGTTCGATGACCTTTTGACGGTTGAGCAGTGCCGGGCTCCTGGAAAATTTCGATAGAAACTCGGCGGCATAGGCGACGCCATTGACCAGTCCTTCCGGAATAACGACCGGCACCGTCCAGGTATCCAGCGATTCTTGAATGACCTGACTGAGTTGCCGCCATGTATAACAGCGGCCATCATCCACAAAGTATGTTTGTCCGGCGCTTTTTGGAGACTCGGCGGCCAGCACAATCCCGTCCACGAGGTCATCGACATAAATCATGCTGAGCTCTTTTTCCGAAAATCCAAGAACCGGCTTCACGTGGCGTTTCATAAGTTGGAAATAGAAAAGAATATCCTTCTCTTTGGGACCGTAAACAGCGGGAGGCCGAATGATGGTAATCGGCAGGGATTTCATGTACTCCACGGCGTATCGTTCCCCCTCCAGTTTGCTTTTGCCATAGTACGTCAGGGGATTGGGCGGATCCGATTCCTGACGGGGCGCCCCCGGCGCAGACGGTCCAACGGCCGCAAGACTGCTGACATGAATAATTTTTTGAATATTCGGATTGTGAGCCAGGCACACCTCATACAGAACACGCGACCCATCGGCATTGATCTTATAATACGTGGATTCTTTTTTGGCTTTGGTGACGCCGCCCACATGAAAAATCATGTCCACGACACTCACCGCCGGCACCAGCGACTCGCGTTCCGTAATGTCCGCATCAACAAATGTGACATCAAGGTCTTTGAGCCACGCCCGGTCGCTTGAGCGACGAACCGAGCAAAATACCTTGTAGTTCTTCTTCAAAAGCGCAGAGACGAGATGGCTTCCGATAAATCCCGTCGAGCCTGTGACAAGCACTTTCATGCGGTGACGGAAGTCTGATAAATGCGATAACGTTTGTAGGCTATCGCGCCCATACGTTCCAGGGCCCGGTTCATGGCCGTATTGTCCTCAAGAATCCACGACATTTCGCCCCACAAGTAGCCTTTGCGCATTCCATTTTCGAAACACTTGTGGTAGAACACCACGTCAATGCCTGAATTCCGATGCTCTTTGACAATACCCAGCGTAAGCACACGCAATGATCGAATTTTCCCGGGCCTCATATACCACAATAATTTGAAGAGCCCGAAAGGCAGCAACCGTCCGTCGCGAATCCTGCCCAAAACTTCGTTGATGTTGGGCAGGCACAATGAAAATCCGACAGGTTCCCCCTTGTGTTCCGCAATAAAGAGAAGGTCAGGATCGACAATCTGCTTCAACTGTTTGGCCAGAAAATCAAACTCCGCGTCGGTCATGGGAACAAAACCCCAGTTTTTTTCCCACGCCGCGTTATATATCTTTTTAATCCGCTCAAGCTCCTCGTCGAAACGTTTCATGTTGAGCGTGCGTACCGTGAATTCGTTCCGTTTCATGATCAATTCCACGCCCCTTTGCAGTCGCTCCGGAATGGCCTCCGGAACATCCATGCGAAAAGCGAGGAGATCTTTGACTTTGGAGAATCCGTTTTCTTCCATGAGCTGGACGTAATAGGAGGGATTGTAAGTCATCATGATTTGAGGCGGCTGTCCAAAGTTGTCGATGAGCAATCCGCACTCGTCATTGGTCGAGAAGCTGAAAGGGCCCTGGAGCGTCGTCATATGGCGCTCACGAACAAAGTCCGCGGCTTTTTTCAGCAAACTTCTCGCGGCCTCCGGATCGTTCAGACATTCAAACAAACCGAAAAACCCGGTCGTGTCCTCATGAAATTCATTGTGCAGGCGGTTGACGATGGCGGCGATGCGACCGACGGGTTGTCCGTCCCGGTAAGCCATAAAAAAGCCAACGTCCGCGTGTTCAAAAAACGGGTTCTTCTTTGGCGACAGGAATTCTTTCCTTTCCATCAGAAGATGGGGAACCCATACCGGATCGTTGCGATACACATCCCATTCAAATTTGATGAAGGAATCTAGCCTGTCTGGCGGCAATGGCCGTATGTCGACACTCAAACCGGACCTCATTGGAAGATTTACGTGATATGCCGGGATGTGATTCAGAGCGGTCAAAGGTATTAAGAATGCGAAAAACAATCAACACATAATAGCCCATAATTCCAAAAAAACTAATGTACCATCCTGTCCTTTTCGACAATAACCTTGATTTTTATCCGCTCTTATGAGTACACTGCTCCAGTTTATCCCCATACGAAATCCGCTGTTTAGCGGACTCTCGATACGTTATCTAATTCCAGGACTCTCTTCGAGGAGGAGCAGCATGAGGTCCACTTCCCTTACCATGAGGGGGTTTGTTCTAGCCGTTCTGTGCGTGCCGTGTCTTGTGCTTGCACAGAACAAGCCGGCGCCAAAATGGGTGAATGAACTTCCGGCTTCGGAAGGTTCCCTCTATGCCGTGGGTGTCGTGAACCGATACTTTGAAAAGAAGGCCGGTGAGGATGCCGCCGCGGCCGCCGCCAGACTGGAATTGGCCCAAACCATCAAACTCAACGTCAAGACCATCACGCAGTCGTGGTCAGGTTCCAAGAGCGGATTCGCCCAGGAAATGGAAAAAAGTATCGACGAGGACGTGGTTGCATCGGTTCAAAACGCCAAAATTCTGGAAACGTGGATCGATCCGGAAGGTCTCATCTACGCGCTGGCTGAATTGCCTTTGGCCGGCACCATCAGCAACATTCAAAAGAAAGTAGTTGACGAAGCCAAAAAAGGGGCCTCTTCGAAGGAATTCAAGAAGATCGAAAAACTCGAGGTTTCCTTGAAGGGCCTGAAAGATCCCAAATCGTACGTCCGAAAAGACAAACCGGACTGGATCAATGTGTTGCCTGAGGAAGACGACGCGATCTACGCCCTCGGCATTGCAGAGAAGTTCTATTTCTATGTCAATGGCCGTGAATCCGCCAAAGACAAAGCCAGGGCTGAGCTGGGTCAGACATTGAAATCGGAAGTCCAGGCGGTCCTGACCGATTGGTACGAGGTCAACGAAGGCTCCGCGGCGTACGTCATGGAACGCAGTGTCGTCGAAGAAATGGCCAACTCGGTCAGCGAAGCCACGCTGAGTGGATCCCAGATCGTTGAAACATGGTATGACAAACAAACCAAATGGCATTACGCTCTCGCCCGCATGTCGTTGAGCCAGGTGATCGGCCAGGTAACCGAAAAGGCCAAAAGCAAGGTCACGGACACGAAAGCCCTCAAGAGCCTGAACGACAAACTGGGCAAACTGATCAACCGCGATTACCTCAAGACCAAAGACGGCCAGCCTGTGTGGGTCACCAAAGTACCCCAAGACAAAGGCTCTTTTTTTGCCGTTGGCATTGACGAAGGAAAATATTTTTCACAGACGCAGGGCATCGAAAAAGCCAAGGCATCGGCCCGGACCAAGCTGGCCAAGACCGTTGAGGTCCAGGTCGAATCGGTCATGAAATCATGGTTTGAGACCAAAGAAACCAGCGATGCCCTTAGCGGACAACCTTTGAACGACTACATGTCACAGATGACCAAGGAAGCGACGGACGTTTGCCTCGAGGGATCCCAGATCGTATCAACGTTTGTAAAAACGACCAAGGAAGGAAAGACAACTTATTATTCACTGGGAAGGCTCTACAGCGGAGGCATGATATCCAAACTGAAGAAGAAGGCAAGCCAGGTCATCAAAGTGCCGGAAACCAAGGATGAAAGCCAGGAAGACAAAGCCCAACGCATCTTGAGTTCGGGCAGGGACAAGGCCAAGGCGGCTCTGGATCGCCTCAATGCCGCCCTGGAACAAATGGACTCCAAATAAGCGATCTACTAACCAGAAACACTCAGGAGATACAGAACATGAAACGTTTTCCCATCCTTCTTAGCATGGCTTTGGCCGTCCTGTTGGCCTTTTCGATTCCGGACGCCAATGCCCAGAAGAAAAAAAGCAAGAGCAAAGACAAAGGCAAGGGTGGAACGCCGGAGTGGATATCCAGGCCGGGCGTTTATGAAGATGTGATCGTAGCGGCGGGCATCGGCGAAGGCATGTCTGAGCAGGTCGCCAAGAGCGAGGCCGAGTTGAGCGCCCGCAAGAAAATAGCGGAAGTACTCCAGAGCAACATCCGCAGTCTCAGCACCAACTTCATGGAGGAAGCCTCCACAACCACGGATCAGGGCTCCTCCTCTGCCGCGCAACAATATTTCAGCGAGGTTACACAGAGCCTGACGGAATTGACGCTCAAGGGCGTCTTTATCGAAGAGTACTATCCGCCGAAAGGCGAAAAAGTTGGGAAGAACAAGATCAAGTTCTATGCCAAGGCTGTTTTGAAAAAAGGCGACATGGAGAAGGCTTTTCGCGACCAGGTTTCGAGCGACGCGGCCGCCGACAAGATCAAAGGCGTGAAGCTGAATGCCAACAACGCGTTGCTGGCTCTGGACAAGGCCATTGCCAAATGGAACAATGTCGAATTGGTTGATGACTCCGGAATGGCGGGAGGCAACAAAACCAACCAGGTGACGGGTCAGTCTGTTGATGATGTCGGCTCCGGCATGGATAACGCCATGGGCGGCCAAACCAAAGGATCCGGGGGTGGAGGCGCTTCGTATGGCGACTGGACCAAAGGACTTCCGAACATGCCACGGCGTGACGGTTATTACCAGGGTCTCGGAGTCGTACCGGTCAGCGCCAAACAAGGCGAGGATGCGCAAAAAGTTGAGGCCGAGGCGCGGGCCCAGGTGATTCGTGCCATCCGTTCCGAAATCACGAGCAAGGTCACCAATGTCATGGAAGAGAGCACCAAGGGTGGCGCCTCCGAATACAGTGAGAGTTTCAGCTCCCTGACCGAATCGTTTTCCAGTGAGACTCTTAAGAATCTCAAAGTTGAATTCTATGTCGATAAGAAATCGAAGAAACACTATGCCTATTGTGAAATATCCATTGCGGAAGTGGAACGCCAGTTTGCCGAGCGTCTGAAGAAAGCGATCAACGTGGCCAAGACCTACTATCAGGCTGCCAGACAGGCCGAATCCGGCGGGGATTACTACACCGCACTGACCCAGTATCTGGAAGGCGCCAAAGAAATCGTCGTGGCTGAATTGATCAACAAGGAACCGATTGAAGGCGACATCGATGGTTCTGGAAAAGCCGTGTCCGTCAAAGCCACGTTTGACACGCAATTGAAAACGTTGTTGGGCCGGATGCGGGTGGAGATCGTCAGCGGTGAAGGGCAAAAGGGCACCAAAGGCGAACCCCTTGCGATGCCTTTGGCGGCCAAACTCGTCTATGACAAGGGCGGCAGCGTTTCCGGCGTGAAGAATGCCAACTTGTCGGCTTCCGCCGTGGCCCCCACTGTCGTCAAGATCGACGAGACCTCCAAAACCGACGGATCGGGCACCGCGAATTTTACGCTGCATTCAGTCGAGACCGTCAACCCAAGCGGCGTCAACAAAGTCCGTATCGGGCTCAATGCCCGCGACTTTGAGATGTTTGCCTCTCAGTTGCCGGGCGCGGTCGAAAAGGCCAGGAGCGTTTTCAAGGACTTTACATTTACCGCCAAGGGATCCGCCATCACCAAAATCGTTATTCTGATTTTTGAAACGAACATGGGTAAAGAAAATTCGGTGTCGATTGTCGAAGGGGACATCGTCAAACAACTCGTCAGCAACAAATTCAAAGTGATCGACAAAGGCGAGGTCTTCAGAGCCATCAGCAAGGAACAGGCAAAATCCGCCGCCGAGACCAGCAACGATGACGTTGTGTCGAATGCATTGAAAGCCGTCGCGGACGTTTTGATCATCGGCGCAGTGGAAGCCAAGGAATCGGAAGGCGGCGCCAATACGCCGTATGGCAGCAGCTCGCGCAAAACGTCCTGGGCCGGTGGTTCCGTCCGCTGCCTTGACCTGGAAAACGGCAAGATTATTGCCAATTCTGAAAAGCAGGGTATCCGCGGCCAGCAGTTGTCCCTGGAAAAAGCCGGCATTATGGCTTTGACGGAACTCAGCAAACAGACATCCAAGGAAATTCTCGATGGCCTCAATCAGGCCTTGAAGTAAGACGGCCGGCAAACTAAATCATAGGAGAAGGACGATGCATCGGACCAAATTATTTTTTGTGATGGCCTTGACCGTATTGATTGGAAGTTGCGGACCGCAAAAACCGGTCGATCCAAAAAAAGACCCCGCTACGCCGGTTGATACAACGACATCTGCTCAGACGACAACGTCGGTGGATTCGTCAGCGTCGATAGACGATCTTGTGTATGAGGCCACGGGTGCTTCCACACTGAAAAAGGAAACGCTCGCCCGGTCGCAGGCGGAGCAGAGGGGCCGCGTCGCCATCATGAAGGTCCTTGCCGAAGATGCATCCCAATTGATCAAGGCATTTGCGGCGGTCCACGGCTCGCACGTCCTGACGCCCAATGCCGATCTTGAGAAATATGCCAGGGAAGCCGCCGAATCGTTGACGAAAGCGGCAACACTGAGGGGTAGCGCCGTCCAGGAGTACGGTCAATCCCCCAAAAAAGACACCACGTACGCGACGATCGAAATGCCTCTCATGAACGGGTATGAAGAGATCGAAAGGGTTCTGGTCGACGTCGGCCAGAAAAATGGTTACCTTGCGTCCGTGGAATCTTTCAAGAAAATGTTCAGAGAATTCTTTATGGTCGAAAAGAAAAAGATGCTTACCGTACCAAGTTAACAGGGATGGATGGACGTAGATTCATCACGACGTTCACTTTCAAAGGTTGTTAGTATATGATATCACGTGTCGGCTTCTTGTTGACGCTCTTCTGTTTGATCGTGCCGGGGCTGTCCGCTCAAAATGGCGACCCGGATTTTCAGAAAGGCGTGAAGGCTTTTGAATCCGGAATGTACGAACAGGCGGTCACCCATTTTCAGTCGGCGTTGGAGGCGTACACCTCATCCAGGAAATCGGCCGGCAAAGCGGACGCCAATAATTACCTCGGCCTGGTCTTTCAGGTGCTCAATCAGCACGAAAAGGCCGTTGCTTATTTTCAGACGGCGGTACCGCTTTTCCTGGAAAGCAAGAACAAGTCCGGAGCGGCCAGCGCGCTGGCCAATTGGGGTATTTCGGAGTTTCGTGTCAAGGAAGCTTCTCTGAAAAAAAAGAAAAAGAAATTTTCTCTGGCCGACATTGGGAAGATCATGGCCTACCATTTGAAGGCCAAACAATACCATGAAGAGCTAAAAGATAAAATCGGCGTCGGCAGTGACCTCAATAACATCGCGACGATGTACTCCGAGGCTGAATTCTACCAGGAGGCCTCGGATTATCTGAACCAAGCCCTGGCGTTGCACACGGAAATGGGATACAAGGGCGGCGTCGCATATGATCTTGCCAATTTGGGCCGCGTCTACTTCAAGACCGATGATGTCGCCAGTGCATTGAAATATTATCAGAAGAGCGTGACGATCCTGGAGGATATCGGCGATCGGGAAGGTTTGTGGAAAACGTATTACTACATGGCCCGCCTTCATGAAGTCAACCAGGATCCAAAATCCGCCATCGCCGCGCTGAAGAAGTCCGTTGAGCAGATTGAAAAACTACGAGGTAATTTTTCCAACAAGGACTTCTTTGACAGTTTTCTGAAGAATAAGATTCCGGTCTACAAGCGGTTGATTATGTTGCTCAAGCAAAGCGGAAACCTTGCCGAAGCCCTTCAATACATCGAACGAAGCAAATCAAAGCTCTCCAACGACGTCTTGGGCTCAAACAAGATCGAAGTGGTCAACAAGGATGAACAAGTCCAGGTCGACAAGGTTCAGAAGTTGCAGGAGCAGAGCGAAAACATTGAAAAGGCGCTGGCGGAAGAAAAAGCCAAACCGACGGATAAACAGGACAAGGCCCGTATTGACAGTCTAAGCAAGACCCTGACCCAGAATCAGGGCGATTTCAACGCGCTCATGATCGACCTGGAGACCAAGTATCCCAATATTTACCAGGTCATCAAGGTTGATCCGATCCAGTTGGCCGATATTCAAAAGCAGTTGCCGGACGATGTGGTGTTGCTCGAGTATTTTCCGGCGAGCGATGCCTTGTACATTTTCATGATTACCAAAGACAAGATCGAAGCCAAGTCTGTGCCGGTGGCGGATACGTACCTGGATTCACTCGTCAACAAGTATCGCTATTATATCACCGATGTGACTTCGATGATGCGGCGCGGGAAGTTCGACCTGAAGATGAAGGACTGGAAGGCCGGGGCGGATGCCAGGTTTTATGATCGTCACACAAAGCCGCTGCGCGATGTCATGGTGAAGTTGTACGATTACCTGATTCTGCCGGTATGGAATGACATCAAATCGGATCAGATCAAAACAATCACCGTCATCCCGGCGGCGAGCCTGTACTACGTGCCGTTTCAGTGTCTGGCGACCGAAACCGACGATGGCGACATCAGTTTCCTGATCGAAAAAAAATCGGTCAACTACCTGACCGCTGCGACGCTGATGGATCTCGTATCCAAGAGCAAGGCAAAGAGCATTAACAATGTCCTTGTCTTCGGTAACCCCGACGGGAGTTTGCCGGGCGCCGAGGAGGAAGCCAAAGTGATTCAGGCCTCTTACACGAATGCCACTCTGTACAAGAATCAGGATGCCACGAAGGACAAGGCGAAAACACTGTCATCGAATTTTGAAGTCGTACATTTCGCGACCCATGGCTTCCTGTCGAGCGACGAACCACAGAAGTCATTCCTGCTGATGGCTCCCAATGCGGCCAAGGGCGAGGATGATAAGCTGACGATCAGCGAAATTTTGCGCCTGCCATTGAAGGAGAGCAACCAACTCGTCGTTCTTTCCGCGTGCAACACATCGATGGGTAAGAGCGCCACCGGCGTGGAACTGATCAGTCTCTCGCGCGCCTTTGCCGTGGCCGGCGCCCCGACGACCGTGGCCACGTTGTGGCCGGTGGATGACGAATCAACAAAAATTATCATGATCAATTTTTACGATGGCTTGAAGAAGGGGCTTTCCAAGGCCGAAGCCATGCGCAAAGCCCAAATCGCTTTGATCAAGAAAGGCGATTTTCATGTTCATCCCTTCTTTTGGGCACCGTACGTGATGATCGGAAATCCGAAATAGACTCAGGCATCGTTTCTCTTGCGAAAAAGGTCATGGCCGAAATGCCGTGACTTTTTTTTGTCGAAGACCATTTGGCCTCATCCCCCCACTCGTCTCGTTTTGTAGCCCAATCCGTGGAAGAATGTTTCCGCCTTCTCGCGGTGATCCCCCTGAAGTTCGATGGATTGGCCTTTGACCGTACCGCCTGTGGCACATTTGGATTTCAATTGTTTCGCCAGCGTGTTCAGGTCTTCCGCGGAGTGTGTAAATCCTGACACGACCGTCACGGATTTCCCCGCACGCTGTTTGCGGTCGAGTTCGATTCTCAAGACCAGACTTTTCGGTGAAACCGCACTGGACGGCGATGGTTCTGCGTCCGGCATAAATTCGGGGTCGGTAGAGTAGACGATTTTGGAATGATGGTTCATTATTTCTGAATATGGACGCCGATAAGGGGGCTTCGCATCTTCGTGGAAAGCGTCTTTGATCAGTAATTACAGATTTTCATTTCTGGCTGTCTGCCAGGTTATTCGACAAGTCGATTTATCTGTTCCCCGTTCAGCCGGTACACGGTCCATTGATCCTGCGGCACCGCGCCAAGAGATCGGTAAAAATCGATCGCCGGTGTATTCCAGTCGAGAACGGCCCATTCAAACCGTCCGCAATCCCTCTCTTTGGCCAATCTGGCCAGATGAACAAGAATCGTCTTACCGATACCTTTGCCGCGCAACTCGGGTTTTACAAAAACGTCCTCCAAATACAGCCCTTTCTTGCCAACAAAGGTCGAAAAATTGTGAAAGAACACGGCAAAAGCGGCGGGTTGACCGTTCCATTCTGCCAGCAACACTTCCGCGCATCGTTCCTCAAAGAGACTCTTCCGCAAAT
Source organism: uncultured Bacteroidota bacterium (assembly GCA_964544475.1). GTDB lineage: Bacteria > CLD3 > CLD3 > SB21 > SB21 > CAZJBS01. Next base: position 127,621 of record CAZJBS010000002.1, on the reverse strand, counting down.
CCTCCGGTGTGGCCGTCACATCCGGCAGCATACGCTCGTATTCGGCCAATTCACGGATGAATTGCTGAATTAGATGTACATCCGCTTCGGAGGCCAGACGAATGGAAAGGGACATGTCGTGTTCCTCTGAAAAAATGCATAAGGCGTGACTTGAATCGGATCCGGCCGTCGGCGGCCGCTATATCGGATTCATCTACCCGACAAACTTGGCAATCAATTCTTCATTCGTCGGAAATTTCTTGAGAAGCGAAAGCACATGCTCAATGGCGTCTTTTGGTTGTTTGCTTTGGAGGGAGCGGCGGAGTTTGTGATGCCTGGCCGTTGCGTCACCGAAAAGCAACTCTTCATTTCGCGTCCCGGAGGCATTCAGGTTGATGGCCGGAAAAACACGTTCCTCCGCCAGTTCACGACTGAGGACGAGTTCCATGTTGCCCGTGCCTTTGAATTCCTGGAAAATGTACTCATCCATGCGCGAATTGGTTTCCACGAGAATCGTTGCCATGATGGTGAGGGAACCGCCGCCTTCGAGGTTGCGGGCCGCGCCAAAGAGACGCCTCGGTATTTCCAGAGCCCGGCTGTCCATGCCGCCGGACAACGTGCGCCCGCTTCCCCGCTGATGGACGTTAAAAGCGCGTCCGACGCGGGTCAGTGAGTCCACCAACAGAATCACATCCTGGCCGGTTTCGACGTGGCGCTTGGCATAGTCCAGTACGAGTTGGGTGAGGCGCAGATGGCTTTCCCCTTCCATGTCACTGGAACTGGCGAATACTTCACCTTTGATGGCCCGTCGCATGTCCGTCACTTCTTCCGGTCGTTCATCGACGAGAAGCACGATCAAACGCATCTCAGGATGATGGCTGGCCACCGCGTGGGCAATTTCCTGCAGCAGGCGTGTCTTTCCTGCTTTCGGGGGCGCCACGATCAGGCCGCGCTGCCCTTTGCCTATGGGACAAAACAGTTCGACAATCCGCATGCCTGGCGTCGATTCCTCGATGTCCGTGAGCACGATGGGTTCGTGCGGCTGAATCACGGTGTGATCGGAGAAATCCCGCAGGCGCCGCCATTCGCCGACCGGCATGCCATTGATATTCACAATGGCTTCGATCTGGACACCACCTTTACCACCCCGCTTCGTCGTCGCTTCTACGACAACACCGGGTTTCAGGTTGAATTTGGAAACCACCTGCGGCGGCACAAAAGGATCCTCCGGCGACGTCTTCATCGAAAAGGAATACGTGCGCAGCTTTCCTGCTCCGCGCGATTCAAGCTCCAGGATACCAGTAATAGTCTCGGTCATACATACTCTCGTTGGTTCATGTTTCGTTCATTGTTTTGAAGGTTTTTCGCTCCCTCGCAACCGTGGCCTCGAACTCCTGCGTCGTTTCCACCGTCGGAAGTCCGATCAGCGTGCGGGCAAAATTCAACGCATCATCGAGATTCCCAAAGAAATGATCCTCCCCGAGTTTTTGCATGAATCCGGACTGTTCGGCGGCAATCAACGGTTGGGTGTGGATGTCGGAAATCAAAAGATAGATTTTGTTTTTCTGGCACCGCGCCCTGACCTCGTCCAGTGCATGGAGTCCCCCGGCGTCCATATAAGGTACAAAACGCATGCGAAGTATCAAGACTTTTGGCGCCGCTGCCCCAAAATTGATGGTATCATGGAATTTGTCCACCGATCCAAAAAAGAACGGTCCGTTGATCTCAAAAACCTCAACGCCTTTGGGTATCAATCGTCGCTGCACGGAGTTGGGATCCGGCAACTCTTCTTCATCCTCCAGATCGGCCTTCATGATATGAATATTCGTCACATCCGCCATTTGTTTCATAAACAGAAAGGCCGCCAAAATCATACCTATCTCGATCGCCACGGTCAAATCGATGATGACGGTCAGCAAGAAGGTCGTCACCAGAACAACCACATCGCCACGGGGCCCCTTCAAAATGGATTTGAATGCATCCAATTCAGCCATATGGTAAGCGACGTAAATCAAGATCGCCGCGAGACAGGCCAATGGAATCAGGGCCGCCCAACGCCCGAAGAGCAGCATGATCAAGAGCAGGATAATGGCGTGCGTGATACCGGCGATGGGTGTTCTGCCGCCATTCTTGATGTTGGTCGCCGTACGGGCGATGGCGCCTGTCGCCGGAATACCGCCAAATATCGGAGAAAAAACGTTGGCCACTCCTTGAGCCACCAATTCCATATTCGATCGGTGCCGACCACCTATCATCCCATCGGCTACCACGGCACAAAGCAGGGATTCTATGGCGGCTAGAATTGCAATGGTAGTAGCCGGAGCTACCAACCCGGAGACAACTGACCAACTCAATTTTGGAAAAGTCGGCGTTGGCAATGTCGACGCTATTTCGCCAAAGCGGCTTCCGATCGTTTCAACCGGAAGTTGAAGCCACAACGCACCGGCTGTCGTTGCCAGTATCGCAATGAGGGAACCAGGGACTTTCTGGTTGAAGCGTGGCCACCATACGATAACCGCCATAGAAAAGAGGCCGATGCCCACGGCATAAATATTAATATCTGCCACATGAGCCGCGTACGCCACCCATTTGGCAAAAAAATCAGCGGGGACCTGACCCATGGGCAATCCAAAAAAATCCTTGATCTGCGACGAGAAGATGATGACGGCAATGCCGCTGGTGAAGCCCGTAACAATAGGATACGGAATGTACTTGATCAGGCCGCCGAATTTCGCAAGACCCATGATGATCAGAATCACCCCGGCCATGATGGTTGCGATCATCAGCCCGTCGAGACCATATTTCTCAACGATGGAGTATACGATGACGACGAAGGCCCCGGTCGGACCTCCTATGGCCACGCGCGAACCACCCAGAAAAGAAATCAGGAAACCGGCGACGATGGCCGTATATAAGCCCTTTTCCGGTGACACGCCGGATGCAATGGCAAAGGCGATCCCCAGTGGCAAAGCCACGACGCCAACAATCACGCCGGCCGACATGTCGGCCATTAGTTGTCGGCGTGAATAGCTTTTTAGCGTCGTGAAAAGTTTTGGTACAAACACAGACTTGCTCAGCTAAGTGAATCATTCAGGCTGGAGGCCACGGCCGCCAATACGGAACCTGAAAAGTGGAAAAGATATCGCACGGTCGGCAGCGCCGTGGCGTCCTTCTTATCCCGACGATACAATTTTCAATCCCAATATCGATCCTATCAGCAGGATCAGAAATGTCATCCGCCATATGTCGACCGGCTCCTTGAAAAAGAGAATACCGACAACCACTGTGCCCGCCGCGCCGATGCCGGTCCACACAGCATAAGCCGTTCCCATCGGAATGGTCTGAATGGCCCGGTTGAGGAAGTAGAAACTCAAAGTGATGGACACGAGGAAACCCGCACCCCACCATAGATTCCTGAAATTGTCGGAGAATTTGAGGCAGGTCGTAAAGGCCACCTCAAATAGACCGGCCACGACGAGTATCGTCCACGCCATCAGAACCACTTTAATCTTTCCATTTCCACTTCTTTCCGAGTTCAAGAGGTTCCCTCAGATTCTGCCTGATGAAAAACGCGCGAGTCTCTTTGTCGTCCATCCGCACGGCGGGCAACGTATCCGTATTGGCCAGTTCATACAGGATAAATGACACGCGCTTGACGGCATTTTTCATGTGCGATTCGTCGACGAGTTCGAACCGATCCCCGCTGCTGTGGTAAAACCGATAGACATGAGGATTCAGGTTGGATACAAAATTGGCTGTCGGGATGCCTTCCATCATGAAACTTTCGTGGTCGCTGTGAATCCAAGCATCCGGAATAATCCGGTTGTGATAACTCGTGTCGAAGGCCCGGATCGTTTGTCCGATGTTCTCAAAAAAGGCGTTGGATTCATTACGGCCTCCGGTATTGACACCGATCGTGTTCCCGTGCATGTCGAGATTCAGCATGTATTTGATGTGATCCAATTCACCTGTTGTGCGATAGCGATTGACCAATGCTTTCGAGCCAAGGAGGCCTTCCTCTTCGCCCATGAACATAACGAACCGGATCGTACGTCGGGTTCTCAGGTTCAGCGCCGCCAGGGTTCGGGCGACATCCAAAACGGTAAAAGAACCGATACCATTGTCGATCGCGCCTTCCGCGAGATCCCACGAATCCAGGTGACCTCCGATCACGATTACGTCGTTCGGCATTTCGGTCCCGGTCCATTCCGCCACCACATTACGCGCGGTGATGTCGCCGGCGTAATTCTCCATGGAAATATGCAGTCGAACCGGCGTTTCCAACCTCAGCCATTCCTTCAAACGCGCACCGTCTTCCAAGCCGATGCACACGGCTGGAATGTCAATCAAGGAACTCGTGTTACTTGCCGTGCCCGTCAGCAGAACCCCTCCTTCCACTGTATTGACAAAAACGATGCCGACGGCGCCGTGCCGGCGGGCGATCTCGGCTTTTTCCGTGCGATGCAGATTCTGGGAATTCTCTTTTCCTCCGAGATTAACCAGAACAAACTTGCCTTTGACGGAAGTACGCGCCGAATCGTAGTCCGTGGCATAGCCTTCATTCATATCGACCAATTCTGCGGTTCCTTCGTATCGAACGGGAGAATACGCGAGACAAACCGATGGAAGATCCGATGTGTCGGGCTCCACTATCTTTGTCCGCAACGTTCGACGTTGCCAGGACATCACCGTAAACGGAAGGTACATGACGGTATCAAGACCGTATGAGCGAAGCATCTGAAAGGCCGTTTCCTCCGCGTGTTGACCGTTTTGTGTTCCCGTCAGCCGATGCCCGGTACGAGCGATGCATTCACGAAGCGATGCGTAGGCGCGCGAATGATTTTCCACTTCGCCATAGATGCGTTTTAGGGGATCGGACGGTGCGCAGGCGGTCCAAAGCGCGACCAGAACGAACAGCAAGATTCGATGTGGCATGAATCCTCAAAACAAGACAGCGCAATATAAGGGAATCGTCAAATATTGCAAGAGGGAATTAGTCGGATTTTTTTCGGAAAACATACGTCAGGGAATGCCCGGCATGCTCGCCTTCGGAGGCGCTGACGACAACGGTCAAGAGACCGTCGGAGCCCAGACTATAGTGAATCGTCTGTGGAAAATCATGATGCATATTCTCAAAAACGGCTTCCGCAGCCGACGCCTGCTTCAGGGCGAACCCCACCGGACCGGTGTTTTCATCGACTTTGGCAATATAGAAGATATCGGAACCCATCCGGGCCAGCAAGAGCGTCTCGAAGACGGTTGTGTCGGCTGTGCCGGACTTGACCCTGAACGCCGATCCTTCCCACGTCGTTGCCGAGAGAGGACGCCAGGATTCAAAAGTCGGCGTTCTGGTGGATTGGCGTTCCCAGACTCCACTCAGCCAAATCAGATCCGAGACGTTCTTGGCGTCCTGTCCATGCCCTCTTTCTGAAATCGCGCCCAGCAGAAAAAACGCGGCACTTGCACACCACAACGGGTGAACGTATCGCCCTGTCATTTTGAGTCCTTTTCTTCCGTGGTGGATTTCTTCTTTGGAATCCGGATCGCCAGTGTAAACTCACTGCCAACACCGTCCGTACTCTTGGCCAGAATGTCACCACGATTGATGTAGGCCAGATCTCGTGCAATCGACAGGCCCAAACCGGCTCCCTGTTGCTCCATTTCATTTCGGTTGACCTGATAGAACTTGTCAAACACGCGGGACAGCTGGTCAGCCGGTATGCCAATACCGGTGTCCTTGATTCTAAGAAACACGTCCTCGTCGTTGCTGTCGGTCGTCATGACAATGGCGCCGTTGGGTTTGTTGAATTTGATGGCGTTCAGGAAAAGGCGCTCAATGACATCCGCAATCTGATCGACATGAATCATGACCGGCGGAGTTCGTTTGGACAGGTTCGTCGTCAGCTTGAGCTGGGCCGCCGCGGCCAGACGTTCCAACTTCGGCATAAGATGGGTGACCACGTAATTGATTTCGATCTCCTGCTGGGCGTCCTTGTATTCTTTGATGGCATCCCCGGCGGCAATGCGGGCTGACACCAGGAAATCCTTCAGCAAACCGTCCAGCCGCTCACCGCTGCGTTTGATCCGCAACAATAACTCCTGCAACTCGTGCGGCCTGAATTCCATCGAATCATCCAAAAGCAGATTTGTCGTCAGCTTGATGATGAATAGCGGAGTGTTGACCTCATGCGTGATGGTCGAAAGAATCTCGCGTTTCAGCTTGTCAATGTCGCTGAAAAGGGCGGACGTCGTGGTCGACCGTATTTCTTCGACCCGCTTCAGTTTGCCGCGAATGGACACGAGAAGGTCTTCCTGTTCGATCGGTTTGGTCAGGAAATCATCCGAACCGATTTCTTTGCTGTATCGCCGCTTGTCCGTATCCGAATGGGCTGTAAGAAAAATGAAGGGAATGGACCTCAGATGGCTGATCTCTTTCACTTTGTCGTAGAGCTGAAATCCGTCCATATGGGGCATGGAAATATCGCTGATAATCAGATCCGGCGTGTACGTTTTCAGCCGTTCGAGCGCATCGACGCCGTTCACACTGATCGTGACCTCATAACCCGTCCGACTGAGGTAGATGGAAATCAGTTGACGGTTTTGAAAGTCGTCCTCAACGACAAGTATTTTTGTGTTTTCCGCCATGTTTCAGCTGACCTTGCTGCCCAAAGGTACGTCTTCATCCGGAACAAGCAAGCGAAGATTATTTTCATCGCCAACCGTTAACAACATGCCCTGCGAGTCGATGCCGCGTATCTTGGCGGGACGGAGATTTGCCGCAATAACGACGGAGCGACCCTTCAGTTCATCCGGCCTGAAATGTTTGGCGATACCCGATACAATTTGCCGTACTTCATTTCCCAAGTCAACTGTCAACTTCAATAATTTGGTCGACCCTTCGATCTTGTCGGCAGAAAGAACGCGCGCGGCCCTCATATCCACGCGGGCAAAATCGTCGATGGTGATCGACGGTTTCACCTCCGGCTGCGCGGCATCCGGGGATGATTTGTGAAGCGCATGATGCAATTTGGCGATTTGGGCGGCTATTTTTTCATCTTCGATCTTGTGAAATACGATACCGACGTCACCCAACCTCTGCCCCGCTTCCAGCCGGACGCCCGACATGGCGGCCCAAGGCTGCCTCCCCGCCTGATCCGGCAAGCCAAGCATGGCCCATGTCTTCTCCGAACTGAATGGCAGGAACGGATGCATCGCAATGGCCAGAGCCCGCACCACCTGGGCGGCCACAAACAGTGTCGTCTCACAACGGGATCGGTCCGTCTTCACGGTTTTCCACGGGGCGCTGTCATTGAAGTACTTGTTGGCTTCGCGCGCCAGATCCATAAAACGCCGGCACGCATCTTTCACTTTGAAATGGTCGATCAAGTCGGCGATGTCGTTCTCCGCCCTTCCGATGGCGGCCAGCATCTCGCGGTCCATGTCGTTGAACTCATGAGCCGGAGGCACAACACCGTCGAAGTTCTTCACCGTAAAGGACAACGATCGGTTGATGAAATTGCCAAGTATATCGGCCAATTCGCTGTTGTTCCGGGTTTGAAAGTCCTTCCAGGAAAAATCTGAATCTTTGTTTTCCGGCAGGATCGACGTCAGCGCATACCGCAACGGGTCGGGTTCGAATTCCTCCAGGTAGTCTTTCACCCAAACGGCATATTGACGGCTTGTAGACAGTTTCGCACCTTCCAGGTTAAGGAATTCGCACGCCGGAATTTCCGAAACCAGAACCAGTTGATCGTCAGCACGGCCGCGGTTGTAGGCCATGGTAATCGCAGGAAAGAGGATCGCATGAAAGACGATATTGTCTTTACCGATGAAATGCACCAGTTTCGTATCCGGTCGGTGCCAGTATTCTTTCCATCTTTCAGGCTGCCCAATGGAGGATGCCCACGCTTTGGTGGCCGAAATATACCCAAGCACGGCTTCAAACCAGACGTAGATGACCTTGCCTTCGGCGCCCTCGATGGCCTTTCCGTCGTCGGTCGCCGGAACAGGCACGCCCCAGTCGATATCCCGGGTGATCGCCCGGTCCGAAAGTCCCTGCTCAAACCAACCGCGGCAGTAATTCAGGACATTGTCTTTCCAATGTGTTTTCGTGCGAAACCACGTTTCCAATTCCGCCTGAAAATCACCCAACGGCATGTACCAGTGCGTCGTCTCACGGGCCACGGGCGTCGTCTGGGTCACTTTGCTGCGTGGATTGGTGAGTTGCATTTGATTGAGGTACGTACCGCATTTTTCACACTGATCGCCACGCGCTTCCGGATTCTGACACACCGGACAAGTCCCTTCCACGTAACGGTCCGAGAGGAACATCCCGGCCTTCTCGTCGTACCATTGCATCTCGGGCTTTCGCTTGAGAATGCCTTTGCGAAGCAAATCGAGAAAAAACGCCTGCGATGTTTTGTGGTGTACGGGATCCGACGTTCGGGAATAATAATCGAAACGGATCCCCATGCGGTCAAATTCATCACGTATGATGGCCGTGTATCGGTCCACGAGTTCCTGCGGACTGACGCCTTCCTTCTCGGCCTGGATGGTGATGGGCACGCCGTGTTCGTCGCTGCCGCAGATGTACAAAACGTCGCGCCCTTTCATGCGCTGATGACGCACGTATATGTCGGCGGGAAGATAAGCGCCGGTGAGCCGCCCGATGTGGCTCGGCCCGTTGGCGTACGGGAGCGCGCTGGTGACCAGTATTCGCTTGAAGGTGGAGGGACCTGTGGAGTCGTTCATGAAAAGCGTGTTCGCGTGAGCAATGCCTTGGACGCTGAGCGTTAGTTGGTGTAAACCACCTCTTGTTGAGCGCAGATCGGTTTTAGATCGGGATATTCTCTCTGAAGACGATCCTGGATCGCGTCCAAATCCACATCGGATCGGAGCGGTTCATGATGTGTCAGCAATAGATGACGCGGATTCACCGTCCGCGCATTACGACACGCCATGTCAAACGTGCTGTGCCCCCAACCGGTACGCGTGGCATACTCTTCTTCCAAATACATGGCGTCGTGGATGAGTATATCGCATCCCGCCGCCCAATTGGCGAAATCACGGTTGATAGTATTGTCCACGGCCTCATGATCGCTGGCATAGACCACCGTCGTCTCGCCGTCACTGATCTTGAATGCATAACACGGATCGGTGTGATTCAAGAGCTGAATGGAGGCCTCGAAACCGTTGATGGTCGTATCTTTCGGAATCCGATGAAATTCGAATTTCGAGTTGAGCGCTTCCCACCCGTTGAATGGCCCATACGTCCCGTCGAAATATATGTCCATCACTTCCTGCAGTTGCGTCGTCTGAAACGGCGAGTGGAAATGGTTGATGCTTTTGGGGTGGTGAATGGGGCCAAAATAATTCAGTCCCTGGATATGATCCCAATGGAAATGGGACAGAAGGACATGGAATTCGCCCATCTTGTTGGCCATATTGTCCGAATAGAATCCAATGCCGAAACCTGCGTCGATCACGAGACATTTCTCGCCGGAGCGGATCACCACGCACGGAGTATGAGAACCGTATTTCAGAATATCCTGATGCGGTGCACTGATCGAACCGCGCGTACCGTAAAAGACGACTTCTATAGCCATAGCTCCTCCCCCTCACACATCGCGAGAATTTCCACGGCATCCGAAGCACCCAATTCCGCGGCGTACGCCCGTGCGGATTCTATCTTCTTGTCCACATCCTGATCGCGGTCTTCGGGAGCATGATGGCCCAGCACAATCCTTTTGACACCGGCTTTGACGCCAAAATCGACGGCCATCTCCGGACAACTGTGTCCCCAGTTTTCCTTGCCCTTGATCGTCTCCTTCGTAAAATGCGTGTCAAACAGCATCAGGTCCGCGCCCCTGATGAACTCGGTCAAATGATTGTCGAATGCCTTTTCGCGGCTAACCATCTCATCCGGCTTCCAGTTCTTCATAAGGCCGCCCAGGTGGTTGTTCGCAATTGGCGCATTGTCTGTTATAATACAAATGGACTTGCCTCCATGGTCGATCCGGTAACCCAGCGTTAATCCCTGATGGTTGAGCTCGATGGTTCGTACGGTTGCTTTTTCAATCTGAAAAACCTCGTCGGGATACAACTCCCGAAATTCTATTTTGTCACGGAATATGTCGAAGGGAATTGGAATCAATCCTTTGTCGTGCTGGTGTTCGAATAAGGACTTGATCGAGTACTTTTCCGAACGCGGGCCCATGATCGTAATCCGCGCATCGGACGTGAAGAGCGGCGTGAAGAAAGGAAACGCCAGAATATGATCCCAATGCGTATGGGTGATCAGAAAATAAGCCCGGAAATCACTGGGATGTTCCCGGACAATCTCGACACCTTCTCTGAAAATACCCGTGCCACCATCGACGTAGATCGTATTCATGCCGTCAATGCTGATCTTGAATGATGTCGTATTACCGCCATAATGGACCCGCTTGCGCGTCAGAATGGGGCGGGAACCTCGGGTACCTAGCAAAGTGAACTTCATTCGTGTCAGGATTAGATGGTTGGTCGCGGAAAATGGTGATCGTCGAAGAAGGCGTCTTTTTCCATGAATTCCTTCAACGGGTTTTCGATTTCGCCTCTTTCGATCCGTTCGTGCGTTTCACACTTGTCGGTGTGGCCGCCGGCATTCTTGTCCGTGGCACATCCGTACAACGCCGACAGGTCTATTCCCATGATGTCCGCCACCTGTTCCAGAGTCAGCGTCTCCCATTCCTCATCATGGCCATGACGAACAAACACCTTATTGCCAATGATGTCAATGTGCCTGATTTCGCCTTTTCCCATGGAGGTCTTGATCGGAGAACCAACACCGGGGAACCGGGAAAGCGTATTGACATAAAATTCACGCTCAAAAGCCAGACAGCACTTCAGCCGTCCGCACAGACCCGTCAGCTTGGAGGGGTTTAGCTGCAGCCCTTGAACCTTGGCAAACTCTGTTGTGATCGGCTGAAAATCCTGAAGATGGCACGAACAGCACAATGGCTGGCCGCAAGGACCGTATCCGCCCACCCGCTTGGCCTCATCCCGAACGCCGATCTGGCGAAGCTCAATTCGCGTCTTGAATTCCGACGCCAATTCTCGCACGAGAGCCCGAAAATCCACGCGTTTTTCGGATGTGAAATAGAAAACAACCCGCCGGCGGTCAAATTGGTACTCCGCTTCAACCAACTTCATCTTCAGCCCACACTTGTTGACCTTGACGCGGAACAACTCCTCCGCATGTATTTCATCGACTCGATTTTCGCCGAGACGCTTGATTTCATCCGGATTTGCCAGACGGACAAACGTCCTCAGCGGCTTCGATCCCGCCAATTCCGGCATGACTTCTGTCATGGTCACCACGCCGAGATCGACACCGGTCTCAGCCTGGACAATGACATGCTCGCCCACTTTGACGTGGAGGTTGTGTTTATTCTCGAAAAAGTCTTTTCTGTGCGATTTGAATCCGACTTGTATAATGGCAGACATATGTCTCAGCTTTCAAATAGGGCATGGATGGGTTCGCCTTAGCGTCCTGCTAGAATGAGTCGGCGCAGAGAGAGTCCGAGGTTGATTAATATCAAATTAAGATAGACATTTCTCGAAATAAGGTCAACAGCTTTTTCCAGCTCGGAGATTGTTTTTTCGATATTTGTTTGTGGAAAATTACGCAAAAACTTGTTCAAACGGTCCAAATTGTCCACATTGACCACGACGGATTCGGCCAGACCGTTTTGGACATACAGGACGTCTTCGAACCATGTCAGAGCCAGATTGAGAATATCGAGAATCAAGTCCTTGTCTTTCCGGCCTTCAACGGCCAATGCCTCGGTGCACTCGGACACCTTGGACCATTGGGGAGACAACACGCCAACCAGGAATTCGAGCATCCGTTCGCGACGGCGCATCAACTCGCCTGACATCAATTGAAGGGCATGACCCATATTGCCATTGGACAATCGTGTGATCAGCCTCAACTCCGTCGGCGAAACGCCGGAAAGTCGAACGGCTTTCTCAATGTCCGCCTCGGCCACGCTATGAAGCCGGATGGTCTGGCACCGGGACTTGATGGTGGTCAGAAGATGACCAGGCTGGCTGCTGGTCAGGAAATAAAGCGTGCCGGATGGCGGCTCTTCCAGCACCTTAAGAAGAGCATTGGCGGATTCGGCGTTCATTTCCTCCGCGCAGGAGATGATGAATATCTTGATGTTGTTTTCAACCGAGCGCATCGCCACTTCGCGCATCAGGCCTCGAACGGAATTCCTCTCCGGATTTTCAGGATCGCCGATGTGGATCGTCCCGCCCTCGATTTTCACTCGGGCATACAATTGCTCGGATTTGGTTTCGAGCAGTTCACGCAACTCGGTTTCCGGTGTAGACTTTAATGCCGGAAAATAGTAATGTACGTCCGGATGCTGAAAGGAAGTGATGCGCCGGCAGTTCGAACAGGCCTGACACGGTTCGTGGTCAGCTGTGTTTCTGGAAGTGCATAGAAAGTACTTCGCAGCTTCCAGCGCCAGTTCCTCGGTGCCGACCCCCTCATCTCCGATCAGGAGGTAGGCATGGGCGAGCCGGTCGTTTTCAAATGCGCGTACGAGTTGGGTCTTGGCCGGTTCCTGGCCCACAACTTTGGACAGCATAGGTTCCTTTCGCAATCGTCTAATATACTCACAGTGACCAAACATCGCAAGGCGTCAATATGATCGCAGATCGATTGGATACTGTTATTGGTGTCATCACCGGATCAAATGGCCATCTCGGCCGTGCGACCGTCTCCAGATTTCTTGAACTTGGCGCCACGATTTTTGCCGTGACCGGACATTCAACAGGTAATGAAGCCGGTTCTGGCCCCGGATTGCATTGGCTGACCTCTGATGCGGCGTCAGAATCAAGTGTTCGGGAAACCTGGACATCCATCCGGCAACGGGCAGGGAGGGTGGATGTTCTCATCAATCTGATCGGTGGAATTTATCCATGGTCGCGCGTGGAGGATGTTTCCCTGGCTTCATGGGAGCAGACGATCAACGTGAACCTCACAACGGCATTTCTTAACATGAAAGAGGCCTTACGAATCATGGTCTCGCAAGGATCCGGCAAAATCATCAACGTGGGATCTCTCGCCGGAATCCATGGCAGGTCTTTCGCCGGTCCCTATGGCGCGGCCAAAGCGGCCTTGATCAACCTGACGCAGACCGCCGCCGATGAAAACAAAAAGAACAATATTCAGATCAATGCCATTGTACCGGGCATTATCGACACGCCCGTCAATCGGCGCGACATGCCGGACGCTGATTTTTCAGATTGGGTCGCCCCGGAGACTGTCGCCGGTGTGCTCGCATTCCTGGCATCCGGAGCATCGGACGGCATAACCGGATCGGTCATCAAAGTGACCGGAAGACTGTGAACCCCGCGTGGACATTGTCCGGTAAGCGCGCGCTGGTGACCGGCGGCACGAGGGGTATCGGCCGCGCCATCGCCGGCGAACTCCTGGATTTGGGATGCGAAGTTCTGATTGTCGCGCGCCGGTCGCGGGAAATGGAGGACACGGTGTCGACGTGGACGCGCGACGGATTGCCGGCAGCTGGTTTGGTCGCGGACGTAACCGTGCCGGCAGACCGCCAGACCATCGTCAACGCTGTCAACGACCGCTGGGGACGCCTCGATATTCTGATCAACAATGTTGGCACGAATATTCGAAAAAAGGCGCTCGAATACAATACGCAGGAATTCGACACGATCATGAATACGAATTTGATGTCTGTCTACGAGATGACGAGGCTGTCGTTTCCTTTCTTAAAAGCGTCGGGCGACGCCGCGGTGGTTCATGTTTCGTCGGTGGCCGCATTGACGCATATGCGAACGGGCGCCATCTACGCGATGACCAAAGCCGCCATCAACCAGTTCACGCGCAATCTGGCGGTTGAATGGGCGTCTGACCGCATTCGGGTCAATGCCGTGGCGCCGTGGTACACCCGGACACCGCTCGCCGAGGGCGTTTTGAAAGACCCGGAATATCTCGCCCAGGTCTTGGCCCGGACACCAATGGGCCGGATTGCCGAACCGGAGGAAATTGCCCGTGTCGTCGCTTTTCTGTGTTTGCCCGCGTCATCGTATGTCACCGGCCAGTGTTTCACCGTGGATGGCGGTTTTTCAATCTTCGGTTTTTGAATGCTAAACTTCAGGAGTGTTTCATGAGACTCATGATTTGCTGTATCGTCGGTTTTGTCGGCTTCGGTTGCTCACTCAACGCGCAATATTCCGTTCAAAACGCTTTCCCAAGCTTGCCGGCATTCTCGCGTCCTGTGGAATTGGTGCAGCCGAACGACGGAACCAATCGTTTTTTCGTTGTCGAACAGGATGGAAGAATATGGGTTTTTGAGAACAGTCCGACCGTATCGACCAGAAAACTGTTCTTGAATCTCAGTGATTCGGTGAGCCAGGGCGGCAGCGAGACCGGTCTCCTGGGCTTGGCCTTCCATCCGGACTATGCCAATAACGGCCTCTTTTATGTGGACTATACAGCCACGGTGGGCACGTTGAAATCCTACATCACGCGTTTTCAAGTCAGCCCTACCAATCCTGATTCGGCCATGAAAAACACCCGTCAGATCGTGCTGGTTCAGAATCAACCCTATTCCAATCACAACGGCGGACATATCGCTTTTGGTCCCGACGGGTACCTGTACATCGCATTGGGCGACGGAGGCAGCGGAGGCGATCCACAAGGCAACGGACAAAATCGCGCCACATGGCTTGGAAAGATTCTGCGCATCGACGTGAACGACACTTCCGCCGGCCGCAACTATGCCATTCCTCCCACAAATCCTTTCTATGGCAACGACCATGGTTACAAAGAGGAGATCTTCACATACGGGATGAGAAACCCGTGGAAATTCAGTTTCGATTCCGAAACCGGTCGATTGTGGATCGGCGACGTGGGTCAGAACACGTATGAAGAAATCGACATCGGCGACTCCGGCGGGAACTACGGATGGAATAAGATGGAAGGATACCATTGTTATGGAACCTGTGACACGACCGGCCGGGGTTTTCTGCGTCCGGTATGGGAATACACGCATGGAACCAATTACTCGGTGACCGGCGGTTTCGTCTATCGCGGGACGGCCATTCCGTCCCTGATCCATAAGTACATTTATGGCGACTACGGTTCCGGCCGCATTTGGTCGCTGGCCTTCAATGGAACCAATTTCACGAACACGCAATTGTACGACGCCGCCTTCTACGTGTCCACGTTCGGTGTGGATTCGAATCAGAATCTGTACGTCGTGGACTACGGCAATGGATTTATCTACAAGCTCACGGGTCCTTCGACGGGCCTCACGCTGCTGGCGCCCAATGACGGCGAGGCCTTCTGGCCGGACTCCTCGGTCCAGATTCGGTGGCTGGCGTCGGGCCCTGCATCGGTTGATCTTGCCTTCAAAGCGTCTCCCGGCCAGCCGTGGGTGGATATCGCGACCAATGTCGACGCCTCTTCGGGTTCGTATTCCTGGATTGTACCGGGCGTGGCTACGCGAAAGGCAAGAATTCGTGTCAAAGAATCCGGCGGCGCTTTGACGGACAGCAGCGACGGCTTTTTCACCATTCGCCTCGCCCAGATTCTGATTCCAAGAAACTCCGTGGATTTTGACACCGTGTATCTGGGGGAAAGCCGATCAGATACGCTGCGGATTTGGAATACGGGCACCGCGACACTGCACATCGACAGCATGGTGACGGGCACGACTCATTTCGAAGTGAACCCATTCGACGCGACCATCGGCGCCGGCACGCTGGATACTGTCCATGTAAGCGGAACCGCCCCTGTTGATTCACAGGGTGAGTTTCTGGATACCCTGAGAATTTATTATCAAGGCGGCCAAGACCCGATCCTCATTCCCCTCCGCATGATTGTGACGGAGAACCCCGCCGGTATTGACGATGGGGCCCATCCGAATATCTTTGCATTGATGCCTAATTTTCCAAATCCATTCAATCCATCCACTACGATCCGGTATCGTCTTCCCAAAAGACTCGATGTCCGGCTTCAGATTTTCAATGCGCTGGGTCAGATCGTATGGGCCTGGTTGCCCGGTGAACAGGACGGCGGGTACCACGAGGTTTCGTGGAGCGCAAGATCGGTGAATGGCGATCTCGTGTCATCGGGTGTGTATCTGTACCGGCTTGAGGCGGGTGGCCAAACCCTCAGTCGTAAAATGCTCTTGATCAAATAGGTTCCTATCCCGTGAGAACGGCTTTTTTCGATTGTTCAAAGGGCGTCAGCGGGGACATGATATTGGGGGCCCTCGTGAGCGCCGGTTTTGATTTCGACGTATTGACGTCCGAATTGCAGAAATGTCCCGCCACCCGCCTGCTTCAATTGGAAAGGAAAAGTATTCCGTACAAAGCCGCCACCGCAACCCGTATCGAAGTTCGTCGTGCCGAGCGTTCCGACACGTCGAAACATCCCCATCGTGTCCCGCACCGGCACCTGGACGATGTATTGCAACTGATTCGAAGCAGCGCTTTGGAAAAGCGGATTACGGAACGCGCCGTTGCGATGTTTGAAAGACTCGCCGCCGCGGAAGCCGCCGTCCACGGCACAACTATGGACCATGTTCATCTTCACGAAGTGGCAGCGGATGATGCACTGGCCGACTTTATTGGCGTGGCCATCGGCATCGACTATCTTGGAATTGACAGGGTTTACTCGGGTCCGGTGGTCGTTGGATCGGGTACTGTCGTGTGTTCACACGGCGAAATTCCGGTTCCCGTTCCTGCCGTACGAGAATTGCTGCGCCATTATCCATGGGAACATGGACCAACGTCCGGTGAGCGCTGCACACCGACAGGTGCGGCCATTCTGACCGCTCTCTCCGCTGGTGTGAATCCCGGTTTGACCCTCCGCGTTGACTGCGCCGGATACGGAGCCGGCTCAAAATGGTTTGATGGCTTCCCGGGTGTTCTTCGCATCGAAATTGGCGAGGAAATCTCTTCCGGGTCCATGCCGTTAGCCCTTGATGCGATTCGACGGTGATGTCCAAAACAACTCACAGCTGGAAGGCGGCCGCCCTGTTGATGATCATGGGACCGGCTCCCGCTTTTTCTCAAGCCGCATCGGGTATCATCACGACACTGCCCACCCGGGACTCCGTTGTGGCGCTCACTTTCGACGCCTGCGAAACGGTGTCACCATCGCACTTTGATACGACGATCCTCAACTATCTCGTCGCTCACCAAATTCCGTTTACCGTATTTGTATCGGGAAAATTCGTTTCACGCAATCGTTCACAAATACACGACCTGTCACAGACGGAGTTCGTGGAAATTGAAAATCATTCATTCGCCCACGAACAGCATATGGAAAACCTGGATATCGAAAAGATTCAATTGGATGTGAAACAGAATGGAGATTCGATATTGGCAATCTGCGGAACGAGGCCACGTTTGTTTCGATTTCCCGGAGGTCATTATTCACAAGCCGCGCTGACAGCTGTCGAGTCGCTGGGTTATCGAGTGGTCCATTGGACGTTTGAAAGCGGGGATCCGGATCCCGGGGTGTCCATCCGGCATCTGGTCGATTGGGTCTTGTTGAAAAGCCGTCCGGGGTCCATCCTGATTTTTCACATCAACGGGCGCGGATACGCCACCGGCATGGCCTTGCCGAAAATTGTGGAAACGCTTTCGCGCAAAGGATTCCGGTTCGTCCTCCTGAAAGATTATTTGTAGCTATTCTTCTTTTTCCCAGTTGATCTTGCCCAGCATGCCGGTCATCATGTCCTTGTAGGCGACACGCACTTCCGACCAATCCTTGCTCAGGGACGAATTCTGGTGCAGTCCTTCGAGAACGAATTCCATGGCCGATGCCTGTTCCTGTTTGTTGGAATCGCCAACGCCCATGAATTTCTTTGCCAGGTCTTTCAAGGCCGGTACGGATTGGAGCCGCCGGTGGTACTCCTCGAAGCTGAGCGCGTTGTCAAGTTCCAGACGGTTGCCGCTGCCAAACCAACTGAGGATGGGCTGGTACACGGGCATGTCCTTTTTGGAAAGCGGGTCGGGGAGGTAATTGCGGAATACGACCTTGATGGCCCGGCCAATCAGCACACGGGCGACCGTGGCGACGCCCTGTTGCTCTCCTTCATATACCAACTCAACTTTTCCGGTCACGGACGGCACCAGCCCGAATAGATCGCAAATTCGTGGAAATGGTTTCTCTTCTTTGAGGCGAATGGCCCTGCTTTCGGCCGCACTAATGAGGTTTTCAAGACATGAAATGGTCAACCGGGCGCTGACTCCTGACTTGTGATCAACAAATTCCGATTGCCGGGCCTGGAAGGCGATATTTTCGATGATCTCCTTGAAATAGCCCGGCACCGCCACGCTCCCGGCGCCGCGATCCTGCCAGGCTTCCTGTTCGGTGATCGCCATACCGTCTTCGACCGTGACGGGATAGTGGGTCAGTATCTGGGAGTCAATGCGATCTTTCAGCGGCGTGATGATGTTGCCGCGGTTGGTGTAATCCTCCGGATTGGCCGAAAATACCACCAGGATGTCCAGTGGAATGCGAATATTGAAACCGCGGATTTGAAAGTCCTTCTCTTCCAGGATATTGAAGAGGCTGACCTGAATTCTGGGTTGAAGATCGGGCAACTCATTGATCGCAAAAATGCCCCGGTTGCTGCGCGGAATGACTCCGAAGTGCATCACGCGCTCGTCGGCATAATGCAGTTTTTGCGTCGCCGCCTTGATCGGATCGATGTCGCCGATCAAATCCGCCACGGTGACATCCGGCGTTGCCAGTTTTTCTCCATAACGTTCGTCGCGGCCGAGCCAGGCGATTTCCGTGTTATCGCCCATCTGCTCGACCATGTCAATGGCCACGCGGGATATGGGCGAAAATGGATGATCATTGAGCGGCGTTTCTTTGATGACGGGAATTTCATCGTCCAGCAGTCCTACGAGACTCCGCAACAACCGGGTCTTGGCCTGTCCTCGTAATCCCAACAGAATAATGTCATGCCGCGACAGCAGGGCATTCACCAACTCTGGAATCACCGTATCGTCATATCCGATGATGCCGGGAAACAGCGTCTCCCGGTTTTTCATCTTCCGGATAAGATTGCTGCGAATTTCGTCTTTGACGGATTGAACCTGATAACCTGATCTTCTCAGTTCTCCGATCGTGCGCGGCTTCGACATTCGGTTCCTTTCGGTTTATTTGGCCGACGAATCAATGACACCGGGGTTCAACGGCACCGGAAGGGTCGGTGGTACGCGGGCATTCAATTCCGCCAGAAGGGTCTCTGTCAGGTCCGAACCCTTGTCACCATACACAAGCATGCCCTCCACGGGGGTGCCGAGTATCAGTGTGTAGCCGTTGTCTTTGCCATATTTGTTGATGAAGTTGCTGATGTCCAGGAAAATGGGTTCCAACATTCCTGATTGTTTTTGCTGCATCTGCTGTTGTAGAGATTGCTGAAGTTGCATGAATTCATTCTGCTTTTTCTGGAAGCGTTCAATTTGTGGCGCCAGGGCCTGTGTGGTGAGCACTTTGGACTTTTTGCTCAGGTCGGCATCCATGGCCTGCAGTTCCTTGTAACGTGTTTCCAGGTCTTTCTGCGCGCCGGCGCTTTCCGCCTGCAGTTGCTGCTGCACGGCCATGGCCGGCTTGTACTGGGACAATAATTGATCCGAATGAACGTAGCCAATTCTGACGCCGGTTGTCGAGCCGGCATGGAGGGTGATGATGACATAAATCAGTCCGGCCAGCAAAACAACGCAGACCGCGGTCAGCGCATACGTCCATTTGACAATCGGGGCCGTCGGGACTGAGGAGGTTTCTTCTGACATAATGAACTCCTATTAGGTGGTGATGAGTTTTCGATGGCTTTCTTCGAGCAGATCTCTGAGATTGATGAACAATTTATACGACTCGATGTCTTGTTCAAGACTTTCCACCGTGACAGATTTCATGGCCAGAAAAAAACGATCCTGAAACACCATGAACTTGAAACGATAGTGATAGAATATTTCGGCCATCAGGTTCTGGACAAACAGATTGTCAAAGACCGGAGTGATGATCGCCTTGCCCACGTTCGAAAACACCACACCGTGTTTGACATACACATAGGCATGCGAGCGAAGGACGATAGGCGCGTAGCGTTCCATGTCGGCGGAATCGGTTACGTCAAACGTTGGGTGCACGATGGCCATCTCGGGATTTTCATTCGCCGGCATCCTCAAGGTCAGGAGTGTGTGGTCGTCGAAACGGATTTTTTCCTGCTCGGATGACTTGCCGACCTGGAATAGCCTGATATTGATTTCACCATCCTGATCCGCAAAAGAAAATTCATAACCGCTTTCCGTGACGTTCTCTTGACCAAGTGTGGCGTCAACCCTGAAGTGACGGGGTTCGGCGCCGAGACGTGAAGCCGCTTCCCGAAACAAGTCCAGGGCGTCGCTGTGATCAATCATCAGCACCCAGAATTTCGTGATTCCAGCCACGATCAGGCCGAGAGAAAGTACAAACAAGACGAGGACCCACATGGCCCCCAAGTCGCCCGACACAGCCCGGCTGGCGGTTTGATACAGAAGATAACCGCCGCCGGCCAATCCGGCCATGGCCAGCGTCATCATGAGCCACCGAAGTATCATACGTCAGGAGGGATTCGCCGGACGATCATCCGTGGGTTGGCATTTGCGTCCAAAAGCTGGTTCTTGCCCTTTTAACAATCGTCCGATATTGGCCCGATGCGTGAAGAGGATGATTCCGCACGCCAAAATACTGAAGCCGAGCAGGTATGGCGACAAATCCGGTTTCCAAAAGGCGCGTTCAACAAAGGTTATGATCGGAAAACAACCGGCCCCAATGATGGATCCAAGGGAAACAATCCGTGTGATCGCAAAGACCAACAAAAAGACAACCAGACAAATACCAACTTCCATCGGTGCCACACCCAAAACAGCTCCCGCCATGGTCAGGACGCCTTTGCCTCCTCGAAATCCAAAAAAAACAGTCCAAATATGGCCCGCCACTGCTGCCAATCCGGCGAGTATCCTGACGAGAGTCTCATCAAAAGGCCCCAACCCCATCCAGCTTCCAATCCACGAAACGACAACCATGCTTGAAAGAAATCCTTTGAGAAGATCAATGATGGCAACGACAGCCCCCCATTTTGCCCCGAGCAATCGGATGGCGTTGGTCATGCCGGCGTTGCCGCTTCCGTGTGTCCGGATATCCACACCTTTGACGGCTTTGGACAGTATGATACTGGGAGACACGGAGCCTATGAGATATGAACCAAGAAGTATGAGCATCAAAGACATCAGACACCTCTCACGGCATTATGCAGGGCGCGTAATAGTAACAAAAAACGATGAACATTTCAAAGTATTATTGGCGATCGACTTTTGTCTTGCTTTTGCATTGAGCTTGCTGTAACTTTAGCCAATTCAATAACTAAATTACGAATCAAACCAATAAGCTTCATTTGTCGGAGCTTGACATCAAGATGAAAAATATCATCCGCAGGTGGTGTGTCGTTGCCTTGATCGGCACCTTCCTCTCCGTTCCCGCGCATTCCCAAATCGGCAGCACTTCGGGGGCCTCAGATCGTTTTGGTTCCTTTTTCGCCTTTGCCGCCAAATCGCTTGGAGCAAAGAAGTTTTTTGTGTTTCAAAACATCAAGTATTTCAGCGGCAACGCAGAACGTATCGAGACCTTTGGCCCGGTCACCAAGAAAGTCAGTGATTTTGGAATGCAGTTCGGATTCACCTTTGGAATCACTCCTACTTTCGACGCCATGGTAAGTGGAAATTTCATGCAATCACCCAATTACTCTTCTCAGGTGTCAGACAATGAGATATTCTCATTGTCAAAAACGTATGACGTTCCGGATGATCTATTCTTGAATTTGAAGTACACGCCATACTCCTTTTCCGGAGGTAAATGGAATATCGGTGGGATGTTTGGTTTGAAATTTGAGGGGGTTGGATTTCCGAACTCCCCTTTTCAACCGTACGCCGCTGGAAAGACTGAAGCTGGACTCACCTTGCTCGTGTCGTATTTTCAAGAACCTACCATTCCCGAAACCGGATTTGGTGTTCACGGCAATGTCCAATACTGGAATCACTTGGACGCCGGTCAGTACATTAATTTCAAGAGCATGACTCGCGTGAGGTCATTTGCTGGCTCCGTGGCTGAATCTCTAATCGACACGGCCGTAGCCAAAGGCAACACGGCCAGCCTTCGGTACGCGATCGGCGCAACCTATCCCGTCGCCGTAGGTGACAAGTATTTGTACATCGTTGGCGATTTTTACGGATCCATGTTCCTCAGCAAGCCACCCTATGCCGCGTACAGCCGTCAGGACTATGCCTACGCCGCGTTGGGCATCAAATACCAGGTGCTTGACTGGATGGCGCTCCACGTGGGTGGTGAATTCCAGGTCGTCAAGAACACGACCGAACGAACCGTGTCGAGCCCGTTCACCGGAATTGAAGACCTGACTGTTTCTGGTTCGGACTATCCGTCATGGCGCCTGCTGGCCGGTATCACCATGCCGCTGTCTCCCCGGGCGGCCGGTTACTCACCACCGGTCGAGACGGTCTCAGAAGTGCAGCGTGAGGACCGAAAACGAAGCGAAGTTGAAAACATCCTGTACTCCGATCAGGAAATTCAGAAACGCAGCGTCAATTTCATTCCAATCAAGGAGATGCGCAGCAACTACCGCGATATCGTGAATGATTATGTGAAAGTTCTCGAACCAAAGGACAAGAAGCCCGTCGAAGAGGATTATTCGACTGAAGAAGGTTCGAAGTAACGTCCTTTTTTCACATTTGACAATCCAGCCCGTCCGGATTCCTGTGGGACGGGCTTTTTATTGACTGACACGACCAACGTAATTCGGGAGACATTGATGAAACTGGCCAAAGAACTTGTCATTGTGAACGGCGCACGCACGGCGTTTGGAAAATTCGGGGGTTCCCTGAAAGATTTCTCAGCCACCGAGCTTGGTGTTTTGGCCTCCAAAGGCGCCATCCAGCGGGCCGGCGTCAGCCCCAGCGAAATCGATCATGTGGTGTTTGGTAACGCTTCCCAAACCAGTGCCGACGCGATCTATCTGGCGCGTCATGTCGGTCTGAAGGCAGGTGTGTCAAAGGATGTTCCCGGACTCACGCTCAACCGTCTTTGCGGATCGGGTTTTGAGGCCATCATTGAAGGATGCCGGCAGATACTGATCGGGGAATCCAATGTCGTGCTGGCAGGCGGTGCGGAGAGCATGAGCCAGGCTCCCTTTGTCGTCCGAGGAACCCGGTTTGGCGTCAATCTTGGTCAACCCATGAAATTCGAAGATCTGCTTTGGGAGGCGCTGATGGACCCCCACTGCGGGTTCTCAATGGCCCAGACCGCAGAAAACCTTGCCGACCGACACAAGATTTCCAGAATCGACTGCGACCTCTATGCCTATCTAAGTCAGATGCGCGCCAAAGACGCCATCCTTTCAGGTCGGCTCAAAGAAGAAATCACGCCCATCGAAATCAAAACGCGCAAAGGTGTCAAAATTTTCGATACGGATGAACACCCGCGACCGGATACTACAGTGGAATCCCTGAGCGCTCTGCCGCCGTATTTCAGGAAAGATGGCACCATATCAGCCGGCAATGCCAGCGGCATCTGCGACGGGGCGGCCGCCGTGATTGTCACGACGATGGAAACCGCCAAATCCAAAGGTTGGAAACCGATAGGAAAAATCCTGACGTGGGGCATTGCCGGGGTGGAACCTGAAATCATGGGCATTGGACCGGTGCCGTCGTCGCGCAAGGCCCTCGCCAATGTCGGCATGAAAATCGAAGACATGCATGTGGTCGAAATCAATGAGGCGTTTGCCCCTCAATATATCGCCGTGGAACGGGAACTTGGACTCAACCGCGAAATCACTAATGTCAACGGCGGCGCCATTGCGCTGGGTCATCCGCTGGCCGCATCCGGAACCCGCCTCGTACTCACAGCTCTCTTCGAACTCCGACGACGCCGGCAGCGATATGGTCTTACGAGCGCCTGCATTGGCGGAGGCCAGGGTACCGCCATGATTCTTGAAGCGATATAAACCACGGGATTGACACTCATGATGAAAATGCAATTGCGTTCCTTGTTCTTTGCCGTCGTTGGTATGGTTTTGTTTGGATGTTCGGACGACAAGAAATCCTCTGACGAATACGCGGCCGTGGAGGAAATCTTCCTCCAGTCCTGCGGTGGCTCCTCATGCCATGTCGCGGAAGACCATGATTTTCAGAAGATCATGCATGACGACACTCTGGGTGGCGGCCTGAATCTTGAATCATGGGAATCCACCATGGAAGGCTCACACCATGGCGCCGTGGTCATTCCGTACAATAGCCGCTTCAGTCATATGATGAAACACCTGACCGGCGAACAGGATCTCATGCCTCCATCGGGTATGTTGTCGCAGGACAAGATTGACGTGATCCGTCAATGGATGGATCGGGGCGCGCCCGGACCGGACGGGCAGATTGCATTTTCTGGAGCGACGTCGCGAATATTCACTACAAATCAGGACTCCGACGTGGTGTCCGTGATTGATGAAACCAGCCGCCTCGTCATGAGGGTATTCCAGGTCGGCGTCCATGCATCATTCGAATCACCGCACGGCCTGCAGGTCTCGCCGGACGGGGACTATTACTATGTTTCGATGATCGTCGGACAAACCGTCTTGAAATATCACGCCGCGACCGGACAGATGATCGATTCGGTCAATCTCGGAAAACCGCTCGCATTGATCAAATTGTCGGAGGACGGTTCCAAATTGTACGTCACGACAAATTTCGACGCCAACAATGCTCAGAATGCCGGCGGTGTCATCACCGTCATTTCGACCGCCACCATGACGGTCTCCAAACAGATCGAGGTGGGCGTCAATCCCCACGGGATCAACCTGTCAAGAGATGGCCGGCTGATCTATGCCACCACGGCTTTCTCCGATAAGGTCTATGTGATTGATACCGAATCCGACTCGCTTCTGACGAGTTTTGAAGTGGAAACGGATCCTACCCCGAATCCGGATTTCGAGCCATATCATGTCACGCCGGGTTTGGCCAGTACAAGCGCGTACGAGGATCTGATTTTCGTCACGTGCCGGAAAGATGGCAAGGTGAGAATGTTCCAGCGCCAGAGCAACTTCACGACCGGCCAACACACGTTCACGCCGATGGGGCTCATTGACGTGGGGCTTTCATCCGCATCCAAACCCATCCAGATGGACCTGACTCCCGACGGCAACAAACTCTATGTGGCCAATTACGCCGATAATACCGTCTCCGTTATTGTAAAGAATGGATCCACATACACTTTCAGTAGAAATATCACCTCGAACATCGTGGAAGGGGACACACTGCGATTCTCAGGACCCAATGGCGTGGCCATCAGCCGTAATGGTCACTACGCATATGTGACGAACAGGAATCGAACGGGCGGGGTGATCGGGCACCATGGCGGTACAGGCGGAGGATTTCTTTCCGTGATCGACGTGCTCACCGACGAGCTGATTCAGACGATCGAAATGCCGCCCGACGCGTACAGCGTGGTCGTAACGCCTTAGACTCCGGCGGGATTTTCTTCGATATCCGACGATACCGGTCGGAAAGGTCCCGTCGATTGGGCTTCATGTTCGATGACCAACGATTCGGCGGCCGGCCGGTAGAATTTCAAAACGGCCAGGCACGCCAGCAGACAGACGATGGTGCAAGCCGCACCACCTTCCGGTCCAAACGTCCCCCCCGTCAATAAATCCGGTCCGGTTTCCTGCGAGATCGTCAGTGGATCAATCTGGGTTGTGCCGCTGACCGGCAATCCCCAGATGTACCCTTGCGTAAAATTCCAGCCAATGTGAATGCCAATCGGAAGCCAAAGCGCGCGGGTCTGGAGATACGCGATCGACAACAATACACCGGCCAGCATGACATTGATAAGGCCAAAAACAGAAACATTAGGATTCCCTGCGTGCGCCAGGCCGAAAAGAAGCGAAAAGATGACGGTGGCAACTACCTTGCCGGTGCCTTCGGTCATCGCCTGAAAGATGTAGCCACGAAACAGGATTTCTTCATTGAATCCGACGGCCGTGTACAGGAACAAATTCCCGGCAAGGCCAGCCAGGATGTACTCCCACTCGAAGGATGCCATTCCGATTTCCTCATAGCCAAGCATCCACATACCGCAAACCGCCGCGGTCAACATGGCGAATCCAATCAGAATGCCCTCGAAAACCTGCCTCGCCTGACCCCACCGCGGAATCAGACCCAGGGAGACAAACGACCGTTTATCCAGCCACTTAAGCAATACCCATGCACTCAACGCGGCATTGCCGGCCAGCATGAGCGTTGCGACGCCATCCCGCACAAGCTTTGGCATCGGAACGACTTTGAACAACAAAGCCATCGTGGTCGTAAGTACAAACCCAATTACCACATACACCAGGATGAACGCAAGAATTCGCCAGCCGGCTCGCAGTTGGAATTTGTCGTTCAGAAAAATGTCATGCATAGCCATGAATGATCCTCAAAGGTTTCTGCAAGTGTCGAATCACGTACCCATCGTTTCGGTTTCGTTCTTTACGCGATACCGGACGGATTGTTCCCAGCCATTTCGAAAAAAAGATGGGGCCATCCTGGTGGTTATCGGGGGGAGTCTGACGACCGACGGACGTTATTTCATGTTGTGAAAGACGGCCTGGATGTCGTCGTCTTCTTCGAGCTTGTCGATCAATTCCTGCACTTCCTGCGCCTGTTCCTCGCTCAGTTCCGTACCGGCCGTCGGAATTCGCTGCAAATCGGCGCTGAGCGTCTGTATCCCCTTTTGTTCAAGGTTCTTCTGCATGGATGCGTAACTCTCAAAAGTCGTGTAAATGACCGCCTCTCCTTCGCCACGTTCGATTTCTTCCGCGCCCATATCGATCAATTCCAATTCCAGGTCGTCCATATCCAGATTGGCCGTGGAAATCCGGAAAACGCCTTTCCTTTCGAACATGAACGCAACGGCATTGGCCGTACCGAGGTTGCCTCCGTGTTTCGACATGATGTGGCGGACATTGGCCACCGTACGTGTCGGATTGTCGGTGGCACACTCGATCATCAACGCGATGCCGTGCGGGCCGTACCCCTCATAAACAATTTCTTCCAGATCCTTTTCGTCTTTCGAAGACGCGCGTTTGATGGCCGCTTCGATGCGTTCTTTGGGCATGTTCAGCGTTTTGGCCGTCTGAATGGCCATGCGAAGACGCGGGTTGTTGTCCGGATCGGTTCCGCCGATTTTCACGGCTATGGCAATCTCCTTGCCCATTTTAGTGAAACTCTTGGCCATTTTGGCCCAGCGCGCGAACATCTTGTACTTACGTTTTTCGAAAATGCGTCCCATATTTCCTGACCTGGTAAAAAGTTCCTCGAGAAATAACGTTGAAACCCTGACTTATGTCATATCCAATGGCTGATTGTCGCCTTAAATTGCCCAAAGTTAGACTTCTTACTCTAATATGCAAGCATAACCCTCCAGGAATAAGCCATGGCCAATTTCTACCGTGACAACCAAGACATCCAATTCCAATTGAAGAATCTGGATCTGAAGAAAGTCATCGAGCTCAAAGAGAAGGACTTCGCCGACAAAGACACATATGACATCGCGCCGGGCTCCGTCGCCGAAGCATTGGAAACCTACGACAATGTCCTCGAACTGGTCGGCGATATTGCCGCCAATACCATTGCACCAAAGGCCGCTGAGGTAGACAAAGAAGGCGCTCATTTCAAAGACGGCCAGGTGACCTATGCCAAAGGAACCATCGAAGGATTGAAAGTCTGCAAAGATGCCCAGCTTTTCGGGTTCACCCTGCCACGGCGCTACGGAGGTCTTAATTGTCCGGTGACCATTTATACAATGGCCATTGAGGTAATCTCCAGGGCTGATGCATCTTTCATGAATATCTATGGTTTGCAGGATGATATCGCCGGGACGATCAACAAGTTTGCCGATGAGGACATCAAGAATAAGTATCTGCCCCGTCTGTGCTCGGGCGAAGTGACGTCGTCGATGGCTTTGACCGAACCGGATGCCGGCAGCGATCTGCAGACGGTTATGTTAAAGGCCCGGGAGGACGGCGACAACCGATGGTTGCTCAATGGCGTCAAACATTTTATCACAAACGGTTGTGGCGAGATATCGCTGGTTCTCGCCCGTAGCGAAGAAAACACGCAGGACGGCCGTGGTTTGTCGATGTTCCTGTACGAACGTGACGAACACATGATCATCCGTCGAATCGAACACAAGATGGGCATTCACGGTTCTCCCACATGCGAATTGCAATTCACCGACGCCCCGGCATTATTGATCGGACAACGCCGGATGGGCCTTATCAAGTACGTTATGGCCCTCATGAATGAGGCACGCGTGGGCGTTTCCGCGCAAGCTGTCGGCATCGCCGAAGCCGCTTACCGTGCTGCCAAGAAATATTCCGAGGAACGCGTCCAATTCAAGACGGCTATCAAACACCTGATTCCGGTCACGGAAATGCTGATGAACATGAAAGTCCGGATCGAAGCCGGTCGCGCTCTGTTGTATGAAACGACACGCGTGGTCGATCTCAAGGATGGCCTGGAAAACCGGCAGGAATCGTTGTCGGAGCCGTCCCGCGAACTCAGGGATCTGGCAAAGAAATACGCCGCCTACGCCGGCTTGTTAACACCGATGTGCAAGGCGTACAACACCGAAATGGCCAATACCGTTGCCAATGACGGCGTCCAAATCCATGGGGGCATGGGCTATATGGCGGAATTTGACGCCGAGAGATTCTACCGGGACGCACGCATTACCAATATTTACGAGGGTACGACGCAACTGCAGGTCGTGGCGGCCATGGGCGGCATTATCAAGGGCACTTTGAATGAGTGGATTTCCGAATTCAAGGAAGCCAACGATTTGGGCGCCGTCGGCACGGATTTGACTTCAGTCCAGCTGATGCATGAACATCTGGACCGGGCGGTTCAATTTGTAAAAGACAAAAAGCAGAATGACTACCAGACGTATCATTCACGGCGGATCGTGGAAATGGCGTCCAATGTGCTCATCGCATACCTTTTGGCCAGGGATGCCTGCCGGTCCGATCGGAAGAAAGACGTTTTGCAGTATTATTTCGCCTATGCCTTGCCGGACGTAGCCATGAAATCGCAGATGGTTCTCAATGACAGGGCGGCCATTCTCGAAAAGAAGGAAATCATTCTGGACGGCATGATCTGACGGTTGGCCCTTGTCACATGCCCATGATGTGGTAACCACAATCGACGTACAACACTTCGCCGGTGATACCGCGGGACAGATGAGAACACATGAATAGTCCGGCGTCGCCGACTTCGTCGACATCGACATTTCGTTTTAAGGGCGCCTTGTCGGGATAATAATCGAGAATTTTGGTGAATCCTGAAATGCCGCGCGCGGCCAGCGTATTGATCGGGCCCGCTGAAATGGCGTTGACCCTGACCTGACGGTGGCCAAGATCCGCGGCCAGGTACCGTACGCTGGCTTCCAGAGAGGCCTTGGCCACTCCCATCACATTATATCCCGGCACGACTTTTTCGGCGCCGTAGTAACTCAACGTCAAAATCGCCCCACCGTGCGTGTGCATCAGCGGATACGCATGATTGGCCAGCGTCACCAGCGAATAGGAACTGATGTTATGGGCCAGCATAAATCCCTCGCGGCTCGTGCGGTGGAAGTCTTTCTTCAGATCTTCCTTGTCTGCAAAGGCCATCGAATGAACCAAAAAATCGATATGCGGCATCTCCTCTTTGAGATCCTGGAAAAGTTTTTCCACATCATGATCCTTCGACGCATCGCATCTGTATAGCAGTTTGCTGTCCAGTTCGGCGGCGATCTCTTCCACGTTGTCCCGCAACACATCGCTTTGGTATGAAAAGGCCAGCCTGGCCCCTTCCCGATGCAGACTCTTCGCGATCGAATGGGCGATACTGCGTTTGTTGGCCACACCGCAAATCAAGCCCTGCTTGCCTTGCATCAGCATAGACGCCTCCCTGATTGTGAATTTAGATTGACTTAAGAATGGGTCAATATAGCCTATATCCCTCTTTGTCTCAAGTTCAAAAACGGCGTGGCGATTATTGGCCATATTGCCGCCGTATTTGGCCGCCGTCTGCTATTTTTGCCTAGATTCCCCCGCTCCACGAAACATGAACCAAACCCATCAAGGAGCGTCTCATGAGAACAACTCTGATTTCTATTTCAGGAATCCTCCTGATCGCAGCAGCCATATTGGCCTTTGGTATGCCATCCGGAGGAGGAAATCTAACCGGCACCATTGTTGATCGTGGATCCGGACTGCCCATCGAAGGCGTCGCAGTCCTTGTCGACGGAACGTCGCGCAAGGTCCTGACCGATTCAAGCGGGACTTTCACGATCATCGACATCCCCGAAGGCCGATACGACGTGGTTTTCTCCCATGCGAACTACCAAATTGAGCGGGTAATCAATGTGAGAATCGGAAGCGAAGAACCACTTGTCCTTCAGGGCGAATTGACCAAACGAACCTCCGCCATGGCGGATACGGCCTTCGTCGATGTGACCGAATGGACGCCCGATGTCG
Source organism: uncultured Bacteroidota bacterium (assembly GCA_964544475.1). Taxonomy (GTDB): domain Bacteria; phylum CLD3; class CLD3; order SB21; family SB21; genus CAZJBS01. The sequence continues at coordinate 96,992 of CAZJBS010000002.1, read as the reverse complement.
TCGAAAAAGACCTGACCATCGGTGCATCCGAGGAAGTGGACAAGTCCGGATCCTCCAAAAGCCGTCACGCCGGCCTTAAGGCCGCGGCGGGTCGTGGTATGTTGACTTTGGGTGGCGCCGGCGTCTCCGGTTTTGCCCCGACCCCGTATCTGAATCCGCCGAACGGGCAAAAATATGCTGACATGTTTCATCATGATTACGGCACCAACCCTTTTATCGACACCGAAGACGACAACCTGTCCACCTTTGGAATGGACGTCAGCACGGGCGCCTACTCGCTTGTCCGCAACTACATCAACAACGGCAGCCTTCCTCCCAAAGACGCCGTCCGAACGGAAGAGTTCATCAACTACTTCCGTCATGATTACATGGGCCGTGGACCGGATGAGGATGTCTTTTCGATGCACACTCAATCCGGACCCTCTCTGATCAGCAAGAACACGCGGCTCGTTCAAATATGGCTTCGTGGAAAGGAGATCAGGACGGAACACCGAAAACCGGCCGTGCTGACTTTTGTCGTGGATGTCTCGGGATCGATGAATATCGAAAACCGTCTGGGTCTGGTGAAGAAAACCCTCCATCTGATGCTGAAGGGTCTCAAGTCGACCGATAAAATCGGTATCGTCGCGTATGGCGATGACGCGCGGATCGTTCTTGAGCACACGGGCAATCGTTTGAAGATAGAAGAAGCCATCGACGGGTTGGTCAGCAACGGCTCGACCAACGCCGAAGCCGGCCTGCATGTCGGCTACCAATTGGCCGCCCGGAAAATCGATCCGCAAGCCATCAACCGGGTCATTCTATGCACCGACGGTGTCGCGAACAATGGTGAAACATCCAGCGAAGGCCTACTCAAGACCATCGACAAATACCGACGCCAGGGAATCACCCTGACCGCCTGCGGTTTTGGCATGGGCAATTACAACGACGTCCTGATAGAACAACTCGCCACCAAAGGCGACGGGACATACTACTACATCGACGACCTCAACGAAGCCAGACGTGTTTTCGTCGAGCAACTCACCGGCACCCTTCAGGTGATTGCCAGAGATGCAAAGATTCAAGTGACATTCGACAAAGACGTCGTCAGCCGCTATCGTCTTATAGGCTATGAAAAACGAGACGTCGCCGACGAGGATTTCCGGAATGATACCGTGGACGGTGGTGAGGTCGGTTCGGGGCAGGCCGTGATGGCCTTGTACGAACTCAAGCTCAAGCAAAACGACGCAGCCATGGCCGGCACAATTTCCGTCCGGTACAAAAGCCCGGATGGCAAAGAAGTCAACGAAAAGCAATTTCCCATCCTGCTCAATGAGCCGGCTAACGAGAATGCCCGAGCGGGTTTCCGCTTCATTTCTGCCGTCGTTCTCTATTCGGAAATCATGCGAGATAGCTATTGGGTCAAGAGGAGGGAATTAGGAGAAGTTCGGGACATATTGGATAGTCTGAGCGGCGGGTTCAGGAAATCATTCAGTCAGTATGAGGATTTTGAGGATATTGTGCGCCGTACGATCAAACTGAAAAAGGCCAACGACATCAGCTACGAATCTTCTTACTGAGCAACGGTTTATCCCACACGATTCGCCGCCTCCGGTCAGTTTCGGAGGCGGCGAATTTTCATTCCGCTACCATGTTCTCTTCCGCTTTCCCATCGTCCATCGTCGGTGCGGTGCTGTTGGTAAATCGCACGACGCGGCGCTCACGAATGACCACCACCTTGATCTGGCCGGGATATTGCATCTCGGCCTGGATTTTCTGCGCCACATTGGAACTGAGCATGGCCGCCTGGGCGTCGTCCATCTTGTCCGCTTCGACGACAATGCGAATTTCACGTCCGGCGAAAATCGCATAAACTTTGGATACGCCTTCGAATTGCGAGGCGATCTGCTCCAGCTTCTCGATCCGGGCGCCGTACGCCTCGAGGGGCTCGCGCCGTGCGCCGGGTCTGGACCCGCTGATGATGTCCGCCGCTGTCACCAATTGCGAAATCGGATGGATGGGCTCGGCCTCGTCATGATGCGCAAGGACCGAATTCGTGACCACCTCATGCTCCTTGCACCGTGTCGTCACTTCGACGCCGATGCTGACGTGGCTGCCCTCCGTCTCGCTGGGCGCCGCTTTGCCGATGTCGTGAAACAATCCCGCGCGACGGGCCAATTGCACGTCGTATCCGAGTTCCGCCGCCAGCGAACCCGCCAGAAGCGCAACTTCTTTGCAATGTTGCAGCACATTCTGTCCATAGCTCGTGCGGTATTTCAACCGGCCGAGCATCGACTTCATTTCCGGCGGCACATTCTTGATGTTCAATTCAGAAAGCGTTTCGTCGGAAGCCTTGTTCATGGCATTCTCCACCTGACGCCGCGCTTTCTCCACGACATCCTCGATGTACTCCGGCTGAATATTTGGATTTTCCACGAGCCGGTTCATGGCCACACGGGCGATTTCGCGTTTCACCGGATCGAAACTGGACAGCACGAGGGCCTCCGGCGTTTCGTCGATGATCACTTTGACGCCGGTGATTTGCTCGAAGGCCTTGATGTTGCGGCCTTCTCGCCCGATGATCGCCCCTTTGATCCGCTCGTTGGGCAGATCGATCGTTGAAACCGTGACTTCCTGCGTCTGTTCGGAGGCCAGACGCTGGATGGCATCCGATATGATCCACTTCGCTTCAAACGTGGACTTCTGTTGCGCCTCTGATTTGATTTGCAACATAAGTTCGGCGGCTTCCCGCTGGGCGCGGCTGGCAATGGTCTCGAGAAACTGCTTGCGCGCATCTTCATGCGAAATGCCCGTGATCTTTTCCAGCTTGATCATCTGTTCTTCGATCATCTGGTCGATCTGCTGCGACCGCGCCTTCAGTTGCTCTTCGCGCTGCGTGAGCTCTTTTTCCCGTTGATTGGTCCTTTGTTCTTTTTCAAGCGACGTATTCATGCGCTGGCGGACATCGCGCTCCCGGTTGCCCAGGCGCCCTTCATATTGCTTCAACCTCTTTTCGCGCTCGTCGACTTCGGACACGATCTTCATCTTGATCTGATGCCACCGTTCCTTGGCTTTGACCTGGGCTTCTTTCTTGATCGTGTCGGCTTCGCGGTGCGCTTCGCGTACCGCGTTTTCGGCAATCTTGCGTATCTCCGATACGCGGTTCTTTCCAACGTATTTGGCCAATATCCAGCCAAACACAAACATGGTGACGCCGGCGCTGACCGGAATCATGATGGCGAGTAAATCCATACAGTATCCTCAATAACCTGTTATTATCCGAAATTGGGTTTGCAAAGTGGGAAGGTAAGCCGTCGGGTCTTGATTATCAAGAGCTTATTCTGGTTCTCTGAGCATTTTCCAAAGGTGTTTGATCATGTCCTTAAGACCATCATGCGAAACGGCTGAAATGCTCAAAACCGGGGTTTTGTCTTTCATGATTTTCTTCCTCGGTTTTCCGGCCAGCGTGTCGGTTTTCGACAACACGACGATTCGCCGCCGTTTCAGCAGGGCCGCGTTAAAACTCCGGAGCTCCTTCTTAAGAGTGGCATAGGCTTTCTCGATATCCGGTGTTTGAGCATCGATGAGAAAAAGCAGGACACGGGTGCGTTCAATATGTTTCAGGAACTGTACCCCAAGGCCTTTCCCGGCATGAGCGCCTTCGATAAGCCCCGGAATATCGGCAAGAACGAAACTCTGATAATCCGTCACCCGGACAATCCCGAGATTGGGGGTCAGTGTCGTAAACGGATAATCGGCGATCTTCGGTTTGGCCGCCGAAATGGTCGCCAGCAACGTGGATTTACCGGCATTCGGAAAACCCACAAGCCCGACGTCGGCCAATACCTTAAGCTCCAGCGAAATGTCCCTTTGATCACCTGCCGTGCCAGGTTCGAATTCGCGCGGAGTACGGTTCGTCGGTGATTTGAAGTGCGAATTCCCCCGTCCGCCGCGACCGCCTTTGGCGACAACGAGCGTCTGTTTGTTTTCAATCAGGTCACCAAGCAGTTCCTGACTCTTGGCATCATGGACGATGGTGCCGACCGGAACGCGTATTACGATCGCGTTGCCGTTGCGGCCGTGACAGTTATTGCCAGAACCATTCTCTCCGCGTTCAGCGAAGTAGTGACGGTGTTGACCGATATCCTGCAGCGTGTGGAGATTGGCATCGGCGAGCAGGATCACATCGCCGCCATGGCCGCCGTCGCCACCGTCGGGTCCGCCTTTTGGGATGTACTTCTCACGCCGGAAAGACACGCTGCCCTTGCCGCCGTCGCCGGCTTCAATCCGGATCGTGATGAAGTCGATGAACATGGAAAGCGTCAGCCCTTCTGGGAGGTCGGTGGGACGGGCTTTGGATCAAAATGCCGGCGGCAACGGGCTTCATAGACACCGCTGGCGCCGACAAGCACACGGTCTTCGTTCTGGATGACGCGCTGCGAATAGTTGGCCGGATTACCGCAGACCACGCAAATCGCCAGCGGCTTGGAAATATATTCAGCAACCGCCAGAAGCTGCGGCATGGGCTCGAAGGGTTTGCCGAGATAGTCCTTGTCCAGACCAGCCACAATGACGCGCTTGCCCATGTCCGCCATGCGATTGCATACGTCGGCGATCGAAGCATCAAAAAACTGGGCTTCGTCAATGCCGATGACATCCGTACGTGGATCCAGTTTTTCCAGGATTTCCCCGGCCGCCGCAACGGTTTCCGAAGGCATGCGGAGATCACTGTGCGACACAATGTGATCTTCACTGTAGCGCGTGTCGATTTTTGGTTTGAAAACCTGCACCCGCAGCCGGGCGATTTCCGCCCGTCGGAGCCGCCGGATCAATTCTTCGGACTTTCCGCTGAACATGCTTCCGGCAATCACTTCGATCCATCCGCTGTTTCCGGCCATGATGTTCATGCCAACCTCCTCGATGCTTTCAAAAAGCGGTGCAATCTAACATATTTTGTACCGTTCCGCAATGTCAAAGTCTTGGGAGTTTGCATAGTTTTTGATACATTGCACTATGAACCAGCGAACGATCACCCGCGAAGTGACCTTCTCAGGAAGCGGCCTTCACTCCGGCCGGCAAGCCTCCGTGCGCCTTCACCCGGCGCCCCCCAACGAAGGCCTTGTGTTTTTTCGAGACGGCGCGAAAACCCACCGCATTCCGGCCTTGTGGCGGCATGTCGTGGACACGTCCCTGGCCACAACTCTCGAATACGAAGGTACGAGAGTCAGGACCGTTGAACATTTTCTTGCGGCGACGTTTGCCTTCGGTATCAACAATTTGCACATCGTTCTGGACGAGGAAGAAATGCCGATTCTTGACGGGTGTTGTGAGACATACGGGAACATCCTGGCAGACGCCGGCATAACCGAACAATCGGAGGCACAAGCCTCGTTGGTTGTCGTCCATCCGATCCGCGTCGAAACCGGCATCAAACGGCTGACCGTCACTCCCGCGGACCACTTGAGTTTTACTTACCACCTGTCGATACCGGAATTCGGGGAACAGAACTGCCTCTACGTTTTTTCCGAGAAGAGTTTTCTAAGGGAAATCGGACGTGCCCGCACGTTTACCACCGCCAATGATCTGTTGACGATGCGGACCAAAGGTCTGGCACAAGGGATCGGCGAGTCGCCGGGATTCGTTCTGGTGCCCAGGGAATTCGCGATGGATCGTCTTCGGCCAATATTTGGCGCACTACCCCTTGAACCTCATCTTCACACGGTCCCGTCCGGATCGGTATTGTCCAGGGAGAAACCAAGATTTGCCGATGAAGCCGTACGGCATAAGATCCTGGATATGGTCGGGGACATGATTCTGGCGGGCCATCCGGTCGTCGGCCGGTTTGAAGCTTATGGAACCGGTCACTCGGAAAACGTCCGTCTTCTGCGAAAATTGATGGCAACGCCCGAGGCCTGGACGCTTCAAAGTTTCGAATAATCAATTATTTCTATTGCATTGTTTGGCATCGAAAGCTATATTGCCAACCCTTACGGAATGTCAGGTTCAAAGCAGATAGTCAGGAGATTTTATGCCCGTCAAAGCGTTTCCATTTTCGAAAATTGAAGAGAAAGTTCAAAATGTTTACGAGGCGGTCATCGTCGCAGCCAAACGCGCCCGGCAGATCAATGATGACCAGATGGTGATTGTACGCAATACCATGGAAACCGAGGAATCCGTGCCGGAGACGGAAGAGCTGATTATTCGCGAGCCCATTGACGTCGAGCAACTCCCGAAACCCGTCGTCACTGCCCTGGACGAACTCGTTTCCAATAACATTGAATTTGAGTATATTGCCGCCGAAGAAGACTAGAACTCCCGTCACCTTATGGATGAGCGTTTTCAGCCGGGCCGCTATGCCGGCAAAAAAATTCTCGTCGGCATCACCGGCGGGATCAGCGCTTATAAGAGCTGCGAGGCCATAAGGTATTTTGTCAGCCAGGGCGCTCTTGTGCGTGCCGTCATGACGCGCGCCGCCTGCGAATTCCTGACCCCACTGACCGTCGAAACCCTTACCCGTCACCCCGTCGCAACCGAGCTTTTTCCTTCTTCCAAATCATCCGCCCACGCGCTGGGAACTTTTCACATCGAGATGGCTCAATGGCCGGATCTGTTGCTTATTCTGCCGGCCAGCGCCAATATCATCGGTAAAGTGGCCAATGGCATTGCCGACGATGCCTTGTCCACCATAACCATGGCCTGCGCCGCTCCAAAGGTTTTTGCTCCGGCCATGAATGACAAAATGTACCTTAATCCCATCGTGCAAAAGAATATCGATACACTGCGTCACTATGGATACATGTTTGTCGATCCGGACTATGGTTTCCTGGCGGAAGGCTATGAAGGAACCGGACGGCTCGCCGAATCCTCAAGAATCTACTGGCAGGTGGACAAGATACTGCTTGGCAATGACACGCTGGCAGGACGCCGTGTCCTGGTTACTGCGGGACCAACGCACGAGCCTGTTGATGCCGTCAGGGTGGTGACCAATCTCTCGTCCGGTAAGATGGGTTTTGCGCTGGCCCGACAGGCCGGTTTGATGGGCGCGCAAGTCACGCTGATCAGCGGCCCGACCAATCTCAAACCCCCGCTTCATGTGGCTTTCGAACCCGTCTTGAGCGCCGCCGATATGAAGCAGGCCGTGCTGGCCAATTACGACGCGTCCGACATCGTCATCATGAGCGCCGCCGTCGCCGATTTCAAACCGGCCAAACCATCCTCCCAAAAGATGAAAAAGACCGGCGAAAACCTCTCCATCGAACTGGAGCCTACAACGGATATCCTGGCCGAGCTTGGTCAGCAGAAGGGCAACAAGATCCTTGTGGGTTTTGCCCTCGAAACCGAAAACGGCCTTGAAAATGCCCGCAAAAAATTGCACAGCAAGAACCTGGATTTCGTGGTCCTGAATAATCCCACAGAGCCCGGCGCCGGATTCGGCTCGGACACCAACATAGTAGCTATTATCGACCGCCAGGACACTCGTACTCTGCCGATGATGTCCAAGGATGATGTCGCACGCGTTATCCTGGACAAGATCTGCGCCACGATCAAATAACGGAGAACCATGTCGAAACCCGTCCGCGTGCGCTACGCACCGAGCCCAACCGGATTCCTGCATATCGGAGGCCTGCGAACCGCCCTCTACAACTATCTTTTCGCCCGACACCACAACGGCCAATTCATTTTGCGCGTCGAAGACACGGATCGCACCCGGTATGTGGAAGGGGCCGTCGAGGATTTCATCCACATGCTGACCTGGGCCGGTATTGAAATTGACGAGGGCCCTGGTAAAGATGGAGGGCATGGCCCTTACTATCAATCTCAGCGGCTGGACCTATACCGTCAACACGTCGACCGCCTCCTGGCCGAGGGCAAAGCGTATCGCTGTTTCTGCACGTCAGAGCGGCTGGACCAGATGCGAAAATTTCAGGAAAAATCCAAGCTGCCCCCAAAATACGATCGATCCTGCCTGCGCCTGCCAGAGGCCGACGTGACGGAAAAAGTTGCCTCCGGAATGCCCTTTACCATCCGCATGAAAGTGCCCGACGACACGGTGGTACGGTTCAAGGATCTCATACGCGGCGACGTGGAATTTTCCAGCATCAATATCGATGATCAGGTCCTGATGAAATCCGACGGCTATCCAACCTATCATCTGGCCAATGTCGTCGATGACCACTACATGGACATTTCACACGTCATTCGCGGCGAAGAATGGGTATCAAGCACGCCAAAACACGTGCTCCTTTACGAGTACTTCGGATGGTCGTTGCCGGAATTCGCCCACTTGCCTCTGTTGCTCAACGAAGACCGCAGTAAGATGAGCAAACGCCAGGGCGATGTCGAGGCCCGGGCCTATCCGCCCAAAGGCTACCTGAAGGAAGGTCTTATCAATTTCATCGCCCTCCTGGGATGGAATCCTGGTGATGAGCGGGAGATCTTTTCAATGGAAGAATTAATCCGTGAATTTTCCATTGAGAGAATTCACAAGGCCGGAGCTGTATTCAATGTTGAAAAACTGAAATGGCTGAATACGCAGCACATTCGCCGAAAAACCGATGCAGAAATCCTGTCGTATTTGAGACCCGACATGGAAAAAGCCGGTTTTGGAAATTTTCCCGACGATTACGTTCTCAAGGTGATTGGTCTCATGAAGGAACGTATTGATTTCATTCACGAAATCACCACGTTTTCCGACTATTTCTTTAAAGCCGTTTTGGACTATGACAAAGACCTGGATGTGATACGCAAACGTTGGAACGAACAATCGCCGGGTCATGTGCGTGAATTGGCCAAACGTCTTGGTGAGGTTGAATCATTCACCAAAGATCAGGTTGAGGCCGTCTTTCGGACGTACGCCGAATCCGGAGGACTCAAGATTGGCGAACTGGTACATCCGGTGCGTTATCTTATCTCGGGCAGAACGCTGGGGCCGGGACTGTTCGAAATGATGGAAGTGCTCGGTAAAAACAGAGTCAGAGAGCGTCTGGCAGAGGACAATATCGAAAGAGTGCGTTCGCTGGTCGAACTTTCGTCGAGATGAATTCATCGACCTCCCATGTTCATCAATTGACCCGTAACAACCCCGAAGCGTCAATGGCCGTACGGGATACCCGAATCGCGATGCGATGGTCATTGGCGATCGGGTTTTTTATGTTCGGTATCAAAGTCTATGCCTACCTGATTACGCAATCCGCCGCCATTTTGTCCGATGCCGCCGAATCCGTGGTCCATGTGCTCGCGGTGTCCTTTGCCTCATTCAGCCTCTGGCTAAGCAACAAGCCTGCTGATAGTTCCCACTTATACGGCCATGACCGGATAAGTTTTTTTTCCGCCGGATTTGAAGGCGCCATGATCGTCATCGCCGCATTCTACATAATTTATGAAGCGGTCATGAAGTGGGTTCATGGCCTTTACCTTGAAAATATCGAATCCGGAACGTTTTTTGTCGTTATTGCAACGATCGTGAATGGACTGCTCGGGTGGTACCTGGTTCATCAGGGCAGGAAGCACCATTCCATTATTCTCGAAGCCAATGGCAAGCACGTACTTACTGATAGTTACACAAGTCTGGGGGTTATTGTAGGCTTGATGCTGACGATAGGAACCGGCTGGCTGCCATTCGACCCGTTGGTCGCCATACTGGTGGCTGCGAATATTCTCTGGTCCGGCGGGCAACTGATGAGGCGTTCCATCGGAGGATTGATGGATGAGGCCGATCCGGAAATGGACAAAATACTGACGGACATTCTGCAACGTGAAACCGGCGGCCGCGGCATTGAGTTCCACGACCTTCGCCATCGTAACGCCGGCAAGAAATTGCTGATCGAATTTCATCTGCTTTTTCAGGATTTGCTCTCCATCGCCGATGCGCACCAGCAGGCAACCGAGATTGAAAATGTCATTCGGAAGGCCATGACGGTCGAAACCGAAATCCTGACCCACCTGGAACCCTTGATCGGACACGACCAGGCGCATCCTGACGCTCATTGACACCGATTGAAAAAGCCGGCGTTAGCTTTATTTCTGCATCCGGTTCAATATGAATATCCAGATTTGCGGCAGATATGCGCCCAGCAGGATCATCGCAAGCCCTGAAATGGTCCAGCGCGTTATGATCGTGGCGCCCATGAATTTATCCAGACCGACGTTGATGATGGACACATACCAGCCGACGATCATCAGAAAAAAACCGATAGCCTGTGGAATGAGCCTTCGAACAAACTTTTCCATAACCTAGTCTCCCGTTCTCTTCTTGTTGGCGTAAGTATTCGCGCATGCTCCGGACGAAACATCGGACGAGCCTTCACAGCAACGCACCTGAACATTCTTACAAGCTTGGCATTGATAATGCCCGTGGACAAACACAAAGCCATGACTTTGACCGCAAAACAAACATACGCCGGTGTCCATTTCACGGTTCTTTCTTTTTGAGGTGTTGATCAAAGAATGCGGCTGTGCGTTCCATCATCAGAGGCCATTGGTTGATCAGCTCGTGAGGTTCTCTCTCATAGGTATAAAGAACCACCGACTTGCCGGCAGACTTCAGGCTGTCGGCAATGCGGTCCGACCACTCAACCGGGCATGATTCGTCCTCCGTACCGTGGTGGATCAAAACCGGGCTTTTCGCGTGAGAAAAATAATACATCGCCGACAGCTTGCGCCAGAAATCCGGATTTTCCTCCGGACGACCGAACGTTCTTACCACGTAGGCTCCGATCGGCGACGAGATGCCCCACCGGCGAAAATTGTCCTGCACGTCACCGCTCACCGGCGCGTACAGTACGACGGCTTGAACCATTTCCGGAGCGATGACCATCGTGTTCATCGCAATACCGCCGCCCATAGAATGCCCCATCATGCCAATATGTTCCTTGTCGACAAATGGCAAATCCGATGCTTTAACCGCCTGAATACTATTGATGACATCCTTCGTATAACCATCCCGAAATCGAAAATCATTCGTGGTGTCCTTGTCCGATTGGGCGTGATTGCGATAATCCGGATGAATGACGACGTAGCCCCGACGCGCCAGAAAATCCTGTTCACGTTTCAATCCCCGTCCATTGGTATAGACCGATGGTGGGATGTAACCGTGATTGAGAATGACGACCGGAAACGGCCCGCGCCCGTGGGGCACGTTCATAATGCCGGATATTCGAAGAGACTCGCTGCGATACGTCATGAAGTATCGTGTATAGAACTTGTTACGATCCAGCACGCGTCCGAGGGCCAGATCTCGTCCGTCCCAGACTTGGTTCATCAACGCACTGAGAAACAACGAGTCGCCAGCCGGCCACACCTTCGGAGCCTTCTTGACGGGCCTTTCTTCAACCGCATCGGAACCGGATAGCACGACGTAGTAAAGCAATCCGCCAAGCAACAACGCCGATCCGGAAAGAAATGTCGTTCTTAGAATTGAATTCACAGTATGAACCTAATTGGCGACGAGAACTTGCGCAAGCCTTTTTTGTTGCAATCTTATATAACTATGTGGGAATATAAATGAATCTCTGCCGTTTTACGATTGAGAATTTTGTGGAACATAACTTCTTAAATATTTGATGGAGAAAGGTTTATGGAGAACTCTCACGGATCATTTCAGGACCTGGTTCAGACAAGTCCCCTGCCAATTTTTGTGGATTTCTGGGCGGAATGGTGCGGGCCATGCCGCGTGATCGGGCCTTCCGTGCAACGCCTGGCCGAAGGAATGACGGGCAAACTGACGGTTGTAAAGATCAATGTTGACAAAGAACCCGATCTTGCCGAATCTTATGGCGTAAGCGCCATCCCGACACTGATGCTGCTCGATAAGGGCAAAGTGGTCAAGCGCTGGATCGGGGCGATGCCCTACGAAGCCCTGAAAAGGGAAGTGGAAAACAACATGCACTCCATTCCGGAAGCCGTCTGAACCAACTGAAAAGTTTATCGACATGCAATATGGGTTTTCCAGGATCGTCGACTGTTCTTTCGAAAAGGCCGTTGAGACGGTTACGGAAGAATTGAAGAAGGAAGGCTTTGGGGTCCTCACAACGATCGACGTCAAGGAAACCTTGAAGAACAAGCTTAACGTCGACTTCAGGAAGTATCTAATACTCGGGGCCTGCAACCCGCCTTTTGCTCACAAAGCGCTCTCGGCCGAGATCAATATGGGTCTCCTGATGCCCTGCAATGTGGTTGTCTATGAAAACGATCAGAAAGAAACTGTCGTCGCGCTTTTTGATCCGTCCGTCATGACGCGGGTTGTTGACACGCCTGGCATCTCCGAACTGGCCGCCGAACTGAAAGGACGGTTGGAACGCGTTTTCGGTCGTCTGCCATGAGCGGGCGCCTTTCTTACGCCACACTGCTGGCGCTGACTTTGGGTCTGGCGCCGTTTTATCCGGAACCCCATGTGTGGAAGCAGCTCGTCAATATCGCCTCCGGCCGCTTTACCGAGCCGTTGGATTGGTTCGATCTGTTACTCCACGGAATACCCTGGATTTGGCTTTTCATCGAGTTGTTCCGACGTTTCGGACAATCTCGTTTTTCGGAAAGGACAGGCCTGTGACGGATTGGACCTTTTTTGCCACGATAGCGGCTTACTTCTTCATCATGTATTATGTATTACCAAAATTCGGCATACCGACGTGTTTGAATTCATCCTGCCGAATATCCAAACCCAAGAAACATGAAACGGACACGCACGCAGAAACTGAAACCTCTTCGTAAGTGGCTGCTCGTTGCCGCCGGTGGATTGCTGGGTTTCGCCTACTACTATTTCATAGGCTGCGTCAGCGGCACCTGCCCTATTCAGAGCAATCCCGTCATGAGCACGGCTTATGGCGGTTTGGTTGGCCTGGCCGTGTCCACTTTGTTTCGCGAAGATTCGTCCGGACCGGAAAGTTAGCCGGTCAGGCTCTCAGCTGGATTGGCGGAAAGCCTGACCATCACGGGAAGAATGGCCAACTACTTCGTTCCTTCGCCCCATTCGTATTCCATCAACAGTTTGAAATCAATTTTCTTGTCGTCTTCATCGGAAGGATTGTCGAACACGAGATAGTAAAGCGTCTTTGCGCTGCGGTATTGATTCAGCAGCCGGATCTTGAAGATGTCGTTGATTTTTTCGCCGGAGGCATAGTAGTCTTTGAACGCCTCCCCTTTTTCGAATTTCAGGAAGTTCTCCTCATCCATCACAAACACTTTGGCCTTCCGATCCCCGCCGTCGTTGACACGCCATTCGCCGTCCAGCGCAATGGCCGCCATCTTGTCTTCTAACACAATTTCGAATTGATAGTATTCGCCGGCTTTGATGGTCGTATTCTTTTCAACCTTGTTATTTTTCGCCGTTATCGTTTCTTTTCCGGCTCCACACGACAGAACCAAAAGAAACAACGCCGCCAGTGAAAAAACAGATTTCATAATGCCTCCTTTATGGTTGGTTCTTAATATGTTCCACCAACTGAGTGGTAAATCAACGGTGTCTCAAGATATCCGAAACCAGGATGATGACCAGGCTGAAGACGATGGCCGCGAAAGTCACTCTTTCTGAAGCGAAGGCAGTCCTTGGCCTAAAACCGTTTTGCGATTGGGCGTATGGACCACCACGATGTCCAATGAACCGAGGAACCCGTTGAAGATATTCCTGGTATTTCTGACCAAACTGTCCGGCCAGCGACGCTTCCTCGTATCGAATAATGACGTAGTAGAAAAAACTGAAAAAAATGACCGTAAGTCCAGCAAAATAAGGGAAGAAAATGTTTGACAATAGGACGAATCCTAAATATATTGACGTATTACCGATGTAAATAGGGTTCCTTGAAATCGAAAAGGGACCACTATCTTCTAACAAGTCAGCTCTTGCTGACTTTGTTTTTCTTGAGCTTGGACCAAGATAACCGACTGCCCACACTCTGATAGATTCGCCGAGCACAACGAACGTCAGTCCGGTCAATAAGGAAACTGTTCCAACATGGCTGAATATTGTACAAGTCAACAAGAACGGGATTGGTACATAGCCTCTTGCCCTGAAAAAGAAACGACCTAGTTTTTGGAAAATCATAGAGATGTGTTGTGAGTCACAGCCATTCGGATACAGCCTGGTGTATATTGGACATCAAGGAGACGTGTCGGCATAGATACACAAAGACTTTCACGAGCATAAATTCTTAATTATCGCGATTATTCGCAAGGAGTATGTCTATGAAAATGAGATGGTTTGCACTGGCGGCCATGGTCACCTTCTTGGTGACGCATGAGACGCATGCGCAGTGTACTTCAGTGGGAGGCGTGGATGTCAGTGTTATGCCCAATGCCCCGCTGCAGTTTCAATTTTTTCCCATGAGCCTTCTTGGCTTTGGTGGTACTGGAAACGCCGGCACGTTAAGCCTTCCAGGAGCCACTCAATTTGGAATTCAGTTCACGAACAATTCCGGATCTACGAAGAACCTCTACCTTGAAGTTGATGTTCGAAATTCATCAAGGAGCATCCTGCGGGATCGGCTCCAGGTAGGTTTCCAGATTCCTGTCGGCGTGGCTCCTTTTATTTCGGTCCCACAAATGATTGACGGCAGCTTCCCCTCTTCGTTCTCCGCCAACGTACTCAGTCAGGCTCGGATCGCAAACGATTACGTGCAAAGCCTGTCCGGCGGTCTTCCCTCGGGAAGCTTCTATTTCGTCATCAAGATGGGAGAACAACTGGATCAATTGACCTGCGAGAACACGGTCACGGTCGAGGTGCTGACTGGCTCCACGGTGGATATCATTATTCCGTCCAACGGCGCGGCGTCGGGCAATCTGCCGTTATTCCAGTGGGCCGCGGTCGGTGGAAATGAATTTCGCCTCACTTTCGCAAAGTTGCGTCCCAACCAGTCTTTTGAAGATGCGCTGGCGACGTCTTCACAACGCGTGGTGCTTGATGCTCTGATGGTGACCTCCTATCAGGCCGCGCCCGGTGGCCCGTCGGGTGCCATGGAAAACAACCTTACGTGGAATCCGGGTCTTCAGGACGGCGACTACTGCGCCCAGGTCACGATGATCCAGCGGGATCCTCTGACCGGCACGACCAATGAAGTCAAGAGCGCCATCCATGCGTTTACGGTGTCGTCCGGGACCGGCGGCATGACCAACCTGGTCGGTCTTAATGCCTCGGAAATCCTGAATTTGCTGGGTTCATTGCCTGGTGGCGCCACGATCCTCGAGGCGTTGAGAGGCTACAACCCTGTGTCCATTGAAATCAACGGCGCGGCGGCTACAGTCGAAGATTTGCGAAACAAGCTGAACAGCCTGCCGGGCACAGCGCTCATATCAATCAAGCCATAAAAAATTGGAGATGATAAACATGAAACGATTCAGCTTCAATCTGGTCGCTGCGCTGGCCATCATATCGTTGGTTGTCGGAACCACGGTATACCTGGCAGGCGCCGCCGAGACCAAAGCCGTCGCCGTCATGATCAAGACGATCGGCGAAGTCCAAGCCAAACAGAAAAAAGGCTGGCTCAAAGTCGACAAGGGCTCCAAGCTCTTTTCGGGCGATGAAGTCCAGACCAAGAAAGACGGGTATGCCGCCGTCATGTTCCTCGACGACAAGAGCACGGTCAAGGTCAAACCCAACAGCGTACTGAAAATCCAGGGCAACTACGAGGGAAAGACCATTTCCAAGCAGTTGGTCATGGACGTTGGGGAATTGCTCGTCAAAGTCTCCAAGCAGAAGGGTTCATTCCAGGTAGCCACGCCGACATCGGTGGCGTCTGTCAAGGGCACCGAATTCTGGATCATTGAAGATCCGAATGGGACCAAGATTATCGGCCTCGAAGGTATCATTGAACTGATGAACAAAGCCACAGGCCAGACGAATAACGTTGGTGTAGGCCAAACGGGCACGACCGGAGCGGACGGCTCGGTCACTGTTACAACGACCCAGGAGGGCGACATCCCGGATGCCGGCCAATTGCAGGAAGAAATCAAGATCAAGTTCCGCGATGCCGACGGGAACGAGAAGGAACTCAAGATCAAGTACTAATCGTTTGACGTTGTTGATGAAAAAGGGGTTGCCCGAAAGGCGACCCCTTTTCTT
The DNA here is from genome assembly GCA_964544475.1 of uncultured Bacteroidota bacterium. Lineage (GTDB taxonomy): Bacteria > CLD3 > CLD3 > SB21 > SB21 > CAZJBS01. The sequence goes on along the minus strand of CAZJBS010000002.1, from coordinate 80,962 downwards.
TTTCAAAGGAATATCCCATGTCTTTCCAGCTGGCGAATGCCCTTGAAATTCTCGATCGTACACCCGCTGTTGTTGAATCCATGCTATCGGGATTGTCGGAAACATGGACACACTCAAACCACGGAGAGGATACGTGGAGCCCATATGACATTGTCGGACACCTTATCCACGGTGAAAAGACGGACTGGATACCGAGAATGCGCATCATACTGGAAACCTCGGGAGACAAGCGATTTCAGCCATTTGACCGGCATGCGCAGTTCAATGATTCGAAAGGTAAAACTCTCTCCGCTCTCATGGCGGAATTCAAATCCCTTCGACGCGACAATCTGAATATCTTGCGACACACACGCATCACGGACATCGAGTTGGGCATGAAAGGCATTCATCCGGCCTTTGGAGAAGTGAGTCTGCGCCAGTTATTGGCCACGTGGGTTGTTCATGATCTTGGCCATCTCGCCCAACTTTCGCGCGTCATGGCTATGCAATACAAGAATGATGTCGGACCATGGATTGAATATTTGTCCATCCTGACGAGAGCTTAAGGCCAAAAGAGAAAGGCTCCATTATGGGTTTCATGAAGGTTGCAGAGATATCGGCCCGGCAAGTAGTGCCCGGTTTCCACGGCAGGTTTTTTCATTCGGATCATATGACCGTGGCCTATTGGGACGCCAAAGCCGGCGCGTCGATTCCCACCCATCAGCACGTCCACGAGATGATTGTCAACGTCATACAGGGCCGCCTTGAACTGACCATCGGCGACGAAACCAGGATCATCGAGCCGGGTGTGGTTGGGGTCGTACCGGGCCAGGTGCCGCACTCCGCCAAGGCGATTACCGACTGTCTGATCATTGACGTTTTCAGTCCGATCCGGGAGGACTACCGCTGAATTGTACCAAAAAAATGTTTGGATAATTTGCAAACGTCTCTTAGCTTTCAACTGACAAGTCCCATACCAAGCAAGAGGTTATTATGCGTGCCATATGGAAAGGTCATATTCGATTTTCTCTTGTCACCATCCCCATTCGTATATACAATGCGGTCGACTCCTCCGAGAAGATCAGCTTCAACCAACTGCATAAGGAAGACAACGGCCCGGTCGGTTATGACAAGAAATGCAAGAAATGCAGCAAGGTGCTATCGTCGGAAGAAATTGTGAAGGGATTCCAGTACGAGCCGGACCAATACGTCATCGTACAGGCGGAGGACCTGGAGAAAATAAGACTCAAGAGTACGAAAATCATTGAAATTGATGGGTTTTTGGATGCCAATGAGATTCACACAAGCCTGTACGATGCGCCGTACTTCGCCGGCCCGGACGGCCCGGTGGCGGCCAAGACGTACAATCTGTTGAGCGAAACCCTCAAGGAGAGCGGCAAGATCGGCATCGGAAAAGTCGTGTTGCGTGATCGTGAGGATGTCGTTTTGGTCGCGCCGCAGCAAGGTGGCCTTATGCTGTACAAGCTGCGCCATCCGCGTGAAATGCGAAAAATGGATCAAGTTCCGGGACTGGAAGCGAAAAAGCCCGATAAGAAAGAATTGGAACTCGCCCTCAATCTCGTCGAATCCATGACGAAGAAGCTGGACGACATCGATCTGACCGACCGTTACGTGGGTGCGTTGCGAGAAATGATCGAAGCCAAGATATCCGGCCAAGAAGTGATCACCGTCGCCGAGGAAGAAAAACCGGTCGTGGACATCATGACTGCTTTGAAGCAGAGTATCGAGCAGGCCAAGTCCCAGAAAAAACCGATGCAAAAGGCCACGGGCCAAACAAAGACTGGCAAGGAAAAGGCGACCAAAACCAAAAAACAGAAAGTGGCGTAGAACCCCATGGGACGTCTCCTTCAGTTTCCGACCCAGCCCGCCAAAATTGATTTCACGCGTGTTCGCAAAAAACGTGATCCGGGAACCACTCCCGGACAAATCAACCTCTTTTCCAATTCATCCCCGAATGTCATTCCGTTTGCTCCGCGCGGCGGTCATTTTGATCAGGCGCTGGATTATGACGAACACAATGACTTCCAGAAAGCAGAAGAGTTATACCGCAAAGCCATTGAAGCGGGGGATTGTCCGGCGGACGCGCACTGCAATCTTGGCATCCTTGAATCCAAGAAAGGCCATACCGCCAGAGCCTTTGACTGTTTCACCCAATCCTTGAAACTGGAACCGCGACATACCGAGGCGCATTACAACCTCGGCAATCTATATTTTGATTTGGGTGATTTTCGACTGGCAAAGGTCCACTATGAAATGGCCGCCGAGACGGATCCCCAATTCGCATCCGTTTTCTTCAACCTCGGATTGGTACTGGCTATCAATAACGAATTCCAGTCAGCTATTACTGCACTCATAAAGTACCAAGAACTTGTCGGGGACGAAGAAAGCCGCAAAGCTGATGCACTCCTGACCAATCTCCGCCAATCGGACGAAGTGGCTGAATAAGCCAACCGCCTCTAAGAAGGAATCCACAAAAAAAGGCAGGTCTGATCCATGCCATCGCGCAGAAAGGGCAATGGATCGGCGGGCACTATTTCATTCCTGTTCAGCCCAAATCGCCTGGCAAATAACTTGAACGTTTTGGAGATATGTTCAGCTATTTGACCCTCTCCGGTCATTCTTTTACCAAATTCCGGAGATGTCAGCTCGCCAAGCCGGACGGCCCGAATGCCGGAAAGAACCTTGTCGGATTTCGACGGGTATTGCCGATCCAGCCAATCTTTGAAAAGATCCTTCAGGGCATATGTCAAACGGATGACGGTGTAACCGGCGCTTTGCGCCCCTGCCGAGGCTGCCTGTTTGAGGATTTCCGGTATTTCGTGATCCGTCAATCCGGGAATAACAGGCGCGGCCATTACTCCGACCGGGATCCCGTTCTCAGCCAGTTCACGAATTGCCTGCAACCGACGATCGGGTCTGGACGTGCGCGGTTCCAGTTTCCGCGCCAGTTGGGTGTCCAACGTCGTCACGGATATCATCACGCCGACCAGATTAGCCTCGGCCAGGGCCCGTAGGATATCCATATCTCTGGTAATGAGATAGTTCTTTGTAATGATCCGGACCGGGTTTCTGAATTTCAGGAAAGTTTTCAGGAGATCGCGGGTGACGCCCAGGCGGCGCTCAACGGGTTGGTAACAATCCGTGTTTCCAGAAAGGCAGATTGCCTCCGGTTTCCAGGATCGTTTTCGGAATTCACGCTCCAACAGTTTGGCGGCGTCGTGCTTGACCATGATTTTCGTTTCAAAATCGAGGCCGGACGAAAGCCCAAGGTATTCATGGGATGGACGCGCATAACAGTAGATGCACCCGTGTTCGCAACCTCGGTATGGATTGATGCTATACGTGTACGGAATGTCCGGGGAGTCATTCCTGGACAGAATCGACCTCGATGTGTCGGCAAAATACTGCGTGGGCACAGTCATGTCCGGATTGATGTCTTCCTCGCCGATGTCCTCCGGCGTTTTTTCGATGGCCGTGCCTTCGAAACGATTGGCTGGATTGAATCCGGCGCTGCGTCCTCTTTTTGTCGCGGTAAATTGCTTTTGCGATACATTATCCAAATCGTTATATTCCGACGCTTGGATGTGATTATCCGCATGCTTCTTCTTGGACGTGTGCGAGGGGCGCGACGGCTTCATGGAGAAATAATAGCCCAATTGCTCACATCATGCAACAGCGAACAACTTGACCAGACAGCACGGGCTGGGAACTAACCGGAGAATTGCCATGCGAGCGCGACACACTTTCAACGGAGATGCATCTACCTTCCAATTCAACAAACGACGGGGCGTTTTTTATGATGTGGGAGAAATCCTCAAAACGAAGCCTTCGGATGTCACACAGGATGATATCACTTTTTTTGAAACCGTCGATCTAACCTATCGAACGATTTGCGGAATCCTGTTCAATTTTGTTCCAAATTCGGGCCATCCGGGAGGCAGTCTTTCCTCCGGACGGATTGTGGAAGGGTTGTTGTATCAATTCATGGACTACGATTTCTCGTTGCCTGATATCGCTGAAAATGACATGATCGCCTATGCGGCGGGTCACAAAGCGATGGGCTTGTATGCCATGTGGGCCCTCCGCAACGAACTCATCCGTCTCGGCCAACCCGCCATGCTGGCTCCGGAAAAGCGCCAGTTGCGATTTGAAGATTTGTTGGGATTCCGGCGCAATCCGACTCAGGAAACGCCGTTATTCAACCAGTTTCACGCCAAGGCCCTCGATGGTCATCCGTCCTGTGTGGTGCCATTTGTAAGGACGGCGACAGGACCAAGCGGTGTCGGCGTGCCGGCGGCATTGGGCCTGGCGATGGGCGCCCTGGATATCTTTCCACAAGACCCTCCCTTGGTGAATATTATTGAAGGCGAAGGCGGCATGACCCCGGGCCGCGTGCATGAGGCCCTGGCCACAGCACCGACGAGCCAGCTTTTCAACGTCATCATGCACGTGGACTGGAACCAGTCCACGATCGATTCCGATCGCTGCACGGCGGAAAACGGAAAACCCGGCGATTATGTTCAATGGACACCGCCGGAGTTGTTCCATACGCACGACTGGAATGTTATTTATGCGCCGGAAGGCCACAATTACCATCATATTCTGACGGCCCAAAAAATCGCCATGTCTCTCGACAACAAACAACCGACGGCGGTGGTTTACCGAACCATCAAAGGCTTTACGTATGGCATCACCGGAAAGGCCTCCCATGGCGCCGGGCATAAGTTCTGCTCGGACGAGTATTATACGTTTGTCGGTGAATTCGAGAAAGCGTTTGGTGTGCAATTCCCGCGGTTTTCAGGCGACAAGACACCTGTCAATATCGAAAAAAATTTCTGGGACACGCTTTTGGTTATTCGAAAGGTCCTCGAGGGTCAGACGGCGATCACCAGAAAGGCGGCCGAGAAATTGGGTAAAGCAAAAGAGCGATTGGCGGCGAGGAAGATACAGAGACGGCCCAACGCACCGGTTATTGAGAAGATCTATTCGGACGAATTCACCGTCACCGCCGCACCCGCCGAACTCCAGCCAAAAATCGGCGCATCGGTGACATTGAGAGCACAGATCATGGCCGTCTTGAACCATCTGAACAAGAAAAGCGACGGCGCCTTCATCGGTACGGCTGCTGATCTTTTTGGGTCAACGACTTTGAGCGCCGTCAACAAGGACTTTCCGCAGGGATTTTTCAATTCGCAGACCAATCCATTGTCGCGCTTGATTGCGGTGGGCGGCATTTGCGAGGACGGCATGGGTTGCTTTATGTCAGGTCTGGCCAGCTATCGGCATCACGTGGGTATTACGGCGTCCTATTCCGCCTTTGTGACGGCGATGGAGCACACAGCCGCGCGGTGTCACGCCATTGGACAACAGAACTATTGGGAAATCACCGGCGAACCTTTCCGCACGTGGATCATTCTGAACGGCCACGCCGGACCCAAGACGGGCGAAGACGGCCCCACCCATGCCGATCCGCAGCCTTTGCAACTTCTGCAGGAAGGTTTTCCGAAAGGCAAGCTGATCACGCTGACCCCGTGGGATCCGCAGGAAATCTGGGCGCTCATGATCGAAGGATTAAAGAAACGCCCGGCTATTCTGGCTCCTTTCGTGACGCGGCCGGAAGACACCATCGTCGACCGCGCCAGGCTGGGCCTGCCCGACGTGAGCCTGGCCGCCAAGGGCATTTACGCCTTCCGAAAGGCCGACTTGAAATCCAAAGACTATCATGGCACGCTCGTGCTACAGGGCAACGCGGTGGCGACGATTTTCGTCAATGAGGTCCTGCCGGAGCTTGACGCGTCGGGTTACAACATGAATGTGTACTATGTCACGAGTGCAGAGCTGTACAGCATGCTGCCCGAATCCGAACAGGAAGCGATTTTTCCGGAAGACCTCAAGAAACATGCTTTTGGCATGACAGATTTCACGTTGCCGACGATGTATAAGTGGGTTCGATCTGAAGAAGGGGTCCGTCGCACGTTGTATCCGTTCCGCAAAGGCCATTATCTGGGCAGCGGTTCCGGCGCCAAAGTGCTTGAGGAAGCCGGCATTCATGCATCTGGCCAATGGTCGGCCATTTCGGATTATGCGAAGATGATCAATGCGAAATTCCAGGAGAAGAAACTTTTCTAATCAAAGGAGCGTCAGCGCCGGAATGAACATCAACACCATCACCGTTATTGGCGCGGGAATCATGGGCAATGGTATTGCGCATGTCGCAGCCCTGGGAGGTTACCGCACGATCCTGGTGGACGTCTCGCCAGATGCGCTCGACAGAGCTCTGGGGACCATTCGCCGCAACATGGACAAGAGCGTCGACCTCGGCAAGCTGGACGCCGGCGCGCGTGACACAGCCCTTTCACAACTGTCGATACAAACGGATCTCCGGCTTGCGGCCAAAGAAGCGGATTTTGTGATCGAAGCCGTCCCGGAAAACATTGACCTGAAAATCCGCATTTACACAGCGCTTGACAAAGACTGTCGTCCTGGCGTGATATTGGCAACCAATACTTCTTCCCTGGGCATCACGGAAATTGCCGCCGTGACGGGTCGTCCAAAGCAGTGTATCGGCATGCACTTCTTCAATCCCGTACATCGTATGAAACTGGTCGAAATCGTGAAGGCCCTCGAGACCGACGACGATACCATTCGAACAACCCAGGATGTGGCCGTACGAATGGGCAAAGAAATCGTCACCATTCGCGAATCACCGGGGTTCATCACCAGCCGCATCAACGCCATGATCGGCAACGAGGCTTTTTTCATGCTGCAGGAAGGCGTCGGAACGGCCTCGGATATTGACAAAGCCTTGAAGCTGGGCCTCAATCATCCGATGGGGCCATTTGAAATGGTCGATCTTGTGGGTCTTGATACGCGGCTCAGCATTCTCGAATATCTTCATAAGACGCTCGGCGAGAAATACCGACCCTGTCCTTTGATGGTTCAGTATGTCAAGGCGGGCCGGCTTGGCAAGAAGGCGGGCAAAGGCGTGTACGATTACCCGGGCGCATCATAAGAACTGACGGCGGCCACGCACCGCCGCCAATGGACTCACCAGCCAATCGAATATGTTCGATCTTGACACGTCCTTTTCCGTCGTTGATGTCGAAACGACAGGAAATCGCAGTAGCGATGGGCACATCATTGAAATCGGCCTGGTGCGCGTCGAAAAGCGACAAATCACGGAGACGTTCCAATCTCTCATCCGTCCTCCGATTGATATTCCACCTTTTATCACAAACCTGACAGGCATTCACTCCTGGGACCTTGCCGACGCGCCCACTTTTCCGGATCTGGCCGCCGTCATACGCGACCACTTGAAGAATTCGTATTTCGTCGCCCACAACGCAAGTTTTGACTATGCCTTCCTCAAATCGGAATTCCAACGCCTCGGTGACCATTTCTTCATGAACCGGTTCTGCACCGTCAAACTGGGACGCAAGATATTTCCGGGATCGAGGTATTACAACCTGGACGCCATGATTGAGCGGCTCAAGATCCCCGTGGCGCGTCGGCACCGTGCACTGGATGACGCGCTGGCGACGGCGGAGATCCTGATGATATATCTCAACCGCCCGGAGGCGGAGGAGGTCTTCTCGAAATATGTCCGGGCGTTCGAAAAGAAAGAAATGTGGCGGGAACGATTGGAAAATCAGATCATGGCTTTGCCATCGGGGCCTGGGGTGTACCTGTTCAAGGACGCCCAAGATCTCCCCTTGTACATCGGAAAAAGCACCAATATCCGCTCGCGCATTTCGAGCCACCTCCGGGAAGATCGCGATGCCAAGAAGAAACGCCTTCTGCGATACACCGATCACGTCGATTTTGTGGAATGTCCCAGCGAACTCGAGGCGTTGATTCTCGAATCGAAACTGATCAAACAATTCAGCCCGCCATACAATGTCGCTCAGCGCCATTGGCGACAGCAGGTGTTTCTCAAAGTCACCGACGAACCCTATCCCCGCCTGCTTGTTTCCAGGGAACGCGCCGATGATGGCCTGCAATACGTTGGTCCTTTCCGCTCCGCAAAGTTCATGGAATACGTGATGACGAGGGTTCAACGCTTTTACCGCCTTTGTCCCGAACTTCTGAAGGATCGCCGCCCGCCCAGGGAATTCTGTTTCTCCTATTATTTGAAACAGTGTTCCGGCGCCTGTGGCCATGCGATTTCACCCATCGATTATCAGGCCGACGTACGCGAGGCGGTAGAAGCTTTGACCCAATATTGTGAATTGGACTCCAAGGCTTCGATCGATCATTTTCTGAAAACACGGGCTTTGAAAAACCCGACGTTGCGCAGGTATCGCGAGTTCCTGGTCGACACGCGGGACCAAATCAGCCTCCTGCCGGAGATGTTCCAGAAGAAATTCCTTATCGTGGAAAGAGACCGGGACATTGGCTATCTCATCTGCGACGGCAGGCTCCGCCGTGTGTATCACGGCGACGAGCTCGGTGACATGGCATCGATTCGGGAATACGCCCTGGCGCAGGAGTTGTCGAAGGAAGCCGGCAGGGAAACCCTGGACGAACAATTGACTGTCCGGCGATACGTGAGTATGAACCGTCACCGGCTTAACATGATAGGACTGGAATGACCGCAAGACGCTCTTTTGTTGGCCGACTCTGTGTATCCGCCACATTCATTCTCGGGGGTGTTGTGATTGCGGATGAAGCCACCCATTCCATTATTCCGTGGCGAATAAGGTGACCGATGGCCATTCCTTTGGACAACTCCATGTTATCTGCCGACAGGCGCTATGCCGTAGGACTGGACCTGGGAGGAACCAACCTGAAGTATGGTATCGTCTCCGATCGTGGCGAAGCGGTGTACAGCAATGTGCGGCCGGCAGAAACACAAGGCGGCTGTGCCTCCGTCCTCAACGTGATGAAAGAGGCCGCTTTTGAATGCGTTATGTTTGCGAAAAAGGAAAAGTTTGTTCTGGAGGCGATTGGCGCGGGCTGTCCCGGTACGATAGACAGCCTTCGGGGCATATCCCTCGCGCCGACTCCGCACATTCCGGGTTGGGAAAACGCCGATATCGGGCACGCACTGAAGGATGCCACCGGCCTGCCGGCGTTCGTTGACAATGACGGCAACTTCATGGCCTTTGGCGAATATGCCTGGGGATCTGCCCGAGGCGCGCAAACCGTCGTGGGAATGACGATCGGAACCGGCGTCGGTGGCGGTATTATTCTGAATGGACAAATTCATCATGGCCGGATCTTCAATGCGGCAGAGTTTGGCCATGTCGTTGTCGAAGCAAACGGACGGCCATGCGCGTGCGGCAATCGCGGATGTTTGGAGCGCTATGCCGGCGGCAAGTATCTTGTCGAAGATGTGGTGGCGGGCATGGCCGCCAATCCCGAATCCACACTTCGCCGTCACGCGCCGACCGCCATAACGCCGCGGTCGATTTTTGAGGCCGCCCATGCCGGCGATAAACTGGCGACACGGGTGACCGATCAAATGGTTCTTTATTTGGGCGCCGGTTTATCGAGCATCGTCAATGTTCTCAACCCGGATGTGATTGTGATTGGGGGCGGAGTGGCGGATGCGGGCGATTGGTTGATTCATCGAATTCAGAACGAGGTGATGTCTCGTGTCATGAAGCCCGTGAAGAATCAGCTATTGGTCAGGGCAGCGGCGCTGGGAAATCGGGCGGGTGTCGTTGGCGCCGCGTCGTGGGTTTTGAGAAATCAGGACATGACTTCCGGCGGCGGCAAGAATCACCATCATGCAAAAGGTCGGTCTTTATGAATTCAAGATCCTTTACAGCAACTTTTCGAAGGCTCCTGCTTCCGGCTGAAACGAAAGATGTGGCCATCCGGTTGAAGGCCCGGATTCTGGCGGTTCTATTGATTTTCTTCATCCTGGTGTTTGGTGCACTGGACACGTACAAGAGTTTCACCGATCCCGCCTACACCATTCCATGGACCGGCTATGTTTTTCTCTCTGCTTCCATTGTCATCAATGCCTTCGGGTTTTACAATGTGGCCGCCTTCCTTACGGCGGCCATGTTCCCTGTTGTCATATTTTCTTCCGTCGTCCAATCCACCGAACCGAATGCCTATGCCGTTTTGAATTATCTGGTCTTGGGGCTCGTCTTTGCCAGTATCCTTCTTGGGTTTCGCGGTACGGGTATTCTGGCCATGGTGCAGATTACAGGACTGTGTCTGCTTCCCTGGATCAATCCGGTTGTTTTTCCTTCGCTCAGTTCCGTCGCAGGACCGCTGGCCCTGAATTTTCTGTCCGCTTCATTGCTGTTGTATTTCATATACCTCCGCAATCATATCGAAAACCGGCGCCGTCAGGAATTAGTTCAATCGTATGAAGCGCTGGCCACCGCCGAGGAGAATCTTCGCAAACAGGAAAAATTCCAAGAACGCATTCTGCACACATCGCCATTTATCACCTACGTGTTCGACCTGAAGGAAGACCGGTGGGTTTACGCGAGCCGCAGTATTCTCGAATGGCTGGGGCACCGGGACGTTCAGATGGAGGAATTTGGAGCGCGCTTTCGTGAAGCATATCTTCATCCCGATGATCATTTCCTGTTTCGCCGTATGTCCGACAATTGGAAAACCGCCACTGACAAAGACATTCAACGCCTCCGGTTGCGGTGCCGTGACGCCGCGGGCGGTTGGAGGACCTTTGAAATCAACCAGTCGGTGTTTGGGCGCGATACCTCAGGGCGCGTGGAGCAACTCATCGGTTCTGCTCTGGATATTACGGAACAGCGCGTTCTTGAGGAGCGCCTGCAGCATGCCCAGAAAATGGAAACGCTTGGGCAATTGGCCGGCGGCATTGCCCATGATTTCGCGAACATGCTGACGCCCATCATCGGGTATTCGGAGATGCTGCTCCTGGACTCAAAATCCAGCGATCCGTCTTACAGTGAACTCAAATCCATTCATGATGCGGGCAACAAAGCGAAATACCTCATTCAGCAGTTGTTATCCTTTGGACGCAAGCAAATCATGGAAATCAGAGATCTCGAATTGAACGACATTCTGCGAGGCTTTCAGAAAATTCTGCGGCGAACCATCCGCGAAAATGTGGATATCCAGTACCGGCTGGATGATCGTATCGGGGGCATACGGGCAGATCAATTTCAGATCGAACAAATCATCATGAACATGGCTGTCAACGCGCAGGACGCGATGCCCAATGGGGGCGTTCTTTTGTTCGAAACCAGCCGCACCCTTCTGGACGAAGATTACGTGGAGGCCAATCCGGAGGCCATGGTTGGTCCATTTGTCTGCATTACCGTCAGCGACAACGGTGCCGGCATGGATGACAATACCCTACGCCGAGTTTTTGAGCCCTTTTTTACGACCAAGGAACAGGGGAAGGGCACGGGGTTGGGACTCGCCACGGTGTATGGCATTGTGAAACAGCATGGCGGTCACTTGACCGTCTACAGTGAACCGGGAAAGGGCACGACGTTTCGAGTCTATTTTCCTGAAGCTGTCGGCGTTGTGACAAAAACGGCGGAAAAGGAAGAAGCGTTGGAACTAAAAGGACACGGATGCATCGCCGTGGTCGAGGACAATGAAATGGCCCGTGAAATGGTCTGCAGAATTCTGAAGCAACGTGGCTTTGATACCATCGATTTCGAAACGCCGGCCGCATGCGTCGATTATTTCAGGACAACCCCCAGCCCGGTGAGGTTGTTAGTCACGGATATTATCATGCCTGGTATGAACGGGAAGGAGCTTTTTCTTGAATTGAAGAAAATCGATCCGTCGCTGAGGGTCGTCTACATGTCCGGATACTCTGAGAACATCATATCCAATCAAGGTGTACTTGAAGACGGCGGCATTCTGATCCCAAAACCATTCTCCATGGAAGTGTTTTCCAGGAAGATCCGGCAGGCGCTGGCGGAATAAATCAAACGGACGGTTGTTATTCACTATCGTGCTTCACCATGATGATGCCATCCGCCGGCAAATCCACCACCCATGCTTTGTCGATCAGATCTCGGATGATATTTCATACCTGGAACCTATAAGGAAACCCGAATGGCTTCTTCCAATGTGACCATCCAGCGCCGCTATGAACTGGACTGGATAAGGGTCCTGGCCTTTTCCCTCTTAATTCTGTTTCATACAGGAATGATGTTCAATACGTGGGCCTGGCACGTGAAGAACAATCAAACCGTCAGATGGCTTGAACCGATCATGGGATTTTTGCACCAATGGCGAATACCATTGTTATTTTTCGTATCCGGCTCCGCCACGTGGCATATGCTGGGCAAGTATCCGGTCAGGCGATTTGTTGTTGAGAGAACAAAAAGACTGCTGTTGCCGCTGCTTTTTGGCATGATTGCCGTCGTTCCGCCCCAGGTTTATTTCGAGAGGCTCTTTCAAGGACAGACATTCAGTTTTGCGGCATTCTACCCGACCATATTTCGATGGGTTCCGTACCCCGAAGGCAATCTCAGCTGGCATCACCTTTGGTATCTTCCGTACATTCTGACGTTTTCGTTGATCGCATTGCCTCTTCTTGTGTTCTTCAAACGAGGCCGCGGGCGGTTGTCGCTCGGCATTTTCAATGATTTTGTGTCCAAAGGAAACCGTTTCTATTTTCTTTTTCTTCCAGTGGCTGTCAGCGAAATGGCCCTTCGCCCGTTCTGGCCGCACGATGCAAACAATCTTTTCGGCGATTGGGCACAATTCGCCAGTATGTTATTGATCTTCCTGTTGGGTTTTGGGCTCGTCGAAGGAACATCCTTGTGGGACGCCCTGGCCGGCAAGCGCTGGCGGTCGCTGGCGCTCGCGTGCGCGGGATTTGCCATTGTGTTTGTATGCTGGACACTCGATGTCAAGGATCCACCGTTTTGGATGACGTCCGTTTATTTCTTTTTCCGAAGTCTGAATATGTGGTTGTGGATCGTGACCGGCTTGGGATGGGCAAGACGGTATCTTAGGTTCTCCAACAAGGCGCTGGCGTGGGCCAAAGACGCCGTTTATCCCTTCTACATTCTTCACCAGACGATCACCGTCATCGTGGGATTCTATCTGGCGCCGCTTGAACTGGACGTAGGTCTGAAATTCCTTATTCTTGCCGTGGCGACATTCGGCGGATGTTGGCTGCTCTACGAAGGATTCATCAAACGGATCAACCTGCTGAGAGTGTGTTTTGGATTGAAATGGCAAGACCCGGGGGCATGAATTTCTGAGACGGTTGCCTCCTTGAAACGCCAGAAATTCATTTCTTTTCTCGGCAGTTTGTTTCAATATTGTAACACTCGAATTCACGGATTCACGAAAGTCTTTTGTGTTCCATGACAGACGCGTCCGCGATATCGGTCCGGCATATCCGAAAGGCCTTTGCCGACGTTCAGGCCGTCCATGGCGTGAGCCTCGACATTCTGCCCGGTGAGTACGTCGCTTTGCTCGGGCCCAATGGCGCCGGGAAAACAACACTGATGGAAATGATCGAGGGCATCCAGCATCCGGACGAAGGCGAGATCCTGATCAACGGCAAGACGTGGGGGCGCCATGGGAAGGAACTCAGCCGGATTCTCGGCATCTCTCTCCAGGAAACACGCTTCATCGAAAATCTTAAAGTCGGCGAGACGCTCGATCTGTTCGCATCGTTCTACGGTCTCGATCAAGAAAAGACGAACGAAACCCTGCGTCTCGTGCATCTCGAAGAAAAACGGGATGCGCTGGTCAAAAACCTGTCCGGGGGTCAACACCAGCGTCTGTCGTTGGGGATCGCCCTGATCAATAACCCTCCGATACTCCTGCTCGATGAGCCCACAACCGGCCTTGATCCCTCGGCCCGCCGTGAAGTCTGGGATATTCTCTTCCGCCTCAGGACCGAAAGATCCATGACGATGATTCTTACGACGCACTACATGGAAGAAGCTGATTATCTCTGCGAGCGCATTGTCATCCTGGATCGGGGGAAAATCCTCGCCCAGGGCACGGTGGACGAACTTCTTTCAAGAAACAAAAGCACGGAAATTATTGAATTCAGTCTTGAGCCGGATGTCACATTCAAGCTTCCGACCTCAGGCCATCGGGCCATCGTGCGCAATGGAAAAACGTGGCAAATCACAGTGGATGATATCGTAAATTATCTTCCCGTCTTTCTGGACGAGATGAAGCAGAAAGGTCTTGTGATCAAAACGCTGGAGTGCAGGAAGATGACCCTTGATGACCTGTTCATATCCATGACCGGCCGGAGATTAAATGTGTGAAAACTCCGCTTTCCAACAACATTCGAACCTTGGATGATCGCGTTAGAACCGTATGAGACCATTTTTCCAGTTGATTCTGATGCAATTCAGGGAATTCTACCGGGAACCCGGTGTCATTTTCTGGTCGCTCGCATTTCCGGTACTGATGGCCTGGGGACTTGGCATTGCATTTACGCAACAAGGTGAATTGGTACGCTCGATTGCGTGGGTCCAGGTTCAACCTCGGCATGGAGTTGTCCAGAACTTCATCAACCCGATCGTGGATTCTTCGATCGTTTCATCCCTTCACGAACAAAACAAGACACTCGGCAATGATCGTATGGGTTCAACGACTTACCGGTTCATAAAAACCGACTGGGAAGGAGCTGAACGTATGATCAAACGGGGACAGGCGTCCTTGATTGTCTATGAGAAGGGTGACAGCGTGAGTTATTTCTTCGATCCCCACAATCCCGAGGGCCAGCTGGCTTTTCTGCAAATTTCGTCGGCGATGAGAGACCCTGGCGCCATGATGTCCGAAAACATCCGCACTTTCAGCCAAACGGGCATGCGTTACATTGATTTTCTAGTGCCCGGTCTGATGGCCATGAACATCATGTTCGGCGGTCTGTGGGGCATCAGCTACTGGCTTATCGAAAAACGTTCAAAAAAACTCCTGCGGCGCATGGTGGCCACGCCGATGAATAAGGGCGCTCTGCTGTTTTCGCTCATCGTGGCCAGGCTCGTGCTCAGTGTGGCCGAATCCGCACTGCTGTGGATCTTTGCATGGTGGTACTTCGATCTATCCATTGAAGGAAGTCTGGCGGCGCTTTTCGCATTGCTTGTCGCCGGCAACGTCGTTTTTTTCGGCATCGCCGTGCTGCTATCATCGCGTACCGCCAATACGCAGATCGGCAATGGGCTGATCAACGCCGTGTCGATGCCCATGATGATCTGCTCAGGCATTTTCTTCAGCTATCATAATTTCCCGGAATGGCTGGTGGGCGTCATCCGCTACCTGCCGTTGACGATTATCGCCGACCATATGCGAGGTATCTGCATTGAAGGCGCGGGCTTTTTGGACGTACTTTCCAGCCTTGGGATACTCATCGGATCCGGGCTTCTGTACTTTCTGATCGGGAAGAGATACTATAAATGGTATTAGCATGCCGGGAGTGAAGAAACCGTCTTTGCCTTTCATCCATGGAGGAGCCTTCTGAAACAAAACTTGATCTCGCTGTCTTTCCTATTACTGGCCTGTGGGTCACCAAGGGAGGCTTCGGTTACAAGTATGGCGGATGGAACCCGTCTGCCCATGTCGTTAAGCTCTTTTTCGGGCTCCCGGGACGGTTATCGCGCTCTTGGCGAGATGGTTTTTTCCGAGAAGGACTCGCCAGACCGCCTTGTTATTCGGTTTGTTCTGGAACCTGGTGTACCCACCCGATTTGTGAGCGGGGATTACGCATGGAGAGGGCAGACCGGTCCGGCGACCTGTTTGTCGATCGATTTTTTCGGCGGGCAGGGTGGTCTGCCGAGCGTCGGCGGCACATTTGAAGTGAAGACCCCGGATGGCCGGGCATATCGGATATTTCTCCCAACCACAGAAATGCCTGTTAAGAGGCCATGACGTCAAAACGTGATTCTCACCAACGCCCTTCAACCCACACTCATCTGCATTTTCTCCGCGGGCAAGACCCACGATGTACCCGCACGTGTTGAGAAACACTTGCTACTCTTTGCAATAATCTTTAGTTTCCGCTGGTTCTTGAATGACAGCGGTTTTACACGGATGGCCTGGTGACTCAGCTTGATATTCTAAAAACAAAGATCTCCAAAGAGATTCTAAGAAAGGCGAAGACCAACGGTTTCTCGGACCGCCAACTGGCCCATCTGTGGGGGGCGGACGAAGCGACCGTTCGCCGGCTGCGCAAAGATCTTGGCGTCATACCGGTCTACAAGACCGTGGACACGTGCGCGGCGGAGTTCGAAGCTGAGACACCGTACTTCTATTCGACCTACGACACGGAAACGGAGCTTCGGGACTCGGGCAAGAAGAAGATCGTCATTCTTGGCGGAGGTCCAAACCGGATTGGTCAGGGTATCGAATTTGATTACTGCTGCGTGCACGGTGTCTACGCGTTGCAGGAAGAGGGATACGAAGTCATCATGGTCAACTGTAACCCGGAAACCGTGAGCACGGATTACGACACTTCTGATCGTCTCTTTTTTGAGCCACTGACGTTTGAGGATGTGATGAACATCGTCGATGTCGAAAAACCCGACGGTGTGATCGTGCAATTTGGCGGACAAACGCCGCTCAAACTGGCCATCCCCCTGATGAAAGCGGGTGTACGCATTCTCGGCACCTCACCGGAAGACATCGACGTCGCTGAAGACCGCAAGAAATTCGGGGCCATGCTGAAGAAACTGGGTATACAATGTCCGGCGTTTGGCACGGCCTTTTCGTTTGCCGAGGCCCATCAGGTCGCTCAACGAATCGGTTACCCTGTCCTGGTCCGTCCATCTTATGTGCTCGGCGGACGGGCCATGGAAATCGTGTACGATGACGAATCGCTTCAAACTTACATGACGCACGCCATCGATGTTTCGCCGGAGCACCCTATTCTCGTGGACAAATTCCTGGACGATGCGACGGAGTATGATGTGGACGCCTTGTGTGACGGGATGGACGTCTTCATCGGGGGCGTCATGCAGCACATCGAAGAGGCCGGCATCCATTCCGGGGACAGTTCGTGCGTGCTTCCGCCCTATTCGACGGCCAACGAGGTCCTTGTGCGCATCCGGGAATTCACCCGTCAACTGGCCCTTGAACTTCGCGTCATCGGTTTGATCAATATTCAGTATGCCGTACAGAACGGCCAGGTTTACGTTCTCGAAGTCAATCCACGCGCCTCGCGTACGGTCCCATTCGTGAGCAAGGCGATTGGTATACCGTTGGCCAAGATGGCCGCCCGGATCATGGCCGGACGGACTTTGACGGAACTTGGATTGGATCGGCCGGTGAACCCCCACTACACTTCAGTCAAAGATCCGGTATTTCCGTTTTCTAAGTTTCCCGGCATCCGGATGTATTTGGGACCGGAGATGAGATCGACGGGCGAAGTCATGGGTATTGACGAAGACTTTTCTCAGGCGTTGGCCAAGGCGCATTTGGCTGCCGGCATGCAACTCCCCACGTCGGGCGGCGTATTTATCACCGTCAATGACCGCGACAAAAACAAGATTGCCCCGATCGCCCGGGAACTGACCGACATGGGATTCGTGCTGTATGCAACGGAAGGCACTCTGAGGACGCTGGAAAGCGCCGGCATCGCTGCCAAACTGATTTTTAAGATCCAGGAAGGTCGCCCGCATGTCGTCGACCGGATCAAGAACAAGGAGATCCATCTGGTGATCAACACGCCCACCGGCAAAGCGGCCAAACTGGACGAGCGTTATATCGGCGAGGCGGCCATGCTGTACAGGGTGCCGATGATCACTACGATCACCGGAGCCATGGGGCTGGTAAGCGGGATACGAGCCATCATCGAGGGCACATTGGATGTCAAGACGATTCAAGAACTGCATGCATCATTGACCACAGGAGAAAAACAATGAAACACCTCATGATCGTGTCGCTGGTCCTTCTGGGGCTGGCCGGCTGCAAACCGAAAGAACAAACCATGAAGGCGCCTAGCGACCTGGAGAAAAAAATCGAAGAATACGCGCCCATCGAAATCACGGTTCCGATGGAGCATCTGTCCGCCAGAGAGAAGGACCTGGTCAAATTGCTCGTCAAAGCCGGCCGCCTAGCCGACGAAATCTTCTGGAAACAGACGTCGTCGGACGCCATGGCCGTCCGCGATGCCCTGCTCAGTCGCAAGGATCAGGCGTCGGCCGACACGCTGGCTTACGTAAAAATCAACTACGGTCCCTACGATCGGGAAACCAATCAACGGTTCACGGGCTCGGGTCCGGCCATCCGGCCGGACGGCGGCACGTTTTATCCGTCCGACATGACGAAAGAAGAATTTGAAAGCTATGTGAAAGCCAATGCCGCTCAGGAGAAGGAACTGATGGGCCTCTACACCGTCGTGCGGCGCGACGGATCCAGACTGAAGGCCTTACCCTACCATGTGGAATACAAGGACGAAGTGACGGCCATCGGCGCCCTGCTACTGCAAGCCTCCGAACTGGCTGAAAACGAATCGTTGAAAAAGTATCTGGCGGCCCGCTCCAAAGCCATTCAAACGGATGACTACTACGAATCCGATGTACTTTGGATGCAATTGAAGGATAACAACCTCGATGTCGTCATCGGCCCCATTGAGAACTACGAAGACGCAATGTTCAACTACAAGACGGCGTACGAGGCGGCCGTTATGGTGAAGGACCCGGACGGCACAAAAGAACTGCAGGTCTTCCAATCCCATCTGGACGCGCTCGAACAGAATCTCCCCCAGAAAAAGGAGTACATCCGCCCATCAGCGGGCAAAGCCAATGTCCTTGAGGTTGTCAACATCGCCTATTTCGGCGGCGATTTCCAGAAAGGCGTCAAGACGATCGCCGCGTCTTTGCCCAATGATCCCCGGGTTCATGAACAGTTTGGCGGCAAAAAGCAGATGTATAAAAACCTGATGGAAGCCAAATTTCAGAAGATTGTCAAAGCCATCGGCGAGAAGCTCATCGCCGCCGATGAACGGCCATACATCGATATGCGGTCGTTCACGACCTTCGTGACCATGCACGAGGTCTCACACACGCTTGGAAGGGGCTATGTCTATGGCAATGACAAGTTGGAAGTCCGCAAGGCGATGAAGGAATTGTATTCGGCCATTGAGGAAGCGAAAGCCGACGTGCTGGGTATTTACAACATGGAGTACTTCAAACGCCAGGGACTGTACGACGACGAAGCCATGAAGCGCCATTATGTCACGTACTTGACCGGCCTGTTTCGTTCGATTCGGTTCGGAGCGGAAGAAGCCCATGGCAAGGCCAACATTGCCCAAATGGTCTTTCTGAAAGAGCAGGGCGCGCTGGGCCGTGATGCCAATGGATTCTGGACGATTCATTTTGACAAGTTCCAGACCGGCGTCAGCGCCCTCGCTAAAGTGCTTCTTGAAATCGAGGCCGAGGGGAATTATGCGGGCGCGCAGGCTTTCCTGGAAAAATACGGCAAGCTGACTGACGACATCAAGGCGGACATAGCCAAATTGAAAGACATCCCACGCGACCTTAATACGACCTATTCGATCGAAAAGAACCTGTAAACCATCCACATTGCCGCCCGCTTGACGCCAATCGGGCGGCATGGAGAAATCCATGCCAACCCATCCGTTTGAGGAGCTGACCAGACTTCTTCAAACGTCCATTTCTCCAGTGGCCCTTATTTCCGGCATCGGCCTGCTCCTGCTGGCCATGGCCAACCGTTATGCCCGAACGACCGATGGCGCACGCACGCTGGCCCGGTTGTACCGGGATTCCCCTGATCGTGACCGGGAGAGTCTGCGCATCCAGATCCGGATACTGTTTGAGCGATCCAGGATCCTCCGTCTGGCCATTATTTTTGCTTCATTCAGCATCTTCTGCGTTTGCCTGTTGATCATCGCTGTTTTTGCCGCGCATTTTTTTGGTTTTCGTTTCGAAGACCCCATTATTGTGTTTTTTGCTCTCAGCTTTTTGTCGTTGGTCGCTGCCATGGTTCTGTTCATCCGGGATCTGACCATGTCATTGAACGCGCTCAAACAGGAACTCAAGGATTTTGTTTCCTGAATCGTTCCGTCCACCGAATGAGCCGGAGGCCCTGCGCCGCCATTGACCGATACAAGGCCGGCATTCGCCGAAAAACATGGAACCGGTCTTCATAGGTTGCGCTAAATTAGGCGTGCAACAATCTATGGAGGCAATATGTGTCATCATCGCAAATTGCGATCGGTCCTGTTGACCGGATCGCTTCTCGTCCTGGTCGGCACCCTTTTGCTCTTGCAGAATTTCGACTTCATCAATGGCTATCTTCTGTGGAAATTCTGGCCGCTGGCGTTGGTAGTCGTTGGCGCCGTCCAATTGGCCATGTCCATTGGAACCAAGGATTTTCCTGACGGTCTTTGGACCGCGTTTACCGGAGCCTGGCTTTATGTCTCGCTGCAGCACGTGTGGGGTTTGTCATTCGGCGAAACCTGGCCCTTGTGGCTGATCGCCTGGGGCGTTGCCATCCTTTGGAAGTCTTTTTTCAAAAACCGTCTCACGGGAGAAAATCAAAATGGCTAAACATCCGCATTCGAAATCCCATCAGTTGATCTGGGGTGTTGTCATACTGGCCATGGGACTTGTCTTTCTACTGGACAACCTTTATATCCTCGAAGCCAGGTATATCATGAGATTTTGGCCGGTTATTCTGGTGGTGTTCGGTATTTTGAAGGTCATGCAATCGCCCGGACATGCGCCGGCAATCTTCGGATGGGGCCTTATTGCTGTTGGCACATTGATGACCCTGCACCGGCTCGACATCATCTTTTTCCGGTTCCGCGATTGGTGGCCCTTAATTTTGATACTGGTTGGCGCGGCCATGATGGCGAGAGGTTGGTTGTCCAGAAGATCCGATGACGCCGACCAGTCTATGGATGGCGACGTCTTCATCCGGCATGCGGCGTTCATGGGGGGCTTCGAACGCAAGAACTCGACCGTCGATTTCAGGGGCGGTGACTTGACGGCCGTCATGGGAGGGTTGAAGATTGATTTGCGAAAGGCAGACATCCAGGCTCCGGAGGCGGTAATTGAAGTATTCGCCTTTTGGGGAGGTATTGAAATCCTGGTGCCTCCAACGTGGTCGGTTTCCATCCAGGGTACGCCCGTACTTGGAGGTTTCGAAGATCGCACAACGGCGCCGACATTGACCGATGGCAGGAAACTCGTAATTCGGGGTTATGCCATCATGGGAGGAGTGGAAGTTCACCACTGATGCATGCATCCGATCGTTGATAAAGGAACGCGTCTAGCCGCGTATCTTGCCGGTTGGTTTCTGATCGGCCTGATCATGGCTCTCACGATGTTGCCATTGAGCGCCGACCGCACTTGGTGGCAAAGCATGGCGGCGATTGTACCGTTGGTGGTCACGTATGGTTTGATGTCGCTTCCGGTATGGTTCCTGTGCAGGGTATTTCCGTTGAGCCGAGCCCGTTGGCTACCCACGTTAACGGTGATGCTCGCCGCCGGCGCAGTGACCGGCGGTGCGTGGATGTTCTTGGCGACCGCGTGGTCATGGCTTCTTGGACAATGGCAGGAGGGTTTTCCGGAGCCTTCGCCGGTCGAGAGGCCGTTGTTGTTTGCGATGTCGGTTGTGTTTTATTTGCTCGCAGCCGCCGTCCATTACCTGATCATCTCCCTCGAAACTTCGCGCCAGGTCGAACGAAGAGCGTTTGAAATGAAGTGGCTGGCCAAAGAATCGGAGTTGCGCGCTCTACGAACACAGATCGATCCTCATTTTTTGTTCAATAGTCTCAATTCCATCAGCGCATTGACCGCCCGCGATCCGGCCGCGGCCCGACACATGCTCATATTGCTGTCGGAATTCTTCCGCCGAAGCTTGAAACTCGGAGCTGAACGGCAGATTACGCTGGAGGAGGAATTCGATCTTTGTCGCCAATATCTTGACATTGAGCGCGTACGTTTCGGAGATCGATTGCGCGTTGATATCGAATTGAAAGAGGACGCTCGCGTCGTTTTGGTACCGCCGTTGTGTCTGCAACCTCTGGTTGAGAATGGCGTTCGCCACGGCATCGCCCAGTTGGTCGAAGGCGGTCTGGTCAGTGTTCGGGGACGCCGACATGGAAGCCGGGTTTTTTTGGACATCGTCAACGACACCGACGTTGAGTCCCGCGGGTCGACCGGCGCCGGTATCGGGCTTGAGAATGTACGACAACGCCTCGACAATCATTATTCCGGAGCAGCAACCATTGACGCAGGCAAGGAATCCGGACAATTCTCGGTGCGTATCACGATTCCGGCGGAGGCGCCATGAAAAAAAAGGCGTGGCGTGCGGTCATTGTAGATGATGAACCTCTCGCACGGGACGTGATCCGCGAATACCTGTCCACACATGGCGACATTGTGATTGTCGCCGAATGCGCAAATGGGTTTGAGGCCGTACGAGTTTTGACGGAGCAGAAACCCGATCTGGTTTTCCTGGACATCCAAATGCCAAAACTCAACGGTTTCGAAGTGCTGGAAGTGGCGGAATATGATGGCGCGGTGATTTTCGTCACCGCCTACGACCAATATGCCATCCAGGCATTTGATGTCCACGCCGTCGACTATCTGCTAAAGCCATTCAGCCGGGAACGATTTGAGAATGCCCTGAACGCGGTACGACGACGCCGTCCGCCTGAAACCGTGAAGATTGCCGACATCCACGCTGCTTTGCGCCCGCCCGGTCAAAGACCTGATCGTCTCCTTGTAAGGGACGGGACACAGGTACATGTCATTCCTGTGCAGAGGATCGACTACGTCGAGGCTCAGGACGATTACGTATGCATCCACGCGGACGGTACAAAGCACCTGAAACTGGAACGCCTGGCCCGTCTTGAAGAATGGTTTGACACCTCACGATTTGTCCGCATACATCGGTCATATATTCTCAATATTGACCGACTCGCCCGCATCGAACTATATGCCAAGGACAGCCGGATGGCCATTCTGAAAGACGGCACGAAACTGCCGGTCAGCCGGCGCGGTTACGTACTGCTCAAGCAATTTCTGGAATGACCGCAAAAAGACTATGGCTTTTCGGCGCCTGTTTTCCTACATTTGTTTGTTGATAATATTGGAGTAGTGCCGCTGTCTATCCCTTATTTTTACATCAATCTAGACGAGAAGCCGAGTCTCATATCGCGTGAGCATTAAGAACCTCAAGAACAAGCTCGACCAGATTCGTTGGTGGGAGCCCAAATCCGAGCGCATCCTGATCGTTGACAATGAAATCAAGATGGCGCAGGAAGTTCAACGCTTTCTCCAGGCCGATGGGTTTGAAGTGGACATCGTAACCGACGGCAAGCAGGCGTTGGAGAACATCGAGCACCGGCATCCGGACCTGATTTTGTCTGAGATCAGTATCCGGTATATGAACGGCTTTCATTTGTGCCGCTTAATGAAAGGCGATCCTGCCACCAAACACATCCCGGTCATTCTGATCACCGGCCTACAGAGGCCCGAAGACAAGATCAAAGGCATCGAAGCGGGCGCAAGCGATTTTGTCGGCAAACCGTTTGATGAATTGGAACTCAAGACCCGCGTCAAATCCACGCTCAAACTCAAAGCCCTTCATGCCCAACTGGAGAATATCGACGAGATCATTCTGGCGTTTTCCAGAGCCGTTGAAGCCCGGGATCCGTACACGCGCGGTCATTCGGAAAGGGTTGGCAAGTTCGGTATCAAATTCGCCGCCGCGCTGGGTCTCGACCAGGTTTACCAGCAAATACTATACAAAGGCGCCATTTTGCACGACATCGGTAAGATTGGTGTGCGCGATGCCGTCCTGCTCAAACAGGGCCGGTTGACACCGGAGGAATACAAAGAAATCCAGAAACATCCCGACATTGGCGTGAAGATCTGCGCGGGATTGAAATCAAGCTTGCCGTTGATGAATATCATCGCGTATCATCACGAGCGGATGGATGGCATGGGGTATCCCTACAAACTGATGGGCCACGAAATTCCCATGGAAGCCCGAATCATCGCCATCACCGACACGTTTGACGCACTCACGAGCACGCGCCCGTATCGAAATGCCTTGTCCACGGAAGAGGCCTGCCTGATTCTGGATAAGGAAATGGGCACGCATTTCGATGAAGACCTGTTGCCGGTTTTCCTTGAGGTCGCCCGTCTCGGTGAACTTCAGGAAGTGATCGATGACGTACGGAAGCCTGCCCCCCAAAAGCCGGAAGCTGTCGAAATTTCGAAGGATATTCTTTCCGCGTTCGACATGTTTCTCAACGACGTGACGTGACCAGTCCGGCAGAGCCGGTAAAAAAGGCCGGCCTTACTTCCTCCGGTATCTGATCCCCTTTGTAGTATACATTTTCAAGAAACAGGCCCGATGGCGGCGCCGTTGTTTCGGCCGGACTGTGGCTGTATGTTTCGAACAACCGGCCCAAGTCCTTTTCCGAAAATCGGCCCCGTCCCACTTCGACGAGTTGACCGACGATCTGTCGCACCATTTTCCACAGGAAATGCGAACCCACCAGACGTATCAGAACGAGGTCGTCCATCGATTCGACGCGAATCCGGCTCAAGTCGACTTTCGTGGAGGCTGCTTCCCCGCCCGGTAACGTAAAGGATTGAAAATTCTTCAATCCAACGAAATGACGTGAGGCTGCCCGCATCGCCGCCACGTCGAGCAAATCCCTAATCCACCACACATATCTTTTTGCAAACGCCGTCCGCCGGGTGGCAATTTGATAAACGTAACTCCGCACCACGGCATCATGCCGGGCATGGAAGGATGATGTCGTCTTCTCCATCGCCAGAAAATGAATATCCGCCGGCAATGCCTCATTAATCGCAGGAAGAGCGTCCGAGATATCATGGGATCGGTGGATGTCCAAATGCGCCACCTGGCGAAGCGCGTGCACACCGGCGTCGGTACGGCCGGAACCCTGGAAATCCAATTGCCGCGTCTTGAAAACGCCGGCCATCGCTTCGATACACGCACCTTGTATCGTTCGGCACTCCTTCTGCACCTGCCAGCCCCGATATCGTGTGCCGTCGTATTCGAGCGTGATTTTGAATCTGGCCACAGTCTCAGCGCGCCACGTATTTCCAGCAACCTTCCATGTGATCGTCGACCATGCCGGTCGCCTGCATGTGAGCGTACATGATGGTTGACCCGACAAATTTGAATCCGCGTTTCTTCAGATCGGCCGACAACGCGTCGGATTCGGGCGATGTCGCCTTCGCCCGTTGACGGGTCATGCCCTTCGGATCGCGCAGGGAGCGGAAACCCGTGAATCGCCAGATGTACTGATCGAATGTGCCGTGTTCAAGCTGAACATCCAGGAATTTCCTGGCGTTGACGATTGCGCTCTCGATCTTCAGTCGATTGCGGACGATGCCGGCGTCTTTCATCAACCGATCGACATCCCGTTTTGAAAATTTGGCCACGGTGAGAGGGTCAAATCCTTTGAATGCCTTTCGGAAGTTTTCCCTTTTCTTCAGGATTGTAATCCAGCTCAAGCCGGCCTGGAATCCTTCCAGAATCAACATTTCAAAGAGCCGTTGATCGTCGTGCAACGGAACACCCCATTCTTGGTCGTGATAGCGGATGTATTCCGGATCGTTGCCACACCACCAGCAGCGCGGTTTGTCGGATGTCTTCATCGGATAACCGTTAATACCATGAATTAGTGGAAACACTTCAGTAAATGCAATGTAGCGTTGATATTCAATTTGTCAAGACTTCCATTCCTAATCCTCCGAATCGCCCGAAACTGCACACTCGGGTGTTGAAATAGGACAGGGAGACCCCTCGTTGAGCGCTCCTTGCCAATCCAACCTATTGACAGCACCTCGTACAGAATCGCCTTGTTTTTGGAATTGAAATGTGTAGTTTCAGATGACAGAGTCTTAAATCTTAATAACCTGTCGCCATGAGAATCCCCGTCATTGCCTGTAGCATCTTCCTGATCGCCTTATTGGCCGCGGCCTGCGACTCGGGAACATCCAGCAGGAACGACCCAGGTTCTTTTCCTCCGGCCATTGATTCCATCCTCCATAAGCATTGCGCCATTCCGGGCTGTCATGTACCCGATGAGGACGAGCATCTGCGGCTGATTCACAATGACGGCGGTCTGGATCTGACATCGTGGAGCGGACTTTTTCGTGGGGGAGCTCATGGAGCGGTCATAGTGCCGTATCAGTCGAGATTCAGCGACCTGGTGAAGCACATCTCCGGCGAATCATCCAGCCGAATGCCCCCGGCCGGATATGATACCCTTAGCCCGTTCGACGTCCAGCGGATCATTGATTGGATCGACGAGGGGGCGCCGTCCAAGAACGGAAACATTCCGTACGAAGACGCAACGCAGAGGATCTACGTGACAAATCAGGTGGACGATGTAATCTCCGTCATCGATGCGGTCAGTCACCTGGTGATCAGAATATTCGACATCGGCGACCTTCCGGCCTACGCGGAAATTCCTCACGGGGTGACTGTTGGCAACGGAGGTCGGTATTTCTACATTACCATGCTGGCCGGTGTCGGTGAAGTATTCAAATATGACGCCTTTTCCGGCGAATATATCGGCAAAGCCACTCTTAGCAAACCGCTTGCTCTTGCTGGGCTATCGAAAGATGGCGAAAAACTTTACATCGCATCGAATTTTCTCGTGAATAATCCCAATCGGGACGAAGGATCCATTACAGTACTCCGAACGTCCGACATGTCCATACGAAAAAGCATTCCGGTTGGTCCAAACCCACACGGCGTTACCGTCTCCCGCGACGGGAAGTTCGTGTACGCCATGTCGGTAATGAGTGACCGAATATATGTCATCGATTCAATGACAGACTCGGTGCTTCAAACCTTCGACATGGCCGACGATGCCGGGCTGGGCTGGTATGCCCCTTACCACATCGCCTTGGGGCCGGCAGAGCTGTCGGGCAAAGAAACCGTCGTTTTCGTTTCGTGTTCGGGCACGAATGAAATCCGATTCTTTGAACGCACAGAAGACGATCGGTTCTTTTTAGTGGACAGCGTAGCCGTCGGTTACACGCCGATCGGCGCAGACGTGACACCGGACGGACAGTGGATTTATGTGGCCAATTACGGTGACTCCAGCGTGTCCATTCTCCGCAAGGACGGAAACCGGTATGTTGTTGATCGGATCCTGCGAGAAAGTCAAATCAGTAAGGATGAGGTCCATCGATTCTCAGGCCCCCTCGCCGTCCGAATCAGTGCTGATGGCAGTTTTGCGTATGTGACTAACCGTAACAAGAATGGATCCGTTCCACCCCATCACGGCGGCGGTGGTGGACCGGGTTTCCTGAGCGTGATTGATACGCATACGCATCAAATTGTCCGGACCATTGAACTGCCGCCGGATGCGTACACAATCGACCTTTGGCCCAAGTGAGGAAAACCGCGGAGCCAACATGTCGGTAGCGCGTGCATAGGCAAGAGACCCGTCCGGCGTGTGTGACCAGGTGTTTGGCCAACTCCTACGACGCCTCCTCAACCGTGCCAGGACGGAAACCAAACACATCGAACGACCATAGTCGCTCAGCACCTTTACGGAAACACAACTTCTTTCCCGATGCCTGGGCTATCCTATTCAACCAATTCTTACACAAACTATTAACAGACCCAAGCCGCCCGTTTTCTTGACTTTTTCGGTCTTTTCCTCTAAGTTTTTTCCGCCTGTCACGATCTCGTCTCATCAAAGCGCCGCGAAGCAATTTTTTTTAAAAACCCCAGGAGGTTTTTCGTGAAACTAAAAATCAGGTACCTTGACGGGTTACGCCTGAAGCGATCCGTAATTGCCGGGTGTAACTTCGTGATCAACAAGCGGGAACATCTCAACAACATCAATGTGTTCCCGGTACCGGATGGAGATACGGGAACCAACATGGCTTCGACATTGAAAAGCATTGCAGACACCATTGAATCGGAAGAAATCCGTTCCGTGGATTCCATGGCCGTTGTCCTGGCAGATTCCGCTCTCATGGGAGCGCGTGGAAATTCGGGCGTCATTCTCGCCCAGTTTTTTCAGGGCATGATGGAAGGACTGCGTGGCGTACAACGCGCTTCCACCCGAAATTTTTCTTTTGCCGTAGCCAGCGCGACGACCGGGGCCTGGAGCGCCATGGCCAAGCCCGTGGAAGGAACCATCCTCAGCGTTATCCGTGATTGGTCAAAAGCGGTGGACGCCCTTTCGCAGAAAACGGAAGATTTTTCGCAGCTCTTTCATGAGTCTCTTGAAGATGCGCGACGGTCATTGGCCAATACACCGAAACAGATGGCTGCCCTCGCCAAGGCGGGTGTCGTCGATGCCGGCGCCGAGGGATTTGTCACCATGCTCGAGGGTATTTACAACTTCATGGAATCCGGAAAAATCACGGATTCCAAACGGGCCGGACTCTCGGAAAACGAGGAAGAAGCGCACGAACCCCACATTGAGCAGCATCCGGAGGATATCACTTTCCAATTCTGCACCGAGTGTCTTCTGGTCGGCGATCGCATAAATCGCGACGCCATTCGTGAACGCTTGTCGTCCTTTGGTGACTCACTGATTGTGGCGGGCTCCGACAAGAAAGTCAAAATTCATGTCCATTCCAATACGCCGGAGGACATTTTTGAAGCGCTGGCGGATTACGGCCACATTATTTCGACAAAAATCGACGACATGCGGCAGCAATTCCGCCATGCGCACACCGACATGATCCAGCGTACGGCGGTCGCCATTGACTCGTGTTGCGATCTGCCGCTCGAATATATCCGCCATCATCACTTGAGTGTCATTCCGCTCAACGTTCATTTCGGCGAACAGGTGTATATCGACCGCCTCACATTGACGCCGCGCCGGTTTTATGAAAAGCTGGATGTCTGCCCCGATCATCCGAAGTCCTCCCAGCCGACACCTCAAAAATTCAAAGAAACGTTCGAGCGTTTGCTGCAAATCTATCCGGAAGTCCTATCTCTCCACCTGTCGTCCAAATTGAGCGGCACGTACCAAGGGGCTCTCGCTGTCGCCAAAATGGTCGCTCCGGACAAAATCCATGTTGTTGACACCCGTTCCGCATCGGTCGGTATCGGCTTGATGATACGGGAAATCGAACCCATGATTGTGGCGAATGAACCGATCAAAAGCATATTGTCGCACCTTGATCATTGCATCGCGAACATGCGGATTTTTATCAGCCTTCGCACGACCGATTTTCTTGTACGCGGGGGACGCATCGGTAAGGCGAGAGGCGCCGTCGCCAAATCGTTGAACATCAAACCGATCCTGCACGTATTTGACGGGGAAGTGCATCCATTGGACAAAGCGTTTGGACACATGAACGCGCTCAAGAAACTGATGGACCACGTCAAGGAAGCCACGCGAGGAAAACGCAACATCCGGTTGGGTATCGCCCATGCTAACGCCGTTGGAGTGGCGGATTGGTACGCCGAGCAGTTGTCCAGATATTTTGAGATCGAACGAGAGCAAATTCTCATTACGGATGTGTCGACAGTGATCGCCACGCATGCCGGCCCCGGAGCGGCCGCCGTGGCCGTACTGACGGATTGATTTCATGCGTCATGTATGGTGGATTATTCTATTGTGGCCGGCCGGCAGCGCGTCACCCCAGGCGCCCAGCCATGAAGGTCTGCGCCCCTACATGACTCTCTGGCAGAACGAACAGACCGACTCCCTTAGAGCCGTTTTACCCCAGCTTATCCAGAAATTTCCCGGCAAACCGGAGACGCTGTTTTTTACGGCCGTGTTTGAGACCGATGGCGAAAAGGCGGCCGCCGGTTTTCTGAACATGGTGACAACATTTCCAAACAGCTACTATGCCGATCAATCGCTTCTGCGATTGATCCAGTACGATTACGCGTTGGGCCAATACAAGAACGCCGATGAACGTGTCAAACTGTTTGAGCAGAAGTATCCCCAATCGTCTTTCCTGTCAAACGCGCAGGTCTTTGGAATGAAAAAGACCGCCGTCACGAACGGCAATCCCATGGCCGATAGCGCTGAAAGCGACGGCAGGTTCACACTCCAGTTAGGCGCCTTTTCTTTGGCCAAAAACGCGTCGGACCTGTACGCCAAACTTGTTTCGGCCGGATTCACTCAGGTGAAGACAGGCGAAAAGACGGTCAACGGAAAACTCCTTCATACGGTCACCTGTGGAGCTTTCAGCGATCGGGAACGGGCACGACAAGAGGGTGATCGAATCAAGGCGAAATTGAATCTGACTTACACGATTATTGAAAAGTAGTTCCACAGCTCACGGAAAGGGCATCCGGGCATTCATTGCCGTCGACATTCCCGGTCACGCGATGCCCGCGCTTGCATCCATTCAGCAGGCTTTTCGAAGGCGATTCGCGAGGGTTCCGGCGTCCTGGGTGCGTTTGTCCAACATTCATCTGACGCTCAAATTTCTCGGTTCGGTCATTCCCGATCAAATGCCGATTCTCCGGCAGAGCCTTGTTTTTCTGAAATCGCGCGCTCCGTTTGAGATTTCATTGGAGCAGATTGGTTTTTTTCCGGATCCGTCCAAAGCGCGAATCCTCTGGTGCGGGTATCGAAAGTCGCAGCCACTGAATTCACTGCAGGCTGAAATCGAAGATGTTCTGGCGGCCGGTGGATACGCAAGAGATGAGAAATCGTTCATGCCGCATATCACACTGGCGCGTTTCAAAGTCGTACCGTGGGGTGCCGCCGCGGCTCTTCACGAAATCGCTCACGCCGAGAAATTGTGCATCGTCCATCCGGTTAAGGACGTTGTGCTTTATCAATCGGTCCTCCGCCCGCAGGGCGCCGAATACTCGGTGATCGAATCGTATCATCTGGATGGTTGACGCCATGGCCTGCACAATCATGCATATTCATCCCTTTCGACGCCGGTTTCAAAAGAACCTTTTTTTTGGGGTGAAGTTGGATGACGGCCGTGAGTTGGTCGTACATGAGGAAACCCTCGTCACGTGTCATCTGAGGATCGGAATGGAAGTGGACGATGAGGTTTCCGATCGGATTACATTTCTCGAACAACGGATGGGCGCTCTGGAAAAGGCGATGCGGTTGATCGGCCTTCGCCCGCATAGTAAGGCTGAGTTGTCCGCAAAACTTGTGAAGAGCCAAATACCCGCCGCCATCGCCGCGGACGTGCTTGAAAAACTAACCGCTTCAGGTTTGCTCAATGATGAGGATTTTGCCTGGCGATATGCCCGCGCCATTCTTAAGAGGAAACGTATCGGCGAAAGACAATTGCGTCAACGCCTCGCCCTCAAAGGCATCACGACCGACCAAATTGACGCCATTGTGAGGGAACTCTATCCCGAAGAGGCCCAATTGAAATCCGCGCTGGAGCTGGCTCGAAAGAAAAAGCGGGCTTATCGAACGGCCGACGAAAAAGAAATGCGCCGCAAAATAACCGCGTATCTCATTCAAAGAGGGTTTTCAAGCGACATCACACGGAAAGTGGTCAAACAGCTTGCCGGCGACGATCGGAAGGAGATCGAAGACTGAAGCTTCTGGTATTACGCCTCTGACCGAACGACGCGGTTCCTGTCGGCCCAGAAGCCCCACAGCACAATCAACCACGTGGCGTTGCCGGCAATCGCTATGGTCCTTTCGTCCGGTGGCGGAGGCCCGAACAGGTTAGCCAGCCAAACCGCAACCAGAAACAGCATCAGCAGCCAATACGAAAGCGATCCGGTTTTCCTGACCGGCCTGGTTGCTCCGGCATACATGAAAACGCCCATTCCGAAAATGAGTCCCTCAACCAACATGGTTCCCCACATGGAATTCCAGAGTCCCAGGCCGATTTTGATGTCCAGACCCGGCGCCAAAGGCAAATCCGGCCGATGAGTGACAAAATCCAGCAGCCAGTGTGACATCACAAGAAGCGCTCCCACGACGGCCATGCGCATTTGTTTGGTAAACCAAAATGTCACGCCCGCCAGCATCAGAGACCAGAACACGAATCCAATCAGGCTGTGGGTGAGGGGATAATCGTGGAAATCCAGAGGAGTAACAAGCGTATTACCCGGTTCGATCCTGACGTGTTCAAGACCCAGCAACAGAAAAAGAGGCCACAACAGATCCACCCATTGAGCCGCCAGGAAAAGCAGCCCCAGTGAAGCGTTCGGAGCCGCTCTTTTTGCGGCCATGGCTACTCCAAAATGTCCAATGAACATGTTTCCTCCGGTCCATGTCTGAAGATTTCTCAGCCCGAATACGTCTAATTTACATGCCGAGGGACAAGATGCACGGTTTTTCTGAAAGGCTTTTGTTGGGGTAACTTTTTGCGCCACAGACGTATAACATTTTTTGCCCTATCCAATTGATCCGTTCACTATTAAGGAGCCACGTCAATGTCACGAATATCAATCCTGTTTAGGGTCATTGTCCTGGGAATTGCCTTTCCTTTTTTGCTGGAAGCGCAAGTCGAACACAAGGACTTCTCATTTGTTAAGGAGTTGGGAGGAATTCGCGAGTACCGCATGAACAGCAATGATCTGACGGTTTTGCTGATGGAGGACCATTCCGCCCCAGTCCTGACGTTCTTGGTCACGTTCAACGTCGGGTCACGCAATGAGGTAACCGGTACGACGGGAGCCACACATATCCTCGAACACTTGATGTTCAAGGGCACGCCGTCGTTCAACAAGAGCAAAGACAATTCGGTCGCCCAGACGCTCGGACGCATTGGATCCGTATTCAATGCTTCGACATGGAATGACTACACGAACTATTACAACATGATCCCAAGTGAACACCTTGAAACCGTCGTTCAACTCGAAGCCGACCGGATGAGGAACCTTTTGCTGGACGACCATGAACGAAAATCGGAAATGACTGTGGTTCGAAATGAATTTGAACAGGGAGAAAACAACCCGGTTGAGGCCCTGGACAAGAGCATCTGGGCGACGGCCTTTCAGGCGCATCCCTACCACCACTCCACCATCGGTTGGAAATCGGACATTGAAAATGTTCCCATTGAAAAATTGCGCGAATTCTATGAGACCTTCTATTGGCCGAACAACGCCACTGTGAGCGTCATTGGAGATTTCGATGCGGCACAGGCCCTGACGTTGATTGAAAAGCACTATGGGCCGATACCACGATCGCCGAAGCCTATTCCGGTCATGTACACGGAAGAACCGCCCCAGGAAGGACCGCGGCGCGTGATGGTACG
The DNA here is from genome assembly GCA_964544475.1 of uncultured Bacteroidota bacterium. Classification (GTDB taxonomy): domain Bacteria; phylum CLD3; class CLD3; order SB21; family SB21; genus CAZJBS01. The sequence continues at coordinate 47,879 of CAZJBS010000002.1, read as the reverse complement.
ACGCGCGGGTCAGAATGAGATCCTTGGCGTGGCTCACAAGACCCCTCGACGGCTCGACAAGCAGCATTATGCGCTGGCTGTGCTTTCTGAAATCCTAACCGGTGGCAAAAACAGCCGCTTCCAAAAGAAGTTGACTGAAAAAGGGTTGACATCGAGCGTGACCATTCAAAACACACCTTTCCGGGACGCGGGTCTTTTTATTACCTATGCCACCCTGACGACCGGAACCAAGCTTGACGACATTGAGAAGTTGATTTTGCAGGAATACGAAAACATCAAGACTGATGGAGTGACGCAGGCCGAATGTGATGCCGCCAAAGCCAAAATTCGGTCCTCCGAAGCTTTTGCCCGGGATGGATCTTTTTCCATAGCGGACAAGTTGAATACGGCCATCGCAATGGGCGACTGGCGATGGTTTGTCACGTATGTCGATGAGATCTCGAAAGTGACGCCCGATGATGTCCGTCGTGTTGCCACCGCGTACCTCCAGCAAGACCAGATGGTCACCGGCCTGTTTATTCCAAAGAGCCTGGGAGCCGGTGGTTCCGGTCATGAATCCAAGACGGAACTTTACAAACCTGTGTCCGGCGAATGGTCCCGGAGTCCGGATCTCCTTGATTTCGCCGGTGCGGCCGGCTCATTCGAAATGACGCAGATGGCCGGCAAGATATCCGACAAGAAAATATCCGGCATTCGCGTCTTGTCGCTAAAAACCGGTGCGAAGGATATCGTTTCTGTCCGCGGCGCCTTGATGGCCGGAGCTTATTTCAACTCGCAGAACAACCGGGCCATTGCCCATCTGACCACGGCCATGTTGGATCAGGGCACGACCAAGAGGGACAAGTTCGCCATTGCGGCGGATTTGGAAAAAATGGGGGCCAAAATCAATTTCACCACCGACGACGAAACCGTGAACATTTCAATAAGTTGTCTGCGGGATGACCTGCCGGGCGTCATGACTATTCTGGCGGAAGAGTTGCGCTACCCGCTCTTTGATGAGGCGTCGTTTCAGGTGGTCAAAAAGCGGCTCATAACCCAGTACAAAGAAAGGCTGGAAAACACCAATCTGATTGCTTTTGAGACGCTTCGTGGAAAGATATTTCCTCCCGGTCACAACAATTATCAGGCCGGCTCCGAACAGATGATGAAGGATATTGAGAAGACAACTCTGGACGATCTGAAGGCGTTTCACCGGAAATACTACGGTCCGGTTTCCATGGTCCTGGTGGCGGTAGGGGATTTGCCGGTTGGTTCATTTGAAAAGGCTGTTGGCGCCGCTTTCTCCGGTTGGTCCGGAGGGATCATGTTTGAGAGCCCGTCCAAAGTCACGCCGGCCAAAAACGATGGAAAACCGACCGTTGTAACCATCAAGGACAAGACCAGCGTATCCGTCGTCATGGGAATGCCTATTGGCATTCCGGGTACTGCCAAAGATTTCGTCGCGCTGGATGTTGCGGTTCAAATTCTCGGCGGCGGTTTCTACGATCGACTCATGTCGACCGTTCGTGATCAGGAAGGCCTGACGTACGGCATATATTCATGGATCGATGGTGAGCAGTATTCCGACGGCTACTGGCAGATATGGTCGTCCTTCAATCCGGATCTTCTGCAAAAGGGGCTCCAATCAACGAAAAAACAGGTTGACCTGTGGCTTGAAGAAGGCGTGTCCGAAAAAGAACTGCGCGCCAAGAAAACCAACATGACCGGAGAATTTAAAGTGGGCCTTTCGACCACATCAGGCATGGCCAACGCCATCCTGTCCGTCATACGTCAAAATCGGAGCCTGGACTACCTGGACACGTATCCAAAGAGAATTGAATCGTTGACACGGCAAGAAGTGAATGACGCGTTGAAGAAGTATATCCGGAAGGAACATATCCAGACGGTGGTGGCCGGCAGTGTGGCGCCGGATCTCGGAAGGCTGGATGAAAACGTAAAATAAAGGATCAACACGAAAAAGCCGGAATCCCGTTCCGGCTTTTTCTTTGTACGTGCTTTCAGGCGCCGGCTTTCTCTTCCGTACGTTCGATCCAGCCGTCGAGCAGATGGATCACCCGCCGACCATAGGCGGCATTTTTTTCTGAATGGGTCGCCTGGACAATGGTCGTGCCCTCCTCATTCAGTTTTCTGAAGAGTTCCATAATCTCTTCGCCCTGGGCCGAATTGAGATTCCCCGTCGGCTCGTCCGCCAGAATCACTTTTGGCTTCGTAACGACCGCCCGGGCGATACCCACCAGCTGTTGCTGACCGCCGGATAACTGACTCGGAAAAAGATCCTTCTTCCCCACTATATTGAAACGGTCCAGAATGTCGCACACCAGACTCTTGCGATCTGACGCATTGATTTTCTGGTAAAGCAACGGGGTTTCAATATTCTCATACACCGTCAGTTCGTCGATCAAATGATAGCTTTGAAAAACGAAGCCGATGTTGTTCTTATGCAATTCACTTCGCTGTTTTTCTTTCAACGCATGAACCGGTTGTTTGCTGAAAAAATATTCGCCACCGGACGGATCGTCGAGCAACCCAAGTATGTGGAGCAGGGTGGACTTTCCGGAACCGGACGGCCCCATAATGGATACAAATTCCCCCTGGTTGATGTCCATGGTTATGTCGCGGAGCACCCAGGTCTTGATGGAGCCCGTCTCATAGAATTTCAAAATTTTTTCACATCGAATCATTCCTTCTCTCCTGTAATAGCCATGTCTGCCAGAGCCCGGAACTACGCCGAACCGCCCGAGAAGCCGCCCTCCACTTCTTTGAAAAGAACCTGTACGGTTTTTTCGGTCGCAGAACCGATTTGCTGAAGTCTCCATCCCGGTTCGTAATGAGCGATCATATCTTCCAGACAATGCGCACGGTCGACATACTTTCCTGCGCATGAGTCCCATGCGAAAATCTCCACCCGATAGTGGTACGTTCTTCTTTGACCATTGACACGCGCCTCGACCTCAATGCGGTCGCCGGCTTTCATTTCCGGAATATTGATGACGATCTCGGCCATGGATATTCCTTTTGTTTTGAACAGCTATTCATATCGCAAGGCATCTATCGGGTTGCCAACGGCCGCCCGAATGGCCTGATAACCTACCGTAGCCATGGCAATAACCACCGCACCCAGGGCAACGCCACCCAGCATAAGGAAAGGAAACTCCGTCCGGTATGCGAATTGGTCCAACCACATCCGCATGAGCCCATACCCGAACGGACAGGCCAGCACGACAGCAACGAGGACGGGGCCAAGAAATTGACGGCTCAGCAGAAAGGTCACCGAAGAGACCGAGGCGCCAAGGACCTTGCGTACGCCGATTTCTTTGAACCGCTGCTCGGTCGTGTACGCGGACAGTCCAAAGAGGCCGAGACACGATATCAGGATGGCCAAAACCGCAAACGAGGCAAATATTTTCGACAACCGCTGTTCGCCTTTGTACATCCGGTCGAGATCTTCGTCCAAGAAGGAATATTCAAAAGGATATTCAGGAGCGAGTCGCTGCCATGTTTGTTCAAGCGTCCTCATCGTGCCGGCCATTTGATCGGAACGTAATTTCAGATGCGCTGTATGAAAAGCAGAATGGTCAGACCCCAAACCCAGGATGAGCGGTGGAATGGCAACGTGCACGGATTCGAAGTGATAATCTTCGACCATCCCGATGACCGTCCACTTGCTGCCCCAGAAATCCAACACCTGCCCGACCGGATCCTCAAATCCCATCGCTTTCGCGGCCCTTTGATTGATGACGACGCTTGTTGTATCGGAAGGGTAATCTCGTGAAAACGTCCGACCGGCGGCGAGTTTGATACCCAGAGTCGTCAGATAGTCGTAATCCACGGCCGTGACCGTCGTAAGTATGCGGTCCCCCGGCAGTTTTTCTTTCCAACTGACGTCCCATGTGCTGGAACCGTAATTGGTGATGTCATCCTGAGCGGCCGAAATGGCAACCACCCCGGGGTTTTGCAGCCATTCTGATTTCAGTCGATCATACGATTTGTGCATTGAGCCTCGCAGGGGAACGCTCAACAAGCTCTCTTTTTCGAAACCTAATGGCTTGTTTCGAATAAACTCCAGTTGCTGGTAAACGACCATGGTGTTGATCATCAGGATGGCCGACATGGTGAATTGAACGATCACCAGGCCGCGCCGGAATCTCGAACCTTGCTTCCCGGAGTGAACATCCCCTTTCAGGACTTCCACCGGGCGAAATGCCGACAGAATGAACGCAGGATACAAGCCTGCCAGAAGTCCGGTGCCGAGCACAATGCCTGCGATCACCATCACCAAACCAGCATCCATTTGACCCAACGAAAGTTGTTTACCGGTCAGGCTGTTGAAGAACGGCATGAATCCTTCGATCAGAAATAAGGCGATGACCGCAGAGAGCAGAGCCATCAGGACCGCTTCGCCCAGAAACTGACGCACCAATTGCATGCGTTGGGCGCCCACGACCTTTTGTAATCCGACTTCCCGCGATCGCTTCATGGACCGGGCGGTGGATAGATTCATGAAATTGATACACGCGATCAGGAGCACCAAAAGGGCGATCGCCGACAGGATATAGACGTACGTTATCTTGGGTGTCGCCCCGTTGAAGGCCGTGTGGAGGTAGATATTGTTCATGGGCTGAATCCAGAGATCCGTGATCGAACCGGAATGGTTCTTCTTGATGACGCCCTTGATCTTTTCAGACAGAGCGCCGATGTCGGCACCCGGCTTTAGCAGAATGTACGTCCGATGCCAATTCGAACCCCACTCGGTCAGGTTGCGATTGGATTTCTGGAATTCGAACGGAATAAGAAAATCAAAACTCAGGTGGGACTGGCGTGGCGGATTGGTCACAACGCCGGTAACCTTAAAATCATGCTGGCTGCTCAGCCGGATGGTTTCGCCAAGAGCATTTTCGCGGCCAAAATACTTCTCAGCGAGTCGTTCGGTGATCAGAATCGAGTGGGGTTCACGGAGGGCCGATGACGGATTGCCTTCTTTCAGTTCGAATGAGAAGATATCAAAGAAGGATGGGTCGACATAAAGGCCGTTTTCTTCGTAGAATCTCTTGCCGGAATAATCAAATAGAACTTTTTGATAAGCAAAGCCCACCCGGCACGACTGTTCGACCTCCGGATATTCGCGGCGAAGGGTCTCCGCCAACGGCGGAGGCGTTTGCGGGGTCTGGAAAACGTCACCCCCTGGATACGATTGATCTTCAACGATACGTCCAATACGATCTCGATATTTTTGAAACCGATCAAAACTCAGCTCGTCAACGATCATCAGAAGGATCATGATGGAGCAAGCCAGGCCGACCGCCAGACCGACGATATTAATGAATGAATACGTCCTGTTTCGCCACAAATGGCGAAAAGCGATCTTGATACGATGCTTTATCACAAACGTCTCCGGTTAATGCGCTGGATTTATCGAACCCGAGCCTTCGCCGCCTTATTCATAACGCAAACTTTCAACGGGGTTCATACGGGCGGCCCTGAAAGCCTGCCAGCCCACAGTGAGCAGGGCAACCGACAAGGCCAGAGCGCCTGCCAGCAGAAAGGTTCCAGGTCCGATGTCAATTCGATACGCGAATCCTTCCAGCCATCGATTCATAGCAAAGTAAGCCAGTGGCCACGCAATCAGATTGGCGATGACCACATACCTGATGAATTCCCTGGTCAGCAGTCCCATGATACCGGGCACGGTGGCTCCCATGACCTTTCTCACACCGATTTCCTTGGTCCTCTGTTGTGCGGTATAGGCTGCCAAACCCAGCAGTCCAAGGCACGCGATGCATATGGCAAGAGCAGCAAACACCGCAAACATCCTGCCGATGTTCGTTTCGGCACGGTAGAGCGCGTCGAGATCATTGTCCAGAAATGAATAAACGAAAGGCTCACCGCCGCTGATGTCCGCCCAGGCCGACTCGACCCGCTGAATCGTCTCCGGAATCGAACCGCCAAGGAGACGGATGCACAAATATTCTCTTGTTGCAGCGAGATGCATCACCATCGGTTGGATGGACTGATGAAGAGACTGAAAATGAAAGTCCTTGATCACACCTATGATTTCATAAGGCGCCGGCTTGTTGTCCGGAAATCCAATGATTCGTTTTCCGAGAGGCTCACGCAAACCAAGAAGTCCGGCCGCGGTTTCATTGATAAGAACGGCCTGCGAGTCGGTCACAAACTCCGGCGAGAAATTGCGGCCCTGAGCCATTCGAATATCCATGGTTGGGATAAAGGCTGCATCGATACGTATGTTCCAAAGCAACTTCGGGTCGCTTTGCTCACCGCCTTCTTTGAGGTAGCCGGAATTGCCGATATCTGATCCGGGAATTCCCGACGTCATGGACACGGATGATACGCCGGAAAGCCGGTCCACGGCATGACGGAATACCTTCGCTTTGTCATGTGACAACAACCAAAGGTTTTGGACGACCAACACCTGATCCTTGTTGAATCCGAGCTCTTTGGTGCCCATGTAGTTCAGTTGGTTAAAAACCACCGTTGTGCCGATAATCAACGCACTTGAGATGGCGAACTGAAATACGACCAGACCGCTTCGAAGCCATCCGTGCCGGACCACGGATCCCGGTTCGCCTTTGAGTACCGTCGCCGTTTTCATGCCGGACAAGACCAACGACGGATAACTTCCCGCCAAAAGCCCGACGGCTACGACCATGAGGACCATGGAGGGGATGATCATTGGATGGGCCAGATAATCGATGGACAATTCCTGCCCGGCTATGGTCGCCACAAAAGGCAAAGCGATTTCGACGAGACCCACGGCAAGGATCATGGCGATCAGACTTAATAAGACCGATTCAAGAAGGAATTGATGGATGAGCTGGCTTTGATGAGATCCCAAGGCCTTGCGAACGCCCACTTCCTTGGCACGGCCAGCCGACCGCGCCGTGGTCAGATTCATAAAATTGACACAGGCGATGATCAGGATGAAAAACGCCACGACGGAGAATATGTAGACGTAGGCGATATGGCCGTTGGGCTCAATTTCGTCATTCAGATGGGAATGCAGATGGATGTCCGTGATCGGCTGGGCGTAGTAGCCGTAGCGACCGCCGCCGGCTTCAAATTGCTCGAGTGTCGCGCCAATCAATCGCTGCATTTGCTGGGAGACCAGGGGTCTCAAAACGACGTCAAGTTTTGCCAGGAAGCCCTCCAGCATTGTCGGATCGCGAAGCACAACATACGTCGTATAGTTGTTGCTCAGCCATTCGGTATTGCGGCTGTCTTCGTACGTCGTCATCGAGGCGAGAAAATCAAAATGCACATGCGAGTTACGCGGCAGCGGGCGGCACACGCCCGTGATTTCGAAAAGATGACGTCCGTCGACTTTGACGGACTTGCCCACAGGATCATCGTTGCCAAAGTATTTTCGCGCCATTTCCTCGGTGATGACGACCGTGTTCGGACGCGTGAGTGACGTTTTTTGATCGCCTTTGAGCCATCCGATCGTCAAAACATCAAAGATAGTCGAATCGGCATAGAAAAATTTCTTTTCATTGAATACCCTGTCGCCGTAACGCACGGTATAATTGCCCAGCAAACGCAACCGAGCCGCGGTTTCCACTTCAGGAAATTCTGCCATCAATTTGGCGGCCATGGGGGCGGGGACTTTTGGGAACTCGATATCATTGTCATTCAGCCGGCCGGACAAGACCATACGATAAGAACGTGCGGCTTTCGTGTGAAATTGGTCGTAACTCAGCTCCAGAATCACGTAGCGCATGATGATGAGACAGCCCGCAAGACCGACTGAAAGTCCGGCAATATTGATCGCCGAAAATGACTTATGCTTTAGCAGATTGCGAATCGTTGTTTTGAAGTAGTTCTTAATCATGGCGCTTACGGTAACGCAATTTGTATTCCATTCGTAATGTATTGTTTTTACATAACAATACCGCCGAAACGTGTCCGGGTTGATGCATCATTTGTTCGAATTCGAACACGGGGGTCCCGGGTATTCCTCCACGGATTTTTCGAATAGTCGGAATGCGATGGCATGGCCGGATGCGACGAGGGAAAGCGGCCTGATAAACATGGAGACACCCGCCTCCGCAGGCGTGAAAAAGTGGCGATCGCTATGCTTACTCGTATTTCAAAACCTTCGCAGGATTCATGCCGGGCGCCCTCAACGCCTGGTAAGCAATCGTCGCTAAAGCAATCATGAATGCAACGGCATCCGAAAGGACGAATATCGAAATATTCATGTGCGTCCGATACGCAAACGTTTCCAACCATCGTGTCATGATCAGATACGCCAAAGGCCAGGCGACAAGATTGGCCACGGTGACCAGTTTGATGTATTCCTGGGACATCAGCCGGACGATGGTCATCGATGAAGCCCCGAGCACTTTGCGAACGCCGATTTCTTTGGTCCGGACTTCAGCCATAAAGGCCGACAATCGGAGCAGTCCCGGACAGGCTATGAAAACTGCCAACAGGGCAAAGACCGTCAAATCAAATCGCCGGTCAATTTTCGTTGGGCAAGAATGAATACTCCCTTGCATATACCAGCATCTGGCCGGTAAAATCCTCCGGATATTCCACTTTCACATCCACAATCTTGTCGCCCTCCATCACTGGGACCAGGCGAGGATTGATAAATCCCACGTAGGGTGAGATGTTGAGTTTCTTATAACGCTCAAGAATCTCTTTGTGAAGTTCCTGGTCAACTTTCACCCCGTACGTTTCGACCAGATCGCGGGCGCCGGCAAAATCGCCCTCGGATGTGATCCTCTGAGTCTCCTTCAGCAACTGACCGAACAGCCCGCGCAATTTTTGGTAATCGTTGATCACGAAAAATGTCCTGCCGTCGCGGGTTTTCTTTTCGATCACATTGTCGGCTTTGCCTTTTTCATAAACCCATTTGGCGATCAGTTGCCGGTTGCGCATGTGAGATTCCTGAATGTCTTCACCGAGTTTGAGGCGGGTCATCTGGATCATCAGACCGTTGCTTACCTGCCGGTCGTACTGAGCTTTGGCCGCATCAAGATTGGGCATGACGCCGATATCGATCAATTTCTGATCCATGCTGAAGTACAGTGCGACCAGATCGGCGCGAGCTTCTTCGATGGTGGAGGCATAGCTCTTCAGTGTTTCTTTCGGCGTGCCCACCCCCTCATTGATTTGACCCGAAGCGTGACCGATGACTTCGTGCATATCGGTGTGTAAATTATCGGACAGCGCGCCATAGGTCTTCAACCGGTCAATTATTTCTGCGGAGTAATAAAATTCCTCCGCCGCGCCGCTTTTCAGCTGGACTTCATTGTACGCATCGATGATGTTCCCGAGATTGACCGACTTCGAACCGTGATGCTGGCGAATCCAATTGGCATTCGGCAGATTGATTCCGATGGGCGTGGTTGGTGACGCGTCACCGGCCTCCACCACGACGGTGATGACTTTGGCGGAAATGCCCTTCACGTTTTTCTTCTTGTGTTGGTCGTCGATCGTCGAGTGATCTTCAAACCATTGAGCTTCATTGCCAATGGTGGCGATACGTTTGGAGGCTTCCATATCTTTGAAGGATACGATCGCTTCGTACTGACCACGCAATCCCAGAGGATCGCCATACACTTCGACAAATCCATTGACGACATCCACGCGAGACTCCGTGTCCGAGACCCACAGAATATTGTATTCGTTCCATTTTTTCAGATCGCCGGTCTTGTAGTAGTCAATCAGCGCCTGCCATGTCTTTTTCTGCAGGTCATTTTCAGCCACGTTCACCGCTTTTTCCAGCCAATAGACGATTTTTTCAATGGCCGGAGAGTACATCCCGCCAACCTTCCATGTTCGTTCCTGGATGACGCCGTTTACCTTGACCAGCTTCGAATTGAGTCCATGCCAGACCGGTTGCGGATCCTTCTTGTTCACAAGTTTTGCATAGAAACTCTCAACTTCCTTCTGCGTGACGCCTTCATAGTTGTTGTTCGCAGAAGAAACGATCAGGTCGACCTTTGGGTCAAGATTCACCTTCAGTGGCGCAATGGCCGGATCAAACAGAACCGGCGTCAGACGGGCAATCAGCTGATCGATCGACTCGCCGGATCGAAGAGGAAACCGGCCTTCCGGGGATTGTTTGATGAGTTCTGCAAAGGTCTCTTTCGAAAACCCGGATTCAAACTTGTAGTTCGAATAGTGATGGTGAATACCGTTGGAAAACCATACGCGCTTGGTGTAGAGCAGGAAATGCTGGAACGCCTCGGTCGTCCGGTCGCCCTTGTAACTATTCACCACGGCTTCCAGTGTCCTGCGAACGGCAAGGTTGTTGGCATAATTCTGATCCCAAAACATGTCGCGTCCGCTCAACGCCGCCTGGTACAGATAGTATATCAACTCTTTTTGTTTCGGCATCAGCTGATCAAACCCCGGCACCTGATAACGAACCGTTTTGAGATCGGCAAATTGTTCGGTCAGGTACCTGAATTCCTTTTCGGTTTTCGGCGCATTGGGTTTTTCGCAGCCCGCCATGACAGACAGCACGCTCAGCATCATAATACTCTTCTTCATGTTAGTCCTCATTCAGGTTAATCCAGATTCATTCAAAGGCGCTCGCGTTTGCTCTAATCTAATCATTTCGTGAAAACAAATCCAACGGCCTGGTCTGATTATGGTTCTAAGATTGTCTTTCATTTTCTCCGTCAGTCGGCCTATTCACATCGTAGTGATTGCACAGGGTTTCTAGACAAGGTGCGGGTTGCTTGCCAACCAACCGTCAGTAGGACCATGCCGAAAATCAATATCAATCCCGGCAGTGCCAGGTTTGCGCCGAAATCCATTCGGTAGGCGAACATTTCCAACAGCTTCATCGACACAAACAACCCGAGAGGCACCGCCACCGCCGCCGCTGTGACAACCAGGAATACGTACTGGCCGGACAACAACCGAATCATATGCCATCGCGTTGCTCCCATGATCAATCGTACGCCGACCTCTTTGGTTCTTGTTTCCATGCTGTAAGATGCCATGCCAAGAAGGCCCAGCGTCGATACAATCAGAATAATCAGGGAAAGGAAGCCTATGATGTTCTGGATGTCCCGTACCTCAGCATAGACATCCGACAACTCATATTCGTATACCCGATACGGCAATGGATTAATCGGATCGAATTTCTTCCAGACCCTCTTAAAATAAGCAATGGATGATTCGTAATCTCCATGGCGCAGCGATACATGAAGGACGTTCCATGCCTGCGGATCGTATCTGAAAATCAACGGTTCAAGCTCGTACGTTACCGGCTTGTACACAAAATCTTTCACTATGCCTACGATGTGCAAAGCCGTTTTGCCGCTCGAATAGATTACTTTGCCGACGGCTTCATCGTTGGTTCCAAGTTGCAGACGTTGAACGAGTTGTTCATTGACGATGATCTCGTCTGTCGCTATGGTGCTCTTTCGGAATCCCCTGCCGGCGGCAAGCGGAATCCTTAAAATGTCCAGGAAATTTTCATCGATGCTGTAATCTCTGAAGCCAACCGGGTCCTGATCGATCGTCCCTCTCACGTCGAACTTGCTGTCGGCCCATGTTCCAAGCGGGTGTGAGGCAAACGAGTAACCGGCCACGTCCGGAAAACGAGCCATTTCCTCTGCTATGGTTTGCGAGTGCGGGCCCGACAAATCAATATTGACAACTCGGTGCCAATCGAATCCAAAGTATTCCATTCTTGTGGCATATTGGATCTGACCATAAATCGTGTTCAAAATGATCAACAGAAAAATGGTCAGCGCAAACTGAATCACCACAATGCCTTTGCGAAGCGTCAGTTTAGAAAACACGCGGATGCCGGAAGCGCTTTTCAGTGCCGCGGCCGGTTGAAACGAAGACAGGACCAACGCCGGAAAGAGACCCGCCGCCATTCCTATCACGAGTGTGAATAGAACAAAGATGATGTACATGATCACTGTTGGATCAAATCGAATATCGAATTCGGCTGTGAAGCGCAAGGAAGAAAATCCTGGAATCAGAAAGAACCGAAGGAGAACCTCGGCGAGAAGGAAGGCCAGCAGTGCAATGATCGTGGATTCACCGACAAACTGAACGATCAATTGTCTGCGGGAAGCACCCGAGACCTTCCGAATGCCGACCTCCCTGAGGCGTGTCATGTATCGTGCCAGAACGAGGTTCGTGTAGTTGAATGCCGCTGCGATCAGCCCTAAGACCGCCAGAACGGATAGAAAAATGAGCAAGCTAACCGGAACGCCTTTGCCCAGACTCATGGAATAATGAGGTCCGGGCGTGATGTCATCGAGCCGCTGCCATTCAAAGGCATAGCCGTTGTCACGACTTTCGAGCAAGCCGCCCTGATAGTTCGTTGCCAAATCGGATAAGATGGGGTCCAGCGACTTTGGATCGACGCCCGCATTAAGAGTCAGGTACGTGTACGTACTATAATAATTCTGCCAGCCCGTCATCGATTCTTTCTGCCCTGCGACCTTTTCAAGCGCAGCCAGAAGTTGAACCGAACCGAGAACGTCAAATGTGATGTGCGACCTTTCGGTGGATGATCTCACGATACCTGTTATTGTGAAATTGCCGAGATCGCCGATCGTTACCACACGCCCGATCGGATCGCTCATTCCAAACATTCTCCAGGCCGTTTCTTCCGAAATCACGAGACTGCCTGGGTCAGACAAAACACTCCTCGCGTCTCCATTCTTGAGCGAAAAACCGAAAATATCAAAGAATGTCGGTTCCGTAAGAAATCCTTTTACCGACAGTTCCAAGTCACCGCATTTCATGGTCCCACGCAGGGCAGTATGAAGTCGGACAACGTTGCTCACATCGGGACTCTGAGCCCGAACCCCATCGGCGAGCACAAAAGGCGTTGAAGCGTAGGATTCCGTGCTGCCGTCTTTCCGGATCGCAGACGTGATCAACCGGTAGGTATTCTCAGCATTGGGATGAAACCGATCAAAACTGTTCTGATCGATGATCATTGTAATCATGAGCAGACATACCGATAGACAGAGGGCCAATCCGAAGATATTTACGAAAGAAAACAACGGACTTTTGCGCAATATTCGCAATGCGATTTTAAAATAACTTCGAATCATGGACACCCTTCCCCATGGAATGACTTATTTATTCATACTTCAACGCATCTACCGGATTGGCATTGGCCGCCCTGGTGACTTGATACCCCACTGTCAATCCTGCAATAACGCAAGATACGGCGATGGCCAGAATAAAGACCCCGGCGCCAAGCGATACGCGGTATTCGAAATCCTGTAGCCAGCGTTGCATGGCATAGTACGCCAGCGGCGCAGCGACGACAAACGCAATGGCGATTAGCTTCATAAACTCTCCGACAAACATGCTAAGAATATGCGGTACGCCGGCTCCTAGTACTTTGCGGACACTGATTTCCTTGGTTTTTTGATCGACCATAAAAGCCACAAGCCCGAATAAACCGAGACAGCCGATGGCCAATGCGATGGCCGCGAACGATGTGAACATGTTGGAAACCAGAACATCCTGCCGGTAGAACCGCTCGATCCTCTCATCAAGGAATTGAAATGAATAGACATGTTCCGGATAGATCTCCGACCACGTTTTCTCGATGAATTTCAACGCATCGTCTGATTGGGACCAACGAATCCTGATGCCGGCCTCCTGGTACCACGCATTGAAGTTACCTATTACACTCGGCCGAACCGGCGAATGCAGGGAACTGGAATTCCAATCTGCCACAACTCCCACGATGGGAATCTGGCGCTCATAGAGTCGTACGGTTTGGCCGACCGCATCCTGCGCGGAGGACAAACCGGCGGTCCGCACAAACGTCTCATTGACAACAAATTCCGTTAACGTGTCTCCGGGCAGGTGGTTGCGACCAGCGAGGATCTTCAGCCCGAGCATCGGCACATACTGATCGTCCGCCACCCTCATGTTTGTACGCACGCGTTCCTCCCGATCACGAACATGGAGAGATATCGTCGTGTTCCAGCTGTAATTGGCCGCGCCGACGGCGAAGGCGCATGTCACGCCTTCGATCGAAGCGTGCGCCCGAAGACGTGCCCTCAGGATATCCAACTTATCTCCCTCGGTTGACGGCAGTGGCACCGTGAGGATAGCCGTACGATCAAAGCCGAGGTCTTTCTTGTGCATATAGTCGACCTGCGCAATGGCTACCAATGTGGCGATGATCAGGATTTGGGAAATGATGAATTGGGTCACGACCAGGCCCCGACGTAGCGCCAGGCGGCCATGAGGCGCCGCCACCGACCCTTTGAGAATGGACACCGGTTTGAAACCAGACAAAATGAATCCAGGGTACAGCCCGGCCAGCAAGGTGACGCCCAACAAGGTCAACAAGAGAAAAATTACCATTTGCGATGTTGGCGCGGTGAGGCCGTCCAACCCGATGGCAGTTAGAACCTTGGGAACAATGATTTCTGAAAGCCCAAGCGCCACGCAGGCAGAAAGAACCGTGATAAGGAACGTTTCGCCGAGAAACCGAAAGATCAGTTGCCGGCGATACGCGCCGAGGACTTTTCTGACACCCATTTCCCGGGCCCTTCGGGACGCCTGCGCCGTGGCGAGATTAACAAAATTGATACATGCGGTCAAAACAAGGAAGAAGGCGACCAACTTGAGCGCCAGCAGTTTGGAACGATCCTCCGTTCGATTGGAATAGGAACCATAGTCCACATCGTAGTGCACTTCTTCAAGCGCATGAAGCCGGTAGACGCGGTCATTGTTCGGATCGTCGAAGTATTTCTTATTGAAGGCCTGCAAAGCCTTCTCCAATTCGGTCGCCGAAGCGGCATCGCGCAACAGCACCCACGTATTGGTATTGCTTGCGATATTGGACCATTTGACGAAATCCAATCCACCAAGCATTTCCTTGTTGTTTCGGGCCGATTCGAGGGACATCATCACGGTAAAGGGCAGATCCGTCCGCGCAGGAAAATCTCTTGCAATGGCGACAACACGGAATTCGAATCGGTTGTCAAACCGGATGGTTTTGCCGATGGGATTCTCCGCGCCGAAATATTTCTGCGCCATCGACTCCGTCAACACAGCGGTGTGCGGCCGCGCAAGCTCCGACACCGATCCGGCTGTAACCGGAAAGTCGAACATATCGAAGAATGCCGGTTCGATAAAAGCGATGCCTTCCTTTTCCTGGAACTTCGCGGCGCTGCCGTCCCGAGAAGGAATGGCGATCAGTCCTTCCTCCGCGTAGTAGGTTCGCGTGGTTGTTTCGATCTCCGGAAAATCATTCTTCAAGGCTGGCGCCATGGGCATCGGCGTGCCCTGCGTCGTGTTTGGCCGTCCGTTGTCGTCGGAATCGGTCACAACTCTGAAGATGCGGTCCTTTTTTGAATGAAACGTGTCGAAATTTGTCTGGATGGCGAGGATATGAAAGATGATGTATGCGCTGCCGATGCCGACAGACAAACCGAAAACGTTGATCAGGGTGTATGCCGGATTTCTAACCAGAAACCTGATCGCCGAAATGATGTAATTTCCAAGCATATTGATGACTCCAATCCGAGGGTCAGATTTTCGCGGCTTCCTGCATGTTCTCACTGACTATGTGACCGTCGAAAAGATGAATGATGCGTCCGGCATATTCGGCATGGGACGGCGAGTGCGTAACCATGACGATGGTGGTCCCCGCTTTGTTGAGTTCCGTCAGCATCTTCATGACTTCCTCGCCATGGGCCGAATCCAGGTTTCCGGTGGGTTCGTCGGCCAGAATCAATTTTGGATTGGAGACGACGGCACGTGAAACGGCCACCCGCTGCTGTTGACCGCCGGAAAGTTGCTGTGGAAAGTGATTGCGTCGGTGGGCAATACCCATGTGTTCGAGCGTGCCATCAACTTTTTTCTTCCGTTCGCCGGCGGCCAAACCCAGATAAAGCAAAGGCAGTTCGACATTCTCAAATACCGTCAGTTCGTCGATCAGATTGAAACTCTGGAATACAAAGCCGATGTTGGATTTTCGGAGATTGGATCGCTGACGTTCCGAATATCTGGACACTTCGTGGCCGACGAAATGATACTCGCCTCCGCTGGGGTTGTCCAAAAGACCGATGATGTTGAGCAACGTGGACTTGCCGCATCCCGACGGTCCCATGATGGCTACGAATTCCCCGGGCTGGATTTCAAAATTCACATTGTTCAGCGCGGTGGTCTCGACCTCATCGGTGGTATAGACCTTCGTCAGGTTCACGCTCTTGATCATGACGATCTCTCCTATTTGTTAAGAATCAGTTTGTCAATGTCTCCATAACTGTCATACGACGACGTGATCACTTCTTCGCCCGGAAAGACGCCGTCCAGCACTTCAAACATCTGAGGATTCTGCCGACCCAACTTGATGGGACGTTTGACGGCGAATGCTCCGCCAGGATCGACCACATAGATCCACTGCCCGCCGGTCTTCTGATAGAAACCCCCGCGCGGCAGCATGACCGCCTCCGACAGGTCACCGAGTTCCAAACGGACCTGCAACGATTGTCCACGACGGATGTCCGAAGGCGTGTCTTTGACAAATTCCATGTCCACTTCAAACCGGCCGTTGGTTACCTGGGGATAGACTTTACGAATAACCAGTTGATATGTTTTGCCGGCAAATTCAAACTCTCCGGTCTGTCCGATTTGGATACGGGCGATGTAGTGCTCGTCGATGCCGGCACGGACTTTGAACCCGTCCAACACATCGATTTGACCGAGACGGTCACCCGCGCGTTTGGATTCCCCGAGTTCCGCAATGCGCGAAGTCAATTGACCATTGACGGGCGCGCGCACCGTCAGATTTTCAATGTTCTCTTTGATGATGCCGAGATTGGTTTGCATATGATTGATGGAGTTTTCGAGCGAAGTCACCTGCACGGCGCGCAGAATGGAGTCCTGCCGGATGGTTTCACTCAATACATCACGGCGCTTCAAGGAATAGTCATATTCGTCGCGCGCCTGCTCATACTCCTGTTGCGACACCAGATTTTGTCCCACCAGGCCTTTGGCAATATCGTATTTGCGTTTGAGGTTTAGTATCTGGAATTCCAGATCGATCAGGTCGCTTTTGTTTCTCAGCCGGTTTTGTTCCATCGCAAGACGTGTATTGCGTAGGTTGTTGATCTGCTCAAATAGCTGGGCCTCGCGAAACATCACGTCCATTTGCAGATTGGTATTCGTCAGTTTCAGGATCGCGTCGCCTTGTTTGACGAAGGCGCCCTCTTCGAGGAAGAGTTTGTCCACGCGGCCGCCTTCCATCGCATCCAGGTAAATCGTTTTGATCGGCATGACGGTGCCGGTCACAGGGATAAACTCCTGGAACAAACCTTTGTTGACTTTGGCCAGCGTGATTTTTTCGGCTTGGACATTCAGTTTGGAAGAATGATCACCAAGGATAATGGTATAAAACACAAATGCCACAAACAAAGTGGCCGCCGCGATCAGAGCCAACCGTTTGGGTGTCCATGTCTTCTTTTCGATTTTCCTGTCCACAAGATCCGTCGATTGCAGCCCGTTTCAGCCAATACGTTATTCCGCCGAATCACAATTGCAAGACTCATACCGAATGGATATTACTAATAATACTTGATTTAGAATGTATTCTGCTATTAGCGGCGTTCACATATGTGCATCCGCTGTTCGAAAACGAACAGCAAGAATATCGCAATCACCAGACATGCATCACACCAGTCGCGGCAATAAGGTCTTGTCTAAGCGCTCGCTTTATCGTACCATTCATGGTCGTCTCAGGTCAAACCGTCGAAGTCAGACAAACCAGCCATGTTTCGTTTTCGCGCGATCTGTCAACAACTGCTCTTCATCTTTTCTGTCTCCACGACGTCGGCTCAGGTCACGCTGGAATTCGACCGATGGACTACCAACCAGGGCCTCTCTCAGGTCAGTGTGTTCTTCATCATGCAGGATCGTGACGGGTACATGTGGTTTGCGACGGAAAACGGGTTGAATCAGTTTGACGGTTACGAATTCACGCATTTCACTCATAGTCTGTATGACACCAATTCACTTTCGGATCAACTGGTGTATGCCATGCTGGAAGACAGCGAGGGTATCATGTGGATTGCGTGTTTTGGCGGCGGGCTCAATCGGTTTGACCGTCGCACCGGTGCGTTCAAGCACTATCGTCACGATCCGAAAAACGCTTCGTCGATCAGCAGTGATTTCGTCACCACGATCTGTGCGTCGCCGCACCATCCGGGTGTTTTGTGGCTCGGCACCGACGGCGGCGGGCTCAATCGGTTTGACATTCGTCAGGAGACGTTCACATCCTTTCGCTACAATCCGAACGACACGAATTCCCTCGGTGGAAACCGTATCTATGCCTTGAATAGCGACGATATGGGCAACTTGTGGATCGGTACCCGCGATGGCCTCACACGATTCGATCCGGATCGCAACCGTTTCACGCGTTATGTTTCCTCTCCTTCAGGTTTGAGCCACAACGAAATCTGGCACATTTACAAAGATCGGGACGGCCTGCTTTGGATGTCGACGGCCAACGGACTCACCCGATGCAATCCCGGGCTGTCGTCGGGACTCTTCACATCCTATCTGCATGACGAGAAGAACCCGGCCAGTCTTCCTCACTCGAGAATATGGGCCACCGTCGACGACGATTCGCTTCGTCGGGATTTCCTGTGGGTCGGCACGCACCAGGGTCTCGCCCATTTCAACAAGAAGACAGGACTCTGTGACAAAGTGATGCGCCATGACCCAAACGATGCGCACAGCCTTGGCCACAATCAAGTCTGGGCCTTATACAAAGACCGGTTTGACGACATCTGGCTGGGCAGTTTTGGCGGTGGTGTGAACCGTATCAACCGGTCCAAAGAAAGGTTCAATCATTTCCGGATTGATCCTTCCGACGTTAATTCGATCCGCGACAATGAAATCTGGAGTCTGTACGAAATTCGCGACGGTCGGCTGTGGGTGGGACACCGTAAGGGCGTGGACATCCTGGCGCCGGATGGCCGCCGAATCCAGTCCATCGACAATTCGAATGTCAAAAACGCTGCCTTCAGACTCGAAGGTACCCGGGTGCAGGCGATTCTGGAAGACTCCGATGGACACATCTGGTTGGGCACCGATGGCGCGGGTATTTATCGGTACGATCCGGCGAAGAAGTCCTTCCGGCGGTACGTGCACGTTTCCAGCGATACCAGCAGCCTCAGCAACGATTTCGTGTCGTTCATTTTTGAGGCGGCCAAGGATCCTGACAGATCGCTGTGGATCGGCACCAATGCCGGTCTTAATCGTTACGACCGCAAGACCGGCGTTTTCGAACGATTCAAACAGGACTCAGCCAACGGCGCCAGCATCAGCCACAATCGCGTCCGCTGCATGATGGAAGACCGGAACGGAGGATTGTGGGTGGGAACGTATGGCGGCCTCGATGCGTTCGACAGGAAGACGAGAACTTTTGTTCATCATGCGAGCGATCCGGACATGCCCGGAAGTCTGAGCGAAAACCGTGTGTGGGTGATTGTTGAGGCCCATGACGGCGCTATATGGGTGGGCACTCACATCGGTCTCAACCGGTACGATCCGACGACCAACACGTTCAAGGCCTTCACCGTACGCGAAGGCCTGCCGAGCAATGAAATCTACGGCATCATCGAAGACGAACAGGACCGTCTTTGGATCGCCACCAGCCGGGGCTTGAGCCGCTTCGATCCGCGATTGGAGGTTTTCACGAACTACTACGAAGAAGACGGTATCCAGAACAACGAATTCAACGGCGCCGTTTTTGCGAGAGGGAAAGACGGCCGCATGTATTTCGGAGGCATCAATGGATTCACGGCGTTTTATCCGGACCGTATCAGGCCCCGCTCGGTCCCTCCGCCCGTTGTGATCACCGAATTCCGGAAATTCGACAGGACGTTCCTCAAAGATCGGGAAATCGTCTCGATACCATTAATTGATCTTGAATACACCGACGATTTTTTTGGGTTCGAATTTGCCGCGCTTAGTTATCAGAACTCCGGTAAGAATACCTACAAATACAAATTGGAAGGATTTGATCGGAACTGGATTTCGAGCGGAAAGCGCCGGTACGCCACGTACACGGACCTCGATGCGGGCGAATATGTTTTCCGGGTAATCGCGTC
The DNA here is from genome assembly GCA_964544475.1 of uncultured Bacteroidota bacterium. Taxonomy (GTDB): domain Bacteria; phylum CLD3; class CLD3; order SB21; family SB21; genus CAZJBS01. The sequence goes on along the minus strand of CAZJBS010000002.1, from coordinate 27,780 downwards.
CAATAGCGACGGCGTCTGGAACACGATCGGCGCATCCATGGTGGTTGTCATTCATCCGCCGTGGTGGCACACCTGGTGGTTCCGGGGACTCATGGTGCTGTGTGTCATCGGTCTGCTATGGACGATTTATCACATTCGCGTCACAAGGCTTCTTGAGATCGAGAAAATGCGTGTACGCATTGCGAGCGACCTGCATGACGACATCGGGTCTACCCTGACCCGCATCACCATCAATTCCGAAGTGATTCAATCCAGCGAGGACATTGGTCGTATCCGCGAAACCGCTCATAAGATCGGGCAACTGAGCCGTGACGTCGTTCGGACGTTCAGCGACGTGATCTGGTCCATCGATGCGCGCAACGACAAGTTCGGAGACCTGGCAGCCCGAATTCAGGATATGGCGTACCAGATCCTGTCTCCCATGGAAATCGCATTCACAATGGAAACAAAAAGCATCGACAATGAATGGCCGATCCCCGTGGATGTGCGGCAGAATCTCTATCTGATTTGCAAGGAAGCGCTGCACAACGCCGCCAAATACGCCCATACGGCATCGGTTCATATTACGATCGACAACTCAGGCGAGGCGTTGGTGATGAGTATTTGCGATAACGGTCAGGGACTACCTTCCGATCGTTCCTCGCGTGGAAACGGCCTGAGGAACATGACCATGCGCGCCGAGCGAATCGGGGGCCGCGTGGCCTACGTCAACGAAAACGGTTTGACGGTTCGTTTCATCGGCAGGAAGTTGAAGTGAACCCCATGATCATGGGTTTGCAGATGGCGCAGGATGTGTCTACTATGGATGAACGGTGGAGACTACGGACAACGGCACCGACGAAATAAACGGGAAATGGAACATGATCTACTTTGGCATCATCGAAGACAACGATGACATCCGAACCGGCGTCACCGACTACCTGGCGCATCAGGACAATTTCAAATGTGTTTTCAGCGAGAATTCCGTCGAGGCCATGCTGGCCGGGCTGGCCAATGCCCCGACCCCCGACGTGCTTCTTCTGGACATTGGCTTGCCGGGCATATCGGGACTCAGTGCAATCCGTCTGCTCAAGGAGAAAATGCCACAAACGGATATCGTCATGTTCACCATTCACGACGATCCCAACCGTATTTTTGAAGCCTTGTGCAGCGGCGCATCAGGTTATCTTCTGAAGAATACGCCGTTTCAGGAAATCAGGGATTCCCTCGAAATAGTCCACCAGGGTGGGGCGCCCATGTCTCCCCAGATCGCACGCAAAGTCGTGCAGTATTTCAACCCGCCGGTTAAAGAAAAATCCCGGTCCACACTGTCCGACAAAGAAAAGGAAGTGGTCGTGGGACTCGTGGACGGGCTCAGCTACAAGATGATCGCCGATCGTATGGGCATCACCATCGAAACGGTCCGGTCTCACATCAAGAAAATCTACACGAAGCTCCATGTCCACTCCAAAGCCGAAGTGATCACCATGTCCCTGAAGGGTCGAATCTGAGCCTCTCCCATCTTCATGGGATTTCCCTCCTTCCCCTTTTCCCTTATGTTGTGATTGATTCAAGTCATTTGGCCGTGATGAGCCGACCGGGTTCATCTCCCAAGAACATGCGTTCATAACCACTTTAAGGAGCGGTGTACCATGAAGAAGTTACGATTTCTTGTTTTGGCCGTTGTTTTGGCTGCACAGTCTGTTTGGGGCCAATGGATGAACTACGGTCCGGACGGCGCCCAGGTTATTGGTGTCGCCAAAGACGGTTCCAATTATTATGCAGGAACAACCTCGGCAGGTGTCTTTCGATCCACAGACGGAGGCGCTCATTGGTTTGCCGCCAATACCAATATCAGCAGTGTCTATGTGTACAACATTATTGTAAAGGGAGCCGACCTCTTCACGGGAACCAACGCCGGCGCTTATTTGTCGACGGACCAGGGAGCCAACTGGATAAGCATCAACAGCGGCCTGACCAATCAGTTCATCAACGCCTTCACCTACAGCGCCACCGCGCTTTTTGCCGGTACGAACGCCGGTGCGTTTGTTTCCACGGACAACGGAGCCAGCTGGGTCGAACGGAACAACGGATTGACAAATACTTCTGTCAACGCCATGGCGGTTGCCGGCGCTGCGGTATTCGCGGGCACCAGCGAAGGCATGTTTCGAACCACCGACAACGGGGTCAATTGGTCCGCCGTCAACAACGGCCTTACGGCGTCCTACATATTGGGGCTTGCCGCCAACGGCACCACCATCTATGCCGCGACGTATGGCGGAGGCGTCTTTAGAACAACCGACTCCGGCGCCAACTGGTCGGCAATTAATACGGGTTTGACCAATTTGTACACACTCGCGATCGACGCGGATGGCTCCAATATCGTCGTTGGAACATTTGGAAACGGCGCCTTTCTTTCCACGGACGGCGGTGACAATTGGTACGCCGTCAACAATGGCCTGACCACAGCGACTGTTTATGGCATCGATATAGATGGTGCGAATCTGATCGCGGGTGGAAACATCGGCGCCTTCGTGTCTACGGATCTCGGCGCCAATTGGGCTGGTTCCTACTCAGGAATGGTGGCAACAACCGTCTGGGCTTTGGAAAACAGCGGACCAAACCTGGTGGCCGCTACTCAAAATTACGGCGTGTCGATATCGACGGATCACGGACTTCATTGGATGGAATCCAATACCGGACTAAATGTCCCGACGACAGTCAGGGCGTTGGCCCAGGGTACGGCTGGCCTTTTCGCCGGCATGCAAGGTGAGGGCGTCTATCTATCAACGAACAACGGCGTCAGTTGGACTGCCTCACATAACGGGATAGAGGCCGTCATCGTCATCGCTCTCGCCACGAGCGGTTCGAATGTGTATGCCGGTTCCAATTCCGGATTTTATGTTTCAACCAACAATGGCGCCAATTGGACCATGTCGACAACCGGGCTTACCGATACCTATGTCAATGCTCTTAGTGTCAACGGATCCACGATTTTTGCCGGCACGCAAACCGGTGGCGTATATAAGTCGACGAACAATGGAGCTTCCTGGACGGCGTGTATGAATGGCGTAACGAATTCTTACATTCACTCCGTGGAAGTTCATGAAGGAACCGTGTACCTGGGTACGCAGGGCTCCGCATACAAATCAACCGATGATGGCGACAGTTGGATCGAATTAGGTTATTTATCCGGTATTATTAATGATTGGGCGTTCTCGGGATCGAACATAATCGTTGGAACGGCTCCCTCCGGCGCCTTTTTGTCATCCGACGGCGGCGCCAATTGGGTTGATATCAATGGCGGAGTAGGCAGGTATGTTTACAGCATCGCTGTCAGTGGTGACCATGCGATATACGGGTCTTTCGGAAACGGCGCATGGACAAGGCCGTTGGGACAATTCATCACTTCCATTTCCGATGAGCGGGCAACGCAACGACACTTCGTCCTGCATCAGAACTTCCCAAATCCATTCAATCCCGAGACGGTCATTTCCTATGAACTCCCCGTCGGAGCTCATGTTTCGCTCGAAGTCTTCAACGTGCTTGGCCAGACGGTTCGAAGCCTCGTCAACGCGGAGGAACGACCGGGATTGCGACGTGTCGTTTGGGACGGCCGGGACCAGTATGGAAAAGCCGTTTCGACAGGCGTCTATTTTTATCGACTGCAGGTCGGTGATCAGATGGTTACAAGAAAGATGATCCTTGTGAAATGACCGGCCTTCACCAACGTAATGACCATTGCTAATTCCGGAGATATGTATGAACCGAATAATCTATGCGATGAGCTTGTGCCTCCTCGGAATTCACGATGTGGCAGCTCAAGAAGGCTGGTTTTGGCAAAATCCGATCCCACAAGGCAATGCCGTGCGAGACGTCGATTTTTTGGATGCCAATACGGCCTGTGCCGTCGGGTTGGCCGGTACGATTTTGCGTACGACGGACGGCGGCGGCAGTTGGTACCTGATTCCGAGTGGCACGCGACGCGGACTGTATTCCGTCTTCTTTCTCAACACAACCCAGGGATGGGCTGTCGGTGAGGAGGGCGTTGTCTTAAGAACCACGGACGGCGGACTCAACTGGCACTCACAGACCACCGGGTCTGCGGACTGGCTCTTTTCCGTCCACTTCGTCGATGCCAACACCGGGTGGGCCGTCGGCTGGTTCGGCTCGATTATTGGAACAACCAATGGAGGAGCGACATGGAATCTTCTGGCATCAACATCTGCCCTTAACTCCGTTTACTTCGTGAATGCGACGACCGGATGGGCTGTGGGTTTTCAAGGCAGCATACGGAAGACCACCAATGGCGGCCTTGATTGGTTTGTGCAGACCAGCGGGACAGAGGAGTATCTGTATTCCGTCACTTTCATGGATGCCGATACCGGCTGGGTCGCGGCCAATGGGGGCATCATCCTGAAAACGACCAACGGCGGAGCCAATTGGGAGACGATAAATACCGGCACAGGCTCATTGATCTTTTCCGTCGATTTTGTGAGTGCGTCCATCGGATGGGCGGCCGGATTTTACGGGCTGATCCTGCACACGACGAATGGCGGGAACTCATGGGAGAGCCAGTCTTCCGGCTCGAGTGCTAACTTTTTTTCTCTGGACGGAACGGGGCAGGATCACTGCGTTGTGGTGGGGGATGGCGGCGCATGCTTTCGAACAACGGACGGCGGCGTGACATGGTCCAACCGGACGAGCGGCACGACCACGCAACTCAATGCGGCGTTTTTCACCAGTGCCACGACCGGTTGGGTTGCAGGATCCGGAGGTCTCATCCTTGCAACCACCGACGGCGGCACAACGTGGTTTGATCGGTCGCTTCCAGCTTCGAACGGTATGAATTCCATCCAGTTTATCGACGCCAACGTCGGTTGCGCGGCGGGAACATTCGGCGCGATTTATGTGACTACGGATGGCGGCCTGAACTGGATTCTGTCCAACTCGGGCACAGAACAGAGTCTGGCATCCGTCCATTTTGTCAACGCAACAACGGGTTATGCCTCGGGCGGACAAGGAACAATATTGAAAACAACCGACGGAGGTATGAACTGGACTTTGCAGGAAAGCGGAACGTCCAATTCAATTTACGGTATAGACTTCACCGATGAAAACACCGGTTGCGCAGTCGGGTTCGATGGGACTATCCGACGCACGACCAACGGGGGTGCGAGTTGGGATTCCGTGGCTAGTGGTACGACTCAGTGGCTTCTGGATGTCACTTTTGTCAGCCCGACGACCGGTTGGATCGTCGGTTACGGCGGGACCATCGCAAAGACGACAGACGGCGGCTCCACGTGGTTTTTTCAAACATCCGGTACGGGGGCGCCGTTGTATTTCTCGACATTCGTCAGTTCGACGACGGGCTGGGTATCCGGATATCAGGGGCTTGTCTTATTCACATCGGACGGTGGCACGACCTGGATAAAACAGGACAGCCGGACGGCCAATGATCTTTTCGAAATCAATTTTGTTGACGGCAATACCGGATGGGCCGTCGGGGCCAACGGAACCATCGTCAAGACCAGCAACGGCGGGGTTGTTGTCCAAGCCAAAGAAAGAGAGAATGTTCATCCCACAAGCGCTGTTTTGCATCAGAACTATCCAAACCCTTTTAATCCCACGACCGTCATAGGATACGAGCTGACGCGAAGAAGCCGTGTTGTACTTTCCATTTACAATACGCTTGGGCAGAAGGTGCGTACGTTGGTGGATGGTGTTGAAGGACCCGGCCTTCAACGGGCGCGTTGGAATGGGCGCAATGACGCCGGAAACACCGTGACATCCGGTGTGTACTTTTACCGCCTGGAATTCCTGGGAACCGTGAGCACAAAGAGGATGATTCTAGTCAAGTAATGGAGGATGGGCGGCGACTGCGCGCGCCGTAGCCGGATAATGACAAATCGTTCAACGACGGACGGTGAC
>CAZJBS010000002.1:0-21770 GCA_964544475.1 uncultured Bacteroidota bacterium | reverse complement strand
CGACTGCGCGCGCCGTAGCCGGATAATGACAAATCGTTCAACGACGGACGGTGACTGTAGAACCACCGTCCGTCCGAACCGGCAAAACGACGTTTGTCTGATGGACTTTTTCTCCGTGGCCGTTCTTTCCGATTGACTTCATCTGTTCCGCGCATTACAATCCTTCCAGCGCCCTTTTCCACCTGTTCCTTTCTGTGGGAAATTCTTTTGCTCTAACACCAAAGGAGTCATCATGAGAATTGGCCTTACCATTTCGTTTGCCGTAATCCTGGTGGCATGTACTTACTTGTTTCTACGGCAAAACGAACCGACGATCGATCCGGAGTATGCCGACGCCTACCATCGGCTTCTGGACGATCAGAAGAAGGCGGACCCGTCCAGCGACGAAGGACGGGCCATTGCGGAAAAAATACGCCTGATCGAAAAGCGGATGGGACAGCACCCTAAAGCCGATCAACCCGATGAATTCGCCCGCATCATGTATGAGATGCGCATTCCGTACGGCGAGACCGCGCCCTCGTATCCCGTCAATTATCGCCTTAAGGAACTTGATAAGGCCCGTGCCATGGTTACCGGAATGACGGTTCCATTGCCATGGGTTGAGCGGGGTCCTGGCAATGTCGCCGGGCGCGTCCGCGGCCTTGTCGTCGATCCGGACGATGCATCCGGCCATACGTGGTTCATCGGCAGCGTGGGCGGCGGTATCTGGAAGACGACGAATGCCGGCCAACACTGGACCGAACTGGCGCCCGCTTTGCCAAATCTGGCTGTATCGACGATCGCAATGGCCCAATCCAATCACGACATTCTATACGCCGGAACGGGCGAGAGCATGTTCAGTGTGGACGTCGTCAACGGGGATGGTATGCTCAAATCCACGGATCACGGCGCCACGTGGTTCCAGTTGGCCGCAACGGTCGCCAATGACAACTTCGGTAATATCTCCAGAATTATTGTGGATCCGTCAAATGCCGACATCGTTCTTGCGTCCACAACAGTCAGCCGGTACAAGCTCGCCTTTCTAAATCGATCCGGAATCTTCAAATCGACGAATGGCGGGCTGTCATGGACCGAAGTATACAACGAGACAGATATCGGAGGCCTTGGTCGCGTAAAAAAGATACTGCAAATCATCGATACGCCCGGCAATTTCAATGTGCTATTCGCCGGCATTGACGAAAAGGGTGTGCTGAAATCCACTGACGCCGGAGACAGCTGGTTTGTAGCCAATACGGGCATCACGGATGTTTCAGGACGGTTCGAACTGGCCGTATCGCCCAGCAATCCCAACCGGGTATACGCAGCCGCCGAAGGGGCTTCAACGTCCAACCTCTTTGTGTCCACCGACGCCGGAACCACGTGGAGTCTCACCACAACCAGCGGCACATCGTACAACTGGCTGAGCTCCCAGGGGTGGTACGACAATACCATTGTGGTTCATCCCCACAATGAAAACGTCGTTTATGTCGGCGGCGTCAACCTGTACCAGATTACGATGATCGCCCCGACGCAAAAAACCATGACTCCGCTCTCAACCGGATCCGTTCATGTCGATCATCATAACCTGGTGATCATTCCGGGTGCGGGACAGTCTTTCCGAATACTCAACTCCAACGACGGTGGCATCGGTTTGTCGGGGGACAGTTCGGTCAACTGGACCAAACCCACGGACGGCCTGAACACAAGTCAGTTTTACGGAATTGACAAGAAACCCGGTGCCAGCGCTTACGTCGGCGGAATGCAGGACAACGGCACATGGCGATCGCCGGAGAATTCCGATGCCGTGTCACCCTGGACATTCCAGATCGGAGGTGACGGCTACGAAACCTCCTGGCATTTCAACGATCCGCTCAAAATCATCGGAGGTTCACAATACAATGGTCTCCGCCGTTCTCTGGATGGCGGATTGAGTTTCACCAGCGCCACATCCGGTTTGACAAACACCTCGTCATCCAACGCGCCCTTTATCACAAAAATTGCCAAGACCAACGCCGAACCTGATCTACTGTTTGCTGTCGGCGCATCCGGTGTTTTCCGATCTACGAATTTCGGGGCCAATTGGACGCTGACATCGATCACCGGCACCAATTGGGGTTCCATCAGTTCCTTTGCCGACGTTGAAATATCGAAAGCCAACCCGGACGTGGTGTGGGCCGGTATGCGCATGGACGCCACCGGAAAAATCAACGTGTCGACCAATCGCGGACTCACCTTCCAGCCGACACCGCTTTATAGTCTGACCGGCATGGGAGGCATTTCCGGTATGGCCACCCATCCTTACGAGGATTCCACCGCCTACATTCTATTCTCCTTCGCCCACAAACCGAAGATACTTCGCACCACGGACCTCGGTCAAACATGGGATGATATCAGCGGTTTCGGCGCGGATACGCTCAGCAACAATGGATTTCCGGATGTGGCCGTTTACGATCTTCTGGTCATGCCCAACAACCCGAATGTCCTGTGGGCCGGTACTGAAATCGGACTTTTCGAGTCCACGAACAACGGTACATCCTGGCACATAGCCAACAACGGATTGCCGGCGGTATGCGTCTGGGATATCGTTCAGGTCGAGAATGAAGTCGTGATCGGTTCTCATGGCCGGGGTATCTGGAGTGTGACGATTCCGGGCTTGGCGGGCGATCAGATTTTTTCTCCGCTCATCACCAATGCGTATCAGAACACCCAAGGAAATCTCGCGATCAGTGTCAACCTGCGATCGCTTTACGATTCCGCTTACATTAATATCGAAGGCAACCGATTCCACACATTCGGCCCAAACGCCACAGCGCCGTTTGACACGACCTTGATGTATCCGGTGATCCAGGCGGACACGGTTCTAATCACTCTGACCGCATTCAAGAATGGCGTTCCGTACAACGCCGTCAGTAAGAGCCAGACGGTCATCGTTCTCAACGCCGCCCAAGCTTCTTTTGTGTCAAATTTCGATGGCGGAACGGCCCCGATTCTTGGAAACAGTTATTCCATTGCCACGCCTTCGGGTTTCAATAATCCCGGAATTCACTCAGCCCACAGCTACTCCAACAATCTTAACATCACCTGCACGTTGACGGTTCCGATCATCGTTGATTCGGCCACGGGTTATCTGGCGTACGATGACATCGCTCTGGTGGAACCCGGCGAACCGGGGACGGTGTGGGGTGACGCGGAATTCTGGGACTACGTCGTGGTCGAAGGCACGCGCGATGGCGTCAATTGGATCAATTTCGAAGACGGGTACGATTGCCGGTGGGACCCCGATTGGCTCAACGCCTACAACACGTCGACGCCCGGCAATGCGACGATGTTCAGACACCACGAAGTGGATATGCGAAGCGCTTTCAACCACGGTGAACAAATCTTGATCCGGTTCAGGTTGTATGCGGACGAGGCGGTGACCGGCTGGGGATGGGCGATCGACAATCTGGAAATACAGGATCGAATCACTGTGGGTGTGGACCCTGATGTGAGCGGGCCCCGCCTATTTGCTCTGGATCAGAATTTCCCGAATCCATTCAATCCAACGACGACGATCAAATTCAGTATTGACCAGGACGGTCCGGTCACTCTGAAAATATATAATGTGCTGGGTCAGGAAGTGGCCACCGTCGTACGCCGTCAACTCAAGGCCGGCTCCCATGTCATCCAGTGGAACGGCCGCAACTCGAGCGGACACGTGGCAGGATCAGGCTTATACATTTACAAACTTACGTCCGGCGGGAAGACTCTGGTGAGAAAGATGATGATGATGAAGTAACTAGTTGGCGAACGTCTTAATAAAAAAGCGCGGATCGTGTCCTACGAATCCGCGCTTTTTTCATGATCTATCTCGACGCGGCCGGATAGAAAATTACTCCGAAGAACCGTCTAGAATCCGGTCGATCTTCTGCAGGCGTCTCCGGTCGCTTGCCATGCTGACCGGCAGTTCTTTGGCGCTTTTCAACCAGCGTCTGGCTTCGGTCTTGCGACCGGCTTCCCAATACAGCATGCCCAATTCAAACTGGTGCCGCATCATGTCGGGACGTAGTGCGATGGCCTTTTGAAACGCTTTTTCACCTTCTTCGAATCCTCCTTTCGGCAATCCGCCCAAAAAGAGATCGGCCAGTTGGCGTTCGATCCAGCTGACGTTATTCAGGGCCCTGTTGAAGGAACCGAGCAGGGTCAGCGCACCATCATGACTCGGGTTCAAGGCCAGCGCCAGATCGATTTCCTTTTTGATTTCCCGCGCCAGGCTGACCTTTTTCTTGGGTCCTTCCGACATGGCCACACTGCCGAGCGCGGCGGCCAGCCACACATGGCCGTCCGCAAGCCGATCGTTCAACGCCACACAGCGCCGGGCATGCAACTCGGATTCACGGTAATGCCGGTCGCGCTCTGCTTCCGCGGCGACGTCCCCTGCAAAAATATGAACGCGGGCCAGTTTCCACAATGCTTCGGTGTTTTCCGGATCAGAAGCCAGCACGGACTCGTAAGCGGTGATCGCCGATACGTAATCCAACCGTTCAACAAACGCGTCGCCCGTTGCAATGTTGAGAGAAGAAGCCAGGATGGTGAGCAGGAGCATCATGAGAGAAAATCCTCTTCAGTAGTCTTATGTGGAATATGCCGAATGGTCATTTCCGGTATGTTACCGCAAAATTATCTGTTTCAGAAATTCTGACATTGTCCAGCCGAACCGACGGCGGCAGCCGTTTTTCGAATTTTTCGTAAATGTATTCGGCCAGATTCTCCGACGTGGGGTTGACGGACCGGAAATGGGGATGTTCATTGAGGCAATCGTGATCGAACTCGCGAATAACTTCATCCATGAGTTTTTTCAAATCCGCATAATCCACGGTAATGCCCGCGGGATCTTTTGTTTCAGTCGACGGGACAACCGTCAATCGCCAGTTGTGACCGTGCATCCTGGCACAGACTCCGGGATAGTCTCGCAATGCGTGGGCAGCTGAAAACGTCTCCGTCAATTCCAGGGTGTACATGGCACGGCTCTCAGGGTTTCGTCACGGCCTGGAGATACTTCAGGCCTTCGGGCACGTTGTCGAAGACAACAAGCCGGCAAATCGTCGTTCTTGAAAAATGAAAAAGAAAAATTTCATCGTTCAGTTCATACACGGCGTAATAGTCGTCGGCGTCCGGATGGCCGTGCTCTTCGAGGAGCGATGAATCGTCCTGCCCGTGCACGGCATGGCGCAGTATCTGCAGATTCTCGCGAAGGAGTTCCAGCGTTTGTGTCAATGGTCGGATATCACTTTTTGGAGGCGGCGGCGGCCGGAGAGGAACCGTGAAACAAAACGACACGGTTTCTGCCGGTATGTTTGGCTTCGTAGAGGGCTTCGTCGGCGGTTCGAATAAGGGCGTCCGCTTCGGTGGCATCCGTCGGACACTCCGCAACGCCCACGCTGATCAGAATGTTGAAGTCCCGGTTGTCAAATTCAGAATAAAAATACCGATTCTGCAGGTCGCTCCGGAGACGGCTCAAAACCATGGCGGCGTCATATCCTTTGGTCATCGGCATGATGATGCAGAATTCTTCCCCGCCGTACCGGCAGACGATATCCTGCGAACGAAGTTGCTTTTTCACAAATTGCGCCAGGGCATTCAGCACGAAATCGCCGGCCCGATGACCGTACGTGTCATTGAATTTCTTGAAAAAATCGATGTCGAAAATCGCCAGGGATAGTGGATTGTTATACCGTTTCCCGCGGTTGATTTCCACGAGCAGCCGGTCATCAAAGAATCGCCGGTTGTAAACTCCGGTCAGCGCATCGAGATAGGTGAGTTCGAGGAAATCTTTTGAAACACGCAGGGCGCGTTCGATCCGAACTTGCAGTTCCTGCAAATCAAACGGCTTGATGAGCATACCGTCACCGCCGGCCTGAAAAACTTTGACTTTCGTTTCCAGGTTATTCACGGCGGTCAGGACAAGGATCGGAATCAGCTTCGTGCCCGGTTGCATCCGGAGCCGCTGGATCAATTCAATGCCGTCAATGCCCGGCATCAGGATGTCGACCAGAATCACATCGGGTTTTTCCGTGGTTGCAATCAACAGGCCTTCTTCGCCGGTGGAAGCTGTGATCACCTCGAAATCACGCTTCATCAGGAAATCCATAACCATGTCACGGACGGCGACATCGTCCTCAACGATCAGGACCCGTTCCTTTATGGTAAACTCCGGTTGTTCCTCACCAACCGCCACGGTTTTTTTAGGGCTCATTTAGCTGAGACTCTGTATTAGTTTTCGTTTGGAGTCGGTCAAATGACCTTTTTGTTTCAGTTCTTCCGTATAAGCCTGCAATAACAACGGACTGGACTCCTTGATGCTGACGGCAACGAGCAAATCAACGAGGTCGTGAATTTCTTCCAGGGTCACAAAGCGTCCCCCCGTCTTGTCGGCCAGCCATTGGAACGTGCTCCGCGTCTCCTGAACGTTATTGCACAACACGGCGTAAATTTTCACATGCTTGTCGATCAGGTGGTTCGTTTCGATTCGGTAATCCCGCCCGCTCGAACACTCATCAAAGGTATCCATCACGCCATGGGGTGGTTTGTCGCCGATGAGGACAATGGCCTTTCCTTTCGTGCCCGGTGACCACTCCAGTTGGTTGGCTTCAAACAGCGCGCATTCCACGGCTTCCGCACCGCCGCCGCCGGCGCCGGGAGCGATCTGCGACGATCTGAGGAAATTGATCAACTCATCTTCTTTGTCCGAAAAAGGATGCGTCAAGGTGACGTACGGTCCCTGTTCGTGATCCTTGTAAACAATCAAAGCAAACCGCGCATCCGGTACGCGTTTTCGAATTTCCCGCAATATCAGTTGCACGTGCATTTGCACTTCCGACAGGTACACATCCATACTGCCCGTCGTATCAAACATGAAAACCATTTCAAGAGCGCTGGCCTTTCGAACTTTGTCCAAAACGGGTTTGGCCAAAGCCTTGTGCTCCGCGATCTTCTTGAGCAGGGCCTCTTTTTGCTTTTGAACGATCTCGCCGCTCACGGTGGCTCTCAGTGTGTGATTCCGGGTCTCAACATCAGCGCTGGCAGGCAAGTCAACAATCAACGTGTGAATATAAATCAAACGAGCCATAGAGACAAACAATATTATTATTTCCAGCCATCGCACGTGTCAAGGGCATGACGAAGACCGGTCTCTCTCCTGACATAAGGTTGTCATCGGCATTGAATATCTTCCATGGTGTATGGTTGCCAAATTACGTCAACGGTCATTATGACTCAAAGACCGAAGTCTTCAATCCGGAACATGGGCCCGAAATCCACGAAGTGGTTGAATGAGATCGGCGTATCCACTTTGCAGGATATCGAACGGCTTGGTTCCGTGGAAGTCTACATCCGACTCAAAAGGATTCGTCCCAGGGTTTCCCTCGTGCTCCTCTATGCCCTCGAAGCCGCCTTACTGGACCTTCATTGGAACCGGCTCCCCGGATCTGTCAAAGCGGAACTCAGGGAAGCCGCCAGGCTCAAACAATAGCAATTCGAGTATGCCAGAACCATTGAAGCACATGTACGATCGCGCGTACGTGGAGAAACTCTCCGACCAGATTTATTCCATCGAGCCGGCTTTCTCCAGAAGAACATTCATTGAAAAAATATTAGACAGGCATTGGAATCGCCGCGAACTCAAGAATCGAATGTATCACATTTCATCGGTCCTGGGCCTGGTTCTTCCCGGGCCGTATCGAAGAAACCTCCGAGTCTTGATGAGTGTCGCACGCCGAGATCGAATGGGCCGATCTGCAAACTTTGCGGACATGTGTTTTCCGGGATATGTTGAATTGTACGGATTGGAGGATTATGAAGCATCCATTCCCGCGCTCGAGCTCTTCACGCAGCTGTCAAGTTCCGAATTCGCCGTCCGGCCGTTTATCGTGAAATACGGTCCCGTGATGGTGAATCAGATGGCGGTTTGGGCGCGTGACACCAATGAACACGTGAGACGGCTGGCCAGCGAAGGGTGCCGTCCGCGATTGCCATGGGCCACGGCTTTGCCGGAATTCAAAAAGAACCCTGAACCTGTTCTTCAGATTCTCGAGATACTGAAAGGCGATCCATCGGCCTATGTCCGCCGTTCCGTTGCAAACAATCTGAATGACATCGCAAAGGACCACCCGGGTATCGTATTGAAAACGGCCCGCCGGTGGATTGGGGTATCCGAAGAAACGGACCGGCTGCTTCGTCACGCCTGTCGCACGTTGTTGAAAAAGGGTCTCCCGCAAGCGCTGTCCTTGTTCGGTTATTCTCAGAATGGGCCGGTGAACGTGACCCGCATGAACGTGACCCCGCGCCGCACAAAAATCGGAGGCGCCGTGGATGTCTCCTGTCGCCTGGTGTGCAAAGGCCTCAAGCCGATGAACCTACGACTGGAATACGCCGTCCACTATGTGAAGTCGGGGGGCCGGATTCATGCCAGGATATTTCAGATTGGTCGCAAAATAATGGGGCCTGCCGAACGTCACGCTTTTCGGTTTCGGCATACTTTTCGGGATCTCTCGACACGATCACACCATCCTGGAACTCACGCCCTTGCCGTGCTCATCAACGGCAAGGAAATGCGGAGGGTAAAAATAGAATTGTTTCGTTGAATTGATCTCTTGACAAATTCCCGTTCGAGTGCCAAATTGACCCATCCAGTCTCTTCCTGTCTCATCGCCCGGCCGGCGGGCAACCAATTGTGGCGTCTTTACTTCATTAACCGAATGTCCCTTAACCAACCCCAATCGGAGGAAGTATGAAGAAAGCTATTATCGCCATCGTTCTCGTTTTTGTCGCATGGTCGTTGCTCGACTTTGTTCTGCATGGCATTTTGCTGCAGGGCATGTATCAGGCCACCGCCAGCATGTGGAGGCCTATGGAAGAAATGAAACACGGTCTTATGAGTGTCGTGACTCTGATCTCGGCAACCGTTTTTGTGATGATTTATACCCGCTTTGTGACAAAGAGCCTTGCGAACGCCATCCAGTACGGCGTGCTGTATGGCCTGGGAACCGGTATTGGCATGGGTTATGGAACATACTCCGTCCAGCCTTTGCCGTATTTTCTGGCCATGAGTTGGTTCCTCGGCTGCATCGTCGAAGCAACCATAGCGGGTGTGATTCTGGGCTACGTCGTTAAGGAATAACGGAGAGCAGGGGCCGAGTTTTCGGGGCGAATGGACGACGATCCTTCGCCCCTTTTTTTGGATCGCTCTTTTGTTTCTTGGACCGCATTCATCCGTGCCAAGTCAGATTCTACACGACATCCACACCAATGACCATGCGGCTTTTCGGCATTTGAGATTTCAGGGCGCCCTGGTGAATGACCCCGCATCCCAGCGCGTGACCGTGCGCGAAAACTACGACGCCACCTTTTTCAATTCCGAAATCTCTCCGTAGTGTTCCCGCCGCCACAAATGTCTCTATTTCCGCCAGGTCTTCCAGGACTATTCTATTCTTCGTAATGCGCGAACTGAACAATTGAGCGGCATTGGTCGAGAGTTTCCATTCCCCGGCTCGCCGCGTTCGGGCAATACGCATACCGATGCGATGAGTGTGAATTCTGTTCAATATCGGTTCCTTGCCGAGCCAGTCGCCGGAAGTGATGAGAATTTCATCGTCTTTCTTCATGAACGCATAGGCTCTCCACAGCGCCGTGTCCATTCCAAAAAGGTTGGCGAAATAATCGGCCATTTGTCGGATTTCGGGATCATCCGCATCAACCAGATCGAATCGGACGTTGCCAAAGGAGGAACGTTCACCGGCCGGTGGAATCGATTCTTTCTTCCTCAACTTCGACACGAAGAAACCTTCCGGATTGATGCGATTAGGCAACAGGCGGGCGGTTCTTTCAATGGAATCAGCGAGCGGTTCGTGGTTGCCGAATTGGCGCAAGCCGTCGATTCGGCTGATCGACGAATGCATCTGAATCGCCTCAATGTCCAGGTTGTATCGGCGCGCCAGTCTGTCGACCAGCATTTCGTTTTCTTCCGGTGTCACGGTACACGTCGAATAGACCAGCGTGCCGCCGACTTTCAGTGATTTGAGAGCGCTGACAAAAAGCTGTTCCTGAATAAAAGCGAACTTCTGAACGAAGGACAGATTTTCAATGGCCTGGGGCGCTTTGTGAATCACGCCGATCGCGGAGCACGGCGCATCGACCAGGGCTTTGTCAAACGTCTCCGGCAGGAGATTGCCGATGCGTTCGCCGCCCATATTGACCATCGCGGCGTTGAGAATGCCCATTCGATCCAAATTGTGTGACAGGGTTTTGATGCGTTTGCCGTCCCATTCGTTGGCCACGAGCATGCCCCGGTTGAGCATCATCTGGCCCATTTGCGTCGTTTTGGAACCCGGCGCGGCGGCAATGTCGAGGACGAGTTCCCCGGGTTGAGGATCCAAAACCAGCGGCGGTATCATGGACGCTACACTTTGGATATAGAAGAGTCCGAGAAAATGCTCCAGCGTTTTGCTGATCGGCGTGGGTTCTTCTTTGATCAGAAATGCGTCCGAATAGAATTCCAACGGCTCAGACACGAATCCCTCCCGCTGAAGGTCTCTTCGAGTTTCTTCGCCAACAGTCTTGAGGATATTGAAACGCAACGTCGTGCGCTTTTCAAACTCCAGACCGTTCAGAAATGCCTGGTGCCCGGAGCCAAGAATGCCCTTGAGATAGAGACGAAAAGATTCCGGAACTTCAATGGTCAATCGCTCGGTATCCGAAGTTGGCGCAACCTTCAGGTTGCGCGTGACAAAATAGTGATTTGTTCCAACAACGCGGCCGGATGCCTGACTTCAAGAAACGGAAACCAACGATGCGATTCCCGCTCATCGTTTTCGGGCCATCTTCAGAATTTTTCAAAATACTCACTACGAAGCAAACTGTACATATAGTGGTCGACCCGCCGGCCCTGAATGACAAAATACCCGCGAAGGATGCCTTCGCGGCGGAATCCCATGTTTTCAAGCAACCGGTAGGATGCCGTGTTGGACACCGAGCACTTGGCTTCGACCCGGTACATGTGAGCTTCCACAAACACTTTTTGAAGTACTAACTCCACGGCTTCAGTGCCATATCCGCGACGGTGGTAACGTTCGGCGAGACTATAACCGATTTCTGCGATGAGATGTTCCCACGATCGTATCGACACGGTCACCCATCCCATGGACGTATCGTCCTCCAGGCGTTCAATGATCCATTGAAACCGGTCGCGTGAAAAATTGGGCAAATCGTTGGAACGCAACTTTTCGATATCCGCGCGAAGTTGGTCGATAGTCAGCAGAACGAACGGCTGGTGGGCTCGCAGGGCGTCTTCTTTGCGCCATTGGTGCATGAGTATGGCATCATCCGGCTCCGGATCCCGTAGCGTGACGCGATACTCTTTGCGATTCAAAGACAGGCGCGACGTGAAAGGATTAATCATGCGATTGCAAATTAGCCGTAGTCCGGGTGGTTATCAATGGCTAATTTTGGCTGGTACGGAAAAGCACACCGACGGGGATCACGCGACCGATTCGGTCTGGCGGATCTTAACAGACCCTCATTCCACCTTGCACGTCGAATCCGGTTTAGTTACATTGTCCGGCGAGCAATCACCAGCTATAGGAAGAACCCATGAGCCGCATTCAGTCCTTTGATCCCGAAGTTTACGCAACAATCGTCGGCGAAAAAGACCGGCAGAACAACACCCTCGAAATGATCGCTTCTGAAAACTTCGTCAGCGAGGCCGTTTTGGAAGCCGCCGGCAGCGTCCTGACCAATAAATACGCCGAAGGCTATCCCGGCAACCGATATTACGGCGGATGCGAATGCGTTGACCAGACCGAGAATCTGGCCCGCGACCGTGCCAAACAACTCTTCCACTGCGACTACGCCAACGTACAACCGCATTCCGGCTCGCAGGCCAACATGGCCATCTATTTCACCGTTCTGAAACCGGGTGATACAATCATGGGCATGAATCTGGCCCATGGCGGTCATCTCACGCACGGCAGTCCCGTCAATTTTTCCGGCAAGATGTACAAAGTCGTCGCGTATGGCGTAAAGAAGGAAACCGGCCGGATCGATTATGATGACATGGTCAAAATCGCCCGCGAACACAAGCCCAGGCTGATCATCGCCGGTGCCAGCGCCTATCCCCGGTTTTTTGAATACGAAAAATTTCGCGCGGTGGCGGATGAGATTGGCGCCTACCTTATGTCCGATATGGCGCATCCCGCCGGTCTGATTGCCGCCGGCATTCACCCCAGCCCGGTTCCTTTCTGCCACTTTGTGACAACGACGACACATAAGACTCTGCGGGGGCCAAGGTCCGGATTGATTCTGATGGGAAAAGATTTCGAGAACAAAATGGGCATCGTGGCGCCCAAATCAGGCCGGGTCAAAATGATGTCGGAGATCCTCGACTCAACGGTGATGCCGGGTATTCAGGGTGGCCCGTTGATGCACGTGATTGCCGCGAAAGCGGTGGCCTTTAAGGAGGCGCTGCAGCCGTCCTTCATCGAATACGCCAAGCAGGTTGTGAAAAACGCCCAGACACTGGCCTCATCACTGATGGACCTCGGCTACAATCTGGTCTCCGGCGGAACCGACAATCACCTGATGCTGGTGGATTTGTCAAACAAAAATATCACCGGCAAAAAAGCTGAAAATACCCTTGAACACGCCGGAATCACTGTAAACAAAAACATGGTGCCATTTGACACACAGAGTCCGATGGTTACAAGTGGCATACGGATTGGCACCGCGGCCCTGACAAGTCGCGGGATGAAAGAATCGGAAATGAAGGAAATTGGGAAGTTCATTGATCGTGCCCTCAAAGAACCGGACGACGAAAAGAACCTTGCGGTAATTCGGTCGGAAATCAAGGCGATGACCACCCGATTTCCATTGTATTAAAGCCCCCTTTACTAAACCGACCCGCTGATTCAGAAGTCGGGATGAGATCCCATCCGCATCAATCCAAAGACGTAACGCGTCCGTGGAAGGCTTGCGCCAGAGCTTTTTTCAGGTCTTCGGATTGAACTCTTCGAATTTTTACGCTCACAATCACCTTCTCTCCATTGACGGTTCCGATGATTTTGCCACGCTGATCGGTAATGCAGCGCGAAGCGTATTCCAGGTCGTTTCGTTCCACTTCAAACCGTAACGTATCATACAGGATTCGCTTCACGATTTTCGCACGCCGTAAAGCGTTCAGGGCCGCATCGCGGTAAGCCTGCGCCGACGGTTCAAGAACATCTTCGTCACCCGCTTCCCGAAAGACCACGATCAAGGCGTACGTGAGATCTTTGGATTCCAAAATGGATCGCAGGGATTCGTCAGCGCCAAAATGCCCATGGGCGACGGCCACGCACTCCGGTTCCAAACCGATCCGGTAAGCCGTGGCCACATCCAACATGGACGTATGTTCTTGTGATAGCGTATCCACCAGTTGTTTCGCTTTTTCAGCGGAGGCCACCGGGGTGACGATACCGACAAAACGAGACCCCCGATCTTCAATGGACGCATCGGCACGCGCTTCGATGGTTTGATACTCGTCGATAAACATGGTCGCGGCTAATTGGGCTTCCGAAAAACCACCGACGCGGACGCCTGGTGCACCGGAAAGACAATGGCCTCCGCAATCGTCACGTGCGCAGGACGGGTGGCAATGAATACAATCACTTCCGCAATGTCACGGCCGGTTAATGGCGTGATATTCTCGTACGGTTTTTTGGCGCGCGTCTCGTCGCCGCGAAAACGCACCTTGCTGAAATCGGTCTGAACCAATCCGGGATCGACGGTACTGACGCGAACCGGCGTATCCACCAGATCGACCCGCAGGGATTTCGTTATGGCATCCACCGCGTATTTCGTCGCGCAATACACATTACCTCCGGGATAGACTTCGTGACCGGCGATCGAGCCGACATTGATCACATGACCGGAACCGCGCCGCACCATGCCGGGTACAATGGCACGGCTCACGTAAAGCAGGCCTTTGACATTCGTGTCGATCATCTCGTCCCAATCTTCCGGCGAACCCTCATGGAGTTTATCCAAACCACGCCCAAGGCCGGCGTTATTCACCAGAATATCGATGGCTCTCCAATCGTCGGGAAGTCCATCGATGAATGACGACACATCTTTCTGTCTTCGCACATCAAGCGTTTGGATCAGCGATTCGGCGCCGTGGTCCTGTTTGAGTCTTGCGGCCAGTTTTTCCAGCCGGTCTTTCCGGCGGGCGGTGAGGATGAGCCGCGCCCCGGCTTCGGCCATCGCGGTGGCGGTCGCTTCACCAATACCGGCGCTGGCGCCGGTGATGAATACGGTTTTGTTGCCAAGAGGGGACAAAGTATCTCCCGTTTTTTAGGTGGTTGTTTTCAGAGGCAACCCTTCGAAGGTCCATTATTGGAAAAAGTGACACCATTTTCAATGGTTTCATTGGGGACAATGCCGGCCGACTTTTTCTTGACAAAAGGAAGCGATGCCTGTAATATCGTGACTGTCAAACGGTTGCATCGAAGGTAAATTCGTCCATCAAGGTTCTTCTTTGGCCATAAATCGAAAGGCTGACCATGCCGACCAACACAATCCGGCTGCATCGCGTCCTTCGGACAGCTCCCGAAAAAGTGTACCGCGCGTTCCTGGACGCCGACGCCATGTCGAAATGGCTCCCGCCCAACGGATTCACCGGAAAAGTTCATCATCTGGAAGCTAAAGTCGGCGGAACTTACAAAATGTCGTTCACGAATTTCTCAACCGGACAAATCCACTCATTTGGCGGCAAATTCCTCGAATTGGAACCACATCAGCGTATTCGATATTCGGATGAATTCGACGACCCCAACCTGCCCGGCGTGATGCAGACGACGGTGTCCCTCCGGGAGGTTTCCTGTGGGACGGAAGTGAACATAGTACAGGAGGGCGTTCCAGATACGATCCCGCCTGAAGCATGTTATCTTGGATGGCAGGAATCCCTGACATTGCTCGCCAAACTCGTCGAAGCGGAAATTCCATAAATCGGAGTTCTGTCTGCATGATAACCGCCGTCAGTGCGTCCGGTTCATGACCGCATATTTTGAAGTCCTGTTCACCGAGAACGGGGTCCATTTCCTCTCGGAGCCAGAGAGCGGTTTTGAAGAGACATATCTCCAGGCCAGAAGGCGCG
Organism: uncultured Bacteroidota bacterium; assembly: GCA_964544475.1. Taxonomy (GTDB): domain Bacteria; phylum CLD3; class CLD3; order SB21; family SB21; genus CAZJBS01. The sequence continues at coordinate 6,628 of CAZJBS010000002.1, read as the reverse complement.
AAGGCTGGCTGTACGCCGATGAACAGGTAAGAGCGCTGCCCGACATTGCTGAGAAGGACCGGCACGCGTCAATTTGGAGGCTTCGCCGGCGGAGTTTCGAATCATTCACCGAGTATATGCAAACGAAGAGCCCTGCGCCGCGCTTCATGATCGAAATCGGCTGCGGCAATGGCTGGTTCAGTCACAGACTGGCAGAGGGCCTGCGAGAAACGAAAATATTCGGTCTTGATATCAACCGGCATGAATTGCTTCAGGCATCACGAGTATTCGGGAACGCAAACCCTTCGTGGCTTTTCGGCAATCTCTTCAAGATAAATTGGCCTGAACGTCTGTTTGATATTGTCATTTTCAATGGTTCTCTCCAGTACTTTCCGAATCTCGCCGCCTTATTCGATCGGATTCTGCCTTCGTTGGCCGTCGGTGGTGAAATACATATCCTTGATTCGCCATTTTATTCTCCGGACCAACTGCCATCGGTGCAGAAACACACCGAATGGTACTATCGTCAACTTGGAGTTCCCGCCATGGTATCGCATTATCATTCACACACGATGGCAGAATTGGCGCCCTATCGTCTGCAATGCTTGTATGATCCAGGCTCGATGGCCAACCGTTTGAAAAGACTCGTCGGAATTGGCATCAATCCTATGCCGTGGATTCAGTTGCGTCCAATTCCGGAACACCCATAAGGCTAGCGATTCCCGGTACCTTCCCTTTTCACAAACCTCCCCGGTTTGCGTTCGGTGTGTTCCTCATCCTTCACGACGGCCACACCGTTCACAAAAACGTGTTTCACTCCGGTCGCATACTGATGGGGATTTTCAAACGTGGCGTGATCTCGGATCGTTTGAGGATCAAATACGACGATGTCCGCATAGTGACCGACCTTTAAGGAGCCCCGCCGAGCAATGTGCAGACGCGAGGCCGGCCATGACGTCAACCGCCGGATCGCCTCCTGCAATGGAATAATTTTCTCCTCGCGAACGTACTTGCCAAGCAGTCTCGCAAAGTTGCCGTACGCCCGCGGATGGTTCTTGTATTTCAGGAAAAATCCCTCGGCCGCCGGGGCCCCGCCGTCGGAGCCAAAACTCACCCACGGCAGAGCAATTTGTTTGCGGACGTTTTCCTCGGACATCAGAAAATACACCGTTCCAACGCGGCTTTCATCCTGAATAACAAGATCCATGGCGCATTCTTCCGGAGATGTTCCGCGCAAGGACGAAACCTCAGCGAGTGTTTTTCCGGTCAGATACTTGAGCGTATCGTTCCGAAAACCCGTCAGAATGATGTGGTCCGGCGAGCCGGCGGCCAGAAAGAAATTCTCCCATGCATCCGTGGGCGTACGCATGTCGAGGGCTACTTTCTGCCGGATGTCCGGGTCTTGCAGGCGTTTGATCCACTCTTTGAGACCGCCTTCCTGCACCCACGGTGGCATCGCGGCATCCAGTCCCGTTGCTCCGGCCGTGTACGTATACATGTTCGCGGCCACATCCAATCCCTCCAGGCGGGCGCGTTCGATTTTTGAAATGGCGGAATCCATTTTAGACCAATTGGCCCGGCCGGCGGCCTTGAGATGATAAACCTCTCCACGAATGCCGGCCTGGCGTGATATCTCAAGAACCTCATCAATGGATTCAAGCAAACGGTTGGCCTCGCTGCGCATATGAGAAATGTACAGGCCGTCGTATGCCGCTGCCACACGTGACAGCGCGATGAGTTCGTCGGTCCTGGCATAAAAGGCCGGCGCATAGATCAACGCCGATCCGACGCCAAGCGCACCCTCCTCCATCGCCGCCCTGACCAGCGATCGCATCGAGTCGAGTTCGGCCGGATTCGGGGCCCGGTCGACATAACCAAGAACATATATTCTCACCGTGGCCGCCCCGACAAAAGAGGCGATGTTGGGAGACACGCCGCGGTTTTCCAGCCAGCGCATGTAGTCACCAAGTGTGGTCCATGCTATATCGAATTTTATGTCGGTCTGCTGCTCGAGCGCTTCCTTCCGCATCGAGTCGTTGATGGGACCTTCGGACCAGCCTTCACCAAAAACTTCCAGCGTGACACCCTGCATCAGGTCGCTTTTTGCGCGACCGTCCGCTACCAGAGATTCTGTCGCCCAGGAAAGCATATTAATAAATCCCGGTGACACGGCCAGGCCGTGAGCATCGATGTCGGTGGAGGCGGACTTGCCGGACAAATTGCCAATAATGGTGATGGTGTCAGCCTGAATACCGATATCGGCAACGGTTGGCGCGCCGCCCGTACCGTCATACACGTGCCCGCCGCGGATGATGACATCATAATCGGCACACCCGATCATGCCGACGCCCAGAAGAACGATGAAGCGAAACGCCGTATCTTTCATGATCGCCATTGAAGGGTTGTTGTTGGTGGTGGTCTTCAAAGATGGAAAAATTGCTACTTCAACAGCAACAAAGCCAAAATCGGAATCAGAATCCCTATCAGGCTCAGCCAGGCGCCCCGTCCTTTCAATCCATGCTTACCCTTCAGTATGAAAAGACCTGAGATCGCAAGAAACGCCAACGCCACAGCGTAGAGGTCCGAAATCCACGTCCATACCTGTTTGGGCTGATTCAGATGCAGGAAATTAAAGTCTCTGATAAGAAACCGCTCGGCGGTGTGCTCGTGAATGAGACGGCCGGTGGACAATTGCACGTCCAGATTGCCATCTTCGAGAAATATTTGAAGCCGGTCGGGAGAGGGTTGGAAACTGCTTCGAATGGGCCCGGACAACTGCATTTGTCGAAGCACATGTTGCACCATCGCCTCTTCCGTTCCCTCAGGAACAGGTTCAATCTGTGCCGAGACCTTTTCGACCTTGTAGTTGGGGTTCCAGTCTTCGATGTGATTGACCGCAATGCCTGAAATCGCGAAAACCAATGTCAACCCCACAGACACATAACCAATGTCCCGATGCAGAATGACATTCCACCGGTTCACTGATTTCTTGAATTCGTTCCAGGTCATGAGGTACTCTCTTGTTGACGTCTTATCTCGGGCGATGGTCAAAATAGAAAAACGGTCACCGGATGTTCAGTGACCGTTCTTGAATGCAAGAACAATCGCGTCTACTGGATGGTCGCGCCGGTGCCTTTGATCCGATAAATCGTAACGGGTCCGGTCACGGTCGACGGATCGAACGTTTGACCTTTCTCTTCAGCCAGGTGCTCGTAATACTTCAATGCATCTTCCTTGGACATTTCAATGCCCTCAACGACCCCTTCTGCGCGGGCGGTCTTCCCTTTGGCGGTTAGCGGAAATACGATTTCACCATCGGTCACTTTGATTCGGATCTTCTCAAAAGCCTTGTCGCTCGACAAGTCCATCCAACAACCGCGTTTGGGGCACACATCGACGATCTTGCCCTCGACCACGACGGTCTTACCCACAAAGTCCTTCGCGTTCGATAGAATCGTCGAAACAGCCGTCAACGTGGAACCGGCCACGCCTTTGCCGAAGACCTCGGCCTTGTCTTGAGCATAACCATAGCTGGACACCAATAGGGCTAGAAGAGCATAGTGAATCCATTTCATGCTGGGGATCCTTTCACGTTCAAATTCATAGTTGTCGATTCTTGATTGCCTAACATCCTTCTTTTTTCTTTTTCTTGCTGGTCGCCGGTTTGTTGCCCCCTGACGGACTCTCCATCTTTGGCAATGCCACCGTCATTTTCGGCCTGATCTCCCCGACTCCCGTTTGCGGTTGTCCGCCAAAATGCAGGCTGACGTTCTTGATTTTTTCGAACGCCGCGAGTTCCTGCTGATTGGCATTCTCAGGAACTTTGGGAAACAGGACTCTTTCCTGCCACTCCTCCAGACCGCCCATCAGGATGTAGACACCCTTGTAGCCGCGCGATTTGAGCAGAAACCAGGCTTGAGCAGAGTGAATACCGCCGCCGGAATATAGCAATATTTTTCCATTCCGCAATATGGGATAGTCGGACAAGCCCGCCAGGCTGACATTTTCGGCTTGCGGAATATGGTAGTCGGCATATTCTTTTTCGCTTCTCAGGTCGAGCAGTCTGAAATCCGCCTTACCCATGATGATCCAGTCCGCCAATTCGAGGGCTTCCACGTGATCGGCCGCTTTGTCCACTTCGATAGCCAAATCACGGAGATTCACCTTGGCGACGTGGTCGTTTTGAGGTGTACCACCAAGCAGGGCAAACGCGCCAAATACAAGAGCGGTTAATGCCAGACGCTGGTTAAACGTGATCTTTTCCATCCATGATTTCATAGTTCTACTCCGTCAGATTGGCAGCCATCTTACGCTCACCCCATTCCGCGGCCGCAAAGGCGGCGACAGCCATCACCACCACGGCAAAGACAAGGACGCCATAGGGGATATTCCACAATTGATAGAGGGTCACGGTACCCATCGGCGTTGCATTGACAAAATCTCCAATTATCGGGAACATCTCGCCGAATACGAAAATGCCTGCAAACACGCCGGCCAGGTACACCATGCCGTCAATCCGTCCCGTGGACGCGGACACCGCTGATGTTCCAGGACAATAGCCGCCGATTACAAATCCAAAACCCAGCAACAGCCCGCCAACCATTTGCGGAAGCAGATTCGTCGGCGTCAGGTAAAGCAAACTGAAATCAAGAAAACCAATCCATCCGAGATAATAGATGCCAAGCATGGCCGTCACTATGGCCGAGAACATGACCTTCAGGACGGCCATGTCAGTGAAATAGAATTGCGCGGCCAATTTGCGCGCGTTGCCAAACCCGGCGCGTTCGAGGAAAAATCCAAATCCGATGCCGATCAGAAAAGCAATGATCAGGCTGAATTCATCGCCGAACATTCCGTACTTATAAAAGGGTGCGTTCATGTCCACTGCCTCCTTAAGAAATATGCCAGGGCATACGCGCCGGCAAAAACCATCAACATGAATGCCCAACTGCCGACATTCAGGACGGCGCCACCCGTGAGGGCCTGTCCGCTCGTGCAACCTCGGGCGAGTTTCGCTCCAAATCCCATCATACCACCCCCCACAAAAGCCAGAACCAACCGGCTTCGTGTGCCAATTCGCGGACCTTTTTCAACGGTGCGTTTGATGCGCCCGGCAAACACACCGGATATGAATCCTCCAACAACGACGCCAATGACTTCAAATAGAAGCCAATCCTTGAGTGGATTGACCGTGCGGTCCCCCAGGTATTCGGCATAAAAGCCGTTGCCCTGTGCATGTTCCGGTGTGATCGCGCTGATGCCGACCGACACCAAAGTGGACATCGCACCGGACGCTCCGAGACCACGACCCATGATCACGTATGATAACAACAACACCAACCCGAGTCCGATGCCCGAGAGATACGGATTCCAATAGGCCTGGGGGGGCCGATGCGAATGAGCATGACCTTCCGCTTTCTCTTTTTCTTCAATGATTTCCTTATCTATCATGATGGTACTCCTTGTAAAACCCTGTCAGAACAATCCTGCGGTCTTTGTCCAATGACTGTATTGCCCGGCATAAACAATGACGAATCGAAGTACGATGCCCCCGGTGATGACCATGATTGGCGCAATCGCTGTATGCTGCACTTTGTGATTGACAGCAAACAACTGAATAATCAATGGTATGACGATGCCGGATCCGATCACAAATACCCAGAATACGGCGGCGTAAGGGCCTGTGAGCAGGAGGTTAACGGCGTCCTGGTGAGCCTGAGTGGACGTCAGCATGCCGGCGAAAAACAGAACGAATACAAGTAATTCAAATATCAGGAAACCGTTGTCGGCTTTCGCGGAAAGCACGCGCTCGACCGGATCGGTTGTAACCAAATGCACAAACGCCGCAGCGGCCGAGAGGCCGGAAACGAGAAACAACATCCACAGCATCGAACTGTTCCACAAAGGCCTCGCCGCCAACCCGCTCAACAGAATGCCGGTGTACATGCCTAATACCGCACCGATGATCATGTTGGCAATGCCGATATTCTGAATAAGATGCGGATACGTGTTGATCTTTTGCGAAAACCGATCGAACAAGTGAATCCGGTTACTGAACGGCTCCGGTATACTGACCAGGGTGTTCAAAAGAAGGATCGGATATACCAATATCAGAATCCACGAACCCCAGGACATGGGCGACGTGATTTGAAATGTTGTGTACAACCGCCATACATATGGCTTGTGTTCAAGATCCAGAAACAGTGAAAACATGCCAAGGCTGAGCAATACGAGGCTGACATGAGGCAGATAGAATGATGAAAAGTAACTGTGTTTGTGGTGACCTTTGAAAGTGAAATAGCCGGAAATGATCATGAAACCAGCGACGAGGCCGCCGATAAACAGATAGATCGGAATCTCCCATCCCCAGATATGCAGTGTGGGATCGATCATATCATTCATACGCGTAGTAGTGAATTCATTCATAGTCTGCCCATTCTGGTTTTGCTAATGGTGTGACATGCGTGTGACCTTCGGGAGCGGTTCAGCCCGCTTCGTGACGGCCCTGACATCACATTTCCCCTCCTTGCGCCTCGACAAACATGATGCCTTCGCCAATCGAACTGGCGTAAGGAAAAAACCGTGGTGCCGTTCGGCCCGCTTCGTGACGGCCCTGACATCACATTTCCCCTCCTTGCGCCTCGACAAA
>CAZJBS010000001.1:0-280518 GCA_964544475.1 uncultured Bacteroidota bacterium | reverse complement strand
GCGGCCGTCGATCCCAATCACGTGACCAACAACTTTTCGACGACGTGCACCAACTGCCACACGACCAACCCGGGCTGGGCGCCGGCGACGTTCGATCACAGCGGCACGTCATTCCCATTGACGGGCGCGCATCTGACCGTGCAAAACCAGTGTGTGTCCTGCCACGCCTCCGGTTACAACAACACGCCGACCGATTGTTACGCCTGCCATCAGTCCGACTTCACCGCGGCCGTCGATCCCAATCACGTGACCAACAACCTTTCGACGACGTGCACCAACTGCCACACGACCAACGCTGGTTGGGCACCGGCGACGTTCGATCACAGCGGCACGTCCTTCCCGTTGACCGGCGCGCATCTGACCGTGCAGAACCAGTGCGTGCTATGCCATGCGTCCGGTTACACCAACACGCCGACCGATTGTTATGCGTGCCATCAGGCCGACTACTCTGCTGCGCTCAATCCCAATCACCCCGGGTTGACGTTCCCGACAACGTGCCAGGGCTGTCATGCGACGTCCGGTTGGATACCATCGACATTCAACCATGCGGCATACACCGGTTATGCGCTGCTGGGCGCTCACACCGCCATTGCCAATCAATGTTCGCAGTGCCACTCCGGCAATCTGACCAGCGCAAGTTCCGATTGTTATTCCTGCCACCAGAGCGACTACAATGGCGTGACGAATCCAAACCATGTCACGAACAATTTTCCGCATGACTGTCTCATGTGCCACACACAAAACGTGTGGGATCCTTCGACGCTCAATCACGACGCGCAATATTTTCCGATATACACGGGCCGCCATGCCGGCGAATGGACAGGCTGCGGAGGTGGTTCGGGCAATGGCGCCGGTTGCCACACCGTGAACACCAACTACCAGCTTTTCAGTTGCCTCCATTGTCATGAGCACCGGCAGTCTGAGATGGACAGTGAACACCAGGACGTGACCGGGTACTCCTACAATTCAGAGGCGTGTTTCTCCTGCCATCCGGACGGTAATGGACTGAAAGTGCGCATCAAGAACTTCAAAATCGATTGACCCATGCGAATTGTGTGTACCATGGTCCTGTTCATGCATTTCGTGCCGGTCTTCGGTCAGGATACGTTGAAGACAAAGGCCGAATCCCTAAACCCCCACGGTCCCATCCGGTTGAATTGTGAGACCTGCCACACGACGATCAATTGGAAAACGCTGTCACCGAGCATGGCTTTTGATCACAATCGGGAAACCGGTTTTCCGTTGTTGGGTCTTCACAAGTCGGTCACCTGCAAGACCTGTCATGACAACCTCGCTTTTGTCATGGCGCGGACGGACTGTCACCAGTGCCACCAGGATGTGCACAAGGGTCAACTCGGACAGAATTGCGGTCATTGTCACCATCCATCCAGCTGGAAGCCCGGCAGTTTTGTGAGCCAGCACGCCGCCACACGTTTTCCTCTCACGGGCCGCCATGCAACGACCGATTGTCGCAGTTGTCACGTCAACCAGCGGGAAAACGAATATGCCGGCATCCCGACCGATTGTTTTTTCTGCCATGCCGCCGACTATCAACGAACGTCCAACCCCAACCATGCGATGTCCGGACTGAGCACGGATTGCCAGAATTGTCATACCACGCTGGCCTGGACGCCGGCGAACGCCGACCACGCGTTGTTTGGATTTGTCCTCGACGGGGCTCACAAGTCCGCCGCCTGCGCCCTATGCCACGCCAATAGCGATTACAGGAGCGCCAGCCGTGAATGCGTGACGTGCCATCGAAGTGACTACGATGCGGCCCTGCAACCCAATCATGCCCAGGGCGGCTTCCCAACCGAATGCCAGGCGTGTCACTCAACCAAACCGGGATGGCGGCCGGCCTCCTTCGATCACAACGCGACCCGGTTTGCGTTGACGGGCGCTCACAAGCGCATAGAATCGCAATGCAGCCAATGCCATGCCGGCGGATTTTCCGGCACACCCACCGATTGTTTTGTTTGCCACACGGCGGACTACACCCAGGCCACCAACCCCATCCACACCAACGTATTCCCGACGACCTGTGTGGAGTGCCATTCCACCAACGCCTGGACGCCATCGACGTTTGACCATGGCCCTTCCTTTCCCATCACGTCCGGCAAACACCGTGGCAAATGGAATGGCTGCGCCACCGCCGGTGACGGCTCAGGCTGCCACAACGTGCCGACCAATTATCAGCTTTTCAGTTGCACGCATTGCCATGACCACAGCCAGAGCCGCATGAACGGCGAACACGACGAAGTGAGAGATTATGTTTATCAGAGTCAGGCTTGCTTTGATTGCCATCCACGGGGAGAAGAATAGGACATGACGACGGCTCGACGATTGCTTTTTTTAGGGACACTTTTGCTGGCGGCCCGGAGTGTGTCGGGACAGGATGGAACTGGAAAGATCACGTACGTTTCGGCGGATGCCATCTATACGGACATCGGCACGCTCAAAGGCGCCATCGTCGGAGATTCACTGCGGCTGGCGGCCAAACCCGCCCAACCCGTTCTCGTGATTCGTTCCATATCGCGGAAGAGTTCCTTAGTGGCGTCGCTGGATGCGAACTTTAAACCTGCGGTCGGCATGGATTTGTTATTCCATCCGTCCGTCGCCCGGACCGACTCCAAACGCATCACCCCTGGCGACAGCGCCCGTACAGGCCGGTCGGATCTGCCGGCCTTGTGGAGTGGGGCCATCGCCAAACACAACCAGACCACGCTCGACAACCTGGGTTCACAGTCCGGGGCCTCGCGAGGGGCTTCAAAAGACCGCAACGTACTCGTGGGCCGCGTCGGTCTTCAGTTCTTCAGTTCATCGGATCGGAAGAATTCAGATTACAATTACTATCAGCCCGGTATGGTTGTCAATCTTGACTACAACCGGATCCAGGGATCGTATTACAGTCTCAGCACCAACACGCACATTCGAAAGACGTATTCAAACCGGGACCTGCGTTCCGCCAATTATCCCCTGCGCGTCTATGAACTGTCGCTCAAATACCAGAACGATACCGCTCCTTATTCGTATCAGGTCGGCCGTGTGTCCTCGCCGGTGATCAACGGCATCGGCTATTTTGACGGCGCTTTGTATGCCCATAAACTACAAACCAATCTGGTCGTCGGAGGCTTTGTCGGAACCGAGCCGGACTACCGCAAGTCCACGCCACAAACATCGACCAGCAAACTCGGTATCTATGCCAATTACAAACACGAATTCGGCGGCGACACGAAAACCACCTCCACTCTCGCGTTTTCCGGCCAATACGTACATGGTAAGATCGATCGTGAATTCTTCTATCTCCAGAACGACGCCACGTATGGTTCTTTATTGTATCTGTATCAGAACGCCGAGATTGGCATAAACCGTTCCGGCCAATCCCGGAGGAACAGCCCATTGGAGTTGTCCAATATTTACCTGATGGCCAGAATGCGCCCGATTCGTTCGGTTTCGATTACAGGAAGTTACGATGCCCGAAAAAATGTCTTTCTCGTCCAGACATATCGCGCCATTCCCGATTCGCTTTTTGACGACGCTTTCCGCCAGGGCCTTCGAGGCGACGTCAGTTGGAGGGCTACCAGGCAATTGACGCTGTCGATTAGTTCCAGCGTTCGCACCCGGGCCGGTGACAGCCAGAATACCTGGCTCCACTCGGCGGGTATTTATTACTACAATGTCCTCAAGACTCAGCTCAATCTGAATTTCCGCTATTTCACGACAACAACCCCCTACACGTCTGCTCACAGTTTCAGCTATGCGGTCTCACGCCAATGGGGCCGTGTGTACGCTTCGTCCACGTTTCGAACGTACACCTACGAACTGCGGGGGCGCTCCGATTCCTACGACCGCCATTCCGTTTCCGCTGACGTCAGTTACGAGATATCCAGGCGCCTTTTCACGACGGTCCAGTATGAATTCTCGACCGGCCGGGACGAACAATCCGATCGCTTTTACCTGGAACTCAGCTATCGCTTCTGAAGCGCCCGCCATCTTGCTTTTCGTGGACGGCGTTTGTATATTGAGCCAGTCAATCCCTATATGCAACGCCCCTGATGATTCAAACCAACGAGAAGACTCTCATGGCCAAACGTTCTTCGCCGGAGGCGGGTTCGTTTCTCCGTGAAGGGCGACGATATTTTTCGTACAACCAATACCTCCGTTCGGTTTTCGGACGTCCGGTGTATCGTCTCACCATCGATGCCGGATTCACATGCCCCAACCGCGACGGTACCGTGGCTTTTGGCGGGTGCACGTATTGCAACAATGAAGGATTCAGCCCGGCCTCCTCCGAATACCGCCCCAAAGTGTATCTCAAACCAGCGGTCCCCGTGCGGATTCAAATTGAGGAAGCCTTGCCGTACCTCAAGCGTCGATTCGGCTCTCAGGCTTTTTTTGCTTATTTTCAGGCCTACAGCAACACCTACGCACCGGTGGAGCAACTGGAAAAATTGTACACCGAAGCGCTCGATCACCCGGACATCGGGGGCCTTATCGTGGGAACGCGCCCGGACTGTGTGGATGAAGACAAACTGCGGCTTCTGGAACGTCTGGCAAGAGACACGTATGTCAGCGTGGAGTATGGCTGCGAATCCATCTATGACGCGACGCTGCGCTGGGTCAATCGCGGGCACGACTTCGCCTGCTTTGTCCGAGCCGTCCGTGAATCAGCCCAACGCGGCTTTGATATCGGGGCCCATGTCATCCTCGGCTTTCCAACAGAAACGAGAGAACAAATCCTGGCGATGGCGGACGTCTTGTCCGATCTCCCGCTGGATTTCATCAAGATTCATAATTTACATATTGTCCGGGGCACGGCCCTCGCGCGACTTTTTGAAAAGGATCCGTTTCATATCTATGAACTCCCGGAATATGTGGAATTGGTGTGCGACTTTCTTGAACGATTGAAACCCACACTGGCCATTCAGCGCCTGTACGGCGACGCAACGCGTGAACTACTGATCGCACCCGCGTGGCTGACGGATGGTACCAGGTTGGCTGAGCTGGTACAAAGCGAACTGGCACGACGCGGTACCTGGCAGGGTTTTCGGCATCCAAACCCGGCCGCTTCATGATGGAGCCAATCCTCCGGAGGACCGGCCCGTCCGGTCCTGATACGTCATTTCAATAACCTACCTGAAGGAGATTCTCATGTTAACCCAGAAGGTCATTGAGAGATTATCTAAGATGGGTAGTAAAGAGCATTTTATTTCCAGTCTCTATCTTAACATCAACAAAAATGAAAGAAATCACGACTATCGTATCGCCATGAAGACGCTTCTCAAGGAAAAACGACACCGCCTGGACATCGTCAAACATGAGAAACGTCTTTCCCGCGAACAGGTTCAGTCCATCGAAAGCGATTTTACCAAGATGGAAGGTTTCGTAACCCATGAATTCATTCACAAGGACGCCTCGAAAGGCCTGGTCGTTTTTTCATCCAGTATTCTGAACTATTGGGAAACGATGGAACTGCCGCAGCCCGTGAAGGACTATCTCAACGTGGACTATGACCCTTTCATCCGGCCCTTGAGCGACCTGATGTGCGACCACCGAAGTTATGCGATTGCCCTCGTGGACAGCGCGAAAGCCAAACTGTTTGATGTCACGCTGGGATTTGTCAATGAACATCTCAGCTGGACCGATGATGTTTCATCCAAAACGAAGTTTGGCGGATTTGAGGGAACGCAGGAACGCCACGCGGACAACGCGCATGGCGAATTGATGAACAAACATTTCAAGAAGATCGCCACTGAAACTGAGAAGTTGATCGATACGAAGGATATTCCATGGCTCGTGATCGGCGGGCGTCAAAACATGATCACGAGCTTCGAAGCCGCTCTGTCGGTTTCCGTTCGCAAGAAAGTGGTCGGACATGTCGTGGTCGAGCCTGACGCGCCGCTGGCCGAGGTCATCCGGCGGACCGAGGACGCCGCCCGCAAGGCCGAGGATAAACATCAGGCCGACGTGATTGACCGCCTGCGCAACGAAGCCCAGGGTAACAACGGCAAAGGCGTTCATGGACTGCAACCAACGCTGCAATCGTTGCGGCGCGGCGGCGTCAATACGCTCGTCGTGACCAAGGGTTTCACGGCGCCGGGCTTCGTGTGCCATAAGTGTTTTTTCATTGGCACGCCGGACGAAAAAGGTTCGGGCGCGTCATGCCCCATTTGCGGCGGCCCCGCCCACGAACTGGAGGACGTCGTGGAAGAGGCCATTACCTACGCGTATATGCAAGGTTGCCGCGTGGAAAACACGAATGAAAATTCACGAATGAAAATCATGGGCAATATCGGCGCCTTGCTGCGCTACTAACCATAAGGATCCGTCACATGTATTGTACCAACGCCGGGCTGCTTTTTTTCCTTTCACTCACGGTGGCTGCTGCCGGATATTCACAAAGTGGTGCTGAAGCCTCTTTCGCCACCGTTCAGGCGATATTCAACTCACATTGTATCTCCTGTCATGGCGGAGACGAGCCGGTCCTTGGCATGTCGCTCGAAGCGGGCCATAGCTACAGGAATCTTGTCAACCACATAAGTTCGGAAGATGAGACGCTGCGCCGTGTGGCGCCCAATAATGTGGACGGCAGTTACCTCTATCGGAAGATAGCTAGAAAACCGGAAGAACTCCCTTACAAGGAAGACGCCATGCCGCTGGACGCCGATCCCCTGTCCCGGAGCGATGTGGAAGCCATCGCCACATGGATCAATTCCTTTCCCCGGGAACTATGGGGCCAGGCGGGATCGTCATCCGAACGTTCAACATCCGCCGTCGCGCCTGAAAAGGATGATTTTCTTGCAACCCAGTTGATCAACCTGCCGACGTCACGTACACTCGGCTCCAGGACGGCGGAATTCCGAATACTCCATCGTTTCGGCGTAATGAATGGCGGGGGCCATGCCACCTTACAGACATTTTTCGGACTCGACAATGGCGCAATGACAAGCATCAATCTTTCGATCGCGCTTCGTGACAATCTCGACCTCCTGATACGGCGGACCGGATACCACAAAGACGTGGAAATGGCCTTCAAGTACGTACCATGGCGCCAAAAAGAAGGATGGCCCGTGACCGTGGGATGCTATGCGGCCTTCGATTGGATCAGCCGGCAGGACGTGGCCGCCTCCAACAGACTGTCACCGACGCTGCAGTTGCTCCTCGCTTCACGAGTCCGGCCCAACTGGAGCCTCTTACTGGCGCCCTCGTGGGCCCTGCGAAGCAACCATGAAAAGATTATCCGACGCACCGACGGCCGGACCTACTCCGACACACGATCAACCACCGCCATCGGATTCGGGTCCGAATACCGAGTGAAAAAAAATACGGCACTGGTGGCGGAATACGTGGCCCGTATTCAGGGTTACAGAGGCAATACGTTTGCCGGCGACCGGCGCTATAATACATGGTCCATCGGTGTCGCTCACCGGATACGATTGCATGTTTTCGAGGTCCTCATTTCAAACAACCAGCATTTGCACACGACGCAGTATCTTCCGGGCAGTGCGACGGTGCAATCCGGAAAACTGTTCGACAGCGGGCCGAATGTTCATTTTGGTTTTAATATCATTCGTCAGTTCAAGTGGTAACCCTTTTTCAACCAGGAGAATCTTCCAATGAGCTTCCCCCTCCGTCTGAGCCTTTTCTTGCCATGGCTATGGCTCGCCGCCGCATGCGGTGACCTATCCGAAGAAGGTCAGAGCGATTCGAATTTTGTTCCTCAAAATATTCAGGATATTTTTGACGGCGAATGCATCGCCTGTCACAATGCCGGCCATGAACTGCTTGACCTGCGTGAATCCTGGGCTTATGAAGAACTCGTCGATGTGGCGAGCGCACAAAAATCAAACGTCAAGCGGGTGGTGGCGGGTGATGCCTCCGCTTCATACCTTTATCAAAAAATCACCGGCGCGGCGGGCATCGTGGGCGACCGGATGCCGGCCAGCGGCCCGGTTCTGACCGTTGAACAGGAATCGCTCATTGCCGCATGGATTGATCAGGGCGCGAAGACCCGTGCCGAGCAACCGAATGTCTTCATCCAGTCGTACTCGTTTGCCCAGCACGTACGGCCGATCTTTCAGTCGAATTGCGGCGGCTGTCATGACGGGGGCGGATCCAATCTGCCGGGCTCCATGAACCTGGACGGAAATGCGTATTTGGCCATGGTTAACGTCCCAAGCCTCCAGGCCGCCTCCTTCATGAGGATTAGGCCTTATGATGCCGACAGCAGTTATGTCTATCACAAGATCAAGACGACGTCTACGGTCCGGACCCTCGAACGCATGCCCGACGGCGGCCCGTATTTGAGTGATGCCACCATTGACACCATCCGGACCTGGATCACGGAAGGTGCGTTGAATAACTGAGCTCTCTCCCGTCCTTTATTCCTTGCGACCTACTGCGAAATTCCCTAAAATGGGACAAGTCATTTCTCTTGTCCCATTTTTTTTTGGAATCCCATGAACCCTCTGAATGCTCTTTGTTTGGTTTTGTTGTTGATGTCATCGGCTCCCAAGCTCGTCGCCCAGTATCAAAAGAAATGGTCCGACCAGGATTACCAGCGGATCACTGTTTTCTTCACGAACGACGTTCACGGCGGCGTGGTCAATACCGAAGCCACCTTTATCAATCCTGAATTCCCGCCGATTGTTGGCGGTGGGGCCTCGGCGGCCCGTTACATCAATTCCGTGCGACATGTCGCCGAACAAAGAGGCTGGGGCGTTCTCCTGCTCGATCAGGGCGATATTTTTCAGGGCACGCTCCTGGGAACCCGCACCGGCGGACGAGCCATGATCGACTATATGAATCTCATACGCTACGATGCCATGGCGGTTGGCAATCACGATTTTGATCTTGGCAAAGAGAATCTGATGGAGATTCAGAAACTTGCCGAATTCCCTTTCCTGGCGGCCAACATCGTCGACAAAGAAACCGGCGAACTGGCCCCGTTCGTCAAACCCTATATCGTCAAGGACATTCACGGCATCCGGATTGGCATTCTCGGGCTTGGCACCCGAAGTACGTTGTCCATGAGCTATCCGGCCCACGTGGCCGGACTGGATTTTTTGCCCGAGATTCCCACGGCACGCAAATATGTCAAAATTCTGCGTGAGCAGGAAAAATGCGACTTTGTCATTCTCAGTACGCATGCCTGGCTCGATTATAATCCTGAGGAAGGCTACGCCAAGTTGCTGGATGGCATTGCCAATGGCAAGGATTTCGAAAGTGTCGCCGCCAGCGGCATCGAGATCGCCCATTTTGTTCCGGGTCTCGACATGGTGCTCACCGGCCACGTCCATCGCGGACAGAATATTCCGTGGGAAGATCCCGATACGCATACCCTCGTCGTTCAGAGCTTTGCCAACAGCAGCGCCGCGCTTGGCCATATTAACCTGTATTTTGACCGGTCGCACCGCGCCTTGGTCGGTTACGACTTCGACCTTGATCAAGGCGGCATGTTGACGCTCTTCCGTGATGAATATTGGCCTGACCAGGCCCTGGATGAGAAAATCACCGCATGGCAAAAAGAAATTGAAAAGGGCTTTGATGATGTCATTGGCCGTTCGTCTGAACCCCTGACCCGCCGCTCAGACGGCGAGTCCCTGATGGGTAATCTGGTTGCGGACGCCATGCTGGCCGGTGGCGCGGCCGACATGGCCGTCTCCAATTACGGCGGCGTTCGCGCGGAGATCAAATCGGGGGACATCACGGCCCGCGATGTATTCAAAGTCATGCCGTTCGACAACCGAATCGTCGTGATGAAAGTCTCCGGCGCCTTTATCAAAGAACTGTTGGAAGACAGAGTGGCCGGCGGTTCCAACGGCATGTTGGTGGCCGGCGCCAGGGTCGTCGTGGACAAGAACCGTCCGGATCGCGAGCGCGTTACTCTTCTTGAAATAGGCGGGAAGCCGTATGAACCTGATCGTTGGTACAATCTGGCGGTGTCCGATTACCTCGCCGAGGGGAATTCGGGATTTGGGCGACTCACCCAGATCGGCGCCGAAAATGTCGCGATGACGGGATTGGCCATTCGCGATGCCATTATCAAATACGTCCAGGATCACACGCCGCTCGAACCCAGGCTCGACGGCCGTTTTAAGATCATCAAGAAACTGACGAATTGATTCTCCTTGGGGAAGCACGTTCATCCACATCGCACGTTCTTCTGTCTGCTGTTGACGGCCCTTTTCTTCGCCGGCGCTCTGTCCGCCCAAAGTATTGTGCGCTCCACCAAATCGCAAGCCGACAAAAATCTCACGGTGGCTCAGGATGGAAGCGGGGATTTTACGACCATTCAGGAAGCGATTGACCGGGCCGACTACAACGCAAGAATCCGAATCAAAGAAGGCATATACTACGAGAACCTCACACTGAAAGGCTTTGTCAATCTGGAAGGCGCCGGCATTGGAAAGACCGTTGTGATGGCCGACCCTTCTGCGCCCGCTGTCATGGCCCTGAACCTGGGCTCGGGAAGATTGAGCCGGATGTCTTTTCAGTTCCGGGATTCCTCGGATTTTCCCGTCCTTATGGCCCGCTATGCCTCTTTCGTCATTAACAGTTGCGCATTTCGGAATGGCCGGCACGGTATCGACGTGGCGTATCATAGTTCGATCACCATTCGCGAAAGCGCCGTGGTCAAGAATACCGAGGCGGGCATTCGAATCAGCGGCAAATGTCAGGGCCTGATCAGCGGATCCACGCTGGCCTTCAACGGATCGGACGGTATTATCGTCGAGGACCGCTCGTCACCGGTGATCGAGAAAAACACGATCCGCTTCAATGGACGGCACGGCATTTCCATTTTTGATCACAGCATGCCGAAGGTGGCGGGGAATTACATTTACGGGAATCACGCCGGTATTGTAATCCGAAAAGAATCCAGTCCCATCGTCCGCAATAACACCATCCTGCTGCATACGCCCGGCGTGGGTATTCTTGTTTACGATGGATCTGCCATGGCCCTCATCAACAACAATATTGTCTTCAATGAGACCGGTATCCGTCAACTCAAGAGCGGACGCCAAAACATGTTTCGATCGAACAACCTTTGGGCCAATTCGGTCAATTACGACCGTCTTCAACCCCAGCCGGGCGACGTGTCCGTCGATCCTCGGTTTATGGACATAGCCAGATATGATCTGCGCATCGACTCAACTTCCGGTCTTTACGAAAAAGGCGCCGACCGTCTTTCTATTGGGGCCGACTATGACTATGCCAAAAGCGACAGCCGATTGCGGATTGACTATCTCAAGAACCAGGCCATGAGAGAACTCGGGCGGGAAAATTGGTACCTCGCCTACCAGGCTGCGCAGGAAATCCTCACGCTGGACAAAGACAATGCCGAGGGCCGCAACATGCAAACCAAGGCGTCTCAGAAATTGTCCATGGGTTATGTCGAGAGGGCCCAGACTGAATTCGAAAACGACAACCTGAGAGTGGCAGAGAATTTCATACGCATGGCTCTGTCTTATGACTTGGAAAACCAGGAAGCCCGCGTGTTGCAGGCGAAAATCCAGGAAGCCTCGCGCTCCCAGCAATTCCGGTTCATGGCCATCCTCGGGCTCAGTGTGACGGCCGTTCTGCTGGCCGGTTACTTCGTCCGAAAACGCATCCAATTTTCTGAAAAAAGACGCCAGGCGAGGTGGTGGCTGGATGACGCCGAGGAGCACGTTGAACTGGCCCGGGGCGCGGACAGCGAACACCACGCCCAGGAATCCTTTGCCGAAGCGGTTCGATTATTGACCGCCGCCAAGACGTTCATGGTTAAGAATGATTTCGACTCCGTCGAACACCTCTGCAACGAAATCACGCGACACGCCAATCGGGCCAAGGATGAAGCCGACAAATACAAACAAATCCGCAAGGACGCCCTCTTGGAAGTTTCCAATGCGGAAATTCTTATGAGGCAACTGCAGGATACGGAATTGGCTACTCAATTCAGCGAGGAAATTCACGAGTTTGGATTTTACCTCGAAAGAGCGCAAACGGCCCTGGTCAACAAGCAGTATGTATTGGCAAAAGAAGTCGCCGAGGACATTCAGAATACGGTGCGTGTGCTCCAGGAACGTCTGAACGCCGACAAGCAACAGGTTGTGCGGGATCTGATCCGGCAAACCGAGGAAGTGATCATCGATGCGCTCTCCTCCAATTCCAGTGCCGATATGATCATCGCCGTTATCGATTTTAAGTCCGATCTTGAAGTGCTGAAATCCGGTTTTGAAAATGGCCAGTTGACAACTGAAGAAGCCGGTCCCCAAATCAGGCAGATTTACGACTTCATCAAAGAGGCCCTCCAACTGGGCACCTCGGAAGGCGGCACCGTCGCCACCGGACGCAAACGTAATTACTATGAGATCCTCGGAATCAAAGAAGATGCCTCGGTCGAGCAGATCAAAGCTGTGTTCAGAAAGTTGAGCATGATTTACCATCCCGACATGAACACCGACGACGAACTCGGCATTGCCGGAGATGAACGGTTTCGCGAAATCAAAGAAGCCTACGAAGCTTTGATGGAAGAGAAAACCAGAGCCTGACTGTCTACGGATGCGCCCCCAACACGACTATCGTGATGTCATCCGATTGTTGGGCAGTACCGGCAAAAGCTTTTACAGCGTCCGAAATTCGATCCGTCACGTTTCTTGCGCTTTCCCCTCGTACGGACTGCAGGAGTACCTCCAGTCGAGATTCATCGTACAACTCCCCCGATTCATTCATGGCTTCCGTTACGCCATCCGTGAACATCACGATCCGTTCCCCGGGCTGCAATACAATCGTCTCCGATTCGTAGGGCAATCCGGGCATCAGGCCCAGCAAAAGACCGCCTTTGTCCAGGGTGATCAATTGACCGTCCACCTTTATCCAATACGGCGGGTTATGTCCGGCATTCACATAACAGAATTCGCGCGTATTGAGGTCCAAAACGCCGCCAAAAAATGTAATGAATTTGTCGGAGCCAGTATTGGCATGAATAATGTCATTGATTCTGGAGACGATTTTGTCAAACGCCTTTCGTTCCGTACTCAGAGCCATGAGACTCGCCTGCAAGTTGCTCATCAGGAGAGACGCCGGGACACCCTTGCCGGATACATCGGCGATCGCCACAATGTAATGGGAGTCATCGACTTTGATGATATCAAAGTAGTCCCCTCCCACCTGCTTCGATGGTATGTTCAGGCCGAAGACTTCAAAGGACTTTAACGAAGGAAACGTCGCAGGCAGTAATTTCTCCTGGATCGTGCGGGCCAGCTGCAGTTCCTCTTCCAGCCGTTTCTTTTCAAGCGAATCCTCGAACAACCAGGCGTTCTCGAGGGAAATCATGGCCTGGTTTCCCAACGTGAATACAAAATTCAGGTCATCCTTCGAATAACCCTTACCCGAGATCTTGTTCCCCAACAGCAGCAGGCCCTTTGTTTTTTCCTGCGAACGCATCGGCACAACCGCCGTCACTTCACAGTTGGATAGGTGTCGGTTAAGGTCCGAATAGTCGCAATCGTCCAGCGCATACGGTTGGACGGTCCCAAATAGTGTCTGCCATTGCGCCGGGCCCAATTCCAGCCCCGCAAAGCCGCGTTTTTCCTGCACGTCATATTTCTCCTGGCGACACAAAATGATCATGTATTTGTTGGCCATCATCTCCCCCATGAGCCCATAACCCAGGAGCTTGACGATCTTCTTCACTTCCAGGGAAGCATTCAGTTCTTTCCCGATGTCAAACAGCGTATTGAGTTCCTGAATTTTCTTGTCCAGCCGGCTGTTGACGTTCTTCAGCTCATCGAAAACCAAACCATTCTGGATGCTGGTGGCGGCGATACTTGCGATGGATGACAGGAATTCAACTTCACTGCTTTGGAAAGGCCCGCCGACGAGTTTTTTGCCATAGGCCACCACGCCCAGAATGTCATTTCGGAGCAGTATGGGAATGAACAGACGCATGTCGAACGTTTCGAAAAACGTCACCCATGAAACGCCGGTGTCTTTGATCTCATCCATAAGAAACGGCCGCTCCGGCAGGTCGGAAATCATTATGCTCTTTCCGATCAGATCCCGGGATAGTCCTTTCAGCGTAAAGACCTCAAACTGATAGCCGCCCCGATGAAGTAGAAAAAGCCCCTTGTTGATCATCATTCGGCCCATCGGCGATAGCAGGATATTATCCACAATGGCCGTCAGGTTAAGAGACGAATTGAGGAGCTGGCTGATTTCGAATAATGCGGATAGTTCGAGTAATTTGCGGTTCACATCATCCGTCACCTCGCCGCGTATAAGAGACTGTTTGGCCTGTTCCTTTTCAACGGAATTTTCTTCCATGGGCTCTTCCATCTTACAGCCTTTCAGACCAGTTGCGTTTGATGCGATCTCGTCGATTCTGCACGTTGCGTTTCTTATTCTTGCTGACAAAAAGCAGATACGTAAAGATAACGAGCCCTGCTGAGATGATCACCACATAGAAAATATCGCCCATGCCCGCACTCATGTTTGCCGCCGTCGTTTAGAGCCTGGATTCCACGTCATTCCGAATCGACATGCAACGCGCGTCCACGTCGTTCATGATGATATCGGCCTTGGCGCGGATATGCTCGATGAAAGTCGCATCTTTGAGGCCCGACAAATTAATCCGCACATTATAGAAAGCGGCACGGCATCCCGCCTGGCACATGAGCGCAAACACACCCGCATCGCTGAGTGCATTCGTGTTGCCCTTGCCGGCCAGTTCGGCGCTGTGGACAAGCGCCTCCTGCACGCAGACCATGACGTTCAATGGAACCATGGTTGCCTCTTTGGTGGCAGACTCTATCGCCAGAATACGTTTTTCTTTGTCGGCCTCCGTTTCTTTCGGCATGCCGTACGCGGCCATCACCAGATTGAAGGCCTCCGTGTCTTTGTCCATAAGCCGTGCCAATTGGCGGCGCAAGGATTCGTTGTGACCAAGCATGGCCTGCATGTCCGCCTCCACCCCGGCATATTTTTTCTTGCCAATGGTCAGCCGGCACACCATGGACGCAAGACCCGCTCCCATGGCCGCGGCCATGGCCGCCACGCTGCCGCCGCCCGGTGCCGGAGATGCGGACGCCAGTTCATCGATCCATTGTTCGGTTGTCATTTTGAGAAGAGACATGATCACCTCGCTTCGTTGGTCATTTGATGCCGCAGTATACGGTCACGATTCCGAACGTCATGTCAAAAAACCTGACATTGGCAAATCCGGCCGCTTCCATCAGCTGCACAAATTGTTTCCGTTCTGGAAATTTGAGGACAGAATGAGGCAGGTAATGGTAGGCCTTTTTGTCCTTTGAGAATACCGATCCAATGACAGGCAAGACATGAAGAAAATAGAACCGATACAGCTGTTTGAATCCAATCAATGTGGGCTGCGAAAATTCCAGAATAACCGCCACGCCGGCCGGCTCCAGAACCCTCGCCATTTCCTCCAATGATTGGCGTACGTCCGACACATTCCGAATGCCGAACGCGATCGTCACCGCATCCATGCTTGCGTCTCGGAGAGGCAGATTCTCCGCCTCGCCACAAATCATATGTATCTGACCGTTCAAGCCCCGTTTGGCAGTCTTTTTCATGCCATGAACAAGCATTTGATAGGATAAATCAACGCCCACGACATGCCTTGCACCGCGTTTGACCGCCTCAAGGGCCACGTCTCCGGTTCCGGTGGCCAGATCCAGAACGCGGGGATTCATTTTGAAATTGACCAGTTTCAGGGCCTGGATGCGCCAATACACATCAACAAATCCGCTGAGCAAACGGTTCAAAAAGTCATACCGTGGTGCCACCGAATCAAACATATCGCGCACGAACCGCTTCTTTTCATGATCGGCAGGTAAATACGTTGTAGAAGGGTCGTCACGACCGGATTTTTTCGGTTTCAAAAATTCCTCCACCCTTTCTTGACGGCTTGTTGGTTCTGAATGCGGCATACATCACACGATGCGTTCCGGATACGAATAGACGTTAAACCTCTGTCCGCGAAGAAACCCCACAATCGTCACGCCGAATTCATGCGCGAGTTTGACGGCCAGATCGGACGGTCCGGATATCGCACATACGACGGGAATAGAGGCTGCTATGGCTTTTTGCACGATCTCATAACTCAACCGTCCGCTCACCATCAGCATGACGTCTTTGACCTTGGACCCCGGGTCGAGCCAGCGGGACCCGATGACTTTGTCCACCGCGTTGTGCCGCCCGATGTCCTCCCGCATAACCATGGCCATTCCTTTCGGATCAAACATCGCGGCGGCGTGAAGACTACCCGATTTGTCAAATCCGGCCTGGCCCTGACGCATCGCATCCGGAAGCGACGTCAACGTATCAATGGCTATTCGCACATCGGATTGGATTCGTTGGAAGCCTAACTCGTACAACCGGTCGACGGTTTGTCGTCCGCAGACGCCGCAACTTGAGGACACGTAAAAGTGCCGTTGCAGAGCCGGCTCACCGGCGATGCGTGCATACGCCGCAGGTTCCAATCGTAACGTCACCTCATTATCCATTCCAACGACGCTGGGCACCATACCTGCCCTCAGCATGCCTTCGGAAGCCAGAAAGCCAACGGCCAGTTCTTCGTCATGCCCCGGCGTTCGCATGGTTACGGCCACAGTTTGGCGTTCGCCATGCATGCTGTTCTCAACAATTATCTCCAGCGGTTCTTCCGCCGAAAGTGAGTCCCGGACTTCCGTGAGTTCGCCCTGGTCATACTTGTGAACGAGATAATTCGAAGTGCCTGTTTGGATGACAGTCGTCATGGTATTTCAATCTCCACTGTCGCATTGAAGTCAGGGATCAGGACTTCCGGCTCCAGCGTGTGAGCGTGGATAAGCACATTACCCTCGGGCCAATGGACCTGCAGATTGCCGGACCGTATCGTTCCGATACGGACGCGTCCCTCCATGCGGCCAATCTCATTTTTCAGGACAATTTTGGCCCCTTCTTTCAGGCGCAGCCGTGTGGCGTCGTCCGGGTTGATCAGAATATCGTCGCGCGACGCGCCGGTCAGGGGATCGCGTTCGGCCTGAATCATGCTGTTGAACTGTTTGCCGCGTCGCGTGGACACGCGAAACCACCGGCCGTTGAAATCGGTTTCACGCGGTTGGACAACGTGAAAGTGGGCCTTTCGATCCGGTGTCTGGAACGTCCAGCCGGCACACAGCATCGGGCCACCCCACTGACATTGGTCACCCAGTTTCTTAAAATGCTGAATACCGTCGTACGATCGAACGACCCTGGCTATCTCCTCCCGAATCGCTTGCCCCGAATCAAAATGAATCAGCGACCGGCGTTCCGGATAACACTGCTCCGCCAATTCCATCAGGATTTCCCACTCGCTGCGGGCCTCTCCGATCTGTCGATCTTCCACCATCGGACTGAAGAGAATACGCCGTTCGGTGGTCGTTTCCGTGCCGCCGTCGCGCTGTTCGTACCGTGTCTTGGCCGGCAGCAATACAACCGTGTCCGCGGGATCAATCAACATTTGATTGGTTAGAATGATATCCTGGTAGATGCGTAAGGGCACTCTGCCAATGGCCTGCCGCACAAAGTCCGGCTCCGGCAGAACCTCCAGGAAATTGCCGCCGACATGGTAGAGCACATCAAGCTCGTTGCGGTCGGCCGCGTGGATCATTTCGACGGCGGTCTTTCCACGCTCAGGACGGATTGGAAATTGATACAGCTTAGCCAAAGCCGCCGCCGTTTCGGCATTGATGGGCGCGCCTCCTGGGACCACGGTCGCGTACGCCCCCACTTCCGCACCACCCTGGACTCCCGAATGGCCGCGAATGGGCATCAAACCGCACTTCTCGCGGCCCACATATCCTTTCGTAAGCGCCAGATTGATTATGGCCCGCACGCCGTCGCTGCCGCTGGAATGCTGTGTAATGCCCATGCTCCAGACAAACACAGCCGTGTTCGATTCATGAAGCATTCGGGCCAGTTTCTTCATTTCGCCCCGATCCAGCCCGGCATGACGTTCCAGATATTCCCAGCTCTGCTCCAGCAGGTAGGATGACAAACGATCAAAACCTGAGGTATGATTTTCGATGAAATGCGCGTCGATCCACCCTTCCAGCACCATCCACTTGATCACACCGTGAATGAAAGCCGTGTCGCCTCCCGTGTGCACCAGGAAGAACTCATCCGTAATCTTCGTGCCGAACAGGGCGCTTTCGGTTACCGATGGCACCCAGTAGTGTTCCATGCCGGGTTCGCGGTACGGATTCACGCACACCACTCTGGCGCCCATTTTTTTGGCATAGTAAAGATACTTCATGCTCACGGGCTGGTCGTTGGCGGCATTCGAGCCGAAAAAGAGAATGAGATCCGTGCCCAGCCAATCCGAATAACTGCATGTCGTGGCGGATGCCCCGACCGCGCTCTTTAGCGCCGCCGTGCTGGGTGCGTGACAGATACGTGCCGAGTTGTCCACGTTGTTACTGCCAAGAAACCGAACGACCTTTTGCGCCACATAATACACTTCATTGGTGATGCCGCGTGATGTCAGATACATCGCGAATCGCGAAGGGTCGGTACTCCGGATTCGTTCGGCCAGGATTTCGTAGACCGTTTCCCAGGAGAGACGACGAAACCCCTTGTCCCCCCTCCGCCGGATCATCGGATATGGAAGGCGCCCAAGATTCCTTAATTCATGATTCTTCATGCCCTTCAGCGTCTCCGCGTCTTCCAGCATTCGATCATCCATGGCGCCCATGGTGTTGAGCCGGAGCAGCTTAAGGCGTACGAGACACAGGTGCGTACTATCAATCGTCCAGTCATGGAAACCGGCTACACCAAGAGCGCATCCATCACAAACACCCTTCGTCAGGATTTTCCAGGCGTAAGGGAGATTTCGGCGGTTCTCCCAAATCACGCGGGCCATGTCCAGAAAGTGATTGGGCTTTGTTCGACCGATTCCATTGGGTACCAGGCTCACCCAGGAGCGTGGATTCCACGCTTTGGGGAGTTTGATGTGGGTTGCTGGCTTGGTCATTTTCGCAAGGCGTCAGGAGCGCCGCCCTTCCAGTTCGATCACCGGCATGATCATTTCTTCCATGGACGCCCCGCCATGCTGAAAGCTGTCCTTATAATAATTCAGATAGTGATGATAATTCGTCGGGTACACAAAATAATAATCTTCCTTCGCGATGATGTATTGCATGTTGACGCCGCGGGCCGGCAGTTTGTATTCAGAAGGGCTTTTGAACAGCATGGCGTGCTTCGGATTCACCTTCGGGTTCTTTCCGTATTTGTAACGGAGACTGGTCGAGGTTTCTTTGTCCCCCACAACCTGTGTGCCGTGAAGACTTCGAATACTGCCGTGATCGGACGTGATGATGATCGATACGTTCTGTCGGGCAAGCATTTTGAGGATTTCAAAGATCGGTGAATGAACAAACCACGACTTGCTGAGCGACCGGTACGCCGATTCATTGGGCGCGATTTCCTTGATAACCGTCGAATCGCTGCGACTGTGGGCCAAAATGTCCAGGAAATTGAGAACGACCGCCACCAGCTGGCTCGATTCGATGAAGCTCAAAGCGCTGTGTTCCAGGCTTTTCGCCGCTTCGATGTTGAGCAGTTTTACAAATTTAAGATCGGTTTCGATTGGAACGCGATTGCTGAGAAGCTGATACTCAAGCAACTCCTTTTCAAAGCGGTTCCGGCTGCTGTCGTCTTCTTCTCCCTTGGACCATAGTTCAGGAAATTTCTTTTCTATGTCAATTGGAAACATGCCGCTGAATATCGCATTGCGGGAATACGGTGTGGCCGTGGGCAGAATCGAATAGTAATAGTGCTTGGTGATATTGAAATATTCGTACAGCAAAGGCTCGAACACCAGCCACTGGTCCAGTCTCAAACAATCGATGACCAGAAAAAACACTTTGCGTTTGGCGGCAATTTTCGGAAAAACATATTTTCGGACCACATCAATGGAGAGATCGGGCGATTCGGCCGTTCGCGTATGGAGCCAATTCTGGTAATGCCGCTCGACAAATTTTCCGAATTCCACATTGCACGCGTGTTTTTGATCGGCGAGGGTTTGTCGAAGACCCATGTCACCGAAGGCGTCCATTTCCACATCCCACTGGGAAAGGGACAGGTGAATGTCATACCAGTCCGAAAACGCCAACGGCTCCATCAATTGACGGCTGATCTTGTTGAATTCCTGGATGTAATCCTTCGAGATTTTCTGACCGGTGATCTGCTTGGCTTCAAAAATTTTCTTGCAGGCGCTCAAGATCTGGCTGGGATTGACCGGTTTGGTCAGGTAGTAGTCTATTTTCCGCCCCAGCGCATCCTCCATCAGTTGCTCTTCCTCGCTCTTGGTGATCATCACGACTGGCAACATGGGAGTCAATGATTTGATTTCTTCCAGCGTGGTCAGGCCATCTTTACCGGTCATCATTTCATCCAGCAATACGAGGTCGTATTTGCCCTGACGGACATGACTGATGGCGTCTTCACCATTGGTCACCGGCGTCACGTCATAACCGCGTTGTTCAAGAAAAAGAATATGAGGCCGAAGCAACTCAATTTCGTCGTCCGCCCAGATGATCTTCTTACGTTGCATGATTCCGATCCTTTTTGAATGGGTAGAAAAGAAAACGCGGTATCAACGTAAGTCGGCTGTCTCCTCTGTCACCAATGACGATTTCAAACATCCACCAGATCCGACAGGATTTCCTGATTTTCCCGAACTTTCTCGTATTTCTTTCGTGCCCGGTACAACTCATCCCCAAAGTGTTCGAATTTCTGCGCCATTTCCGCTTCGCTCCGTGTCCTGAGGAAAATATCAATCAATTTCTGCTCGAAGGACTTGTCCGCTTCGATGTCGCCGAGTATGATATCCAGCTCGCCAATCACCAATTCAAACATACGGATTTTGTTGGAGAGAAGTTCAAGAATCCGCGCTTCAATCGTCTGCGCCACGGACAGGTTGAAAACAAACACTTCTTTTTCCTGACCGAGGCGATGAACCCTTCCTATACGCTGTTCGACCCGCATGGGATTCCATGGAAGATCGTAGTTGATGATCTGACGGCAAAATTGAAGATTCAGACCTTCGCCCCCGGCCTGGGTGCTGATCAGAATCTGTTTGGAATCCCGGAAACGATGGATGGCGTCCCGCCGGGCCTGGGTGCCGGCCAACCCCCCATGAAACAGTTCTACGGTAAAGCCCTCCTTCTCAAGCTCGGTTTTGAGTTGTTTCATGGTATCGATAAATTCTACGAAAATAATCGTCTTGTCCGGGAAGCGCTTCAACAATTCTATCGTCGCGGCGCTCTTACGGCTGACCGTCACGGCGTCACAAAGTCCCACAAAATCGTCCAGTCTATCCTTGGTTCTGACCGCATAGTCACGCTTCAGGAGATTCTGCAATGTGTGTCTGGTCGCCTGAGGACTGCTGCAAACCTCACGCTGAAGCGTGATCAGGGAGAGGGCATGGGTGCCGACATCGGCGTCGCGGCGGAATTCATCGCGTACGTAGTCGGTGACCTGACTGTAGAGCTCCTTCTCAACATCGGACAACTCGAGGTGGTAGGTGGCCGCCCGTCTCGGTGGCAGGCTGATCCCCACCTTGTCGCGCCGATTTCTGATCATGACTTCCTGAAGAATGTGCTTCAGCTGGTCCTCGTTGTTCGGCAGTCTCGGATCGTCTTTCATCATGAACTTCCTCTTGAAAGACCGAATCGTGCCGAAAAGCCCCGGTTTCAAGATCGTAATCAAACTGTACAATTCCGTCAAATCGTTGTGAACTGGCGTGGCCGTGAGGAGCAAAACGTACTTCTTCTTTATACGATTGACGAACTTGAATCCGATGGTACCGCGGTGTTTGAGCCGATGCGCCTCATCAACAATCAGAAGATCGAATTCCCTGGACAATACTTCCGATGATCCTTCCTTTCGTTTGGCAAAATCTATGGATGCAATCAGCTTTGGCTTCTTCCAGTCTTCGGCGCTTTGAGGTACCACAAACAATTCGCCAAACTTGACGAACATCTCATCCTGCCACTGGCCCACCAATGAGGCCGGCGTCAGAATCAGTATCGTTTTGGCCAGGTTGCGCTCTATCAATTCTTTGGCGATCAGTCCCGCTTCGATTGTTTTTCCCAATCCGACCTCATCGGCCAGCAAGACCTGTCCGCGCATGCGCTGCAAGGCTTCGAGGGCGGTGTTGATCTGATAGTCATAATGGGTTATGTTGGCGTCATTGACCGAAATCAGCCGGTCAAAGCCGCTGATCAGACTCAGCCGCTCCGCTTCCAGCCGCAATTGGTAAACCGCGAGTGTATCATACGAACGCCGGGACAGGATCTTCTCGAAAGACATGTCCACCTTGATGTCGACCGCGGGCAATTCGATGTCTTCCTGTTTGAAGAAATCGAGGTGCATGTCATTGGTATGAAAATCATAGCCGCACCGGAAACACTCCACAACCGTACTGCGATCAAGCCAGCCACACCGCGGGCAGCGCTTGGACGTGACCGCGCGGGCCTCCGTCTTAAAACGTTGAGTGAAGGCTTTGGGAGATGGGATTTCCAGCCATTCAAAGCGCTCTTTGTCCGATTTTGCCGGCCCGGCAGACGGTGCGACCGTCTCGCGATGCCCCTCCTGCGGCACTTCAATGGATTCAAAAAATGACTTATCGTCCCGGTCGGTCACGTGGGCCCTTTTTCAATCATTTCTGCAACAAAAAACCAGCCTGACCGTACTGCTCTGGCTGGTACCACATCCGGCGCCAATGTAGTTGAATACCATTCCAAAATCAAGCCGTCCCCGACCGGCCATCACTCCACAAATCGCTTTTTCAATTGAGGCGTGGGGACCATGCAATGATCCTTTTTACCAAACCACCGGTACCGGTTGGACGCCACCCATCGGTAGATCCCGTCCCGGAGCGGCTTTGGCAGAACGATCAAAGCGAAGGCCGGACGGAACCAGCCTCCCAAACCCAACAACACCCGAAGGGCGGCCGTCGATCTTGTATGGCATTTCCCGTTTTCAATCAAAACAAAAGTGTCCAGCTGGTCCGCCGGCAGTTGGAAGCGCGCCAGCCTGTCACGTCCGGCTTCGGACTGCAGGGAGGCAAAAACAAACCGCTCCTGGTGGTCGTGACGAATAATGAACTGTACGGAAGCCTGGCAGAGATTGCATACTCCGTCAAATAGCACGAGGGATTTGCCCTCCACCGGATCCGTCATGAGACGTTTCCCTTCGACCGCTGGCGAACCGCCTCAAAGAAAAGAATGCCGGCGGCAACGGAGGCATTGAGCGATTGAATCTTGCCACCAACAGGTATGCGCAATCGAACGTCGCAATGTTCGGAGACCAATCTCCGCATGCCCCGTCCCTCGCTGCCGATGACGATGGCCGTTGGGCCCGTCAAATCCGCGTCCCAATGGTTTTTTTCTCCGTCCATGTCGGCGCCGAAAATCCACAGTCCCGCTTCCTTCATTTCTTCCATGGTCCTCACGAGATTCGTAGCCTGGGCGATTCGCAAGTGGGCCGCCGCCCCCGCCGATGTCTTCATGACGGTCGCGTTGACCTGGGCGGCGTGATGTTTCGGAACCACGATGCCATGAAATCCGGCGCATTCGGCGCTGCGAAGGATGGCGCCGAGGTTGTGCGGATCGGTGATTTCATCAAGCACGGCCACGAGCGGTTTTTCTCCGCACTGCGCCGCGTACAACAGAATGTCTTCCACCTCCACGTATTGGAATTCCGCCTCGATCAGAAAACCGACGACGCCCTGGTGATTGGCGTTCGGCAGCCGCCGTTGAATATCCCCTATCGGAACCTCCCGTACCCTGCATTTTTTCGATTTCGCCGCGGACGCCACTTCCGCTTTGAGCGATGCCCTCGCGTTGACGGCTATCCAGATTTCACGGAGTCCGACGCCGCCCTCGATGGCCTCGATGACGGGACGCCGGCCGTAAAGCATCTTATCGCTTCTCTTATCCACGGCGCCTCCTGATAACACTCACAATCAAAAGCATGCCATCTTTGACAAATGAGAACCCGAAGGAACGCTCCGACGCTGTCTGATACGTCAGGAAGAGGCCGATGGCCCCCAACGCCATGTTCGGAAACCACATGGCAAAAAAAGGATTCAACAGTTGCCGATCCGCATAATCTTCGCCGAGCACAAGACAAAAGTAATACGCAATGAAGAAAAAGAGGCTGATGCCTCCGGCAATACCCAGGTTTCCGCGGCGGGCTTTCACACCGATGGGCGCGCCGATCAATACGAACACCAAACACGCCACCGGTATGGAATATTTCTTGTTCACCTCCACCATCAGTTGATCCATCTGTCGTTGATAACTGGAGGCGGAATTCAGTCCCGAACCCACCTGTTGCACGGTCACGGCCGCCGTTCTAACAGTGTCGCGAACTTCCAATGATTTGGGTCTCAATGAATCGGCCCGTCGGATGACGGGCGGTATCGTTACCGACCTGTCAAATGCGCGGTTCTTTCGGAGCGAATCCTGCAAGACGGAATCCCGGAAAATCCGGTCGACCAGGTCGGCGACGGCCGGATCAAGCACCGTTCGCGACGAATCCATCCGTCGTTGCGATTGCAGATTCAATTCGACAAAATGATCGCTGATTTCATCAAACAGATTCCCCCCGAAGACCAGACGTTGGACGGCCTTGCGGTGCTTTTCATCCAAGCCGGCCGCAAGGCTCGGGTCTTGTTCGAGAAAGCCGATCACGCGCTGAATGAGCTGGTTTCGCTCGCGCCGGTGGCGGCCGACTTCTTCCATCAACTGGCCGATGGTTTTTTCACGTTCGTTGTAGAAGGTCTCGTCATCTTTCTTGAGGGTCATGTTTTCAACAGGGATGATAACCCGGTGTCTCTGGAATACAACGCGTTGGTACATTTCCAGTGATTTGGGATTGGTTTCGTGAATTTCTCCGTTTTCCAAAGTCAGAATCATGGCCTCATTCACTTCGTCCATTTCGAGCGTGCCCTTTTCGGCCGTAATGGAGCGCGTCACGTCGCGGTTGGATTTATCAAAAATCGTGACCCCGTAAATACCGGATCCAAGTTCGTCCTTGTTTTCGATGATAAGATGGAAATTATCGATGCCTTCGAGAAAGACCCCCGGTTCTATCGACAACGTGGGCCGTTTCGTCTGAATGTTTTTCTTCAGGACCCGTGCTTTGTGGTTGGCCAATGGTAACACACGGTCGTTGAATTGAACGAGCAGATAGGTGACCACAACCGCACATAGCGCAACCGGAATGATCAATCGGTAGAAATGTATGCCGCCGGCTTTCATGGCGGTGACCTCATTGTCGGAAGCGAACCGGCCGAAAGCCATAATGGTGGCGACCAGAATCGACATGGGCACCACCAGAACCACGATCCACGCCAGATTGTAGACGATGTATTCCAGAATGATCGTCATCGAAATGCCTTTGCCGATGATATACCGCATCGCCTGCAGAACAAAATTGAGAACCAGCATGGAGGTGATGATGGAAAAGGCAAAGAAAAATGGGCCGATGTGCTCTCGGATAACGTATCGGGCGAGAATAAACATGGGCGGCCCGTGAGGGAAGATTACTTGGACCGGGCTTTCAAAAGGGCAATGCTGTCGCGCAATTTGGCAGCCAATTCGTAGTTCTCGGATTCAATGGCTTTCTGCAACTCCTGTTCCAACTTGCCGATCTTGCTTTGCGAGGCCTCCGGGTCGTATTCGGCGTCCGGCTCAGCGGCCCGTGGACGGACAAGCGTGCTGCTCTGCGCGTCCATCTCAAGCGAAGCCACGCTCATCACCTCTTCATTGACATAAATGGGCGCGCTGACCCGTATGGCAATCGCGATGGCGTCCGACGGACGCGCGTCGATGATTTGTTCACCGATGCTGTTGCTGTTGAGAAAAATAGACGCGAAAAACGTGTTCTTGTTAAGTTCGGTGATGACGACTTTGACGACTTCCGCGTCAAGCGCTTCGAGAATTTGAACGGCCAGATCGTGTGTGAAAGGCCGGAAGGGTTTGATGCCCTGCAATTCCAGGGCGATGGCATGGGCTTCCGGTGCTCCGATGACGACCGGCAAAACCCGGCTTCGTTCGGAGTTGACTTCGGCAAGTTGCAGAATGAAGCCGCTGCTCTGCTCATCCTCAACGATCCACTTTATTTCAACCTGCACATCCATGCGCCGACTTTCGCTCAAATCATCAATGGGTATTCATCGTCAGGTTACGAAAAACCGTCTACAAAAGCAACCGCTCATGTGCCGGATGACGGCGGTTCCACAGCCGGCTTGGTCTTTGGCACAAAGACTTTCGGCTTCTTGACGGCCGGTTCTTCCGTTTTCACTTCCGTTGTTTCCGCCGTGGAAGCCGTTCCTCCAAACGTCTTGGGCGCCTTTTTGACTTCCTTCTTTTCCTCCGCCGGCAGTTCGGGCTTGGGCTCGTGGTGATAGGCGTTACCGTTGACGCTCCATCCAAAATAGAAATTCGGTTCCGCATCTATCAACTTTCCTTCAATCGTCTGTCGCGGAAATTTCTTCCACTCACCATGCTGCCACTGCGTGAAAATACGTGTGCCTTGCTCGCTGCCGCCGGAAATTTCATCCATGAAGCGGAAACGAACCAGACATGGTTGCCCGTGACGAGTCATCCGGCCGAGAAACCAGGCTCCGCGCAGGAAAGGATCGCGTACGCGGCCGTCATCGGAACACAGCCAGAGCGAGCCTTCGCCAACCTCGCTTCGAAACGTCAATTGCCGCTCATTTTCGGGGCCGCTGATTTCCACAAACTCGAGGTAATGGCCCATCCCGTTTGTGGCGGCATTGAAATAGCCGAATCGGCGGCGCTGGCCCTGCGCATCTTTAATAATCCGCTTTTCCCACAATTCAAGTGACATCGTAATCAATCTCCGGTTGGATCCCGTTATTTGACAGCAGATTCCATGGTTGGATAGAATAGAAATTCAGGAATCTCATCTATCAAGCCGTAATAATAACAATACGTGTAGTACTCTTTCAAGCCTTCCAGTTCCGACTTTCCAAGATGAAACTGGATGTGGTCCGTCAGATACGCGGCAAAGTAATCTGCCGAATGTCCCGACGAAGGGTGCGCGGCCGCAAAGTCGCGGGCAATCGTGCCCACGGTGGACAACCCGAGGTCCCGTGAACGGATCAACGTTTCCACATCACGGTTTGTCAGCGCGCCGTCCAGACCGGCCCACATGGAATAAACAAACGGAAGACCGTTCGTAAGGTCATCCCATTCATCCCCCAGGTCCAAATAATTGTCCATACGATCCGCGAGATCGAGTGCCCGATCGCCAATGATCAGAGCTCCGTCCGCCTCGGCAAGCATACGCTGCACATCGGGAATCATTGGCACCAGTTCCGCCTCGATATCGTATTTTTCGCGGAGAATAATTTGAAGGAGGGCCACGGATGTCCGGCTGTTTTGGTCAACACCAATGCGTCGAATGTCCTGCAGGCCCCGGTTGAAAAACAAAGACACGCTTTTTACCTGTCCATGAGAAGTCACGGCAATGTCCGGCACGATGCGAAGATTTCGATAGCCGCGGATGTGGGAATACTCTATGGAAGGAATCAACGCCACATCGGCCTGACCATGGCGAAGGCGATCGGCGCACACGGCCGGGCTGGCATATTCGATATTGAATCGGTGCACCAGCCGGTTTTGTTCGAGACCGTATGTAATGGGAACGGTGTTGAGATATTCAACGGCGCAGAGTCTAGCCGGCACGTCGGTCATGGCAAGCGTTCATCTTTCCTGTTCTTCCCCGTCGTCGTCGTCGGATTCCTCTGCATCACCCACATCATCTTCTTCGGTCAACTCCATCTCCGGCAAGGTCAGGTCCTGTATCAAGGTCGCGGCTTCGGACTCCTTTTCCTGGGGCACCAGAATCTTGATTTCGGACAGATCCCCCACCCAGACGACATTGACGGAGTCCTTCTGTGACAGAACGGTATTCTCAATGCCGGCCGCCGTCAACTGGTCGCTGATAATCTCCGCCTGGTGTTCGTAATTGACAACCTTGACGACGACCCATCCTTCAATCAATTCTGCCATTGGGTATTCCTACTGACGCGCGAGGCTCTTCAGCCAATATTCGGCGGAATCCCTGTACCGGCGGCTTGTTTTCGAATTGGTGTAGTACTTCACCGCTTCCGACGTATTGCCGCTCTTGCGATAAGCATCCCCAAGTTCAAAATTCAATGCCGCCGTGATTTCAGCCTCCCTGGAATTCTGGAGACCCTTTAACGCATTCTCGATGGCGCCGCTGTAATCGCCGGTGACGTTTTGACAGCCGGCCAGATCCAGATACGCCTTGGCATTGCTGGCATTGGCTTCGATAGACTGGCGCAGATAAGGCATCGCCTCGCCCGTCTTGCCCAGACCATCTTTGAGAACTTTGCCTTTGAGATACAGCATCTCGTCCGACTTGGGATCATCCTTGAGAAAGATATCGATCGTTTCGATGGCCTTCTTATATTCCTTCGTATCAATGTACAAATTCACTTTGTAACTTTGCGCCGTCTTCGCTATTTCCCGGTCGCCATTAGGCAGGGTCACGGCCTTGTCGTAGTTGGCAATGGCGCTTTGGAAATCGCCCAGCTTCTTGTAGGCCAGCCCAAGGTTCGCATACGCTCTCTGGTAATTGGGATCAAGGCGGATCGCCTCCTGGAATTCACGCACGGCAGCGGCATAGTCGCCCTGCTTGAAATAGTCATTGCCGGCTTTGAACCGCGCTTTGGAGCCCTTCTGGGCGCCAAGACTGTTCAGCTTTTCCTGATTCTGTTTTTCAATAGCCTCTTTCTGCCGTTTCCACTCCTCGAGCTTCCGTTGGTATTCTTCATCTTCCTTGTTCTGGTCCTGTGCCAGCAACCATACAGGCAACAGAGCCGCGTATAGTATACCAATCAGTAGTCTGCGCGCGATTTTCATGAGAGTAGTGCCTCCCTTTGCTTGATTTTGTGTCAAAACGGTCATTGAAAAGCGGCAAGGATCGCAAATGAAAGGAATGGCCGGCCGGGCAGCGTCAAACCAATCAATGTGCCGAAGGCGGGATTTGAACCCGCACGCCAGAGGCGCCACCCCCTCAAGATGGTGTGTCTGCCAATTTCACCACTTCGGCAATAATTTACGCGCTAATCTATGAGTTAAACGCGAAATTATCAACAAAATTCACGGCCTATTCCGTCGGAAGCGTGGGTGCGCCGCCCTGGCCCTGCTCCAATTCCTGCTCGATGATACCTTTGTTGTCTCCGCTGTCGCGGAGTGCGTCGACATTCAGGGCAATGCTGAGCAACGCAAAAACGATGGCAAGGACCACGGTGGCTTTGGTTAGTGTGTCGGAGGCCTGGCGGCCCGACAAGAACGCAGTCGTACTGCCACCAAACGTGCCGGCTAATCCTCCGCCTTTACTCGCCTGCATCAGAATGGCGGTAATCAGTAATACACTGACAATAATATGGACAACAACCAGGACAATAAACATCAACCTACTCCTTTGAAAATAAATAATAAGAAAATGGTCTTAGACAATTTCTTCTGCCGTGCGAACGATGGCGCTGAATGCATCCGCATCAAGGCTGGCCCCTCCGACCAGGGCGCCGTCGATATCCGCACACGCCAACAACTCACGCGCATTCTCCGGTTTGACACTTCCGCCATACAGCAGTCTTACGCTTTCCGAAGCCTCGGTGCCGAATCGTGAGGACGCAAGCCGCCGGATGATCTTGTGGACATCCTGCGCCTGCTCCACCGTGGCATTGCGGCCCGTACCAATGGCCCAAACCGGTTCGTAGGCGATGATCAGCTTCAGAAATTGGTCTTCACGGAGTCCCTTGAGGCCATCGGTGAACTGATGCGTGATGACCGATTCGGTCAGGTCCTTTTCCCGTTCCTCCAGGGTTTCGCCGATACACACGATCGGTGTCAATTCCTCCGCCAGGGCACACTCGGTTTTCTGGTTGACGGACGCATTCGATTCATGGAAGTACTGCCGCCGCTCGGAATGGCCGATCAGCACAAACCGGCAGCCCGCGTCTTTCAACATGGGAGCGGATATTTCACCGGTGAAAGCCCCCGTCTTGCCGACGTAAACATTTTGCGCGCCGATCCCGATACGGGCATCTTTCAACACTTCCAGCACAGGCGCGATTGCCACATAGGGTGGACAAACGGCAATTTCGGTCTTCCGAATATCCGTCAACTTGATCTTGATGGATTTGGCCAACTGTCGGGCCTCCTGGGGCGTCTTAAACATCTTCCAGTTGCCGACGATGATTTTCTTTCTCATGCGGTCTCCGCGTCCGTCAGGGCTGCCAGTCCCGGAAGGGTCTTGCCCTCCAGGAATTCCAACGAGGCGCCGCCGCCGGTTGATACGTGAGAAACCTTGGCGGCCAATCCCATTTCGGAAATGGCTGCGGCCGAGTCGCCTCCGCCTACGATGGTCGCCGCCCCGCCCAACGTCGCCTTGACCAGAGCTTCCGCGACCGCCATTGTGCCACCCGCAAAATTCGGCATCTCAAACACGCCCATCGGACCATTCCAAACCACCGTACGTGCGGCGACGATTTCTTTGCTAAATAACTCCACCGTCGCCGGACCAATGTCCAACCCCATCCATTCCGCAGGTATACGATCCATCGGGACAACTTTGTGCTCGGCATCGTTCTTGAATTCCGACGCCGCTACGGTATCCACAGGGAATAGTAACTTCACGCGGCTATTGCGACCTTTTTCAACAATCGCCTTTGCCATCTCCGCGCGATCCGCCTCAAAAAGCGACTTTCCAATTTCCTGGCCCATGGCTTTGGCAAACGTGAAAGCCATACCGCCCCCGATAATGATCGAATCGACTTTCTTCATCAGGTTCTCAATGACATCAATCTTGCCGGACACCTTGGCTCCGCCGATCAC
The DNA here is from genome assembly GCA_964544475.1 of uncultured Bacteroidota bacterium. Lineage (GTDB taxonomy): Bacteria > CLD3 > CLD3 > SB21 > SB21 > CAZJBS01. The sequence goes on along the minus strand of CAZJBS010000001.1, from coordinate 249,586 downwards.
CGCCACAAAAGGCCTCTTGGGGTCCTCCAGCGCGCGACCCAGATAGTTGATTTCCTTTCCCATCAAATAGCCGGCGACGTTCTGTTTGAAAAAACGCGTAACGCCTTCCGTGGATGCGTGGGCCCGATGGGCGGTTCCAAATGCATCATTGACGTACAGGTCACCCAGGGCGGCCAGTTTTTGCGCAAAAGCAGCATCATTCGCCTCTTCCTCATTGTAGTAACGCAGATTTTCCAGCAGCAGCACATCCCCGGGTTGCAGGGCTTCCGCCTGCCTGCTCACGTCGTCACCAATGCAGTCTGTGGCCATTGCCACGGGCTTCCCGAGCAACTCCGACAGACGTCTGGCGCAAGGTTTGAGTGACATGGCCGGATTTTTTTTGCCTTTTGGCCGCCCCAAATGGCTCATGACGACCGCTTTGCCACCCTGGTCAATGATTCGTCTCAGTGTGGGAAGCGACTCACGGATTCTCGTGTCATCCGTGATGTTCAATGACTCATCCAGCGGCACATTAAAATCAACGCGGAGAAGAACCCGGCGGTTCTTGAGATTCACGTGATCAATCGTCAGTTTTTTCATGGTTTCACCCGTTCCTGAAGGAGTCACTTCGCAATCTTCAGAAGAAAATCTATCACACGATTGGAATAACCCCATTCGTTGTCATACCAGGATACAATTTTGAAGAACCGTTTTTCACCCTTCAGATTGTTTTCCAAAGTGGCAAGCGCATCGTAAATGGATGAACGCTCGTCGTGAATGAAATCCGTGGATACGACTTCGTCCTTCGTGTAACCCAGGATACCTTTGAGATAGGTTTCGGATGCTTTTTTCATCAATCCGTCGATTTCCTCGATCGACGTGTCGCGGCTCGCGCGGAAGGTCAAATCCACAACCGAAACATTGGCCGTGGGCACGCGGAAGGACATGCCGGTCAGTTTACCCTTCACCGCCGGGATCACCTCGCCGGCCGCTTTGGCGGCCCCCGTGGTGGAAGGAATGATATTGATCGACGCGGCACGACCACCACGCCAGTCCTTTTTCGATGGACCATCCACCGTCTTCTGAGTGGCTGTATACGAGTGGATGGTGGTCATCAGACCCGTTTCCAGACCGATGCCCTCCTTGATCAGCACATGCAACACCGGCGCCAGACAATTGGTTGTGCACGATGCGTTGGACAGGATGTGATGAGCTTTGGGATCGTATTCGTGATCGTTGACGCCCATGACGAAGGTCTTGACGTCGCCTTTGCCCGGTGCGGTAATCACCACTTTCTTGGCGCCCGCATCGAGGTGACCCTTCGCTTTGTCCGAACTCGTAAAAAGCCCGGTGGCCTCCATGACATACTCGACGCCCAGGGTTTTCCACGGCAATTGTGACGGTTCCTTGGTTGCGGCAATGCACCGGATTTTGTGACCGTTCACCACAAGCACGTCGTCATCTTCAAGGTCGTTCCGGCTCTTTTCCGTCGACAACTGGCCTTTGAATTTTCCATGAACCGAGTCATACTTGAGCTGGTAGGCGAAGTAACGGGCATCCGTGCTGACATCCACAACCGCTACGACGTCAATTTCTTTGCCGAGAAGGCCACGATCCACGAGCGCGTTGAAGGCCAGTCGTCCGATCCGGCCGAATCCGTTGATACCCACTTTGATTGACATGGCTGTACTCCCTGTTGAGTTCCCGTGAATTTCAAAAAGCGGCATAATTTAGCCTAACGGGCATCGAAAGTCAATCAAAAGTTCCCGCCGTACCGCATTGGACGGCCATTTGCGGGAATAAAATATTTCCCATCATGATATGATCACCGACGATTGAACTTGAATTTGACCTGGTGGCATGGTATTTTAGCCGGCCCCTGAAAGAACAAGGCCTTACAATGCTTCGTTTATTTCTCCTGGATGGCATGGCGCTGGCGTATCGCGCCTATTTTGCCTTCATCAATAATCCTTTGCGTAATTCGAAGGGCCAGAATACCAGTGCCGTCTTCGGTTTTACCAACACCCTGATCAAGATCCTTGATGAGGAAAAGCCCGATTATGTTGCCGTGGCATTTGATACCCCGCAACCAACGTTCCGGCACAAGGCATATGCGTCGTACAAAGCGACACGGGAAAAAATGCCCGAAGACATGTCTCCACAATTGCCACTGCTCAAACAGATCACCGAAGCCATGGGCGTTCCAGTGATTGAAGCGCCGGGCTATGAGGCGGACGACATCATGGGAACGCTGGCCGTTCGCGCCGCCGGTGAACAGTTCGAAACGTACCTCGTCACGGGCGATAAGGATTTTATGCAGTTGGTCACCGCCGGTGTTACAATGTACAACCCCATGAAGAAGGGCGTTGACAAGGAAATCCTGGATGTGGCCGGCGTGGAGTCCAAGACCGGATTAAAGCCTTCACAGATTACCGATCTTCTGGGACTGATGGGCGACACGGCAGACAACATCCCGGGCGTCAAAGGCGTTGGTGAAAAGACGGCTCTGAAACTCATTCACGAATTCGGGTCCATCGAAAACCTGTATGCGCGGATCGATAGTGTGAAAGGCAAGATCAAGGAAAACCTCCTCAACGACCGGGACAATGCCCTCTTGTCAAAGTCGTTGGCCACCATTCAGGTCGATGTGCCTCTGGAGATTGATATTCATTCTTTGCGCCGTGCGGAGATGGATCGTGACCGCTTGCACGGTTTGTTGTATGATCTGGAATTCAACTCCTTCATTCAGAAGCTTCTTGGCGAGACGACGACAGAGAAAGTTTCCACACGGCCGTCACCGACCGTATCGTCCGTGATTTACGTCGGTCCGGACAACGATATGTCCGATTGCATGAAGGAAATTTCGGTGGCAAAAACGCTTGCGCTGGAATTCGTACTCTCTCATGAAGAGCCTATGAAGGCCGAGTTGACCGGTATGGTGTTTTCGACCGATTCCGGTCAAACGTATGTGATTCCGTGCCCGTCGGACGCTCTTGAATACCGTCTGGAATTGTTGCGCCCCATTCTTGAAACGCCGGCCATTGCCAAAACCGGTCACAATATCAAGCGGGCGGCGATCTGGCTGTGTCGCCGGGGCATAACCCTGGCTGGCACGGATTTCGACACCGTCATTGCGGGCCATCTGCTCAATTCCGAACGATCAACAACCCTGCCGACATTGGCTCAGCAATACGTCGGCCAAGAACTGCCCAACGAAGAACCTGACAGCACGCGAGTCGTCGACCAGGGCGCCGCCGATGTGGTGGCGCGCAGGACCCGGGCCATTTTCGATCTGAGAACCGTCATGTCACCTCTGCTGGAAAGTACCGGTTCCGGCCGGGTTTTTCGGGACATAGAAATTCCGTTGATCGAAGTGCTCACGGCGCTGGAAACAAACGGAGTCTGGCTCAACCTCGATATTCTTGCCGGCATGTCCAAAGATTTTGGAAACAAAATATCCGAGGTGGAACAGGTCATTTTCAAAGAGGCGGGCGTACGATTCAATCTCAATTCTCCTCAACAACTTGGCGAACTCCTTTTTGATCGACTGCAGATTCACAAACTGGCCGGCGTTGAAAAACCGCGTCGCACGGGCAAGACCGGCCAATACGCAACCGATGTGAAAATTCTCGATCTGTACCGCGGGTTGCCCATTGTGGACGCCATCCTGACGTACCGGCAGTTGACCAAGCTGAAATCCACGTACATCGACGGCCTGCCTCCATTGCTCAATCCGGTCACGCAGCGCATCCATTCAACCTTCAGCCAGACCGTAGCGGCAACCGGGCGATTGTCGTCCAGCAACCCCAATTTTCAGAACATCCCCATTCGTACGGACATGGGCAGGGAAATCCGGCGCGCCGTGGCCCCGCAGTTGCCCGGGTGGCTCTTATTGTCCGCCGACTACTCGCAGATCGAACTTCGGGTGATGGCGCACATGTCGGGCGACGAGACGCTCATCGAGGCCTTTCATCAGAATGCCGACATTCATACCAGCACGGCCATGCGCGTTTTCGGATTGGCAGAGGAACAGGTCACGAAGGATCTGCGTCGTAAGGCCAAGGATATTAATTTCGGCATCATGTACGGCATTTCACCATTCGGCCTGGCCAGTCGGATCGGCATGACTCAGTCCGAAGCAAAGGATTTTATTGCCGGCTATTTCTCCAAATTCCCGAAAGTAAAGGAACTGATCGATCGCATTATTGCCGAAGGCCGCGAAAATGGCTACGTGACAACACTGTTTGGAAGACGGCGATACCTGACCGACCTCCAGAGCAAGAATTACACGGTTCGGCAAATGGCCGAACGCGCCGCCACGAACGCTCCCATTCAAGGCACGGCGGCCGAACTGATCAAAGTGGCCATGATCGGTATATACCGGGCCATCCGGAAGTCCCATCTAAAGGCTCGCATGATCCTGCAGGTTCACGACGAACTGGTTTTTGAAGTTCCTGAAAACGAATCGGACGTTCTGAAGGCTTTCGTAGTCGACCATATGGAAAACGCGGCATCCCTGCGAGTGCCGCTTACGGTCGACGTAGGCATTGGCAACAATTGGTTTGAATTGAAATAAGACTCACTTCCGGAAGGTTTACGTATGACATCTGTGAAAAGTGCAACTCAAGGACTCGTTCAGAAAATGCGGAATCACCCAAGAGTATTGTTGATTTCTGTGGGCGTTGCCATTCTGGCCGTATGGTCGGTCACCTACGTCATGAGAGATTCCCGGTACCACGGTGTTCCCAAGCGCGCCATCGCGGCGATTGAAGCCGGCGATTTGGCCCTGGCCAAGGATTCCATCGAGCAGGCTCTAAGGCACTATTTTGTGGCTCTCGATTTGGATCCTGCGCTGTCAGAACTGCACGGCAGGATAGCAGAGGCATACTTCTTGGCCGGCCTTAAGCACAACCAAAACCGAAAAGAGGAGATGAGGGAGGCCATGTTTTCTCAATCCAGACAATACATCCATCAAGCCTTGGCCATCCGTCCCTCGGAGCCCCATGCACTTTTCGTCCAAGGGCTCCTGTACGCTTTCAATGGCCGCATCGACTCCGCCATCTCATACATGCGGTCGGCCGAATCTCAGGGATTACACCGCTACAGCCTGCACACAAACCTTGGCTTTTTGTACAACGAACAAGGAGAGCTTGGACGGGCACTGGAGGAGTATCAGAAGGCATACGAAATCCGCAAGGACGACCCCTCGACTATTTTCAACTTGGGCGAGTTGTACTTCCACCTCGGTAACTATGGAAAAGCCGTCGAATTGTATTCGGCCATGCTAAGACTGGATCCAAAAGACAACAGGGCGAAGGCAAACTATGCGGCAGCCATGTGGAAGAACGGCGATGAGAGAAAAGCCAAAGAAATCCTCAATGGGATCATTAAGGAAACCGAGGGTCGTCAGTTCATCGGTTACAACATCGTAAGTTGGGTACTCATAGACAAAGCCCTTGATCCCATTTGGGGGTTGAATCTGGCTCATGCTGCTGATGCACTGAAGCCGAACAACCTTGAATCCACGGATATCCTGGGCTGGGGATATTATGTAACCGGTGACTACGAGAATGCCGTTAAATATCTCAACCGCTCCATGATCAAGAAACCTTCGGAGGAGGTCCGCCGCCGTCTCCAGATGGCCAAGGATAAGTTGGAAGAAAGCAGAAAAAAGTAAAAATGCCGCAGGGACTACGATGATCTCTTTTGCATTTGTTCCAGCAGTCGAAGCCGCTTCCGGACCGGCTCCACATATATGCTTCTTGGAAAACGAACAAGAAATTCTCGATACTTGGCCATGGCGGCCTGGCTGTCCCCCATCGACTGATCCAACGTTTCTGCGATGGTTTTTTGGCTCAGGTCGGCCAGGGGGCTGTTGGGAAGATTGTTAACGATGCCGCTCAACGTGTGGACCGCTTCGGTGTATCGACCCTGCTTGAGCAAATTGACAGCGCGCTGATACAAAACATCGTCGACTAACGGTGAATCCTTTGACAGTCTCCCGGCCAGTTCATCCAGAAGCTCTACGGCTTCGGAGTACTTTCGTTTTCTAGCCGTGAACATTGCTTTTGAGAAGTCGGTCATGTGGGCCCTCTCCTTCTCCGACTCTTGCAACAGCAGAACATACACCAATGCATCGTTGACAAAGAGCCCGTCCTGACGGTAAGCCAGCCGTGAAAAGACGGCCCGACTTGAATCCAGATTCCCTTCATAAAAAGCCGTTTCGCCCAATACGAATGCGGCCCGGTCGCTGATTTCAAGCGACCGTGATTCCCGCAGCAAACCGGCCATCTCCTTCCGAAGGACGTCCAGTTTGCCCTGCACCATCCAACACTCAGCCATGCTGAATCGAATGTCCCAGCGAAAGGATGTCGCCGGATAATCTTCGAGAGCCGCGCGGTAATGTTGCAGGGCCTCGTCCAGGTCAAAGAACTTCTTGAAACAAATCTGTCCGGAACGATAGTGGGCTTCGGCACTCCACTCCGATTTGGGATATTTGGCCAGAATGGACCGATATGCCTCAATGGCTTTAGTGGAAAATTCGTTCTCTTTAATGATTCCCCTTGCAGCCGCTGAATCGCCTGCCTGGGGGCCGCCAGGTCCATCCATATTCTCATAGCATCTTGCGATGCCCATTTCAGCTTGCGGCGCGTTGGAATACCGTTCGACAAAAAATTCGTATGCCCTGAGGGCCACACGATAGAGTTGATTTTGAAATGTGAGATTGGCGAAGTTAAGAATTTCCAAACCTTCCCTGCCTTCGAGCCGGTCCAGAATCTGGCTTTGCTCAAACGCACGTTCGTATGCCTTCTGCTGAAAGTGTACATCGATCAACAACCGGCGAACGGGCAGATTCGCATCCTTGGCATGAACTTCCTCTTCAAGGGCCCGTACAACCGCCGCATAAGACGTATCGTCGCGGGACAACTGCAGGATCTGATTCCGAACGAAGTCCCTGGCTTCTGACTGAACCCTGACATGATGCAGAAACTCTCTGGCGGCCTTGTACGTCTGGCCCTGGTAGCTGTACAGGTTGGCAAGATCCAATGTAAACAGATGATCGTCCTTCAGTTTGCGACGACCTTCGAAATACACATTTTCAACCGGATCAAACCAACGATTTTCAATCATCATCGTGGCGAGAGTCCGATAACCGGCGGCGGGCAAACCCCGAAGAGCCAAAGCCATCCCCACCGACCACGACGCCCGCTCGGATTGTTTAGACCGGAAATACGCGTCAGCCAATTCCGCCCACAGCACAATATTGGAAGAATCCGAGGCAAGCTGTCGATGGATGATCGGAATGCGCCGTGCGTTCTGGTTGGTAAGTTTGTACATCGACTTCAGTCGATCCAGAATCACCAGGTTGGAACTGTCGGTACGGTAGATCTCTTCGTAAATGCTCAGTGCTTTTTCGAAATCGCCATCGGACTCATAGGCTTTTGCCAGATCAAACCGATGGCTTTGCGAAAAACAGGTCCCCCCCGCGCTCCACAGCATCATGAGCAGAAAAACGGGCCTCACTGGTCGTCACCCACAACTTCGACAACCACCTGGCCAATACCGGCCTCAATCTTCAGATCCAGATAGGATTTGGATTCGTCGAAGTCTTCCGACACATAGGTGTTTCCCCGAGTCCGAACGAGGCGTGTATCGTCCAGACGAACCGATGAAAAGAAATTTTCATCCACGCGCAATCGCACTGGCACGGACTTGGGAATTCGAATCATGACCTTGCCAACCCCGACCGAGATCCGGGCGCGCGATGACTCCGACAGGTGGCCTGAAAAATCCAGAATATAGGAACCCACACCGCCTTCGAACTCAAAGCGCTCGAAATTGGCATTGCACAGTCCCACGGCGGTCAGCTTGGATACGCCCGCCTCGATTTGAAGTTTGTTCATGCGATCCCGGTTGGCCGTCTTGAATTCGATCGTGGAAGAACTGGCGCCCAGCGATACACTCAGATCCCTCACGCGGAGACCGGTGAAATCGAAGCTACTTTTGGAGGCACCCAATTCGACATTCAGCGACAGAGGTATCTTGTCGGTCAATTCAAATGTCCAGTCCTGATCGCCAAAGTCCGCCAAATTGATGGTTTCCTCCTGCATCATGCCCACAGATAAGAACCCCGTCGTGCCATTCTTTTGATACTGGATTCGCGGTGACAGGCCATCATCGGCGTGCCTGCGGGACAGCCGGCACAGGAGATCTTCTTTCGCCTTGATGAGTCGCAGTCCTCCGGCGGCATACTCGACTTTCACCTTCAGTTCTTTTTCGTCGGTACGATCAATGCGATGACGATTATCCTGGGCGACGGCCACCGACGGCGCCTGCAAGATGAGCCAACCGGCCAAACCAAGAACGGTGTGATAAATCGATTTCATCCTCGTTCTATTTTCCCTTTCAGAAATTTGTTCAGCATTTCGCGGGCCCTGAATAGTCGCGCTTTGACCGTGCCAATCGGTATACGGAGGATTTTCGCAATCTCCTCGTAGGACAGTTCCTCAGAATGTCTGAGCAGGATCACCCGTTTGTATTTTTCGGGAAGGTCGTCAATGGCCTTTTGAATGATCTGACTGTGTTCCCGGCGTATCACATCCTTGTCGGGATAATACGTCAGATCCGGCAATTCGATATGATACTCCGTATCCTTGTAAGACACGGGAGTATCAATGGACATCATGTTGAGTTTTTTCTTGCGAAGGTGGTCGATGCAATTATTGGTGGCTATTTTGTACAGCCATGTGGAAAAAGCATACTCAAAATTGAAGTGGCTGAGCGATACGAAGGCTTTCATGAATGCTTCCTGCACCAAATCCTCCGCTTCGGCCCGTGAATGGACCATGCGGTACATAAGATTGAAAATCTGGGATTGATACCGGCTCATCAGTTGGTTGTAGGCGGGTTGTTCTCCGCCAATGGCACGCCGGATGATGGCAAAGTCCTCCTTTTTCTGTTTCTCGCGCTTCTCCAGCAGGGCCCGATGCGCCGCTTCATCCGTTTGGGCTCGTTCGTCATCGGCACCAAACGCTTCGTCATCAGTTTTGGCGTCCCGGTTATTTCCGGTTTTTTCCAGATTTTTAACCATGTTCAGTTACGTCCGGCACTACTTTTTGTTTCACGGTGCTCCAGGAAGATGACGAAACTATGGCAATTCTTCAACCCGCTTTTTGTCGATCACATCCAGAACAAGAGGTTTCTTATCAGGCGCGTTGTAGTCGACTCGAAACGCCCGTTCGACCCGTTGCAGGGCTTCATCGACCTTCGACCGGTCATTGCCAAAAATCGTGGCCAGGATTTCTCCAGGCGCGACGCGATCACCCACTTTCCTGTGAATCATCAGACCGGCCGGATAGTCCACCGTGGCATCCTGAGTCAAGCGTCCAGCACCGACCACCACGCCGGCCATACCAATGGCATGCGCGTCAATGGAAATCACGAAACCGCCTGACGATGCAACAGCGTTGGCTTCGTAACGGCAGACAGGGTATCTCTCCGGATGATCCACAAACTGCACGTCCCCACCTTGCCGCTCAACCATCTCACGAAATTTGACCAAAGCGTTGCCGCTTTCCAGATGACGCCGGCATTGGGAGTACGCCTCCTCGAACGGCATCGTTTCATCTTTCTTCATCAGCATATGCGCGGCCAGTGTCAGAGACAAATCCGTAATATCATGCGGGCCGTTGTTTTGCAGTGTGTCGATGGATTCCTTCATCTCCAGCCAGTTGCCGACGGCATGTCCCAGCGGTTCTTCCATGTTCGTCAAAACAGCGGTGACCGACTTGCCGGCCTGCGTGCCGATCGCGATGAGACTCTTGGCGAGAGCCGTGGCATCGGCTACCGACTTCATGAACGCCCCGCCACCCACTTTGACGTCAAGGACCAGCCCATCGATGCCGGAAGCCAGCTTCTTGCTCATGATACTCGCAGAAATCAACGGGATGCTCTCGACCGTGCCGGTGACATCCCGCAACGCGTACATCTTCCGATCGGCCGGCGCTATCGTCCCGGTCTGGCCGATCATACAGACGCCAATGCGCCGGAGGGCGTCCAGAAATTCAGCCTCCGACAGACGGACCTGAAAACCCGGTATTGATTCCAGCTTGTCCAGCGTCCCGCCGGTATGACCAAGGCCACGCCCGCTGATCATCGGCACCACGAGCCCCGCCGAAGCCGCCAAAGGGGCAAGTATCAGCGAGATCTTGTCACCGACTCCGCCGGTACTGTGTTTATCGACCTTTGTGCCGGGAATAGACGAGAGATCCAGCACCGTCCCCGAATCTCGCATGGACAACGTGAGGTCGGTTGTCTCACGAAAAGTCATTCCGCGAAAAAATACCGCCATCAAAAAAGCGGACATTTGATAGTCCGGCATGCGGCCGGTCGTGAAAGCGTCCACCAACTCGCGGATTGCCGCGGTCGAGAGTTCAAGCCCGTTGCGTTTCCGGAGAATAATTTCGTAGGGCGTCATGCGGCGTCCTTCTTTTGTAATACCCAGTGAACACGCTCGGATTGCTCGCCGCCACGTCGGAAACTGAGGTCGGCATAGATGGCCAGCGGGCGAAAATCCGAAGTTTCCACGATGCCGGCAATCGTCGCGAGCGGGTAAATGCGTTGCTGGTGAATTTCCAAATAACGCGTATCACCGACGGTGATTTCAACTTCGTTGATCTGGATGCGCTCATCACGGACATACCTCGAACGCCGAATGTAACGGTGCTCCCAGTTGGATTCAAAATGACCGTCAAAGTGACTTAGGCTGTTTGCTTCTGTACAAGAATCGAATACCAACAAACCACCCGCCGTCAGAAGTCCCGAGCAGCGTTTCAGCCAGCGTCCAACGTCCTTTTCATTCATAAGATAATTCACACTGTCGTAGAGGCACAGGACGGCATCAAACGGTTGCCTCGAACGAAAGGCCATCATGTCGCAAACGGAAAAGACGATGGCGGCATTGGCCGCGCGCGATTTGGAAAGGGCCCGGTCAATCATCGCTTTGGATCGGTCGGAACATGTCATATCGAAGCCCATCTGGCTGAGCGCAATGCTGATACTGCCGGTTCCACACGCCAGTTCGCACACGCGATGTACACGGCGGGCGTGCTTTGAAAAAATATCCCGGATGTATCCGGCCCATTCTGAATATTCGACGTGATCCATCATGCCGTCATATACGGTCGCCAATGCGGAATAGGGCGCCGTTTCCACCGGGCGGATCATTTGACCTCACCCGATTCGAACAACCCGACCAACGCACTCAGGCTATCCACAATAAGATCGGCGCCGGCGAGGTGATTGGAAGGCAGGGTCGTAGTGAGGGCGATGCAGAACATACCCGCGTTCTTGGCCGCCTGTATGCCCAAAGGCGCGTTTTCCACGACCACACACGTGTCGGGAGACAGACGGAGCAAGGAGGCCGCCTTCAGATACGGTTCCGGATTGGGCTTTGTTTTTTCGACGTCGTCCGCCGTCACGATGGCTCCGAAAAAGGACTTAAAAGGGTCGTCCACGGACACATCAAATCGGTCCCTGTGCCCGCCGGTAACGAGGGCCAGACTCGTGCCGCGCGTTTTGAAAAACTGGAGACACCGGATGGTGTCCTGATACAAGGCCTTGGATGATGTGGCCAGGTAGACTTCGTTCTTTCGCACACCGATGCGCCGGCACGTTTCCAAATCGAGATTTCGGACTTGTCCAAGCTGTTCGGCAATGCGGTAAAGGCTCTGCCCTTCCAGGAGAGCGAACTCCTCCCAACCGATACTTGCGCCATAGTCGCCAAAGGCCGCATTCCATGAACGGAAATGGTCCTCGACACTCTGCATGAGGACACCGTCAAAATCAAAGAGCATACCCCTGGCCGCCGGCAGCCGGTTATTTGATGTCGGTCTCATGATGAATGGGAATTCGCGTAAACCCTGGTCAGATGATCCAATCCGACCCGACGGGAGCGGTATAGAAACAGCACCCGGGCCGCCACAAGAATGTGCCTCCAGACCCCATACTCGTGATATCGCCGGGATGAGCAAACAACCGGTTGGGTCACAATGGCAAGGCGACCCGATTTTTTCATGGCGTCGCAAAGACCGACGTCTTCCAGGATCGGCATGGGCGGATACATTCCAATCTCCATAAAAACAGACCGCCGGATAAACATCGCATTGGTTCCGACGAGATTTCTGAATAGCCGTGTCCTGACCAAACCCACAACAAGACGATAAACCCAAAGAACGGCGGTCTCCTTATCGTACTTCTTCATGAACCCGCCACCGACACATCCGGCATCACGCATGGCACGGTCAATCATGGCGTGCCATCCCGTGGGTAACACGGTATCCGCATGCAGAAAAAGCAACACATCCCCCGAAGCCGCCAAAGCACCGTGGTTCATCTGGCGGGCCCGCCCCCGAGTCGACGAATCGCCCAGTATTCTCATCCGCGCATCGCGACGGGCCAATGACTCCAGGCGGCCGCGTGTATCATCCGAACTCCCACCGTCCACAAATATGATCTCAAAGCCGGATGCATCCTTCATCAGGTTTGTGGCAAATGCATCGATGACCGCCGATTCGTTGAGCACCGGCACAATGATCGAAATATTCACTTATTCTTCTGCCAGATGTATGCCAAGACGCCGGTTGACCGCTTCCATCTGTCGGCGCTTGTAGTTTTGATGGTTGTTTTCACCCTGTTCATTACGCTGGTACGTGCCCAGATCCATGATCTGGAATTCAACCGGAACAAAAATGATCCGGCCCAGGTCGGCAAAATCCGGTGTGTACAGATAATCGTCTATCCGAATTGGAATGTCTGCCACAAAATTGACAGACCGGTATTTTGATCCGGAAAAATGGTTGCCCGATTCGTGCGTTGTCGGCAACCCCTCCTGTCGAGCCACGAGGTAGCCGCGAAAGTGGCGGAATTGCGGAAACCAGGCGAGTAAGTCCGTAAACGAAATCAAGTTATTGTGGGAATGCCCTGGGATGACGTAGTTGAACGGACAGATGGTGCGTCCGAGGAAGTAGATCACGGGAAGAAGATCCGCCAGCGTGTTGGTGATGATGCGGAATCGGATTCGATCATAGACCAGGGCGGCGTGGCTTTCCTTCTTGGCGATAAGTTTGGTAATAAGACTCTCTTTTTCTTTGTGGCTGCCATAGAAGTCGACGATATGAAACCCTTCCAACTGCATGGCCGTGACCGCCTTACCAACTTTATTTTCAACCGCGGCAAACAACTCGACGGCTTTCATTTCGCAACGATGAAAAAGTTCCCTCGCGTCGATATGATTGATCGTATGCATCACCTTGAGCATCATGCAGGCGTAGATTTGATCTTTGGTCCGTCCGGACGATTGCGAAGCCTTGTAGAGTAACCGGGAGATGCTCATCCCTTCCAGGAAATCCTCCGGCAAGCGATGGGGAAAATGACGATCAATGTACCCGGCCGCCTCACGGCTGATGCGCTCCAACCGGCGCCGGTCCTGTGCCTGGCTGATGTCGTATCCGTTTACTCGAAGAAACTCTTCAATCTGTGCATCGTCCCGAAAATCCAATCGAAACCAATCCACCACCGAATTGCCGGACAGCACAAGCCGAATCGCCTCCAGATCAGCGATCGACATCCGGTCGATATAAGCGGCTTCTTCCGGCGACAGTCGTGCCGGAATGGCCGCGCAGTTTTTGATCGCTGATGGAAAGGGCGGGTTCATTCAATCCCCAGAAGCCTCGCCCGGCGGGCTTTCATGGCCTCCACGCCGGAATACGGAATGCCGAATTGCCCAATCATGGGAGGTTTGGTCCGTCCATGGCAGTCCGACCCTCCGGATGTCAGAAGTCCGTACTGGTCGACCAGCCTTCGATAATACGATCTGGCATTGTCAGCTACATAAGGATGGTCGAGTTCGATCCCATCCAATCCGGCTTCGATCATGCGGTAGACGGCTTTCTCGGGCATTTGCAGGGAAGGATGGGCCAGGAAGGCCAGGCCACCCGCATGGTGAATCAAACCGATGCCTTCCTCCGGTGAAACTTTGAATTTGGCCTCATACGCGATACCATTGTATCCAATATAGTCGCGGAATACCTGATTGACCGAATGCGCCAACCCTGCCTTGACCATGGCATCGGCGACATGCGGGCGACCAACGCTACCGTGGCCGGCTTCGGCCATCACCATCTCCATCGTGACCGCCTTGCCGTGTTTATTCAGTCTTTCGACCATGCGCTCTGCTCTTTTCATTCGTTCATCCCGGAAACGCTGCAACTGCGAGCGGAAGCCCTCGTGACGGGTATCTACAAAGTAGCCGAGCATGTGGAAATCCCAATTGTCGCTGTGCGTGCTCAGTTCCAGACCGGCGATAATTTCGACGCCAACCCTCCTTCCCTCCTCTACAGCCTCGTCCAGGCCGTTGACGGTATCGTGGTCAGTCAGGCTGATGGCCTTCAACCCGAGGGAGGCGGCATACCGGACAATCTCCGCCGGCTCCAGGTTGCCGTCTGAATAGACCGAATGCATGTGGAGATCCGTCAGGCCGCCATCGTCCATGTTGTCATCGTCATCAGTCATGGTCCTCCTATAGTAACTCACTCAGCATTGGGGCCTGTTTCCGGATACCCATTCGAACGCCGCCAAGATTAACATCCGGGAGGCAGATAAACAAGAGCCATTCCTCCCTCTTGGCCAGAGGACACAAAACCACCGTACGGTTGCCGTACTCAAAGGTAATCTGACGCAGCGCCTCTCCTTGTATCTCTTTCCCGAATTTGTCGCAATACTCAAACGTCTGTGGAATGAAGTTTGAAAACAGTGTGATGTCCAACGGAGGTTCCTTTTTGTAGGCCACGACCGATGCCCTGGAAAAACCCGACGAATCAACAATGGTCAGGAATTCCACGCCTTTGATCTTGAGAAACTCGCGTAGAATATTTTTTATCCGCTCCAGGGATTCCTGCCGAGATTCCTCCTTGAGTTGGGTCTTCGTCTCGGGGGTGATTTCGTCTTTGCGCCGAAGACCTTCCAACAGGAGGCTCTGCCAGCCTTTGGAAATGGTTTCTTTCGATGGACGTTCCCCTTTCCTGAATTCGAATTTGCCGTCATCCCATGTCAATACCCGATAGAAGGCATGTTCGCCGGTCATATCACCGCATTCGGCGTGGATGACATTGCCTTCGTCGAAATAGATGACGCCCCGCTCATCGGTGCGTGTCACGACCAGGGCCGCGGTCATCCGCCCAAGAATGTTCATCTGAATGAGATCGGACAGTTGAAAGTCCGTCACTTTGCCATCAAACCCCTTGCGTTCTTTCAAAGCCCCAACAATAAGATCGCGGAGTTCTTCAATTTCAAAAGGTTTTTCAATGTAAAACAGCGACCCGCGGCGCGTCGCTTCCTTTTGGACATCCGCCGATCCATACGCGGTCATTATGATGACCTTGGTCGACGCATAGGTCTCCTTGATCTTAAGCAGAAGATCCAGTCCGGACATGCCGGGCATTTTTATGTCCGTCACGACCAGGTCAATCGGCAATTGCGACAGAACGCCCAGCGCTTGTTCGGCGTCGTTGACGCACACCAGGTCGTACTGATCCTTATCCTTGGCCAAATTCTTCTGGATACTCCACGTGAGGTCTTCTTCGTCATCCACAATCAGCACTTTTCGTTTCATATGAGGTCCGAAAATAGTGAGGAAATGGTTAATGCGCGCGCTGCGGTACGGCCACAGGTTCCGGCTCTTCGTACATCGGAAGAAGAATGACGAATGTGCTCCCGGCGTTTTCCTTGCTTTCGACAAACACTTCGCCGCCATGTTCATGGACGATGCGATATACGATGGAAAGACCCAGTCCAATGCCCGACGCCTTGGTCGTAAAAAAAGGATCAAAAATGTTCTTAACAACGTCCGGAGGAATGCCCCTGCCGGAGTCTTTCACCCGGATTTCGATCGTTTCACGCTCGCCTCGGAAGTGCGGAGGGATTGAACGGTGGACAACCCGGGCCTCCACCGCGATGTGCCCGTTCTGTCCCACGGCGTCCATCGCATTGATCACCAGGTTGATGAGGACTTGTTCCATCTGGTTTTCATCAACGAAAAGCGCCGGCAGTCCTTCTTCATAGAATTCCGTGAACTCGATACGATCCGCCTGGCAACGTTCCCGGACAAGTCCTTTAACGTCTCTGACAATGGCATTGAGGCTGCAATACTGCCGCTCCGGACGCACGGGTTTGGAATACGAAAGAAAGGCCTTGAGCAGATCATTCAGACGGTTAATCTGGCGGATGATGCGATGCACATATTCGCTGCGGGAATCGTTTTCCTCTATTTCTCTTTCAAGAGCCTGCGCCATCGTCTTGATGCCGGCAAGCGGATTGCGGATTTCATGGGCAATCGCACTCGTAATCATGCCGAGCGAAACGAGCCGGTCCATGCGTGAAATCGTCGCCCGCATTTCCTTGATCTGGGTGATATCACGGAAACTGATGATGTATCCGGCCATCTGATTGTGGCTGTCGTACCGGACGGTTGTCGTGAAGCCAAGGTAAATCGTCGCGCCCAGAGGGGTAAGGTATTCGATCTCACTATTGCCTGGGGCCACATCGATTTCATCGGAAGGGCGCATCATGACGGTTGCCGTACGCGTTCCGAAAACGTCCTCCATGTTTCTCTGCATGAGGTCTTCCGTCTTGAGACCCAGGATCGACTGGCTGGCCCAGTTGGCAAACAGAATACGGCCATTGAAATCGACCGTCAGAAGACCCGAGCTCACATTTTGAATGATGCTCTCATTGAAATTCTTGAGATCAACGATAGCTCGTGTAGCCTCGACGATCTGCGTCTGCAGATTCTTGTTGAAATCGGACAATTGTTCGAACAACTGCATGTTCTCGATGGCAAGGGCAATCTGGCCGGAAATCGTCATCAGCAACGACAGATCAGCCGTCTCAAAGACCGTACGACTCTGGCGATTGACGGCCAGCAACAAACCGACGACCCGGCCCCGGACAAAAACCGGCGAGCACAACATCGAATGGATGGGCCGCCCCGCCCATGGGAAAGACAGAAGGTTGGGTTCGTCGTCGCCAGTCTGCCACATCACCGGTTTTTCTTTTTCAGCCACCGAATCAAACCATATGGCTTCGCCGCCGGCTGGCCGACCCTCCAGATCCGCTGGCAGAGGATCCGAGAGACTCTCATAGTGCCAGGGCACGCCGGAACGCGTGACCAAAATCGCCCATTCAACGCCAAACGTCTCCCGAACCTGGTTCGTGATTTCGCGCAGAACGCTCTTCTGATTCTTTACGGATAAAACAATCCGCGCAATATCGGAGAGAATGCGAAGTTCGTTCGTTTTTTCGGCGAGTTTCTTTTTCTCCTGTTCTTTTTCCGATATCAGATGGTCCAACCGGTCATGGAGCGATTTGATCCGAAGAAGCGCCACAACCCGGGCCAGCAATTCAACCCGATTGAACGGCTTGGCAATATATTCATCCGCACCAGCTTCAATGGCACGATCGCGGGCCTGCTGGTGGGTTTCGCTGGCGACGATCATCGTCGGAATATGACGAGTCCGGTCGCTTTCTTTCAACAAACGGCTGGCCTGAAACCCGTCGATGCCCTGGGATTCTGCGGAAATAAGAACCAAATCGTGCCGGAGCGATCGCGCCTTGTCCAACAATTCATGGCCGTCCTGGGCGACCTCGACTTCGTAACCCTGCCCGCGAAGAATGGCCAGCAACAGCAGTTCGGCGTGGGAATCCGGATCGCAGACCAGGATGTTTTGTTTTCGTGTCATCAGGAACTACGTTGAAAATTAAGCGAATAGAATATAAAAGATAAGCTGCTCAAAATCCATAAATATGAAAAGGCTGTCCCGCTTCCAGGACAGCCTTCAACGCTCAGGCCGCTCGTGACGAAGTCAGAGGAAGTCCCTCCTGAATTTTTCAAAATCCAGGATGACCAGCGTTCCGCCTTCTTTTTGGACATACTTCTGATTGATCAGCTTCTGTATCACACGAGAAATGGTCTCACGGCTGGTGCCGGCCATGTTGGCCAGGTCCTGTTGCGTGGGCAGGTTGCTGATCGCGACCCGATTGCCGTCCTGAATACCAATGTCATCGGCCAGGCGCAGGAGCGTGCCGGTCACCTTACCCACCGCATTTTTCAACGACAGACTCTTGATTTGGGAATCGGACTTGCGCATACGGGACGCCAACTCGCGCAAAAGGTTGATGGCAATGGGAGGAAACTCACTCAGCAAACTCAGAAAATCATCCCGGTGAATCAACATCATCTCGGAGTCTTTGATGACCGTCACATTGGCCGATCGGGACTGGCCATCCAGCAATGACAATTCACCGAAAAAGTCACCCTCTCCCATGACCGCCAGAATGACCTCCTTGCCTTCTTCGCTGATGCGTGAGACTTTGACCTGGCCGCTCATCAGGATGAACAGCGTTTGTCCACTGTCTTCCTCAATAAGAATGACCTGATCTTTGTGATAGGATCGCTGGTGGGCAACGGCGGTTATGCGCTCGAGGTCCTTGCGCGCCAGTTCGCTGAAAAGTGGAACTTTCTTCAGTACCTCAACTTTGTCAATCGACACAGACAACCTCATAGTATGAGCAGCTGATACCGGATGGACGGCTAAAGTGTACGGGATCGGCCATTTATTTTCAAGAGAAATTCGTTACGGTACGACGACTTTGAGATGGCCCGGCAAGATGGCAAAGCGAAGTCCCAATTGGGTGACGCAAGGTTCGCCGTCCAAATGGTAGTGAATCTTTCCTTCCGGGATGACATCGATGGATCGACTTCTCATCATGGTGGCGCCGGACATCTTGTCAATGCTGCCGTGGAAAAGCCTCCAGCCGTGGACAAGGCCTTTGAAAAATGTCATGTCCTGCAGCAGGCACACTTCCAGGTAGCCGTCGTCCGGAATGGCCTGGGGTGCAATCTTGGCCCCGTTGCCGTATTCGCTGGTGTTGGCCACGGCGAGGATGAACGGACGCGCGAATATTTCCTTGTCGTTGAGGCGAATCCGAACCGCCACCGGCGTGAATGACCGGAAAGCCGTGACCGAAATACTCACGTACGCCAGGAGTCCACGCCGTCCCTGGCGACGGTTGAACAGACTCCCGACAAATGCATCGTATCCAATGCCTGCAAACCCGAAAAAAAACTTCTGCTGTTCGCCATCCGTCACCTCACCAACATCGATGGCACGCGTCCGGCCGGAGAGAATAATCCGAATGGAGGCTTCAATATCCAACGGCAGTCCGAGGCCACGCGCCAGCCCGTTGCCGGATCCAAAGGGCACAACCGCCAGGGCGGTGTCGGCGCCCATCAATCCCCGGGCCGTTTCGCTGGCCGTACCGTCACCACCGACGGCAGCGACCACATCAAAACCGCTCTGGACGAAATGCCGAGCCATCCTGGTGGCATCGCCAGCGCCCTGCGTCATTAGAATCTCAACGTGATCGGCTTGACTGAATACACGAGCCGCGACGTCTTTCACGGCCTGGTAGGCGCTTCGCCGAACCCCGGCGTGCGGATTGACTACGAAGCCGATTTTCCTGATCGGTTCAGACGTGATGATCGTGCTCCTTTCTCCATTGGTACAACCGCGACATGGTCAGTTCCTCGAACATCAAACAGGCTTCCGATTCACTCGAAGGTTCCACACGGTTCAGAATACCCTCGGGTGAAGCCACGAGACTGCGGCCCTGGAGGGGGTGGCCGAAGATCGATCCCACGGCGCAACACTTGGCCACATACGACCGGCTGCGTCTCGCTCCCGCCACAAAAAGTTCCAAATCCCTGTTGAATTTGGTTTCCACGCTTTCCGCCTTGTACGGTGATGTCGTCGGCACGAACACAATATCGCAACCCATTCTATTCATTTCAACAAACGAATTGGGATTCAGAACATCCGCACAAATGAGTACCCCGATGGTCAGGCCGCCCACGCCAAACGAGCGGTATTCGGTGCCCGGAGAAAGGCCGGAGGCAACTTCCCCGTGAAATAGATTCACTTTGGAATACGTACCCGACAAATGGCCCCGATCAAAAACGTAACACGTGTTGCAAATCGCTTCCCCATTTTTCTCCACGACGCTCCCGCCGATCAGGACCGTTTGCCAGTCGCGGGACCATGTTCGGAGTTCCGCCACATGCTCTTCGGCCCGGGATGCCTCGGCGCGATGTCCCTCGCTTTCTTCCGGAACAAAGAAATACTCCGGCAGACACACGAAATCCGGCTTTTCCTCTTTGATACGGTGGAAATCATCCTCAGGAATCCTCCCGATCAATTTTTGCTGAACCAAGGCAATCTTGATCGGGTCTCTCATACGGGCGAATGACCAAAATAGGGGCGTCCGGCGGTCAACACTCGGACTGAAACAGCGCCGGCCTTCTTTAAGGCGTCGGCGCAAACGTTGGCCGTCGCACCGGTGGTGATGAGATCATCGACCAGTATCACCTGCCGGCCTTCCAGCCGCACACCGGACTTCGAAACCAGAACCGCGGACATGTTGGCGATGCGTCCGGCCGCCTCCGCCATTTTAGTCTGGGACACCGTGTGGGCCTTTTTGACCAGAATGTCCTCCCGACACGGTATGCCGCAATGGGCGGACAAACGGCGGGCAAGCTCAGCCGCCTGGTTGTAGCCGCGTTCCCGCTGTTTGATTTTGTGCATCGGCACCGGCACAATCACATCCGACGCCAGCCAGGCCGGATTGGCACGAAGCACGTCGTACAGTCGCAAGGCAATGCGATGCACCAGCCGCGTATAACGATGGTATTTGAGATGATGAATGATCTTCTGGAAATCCTCCGTGTAATAGTAACCGGCCCTGATTTCGTCCATCGCATCCCGGCAGAGCAAGCCCGCCGAGACCGGCTCCTCCACGGGTGGAAGACGTGACCAGCAGGGGTCGCAGACCAGTTCCTCCCCTGCACGCATCGGCCCGTCACATAAGAGGCATTCGTTTGGAAAAATGAAATCCAAAAGGCCATCGGTCCATACCCGCACCGTTTTGATCATGACCGTTGGGAAACCACGTATTCCGTCATCATGGGCAACAACTCCTGAACAAATTTTGAGCGCGCCAGGACCTTCGAACATCCCACGGCGGAGGCTTCCTGCAAAAGATCCTCCCTGACGTGAGCGCCAAACGCTACAAGCGGTATTTGAGGAACCCGAGCGTGTATCTTGCGAATCCATTCAACCGGATCAGTCCTCCGGAGGGCCAGGTCGACCAGAATCAGTCCCGGATTCATCTGGTTCAACTGGTTGACGACGTCCGGACTGTCGGCGCTCAGGAAGACAACGGCGCATCCAACGCTCCGGGCGGCCTCACGAATTTTTGAAACAAAAAGAAGATCCTCCACGCAGACCGCTATGGGACGCCCCTCCATGAATCAAGCCGCATGATTGGAAGAGGCCGGGATGAGGAACTTGAAGTCACTGCCTTCCCCCAAACGGCTTTCCACCCATATTCGACCGCCATGAGCTTCGACGGCCAACTTGCAGAACGTGAGTCCCAACCCTCGATCGGTTTTCAGACCCAGTTTCCGTAAATCCGCCTGCGCAAATTTTTCGAAAATCTTCTCGGTAAACTCCGATGGGATGCCTTCGCCTTCATCGCTCACGGTCACCAATAAACTGTCATTTTCCGACGAATAGCTCGCCCGCATCCAGATGCGGCCATCACGATGGCTATGTTTAATGGCATTGTGCAGGAGATTGGCGATGACACGGTGAATGAGATCCTTATCGGCCTGGATCACGGGAAGCCGGTGCTCAATCTCAACGAAAGATGAGATGCCGTTTTTGCTCATCATATATGAGAATTCATTGACATTGGCCTCGAACAATTCGGAAACATGGAAGGGCTGCATACGCAGCTTGACTTTGTTTTCTTCCATGCGGCTGACATCCAGCATGTCGGTAATCATCTTCAGCATGGCGGACGAACTTTCTTCGATTTTTCGAAGTATGGACACCGACTTGTCCGAGGCCACTTCGGGCATATTCAAAAGAAGTTCCGTGCATCCCATGATCCCGGTCAAAGGGTTTTTCATGTCATGGACAATCATCTGGGTCAGGGAGTCCCTCATGTTTTGAAGCTCCATCAACCGCCGGTTTTTTTCCTGAAGCTCATCGCGGCTTGATTTCAGTTGGTCATGCAGGGTCTTTATTCTGAGCAATGACCGGAGGCGTGCGATGAGTTCAAGATTATTGATTGGCTTTGGCAGGAAGTCGTCCGCGCCGGCATCCAGCGCCTTGACCTCGTCCTCCACCGAATGCAGAGCCGTCACCATGATGATCGGCAGCATTTTGGTTCTTTCTGAAGACCTCAATTTGCGGCACACTTCAAAACCGTCCATTTCCGGCATCATCGCATCCAGCAAAACCACATCCGGAAGCTCATGTTCGATGAACTCCAGAGCCAATGCTCCCCGGCCGGCCGCTCGAACATCATACCCTTTGCGGGTAAGAAAAGTCGTGAGGAAACGGACGTTCAATTCCTCATCATCGACAATCAAAACGGTTCGTTTGGGTTCATCCATTTTGCATATCCAGCTTCACTACACTTTGATTCTAAGAAAGATATGCGATAATGTCAAACGACTCCATCGTGACCCTAAGTTGAGAATAAAATTGCGTTTATAGGTCTTCACGCATATATTCCCGCAACCAAATGATCTTGCGATTTCTTACATGGTGAAGCGATTCCTGGCCTTTGCTTGTGGTTTCTTAGTCCTTGTCGTTTTGACCGACAAGGTTTTGATGCCACTGTATATCGCGCGATCTTCAGAAATTGAAGTTCCCAATGTGACCAATCAAGATGTCACCCACGCAACGATGCTGTTGGAAAAAGCCGGACTGACGATGGAACGGCGGTGGCGGTATGAGCCTTCCATGCAGAAAGACATTGTCCTCCATCAAAGTCCCGAACATGGGTACCTGGTGAAGCCCGGTCGCATTGTGCACGTCGTTGTCAGCCAGAATGAATTGATGGTCACCGTGCCCGGCGTCCGGCTGACTACGCTTCGGGACGCCCAATTTACGCTGGAAAGTGTCGGCCTTCGGTTGGGTGAATTGGATTCGATGCCCACCCGACAGTATCCGGAGGGCATTGTTGTTGAGCAATACCCGGAAGGCAATACACGCGTGTCCGCCGGCACAGCCGTCAACCTGGTTGTGAGCCAGGTGGATGACACGTCGCGCGTTCGTGTGCCATACGTCATAGGTAAGAGTCTGGCTGAGGCGAAGTCATTCTTGGCGGATGCCCGCCTGCGTATCGGCAAAGTGGATCGCTCCTACGATGCCGCACTTCTTCCGGGCACCGTTCTTCGGCAGTCCATGGATACTCTGGAACTCGTGGCGCAGAGGACCAGCGTGGACCTGGTCGTCAGTTCAACCAATACAGAGGATCGACCCTGACCCCATGCCAAAAATCTGCTTTGTGAGTGATGCTTTCATTTCGGACCCGAAGGCCACCATCACGGGACCCATGGTTCAAACATATTTGCTCGGAAAAGAATTTCACCGTCGGGGATGGGCCGTGGAGTATGTGACCTACAGCCGGCAAGGAAAGGACGGTTTGACGGAAATCCACGAGAATCTAAAAGTGCGCTGGGTTGGTTACCGTCGATTTCTTCCCCTTCTCAATTACTGGAAGATCCGCAGGGCGTTGGCTGAGGCCGACGCTGACTTTTATTACCAGCGGGGACGTGACATTTTGAGTGGCGTGACTTACGACCATTGCCGGCATTATGGGAAGAAATTCATATGGGCAAGCGCCGGCGAAAGCGGTGTTGAAAAGGATAAGTATATGACGAGACTCAAGAGGAGACACCGTCCCTTCTACAGATTCATGCCTCTGTGGATTGAAGCCAAACTGAATGATCGTATCTGCAATCGGGGCATAAAGAATGCTGACCATTTGCTTGTTCAAACTGTATATCAGAAAGAACGGTTGAGTGAAACGTATGGTCGCGATTCGGTCGTCATCAAATCAGGCCATCCCGTGCCGGATCGGATTGAGCGTCAGGCGCCATTTAAAGCGCTGTGGATAGGCAGTATCAAGAAGGTCAAGCGACCGGAGTTGTTCCTCGAATTGGCGGACATGTGCAAGGATTTGGAATGCGAGTTTTGGATGGCCGGCCAGATGGTCGACGAAAGTTACCGGGCCATGATTGAAAATGCGACCAGGACATTGCCACGATTCAGGTATCTGGGACCCATTCCATTCCTGAAGAGTCAGGAGACGATTGCAAAAGCCCACATCCTCGTCAATACGACGGATGACGGATACGAAGGATTGCCCAACGCGTTTGTTCAGGCATGGCTGGCCGGCACGGTGGTATTAAGCCGGTATGCGGACCCGGACGGGGGTGTCACGAAAGAGGAAACTGGTTTTGTGGATTCCAACATGCAGGCCATGGCCAATCATCTCCGTGAAGTGACCCTGAACATGTCGGTCTGGGAGTTAAAGAGCTCCAATGCGATCAGCTACGGTCTTCGAACATTCACTCTGGATCAGATTGCTGGTGAAATATCAAACCGCCTACTCGGCCAAATCACCTGACCATTGCGATGAAGCGCACCATTAGTCCGGATTTTGAAAAATACGCGATGACCCATTCGATGAGCGGTCCGGTGACCGGTTTAAGGCGAACTCTGCTTGATCTTCATATTACACCGGCCATGACCGTGCTGGACATTGGGTGCGGCGACGGCCGATTTCTTGACCACATCGCGATCAGCGTGCCAAAGAACCAGTTGTACGGAACAGAAATCAGTGAGATTCGTACGGCTCGTGTGCGAGAAAAAGGTTACTCCTGCGTACATGTAAATTCGATTGCCCTCCCCTTTCCGGATTCTTTTTTTGACGTGATCGTATTTTTTGAAGTACTTGAGCATATCCCGGGAATGGACGTCCCTGCGTTGTTGGAAGAGTTCCGCCGCGTCCTGAAACCCCAGGGCTTTATTATTGGGACAACGCCAAATTATCCTGTAAAAAGAGCGTATGATTTCTTCAGAAAATCCAAGAGCAGGATTCGTTCGCTTGTCTCCGGCCCAACAACCGTATCACGCTCGTCGAAGGAGGCACCGCAGGAAGCAACGACACCACACAAGTCTCGCGTTCAAAGGATTGCTTTTCAGTTTTCGCGACTTTTTGCCGACGATCCGACGCACCAATTTTTCTGCAATTTTCGTTTGATTCACAAGCTGGGAACGCAATACTTTTCCAACGTGAGACTATTTACAACATTTACAGACGAGCTTGTTGCGGCCAATATTCATAACCCATTGGTCTTCTTTTCGCAGAAAATAGCTTTCGTATATGTGAAATGACGGTCATTTTTGGTAAATCACTTTTGGTAATCGACGTCCAACAAAAAATACAGAATCGGGCATTATGAAGGGCATTGTTTTGGCCGGCGGCGCCGGCAGCCGTTTGTTTCCGATCAGCAAGTTGTACAGCAAGCAACTGATGTACGTGTACAACAAGCCGATGATCTATTATCCGCTGTCGACATTGATCCTGGGCGGCATTCGAGATATCCTCATCATCACCACGCCGGACGACGCCGGCAGTTTTCAAAAACTCCTGGGTGATGGATCCCACATTGGCCTCCGTTTTTCCTATGCCCAACAACCCAAACCTGAGGGGCTTGCGCAGGCTTTCATTATTGGCGAGTCATTCATAGGAAAAGACTCCGTATCCCTCATTCTCGGAGACAATCTTTTCTACGGTTCCCTCGATTTCTTCACACGGGCGATACAATCCGCATCTCACGGCGCCACGATATTCGGGTATGTCGTGCAGGACCCGGAGCGCTACGGGGTCGTTGAGTTTGACGAGCGTGGCCGGGCTGTTTCGATTGAGGAAAAACCGAAGCAACCGAAATCCAATTATGCAGTTCCTGGATTGTACGTATATGACAACCAGGTCGTATCCATTGCGAAAGAGCTGAAACCTTCGGCCCGGGGAGAACTGGAAATAACCGACTTGAATCGTTTATATTTGGACAAAGGCCAACTCCGTGTGAACAAAATCGGACGCGGCGTAGCCTGGCTGGATACGGGCACGCCACAGGCCTTGTTGGAAGCCAATAATTTCATCGGGGCCGTGGAACAGCGGCAAGGTCTGATGGTCGGATCCATTGAAGAAGCGGCGTGGAGAACCGGTTTTGTGCCGATGGATGACTTTGAGAAGATGCTCAAAGTCATGCCAATGTGTCCGTACCGGAGTTACCTCGAACGAGTGACCAAATGATCGGGATGGGGCCTTTCAATTGAATCACGGCAGAGGCCGTGTTCTTCTCATCTCATCCAAAAATAAACATCCACTTCCTTTGGAGCGTAGGATCCCACCGGCATCGACTCACTAACTAGCATAGGAACGGAACTTATTCGGAAATTATCGCCCAAGTCCATCTGCTTTGTAATGCCAAATTTCATCACGCGGCGCGTGGGTGGCGTTGAAATTCAAACCTATTTTTTGGCCAAACATCTGGTTGAAATCGGCTGGCGAGTTCATTTCATTGCAGAAAGTACTACCACCGCGGGTTTCGAAGAAGTGTGCGAAGGAATACAGGTGCGCTGGATCCCGCGGCGCGGCCTGTTTTCATCTGGAGGCGCGATAATGCCGCTGCGATTCGTGCTATTGTTTCGCAAGTCATATATCAAAGGGTAAGATCCAGATTCACGTCTCCCCCGTGTGGCCACGACGACGAAAGATTCGTCCACTCGTCCCATAGACAAATGGCTTGCATCGGCAACAAAATTGATTAATATATCACGATTGGAATTAAATCTTTGGAATTCACAATGAATGAATTATCACGTTTTCTATTTAGAGTTCGACGTCGTCTTTCGATAGAGCTATTCAACAAGAATATTTATGATGGCAAGCTGCATATCTATTTGACATTGAGATGCAACTACAATTGCCCTTACTGCGTTGACAATTATAACAAATCGGACTTTGACGGGTATGGGTTTAAGCTCCGATCGCCGGATGAATGGGCATCCAAAATAAACTCGCTCCAAAGAGATGTGATTTTCACGGGCGGAGAGCCCTTCCTCTACAAGGTCGATGGCCGAAATCTCGTTGATTTGGTGAATCAAATTGCTCCGGGGATCCGAATCGATATTTATTCCAATATCGGGCTTGATATTACTGACCAATTGTCCGCCTTGAAAAGGCGCGTAAATCTAATGGTCAGTTTTCACCCCTTTGAAGCAAAGTTGGAAATTTTTCTGAAGAATGTGGACTGGATGTTGCATAACCGCAAGCACGTGACTTTCACCATCCATGCGGTCGATGCTTTGGACAACCTTAGTCATCCATCAATTCCCAGATTTCGTGAAGAAATGAAAGACAGGAGTATCCGACCGACCGTGGACGTGGACCAGGGGTTTGAAGGCTCCTCGCGCGCCTTTAAAAAGCGTGCGACCTGCACGCGTTCAATCGTGCTCCTGGCGCCTGATGGAACACGATTTCAGTGTGTTGGAAAGCTGACGCGCCGAAGCGATCATCTCGAGAACATATTTGAGCAGCCACTCGCTCCAGACCGGGTCAGAATCAAATGCCGCGAGTACGGATTTTGCGCTCCATGTGATTGGCTTGGCGACACCCACATCGAAGTGCATGACCACACAACTAATATCCCAGGCACTCGTGACCACATACATAAAACAAAGTCTATACATGAGATCACGTTGTTGAAACAACCTCCGGCTTTGCCGCCTCCACTTGACGCGAAATAGAAGGCTACGAGCGGATCGCTCAGCCGGTTTGTCATTTCCTTTCATTCAAGCCACCCTTCCAATCCATTTCCGTTGATGAACTCGAAGACACATCCCGAGCCACTTTCAGACGACATGCATCAGGCGACGGCAGGACGTCGCGTGGCGTTTCTGATGCCTCGTTTTTTTTCGGAGAAAGTCGGGGGCATGGAAGTGCAAACGTACCTGATGGCCAAGCAGCTCAGTCATATGGGCTGGCTTGTTCACTATATCGCCGAATCCGAGGACCCTGAGAAGGCAGGAACCAATACTGACATCGATGGCTTCACTGTTCATTGGTTAAGAATGCGATCTCACTTTTCGTTATGGAGGCGTGATGTTATTTCCATTTTACGACGGATCCATCCTGCTGTCTTGTACCAAAGAGGTCGTTCTCGATTGACATCGTCAAAGAGACCTTTCACAACAGCCCATCGACTGGGGGCCAAAGTGCTGTATCACTGTGCTGAAGACAACGATCTTAACAGGCATCATAATTGGCGTCACGTCGTCGACAGTGATAAGTCATTCCTTAGAAAGTGCATCCTCGGTCTGCAAGCACTTATTCTCGATTTCTATTTTGCATTTACGGTCCGAAACAGCGATGTGCTAATTTCACAAAGCCACCGGCAAAAGCGGATGTTCACCGAACAACTCGGACGCGAATCCGTGATTGTCTGTAATGGCTTGGAGGTACCCGCGGGACCTTTCTCAAAAACAAATCCTCCACTCATTCTCTGGTTGGCCAATGTCGGAAGGAGAAAACAGCCGGAATTGTTTATCGAGTTGGCCAGAAGCTTGCAGGGTACGATCGCACAATTTGTGATGGCAGGCCCCATTCCCGATTCGACGTACTTATCAACGCTTCAGCATCTCATTCGGACTACAGCAAATCTGACTTACATTGGCCCTCAGAACTGGGATGAGGCCAATCAGCTATTTGGGCGGGCCTCCGTTTTCGTCAATACGACCCAACCCGACCGGGAAGGCTTTCCCAATACGTACATCCAGGCTTGGATGCGCGAAACGCCCGTCGTGACCCTGCACTGCGATCCCGACGGGGTTATCGAAAAGTACCGGATGGGCTGCCATTCAAGAACCTTTGAACAACTCGTGGCGGATGTGCAATTGCTGATCGAAAACCACGGTCTGCGATCGGAACTTGGCCTCAATGCCAGGGCGTACGCCCTGAAGCATCATGACATTCGAACCACTTCCAGGATGGTTCATGAAATACTGACCGCCCTGGTTGCCGGGTCAGAGGAGAGTGCATGATCCTGGCTATTGTTGGTACCCTGTATTCGATGATCCTGCTCGTGTTATTTCTTGCCAAACCACGCACGGCCATCCTTTTCTTCTTCTCGACGAAATTCACCGTCGACTTATTGTGGGATTCTCACTTGCTGCCCGGTGTGTCAGTGCTCAGAATCGTCGGTACGCTATTTCCGGTTCTTTTGCTTTTCGCGGCTTGGCCCTACCGACGTTCCGTTGTGAAACACCCCCTTTGGCTATTGATGGTCATTTGGGTGATCCTGAATGTCATCGCCGGCTTGTGGGGTATTGCCAACAGTTACTGGACCTTCTTTCCGCTCGCCGCATCGCCTATTGGCTGGATACATGTCGGTGACTGGTTTTTCAGGCTCCTCAATCACGCCACTGCCCTGTTGCTCGTCCCAATGTTCCTGAACAAGAATGACCATGCCATGCTGGCCAGGGCCATCATGATCAGCACAACCCTTCCGGCACTGGTCGGTGTGTGGCAGATCGCCGCCGCGGGTGTTCAGAACTCCTTTGGCCTATTTCCGAGGGTTACGGGAGGGTATCATGACGCCGGGGTGATGGCCATTGCGATGTTTGCAGGCTGCGTGTTTTCTTTTCTGCATTACCGGCTTTCACCCGGCCGCCGTAGCAGGATATGGAGTCTCAGCCACCTCGTGATTTGTTCAGTCGTACTGTATTTTACGTTCACACGTTCAATGTGGGTCTCGATCACTATGTTTTTTCTGTTGGCTTTTTGGCTTGAAAGACGGTGGCGTTTGGTTTGGACGACGGTTGTTATCGGATTGAGTATTGTGTTTTTTCTGCCCATGACGGTGAAAAGATTCGAGAAGGAGCTTACCTTCATCCAACAGCCTGCCAAAACAGAAAACCAAGATTCTGAACTCGACAAACTCGGAACCGGGCGTATTTGGCTATGGAAAGATGCTTTCGGACACTTTGGAAAACTGGATTGGATTTCAAGGATCATAGGATCGGGCGGTTCGTACGGTTCCCACAATCAATATATCGCCGTGCTCCTCAAGAATGGTATGGTGGGTTTGTCGGTGTTCCTAAGTCTGTTGTTCCGTATCGGAATGGTCTACCAACGGCAGTTGTCCCCCATTGGTCTTTTCGGTTGGAGTCTCTTTCTGACGGTCACCTGGTTTGCCAGTTTGTTTCTTCAACCATGGGACAACCAGACGTTTTCAGTGGCCTTCCTGGCAATCCTCGGCATAAACCTGTGTCCACCTTATGACGGCGTAGGAACCACGTGAAGATTATTCTCGTGACAAGCATCCCAAGTCCGTATCGAATTCCGCTTTTTCGGCGGCTTTCTGACCGCTGTCATGAAAGGGGTTGGCACTTGAAAGTCCTGTTCTTGTCCAGGGGCTATTCCCGTCGTCAATGGAAGGTGGATGACCGGCAGTTCCAATTTGATCATGGCATTCTGCATGAGGCGAGTATCATGATCGGAGAGGCATTTTTCTCCATGGCGTGGAAACTGCCGATCCGGCTTCATCGTGAACGTCCGGACGTCGTGATAGTGGCGGGCTTCGGCCCTGCAACGCTTTGGGTCGCTTTGATGGCATTTATTTTGGGTACGCCGTTCATAGTCTGGAGCGGCGAGACGATTCAGGAAGAAGCCATCCGGAAAAAATTTCGCAGTTTGCGTCGTGTGTTCAGGAGGTTCATTGCCCGACGAGCCGACGCTTTTATCGCATATGGTTCAGTGGCCAAGGCCTACCTGGAAAATCTCGGTCTGCCAACGGCAAAAATATTTGTTGCCACAAATACGGTGGATACGGAGACCATCCAGACGGAGACCACGCGAAAAAGGGCGACGGGCAGAAACCCGTTTGGAGATCAGGCCGGAAGTCGATTTAACATTCTCTTTGTCGGATATTTGGAAAAGCGCAAGGGAGTCCATCTCATTTTAGAAGCGCTCGATCAATTACGCGGTTTTCTTCCGGAAGAGCGGTTTGCATTTCACATTGTCGGAGGCGGCCGCGAAGATGTAACCCTCAAGAATATTGTCGCCCTTCGTAATTTGGGCAATGTTTTGTTCTGGGGTCATCATCAGAACGACGCATTGCCGGCATATTACGCTTTCGGCGACGTTCTGATTTTTTCGTCTCTCAACGAATTGTACGGCTTGGTTCCCATCGAAGCGATGGCCGCCGGGCTCCCGGTTCTGTGCTCCAAGTATGCGGGTTGCACGCCTGATCTTATCGTTTCCGGTGTGAATGGAATCATCATCGATCCGCGTGATCCGCTTTCCGTGGCGCAGGAGTTGTACGATCTGTTGTCGAACGATGCGAGGCGTCTTGCCATGTCCAGGGCCGCGCAGGAAACCGCGCTTCGCCGTTTTTCGATTGACGTCAGCACAACTGGCTTTTTGGAAGCTCTTGATTTTGTGATAGCATCAAGGCACAGGCCGCGGCCGTGAATACGCCACGCAAAAATCAGAAAGCTCTTCTATTACTCGGGATCGTCATTGTTTTGGTACTGACGAGCCTTCGATCGCCCATTATTTCCGTGGCCATTGTCATTTTGTTGGCCGTAGCGGTTGTCGCCGTACGTGATCCTAAGATGGCCTTGCTCGTGCTGTTCGGAACCAAACCAATCATTGACGCTACATGGGCCTTTCGAATGCCAGTGCTCGATTTGAGCATGCTGCACGTCACCGGAGTGGCTTTTCCGATACTTGCCTTTGTCGTTTTGTACTCCAATCGAGCAACTCTTATCCCGATCCGTCACACCGGCTTGTTTGTCGTGTTTGGCTGCCTCAATGCCCTTTCGCTGATACTCACCGTCATGAACAATCCCGACAGTTTTTTTGCCACTGTAACGATCTTCTTTCAATCCCTTAATAGTATTGCCGCGTACCTCATCGTTCCTTTCTTGTTCCCCAGCAAGGAGGATAGGAAACGGCTTCTCCTGGTCTGGATTATGGCAGGCCTTTTTCCGATGGTGACCGCGTACTTGCAGATTTTCGGCCTCATGCAGGGTCGCGTTGTGCGAACGACCGGCGAGCTTCTGAGAATATCGGGTCTGTACTACGACAGCACGAATTTGCGCATGTATTCCATTCAGACGTTGTTCCTCATCTATATGTACTTGGGAGACTACGTTCAATGGTCAAGGTACCGCGGGAGAACGGCCTGGCTTATGCTTCCACTCATACCTTTGGCGCTCTATGTTGTTTACAGAGGCTATTCAAAGGCGGCCATCGGCATCATCGCTTCCTGCTTCTTGTTGCATTCGATTCTGCGGCGGCAGATAATCCTCGGCTCTGTCTTACTGGTGACCGTAACGCTTCTTTACTTGACTACTGAAACGGTTGAATCAGAAATCACTTTGCTGTTAAGAAAAGAAATCAGCTATGCCGAAGGCACACTTAATCCGGAACATGAGCACACGCTACTCGGTGGACGGTTTGTTCGATGGGAGGTCAGCCTGGAGCGATTCGAAGATGCCGACATGACCAATCAACTTTTCGGAGTGGATTATGGGGCAGGGATTTTCATTCATAGCGACTTCCTGCGATTGCTCCTGGGAACAGGCTATGTCGGCCTGATTACCTATGCAGTCCTTTTGTTGTTGTTGGTGAGAAGTTTGTGGGTTAGCTATCTTCGTTATGGCGATGCGCTTTCCATCGGCGGTTTTTTCGCCTTAACCTCTCTCATCATCGACAGCACAGGCCTGGTGCCTCTTCTTTATCCTGGCTATTGCTGGTTCTGTTTTGGAGTTATAAGCCTTGCCATCAACCGTGGAGATACGACCCCTCATGAAGCTCATTAAAAACATGGCTAAGTATGCCGGCTTGATGGTATTTGGTTTCCTGATGGCCCTTCTTTTGCTGGAGGGATTGGTTCGTTTGGCCGGAGCTAAACCAGTCACGTATCTCCGAAAATTCTCCCAATATCATCCGGCGCTTGGTTGGGAAAAAAGCCCTTTTGCGGAGGGGTACTTTCGTCGTGGCGATGCAAAAATCCATGAGAAGATGAACAGCCGCGGCCTTCGTGACCGCGAATACGAGTATGATAAGGCCGTCAACGTTTTTCGGATTCTTGTCCTGGGGGATTCATTTACGGAGGGGTACGACGTCAACATCGACGACATATTCACTGAGATTCTGGAACGGCGCCTCAATGATAGCTTGTCCCGTCCGTCGGGACGGACGTTTGAAGTGATCAACGCTGGTACCGGGGGGTATTCCACAGACCAGGAATACTTATTTTACAGCCTGGAAGGAAAGAAATATGATCCCGATCTCGTCATACTCATGGTGTATGCCGCCAATGATATCTACTACACGATAAGGGACAAATATGGCAACTACTCCAAACCGCTATTCGAACTTCGGCAGGACTCACTTATACTCACCAACGTGCCACTACCAAAACCGCTGGTGCATGAAACCTATAAGAATTGGCTTCGCGAAACGGCACTGTATCCAATGGTGACCCAAATCATTCTTCAGCGGTTGCCGTCCCTAGCCCGGCTGCTTCGTCACTTCGGGGTGATCTCTCAATCGACATTGGAGGTTGCCATCAAAGACGATGGGAGCAAGTCACAGTACCCACCATCGTTTTCAGTGTATCAAGTGGAGTATGACTCTTTGACACTCAAAGCCTGGGCTACTACCGAAGCTCTTCTGGCCACTCTGGCCGGTGAAACCCGGAACGCAGGCTCATCCCTCTTGATCTGCTCGATACCGGATCGTTTCCAGATTTACGACGATGACTGGAAACTAACGCAGGAGCAATTCCATGTTGATACACTGTCGTGGGATCCGGCCAAACCGGACCGAGTTTTGCAGGATATTGCGAACAAGCTTGGTGTGCCTTTCCTTTCCATGACCCCGGCATTGCGTCATTCCGAAAAACCTCTGTATAATGGAGTGCATTGGAATGAAAACGGTAACGTGGAAGCTGCTGCCGTTATTTATGATGCAATCACATCACAGTTTGAACTCGCAAAATAACATGATCATCGGAATCAACGCCCTTGGGCCTATTTCCAAAGACACCGGCGGACGCACCTATCTTACCAATTTTTCGCGAATTCTGGCAAATTGGACAGGACCTGAAAAGTTCATCTTCTTTGTCAGCCGAGGTGAAGAAGGAATCCTTCATCAAGGGCCCAGTCTGCAGTTTTCGCACATACCTTTCTCGGGAAGGAATTCGTACTTCCGGTTGTTTGCCGAAAACATCCTGTTGCCATTCGCCATCCGGCGTCTGGGTATCAACCTAATGTACTTTCCTGGCAATTTTGCTCCTTGGTTTTGTCCCGTGCCATATGGATTGGCGCTTCGAAGCATGTTAATTTATCATGAGAGCGGCGAAACCGTTGATCGACAAAGACAATGGTACCGCAAATATTTTTATCCAAGGTCGGCTAACAATGCCATCGTCGTTGTCACACCGTCGGATCATACAAAAACGGAAATCAAGCAGTGGTTACACGTCCCTAACGACCACATATCCGTGATACCGCATGGAGTTGACATGTCCCTATTCTCCGTCAGGGCTAGCCACGAAGAAAGCCTATCGGTGATGGCCAAGTATGGTTTGCGACAGCCCTATTATCTTTATGTATCCGGACTTTGGGAATACAAGAACCAGGACAAGCTCATCTTAGCGTTTGATAAATTGGTTCGCACGAAGTATATTCCGCACGATTTGGTTCTTGTTGGGCGCGGGATGAACCTGTTTGAGTCCTTTTATGGACGGCTCCAGACCCTTGCGACCGAGCTTGGGTTAAGAGATCGGATACATTTCATCGAGTTCATGCCACATCAGGAACTGCGAACGGTGTATTCGCAAGCGGACGTTTTTGCGTTCCCCTCGATGGTTGAGAGTTTTGGAAATCCTTTGTTTGAGGCGTTCGCATCATCGGTTCCGGTTGTTTGCTCCAATACACACGGATTCCAAGGCATGGTCGGTGACTCCGCGCTCTTTTTTGATCCTTCCAACGTGGATGAGTTTTCCGAATGCCTGTACCGGGCATCCACGGATATGGAATTGAGAAAACAGATGATTCAACGCGGTTTAAGAATTGTACAAAATCTGACATGGGAGCGATGCGTTGCTCATACAGTCCGAGTTCTGGTTAGTGCACTCAACGCAAAGTAACAAACTATGAAATTGTCGATTGTCATTCCCGTCTACAATGAAGAAAAGACCCTCACTCAAATCGTACGCCAACTGCTTGGTGTGGACATCCGCGTGGGGGAACATGTTATCGACAAGGAAATAATCATAGTTGACGATTGTTCAACGGACGGGACACGTCAAGTAATCGCAGATGACATCTCGGGTTTGGTGGAACAGGTGCTGTATCATTCACGCAATCAGGGCAAGGGAGCCGCGATTCGAACCGGCATACAGCACATCACGGGGGATGTGATGGTCGTTCAGGATGCCGATTTGGAATACGATCCGTCTGAGTACAGTCGTCTGCTTAAACCGATCGTCGAAGGCAAAGCGGACGTCGTGTACGGATCGCGCTTTGCTGGCAACGATGCCCATCGCGTATTGTACTTTTGGCATTTCCTCGGCAATCAGTTCCTAACGACCCTGTCGAACATGTTCTCCAATCTCAATCTGACGGACATGGAAACCTGTTATAAGGTGTTTCGAAAGGAGGTCATCCAGAGCATCCGGTTGGAACAGAACCGATTCGGATTTGAGCCGGAAGTCACCGCCAAAATAGCCAGGATCAAGAACATTCGAATCTACGAAGTCGGCATCTCTTATCATGGTCGAACGTATCAGGAGGGAAAAAAGATCAATTGGAAAGACGGTTTTTCGGCTATTTGGTGTATCTTGAAGTATAATCTTTTGAAAAACAAGTGAGGTTGTATGGGTAAACTCGGTATTCTCGGTCAATTGTTGGCGTTCCTGTGGCAAAAGAAACTGTGGTGGATGATCCCCATGGTATTGGTTATGGTATTGTTCGGATTATTGCTCGTTTTTGCTCAGGGATCCGGACTGGCTCCTTTCATCTATACGTTATTTTAGCTTCCAGAAAAGGCGCCACTTCACGATGGATATTCAATTTGGCAGGAAAGATGTTCCCATTCCTATGCCATCGCCCGCTGAGCATGAAACGCTGGTAAAGTGCGACACCGTATGGTTGATTCCGTCGGAACCGCCGCCTTCACCTTCCGACTATACCCATCGTCTCGCCAAACTGATCTTCTTTGCCTGGCACGAAGGCCCATGGTTGACATGGAGAAAAGCCAAAGCGGTTTTGTTTCAACGTAGCATTCTCAGACATCAAAAGGTGGTTTTGGTTGCCGGCAAACGGGTCCCCGACGGCGCGCCCGTCCTTGCGATGGGCGTTCAGGCCTGCCCCGAAGCCGCCCACATGTGCTTCCCGGCCGAATACGTTGTTGAAGCCCATGGCGACGAGCGGCAGATAGAGGATATCCGGAGACTATTGAGCGCGCGGCTCGCAGAAGATGCGGCTTTGTTTGATGAGGTATGGCACTATTCGCCATTCTCCGGGCGTCCGTTGAGATTTGGTTTGGACACCTTATGCCCGGACTATCGATTTAAGTCGGCATCGTCGGCCAACAATCCTCTTCCGCACGCCTCATCCGTCCGAACACGTCCTCAGACTGATATACACAAAGGCCGCACCGATGTGATTGTAGCCGGAGCAGGATCTTATCTACTCTCGTATGTTCTCCCACACTTCCGATCGAGACGTTTCCGGCTCCACACGGTGGTTGACCTGAATCCCCTGCGAGCCGCCAGGGTTGCCAAGGCGTACGGATTCCACTATGCGGCGACATCGACCAACTCCGCATTTGAGGCTCTACCCTCATCTTCAAGCCCCGTACTCATCATTGCCACGTATCACTCGACCCATGTGGCGGTTGCCGAAACCGCCTATCGATATTGTCCGCAGACTCGCATATTTATGGAAAAACCGCCTGTAACGGACTGGAGCCAACTGACGACGCTGGAAGGATTGCGTTCGGAGTGCTTCATTGAAATCGGCTACAATCGGCGTTATGCCCCTTTCGTCAGGCGAGCCAAGCAATGGATTGATAACATGTCCGGTCCGACGACCATGACCTGCATCGTGAAAGAACTCAACATTCCGGCAACCCATTGGTATTACTGGCCGACACAAGGTACGCGCCTGACCGGGAATCTTTCCCATTGGATCGATCTTGGAATTCATTTCATTTCCGCAAAGCCAAGCGTTGTAGCGATTCAATCGGCTTCCCAATCGCATTTTGCTGATGAAGTCTCCGCCAGTGTATCGTTTGATGACGGCAGTCTGTTGACGCTCGTCGCCTCGGATCGTGGCAACTCGACGCAAGGTGTGCAGGAATGCATTGAGATCCGCCGGGGTGATGCCACGGTCCGCATCGATGATTTTCGGCGTTTGACGGTGTGGGCTGGTGGGCGCGAAAAAGCATTCGTTCGCCGCCACCGCGACAAGGGCCACTCGGCGATGTACCGCACCTTTGTCGATCAACTCACCGAGAACGAACCCAGGGCACAATATCCCAACGACGATCTTAGGAAATCCAGTCTCCTGTACTTAACCATGGTTGAAATGCTACGTGACGGCAAAGCTTCTCTACACCTTTAATTCCAATCGGAGTTGCCAGAGTTCATGCTGCAAGTGATTCAAAACTACAACACCGGGGAACTCACGATAGAAGAAGTGGCCTCGCCGGCGCTCCAACCCGGCGGTATCCTTGTACGGAATGCGTTTTCCGTGATCAGCGCCGGTACCGAGCGCTCGACGATTGAAACGGCCCAGAAGAGCCTGATTGGGAAAGCCCAGAGCCGGCCGGATTTGGTACGCAAAGTCCTGGAGGTGGCCAAGCGCGACGGCATCATGTCAACGATTCAATTGGTCAGGAACAAGCTTGACACGCCGGTGGCATTGGGTTACAGCACGGCCGGCATCGTCATTGCCGTGGCGCCGGACGTGGAGGGATTTGCTGTGGGCGACCGCGTGGCCTGTGCCGGACAGGGGTACGCCTCACACGCCGAAATCGTCTATGTCCCCCGCCATCTGGCGGCGAAAGTCCCTGACGGGGTCGGACTGGATGAAGCGGCCTACACTACATTGGGGGCGATTGCCCTTCAGGGTGTACGTCAGGCCGAAACGAGTGTTGGGGACATTGTGGCTGTTGTGGGCCTTGGTTTGCTGGGACTGTTGACCGTTCAGTTGTTGAAGGCCGCGGGTTGCACCGTCGTCGGAGTCGATATCAACGCGGACAGTTGCCGCACCGCCTCCCGGCTGGGAGCCGACACGACACTGACGACAGCCGAGTCGTACATGCCCCTTGTTGAGAAAGTAACAAACGGACACGGCGTTGACAGCGTGGTCATCACCGCGGGCACATCCACCAATGAGCCCATACTCTTCGCCGGAGAGATACTCCGCAACAAAGGAAAACTGGTCGTCGTCGGCGCCGTTCCAGTCGACGTACCCCGAAGTCCGTTTTACGAAAAGGAAATCGACATTCGCTTTTCGAGGTCCTACGGGCCCGGGCGTTACGACCCGACGTATGAAGAAAAAGGCGTGGATTATCCGTACGGCTATGTGCGATGGACCGAAAACCGGAACATGGAGTCCTTCCTCCGTTTGATAGCCCAGAAAAAGATCGACACGAACAGCATTTCAACGCACCGTTTCAAGATCGAAGACGCTTCGTCTGCGTATGACCTGATTACCGGGAAACGCCCTTCAAAAGAACGCAGCATCGGTATTCTCCTTGAATACGCTCACCGCCCCCCGGAAACATCCGGCGTGATTGCGAACCTGCGATCGAACATGTCCCCCCTGGCCAATGACCGGCTTCCGATTGGTTTTGTCGGCGCAGGGAATTATGCCCAAAGCACGTTATTACCGATCCTGAAGAAAATGAAAAATGTCGCTCTCGCCGGCGTCGTCACTTCCCGCGGCATTACGTCAAACAATGTGGCCAAGAAATTCAAGTTTCAATTCGCCGCTTCCGACGCCAAAGATATTCTCCAAAACAAGGACATTCCGGCCATTTTTGTCGCCACGCGCCATCATCAACACGCCGCCTTTGTGGCCGACGCCCTGCGAAACGGCAAAGCGGTGTTTGTGGAAAAACCACTGGCCGTCGACCTCCGGCAACTCGAGGACGTGATCGAGGTGCATCGTCGCCACCCCGGAAAAGTCGTCACGGGATTCAACCGCCGGTTTGCGCCATCCATCGCGGAAACGAAGAAATTTTTTGCAAGACGCATCCAGCCGGCCGTCGTGCAGTATCGCATCAATGCCGGATTTGTGCCTAAGGAACATTGGACCCAGGATCCCGTCGAAGGCGGAGGGCGTATTATCGGCGAAGTCTGCCACTTTGTAGACCTGATTTCATTCCTTCTGGATTCGATGCCGATCCGGGTTTTTGCCGACCTTGTTTCATCAACACGGGACGATGTCGTTGCGAAAGACAACGTGACGATCACGTTGCGGTACCGGGACGGTTCGCTGGGATCCGTCTCCTACATTGCGTGCGGCGACAAGTCGGTGCCGAAGGAGAGAATTGAGATGTTCGCCGAAAACTCCGTCGCCATTGTTGATGACTTCAAGAAAGTAACGCTGACCCGAAACGGACGCAGCAAGACATTCGGCGCGTCCAAACAAAACAAGGGCCATGCCCTATTGTTGTCATCTTTTGTTCAGAGCGTCCTTGCCGGTACGGAGAGTCCCGTTTCCTTCGGCGATGCGGTCAATGCCACAAAAATTACGTTCAGCATCCTGGATTCCTTGTCCACCGGACTGCCGGTCGATCTTCATCTCGATGAACGGCAGGAGATACTGGAAGGGCTGTCCAGGGCCTACACGGAAACGATGATTCAAGACAAATCATGAGTTTCGAATTGCATATCGGTGTGACCGACCTCGTTGTCATCTATCTCCTTCCCGTCTTGCTCCTGTTGACGGGATTCGTGATTTTCTTGCTGTTGCTATTCGTCGCTATTCACATCCCATTTCTTGAATTTGATTTCAAGTATGATCTGAGATACGGCTTCGATACTCAAAAGAAGCTCAAACGGTTGCGGGGAAAGAAATTCGCCTTTTTCAGGTATGTTTTCAAATCCCTGTCGGGAGATAACGGCACTCAGGCTCTGTTGTTGTATCGAATTTCCCGATTCTTCCATTTGCATGGTTTTCGATTGATGAGCGACGCCGTCCATCGGTTTTCGAAGTTTGTCACCGATGCGGATCTTTCGCCTTTTGCCGACATAGGACGCGGCTTGACGATCTACCATGGTTCGGGCGTCGTGATCGGTAAGAATACCAAGTTAGGTGAAGGATGTTTGATATGTCAGGGTGTGACCACCGGCAGCGGGGCGCCCCGGATTGGCAACCACGTCAAGCTCTGGGCTGGGGCGAAAGTCCTTGGCAATATCGAGATCGGTGATCATTCCGAAGTTGGCGCCAACGGCGTTTTGTTGAAATCCCTGGCCCCCAACTGTATTGCGGTTGGCGTTCCGGCGACGCGTATTATTCCCAAACCGCCTGCACCCAATGGATAATGCCGTTACATCCTTGCAGCGACTCGAGTCCTATTTGGAATCGGTCGATTTTCAAGGTTACGATTGTTATGACGCCCTTAACAGCCCCCTGCTGGCCGTTTTGTCTTCACGAAGTCGATGGCTCCGGATCGCTTTCATTCAGGGTATGAAAAGATCCCCGATCAACCTGCGCCCCGTATTGGGCGTCCCGAAGGGGCACAATCCGAAAGGTCTCGGACTTTTTCTATCGGCCTCTTCCTGGCTATACGGAAAGACCAAGGACTGGAAGTATTTGAATAGGATTGAACAATTTGCTAGTTTGCTTACGCAACTGGCAAGTCCGACATACAGCGGAATGTGCTGGGGATATAACTTTGATTGGCAAAGTCGCGCTTTCTATGTCCCCAGGTACACGCCGACTGTCGTCAATACGTCTTTCATCGGACAGGCCCTGCTGGACGCCTACCAAGTCACCGCCAAAACCGAATATTTGCAGATGGCGCGTAGTGCCTGCGATTTCATTCTGAACGATCTGCACAGAACAGCGGATGCTGATGGCGCGTTCTCATTCTCGTACACGCCTTTGGACCGGACATGTGTCCACAATGCCAATATCCTGGGCGCGGCATTGCTTGCGAGAGTCTCGACGTTCACAGGTGAAGACATGTTGGCGGACGAAGCCTGGTGTGCCGCCAAATACGTTCTAAAAAGACAGCGGGAGGATGGCTCGTGGTATTATGCCGACACGTCGATGCAAAGCTGGATTGACAATTTTCATACAGGGTTTGTATTGGAATCCCTCGCTCACGTTAGGCAGGCGCGGCCATCGGAAAGTCTGGATCACGCCATCGCGATTGGATATCGCTACTATCTCGGAACTTTCTTCCTCGACGATGGCACGCCAAAATACTATTCCAACCGAACATATCCAATTGACATTCATTCATGTGCCGAGAGCCTTATCGTTTTGGGCAAATTCAGTTCGTCCGACAGCCGAAGCCCGGATATGTTGAGCCGGGTCCTAAAATGGACCATTGATATGATGCAGGATCGCAAGGGCTTTTTTTATTTCCAGAAACACGCATTGTATATCAACCGCATTCCGTATGTTCGGTGGGCGCAAGCCTGGATGTACTATGCGCTGGCGCATTGCATTGCTTTCCATGGTGATCCACAGGCGAATCTGATCGAGCAACCTCATGCGGAAGGCACGGTACGATGAAGGCCGGCGAGCAGACAATCCAGGTCCTTGGCTTCCCCACATCGTCCATGGACCGTACGTCCATTCTGCAGACCGTTGAACGGTGGATAACCAACCGCGACGCCTGCCATCATCTGATGGCGCTCAATCCCATCAAAGTGTACCGGGCCAGAAAGGAACGCGAACTTGCCGCTCATATCCTGGAGGCCGACCTCGTTTATCCGGATGGCGTCGGCATTTCATGGGCGATGTCTCTTTTCACAGGAAAGACCTTTCGACCGATTCCCGGCTGCGACCTGATGCTTGACCTGATGTCCATGGCATCCGCGAACGCCAACCGTGTTTTTCTGTTCGGGGCATCCGAGTCTGTCGTTTCCAAGACCAGAGAAGTTTTCCAGAAACAGTACCCCGGTGCACGGATCGTCGGCATCCGGCACGGGTTTTTTAGCCATGAGGAAGAACGCGCCGAAGCCGCCCGGCAGATTCTCGCGGCCAACCCGGATATGGTGTTTGTCGCCATGGGCGCCCGGATTCAGGAAGATTGGATTGACCGGCTCAAGGAAACCGCGAACCGCCAGGGCGTCGTTATTCCTCTTCTCATGGGTGTGGGCGGCAGTTTTGATGCGGCGACCGGCGAACTTCCCCGTCCACCCAAATGGATGTTGAAATGGCATCTTGAGTGGTTGTCCAGGCTTCTGCGCCAGCCAACACGAATCATACGGATGTCGGCCCTGCCCGTTTACGCCATGCTGGTACTTGGCAAGCATTTCTTGCGACTGGATTTGGACTATCGCCAAACGTCCCCGACCAACGGGAGGAAGACATGATGGCGTACGCCATGGCCTTTGGCGCCGGTCTTGCGATCTCGTTTGCACTGACACCTTACTTGCGCGAAATCCTCATCTCACACGGCTATGTCGACAAGCCGGACGCGCGAAAAATTCATACACGAGTGATTCCGCGGATGGGTGGATTGGCTGTCTACGCCGGTTTTTGTACGGCCTTGATTTTTATGTATCTCAGGTACCCGATTCTATTCGAGGAACGCGAAATACAACTGGCAGGGCTTCTTGTGGCATCAACATTCATCGTGATAGTCGGAATGGTCGATGACATCAGGGGACTTCGACCCTGGATAAAGTTGACAGCCCAGGTCCTGGCCGCCGCCATTTTGATTCTTTTTGACTACAATATTGAAATTATTTCCAATCCCTTTGGTACGCAGATCGAACTTGGTATTTTTAATTATCCGGTTACGATATTGTGGGTGATCGGCATTATCAATGCCATGAACCTCGTGGATGGATTGGATGGTTTGGCGGCGGGCGTCGCCTTGATTACCGCATTGACGATCTTTCTGATTGCTCTGTTTTTCAACAAGGCCTACATTGCCCTGCTGAGTATCGGTTTGACTGGCAGTGTCCTTGGTTTTCTGAGGCACAACTTCTTTCCCGCAAAAATATTCATGGGCGATACGGGCAGCATGTTTATCGGGCTTGTCCTGGCGGCCCTCGGGCTCATTAGTTCGCAAAAGACGGCGGTCAGTTTTGCCATCCTGATCCCTTTTATCGCTCTCGGATACCCTATCCTCGATACGGGTATGGCCATCCTCCGACGGGCACGGGCCAAAAAACACATCTTTGCCGCCGATCGCGAACACATTCATCACATATTGTTATCGTACGGATATAGCCACCAGAAGACCGTGGTCATGCTTTACATCATTTGTTTGTTTTTTGCCACCATGGCTTTTCTGTTCGCGGCTTACAACCGGTCGGGCACATTCCTCGTGGGTGTTCTGTTCTTTGTGGGACTGTTCGCTTTCCTTTTTGTCCGATTCCTGGCCTATCTGAAAGGCGCGCGGGAGGCGGAAATCGAGACGGTCGCAAGGGAGAACAAACCGCAATGATGGTCCGGCCTGGCGCTCTGCTCCTTATCGTCTGTTTCTTCGCATACGCTTGCCCGGTCCCCGGCCGCGCGCAGATGGCAATGCGCCACGGCGTTGATTTCATTCCCATTGACCATTGGAGTTACACCTACATCACTCTTCTCCAGGAGCGGGGTATTTTCAGACAAATGTTCACATCGGTCCGACCGTACTCCAGAATGGAGATCGTAGCGGCCCTCGAATCGACGAATGAATCAGATCTGCGGGATCCTGAACGAACATGGTTTCGCATGCTGTCGACGGAGTTCCTGGTGCGCGGGGATCCGGATTCCGCCGCGACGTATTTGTACACGGAATGGAAGGCCACATCGGATGGGTATCGCCGTCAGGAAGACACACGATTCGATTACGCGGTATGGCCTGAAATCCGGCTTGTGACGGACTATGTGGCGATTTCGGGACGTGGAAGAATCGATCGGGCGCTGATCCATGATTCGACGTATTCGGGAAGAAAGGCCGGCCAGGTTGCCGCGCGATTGGAGGACGGCTACGGTGTGGTTTGTTGGCGTGGACTTTCGATGCTCGTCGGACGGCTGAACCGCCATTGGTCGCCTGTGGAATCCTCCAGCCTTGTTCTTTCTTCCAACGCCTATTCGTACGACCAAATCGCATTCGGATACCGGTCCCGTCACGTGGCCCTGAATAGTGTATTCACCAGGCTGAACGATATCGGAACCGCGCAACGTTATTTTTCCGCCCATCGCCTCGACATTCGACTGAACAACGGAATCAATTTCGGATTCACGGAAACCGTCGTTTTCGGCGGTATCAATCAGGGCATGGATCTGGCGTATGCCAACCCATTCACGATATTCGCCAATGCACAATTGAACGACAAGAAAGAGGCCAACGAGGTCCTGGCCTTCGATGTGTTTGTCCCCTTCCGACGTTACCTTTTCAAGGGTCAGTTCCTCGTGGACGATTTCATCCTGGATGGGGCGGATCAGCCTGCGCCAAATCGGAAGACGTCCCCGGACCGTTTGGGTCTTCAACTCGAATTGACAGCCAATGACGTGCTGTTCAAGGCTTGCCAATGGACCGTGGGTTACACACGCATTGGCAGCTACACATACAACGTCAAACAAAAAAGGCCCTGGCAGAGT
This sequence comes from uncultured Bacteroidota bacterium, assembly GCA_964544475.1. Lineage (GTDB taxonomy): Bacteria > CLD3 > CLD3 > SB21 > SB21 > CAZJBS01. The sequence goes on along the minus strand of CAZJBS010000001.1, from coordinate 204,761 downwards.
TACACCGCCAACGAGCGCGGCCTCGGTTATGCCGTGAATGATTTTGACCGTTTGTCGCTGACCTGGCGCGGCATGGGTTTCGACAACTTCATTCTCTCCGCCACGATCGGCTACGACAGGCAGGGCGCCCGATCCCTCTCCTCCAATGATTTCGAAGACTCCACCTTTGTCCGGCTTTCGTTTCCTTCCGGGACCGTCGAGCGCCGAAGCTGGATGGTCACAACGTGCCGATACCAGAAGTCGCCGTCGCTCGTCCTGACCGCTTCGTTGGGCCTCGAACGAATGACGAACCGCCGGCACGTGCCGGATGCCCGTAAGACGTCTCCCATTTTTCATCTATCCCTGGCCTATGTGGGCCGATTTTTTGTCCCGGTTTGATTTCTTTTTTGCAAAGGATCATTGAATGAATATTCTCGGCATTTCAAGTTTCTACCATGACTCGGCAGCCGCGCTGGTACGTGACGGGGCCATCGTGGCGGCGGCCCAGGAAGAGCGTTTTACCAGAAAGAAGCATGACGACAATTTTCCAAAACACGCCGTACACTATTGCCTGAAACAGGCCGGCATCGGGATGGACCAGGTCGATCTGGTTGCCTTCTATGAAAAACCACTGATCAAGTTTGAGCGTTTGTTGCGGACCTATTTTGCGTACGCCCCCATGGGCCTCAACTCATTTCTAAAAGCCATGCCGCAATGGATCCGAAAAAAACTCTGGATGCCGGAGTTGATCCAGGAGGAATTGCCGGGCTTCAAAGGAAAGATCGTCTATCCCGAACACCATGAGTCGCACGCCGCCGCCGCCTTTTTCCCATCTCCATTTGAAGAGGCGGCCTTTCTGACGATCGACGGCGTCGGCGAATGGACAACGACGAGTTTTGGCGTCGGTAAGGGCAACCACCTGCACATCGAACATGAAATTCACTTTCCTCATTCTCTGGGTTTGTTGTATTCGGCGTTTACGTACTACACAGGCTTCAAAGTAAATTCAGGCGAGTACAAGGTCATGGGTTTGGCGCCATATGGGGAGCCCAGGTACGTCCAGACTATCTATGATCACATCATTGACCTGAAACAAGACGGCTCGTTCAAATTGAATATGGATTACTTCAATTACGCGGCCGGACTCACGATGACCAACGAGAAATTCCACCGCCTTTTTGGCGGACCGCCAAGACGGCCCGAAACGCTCATGGGGCCGCGCGAAATGGACCTCGCCAAATCCGTTCAGGTGGTGACCGAAGAAGTGATGATGCGCATGGCCCGGCATGTCCGCAAAACGACGGGACAGAAGAAATTGTGTCTGGCCGGCGGTGTGGCCCTGAATTGCGTGGCCAATGGATTGTTGTTGAAGGAGCGCGTATTCGATGATTTGTGGATCCAGCCGGCCGCCGGTGACGCCGGTTCGGCGCTGGGAGCGGCTCTACTGGCATGGTACCATATCCTTGACAACCCACGCCCGGTCAATCCGGATGATTCGCAGGCCGCGTCGTATCTGGGTCCTGAATTCTCGGAAGATGACATTGGCGAATTCCTGAAGTCCCGCCAGATACCTCACCAAAGACTCACCCGATCGGAGATGATCGAAAAGGTGTCAGGATATATGGCAGACGAAAAAGTGATCGGGTGGTTCCAGGACCGGATGGAATTTGGCCCACGCGCCCTGGGTTCTCGCAGTATTATTGGCGATGCGCGCTCGCCCAAGATGCAATCGGTCATGAATCTTAAGATCAAGTACCGCGAGTCCTTCCGGCCCTTTGCGCCCGCGGTTTTGCGCGAAAAGGTTGGGGATTACTTCAAATTGGATTACGATTCCAAGTACATGTTGCTCGTGGCCGATGTACGCGATGAACTCCGCATCCCCATGACGGAGGAACAGCAAAAGCTCTTTGGAATCGAAAAGCTGAATATTCCCCGCTCTTCCATACCGGCGGTTACCCATGTGGATTATTCGGCGCGCATCCAGACCGTCCACAAGGGCCTGCATGGCGCCTATTACGATTTGATCCAGGCCTTTTACAAAAAGACCGGTTGCCCGGTCATCGTCAATACGTCCTTCAACGTGCGCGGCGAACCGATCGTATGCACGCCGGAAGATGCGTATCGATGTTTCATGCGGACGGAAATGGACTACCTGGTCCTGGGCAATTTTGTGCTGGCCAAGAATGAACAGAAGCCGCTCGCCGATAACAAAGATTGGATGAAAGAATTTGAACTCGACTGACAGGAGTGTATCGTGGACTTTTTGAAAGACATTACTTACGAAATCAAACATATTGACCGGAATCCGAAAGCTATCCGGCGTTTTGGGTTCATTCTTTCGGGTATTTTGTTTTTGATTGCGGGCTATGTTTGGTATAAGAACCTGGAAAGCTGGCCGTGGTGGACGGCAGGCGGCGTTGTTTCCTTCCTGACCTCCTTGTTTTTTCCGAAGATCATTCAGCCGCTTTACATGGGATTGACGGCTCTTACAATTCCCATCGGTTATGTCATCTCCCGCCTTATTCTCATCACCATGTTTGTGGTCTTTTTTGTCCCTGTTGGATTGCTCAGCCGGCTTTTCGGCAGGGACCTGCTGGATAAGCGGATCAACAAAAAAGCTACGACCTACTGGTTGAACAAGCCTCCCGATACGGCGCCCGTCACCGAGCGCTATGAACGCTTATTCTGATGACCGTCCATACAAGTTGGAAAAATCATGGCTGATGAGTTGCCCAAAGACGAGAATCACCAAATGACATTCCTGGATCATCTGGCTGAGCTTCGGAGCCGGCTTATCAAAATCATACTATCGGTACTGGCCATGATGATGCTGGCTTTTGTGTTCAGCAATGACATTATCCGGTTTCTCCTGTATCCCCCGATCCTGTTGCCTGGCTTGAAACCGCCTCTGGAATTAATGCGTCCGGTCATCACACAGGTCCAGGGCCTCATGATGGTCAAAATACAGGTCGGTCTGATCACCGGCATTATCCTCAGTTTACCGGTCATTCTTTTTCAACTGTGGCGTTTCATTTCGCCCGGCCTCCGCAAGAAAGAAAGACGATATGCCTTGCCTTTGATTCTCGTCACGATTCTGTTTTTCCTGATCGGTGCGGCCTTTGCCTACATCATTGTGGTACCCATCACGCTCAATTTTCTGCTGAGCATGGGCACCATCGATGCCGAACTCGGCATTGTCATAGAGAATATGATTGACCTGGACGCCTATCTCGGATTTATCAGCGGCTTCATGTTTGTCAGCGGGTTGACTTTCGAATTACCGGTGCTCTCCTATTTTCTGACTAAGATCGGGATCCTGAACGCGACCTTCATGCGCAAGTACTGGCGGCATGCCGCGATCAGTTCACTGGTCGTTGCCGCCATCGTAACTCCGACCACCGACATGATTACACTATTCGTGGTGGCCGTACCCATCATTCTGTTGTATGAAGTCAGTATTTGGGTCTCCCGGGTCGTCGGACGAAAATCCCAAAAGGACTGATCACATGCGCTCAATTCAGCTTTTCTTTCTGACCGTTGCACTTGGATGGTCCGCCTGCGCGCCTTCCGCTATGAAGACGTCTCACCGCGTCGAGATCAACGGCGAGGAGATGCTCATTGGAGCGGTGAACCGGGAGGAGTTGTTTTCGGAATTTCCGATCTTCCGTGAACACTATGACGAACATACCCTGGACACCCTTCGGGTTGACTCTATACGATCCTTCACCCGTACGATCCACGTCGACGTGGTTTTGGGAACCTGGTGCGGTGATTCGAAACGCCATTTGCCGTCCTTTCTCAAGGTGGTCGAGGCGGCGGCCAATGAGCGCCTGTCATGGGCGCTGATTTGTGTGGATCGGACAAAGCGGGATCGTCATGGCGTGGCCGCCAAATACCGCATCACCAGGGTGCCCACCTTTATTTTCATCGAAGAGAACCATGAAATCGGCCGTATTGTTGAATCCCCCATGGGAACCATGGAGGAAGATATGTGTGCCATTCTGAAGCCATGATCCGTCCATCTTGAAAAAACTCCGCATCATTTTCTTCGCCGGCAAGGGAGGCGTCGGCAAAACCACCATGGCCGCTGCCACGGCCTTGCATTGTGCCGGTTTGGGCTATCGTACGTTGGTCATCAGCACCGATCCTGCCCACAGCCTTTCCGACAGTTTTGAGACCGCTTTGGGCGGCAAGACTGTGCCGGTGGTCGACGGTCTTGACGCATTGGAAGTCGATCCGTTCACCGAGCTCGACAACAATTGGGGTCAAATTCGTGACTACCTCAGTTCGCTCCTGACCAGCCTTGGGGCCGATTCATCGCTCGCCGGTGAGTTGGCGACCATACCAGGAATGGATAATCTCTTTTGCCTGCTCAGGATCAAGGAAATCTACGAATCCAGACGCTACGATGTCCTCATTGTCGATATGGCGCCGACCGGTGAAAGCCTCCGACTGCTCAGCTTGCCGCAGGCGGTGTCGCTGGCGTTAAAAATTACCCGGTATTTGGAGAAATATCTCATTTCCCCTGTGATCCGTCCCGCCTCGCGCGTTTCCCGATCCCTGCGGAATATGGTGGCCCCAGAGGAAGTGACCCACCTGTGGGAGCAGGTCCTCGAACGTCTTCTCGACATCCGGCAGATTCTTGAAGTGAACACGACAACGTCCACACGCCTGGTCCTGAATCCGGAACGGATGGTCCTCAGCGAGTCCCGACGGGCTCTCACCTACTTCAGCTTGTTCGGCATGGTCACCGATCTTGTTATTGTCAACCGTCTGCTCCCCAGGTTTGTTCGAGACGATTACTTTGCGGAATGGTCCATGACGCAGCAAAAATACCTTGCTGAAATACGCGAACAATTTGCACCGCTCCCCATCAGGGAGGTCCGACTGTTTCGCGATGAAGTCGTCGGCAAAAAGCGATTGACCCTGTTGGGTCGAACACTATATGGCGGGACGGACCCCGCGCTCCTGTGGTTTGCCGAACGGCCATTTCGGATTCGGAAGACCAGGCGTGAAATGGTCTTTTCCGTTCAACTGCCATTTGCCTCGGCTGAAAACGTGGAATTGACGACGCGCGGCAACGAACTCATCATTCGGTTGAATCATCAGATCAAAACCTATATCTTACCCGATTCATTTTCAGGACACACGCCCGACGGCGCGGAATACCGCGACGGGTGGTTGGAGATATCATTTAAACGCTCCCGGGATACACGAAACTCAACACGCAAGGACACAGAATGAAATTTGTCTTTTTTGCACTGATTTTTCTTTCCCTCTTTTCCGCAGCTCACCACCTTCACGGTCAACCGGAAGCCTGGTCCCATGGAGAGTTGAAATGGTACACAATCCGGACCGAACACTTCGATATTCACTATCATGACAATCCCTATTCGGGCCTTGAGGCAAGATTCACCGGGCCGGAAAGAACCGCCCGGGTCATCGCCAAGATCGCCGAGGAGATTTACGGTCCGATCACGAAGCTGTACAACCACCGTCCGAAAAGAATTCATTTCGTCATCCGCGATACCGACGATTACTCAAACGGCGGCGCGTATTATTATGACAACAAAATCGAAATCTGGGCATCCAACCTTGATTTCGAATTGCGCGGCACGCACAACTGGCTTCGCAATGTGATCGCCCACGAATTCACACACATGGTTTCCATCCAGGCGATGATGAAATTTTCCCGCTCCATTCCCGGATTCTACCTGCAAGTCATTGACTACGAAAAAGAGCGCCGGCAGGATGTGTTGCGTGGATTCCCAAACATCGTAGCGTCCTATCCCATAGCCGGAGTGACCCTGCCGGTGTGGTTTGCCGAAGGCACCGCCCAATATCAGCAGAAGTCGTTTGACTATGAATTCTGGGACAGCCATCGGGACATGATCCTTCGCTCGCGCGTCATGACCGGACAGCTTTTGAGCCTATCTCAAATGTCCACCTTTGGCAAGAACAGTATTGGCAATGAATCCGCTTACAATTCCGGTTATGCGTTTGTCAGTTATCTGGCGGATCGCTTCGGTGAAGAGGTGTTGGACCGCATTTGCGAGGAGAGCCGAAACCCACTCACCGGATTTGAAAGTGCCATAGAGAAAGCGACCGGATATGGCCTCCAGTCGCTGTATGCCGACTGGTCCGGGCAGATCACATCAGCCTACACGACCCGGACGAATGCAATCGTTCAAAATATGGTCGAGGGCGATATCCTCGAAGGCGAAGCGACGGGTACGTTCTTCCCCGCGTTTTCGCCGGACGGCCGGAAAGTGGCCTTCATATCCAACAAGGGAAATGACTACCTCAGTCAAACGGCGCTGTGGCTCTGCGATCTGGATTCACGCCAAATGACCCAACTCATCGACAAGGTTGAAGGCGCGCCCTCCTGGTCTGCCGACGGCACCCAGCTCGTGTATTCAAAGAATCTCCCCGATAACAAATTCAAATCCCAATTCAACGATATCTACATCTACGACTGGCGCACCAAAACGGAATACCGAATCACAAAGGCCCTTCGCGCCTTTTCGCCGGTGATCAGTCCGGACGGATCATTCGTGGTCGCAGTGGTCAATGTGGACGGTTCAAACAATCTGGTCAAGATATCCGGTTTGCCCGACCATCTGCAAAGTCTGTCAAAGGACTTCGACGATTCGACTTTTTCCAGGAAAAACCTGCGATTGGAATGGCTGACATCGTTTTCAAATGGACGGCAGATCTACAAGCCGATCCTCAGCAGGGACGGAAAGACGATCTACTTCGACACGTCAACCGACGACGGTCGTGATATTGCACGCATCAATACCGATGGCTCGGAACTTACGTTCCTCCTCAAGGAAAACTATGATGAACGCTCTCCGGCGCTCAGCTCTGATAATACGTACCTGTACTACTCGTCGGATGCCACAGGCATTTACAACATTTACAGAATGGACCTGGCCACCGGAACGACCGCACTGCTGACCAATGTTATGGGGGGCGCCTTTTACCCCAGCGTCGACGCCGGCGGCCAATTGGCCTTTGTACTCTACAAAGGCGTCGGATTCCATCTTAGCCTGCTGACCAGCCCCAAAGTCATCGACAATGCCTTCGCTACATATGAATCCGCCAATCCCAACCTGCAGGCGGCGGCCGGTGATTCCGGCGCGGCGCCCTATCCTGTCCGGTGGGCCTCCTACCCGAAAAGCTATGATGACACGAAACTCCCCACGTTCGATTCGGTGCGCCATTATCGGAACACGTTCCTGGACTTCGCGGTGTTGCCGATCGCGCGGATCGACTACGGCACATTCAAGCCCGGGTTCTACACATATTCCGGCGATGTACTGGCCAAATCTTCCTTTTTTGCCGGCGCCTTGTTCAACCTGACCGATTTCGACCGCGACTTGTTTGCCATCTACGAATATGGGGCTTTCGGTCCGACCCTCTTTCTGGAGTTGTACAATGTGACACGATCGAAAACTTTCAGGGATGACGTGGATCCAACCAATGTCATCAAATACGAATCCGTCATCAAGAATACCTTTGAGCTCAGGGAAGTGGATGCTGGTGTGGATCTTAGTTTGATGGCGCCACGTGACTTGCGGTTCACCTATGCTCACAGCGAATACTATGTCAAACTCAAAGGTACGGAGTTCCGATTGAATGATGCCGACAGCCGGGTCAGCATAAGCACCGGCGGCATCAAGTACTTTTACGGCAATGACTTTTCGTTGCGCTGGAAGTTTTCATCGCTGAAGCCGTCCGTGGATGGTGAGATCAATCCGCGCGGTGGCCGCAAGATTGAGTGGAGATACAGTTACAATCTGGACAACCTTATCAAGGGTTTTGCTTTTAATGCGTCGACCGGAGCCACCAATGAACTTTATGAAAAGGGCCACCATCACCGGCTGGAAGCCAGACACACCGAATATGTCAAAATACCATGGCTGGACCATACGCTCGAACTGGAGGGACAAGGAGGAGTGGTGGCCAACAAGGTCGATGATTTCTACAATTTTTTCGCCGGCGGACTACCGGGCCTCAAGGGCTATTCCTACTACAGTATGGAGGGCAATCGCCTGGCCGTTTTTACCACCACGTACCGCTTCCCCATCTGGCGCAAAATTGACGGCACACTGATGCATCTCTACGTGGACAAAGTTTTCGGAGGGATCTATTTTGGATATGGCAATGCCTGGACCGGACGGATGACCTTCGATCAATTCCGAAAGTTCAAGAAGGACATCGGAGCGGAGTTGCGTTGGGAGCTATACTCGTTCTTTGTCTACCCCACGCGTATCGTGTTCAATGCAGTCTACGGTTTGGATCGTTTCAATTCGAAAGGTCCTTTACGATCCGAACTCCAGGGAGGGCAAGTGGTTCAGAAGAATCAGGAAGTCAACAATGGTCACGAATGGCGTATTTATCTGACCGTTCTGTTTGGATTCAGCCTGTTCGACTGAGTCAACAGCTGACAAAGTCAAAAGCCATGATTCATGTGAATCATGGCTTTTATTAACGGTCTCATAATAGGATTAACATAATTTCCTTAGAATTGCCAAGCTTCACCCCGAGCGGAGTCGAGGGGTGAACATCTGCACCTGCCCTTCATGGTTCGACTTCGCTCACCATGAAGGATATGGGTTCAGATGATAATACTATTATGAGACGATTAATATTTTTCGCGGGCACGACGAGGCTCGAACTCGCAACTTCCGCCGTGACAGGGCGGTGCTCTAACCAATTGAACTACGTGCCCGAATGACTAAGGCGGCGTTATGATAACACTTCAACCCTGAAAAAGCAAGACAATTCTCGCCCTCCCGTGCATGTCAGCGAACCAATATCAGCTTTCGAGTCAGCGACCTTCCCCCCGCGGTCAGCCGGTACAGATAGACGCCTGAAGCGACATCCATGCCCCGATGACTCCGTCCATCCCAGGTGACCGATCGGTTTCCGGAGGATTGCCATTCCGAAACCAACGTCCGGACCTTTTCCCCCAGTGCATTGTAAATAATCAGCTCAACGTGCGCGGGTTGATCCAGGCTGTACTCTATCGTCGTACCGGGATTGAATGGATTGGGATGGTTCTGACGCAACCGAAACCCCTGCGACTCCATGCCGGCATTTCCGATCGACGTGACGATGCGCGACGCGGACGCAATGACGATCGGTGTCTTGTCTGCCGCCATGTACATGGCCTCAAACGCGTTCACTTCGGTCGTATTGAATGAGAAAAGATAGTCGGCCGCGCGCGGGTTGACCGACTGGAACACCATTTCAACGGTGACCGTCAGTGGCCCGGTACCCTGCCACGGCAGGCGGTAGGTGATACGATCCGTACCGCTGCCTTCCGTGGCATTCTCAATGTTGAAATTTGGATCGTTTTCCGCATCGCCGACAATCCGGACGGTATCATACGTGGCGTCGGACTCAAGAAAACCAAGCGGCGCCAACCGGTTGTCTTTGACGGCCTGGTAGGATTTCAGCAGGGAATGCGTGACATGACCGGCGCAGTCCGCGGCCACCAATTCGTAGATTTGGATATCGTTGCCGGCACGAATCACGTCGTGGTGAGGTTCAAAAGAAGGATCTTCGTGCGTGATGATCCCGTCGGCGTTGTATTGGCCGGACTCGAAAACAACCGTTGCCGTGGCGTCCATCACCCTCACGTGCAGCCAGGCGCGTCGCGCGGGGTACGCGGTCGGAAATTTGTGGCCGGTCTTGTTGCGCACCAGAACCTCCACCGCCAGCGTGTCACCCTGCTGTTGCGTCTCAAAGGTGAGTTCCACCGTCTGATGTTTCAACATCCGGAACGTCCGAGCCAGCGTCGTATCCATCGCGGAATTGGTAAAGGTCGCGCCAATGGCGGCCGCATTGTCCTTCAGGATTTGCAACATGAAGGCGTTGCCGCCGACCATGTCATGGAGATGCACCGTGTCCCTTGGATCGATGAATGGCGGCAATGTGGTGACTTTGATGGGCTCATCGAGCTCCGCCATGTGGCAGCCCTGGCATTCCACATTCTGATCCTCGTAGACGCTGTTCTTCCATTCGATGTAGGGCGCCTGCTCCACGAACTCACCGACGATATTGCCGGCGCTGTCGAAAGCCGCGGTGATCAGTGTGTGACAGGTGGCGCACATCTCGGAAGAACGCATATGCGGGCTCCACAAAGGTTGATAATTGACGACCGACTGCATGAGCCCGCCTTGCATGGCGTCAAAGGGTCCAAAAGCCTTTCGGATGTCCGTGATCGTATAATTGCCGTCGTAGCTGGCCGGACTGCCCATGTTGACATCCTGTATCTGATGACATACGGTGCATGACACGCCGTCCTTGGCTATGGCGCTGGCCTGCATGGCCGCGAGGCTGTAACTCGTTTCGCCATTCCAGTGAGCCTGTGTGCGACCAATCGGCGAATGGCACGTCGTGCAAATGTCCTCGATCAATGCCTGATGCTGTGGAAAGAGACTGACTTCGGACGTCACTTTGGCCTGCCAATACGGATCACGGCCCGCATTGGCCATCATCGACGCCTGCCATAACGTCGTTTGGGAGACGTCGCCCCAGCTCGCCGACCAGTTGGCCGTGCCATTCGAGGCGTGGCACGTCTCGCATTGGCCCGAGCCAGCAAACAATGCCGTCGTGTCGGTGTTCAGAGGGTCATTGAAAACGTCCAACGATCCGGAATCCTTCACAAGAAAAGACGTCGTCACTCCGAAGAGTAACGCCCCCATCGAGGTCATCAATAATTGTTTCACCGTGCTTCTCCGAATTGGTGTGCCATTATGCGAGATGCGCTTATAGCGCGCGAATGGGCTCAGAAGCGGGTTCCAAGATAGTGTGGCAGCATTGATCGCCATGTAGGCCAGTCATGATTGATGTCGTGGCCCCAGAGGTCGCACTGCGCCGGGATGCCTTTGGCATTGAGCAGATCAACCATCTGCCGAGAGGCTCCCGGATCTTCGTAGCTGCCCTGACCGGACACAAAGTAGATATGGTGTTTCTGTCGCAATTGGGACAAAACCGTTTCGTCATGCAGGTTTGGGAGGTAATCCACCGGCGAATTAAAGTAGCAATCGTCGTCGTAGTAGCCCTTTGAATAGGCTTTGATGTCGTATTGTCCGCTCATGGCAATCACGCCATCAAACAGATCCGGCCGCCTGAAAAATGAATTGGCCGCGTGAAAGGCCCCCAGGGAGGCTCCGGTCGTAATAATCGGAACCGGCCCATGACAGTCCGTTGTAATGAATGGCACAACCTCTTGCGTAATGTATTGATTGTACATCTGATGTCGGACCACTTTGTCCCGTGGATGCATGTGATCGTTGAGCCAGCTTTCGCTGTTGATGCTGTTAATGGAATAGGCCTTGCACGTGCCGCCCTCGATAAACGACGCGATGGAATCAATCAGCTGGAACCTCTCATACTCGAGAAAATCCGCCGCCGCTGTCGGAAACATCAAAAGGCCAAACCCGTAATGGCCGTACACCACAATTTCCATCTGCTTGTTCAGGTTGGGACTCCACCAGGCGTGAATCTCTCGGCGCATCGTGCCTCTCCTTCGTTAAGCTTCGCTGTCTTTCTGTCGTTGTTTGCGTTCCATCGCGGCCTGCTTGATGGCGGCCGCCAGGGCATACTCACGTCTTTCATCCTCGGTTTCCACGACGAGCGGCGGCACATCCGTCGGCATCCCGTCTTCATCCAAGGCCACCATGTTGAAGTAGGCGGTCGTGCAGCGTTTGCGCTTTCCGGACAGGGGATGCTCCGAGTACGCATCCACGCGAACCACCATGGACGTGCGCCCGACAAAAACCACACGCGAAATGGTCTCAACCCGTTCCCCGACCTTGATGGGAACTTTGAAGTCCACCGCCTCCGTCGACGCGGTCACCACCATCTTATGACAGTAATGAGATGCCGCAATTCCCGCCTGAATATCCATGATGGCCATTAGCGCACCGCCAAACAGGGTGCCGTGTGGGTTAGCGTCGTTTGGAAAAACGGTGTGCCAACTGGTCGTGATTCTGGTCTTTTGCGAATTCACTGGTCTCCTCTTTCGAAGGCGTTGGGCCGTTCATTCGTTCTGGGAAGCTTTGTGAATGTCAATGATCTGGGTCGCACCGGCGTACGGTGTGGTGGCGTACTTGCGCACTTTCTGAATTTTGTGAATGACATCGGCAGCCCGTTTAAGGCAATCGTACAGCAGGTGAAGATCCTGATCGACGCTGACCTTTTCTTCCATGCCCCGCTTTTCAAGTATGATCTCGATCAATCCCATCGCGCCGGTGACCGGCTGGGCAAGTTCATGAGCCGCGGCGCCGGCCATTTCAATGAGTACGCGCTGCCTTTCATTTTCAATCAGCTGCAGATGAAGTTCGCGCAATCTCAACTGTGAACGGATGCGCGAATACACCTCCGAATAGTCGAAGGGCCTGGTGATGAAGTCATCGGCGCCGAAATTGAGGGCATTGTAACGGTTTTGCTGATCGCCGGCGCCAAGAAGGGCCACGACCGGGATGTGCATCCAATGCTCATCGGACTTGACCACCTTGCATATGGCAAATGGGCTGGCGTGGTTTCTTTGGACATCCAGAAGGATGATGTCGACATTCTGGGACTTCAGAACCCTTTCCGCCTCTTCCGCCGTACCGGTGACCATGACATGAAGACCCAGCAGCGTCGTCAATTGAAACTCCAACTCATGGGCTTCTTCGAGATTGGTGCTGATGATGAGGCCGGTTCTGGCGGAGAAAACCTCCCGACCGCGCCCCACCTCCGGATTCAGCGTCGCCATGTTACTGCACACCCTGGGTCTGATCGACGAGTTTCTCAAGGTCTTTTCGCAATTTCTCCAGTTCTTCGCCGTACTTCTTCCAATCCCCCTTCCGGATCGCATCCTGCGCCGCATTGTAGCTGTTCATCGCAGACCTGGACAGATCACGGATGGCCAAAGGCACCCGTCCGGTCGTCAGGCCGGTCTTTTCCACCGTCTTCTGGTCAACCGACGCCAAAGCGAGCGTTTGCCGGCCGGCCACCCCTAGACCGAATATTTTTTCCAGCCCGATTTCCAGATTATCCTCCATGAAAATACTGTTGCCATACGCCACGATCACCTTCTTCAACTCCGGCATGCGGCTCTGTTCCGACTGCAGATACAAAGGCTCGACATACAAAACGGAATTGCGTATGGGAATCACAAGAAGATTGCCGCGCGTGACCCGGGAACCCTGCTGATTCCACAAAGACAGCTTTTCCGAAATTTCAGGCGTCTGATCGATCCGGCTTTCCACCTGCATGGGACCGTAGACCAATTCGCTCTTGGGAAACTTGTAGACCAGCAACTTCCCGTAATGGTCCCCGTCGCTGCGGGCGCAGAACCACGCAATCATGTTGGATTTGTTGTTTGGATTGAACGGCACCATGAGCAGGAACTCTTCCCTCGCCTCATTGGGCAGCTTCATGATAACATAATAGCTTTCCATTTGTTGAACCGAATCGCCGTATTTTTCTTCAGAGATGGACCACACGTCTTCCCGGTTGAAGAACACGTTCGGATCCTCCATGTGGTAGACGGCAAACAGCTTCGCCTGAATATCAAACAAATCCTGGGGGTACCGCAGATGCTTGCGGAGCACATCGGGCATCTCATCCAGCGGACGGAAGACCTTCGGAAAAATCCTGGAATAAATTCGTATCAGGGGATCGTTTTCCGGCCGGAAGCTGTAAAACGTCGTGGCACCATTGTAGGCATCAATCACGACTTTCACGGAATTGCGAAGGTAGTTGAAGGAGCGGCCTGCCGCGAATGGGGACGTCGGACGCTCGTACGACATGCGTGCATACGGATACTGGTCGGAAAAGGTGTAACCGTCGAGAATCCAATACAATCGCCCATTTTCAACCACCAGGAACGGGTCCCGATCGTATCGGATGAATGGGGCAATCTTCTCAACACGCTGACGGATATTGCGATAATAAATGATCCGGCTTTGCGGCTGAATATAATCGTTCAGCAGGATGTTCAACTTCTGGAAGCGAATGGCAAACATCACTTTGCTCCAAAACGTCCCGATGCCGACACCACTTTCTTCAAGATACGTCGCCTGTTTGTTGCTTTCACCGAGCGGATAATCAAACTCCTCTTTCGAAGTTTTGACAATGATGTAGTCATTGGGTGATTGTATCTCGCCAAAGTAGATCTCCGGGCGCTCCAATGTGATATCGGCAACCGATTCCGTCGGGATGTTTTTGAGGATAAATTCAGGCTGGCCTTCCTGCGTGACCACATTGACCGGGCTCATCACGACGCCGTGGCCGTGCGTATACACGAAAGTATTGTTGATCCAATTCGATCCCGACCCAAGCAGATCGGCTTTCAATTCCCTGCCCGACAGCATCACCTGGCGGTATTCACCATTGATCACATAGCGGTCAATGTCAATATCGGCAAAAACATAGTACGGCCGGATGCCCTGCAATTGGGCATACGAATCGCCGAGGGGACGGTAGTCCCAGAGCGTAACGTTCTTGATGGTCAGGTGGTTGTCACGTATGTCCTGCCCGGTCAGGGACAACTCGAAATTGAAATTCTTTTCTTCAATGCGGTCCAACTCGTAAGCCAGGCGCGTCTGGCGGATGCTCTCGACGATGTACGGTTTTTCTTTCTCCAGTTCATTGGGACCAACGATGAATTTTTGCATAATGGCGGGATAGGCGATCAGCATGATGACGGCCACGGCCACATGGACGCCGACGCTCCATCCGACCCATTTCCATGAATTCCGAAAAGCGGCCACGACACAACCGGCCATCCCAAGTACAGAGGTCACCATGAGCATCCGGTAGCCCGTCACGCGCGCGTGGATGTCCGTGTACCCCGCACCAAACACGACACCGTGGTCCCTGAACAACACATCGAAGACGGTGTAGTAATAATCGACGGCATACAGCGCAAAGAGGAAGCCTCCGAGTACGAAGACATGCCGTCGCGCCGCGGAATGGAGGGTGACGCCCTGCGGCGTCAGGGTCACGCCTCTTTTCATGAAATACGCCACCATTACCGCCAACGCGCACACGAGCGTGACCATAAACAACCAATCGATCGTGCTCTGAATAAAAGGCAGCTCATTGACATAGAATCCTATGTCGCGTCCAAACACCGCGTCCGACGTCCCGAATTTTTCACTATGCCAATACTGCATCACGCGCATCCATCTGGAAGCCGGCGTGGCCGCCATGACATACGCCAGAAATACCAGCACGACATAAAAGATGGCCCTGGCGGGCTTCGAAACCCAGGCCATCGCCTGCTGAAACACCGCCCCCTGCTGGCTCACTTGCACGATGGGCACGCGGCTGACGACCAGAAGATTGATGCCGACGATCACCCAGAAGGCAAGAAAATACGCCGCCCCGAATCCGTATTCCGACAGATACATGGTCCAGAACGAATCGGCAAAACCGACGGACTCGTACCACAATAATTCGCTGTAGAATTCCACCGTCTGAACGGTCAGGATGACGGCCAGCACACCGGCACCAATCAACATGATAAGCCTGCGCATGGAGTGTATTCCTAACTTTGAATGGAGGTTGATTTTGTGTACTTACGATCGTGGAGCATGTCGAGCAATGTGAAGGCCGCCCGAATTCGCACCGTCATTTCATCGTCATTTCTCATCCGGTCATAGACCAGGGCTATGAGTCTCTCCTGCAAGCCCGGCTCGGTCAGGCTGCCCAGTCCGGCAATGGCCACCTCACGCATGGCATACTGGTCATCTTTGAGATAATTCGTCAAACGATCCAGCATGGCCGCTCCGCGCAAACGCGACAGGACTCCGACGGCAATTTCCCGTACATCGTCGGATGGATCGTTCAGCAACTTCTCGATCCGGCTCACAGCAAGGGTGTCCCCCAGCTTTCCAAGCGAGCCGACCGACACAACGCGTATCAGATCGACGGGGTCATCGAGCAGTCCTCTCAGCGAGTCCGCCACCGCGGCCTGTGCGCGCCGTTCCCTGGTGTCTCCCAGGGCCAGAATCACACGGCTCCGGATATCGTCATCCGGCGACCTCAACAAGGCCAGCAGGACCGGCACAGCGGCGCTTTCGTCAAACCGAAGCAATTCCGCCGCCGCCGTCGCCTGCACCGACGGGCTTCCGTCGGCCGTGGCCACACGGATCCTGGCCATGGCATCGGGCGTACCCATCTTGCTCCACGCCTCAACCACCTTGGTCCGGACATAGTCCACGCGGTCCCTCTCAAACGGCAACAAAAGAGCCATCGCCGAAGGTGGCCGGATTTCGCCGATAATCCTCACCATGGCCGCCCTGAATTGGAATTCAGGATCTAAATAGGACGATTCGACATATCGCCTGGCCGATGTGACTCCGAATTTCAGTAGCGCCACCGCAATCTTCGCGCGAAGTTCGGCTTTTTCCCGCTGGATATCTGCGGAATCGTACATCATCGAATCCAACGGAAGGCTGTCTAATTCCGCCAGTGTCCGCTTCAGAATTCTAACGGTCACCGAGTCGTCATAGAGCGCGCTCATCCTCGTCAAACCCAGAACGGCGAGTTCCCTGATCTGGAAATCCGAAGACCGCGTGTATCCGGCAAGAGCCAGGTAGGCGGCGCTGTCCTGTATCTGGGAAAGCGTGTAGACAGCGGTTTTAACGGTGGCACGTTTTCCGCCCAGATCGACCGAACGAATCGTTTCGACCGCCGCTTTGTTCCCAAGCCGGCCAAGCGTCCGCAACGCCGCATTCTGGATGAAATCATTCTTGTCTTTCAGGGCCAGATCAAATGTCTGCCAGCAGAACCGGATCATGATCTCACGCGAAGGGAGCCGCTCGTCGCTCTCAAACTTCCGGCGGCAGGATGGGAATGCCAGCAGGCATCCAATCAGGAACAGGCCGATATATCCGAATTTTTGCATGACTGAAACCGCCGTCTTATGTCCTGGGCTGGAAAATGGCGTTTGCGTTCAAATAAAATCTTGCTTGCCGGTGCCGAAAGTGATATACTACGCACGCCGACGGGCTCTTATTTCGCTCAAAAAACGCCTGCTAAAGTATACGAATCCCGAACGAAAGTCAATTCAACTTTTCCTCCCATGGCGGTCAACGACAACTCATTGCGCGTCCCTTCATCGGACCCCATTCCCCACCGCATTTTGGTGGTCGATGACGACGAAGACGCGGTGGCCATTATTCAGATGTTCTTCGCCAAACGGGGCTACTCGATCGATGTCGCCCGGGACGGTCATGCCGCCCTGCTTCTCCTTAAAGAACACCGCCACGATCTTGTGCTGAGCGATGTCATGATGCCGGTCATGGACGGGTACCGGTTTTGTGAACACGTAAGGTCCGATCCTGACATCAGTCTGACGCCGATCATTTTGATCACCGCCAAGAGTGAGCCGGCCAGCAAAGTGCTCGGTCTCGAAAAGGGAGCGGACGATTATCTCGTAAAACCGATCAACCTCTTCGAACTGAGCGCCCGAGTGGAGGCCACGCTCCGAAACCGGAAACTCCGTGAAGATTTGCTCAACCGTGAAAAGGAATTGGATCGCATTCGGACGCTTGAGCAGACCCTCGCCGTCATTTCTCATCACATCAATAATGCCATCGCTCCGATTTATGGGCGCGCCCAGCTCACCCGCCCGGACGATCCCGTGCAGGTCCGGAAACTGGTGGAAGCCGCGTTGGACGGGTGCCAGCGCGTCACGAAAACATTACGCGTCTTGTCCCAGGTTATCGAAGCCATGAAACAACCGGCGAACGCGGAGCGCTTTGATCTGGTCGACCATTCGTTGAAAGATATCGCGCTGCACATCAATGCAAAGGTTGCCGAATAAATGGCGGAACCGGGCAAAATACACACGCCAGCCAACGTGCTCGAATTCGGAGGACGGGTGCCGCCACAGGCCGTCGAAGTCGAAGAGGCAATTCTGGGCGCCATGCTGATCGACGACACGGCGGCCTCCAAAGTCATCGATATTCTCGACGAGTCCTGCTTTTACAAGGGTGCGCACCGGCATGTTTTCCTGGCGATGAAGGCGCTTTACGAAAAATCATCGCCCATCGACATCATCACGGTGTCCGAAGAACTGAAGACGACCCGCCAGTTGGACACCGTGGGCGGCACGTACTTTCTCAGCGGCCTTTCCCAGAAAGTGCCCAGCGCCTCGAATATCGAAAACTGGGCCAAGATCATTCTGGACAAGGCCCGCCTGCGGAAACTGATCACCGTGGGCAGTCAGATCGTCTCGCTCGCCTTCGAAGAAACGGATGATGTCGATACGCTGGTCGACAGCGTGGAGCGGGACATTTTCAGAATTTCGGAGGACAAGAGCCGCCAGGGTTTTCAGGAAATGAAAAAGCACCTGGTAACCGCCTTCGAGCAAATAGAACACTACCACAACAAGCCGGGTGGCGTGACCGGTGTCGCTTCGGGATTCCGTGTGTTGGATATGCAAACCAGCGGATTCCAGAAATCGGATCTGATCATCGTCGCCGGCCGGCCCAGCATGGGCAAGACCGCGCTCGTCCTGTCGATCGCCCGCAATGCCGCCGTGCTCGCCCAGAAGCCGGTTGGCTTTTTCAGTCTCGAAATGTCGTCCCTGCAACTGGTCATGCGGCTTCTCTGCGCCGAAGCCGAAGTCGACGCCCACAAAGTCCGCACGGGCATGCTCCCGACCAATGACTGGTCCAAGTTGTCGATCGGCGTGGGCCGCCTTTCCAAAGCGCCCATTTATATCGACGATACGCCGGCCTTGAATATCCTCGATCTTCGCGCCCGTGCGCGTCGCCTGAAAGCCGACAAGCAGATCGAACTGCTGGTCGTCGACTATATGCAACTGGTCAGCGCCACGACCCGTTCCAACTCAACCCGCCAGGAGGAGGTTGCCGTTATCTCCCGATCGCTCAAAGCGCTGGCGAAGGAATTGGATATTCCGGTGATCGCCCTCAGCCAGTTGTCGCGAGCGGTCGAACAGCGCGGCGGCGACAAGAAACCCGTACTGTCCGACCTGCGCGAATCGGGATCGATCGAACAGGATGCGGATATTGTCATGTTTGTACACCGGGAAGACTACTATCAGCAGGAGCAGATGGACCGCCAGGCGTCCGTCGTGCCGGCAGACCTGATCATCGCCAAACAGCGCAACGGCCCGACCGGAACCGTGACCATTGGCTTTTTCAAAAACTATGCAAAGTTTGTTGAAATCGAACAGCATCGCGCGCAGGAAATCCCGCCATCGTTTTCAGGGGAAGAACCATTCTAATCGCACCGCCGGATACGCCTCATGCCTGACCAGCCTCTGGTTTCCGTCATTGTATTGAATTACAATGGCCGGAAATTCGCCGACATGTGTTTCCAATCGCTCCGCAAGACGGACTATCGACCGGTCGAAATCATCATGGTGGACAATGCCTCGAATGACGGATCGCTCGAGTACGTCGCCCGTGAATTCCCGGAAGTACGCCTGATCCGGAGCGAACGTAACCTCGGTTACACGGGCGGCAATAATCTCGGTATTAGGGCAGCGGCGGGTCGTTACGTCGTCTTACTCAACAACGACGTTGAGGTGGATCCCGCGTGGCTGGCGCCATTGGTGGCCGAAGCCGAGAAAGACATGCAAGTTGGCGCCCTCCAACCCAAGCTCACATCCATGATCAACAAGGGCTATTTTGAGTATGCCGGCGCTTCCGGAGGATTTGTCGACCGCTTGGGATATGCCTTTCTGCGCGGCCGAATATTTGAAACCATGGAAAGAGACGATGGCCAGTACGACGACGTCCGCGACATCTTCTGGGCCAGCGGCGCCGCGCTGTTCCTGAGGAAATCCGCCCTGGACCACGTGGGTCAACTCGACGAAACCTTCTTCATGCACTACGAGGAAATCGATCTCTGCTGGCGCCTGAAGTCGGCCGGTTACACGATCCGCGTTGTGCCGGCCGCGCACATTCTGCACCACGTCGCGGCCTCGTTGCCCACCGAGAGTTTCAACAAGATGTACTGGAATCATCGCAACAGCCTTATCACCCTCATCAAAAATCTTCCCTCGGACGGCTTCCTGCGTACCCTGATCACGCGATTGATTTTGGACGGCGTGGCGGCGATCCATGCCGCTGGGCAATTTAATTTCACGAGAATTTTTGCCGTGCTGAAAGCCCACCTGTGGATTCACACCCATTGGATTGTGCTGTTGAAAAAGCGAGGACGGACCAGGAGCTTGGCGCTTGCGGATGAATGGCCTTCCCACGTTTATCCCCGCAGTATTGTCGTGGATTACTTCTTGAAGAAGAAACGTTGTTTTAGTATGTTGGATTTTTAGAAAAAATTGATGCCTTCGATGCAACCCATTCTGATTTTCGGCGGCAACGGTCAATTGGGCCGGGACCTGGTGCGTGTTTTCTCCGGGAATACCGTGGTCTATGACGTGGATCGTTGCGATATCACGGATCTTGAGGCGGTACGAAGGGTCGTCAGCCACGAATCGGCGGCGGCGGTGATCAATTGCGCGGCCATGACCGACGTGCCCGGTTGTGAAAGCAACGATGCACTGGCCTTCAAGGTCAATGCCATCGGCGCCAAACACGTGGCCATCGCGTGCGAAGAAAAGGGCCTTCCGTTGGTGCACATCAGCACCGACTATGTGTTTGACGGAAAAAAAAGAGACCCGTATGTTGAATCGGACCTGCCCAACCCACTCAGCGTTTACGGGCTTACGAAACTGGCCGGCGAGTATTATGTCGCCAATTGGTGTAC
This sequence comes from uncultured Bacteroidota bacterium, assembly GCA_964544475.1. Taxonomy (GTDB): domain Bacteria; phylum CLD3; class CLD3; order SB21; family SB21; genus CAZJBS01. The sequence goes on along the minus strand of CAZJBS010000001.1, from coordinate 184,025 downwards.
GAAACACATGATCGTTCGTTCATCCGGTCTGTATGGCATTCACGAATGCCAGGGCAAGAAAACTAATTTTGTGGAAACCATGTTGAGATTGGCCGGACAAAAAGATGTGGTTCGTGTGGTGGATGACGAAGTCCTGACGCCCACGTACACACTTGATCTGGCGCAACAAATCAAGATTTTGCTGGACCACGGCGTTCATGGCATCTTTCATGCTACGAATAACGGAGCCTGCTCCTGGTATGAATTCGCCCGGGCGATTTTTCAAATGGCCGGCGTCGGTGTCAGGGTCGAGCGGACAACGTCGGCGGCGTTTGGCAGTCCGGTTCGTCGGCCGGCCTACTCCGTTCTGCAGAATCAACGATTGCAGAATCTCAGAATCGACGTCATGAAACCGTGGACGGAAGCGTTGAGGGATTATTTTTTGGACAAAAACCATCAGCTAACGATTTAATCTGGAGTTCACACGCGAATGGATTCATTTCTCAAAATTAACCGACTGACCGGAGCGATCGTGTTTCTGCTGTCGTTTCTGGCTTATCTGACGTCGGTCTCGCCGACGGTATCGTATTGGGACTGCGGAGAATTTGCAGCCTGCGCCCACACTATGGCCATTCCTCATCCTCCGGGTTCTCCTTTGTTTCTGCTCGTAGGACGGCTGTTTTCCCTGATACCATTTTCCGAAATTGGCGTTCTTTTCGGAATATCGGCCACATCATATGACATCGCCTTCCGGATCAACATGATTTCGGTTTTGTGCAGCGCATTTGCGGTTCTGTTTATCTACCTCGTGACCGTACGCCTGATCCTGCAATGGAAAGGTCGTCCGCAGGATACGTTTGGCAGTCTTAAACTCGTGCTGGCCGCCGCGTTGGGCGCGTTGACATTCGCCTTCACTTACAGCCATTGGTTTAATGCCGTGGAAGCCGAAGTTTATGCATCGAGCACTTTTTTTACGGCGATTGTCGTGTGGTTGATCATGGTATGGCTGGAAAAGCCCGATGATATTCATTCGGATGTTTATCTTCTGCTCATCGCCTACATGCTCGGGCTGGCCATTGGCGTTCACCTTCTCAATATCCTCGCCTTGCCGTTTATTTTCTTCATCATTTATTCGAAGAAATTCGAAATCACCCTTTCCAGTTTCTTCAAGTTCGTACTGATCGGCCTCGCGGCCATGGCGGTCATTTACAAGGGTTTTATTTTTTACAGCCTGCAGATGCCCCTCTGGATGGACCGGTTTGGACTGGCCACCGTCTCCGTTATGGGCTTGTTCGTCGTGTTGTTGTACTTGTCGTATTACATGATCAAGAGGAACAATCACACGGGCGGATTGGTCGTCCTTTCAACCTTGCTCATTTTTGTCGGGTACTCGACCTATGCCGCCATCATGATCCGGTCGGGCCTCGAACCCAATGTGGATCAGAACGATCCCAATTCCTGGAGCGCGTTTGTACGCTATCTTAACCGCGAACAATACGGCGAGATATCCCTGTTTCCGAGGCTGGCGCCGTTCTGGGATTATCAGTTCAACAAAATGTTTGTCCGATATTTCAATTGGCAATTCATTGGCCGTCCGGACGACGTCGCCCTTTCTTTGGTGGATCACCTTCGTAATACGGTGGGATGGACTGTGGACCGTCTGAAAGACACCCAGGAAGACCGTTATGGTTACATGTTCACGGTGTTCAGCCTTCGTGGCCTCTACGGGTTGCCGTTTCTGGTCGGCCTGTTCGGCATGGCGCATCACTTCAATAGGGATTGGAAGCGGGCGTTGGCTACCCTGGGTTTGTTCGTGGCCACGGGCGTGGCCATCATCGTATACCTCAATCAACCGGACCCGCAACCTCGCGAACGGGATTACAGCTACGTCGGCGCGTTCTTCTCCTTTAGTATATGGATCGGCATCGGTATCTATGCGATCTTCGAGACCATCGAAGAAAAGATCGCCGATGCAAACCGACGCCGCCTCCTGACTTACGCGACAGCCGGTGTTTGCATGGTCTTGTTGCCCCTCAATATGTACGTCTTCAATGCCGCGCCATCCAGCCGCCAGGGCAATTTTGTCGCCTGGGATTATTCCTATAATCTGCTGCAGTCATGCGAACCCAACGCCATTCTGTTCACCAACGGCGACAACGATACGTTCCCGCTCTGGTATCTTCAGGAAGTTGAAAAAATCAGGCCGGACATCCGCATCGCCAATCTCAGCCTGCTCAACACCGAATGGTACATCAACCAGTTGAAGAACCGCGAGACGGAATACCATTTGAGCGACGGTTCGGTTGTGAAAGGCGCTAAAATCCCGATCAGTTACAGCGATCGAGACATCCTGGGTGATCCGAACATTCCAAATTCGTCCATCCAGCCCACGCGGTGGAAAGCGCGCTCCTTCTCCATCGACGTGCCCAGAGACGTCTACTGGAAAGACTGGGTGGAATCCGGCAATCCCCTGCCGTCCGGACATGATACCATGGCCATTCCCAAGATGACCTTTACCGTGCAACCCACGATTCAGGGCCAGGGCATCCGTGTTCAGGATATGATGGTTCTTGACATGCTTTTCGCCACGAAATTCCGGCGACCGATGTATTTCGCCCTGACGGTCAGTGACGATAACAAATGCGGGCTTGAACGGTACCTTCGTATGGACGGGCTGGCGTCGAAAATCGTCGGTGTGGCCGATTTGGACATGTCGGCCACACATGTGGCAAGGAACATGTTTGAAGTTTACAAATTTCGGAACATGAATGACCCGGACGTTTACTTCGATGACAACATCCGGCGCCTGACGCAGAACTACCGGACACTATACCTGAGATTGGTCGAGTACTATCGGGGCAAGGCTTCGAACCCCCGTACCAGGAACCGGGTCGATGACGTGCTTCCCGAAATTGAGGATCCGAATCAGAAGATATTGACCATCCTGGATCGGATGGACAAGACCATCCCGGAGAGTGTCATTCCCATCCGGGATTACCGAATCAAACTGGCCATCGGACAATTCTATGCCGACGCCGGAAATCCTGACCGTCTGCGGGCCGAAATCCAGGATGTCCTCAAGAACGAAAAGGTGTACCGTGTGGACAACGCCGCCAAAGTCCGTGTCGCCAGCGTTTGTCAATATGTGCTGAAAGACCACGATGCGGCCATCGACATCCTGAAGCCCATCGTGACGACCGATCCCAATAACGGCGAAGCCCTCGGATGGTACGTACAGGCTCTCGAAGACAAGAAGGACTACGCGGAAGCGGTCCGCGTTCTCGACGACTGGTCGGCCCGCCACCCGCAGGACCCCAGCGCCAAATCGAAAGCCACGGAACTGAGGGCGAAAATCTCCGCCGCGCCGGTCGATACGGGCAAGAAGCCATAGACGGTCTCCGATATTCGATGCGCAAATATGTCATGTTCGCGCTGAAACTCCTCGTGAGCTTCGGCATTATCTTCGCGACGCTTTACCAGCTCGATACCGAGATTTTCCTGGCCAACCTGGCCAGGACGGACCTGCGCTGGATTGGCGCTGCCCTTGGTCTTCTGACCTTGAGTTATTTCCTGGGTTCGTTTCAATGGAAATTGATTCTGGGCATGTCGGAGATTATCCTTCCTTATGCCCGGGTGTTGGGCTATTACTATGTGGGGCTTTTTTTCAACAATTTTCTCCTGAGCGGCCTCGGCGGCGATCTGTTGCGCATCTACGACATTCAAAAGCATTCGGCCAACCGTGAGCGGCTTTCCCCGGCTTTGGCGTCGGTTATTTTTGATCGCTTCACCGGGCTGTTGACCCTGGTTTTTCTCGCCTGCCTGAGCGGGGCGCTGGTCATCGGACAGGGCGAATCGAAGAGGATGTTCGTGAGTATAGCGGCCTTGTTCGTGGCGTGGATTTTCGGCCTCGTGATTCTATTCAACAAAGAAGTTGCCGACCGAACGGTGAAACCGTTGGCCCGCATATTGCCGGACAGGATCTACACGCGATTGCAACACCTGTATTACGAGATCAACAATTTTCATACCCATCCCGTGGCGTTGTTCAAAGTGTTTGGCGTCTCGCTGATTGTGCAGAGTCTGCGCATTCTGTCCATCTGGGCCATCGGACGGGCCATGGGCGATCAGTCTCCCGTGGTCTACTACATCCTCTTTGTGCCGATCATCTCCCTTGCCGCCAGCCTTCCCATTTCCATCGGTGGCACCGGTCCGCGCGAACAAACAACGATCTTCCTATTCCGTCGCATCGGCGTCAGCCAGGAAATTGCGTTTTCCATTGGACTGGTCACCTACGCCGTGTCGACGTTGTCGGCCTTGCCGGGTGCGTTGGTCTTTTTGTTGAGGAAAAAGCATGTTTAGATGGGCATGCGCGTTGGCCCTGATCGGCTGCCTTGCCGGGTGCGAATCGAGGAAAGCCGGCGCCATTGGCGGCAATGAACAGATCATCGTGTTTGCCGATTCGTCCCAGTGGTATATCTGTCTTCCCGCGATGTTGTCCACGTTCGAAAGAACGTTCAGGGTCCCGCAACCTGAAAAAGAGTTCTTCATTCAACTTGTCCCTTTGTCTGTTTTTGAATCCTACAAGCATTACAAAAATATTATCTTTCTTGGATCCCTTGATTCGCAGGAACCCGTCGCCCTCACGGTACAAGGCATGCTCGGTTCCGACGTCCGGCCGGGCGTTGAATCGGGAGAATATTTCCTTTTCGTTCGCAACGATGAGTGGTCCCGTGGCCAGAAAATCATGATTCTGACGGCCACGTCGCCGTCGGTGCTCGCGTCAACGATTGTGGAGCATCGTGACGAACTGTTCGGCATCTTCGAAGACCACAAGACAGAACTGATGCGACAGGCCTTGTTTGGACAAAACAACCCGTTGGAGGACAAAGCGCTGATTGTTTCGCTTTACGAGAAGTACGGATGGACGATGCGGTTGTATCCGGATTTCAAGCTGGTTGATGAGAGCTCGGACGGCGGTTATGTCCGGTTTCATGCGTTTTCCAGACACTCATCGATGCAAAAGTGGATCTCCGTATGGTGGACGACCACGACGCAACCCGATACGCTGATGCCGCCGCCCGTTCTGTCACGACTTAGAAATCACATTGGTTCCCTGTTTGTAGACCCCACCACGACCGTACCAGCGTATGATCATTTCGAGGGAACCGTCTTTGCAGGATATCCTTCCACATCGTACCGCGGCGTTTGGCGTACGACGACACTGGACAACGCCTTCGGCGGCGCTTTCAGAGCCTATGCATTCTTCGATTCGACCAGTCAGCGATTCTTTATGGTGGACCAATCCGTTTTTTTTCCGGAAGACAAAAAGAAATTGCAGTTTTTGCGTGAACTCGATATCATAACCCATACCTTCACCACTCATCGACCTTGACGCATGACCACCGTCCCACAAATCAAAGAACGGGTTTTCACGGCGTCCAACCTTCTCAGCATCAGCCGTGTTCTGCTGCTGTGGCCCATTGTGTATTATTTGTACCTTGGCAGTACGGAGTTGCGATACAACGTCGTTGCCTTATGGTGGATGCTGGGGGCCGGTTTGACGGATACATTTGACGGCATGTTGGCCCGCCACCTCAATCAGGTTACTCGGCTCGGCGTCATCATCGATCCGGTCGCCGACAAGATTTGCACGGCGGTTATCATGGGTTCGCTGGCTCTCTTTCGGCCGGATTTTCCGGTTTGGCTGTTTGCAATCGCCATCGCCCGAGATCTCATTATTTTTTCAGTGGGTCTCTACATCAGGCATCGCTATGGGCATATCTTCATGTCCAACATGCTTGGCAAAATCACCATGACCGTCATGGCCATTGCGGTGATCGTCTATGCCATCAAGGACGTCTGGAACCTGACCTGGTTGTATGAATGGTCGCTGTGGGCCACGGTGATTCTGCTGGTTGCTTCTTCCGCCGCGTACGCCGTACGCATGGTCCGGTTCTTTTCCGCCAAAACGGCCGCCCAAAGCTGACGCGAGTGCGCCGTTCATATTTTGGAATTGACTAAATCAGCAAATTTGGTTAGTATCGCTTATTCTCGTCTGGGTCGTACACCTCATTTTCTTTCCTATGCTGGCTGAAAAGATCAAAGAACTGGCCACCGACTTACGCCGTATTCAAAACGACCTGAAATCCATGGAATCGGACATTCGGTCCCAGGCGCCGGACGAAAGACAAATCGACATCGACAAGGTGATCGACGACCTGAATGTCTTCAAGCTGAATATTACCTATCTCCGGCTCAAAGCGTCCGATCTGAAACAGTCGCGTGATGTGGATTTTTCTGAAGTGATCAAAGACGTCCGTTACTACATCACGTATCTCAAACATTCGGCCGATACGTTTGACGAAATCTTCAACAGCCTTTCGTATGGCGGCCGAAGCGGTGATGAGGCGGCCATTCAGAAAACGGGCGTTGAAATCTGGATTCTGGAGCACCATCTTCGAGACATGAATGCGCACCTGGACTTGATCAATTCCAAATTTGGAAAGAAATGAACGACCCATGGATGACCGAAAAATGAAACAAAGCAAACGTGTCCAAATCGCCAGCGAGTCTCGGGTGAGAGTCACGACGAAGAAGCTCAGCGATCATCTGGCTCTCGTCGAAATTGAGGACAAGCTCATGACGGAAGAACACATCCAGATGCTGCAAAATGCCGTCAAAGAGGTCGTGGCGGAAGCCTCCATCAATGTGATACTCGATCTTTCCAAGATTAAGAGGATCAACAGCATCGGGCTCGGCTGTCTGATTTCCATTTATACAACGGTCAGCAATCAAAAAGGCATCCTCAAGGTGGGCGGCATCAACGAGTTTGTGAAGAACGTCCTCAATATTACCAAACTCAATGAAGTCTTTGAAATTTATCCCACCAAAGAAGAAGCGATTGACAGCTTCAAAGCCTGATTTCTCTTAACGCCATCCAAAGGGCATGCGGTAACGGTTCGCCCATTCTCAAAAAAATATCCACACCACATAGATCAGGAGTTGTTATGACGGAAAGAAAAGGTGTCCTAAGCATCAAGGGAAGTCCTCTGACATTGTTGGGCGATGAAGTCAAGGTCGGACAACCGGCCCCCGATTTCAGGGTTCGTACGGCTTTTGGCCCTGAAACGGCCTTTTCGCTTGGCAGTTCAAAGGGCAAGGTCCGGATTCTCAGCGTCGTCCCGTCACTGGACACGGGAGTGTGCGAAGCACAGACCATTCGTTTCAATAATGAACTCTCCAAACTTGGCGACGAACTGGAAATTGTCACGGTGAGCATGGATCTGCCTCCGGCTCAAAGTCGTTTCTGCGGACACCAGCTTCAGGGAGCGGCCAAGATCAAAATGGCCTCCGATTATGCCGAAAAATCATTCGGCATGGCTTATGGCATCCTGATCAAAGAATGGCAGGTGCTGGGACGCGGCATTTTTGTGGTCGATAAGTCGGACAAGATCGCCTACGTTCAGTATTGCCCCAAAGTTGAGGAATTGCCCGATTTCGACAAAGCCCTCGCCGCCGCAAAGGCGCTTCTCTGAGGTACTGTTTTTTTTGGGAATAGGTCCGTCGAATGACGGTTATACATGAGGCAGGCGACGAATGATAGATGCCATTGCGCCCCGTTTGTTTGTTCATTGCTGATCCACGACACGACGAAAGCCATCGTATGAGTTTTTCCACCGCCAAGACCCCTTGGGCTATTTTCCTGGTCATGTTGCTTACAACCGGTTTGTTTGCACAGAACAAGTACGCCGGAGAATTTCTTTCGCTGGGCGCCGGAGCGCGGGCATCCGCCCTTGGCGGAGCCGTGATTGCCACGGTCAACGATGTCACGGCAGGATACTATAATCCGGCGGGCCTTATGGCCCTCGGCAACGGCCAGATCGCCTATAACCATTCGAAGTTGTTCATATCCGACATCAACTATGATTTTGGCGCCTTCGCATTCCCCTGGGGCGAACGGCAGGCCGTCGGTATCAGTTTCGTGCGTCTTGGCGTGGACAATATCGCCCATACGGTGGCTTACCGACCTCTTTCCAATGGCGAAGTCGAGATCATCGACAGCCGCGACTACGATCCCTCCATTCATCGGACCGACGTCAAGAACTACTTCAGCTACGCCAGCTATGCCGTTTATTTCAGTTATGCCAAACGATTTGATGAGCGCCTCAACTACGGAGCTAACATCAAGCTGATTCACAACGGCGCCCGTTATGCATCGGCCAATGGTTTGGGGCTGGACTTCGGCGTTCAGTACGATGTGACTTCCGAATTTGTCGCGGCGGCTATGATGCAGGATGTGACGGGAACGCTTGTGGCGTGGAACACCGGTAAACGGGAGTGGATCACTCCGAGTATCAAGATTGGCGGCGCCTACCGATGGCATGTGGCGGATGATCATCAGATCACACCCATGCTCGACATCCAGAATTATTTTGAGAACCGCCGTTATGCCTCGCACGCGCATTTGGGCGCATGGAGTGCCGATTTTCATGCCGGTCTGGAATACGCCTTCAAGCGCCGGGTATTTTTGCGCGCCGGATATAACGAACTGAATACGTGGACCATGGGCACCGGCGTCAAGCTTGGCTTGTTTCAATTTGATTACGCCTACACCTACGGCCAGAGCGCCAACGCCCTGGGTGACATCCACCGTATTCACGTCCAATTCGATCTTAAATCCCCCAGATTGGCCCGTCAGCATCCATCCCAATAGGCGTACAGCCCCCGATGGCTATTGAACGCATTCCAAAAAGTAAACTCAAGGATTTCTCCAGGATATTGGAAAAACGCCATCGCCAGGAGGCCGGACAGTTTCTCATCGAAGGCGTCCATCTTTTCGAGGAATTTCTTTCAAGCGGACTGACGGTGGATTGGATTGTCGTAGAATCGGATTTCGAATCGACCCACCCCAAATTGTATTACGTTCTTCAAAAACAGTTTCCAAAAGAAGTGTGGACTGCCGCCCCGTCCGAGTTCCGACGGCTTTGCGACACGGAACACCCGCAGGGCATTGTTGCCTCCGTTCACAAGCCTGCCGTTTCGCCTTCCAGAATGGACGCCCCGTTGATGCTGGCGTTGGATCAAATATCCGATCCTGGAAATCTCGGCACCATACTCCGAAGCGCCGATTGGTTTGGCATCTCCGACGTATATCTTGGCGAATCATGTGTGGAATTGCACAATCCCAAAGTGGTCCGGGCCACGATGGGTTCCATCTTTCGGCTCAGGTGTTTTGAGGCCAGTCCATTGAAGAACGTATTGCTGGAAATGAAACAGAACGGCCGGCGCATAGTCGCGGCGTCGTCGGCCGACTGGGCAACGCCCTTGCCATGGTCCCTGCCAGGCCCCTGCACTCTTGTGATCGGAAATGAATCCAAGGGCATCACAGCGGACGTGGCCGGCCTCTGCGATGATTTTGTGCGGATCAGAAAGGTGGGACGCGGCGAGTCGCTCAATGCAGCTGTCGCCGCTGCCGTGCTTTTGTACGAATTCACCAAAGGTCATTGACCATATTTCAAATATCCATGCGCATCCCCATGAGTTTTGCCTACGCCCTACGCCTGTACGCTTTCAAACCAGAGGCAGCGCAGCTTGACGCCTGAACAGCTCCGGGAGGCTGTGTCATCCCAATGGCCGCCTTGCCGGCCGCTATGACATATATCTTTGTTGATGGCAGACATGCGATGGCCCGATCGTTGGGCCGCGCTCGATATTCTCGACATAGCGGGAGGTGTCGTGGTGACCAAATACGGCCATGCTCAACCTTTGCCGAGAGTATCCGTTATAGAATCCGGCCATCCAATTCCGGATGCAAACAGCGTTCAGGCCGGCGAGACGATACGACGGTTGGTATCCGAGGCGGGGCCAGACGTTTTCTTTCTTTTCTTGTTATCCGGAGGCGCGACGTCCCTGATCCTGACCCCACCGCCCACAATCCCGTTGAATGACATTCAATTATTCTTTAGACTGATCCTGCACGAAGGCATGGACATCACGGAACTCAACATGCTGAGAAAGACCCTATCCATGATTCACGGAGGACGTCTGGCGCGCATGGCCGCACGCCAGGCGATGGCATCGTTGATACTGTCGGACGTGCCCGGAGATGACGTATCCATTATTGGTTCTGGCCCCACGACGCCCGACACATCTTCCATGACGCAACTCAACGACACGATCCAATCCCATCATCTCCGGAACCGAATGCCTCCCTCCGTGAGGACTTTTCTTGATCACAAATCCCATCACGACTTTGTGCGTGCCGGCGCGGCCTGTTTTCACAACAAGATCCATGTCATCGTGGGCAACAATGAAACCGCTCTTCGCGCGTGCGCCTCGAAAGCGGCAGAGATGGGATTTGAAACGACCGTCCGAACGCAGGGGCTATTCGGTGAAAGCCGAGAGCGTGGGCGTGAAATGGCGGCGTGGGCCCGGCTCCAATCCGGCGGTCCTGCCCGTTGTCTCGTGATTGGCGGCGAATCCTTTGTGAACGTGAAGGGTTCTGGACTTGGCGGCCGGAATCAGGAACTGGCCCTGGCGGCACTCTGTGAAATGTCGCCAGCCGATAGCTATCTGGTCGCGGCCTGTGCCACGGACGGCACGGATGGAGAGACCAACGCGGCCGGTGCCATCGCCGATTCACTGGCCTTTCGCGAGGGGCAACGCCTCTCGCTGGAACCACGCGAATTCCTTGATCGCAACGACTCACATTCCTTTTTTCTGAAAATTCAGAGCCTGATGGAGACCGGCCCCACCGATACCAATGTCATGGATATTGCCGTCGCCCTCACGCCGGGGAACGAGCCATCATGAAGACTCTGCTTCGCAATGCCACGATTGTCACGATGAATGCACGAAAGGACGTGCTCAAGGGCGACATCCTGATCGACGGTTGCCGTATCACCGCTGTCGGACGTGTGTCAAAGGAACTGTCGCAAAAAGCCCGCCTCATGGATGCCACCGACCGTGTCGTCATCCCGGGTTTTGTTCAGACGCATGTGCATTTGTGTCAGACGTTGTTTCGGAATCTCGCCGATGATCTGGAATTACTCGATTGGTTGAAATTAAAGATCTGGCCGTTTGAAGGCGCCCACAATCCGGCTTCCATCGCCCTGTCCGCCAGAATGGGACTGCTCGAACTGATCCAGGGGGGCACCACGACCATTATGGACATGGAGACAGTCCATCACACCGATCATGTGCTCGAAGAAATCGAACGTTCCGGCATGCGCGCCGTGTGCGGCAAGGCCATGATGGACGAATGCCCCGGGGCCCCACGCCATCTGCGTGAAACCACCCGGTGGTCTCTGCAGGAGAGTCTCCGTTTGTGGAAGGACTGGCACGGCCATGCCAATGATCGAATACGCATCGCATTCGCCCCGAGGTTTGTATTGTCGTGCAGCGAAGGACTGCTTCACGACATCCGTGATGCCGCGGCGGCCAGCCGGCAAATCATCCACACGCATGCGGCCGAAAACCGGCATGAACTCGACGCAGTGATCCGACGTTGCGGCAAACCCAACATCGAATATTTTCATTCGATCCGCCTGACCGGAGACCGGCTTTGCCTGGCCCACTGTATCTTGCTGAACGATCGGGAGATGGGTATTCTGGGCGATACCGCCACACGCGTGCTCCATTGCCCGTCATCCAATCTCAAACTGGGTTCCGGCGTGGCACAGGTCCCGGAGATGCTCGCCAGGGGCATTTCAGTCTCGTTGGGCGCGGATGGAGCGCCCTGCAACAACAACCTGGACATGTTCCAGGAAATGCGGTTGGCGGCCCTTATTCAGAAACCCCGATTGGGACCACGTTCGATTACCGCTGAGCAGGTTTTTGAAATGGCTACGCTGGGTGGCGCGAAGGCATTGGGATGGGAACAGGACATCGGCAGTATCGAGATTGGAAAGAAGGCGGACCTCGTTGTATTGGATCTAAACCAACCTCATGTCCTGCCTTCGGAAAACATTTATTCGCAAATCGTTTATTCGGCTAAATCAACCGATGTGCGTACCGTGCTGATTGACGGACGTGTGATCATGAAGGATCGAACGCTCCGAACCATTTCGGATGCAGACGTGTACAGCAGGATCGGAACGGAGTTGAGGCGGTTGCTACGTCGTATGGAATCCTAGTTTGTCACCATTTCCACTTTGACATCCCCGGCATAGATTTTCATTTCTTCTCCAGACACATCCACGACCAGCGCGCCATCGGACGCAAGGCCTTTTGCCACTCCTCTCAATTCAGTCCCTGCCTGCTGCACGTGGACCGTCCGGCCCCACATGTCCGACTTCGTTTTCCATCTGGCCAATATCGATTCGTCGACCCGGGACCAATCTCTGGCGAAACATTCCGCCCAACACTGGAGCAAGGATGACCGGGACGTCTCACGCCCGGATTCCAGTCGGATGGAGGTCGCAACCGGCCGAAGTTCCGAAGAAAAATCCACCTGATTCACATTGATCCCAATTCCAAGTATGACAAAGGAAGTATCGCGCCGGGTTGTGGTTTCCAGGAGAATTCCACAACACTTCTTTCCGGCCAGCATGACATCATTCGGCCACTTCAATTGGACACTCACACCCGTTGCCTTCTCAATCGCTTCGGCGACGGTCAGCGCCGCGAGAAACGTGTAAAGGAACCACTCAGAAATCCGGCGGTTGGGTTCCAGAACCAGCGACATCCACAACCCGACTCCGGCGGGCGAATCCCAGGTCCTCGCCAGCCGTCCCCGTCCATGCGATTGCCGATCCGCCACAACCAAGCCTCCGTGGCCCATCTCTCCGGCCGACAGAAGTCGTTTGGCGTGATCGTTGGTTGAGTCAATCTCCTCCATCCATACCAACTTGGAAAAAAAAACCGGCAGGGAAAGGTCGTCCCACGCATCGCGCTCAGGAACCATGGCGACCGCGGTTCTTGACTTGAATCATCTGGGCCAGAATGCTGACGGCGATCTCTTCGGGTGTATCCGAAAAAATTTCAATTCCGATGGGTGCATGCACCTTTTCAAACAACGTTCTCTCAAAACCGTCCTTTTCCAAATTGTCATAGACCCGGTTGATCTTCTTGCGGCTTCCGATCATGCCGATGTATTTCGATGGACGACGAATGACCTGCCGGAGAGCGAGTTCATCGCTGGCGTACCCCTTTGAAACGATACAGATGAAGGCGTTCGGTCCCGTGGCCGGGATGTCGGAGAAATCCGGCGACGTGTGCATGGTCTTGATACCTGGACCAAGGTCGAGGGCGGTTGAGAAGTCAGCCCGGTCGTCGACCACCGTGATACGAAAATCGAGCAGCGACGCCGCCTTCGCCAAAGCCTGTCCCACATGACCGCCTCCAATTATGAGCAAATCCGCCTGGTTTTCAATCACTTCGATGAGCACCTCCGCGATGCCGCCGCACACGGCGCCAATCGCATATTGTCCCTCTTCGTTGAAAGAATATTTCTTGAGAAGACTCTGACCGTTGACGATGGCCCGCCGGGCGTCCTCGATGACGATGGATTCAAAAAGGCCGCCGCCAACGCTGAACTGGTGGGACCCATCGGGCATGACCACCATTTTTGCCCCCTTCGATCTGGGCGTGCTACCCTCCGCCGTCACAACAGTCGCAACCGCCACGCGATCGTGACGCGCCAGGGCTTCGAGCATGGCTTCGTAGACGCGTTTCATCGCTTTTCAATGACCGTGACTTCGATCAGCGTGCCCCATTGGGTCGTGGACATGCGATCTTTTGTCCGCCGGTATTTGAATCGAATCTTCAAACCGTCCTTCTTGAATTCGTCAGGCAATACGACGGGACTGAATTTATCGGCCCCGCACAGGATCCCGAAAAAGCCGCCCTCCATATCCACATAAACGACTTCGCCATCGATCATACCGGTTTTGGATGTTTCGATCACCGGTCTTTCGGATGAACAGCTCAATACCGCCGACATAGCCATGGCCAGCATTCCCATTCGAAATCCCATGCCTCAACCCTTTTTTTTGATAAAGTGTTCAATGGTCTGCGCAAGGCCCGTCCGGATATCCACCTGCGGTTCCCAACCCAGCAAGGTCCTGGCTTTCTCAATATTCGGCCGTCGGACCGTTGGATCATCCTGCGGAAGGGGTTTGTAGACAATCTGGCTTCGGCTCTTTGTGAGTTCGACAATCAGTTCGGCAAACTGCAGCACGGTCATCTCGTGGGGATTGCCGATATTGACCGGATAATGTTCTCTGGAACGCATCAAGCGATAGATGCCCTCAATCAGGTCACTCACGTAACAGAACGACCGCGTTTGTTGACCCTTGCCGAAGACGGTGATCGGCTCGTTGCGGATGGCCTGATTGATGAATGTCGGCACGACGCGACCGTCGTTCGCCCGGTTGCGAGGCCCATACGTGTTGAAGATGCGGACAATCCGTGTGTCCACATGGTGAAACGTGTGATACGCCATTGTCATGGCCTCCGCAAACCGCTTCGCTTCATCATAAACGCCCCGCGGGCCCACCGGGTTTACATTGCCCCAATAGTCTTCCGGTTGCGGATTGACCTGCGGATCGCCATAAACTTCCGACGTGGAGGCCAGCAGGAATCCCGCTTTTTTCGCTTTTGCCAGGCCCAATGCTTTGTGGGTTCCGAGCGATCCGACTTTGAGGGTCTGGATGGGAAGTTCCAGATAATCGATGGGGCTCGCCGGGCTGGCAAAATGAAAGACAAAATCCACGGCGCCATCCACATAAATATAATTGGTGACATCGTAGTGGATGAAAGTGAAACGTTTGTCACGGATATGCTCGATATTGGCCACGCTGCCCGTGATCAGATTATCGATGGCAATGACGTCGTGCCCTTCCGCGAGGAGCCGATCGCACAAGTGGGATCCCAGAAATCCGGCTCCGCCGGTGACTACAATTCGCATGTGAAGCACTCCATGTCGGTTTCAGATGGGTTCGTGGACTTTGTTTACAATTCACGCCTCAGACGAGCCGGGGCTATGCGCATTTGCTCGCGGTATTTAGCCACGGTGCGCCTGGCAATGGGCGTGCCGCGCTCGGTCAGGATTCTCGCCAGTTCGTCGTCGCTCAATGGATCCCGCTTGTTTTCCTCGTCGATCACGGCCTTCAATTTCGCCTTGATCTGCTTGGTTGACACGTCCTCCCCTTCCGAACTGGTCATGCCGGTCGAGAAGAAGTATTTCAGTTCAAAAACCCCATAGTCCGTTTGGGCATACTTTCCGTTGGTTGCTCGGCTCACGGTCGAAATGTCCATGCCGATCCGGGTGGCCACGTCTTCGAGTTTCATAGGTTTGATGTGCTCCTTACCCTTCTCAAAGAAATCCCTCTGAAGTTCCACAATGGTCTCAACGGTCCGGAAAATCGTATCCCGCCGGCGGTAAATGGAATTGATCAGCCATTTGGCGGCTTCAAGCTTGTTCTTGATGAACTCCTTGGTTTCCTTCTTTGTTTTGTCTTTCTCGAGCAACATCTGCTTGTAAGCGTGGTTGATTTTCAAACGGGGCATGTGATAGTCGTTCATAACAACTTCGAACTTGTCATTGACCTTTTTGATGACCACGTCCGGCGTCACGTAGTTCTGTTCCGGGCTGAAATAGCCTTCGCCCGGCTTGGGATTGAGTTGCAATATCTCGGCGATGGAAGCCTTGATGTCGTCAAAGGAAATCTTCAACAACCTGGCCACTTTGTCATACCGCCGGTTGATGAAGTCTTCATAGGCCTCTTCGATGATTCGGATGGAAATGGCCGTACCCTGGTCATAAAACCCGGTCTTTTGACGCTTCAGTTGGATCAGGATGCATTCCCGAAGGTCGCGTGCCGCAATACCGGCAGGATCCAACGATTGAACGGCCCGGAGCACACGCAATACACGGGACTCGTCCACGTGCAGTTCCTCCGCAATCGCCTTCACCGGATCGACCCGGCGTTTGGAAAGCTCTTTCGATTTGGCGGGCACGTCGCTTTCAGGCTCCTCCGTGTGTAACCCAGGCGCCGAGGCTTCATCCTGTCCCAAAGTAGTGGCTGCCTGCCGGAAACTTTCGATATCTTGCTGATGGCGTTCCGCTAACGGCTCTTCCTCGTAAACCAGGTACCCGTCTTCATTCAAGTTCCATATGATGTATTCACCGATCTCTCGTTCGCGATCATCCAGTCCGGTGAACCGCAATTGGTCAAGTAAAAGGTCGGCCAGGCTGGTCCGGGCAGGCTGTACCCAGTGATCATCGTCCTGTTCGGGATTGGGATCCCTTGGCGCTTTCACTTCATACTGGTTGTCATCGTTGAGAATCTGCTGCCAGTCGACCTCTTCGTCCTTTTTCTTTTCCGTTTCTTCCAGCGCCTTGATCTCTTCTTCCGCTTTTTTCTCTTCGTCTTCTTTTTCCTGCAACTGTTCGATTTTTGCCTCTTCGATCGGATCGAGTTCCTCCTCCAACTCCTCCTCCAACTCCTCGGTTTCTTCCAGAAGCGGATTTTGTTCCAATTCTTGTTTGAGTCTCTGTTCCAGCGCCTGAATGGGGAGTTGGAGCAGGCTCGAAAGCAGCACCTGCTGCGGCGTCATGCGCATCTGCTGGCTGAGGATTTGTTTCATGCCCTGGGACATAGGTCGAATCCTCTAGTCGCGCAGTTTGAATTTGTCGCCCAGGTAGAGTTTCCGGGCTTCCGGATCCTCCGCCAGGAATTGGGACGTGCCGCTTCGGAGGACTTTGCCGTCAAACAGCAGGTACGCCCGGTCCGTGATGGCCAATGTTTCGTGCACATTGTGGTCTGTGATCAGAATGCCGATACCTCTGTTCTTCAGGCCCTGAACAATTGACTGGATGTCTTCCACGGCGATCGGATCAATACCCGCGAAGGGTTCATCCAGTAACAGAAATCGCGGGTTGGTCACGAGTGCTCTGGCAATCTCCGTCCGCCGCCGTTCGCCGCCTGATAAGGCATATCCCTTGCTTTTTGCAATGCGGGTGATGGACATATCCAGGAGCAGTTGCTCCAAACGATGGTTCGCCTCTTTTTTTGGCAGCCTCATGGTTTGGAGGATGGCCATGATGTTCTGCTCGACGGTGAGTTTTCGGAAAATGGACGCTTCCTGGGAAAGGTAGCCAATGCCCAATCGCGCCCGCCGATACATGGCCATTCTCGTTATGTTCTTCGTTCCGAGGAAAATCCGGCCTTCATTTGGGCGTATCATGCCGGTGATCATGTAGAACGTGGTCGTCTTGCCGGCCCCGTTGGGCCCCAGCAATCCCACAATCTCGCCCTGTTCGAGTTCTATGGTCACGCCATCCACAACCCTGCGGCCTCCATATTTCTTCACAACGCCTTCCGCACGCATGAGAGTGGGAACGTCCTTCTGATGGTTCAGATAGTCGGCGATCGGAACGGTTTGCACCGGTGGATGGCCTTCCGCCTTGTGATCCGACAGACTCAAATTAGGGGTGCCCTCCCGCCCTCGAAGAAAGGCGCTCCGGATAATACGTTCCTTCCGTGCCACCCTCGACGCGAAAGCGTTTCAGTTTTCCTTCATCTGAAAAAAAGAGGATCATGCGCGGTCCGGAGATTTCATTGACCCCTTCCTGCCCTTCGAGATAGTAAAGGTTGTAGGCATTGCCATTCGCCTCCATGCGTTGCAGAGTCCGATCATGAATGAACATGGAAATCTCCTTCCCCCTGAGACGGTTGGTCTTCTGTCCGGCCGAGTCCGCATCCGATGTGGCCACCGCATTGCCATTGACCCATATCTTCTCGATCTCCCGTTTATGAAACTGAACGTGCATGATTTCCCCTATCAAAACGCTTGATCCATACGTGGCCAGAGGTTTTTCATCAAGGCGCAGGATCTCCTTCTTGGTGTGAAAATCGGCCAAACCGGATTCGGTGACCAGTCTTTCCCGAACAAAACGGACGCTGTCACGCACATAAACTTTGTGACTGTCGGTATAAGCCTCCACCATTTTTCCCGTTATGGTCAATTGGTCTTCCGGATCGTATGTTAAGGGTCGGCCATTGCTGTCCATGACCGCGGCCGTCTCATAACCCCGGCTCCGTCTTGCAGTGTTCTCGCCCTTGAATACCGCACTGTCATACTGGACGATCCTGGGGTGGCCGGTTACCCGGGCGTATTTTTTTCGTACATCGTAGAAGCCTTCATCGCCGTACAGCGTCAGACCTTCCGAACTGTCAAACATCACGACCCGTCCGACCGCAACAAGTTGTTCGACCGCCTGAAAATACACCAGCGAGTCGGCCGCCAGGGTGAGATCCCTGTCGATGAAAAGCGCCCGTCCTTCGCAGACGGCTTTCTTGTTGCGGGCATAATATCGGGCCTTCTCGCTGAAAATGATGCGATGGCGGTCGTCAAGGACGACATGGCCGACAAGTATGGCCATTTGCAAATCCCGAAAAAAAGCGGCCTGGTCACCGGACGCGGTCAGAGTGTCCTGAGAGAATCTCACATGCCCGCGGCCCCACATGACGTCCTTACCGTCCACACGCTGGTTCTCGATTTCATCGGCGCTTTCCAAACGGAGCGGCTTATAGTGGCCAACCGAGCCTTCGTTTTCCTGGGCCATAGCCCCGCTGACCGCCAGAAAGACCAGCCAGACGCGGAGAAACCGCTTCATCGCCGATCCTCCTTCAGGACATCCTCGACTTCCCTCTCCAATTGCCGATCCTGTGTGGATGGCCGTTTGGAAGTCCGCATAGTGCCGGTTCGGAGGTCAAGATCTCTCGCGGATTGGCCGAACGCATTCTTCATTTTCCAGCTTGTCAGATCCTTGTTGGATTCAAACGCATACCCGTTCAATGTGTCTTCGTTGGAGGTCAGCGTTACGAATCCGTCGGCAAAGACCCGCTTTTTCTGGTTGTCCCAGTACACTTTTTCAGTACGCATGGACAAGCCGCTGTCGGATACGATGACCACGCGACCGATCGCGGTCAGATTGTTATTGCCACGGATGTCGCCGCTGTCGGCTGTCAACACCGCCGTGTGCCGGCCATCCTCATAAAAATCGACCTGCAAGCCTTCATTGAAAGTGGTCGTCTGGCGGCTTTCCCACCGCATCATGTGCGTATACCGGATATGGGAATCCGTCACGCCGTTGGTGGAGATGGTCACGGTCGAAAGCCAGCCTTCCTGGTTGGGTCGATCCTTGGCGGACGGCATGAGAACGGCATCTTCGCCGGATTCATGACAACCCATAACCACGGCCACGGCCAACCACCAACGCAGAGTATTCATGCTTTCACGTAGCGAATGGCCTGCAATCCCTGGAGTTCTTCCACGTGATATTGCAGGTGTTTGACAAGTGCGTTGAACAATTCGCGACCCGCCGACGGGCTCATGGCCACATTGAGGATCCCCATGCCGCGCGTCCGTATCACCTGGCCCAGAATGGCGGCCGCTTCCTTGGACAACGGCCAATGACCGACCAACGAACGGCGTGTGGCCGGACAGGCCTCACACGACAGACATCCTTTTTCGATGTTGAAACTGAGCGTGTCATGGGCTAAGACATCCTGGCAGGCATCGCAGGTCACGTTGAGACGAAATCCAAGGTGGTCCGCCGCCAGCGCCAGGAACGTAATCAATGCCATCATAGCGCGCTTGGGATTTTCCTCGATCATTTTCAACGACTGGATCGACGCGTCAAACAGATCCTTTGTCGTCTCATTGCCATGGACGGCCCGTTGACAGATTTCAATAATTGACAAGGCGGTGTACGTCAGAGGCAGATCGTCCCGTATTTTTAGAAAGGGATCTATTACGGCCACGTCCGACAAATACTGCATGTCGCGGGTTTCACGCTCGTAAAATATGACCTGCACATGCGTGAACAACTCCAGCGACCCGCCATACTTGCTCTTGACATCACGGGCGCCTTTGGCGATCAAACTTACCTTGCCATGATCCCTGGTCAACGCCGTCACGATCTTGCTCGTTTCGCCGAATGGAATGGTCTTCAAAATAACGGCTTCTGTCCTCTGAATCGACATCGTCTTGGCTTGATTTTTGCTGATTGAAAGTAGTTGATAGAACATAGAAAAGCAATACTGTTTTGGCACAGTTAATGCTTCCACGGGCAAAACCCGCTTGATTTTGCAGGAATTTCGAAATAACTTGCTTCGTTATTGATGCAATCACCATACTGAGGATGAACAATGATAACTCGAAGTCTGCTTTGCTTGGTACTAATGGCGTTCCAGGCTGTCGTCGCCGGGGATAAACAGGACAAAAAGAGCTCAAAGATACAATTTGCGGAAACGGCCTTTGACCTTGGCCAGATCCAGGAGGGCCAGGTTGTCGAACATACGTTTACATTCGCAAACCGGGGAAGCGACACCTTGAGAATCAGCAAAGTGGATGCGTCGTGTGGCTGTACGGCGGCGCTGGCCAGCGCGAATGTCGTGGCCCCCGGCGGGGAAGGCGGAATCAAAGCCAGTTTCAACAGCGCCGGCCGGATTGGCAAAACAAAAAAATCGGTTTATGTCCGCTCGAACGACCCGGCCAGCCCACTCGTGACCCTTACCTTCACCGTTGAAGTTCTGGCCAAAGACGCCCAGTCCAGCGTGATGGATGTGTTGAAGACCCCCTAGATATTGAAATAACGAGCCTCAGGATGATGCACGACAATCGCACTGGTGGATTGCTCGGGCACCAGATGAAATTCTTCGGTCAGCGTCACATCGATGCGTTCCGGTTGGAGCAGCGTGAACAACTTGGACTGATCTTCCAGGTTTGGGCATGCGGGATAACCAAAACTGTATCGTGAACCCCGGTAAGCCTGCTGAAACAACTTACGGGTCTCCTTAGCATCCCCGTCCCCGATTCCCATCTCCCGGCGCATATGACGGTGCCAGTATTCCGCCAGCGCTTCCGCCGTCTCCACACTCAGTCCGTGAAAATACAGATAGTCAGCGTAGTTGTTTTCTTCGAATAGTCTGGCAGAAAAATCCGAAGCCTGACGTCCAACCGTGACCAGCATACACCCCAGGACATCCATCTTTCCGGAACCGCAGGGTGCAAAAAAATCGGCAATGCACAAGCGATGGTCACCGGCCTGGCGTGGAAACGAGAAACGGAGCCGTTCCGACTTCAAATCATCGTGGTACACGATTACGTCGTCCCCTTCGGACAAACATGGAAAATAACCATACACAACGCGGGGTACTAGCAGGCGTTCGCGCTGCGCACGGTCTTTCCATTTCGTGAAGACCGGTTGCACGGTTGAATGGACAAACGCGTCATATTCATCCGGGGTCATTTTTCCGCGGGTGAATTGCCATTGTCCCCGAAACAACGCAATGTCATTGATCAGGGGATACACGTCGTCCAGAATCAGGCTGTCCGCGATCCGGGAGCCGTAAAAAGGAACCTTCGGTATATCAACATGGTCACTGACCGCCGATCGATGTGGTTTGGCCGGCGCGAGCCGCGCGTGACGCGTCTGGCGTTCGTGCAGCCATTGGCGGGCTTTTTTCAAGTGTTCATGCTGGCCGGCATAGCTGTACTCCGCAACGATCGTTTTCATATTCCTGCCGGCGGGATGTTGTTGGAGAACCGAATCGGGCAGCGTCTGGAGCACGCCGATCAGCGTGGTCTGCGTATCGTTCCACAACTCGATCAACGCGTCACGATTCATACTCGCCCCTCGCCCGGCAAATCTCTCGTTCAGCGTATCGTCCTCGGGCCACGGACCGCCACGATCCGCTGAACCAAGAAAAGACGCCAGCTGTTCTTCCCATCCGATCAACTGAGCGACCAACTCCGACAGTGACCATTTCCCGAATTGTGCTTTCTCCCGGAAGTCCTCGTCGGACACGTATTCGAGTACTTTGTTCCATTGGTGTCGAACGATGCGGATTCGCTTGACCACATCCGCCACGGTTTCGGCCGGAGTATCGAGTGGATCGCCCACCGGCGCGGGCGCGGCGTCGCCGCGCGCGATGTCCTCCATCGCCCGCAGACCCGCAAACGCGTCCTCGCAATAGAACAGCGGCCCGTCGAAAATGGCTCTCAGATCCTCTTCCACATACCGGCGGGTCAGCGCCGCGCCGCCCAGCATAACCGGAATTCGAACTCCGCGTTCGATCATCACTTCGAGATTCTCCTTCATGATCAGCGTGGACTTGACCAGCAACCCGCTCATGCCCACCGCATCGGCCTTGTGCTGGTCCACCGCTTTGAGAATCGCATCGATGGCCACCTTGATTCCCAAATTCACAACCCGATATCCGTTGTTGGTCAAAATGATATCGACGAGGTTTTTTCCGATGTCATGCACATCGCCTTTGACGGTGGCCAGGACCATCGTGCCCTTCTGTGACCCGGTGGTCTTCTCCATGTGGGGTTCCAGAAATGCCACGGCTGTTTTCATGACTTCCGCCGATTGGAGAACAAACGGCAGTTGCATTTCTCCTTTGCCAAACAATTCACCCACAACCCTCATGCCATCCAGCAAGAGATGATTAACGATGTCGAGGGGTTGGTACGTCTTCATGGCATCCTGAAGGTCACTTTCAAGACCCTTCTTTTCACCATCAATGATGCGATGTTTTAGACGCTCCTCGACGGGACCGGCGAGGCGTGATTTTTTAGGTCCAGTTTCTTTTGTTCTCGTTGAATAGTAGTTGAGTATTTCAACGAGTGGATCGTACACGACCCTTTTGGAATTATCGGCCATGATGCCGGCTCCTCCATTGATCGCGGAATGTTTTCAATATGGACACCGCTTCCGCTCCGGTCAGCAGGCGCTCCGGTTCAAAGCGAGATCCGGTCGCAGCCATCAGACCGGATTGAATGGACCATTGGATGGCTGTTGCTTGTGGATCATTATCCATGACATCCGACGGCAACGTTTGCCCATTCACAAATGCATCCTGGCTATAGGTGTATAGATAATAGGCCAAATTCCGCCGTGTCATCAGGTAGTCAGGATGAAATCGTTGGTCCGGAAGGACTTCCAGAAACCCCGATCCAACCGCCTGCCGGGCGTAGTAGGCCAGGGAGTCCTTGTCGTCAAGATCTTTGAACCGAACCGATGACGTCTGCCCGGAAGGTTTCATCATCGCTGTCCAGAGCACACTTATCTGGCCTCTCGAGATCGTGGGGGCCGTCACACATGCCGCCAGTATTTTCGACTCGTACGTCAGGCGCGGGAACTCCTTCTTATACTCGGCCATCACGGTTTGATACAGCAACTGTATCTCTTCATCCGCCGGAGAAAGCCGTACCGACTTCCCGGACAAGGCAAAAGCCCTTGCCAACTCGCCGGCACGGTTGTACATCCGAGCCAGCCTGAACAGACCCTGCGCATGGACTGAGTCCTTCAGCACGACCTGCTCGTACGCCTGAATCGCCTCGTTGACGAGAAGTAATTCTTCGGCGGCCACGGCAAGTTCAAACCACACCGTCGCGGAATCGGCGCCGTACAAGATACCGCGCTTCAGCATGGCGGCCGTTGAATCATACCAGTGCAACTGGTTGTAGGCGCGCCCCAGCGCCGCATAGGCGGTGCTATTCGCCGAATCCATTGCGACAGCCTTCCAGGCGTTGCCGACGGCCTCTTTCAACCGTCCTTTTTCGATTTGATGGACGGCCTTTTCGGCAAGTCGATACGCCCGCTCGCGGCGCTCCAGGTTGGAAAGTTCCTTCGATCCACTGCATGCGGTCCACCAAAGGAGGCCTGACGCGATGACAACCCGGCCAAGTGTCGATTTCTGGATGACCAGTCTGAGGAAATTCAAATTGGGTGGGTTTGAAGGAGTGAAAGACAACACCGTGAATCCGTTTTGAGCGAGAGACGGGACTCGAACCCGCGACGTCCAGCTTGGGAAGCTGGCATTCTACCACTGAATTACTCTCGCGATAAGGTGCGACGGCAACCTTCCGTCTGCCACCATGAACACGCCAATATAAGCCGGGTATCATATAATGTCAAACACTTCATGTCCCGACTGTCATAACTCCGATGGGCGCCCAACCCGGAGTTCCGACGAGAAGGACCCCTTGCGCCGGCCCTTACCCCAATAAATACCTTGACAACCGAAAAGGCTTGGTCTATATTTCTTGTGGTTCAGTGGCCGTGGGCTCCTGAAGTGTTTTTTGGTAATCGGTCTGATGGTTTGAGTTGGTTTCCTTTTCTTGTGGATGCCGGTTTCACCCGATCCATTCACTTCCATTCTCAATCACTCAAGTTTGGATTTTTGTCCCGATCTCGAAGTGTTGTGGGCGCTTTGGGATTTTGCGTTTTCATTTTCCCACGACGTAACCTTTTCAAGGAGTTTTCTCATGTCCAGCACCAAGCTCTATGTTGGCAACTTGTCTTACAAGGCCAACGAAGAGGGCCTGACGGAGTTGTTTTCGCAAGCCGGTTCCGTCACGTCGGCCAAGATCATTGTCGACAAGTTGTCCGGCCGATCCAAAGGATTTGGGTTTGTCGAGATGGCCACACCGGAAGAAGCTGACAAGGCCAAGGAGATGTTCAATAACTACTCCTTCCTGGAGCGTCCCCTGGTGGTCAACGAAGCCAAACCGCAGGAAAAGAAGAGTTTTGGTGATCGGGGCGGACGAACGTTTAACAAGAGATAACGAAGGAGAACTTCACGCATATTTGTTACGAATTTGATTTTTTGAAAGTCCCGGGGATTTTTCCCGGGATTTTTTTTGTTCGTTGTTGTCGTTACTTTTTTTATATTCGCCAACCAAAAACCCGACCCCTGGTGATCCGACTACTCGATTATTTCTTCATTCTGAGGCCAATCCTGTTCTTTCCGGGCTGGACAACCACGTTGGCCGGCTACCTCTGCGCGACCGGTGGCGGTTACCCATGGACGGTGTGGTCCGCCAAGGCTCCTGCCGCATTGTATCTTGTGGGAATTGCGTCGGCCATGCTGATGGGCGCCGGATTTGTCGTCAATCAATGGTACGATACGGATTCGGATCGCCTCAACAACAAACTGTTCTTTCTGGCACAGGGTTTTGTTCCAAAAAGGGCGGCCATGACCGAAGCGATATTGCTAACATTGGGGGCGCTCATTTTGGCCTCGCGGGTGTCGGTCCTCATGTTCGTCGTCTTCGTAGTGGCTGCCCTGTTGTTCACCGCCGTGTACAATATGAAACCGTTGGTATTGAAGGATCGCGTTTTCGGCAGTTTCGCGGCAAACGCCATGATGGGGTTCCTCGCCTTTGCCTACGGTTGGTTCGTGGCTGCTGATTCCTGGTCAGGATTGCTCACAAACGGCGTGCCCTATCTTTTCTTCAATACGAGTCTTTACTTTCTAACTACCATCCCGGATGCATCCGGCGATCGCGACACCAGAAAACAGACGATCTGCGTTGTTTACGGAATCCCCACAACCATCCGGTGGGGATTGGCCTTTGAAATGGCGGCATTGATCTCGGGTGTCGTACTGTCGGATCCGGTGATTCTTATTCCGACCATCGTCGTGCTGCCGCTGTTTCTGATCCTGCTTTTTCGGCCGGAGAGACCCCTGGTGATTCGAACGATCAAGCTGGGCTTGTTTTTTTTCGCGATCAGCGTGGCCGCGTATTTTCCGGCGTTTGTCATACTCATTGTCTTTTTCTTCTTTTTCACACGCTGGTACTACCGCCGGAGATTCCACATCACCTATCCCAATTTCGGAGGCGAATGAAATGAAAGCATTCATCGCATTCCTGCTGGCGGCGGCCTTCATCATACTGGCCCTGATCATCATTCCAGTCGAGCGGTTGTTCAATAGAATGACGGATTCGGACCAGGTCGTGGACGTCATACAGCAAAGTTCCCTATACGAACAGATCCTGGCACAGGCATCGGACCGGATTGACTCCAATGATGTTTTCCGGAAACTGGAAGGTTCTCCGTTCGCCATGACGGCCATCGAAGTGTCAGAACAGCTGCAAATCGCTTTTCCAAAGGAGTGGTTCCTCAATACAATCAAAGCCATTCATGGCCGGGCCATAGCGCGTCTTGATCCTCTGCCCAACCAGCCGAGTTTTTCGATTTCCATTCGAGATCGTAAAGAGGTGTTGATGGAAAACCTGACGAATGACTTTGTGGCACGACTTGACCGATTGCCGGATTGCCCTCCCGGAGAGTTGGCCCGGCTGCGACGACTTATGGCCGTCCGGGGAACAGGCATAAATCTGCCGGAATGCAAACCGCCGGAACCCTTTCGGGCATCAATCAGGCAGTCCTGGCAGAAACATCTCGCCGCCAGCCTGACTGTTTTGCCGGACACACTTCACGTGTTCCCCCACGGGGCGGCCTCCGAATCCGAATTCATCGCCGCATACCGGGAAATCCGTTTTCTTGCCAGCGACGCCCGTCTGGCGGGTTATGGTTTGCTGCTCGTCCTCCTGGGGTTGTCCGGGCTGATTCATTACCGCCAACCAAAGGTTATGGTTCGGCGGCTTGGAACCCCTCTTGTCTGGGCCGGGTTGTGGTTGGGAGGTTTGTCGGGCGCCGGTTTCTGGTTCTTTTTGAAGTCGGGGTTATCCGGGCTGACGGCATCTTCGATGTCGGCTGACACGACCAGCCTGATTACGCCCCTCATGGTCGCCAACTTGGCCGACGTTCTGATGAAAAACTATTGTTACAATCTCCTTCTCACCGCCATACTGATGTTCGCCATTGGAGTGGGTTTGAAGGCTGTCGCACGATTCGGAATGCAGGACCCGGTCGAGAGCTGATACGCTCTGGTTGCGGTCAAACAATATATTGCAATGGGATTTATTTCTGTCTATATTGCCGCGCTTTTGACCGAGGGACCATAACGTCAATCCAGTTTTTGCGAGGCGTCTGATTTATGTATTTATCCCGACTTGAAATATTCGGTTTCAAGACCTTTGCCCAAAAAGTCGATCTTCACTTTGATGATGGCATAACCAACATTGTCGGCCCCAATGGTTGCGGCAAGTCCAATATCGTGGACGCGCTTCGCTGGGCATTGGGTGAACAAAAGTCGAGCGTTTTGCGCAGCGAAAAAATGGAAAACGTCATTTTTAATGGCACCAAGTCTCGAAAGCCGCTGAATATTGCCGAAGTCAGCCTCACCATTCAAAACACCAAGAACATCCTTCCAACCGAATACACGGAAGTCACGATCACACGCCGTTTGTACCGTTCCGGTGAGAGCGAATACTACCTGAATCGTCTGCCCTGCCGACTCAAAGACATCAACGACCTTTTCATGGATACGGGCATGGGCGCCGACGCCTATTCGGTCATCGAATTGAAAATGGTCGAGCAGATCTTGTCGGACAGCACCGAGGATCGTCGCAAACTTTTTGAAGAAGCGGCGGGCATCACCAAATACAAGATCCGGCGGCGGCAGACGTTCAAGAAGCTCGAAACCACTAAGCAGGACCTCACGCGCGTCAACGACATCGTTTCGGAAATTGAAAAGAAAGTCAATTCTCTGAAGCGTCAAACGCAAAAAGCAAACCGGTACCAGCGTTTGATGACCCAGTTGAAACGGGAGGATGTACGACTCGCCCACTTCGAATTTGACAAACTCCAGGCGGATTTGGCTCCCCTGACGACCCAACTCAACAACCTGGAAGGCCAGGCCGAACAAATTCTCGGCGAGATTTCAAGAAAAGAGTCGGATGTCGAGGCCATTCAGACCCAACTGATCGGACGCGAACAAGCGCTTCGCGATCTCCAACTGCAGTTGGAGAACCAGGATAGGGGCATCAAAACCATCGAGGAAGAAATTCTCGTATCGAGGGAACGCAAGACCTATCTGCAGGATCTCATCCGGCGCTACGCCGAGGAGAAGGCCACGCTGGCCGAACGAAAACGGATTCTTGAACAGCAGATCCACCAACTGGCCGAGGAAATCGAGTCCCTTCAGTCGCAGTATGACGGCCTTTCAGCGCAACTCGCCGACCGCAAGACGGACCTGGCGCAATCGGAAACCATCACCGACGCCCAGAAAACGGAACTGGAAACGTACCGAAAAGAGTCCGTGAGGTTGATCGACGAAGCCGCCAAAAAGCGCAGCGCCCACCAGCTCACCAGAAACAATATCGAGAACATAGAACGGCGTATCGCCGATCTTGAGAGGGAGACCGCGCTTCAGAACGAGCACTCTGGCGATGCCCTCAGCATGCTGGATGAACACCAGTACGCCCAGCGGCAGGTCACCGAAAAGCTGGAAGACCTGCGTCAAAAGATGGAGGCCGAGGAAAGGGACGCGGCCCTGCTTCGTACCCGGTTGGAGGACACGCGCAACCGCAAACTCAATCTTGACGCAGAAATTCAGGTTCTGAACAGCCGGATAGCCATCGTTCAAAAGGCGATTGAGAGCCACGAAGGATTTCCTGAGAGCGTTCAGTTCCTTCTCCATGCCAAATCGGCCAATCTCGAATATACGGTCGCAGACATGATGTCCACAGAAGACGTCTACAAAAGGGCCCTGGACACCGCTCTGGGCGATAGCTTCTCCTATCTGGTCGCGGGGGATCTGGAGTCCATCACGCAGGCCATTGGGCGGTTGTCCGACGCTGAAAAGGGCGTGGCCACATTCCTGAACCGTCGCCTTCTTGCCCGAGGCGTCCAGATGCCCGATCAAAGTGTGCTCGACAACGTGCGCGGAGAATTCGAGGGACTGGCGGTCGACCTGGTGAAGTGCGACGATCCTGATCTGGCCAAAATCCTCCTGAACGATGTGGTCTTTGCGAAAGACTTTGCCACGGCCAGTTCTCTGGCCGAACGGTATCCTACGTTTCGCTTCATCACCCTGGACGGCGAGCTGGTCAAGGGCAATTACCTGGTTCGCGGCGGCCGGCGCTCCCGAAGCACGGACAGCGTGATCGGGCAACGTGACACTTTGCGGCGTCTGCATGAACAGGTGCAACGCGCCGAACAGGAGAGCGCTCGTCTTCATTCGCAGATCTTGGCCCTCGAGGACGACCAGCGCAAAGCCCAACAGACCCAGACTGACCGGCAAACCGAATTACGTGCGACGGAACAGGAACTCTTGAAGATCGAGAAAGAGATTTCACAACGGGAGTATGAGCAAAAACTCTCCAAAGAAGCCGTGACGCGCAACCAGGATACGATTGATCAGGCGCGGGCCGAACTGGAGCGGTTTCAGAAGATGCTGGAAGAACTCCTGCCCGAAATCGAGAACCTGGAAACGCTGCGCGGCGACATGGAATTGCGCATACGAAATGCCGAGGTCCGCCTGGGCGAATTGGAAATGCAACGCCGTGCCAAATCCGAAAGCGTCAACGAGGTACTGTCTTCCTTTCTCCGAATGGAGGGAGAACTCAACACCAGACGCGGCGCCATCGCTTCCTGCCGTTCTCAAATAAGCGAAAACGAAGAAACCTCTGCAAAACATGAATCCGAATCCCAGCAGGCAACGTTTGAAATTGAACGCATAGACCGCGATGCCGTAACCCGGGAATCCGACCTGGTCGAAATGTCCAGGAACCGAGAACACACCGAAAAGAAACGGGATCAGGAGGAGACGGACGTTTCCTCGTTGAGGGAAACCGTTGGCAAGATGGAGGGTGAGTTGCGAAAAATACGACGCCAGAGGGAGGATCTGCTTAGTTCTCGCCATGACCTCGAACAACGATACAATGATGTACGGTTCGAAGTGCGTTCTTTGACCGAGCGCATTCAAAGAGACTATGATTTTCGCCTTGGCGCGGATTCGCTCGACGCGCTGAACGAGGCCGCCACGGACGCCGCCAAAGACGTCGCGGAGGACGAGATCGACACCGAGGAATCGACAGCGGATGGTGCGATCGAAACCGGCGCTGAGAAGGCTATTGAGGAGGTTTTGGCCTCGGACGGTTCGGAAGATCCAAACACATTCGACGCCGACCTCGCGCGACAACAGATCGATGACCTTCGCCGAAAAATCAAGATGCTCGGTCCCGTCAATATGGAGGCCTTTTCAGAATACCAGATCGAAAAAGAGCGGCTGGATACCCTGGTGCGCCAGAGACAGGATCTGCTGGAGGCTGAGTCCCAGCTGTTGCAGACCATTGATACGATCAATACGACCGCCCAGAATCAGTTCATGGAAGTCTTCGACAAAATCCGTCAGAATTTTACGCGCATTTTTACTTCCCTTTTCGTCGATGGCGAAGCCAATCTCGAAATGGCCAGGGATGAAGACGTGCTGGAGGCCAATATCGACATTCTGGCCAGGCCGACCGGGAAGAAAATTCAGCACATCGCCCTGTTGTCCGGTGGCGAGAAAACGCTGACCGCGATTTCCCTTCTGTTTGCGATCTATCTCGTCAAGCCGAGCCCGTTCTGTATCCTTGACGAAGTGGATGCCCCGTTGGATGACACGAATATCGACAAATTCACAAAAATCCTGCGAGACTTTTCGACGGACACGCAGTTCATCGTTGTAACCCACAACAAAAGAACGATGGAATCGGCTTCGAATATTTTTGGCATTACGATGCAGGAAGCCGGCGTATCAAAGGTCGTGTCCGTAAAATTCAGCGACCGGGATGACAAGAGTCAGCCGGATAACATCGTAGACCTGATCAATCAAAACCAGGTTGAAGTTCTTTCTCAGGAAGTCAAAGAGCCCCCATCCCCATCGGTCGACAAACCCGCTGACGTTTGAGCGGCCACAAATCAGTGGATAATGCTTTGAGCTTCGACTATATTGACGTCAGCTCATTCAACTGTGTTCAGGATCATGGAGTCTTTGGCTGCCAGAACGTTGCGGGCGCGGCACATTGCCGGACGACTGCGCGAGGAGTTTCCACAACTTTCGTGCCCTCTCACTTTTGACGAACCCTGGCAGCTGTTAATCAAGACCATATTGTCCGCCCAATGTACGGATGATCGCGTCAACCAGGTGGGGGATCGCCTCTTTCACGTCTACCCAGACATACAGGCCATCGCGGATGCTTCGATCGACGATCTGGAACGACAGGTTCGTCCGACCGGACTTCACCGCAACAAGGCCAGACACATTCGCGGGACGTGCCAGGCCCTGCTCGATACGTTTGGCGGGAGAGTGCCCGACACGATGGAAGCGCTATTGAGACTCCCGGGTGTTGGACGAAAAACAGCCAATGTGATTTTGGGCAACGTATTCGGAAAACCATCCATGGTCGTTGATACCCATGTCATACGTCTGGCCGGACGGCTTGGGTTCACGAAACGCCGGGATGCCGGTTCCATCGAAAAGGAACTGATGGCCATCCTCGACACGTCCATCTGGGTCACCTGGTCATTTTGGATGGCGGCACATGGGCGTCGCACATGCACCGCCCGACGCCCTGCCTGCGAAACCTGCCTGATTCAGGATCTCTGTCCGTCCGCGTCCAGATTCGGAAATCGCGCCAGATGAGTCGCCAATACCACAATGTTCTTTTCATTATTGGCTGGGTGTGGCTTGCGGCCACATGGATAATGCCGAGCGCGGCATGGACCCAGAAACTCTTTACGAGATCTTACTCCGCCGCCGACGGCCTGCCTCACAATCGGGTCCTTTCGATCCACCAGGACAACCACGGGTATCTGTGGTTTGGTACACCCGGAGGAGCGACGCGATATGACGGTTGGTCTTTTGATACTTACACGACCGAGCATGGTCTTCGAAGCTCGGTCGTCAATGCCATTTACGAATCCTCAGACGGTGTGCTCTGGCTGGGTACCGATGACGGGTTCTGTTACTTCGATGTCCGAGCCGATTCCTTTGTATCCAATGCCCAACCGTCTGAGCTTTCTACAGGCACAGTCCGCTCGATTCTGGAGGACGCCGCGGGCAATGTGTGGTTTGCAACGGCGAGTGGATTGTGGGTGCGCGACGCCGGGACCCATCGCTATTTCAACTTTGGGACACGGGACGGATTACCATCTTCGACCATCACGGCTCTCGCCCGCTCGCCCGGAAAAGCCGTTTTTGCCGGAACTTCTGACGGCATTTCTGAAATCACCTATGCGAACCGCAGCATCCGTGTCGCCAACTATTCCACGCGCGATGGTCTCATCAATAATCGAATCGAATCACTGTGCCTCGGCGCCGACCAGTCCCTTTGGATCGGTACGGGCGTTGGCCTGAGCCGGTTGGAGGGCAGTCGATTCATCAATTTCTCAACGTCCTCCGGGTTACCCGGCAACTCGATCATGTCGATTGTCCAGGGCTCCGACGGCGTGTGGTTGGCCACAACGGGTGGTATTGGTCACCTTCGAACGGTTAACAATCGCATTGAGATCAACAGCTACACGGCCCGCGACGGGCTCGGAACCAACCAATTCAATTGTGTCTATGAAGACCGCGAAGGCACGATATGGTTCGGTACGCTGGCCAATGGAGCCATCAAGCTGTTGTCTGAGGATATCCGCTTCTTCACGGAAAAAGACGGGTTGCCATCCGAGAACATTCACTCCATCAGCCTCGATCCGGTTGGTCGGACTTGGATAGGAACGGCCGATGGATTGGCGCTCTGGGACAACGGTCGAATACTTTCCTACCGCACGTCCGAAGGCCTCGTGAGTTCTAATATTTGGGATGTGGCCGCTGATCGTTCCGGTGTATTGTGGATTGGAACGTACTTGGGCCTTCAGGTACTGGTCCCCCGAAATCTTTTCTCTGTCCATCCCCACCTGCCGAATCCCGCGCGCGTTCACCAACTTATTTCTTCCAGCCGCCCGCTGGCCGCCTTTTATTCGGTGAATCTGGCGGCATCGGGTCCCCTGTCCGGACACTTCGTTCCTGATGTCTGTGTGGATCATCGCCAGGATGTGTGGGTTTCGATCGCCGATGTCGGCATTGGTCGCATCATTATCTCGCCCTCCGGGGAGTGGTCGTTTCGCCTTTACACCCGTCAGGACGGCCTGGTTTCCCTCAACGGTTCCATTATTGTCGAAGACCGCCATCAGCGAATCTGGATTGGCTTTAGCGGGGGCGGACTAGCCTTGTATGATTCGGTCTCAGACCGGTTTCATACCTTCTCAAAATCCAATGGTCTCCCTGACCATTCTGTCATGTCGCTTGCGGAGGACTCTCAAGGCAATCTCTGGATAGGCAGTCAAGGCGGATTGACGGAGCTTCGCACGTCCCAATTGCCATTGGATCTGCGACCGAACGGGACGGATTTGCGTCCCTATCTGACCACGCTTACCATCAAACAGGGGCTCAGTGACAATTACGTCAATTCGATCACAGTAGATGCCTTGGGCTACATCTGGGCCGGCACAAACAAAGGCCTAAATTACGTTGATCCTGTGGCGCATTCCGTTATCAAAGTGTACCGAAAACGACATGGTTTGCCGGACAATGAAATCGGGGGCCCCAACGCGATGATGGTGGATGCCACCCGGCGCATCTGGATCGGGAGCCGTACCGGCATATTGAGGATGCCCATCGAAACCACGCACCGCCAACCCAACGGCATCAAAGCTTACATCAAGAGTTTCTTGGTCGAGAATAAGACTGAACGCACGTCGCGACTCGTCCGCGTGGGACCTGCCCTTTCCGAAAGCGACTCGCTCGGCGGCGCGTACCGAACTCAACCGGACCAACCCATTTTGTACCAGGAAAACAATGTTCTCCTGGAGTTTGTGGCCCCGTCATTCCGTGAAGAGAGCGACGTTACATTCAGCTACCGCCTCGTAGGCTTTGAAAATGAATGGTCCAGGCCAACCGCCGACAACAAAGTCAGATATACCAATCTCGATGCCGGCGAGTATGCTTTTCAAGTCAAAGCCTGCGATGGTTCCGGCGTTTGGAGCCGGAATATTACAACGGTACGCTTCACCATCGAAACGCCATTCTGGCAGAGTTGGTGGTTTTTGCTGTTCTCGCTGACATTTGTCGGCTTGAGTATCTATACCACCTACCAATTCCGGATAAGCCTGGTTCATCAGCGAACATCGGAGCTTGAAGACAAAGTCCTTCACCGCACGCGCGAACTGGTCAAACGCAAAGAGACCCTCGAACGCGTCCTGGCGGAACTGAAGGAAACCCAATTGCACCTGATTCATTCTGAAAAAATGGCTTCCCTTGGACAACTGGTGGCCGGCATTGCCCATGAAATCAACAATCCGATCACCTACGTCAAGGCCAATATTTCCATTCTCGAGAAGAAAGTCTCAAGCATCGACCAGGTTTTCCACGAATTTTCCGAATTATTTGATTCTTATGAGGTATTGAAATCCAGATCCGAACCCGAACTCCAAGCCGTCGTTGCGAAACTGGAGGCCGTTGATCGACTGATTTCCACGACGCGATTTGAAGAGTTCCTGACCGAATTGCCCATTGTGGTTCACGAAATGCGGGATGGCGTCGAACGGACTCAGAAAATCGTTGAAGACCTGCGCAATTTCTCGCGTCTGGATGAATCCCAGTTCAAGGAGATTCTCATCACAGACTGCGTAGACAGCACTCTGAACATTCTTAAGAATGAGTACAAGTCCAGAGTTCGCATCCACCGTAATTACGGACCGGTACCTCCCATCCACTGCAATCCTGGCCACATCAATCAGGTTATTATGAATCTTTTGAGCAATGCATTTCATGCCATCGAAGGTGAAGGGGATGTGTGGATCCGCACCAGCGCGGGAAACAACAACATCCTCATCTCCATTCGGGACAATGGACGCGGCATACCATATGCCGTTCAAAACAAGGTGTTTGATCCCTTTTTTACAACCAAATCGGTCGGCAAAGGCACCGGTTTGGGCCTGTCCATTTCATACAAGATCATAGAAAACCACAAGGGTACGATATTTTTCGAAAGCCAACCTGGCAAGGGAACCGAATTCAAGATTACCCTTCCGATCCGACGTGCCAACTAGAGTTGTGATTTAACATCTTGCGAGTCGTATACCGTTTTATTAAATTATCCCAAATGGCGTAATCGATCTCTTATAATTGAACCACGAATCCGAACTACATGCTTTGAAAGGGATCTGTCATGATTAAGAAAGCCGTACTCTCCTACGACGACCAGTCCATAGACCTTCCTGTCAGTACGGGAACAGAAAATGAACAGGCTGTTGACATCAGTAAGCTGCGCGGCCAAACCGGCCTCATTACCATGGATCACGGGTTTGCCAACACGGGCTCCTGCAACAGCTCCGTGGCGTTCATAGACGGCGAAAAAGGCATTCTGCGTTACCGTGGCTACAATATTCAGGATCTGGCGGAAAACTCCAACTTCATGGAGGTCAGTTATCTCCTGATTTATGGCGAATTGCCAACGGCTCCGCAGCTTGAGGCGTTCAAGAAGAGCGTGACACGTCATACGCTGTTGCATGAATCTCTACGCAAGTTGTATGACGCGTATCCGCGTGACGCACACCCGATGGCTCTTTTGTCGGCAGTCACGTGCTCGCTTTCGACGTTCTACCAGGATTCGATGGACGTCTTCAATCCGGAACATGTCCAGTTGTCCATCCACCGCTTGTTGGGGAAGATCACAACGATTGCCGCGTATTCCTTCAAAAAGTCAATTGGCCAACCTTTCATTTATCCGAACAACGCCCTCAGCTACGCCGCCAATTTTTTGAACATGATGTTCTCGGTGCCGGCCGAACCGTATGAGGTCGATCCGGACATCGAAAAGGGTCTGGACCAATTGTTCATTCTCCATGCCGATCATGAGCAGAATTGCTCGACCTCCACGGTCCGGCTTGTTGGCAGCAGTCATGCGAATATCTTTGCGGCCATTTCCGCGGGTATCTGCGCGCTTTGGGGACCGCTGCACGGCGGCGCCAATCAGGAAGTGCTCGAAATGCTGACCCACATACACCAAGAGGGCGGCGGAGTTAAACGATACGTCGAAATGGCCAAGGACAAGAAATCCAATTATCGTCTCATGGGATTTGGTCATCGGGTATACAAGAACTTCGACCCACGGGCCGTCATATTGAAGAAGACCTGTGACACGATCCTCGGCAAAATGGGCATCAAGGATCCTTTATTGGACATCGCCCACGAACTTGAGGAAGTTGCGCTATCCGATCCGTATTTCATCGAAAAGAAGCTTTATCCGAACGTCGATTTCTATTCGGGCATCATTTATCAGGCGATGGGCTTCCCGGTCGACATGTTCACCGTCCTCTTTGCCATCGGTCGCATGCCGGGATGGATTGCGCAATGGAAGGAAATGATGGAAAGCAAAGACACGCGCATCGGCCGGCCGCGGCAGATTTACACCGGCCATCCGGAAAGAAAATACGTGCCGATGAACAAGCGCGCCTGATCACCGACCTCGTCATGAAAACCAAAAGGGCTGTCGAGTCACATCGATGGCCCTTTTTACTGGATATCCCATGCGTATAGTCGCCCAGAGAGTCAAACGCGCCAGCGTCTCCGTGGCCAACGCGCGTGTCAGTCACATCGACCGTGGCCTGGTGCTGCTGATCGGGTTTCATGAGACGGACGATGAGAAGGAACTCAACTTCTGGGCGGACAAATGCCTTAACCTGCGCATTTTCGAGGACGATGACGGTAAGATGAACCGATCGGTCACGGAGGTCGGCGGGAGTATCCTCGCCATTTCACAGTTTACTTTGTACGGTGACGCTCGAAAGGGCCGGCGTCCCAGCTTCATCAAAGCGGCCAGACCCGATACAGCTGAACCGCTCTATGACAAGTTTGTCGCCGCACTTCGACATGGAGGCGTCCCCGTGTTGACCGGCATCTTCGGAGCTTACATGGATGTTGAAATTCATAACTCTGGTCCCGTGACTATCATCTTGGAAAGATAATCGGTGTACATACGCCTTTTCATTTTTCTCATGCTCTGTGTGACTTCCGGTGATTGGCTTGCCGGTCAGACTTTGCCTGATTCATCATCGTTGGCATTGGCCTCCGATAGTCTGCGCCCGCCGCCCGACTCGGCCCAATCGGGTCTGGACACGCTCATCTTCTATGGCGCCGATACGACCGAGGGAAACATGGACCATTCGACGATCGTTCTTAAGAATAACGCCTGGGTGCGCTATCGGACGATGGAGATTCGTGCCGCCCGCATCACCATCGAACAACCATCACGATTGATGACAGCCGAGGCCATCCCGGATTCGGTGGACTCCAACGGCGCGGTACTCACATACCGGGGGCTTCCGCTATTCTCAGAAAGCGGACAGAGCTACACTGGCCAGACGATGGAATACAATTTCGAAACACGCCGGGGAAAGGTTGTGCTCGGCGAAACGAAAATGCAGGACGGCTTCTATTACGGCCAAACCATCCGTAAAATCGGCGAAAACACGTTGTATGTGAAAAGTGGACGCTTCACCACGTGCGATTCGAAGGAACCGCATTTCTATTTCCAGAGCCGCGAAATGAAAATGATACCACAGGAACAGATCGTGGCCAAGCCCGTCATCCTGTACATCCATGAGGTTCCGCTCTTTGCGATTCCATTTGGCGTTTTTCCAAGCCGTTCCGGCAGGGCTTCCGGCATTACGCCGCCGGCCTACAGTGAAACGCCGCGCGAGGGAAGACAGATTCGAAACTTCGGCTACTACTGGGCGCCGAACGACTATTTCGATGCGCTGTTCCAGCTGGATTTCCTTGACAAGGCCGGCTTCAACCTCCACGGCGGAGCCAATTATGCCAAGCGATACAGCTACACGGGCAGCGCCACCTATTCGGTTTCCAATCACAGCTACATCACCGGCGAAAAGAACCGATTGTGGAGCATCAATGCCCAGCACGCCCAGACGCTGTCGGAGTCATCCAATCTCAATGCCAATATCCAGTACGTCAGCAGCAAGAATTTCTACCGATACACCAGCATCAACCAGGATCAGATTCTGAACCGTCAGATCATCACCAACGTTTCCTACAGTAACAACTATTCCTGGGGCAGTGTATCGGCCAGTCTATCCCGGACAGAAAATCTGGACAATGGCCAAAGCGATCTTACGTTCCCAAATATCACCATCACGAAGACATCCAGACCTCTTTTCCCGAAGTCCGAGAAAGAACGAAATGCTCCGGATCGGTGGTACCAGGCGATCCAGTACGGTTATGGCTCCAACCTCTTGAGAAAAGAAACCCGTGCCAATGATACCGCGGTGGTGGTCAGCGCCCTCGGGATGAACCATTCTGCCAATCTGAGCGCTCCATTCAAACTCTTTACATACCTCAATCTGACGCCACGGCTGGACGTACAGGAAACGTGGATGGATCAGCGCGAGGAGGATTTTGGCCTCCGGAATACAACGGATACGGCAGTAACAAAGAAGGGATTCTTTGCACGTCACACGTTCACCACATCGGTCGGTTTGTCCACCAAAGTCTATGGGGTCACCAATCCCAATATCCTGGGCGTCCAGACGTTCCGACACGTGATTTCGCCGTCCATCAGTTTGACTTACCGTCCTGACTTTTCCGCCGATAGATGGGGTTACTACGAAACGGTTACGGATACAGCCGGTCGCAAACGAAAGTTTGACCGATACCGGCGCAACACGTTGTTTGGAGGCACGCCCTCCGGGAAGACCCTGTCATTGGGGGCCAATATTGGCAACGTTTTTCAGGTCAAGTACGAAAGCGCCGGGAAGGACTCCGCCAAAGCATCCGGCAAGAAGACCGAAGACCATGTTCGCAAGATCGATGTGCTGAATTGGAACAGCGGGATCATTTACAATTTTGAAGCCGAACAATTCAAGCTTTCGACGCTCAACTCCTCGATTGCTGTGGCCAATGACCTTGCCGGAAACCTCAGCCTTTCCATGAGTATGGTGCATGATTTTTATCGCTATGATCGTGTTCGTCATCAGCGCCTCGACGTATTGAACAAAATTCCCCGCCTGACAAACCTGTCCCTGACGTCCGGCATCTCGTTCAGCGGCGGGGACGGCGCATCCCCACCGGCGTCCGAAACGATGCCGACTGATTCCTACGGACAGAGTCAACCGAGCCCGGGCTTCTACAACCCGTATCTTCCAAAGTCCAACTCCCTGCCGGCGGACGTGCCCTGGACGGCCCGATTGGATTTCAACTATGACATCAACAAAGCCAACCCTGACAACGTGGTCAAGCAATTCGGCATGAATGTCTCCAGCACTCTCAAAATTACGAAGAATTGGCAGGTGACGTACTCCGCCAGGTACGATTTCGTGGCGAGTGAACTGGTCAGTCAGAGTTTTTCATTTGGGAGGGATCTTCATTGCTGGGAGATGCGATTCGACTGGACGCCCATGGGTCCGGCGGCGGGATATTTTTTCATCGTTCAGGTCAAGTCCAATGCCCTGCGCGACATCAAACTGCAACGGACCGATTACGGTAACAGGATTTTCTAGCGAAAGGGTGGCGCGAGGTAGGGTTTCAGGTATCGGCCGGTGTGCGACGTGATGCTTTCGGCAATGTCTTCCGGAGTGCCTGTGGCCACAACCTGACCACCGCCATCCCCGCCTTCCGGGCCAAGATCGATGATATGATCAGCGCATTTGATGACATCCAGGTTGTGTTCGATAATGACCACCGAATGACCGGCATCCAGCAGGCGATTGAAACTCATGAGCAGTTTATTGATATCGTCAAAATGCAGTCCCGTCGTAGGCTCGTCAAAGATGTACATCGTGTTCCCGCCATCCCGTTCTGCCAGATGAGCCGCCAGCTTGATTCTCTGCGCCTCGCCACCTGATAGCGTCGTGGCCGCCTGGCCGATCTGAAGATATCCCAGACCCACATCGTCCAGCACCTGAAGTTTTTTCGCGATCCGCGGATGGGCGGCAAAAAATGCCACGCCCTGGGCCACGGTCATATGGAGCACGTCGTGAATGTTCAGCTCCTTATAACGAACATCCAGGATCTCCTTCTTGAATCGCGTGCCTTTGCACTCTTCGCATTCGAGGTACACATCGGCCAGGAATTGCATTTCAACCAGGATCGTTCCGGCGCCCTCGCACACTTCGCAGCGGCCTCCCGGTACGTTGAACGAAAACGTGCCGGACTGGTACCCTCTCACTTTTGACGTTGGCACATCCGCAAAGACATCCCGGATCAAATCAAACACCTTGATATAGGTGGCGGCGTTGCTTCGAGGGGTCCGCCCGATCGGCTGTTGATCGACCATCTGGACGCCGCGCACGTGTTCCACGCCAAGAATCTCCCGATGACGGCCCACTTTGCCGCTCCACAGTCCCTGCTTCCTCATCATGCCGGCATACAGCACGTCGTGGATCAATGTGCTCTTACCCGATCCGCTGACACCCGTCACGCAGACCAGCTTTCCGAGGGGAATGTCGATCCGGATATCTTTCAGGTTATTCTCCGCAGCTCCGACGATCCTGATGTGCAAACCGTTTCCCGACCGGCGTCCCGACGGAAGCGGTATTTGCTTTCGGCCCGAGAGGTACTGGCCGGTCAGGGATCGGGTGGATCTGACCGCCTCCTCCAGCCGACCCTGGAATACAACCTCGCCGCCGTGGACGCCGGCCTGCGGACCCATGTCAATAATCTCGTCGCTCTGCTCCATGATCTCCCGGTCATGTTCGACAATAACGACGGTATTGCCGATACTGCGCAAGTTTTTCAGAATGCCGATCAGTTTATCGTTGTCCCTGGGGTGCAGACCTATCGACGGCTCGTCCAGCACATACAGGCTACCCACGAGGGAGGAGCCCAGCGAAGTCGCCAGGCTGATACGCTGCGCTTCCCCGCCGGACAGCGTACCTGCGAGACGACACAGCGGCAAATATTCAAGACCCACATTTCGGAGATACGTCAGACGTTTGTAAATTTCCTCCAGAATCCGGCGTGCAATATCCTTGTCGTACGCCGACAACTCAAGGGTATGAAAGAAATTGTAGGCTTCGCCGATCGTCATACGGTGGAGATCATGTATGGTCTTGTCGGTGACACGCACGAACAATGCTTCAGGGCGCAGGCGGCTGCCCAGGCAGGCGGAGCAGGTCACATAGCCACGGTATTTGCTGAGCAATACCCTTACATGCATTTTGTAGGTCTTCGTTTCAAGCCATGAAAAGAATTTTCTAATGCCTTCGAAGCCTTCGCCGCCATGAACGATCTTTTCATACTGGACGGCCGGCAGATCCTCTATCGGCACATCCGTCGCAAT
Source organism: uncultured Bacteroidota bacterium (assembly GCA_964544475.1). Lineage (GTDB taxonomy): Bacteria > CLD3 > CLD3 > SB21 > SB21 > CAZJBS01. The sequence continues at coordinate 143,009 of CAZJBS010000001.1, read as the reverse complement.
GCCATGTCGTTTGGCGTTCTTCAACAATTTTTCTTGAAAGTCTGAGTAGCCTTCCGTCGTCCAGGGTTTGATCGCCCCTTGTTTAAGCGATTTGGATCGATCCGGGATCACCAGGTCCATGTCTATCTCAATGCGGTTCCCGAATCCCTGGCAGGCCGGACAGGCCCCATACGGATTGTTGAAGGAAAATAACCGCGGCTCTGGTTCCAGAAAGGCCGTGCCGCAGTTGGTACATTCAAAGCGGCTCGAAAACACCCTATCTTCGCCATCCAGCCTGCGGATCCTGACCTGTCCGCCTCCTTCCGAAAAAGCGGTTTCGATGGAGTCGGCGAGCCGGCTACGAATCTCCGGGGAAACGGCCAATCGATCGACCAGGACATCAATGAATTTTTGCTTCAGCAGTTTCTTCACCACATCTTTGTCATCCAGTTCCTTGATGTCGTTATCTATCAGGACTCTGCTGAAACCTTTTTCATGCAGGTTCAGAATGCTTTTTTCATCGGATGTCGCCCGGAACGTCACGTGGAATTTGGTCCCGGCCGGCCATTCCAAAATATGCTGTGTCACGGTGGACACGGAGTCCTTGCGAATCATCGTGCCGCATTGCCCGCAATACGTCTTGCCGACCCTCGCAAAAAGCAGCCTCAGGTAGTCATACAATTCGGTCACGGTCGCCACGGTTGAGCGCGGATTTTTGGCAAGGGTTCTCTGCTCAATGGCCAGGGCCGGACTGATGCCTTTGATATGATCGACGTCCGGCTTGTCCATACGTTCAAGGAATTGGCGGGCGTAGGCTGAAAGCGACTCGACATATCGCCGCTGACCCTCCGCGTACAGGGTGTCAAACGCCAGCGACGATTTTCCGGATCCACTGACGCCTGTGATGATGACCAGTTTGTTACGCGGAATACTGACGCTGATGTTCTTCAGGTTATGAACCCTGGCTCCCCTGATTTCTATGAAGTCTTCCATAACCTGCGTATCACTTCTTTGACGATGATTTTTCGGCCAGCCTGGTCAATCCGAAAGGACTGTTCTCCAACGTCCCAATGACCTGATCGACGGACACGGCCATCACATCACGACCATGGCGAATAACCGTGTGCCCGGGTCCGTAGGGCCCGACATGTCGGTCATCTTTTGGGCCGAATATCGCGAATGTCGGTACGCCGACGGCCGTTGCCAGATGCATGACACCTGAATCGTTCGATACGAAAAAAGCACAATGCTTGATCGCCGCGGCCGTTTCCATGAGTTTGGTCCTGCCGGCCAGGACGATGGGTTTCCGCTTCGTGAGTTGTACGATCCTGGAGACATCGTCCATTTCGTCGCGTCCACCCACCAGAATAACCTGGGCACGGTGGACGTCCTGCAGATAATCGGCCAGTTGCGCGTAGCGGTCAGGCGGCCATCGCTTGAAGGTGGCCAGCGGGTTGCATCCGGGATGGAATCCGACAGTCGGGCGGTTCTCTTCAAAGCCAAGTTGTCGCAGGATGGAAAGAACCGACTCCCGGTGTGCATCGGTCACATCCAGATGAAGAGACGGTTTCAGACCGGCCGGGTCGATGCCGACGTACTTAAGCAAATCCATGTTGCAGTCGACGCGGTGCCGGCCATCCGGAATGGGTTCGACATGCGTGAACAGGAAATCCAGATCGCGAAAGCCGCGGTGAGGTGTACGGTGCTTGATGCGGCAGGGAATACGGGGCATCAGAGGGATGATCATTTGACGGATGGTGTTCGACGGGATGCAACCGATGTAAAAGTCGTACTTTTTCAAAAACATTCGGAAACACAGTCTCGCCAATGGCAATGGGGCGTACGAAGTTGGCAACACATATAGCCGTCCAAAATCGGTCAGGCCTTCAAACAGGCTTTTCGACTCCGGGCGGACGAGCACGTCGATCGTCATCGCAGGAAAGAATGTTCGCAGTTTGTTCAGAATGGGCATCGCCATGATGGCATCGCCAATACCTGAAGATACGCTCACAAGAATTCGTCCGTTCATCTCCTGCGTGTTTCTACAAGTTTGATCAGATCCTCGATCTGGGCTTCCTCCGGCCACATCGGGCCTGGAATCCAATCCAAGTTGGGGTTCCAATGACCCGGGCATTTTTGAACCGCCCAATCGGCAAAAGTCCAACACGCTTCGAGCAGCACGTCCTCGCCTGACTGATCCGAGACGAAGTCGTAAGCCATGCATTGAAATCCACACTTTTTGTTTAAGTCAAAAGCAATTCGAATGGCCTTGCGACTGACTTGTGTTGGTTCCCAGTCAATACGCCCGCTGCCAGAAGCGCGAAAATCATTCTCCCGGTTGTATCGTCGAAAACCAAAAGCCCGATCTCCAATAATCGATATTCTGGTATCACAGGTGTTGCCGGGCACGAGTTCTTGAAAATACACATAGGATTTTTCGATGGTTTCTTTGCTTTGGCGGTATCGCCATTCCTGTGAATTCGCCAACCGACGTTTCCATTCACTTAACCATTGCCGACCGGTCTTGCCATGGTGTATCGCCTGCAATTCGCCACCTGTACGTATCCCCTTTTCGAACATGGCACGAATTAGATGACGGGCCTGGCTTTGGCTATGAACAAGCACAACGTTTCGTGAACTCGCGCCAGAAGCCAGCTTAAAAACGACCGGGTACGTGGCCGAACGGGCCCAGTCCAGCGCCTCCTTTTCCAAGTGGAAGATAAATGTTCTTGGCATTTTCACGTCGTATTGTGCAAACAGAAGGTTCTGCCTGATCTTGTCATCCCATGACCATCGAGTTTTGCGATCCGGGTAGATCAACATGCCGTACTCGTTTTCCAGGATATCCAGTATGTCCGGAAACTGGGCGCGACCCGGGAATGAAAGACTCCAGCGACACAAGACGGCATCAAATCGATTCGACAAATCGCGGAATGACATCACTCCTGATAAATCGTGATATTCCCACGATACACCCCGCCTGCCTGCGAATTCCGCCCACCGGTCAGGATACGGCTGTGGAAAACCATCCACATGATGAATAAGAAATTTCATTCAACATTCCACAAATTAGTAATCTTCGTCATCGTCGGTGAGCGTAGTGATCGCATCATGAGATGCCTCCCATTCCATGTGACCTTTCCATCCCGCACTTGGCCTCGCCTTACAAATGGCCATTGACCCACCGTCAACATATGGCCGCCATGTCTCGCCATCCAGTCGGCACGCGACGCTCGCACGATCGGGTTTCGTGATCGGCAATTGCACAATCTCGAATGCCCGATCCAGGGACTTTATGGTTGAAGGATCAAATCCAATAAATGCCGCGGCACAAACATCGACATGCACCGGATTCTCCCCCCACATCAGCAGGCCGCAATCCTTGCGGCTTGGATGCAGCGGTCCTTCCCCCTCTCCAATGACAACTCCGTCAACTAGATATAGGAGCTTGCGTTGAATTTCCTTCTGCATTATGCCTTGACGATCTGCGAAAAAAACAATCTTGTTCAAATCCAGAATGGTCCTCCATAGGGTATCATTGCCGTGCCAGCTTCCTTCGAAGAAAGGATCTGACTCAAACAGGCTAATTTTCCGACATTTCTTCAAAAACCTCGCTGCTAAATTCCATAGTCGTTTCCACAGAATGCTCGACGCCCTTTCACGCGAATCCAACGCTGCCCTGAGTAAGAACTTCAGCACGCTTGGTTTTTCATACTCGTCACCGCCATGAGTGGTTGAACCAATCGAGTGATGAGGTAACCAGTCCTTCGACGCATTAATGCCAATTTGATTCTTCAAAGAGCAGGTGATTCCGGCTTTTCGATGCGTCTTCAGTTTCGGCACATTGATGATGACGTCGGCCTGCAAAGCCGGTTCAGCAATCAAGTACTCATGAACTGTATTGTTATGGTGTTGACTCATGCGCCGCGGATCGTAGTGAGTCACTCGATATTTGTCAAAATCTCTTTCCATGCCATGTTCGCTTTCCAGAGTCATCCTTACCGGAACATGTGTTACGGCAGTAACATCCCTTCGGGCAACGATGCCGTCCTGCATGCTGGCCACCTCGAGTCGAAAATCCATAACTTCGACGGAGATTCTGGTTTGGGATCCCAGAAATGTCGCAATTTCCGAGATTCCGGTTTGTTTTTTCAGAGAATCGAAACTCGCCGACTGAATAGGGGCATCTCCTATGATCAGGCGCCCGCTTCCCTGTAGGGCAATCAGTGCATAATCGGCCACTGCCCTGATCAATGACGAATGCGTGATAAAGCACAAAATGTCAATGTCGTCTGAGGAAACGTGTTTGACCCAATTCGGCTTGATTAGTACCGTTTGCCCTGGTCGAATGACATCACCCAACGGGTTCCAATCCGCGTGGCCAAAATGCCGCGCGTCATAACCGCATTCTCTCAGCAGCCGCCGAAGTCCATCGTATACGAGATTCGTTTCCGCACCAATGTCGCCAAACGGATATTCCGGATACTTCTCCGAAGGCGAATAAGGCAACGTCCCCGGATAGCTTGCGACGCGAGTTCCGTACACAGTTGGAATGGTCATTGTGACTTCTTTCGTTTCAGTGAATCTTCCCCCAGAACGGCGTCGTATACCCGTCTGAACTGCCCGGCGTATCGTTCCATGCTGAAATGGTTGATGATGTACGTCCGCGCCCTTCGCCCCACATCCACGGCCTCAGTCGGATCGTCCATAAGCGTTTTGGCCACTTGAATGATTTCTTGCGGGGTTGAAACCAAAAAACCCGTTTTCCTATCATCGATGAGTTCCTCCGGACCACCGCTGCCTTGAAAAGCCACACAGGGCTTTCCCATCAACATGGCTTCCATCAGGGCGTTCGGAAAGGACTCATTGTCTGACGGCAACACAAACAAGTCCATGGCGCTCATATAGGGCTGTACATCACTGACAAATCCGGCAAAAATGACTTGTTCTTCAAGTCCTTGCTCCTGCACAAATCGCCTGAAGCCCGTATCCAGGTCGTCGTCCCCGCCTCCGACGATGAGCAGTTTGAAAACCTCCTCACCCTTCACCAACACAAAAGCATCCAGAAGACGGTCGATCCTTTTTCGCACATCAAACCTGGCAACGGTTCCCACGACGTACTGACCGGTGCGTATGCCGAGCTGAGGCCGCATGTCAGGAAGCGTCGGTGTCCCATTCGGCACATCAATGCCGTTGGGAATGATATCAATTTTTTTGCGTCGGGGAAAGTGATACTTCCGACGAACATTCCTGGCGGCATACTCGCTGTTGACAATGACTCTCCGGCAAAAATACCGCAGGAATAGAACAAATTGCCATCGCCGAAGCAATCTTCGCAAGGACCGGAGTGGCGGAAGTGCGCCTGCGGCCGCACGATTGGCCACACCAGACCCCCCGGTCCCGATTCCTCCCGGAATCCGTTCCAGCCCCAGAATCCTTCGAACGACTCCCAAGGCAATACCACGAAGAGATTTCTTCACGAGCAGGTACAGGCCTGACAATCTGAACACAACCGGGCGCCCCGACAGAATGCACATCAGCATAAGCCGCCAATCCGCCGTGTGACAGACAATGAGATCGTAATGCGAAAACAAAACCGACCCATGATACCACCAGGTGACCCCTGGCAGAGACCCTATTCTGTGGATGGTAATGCCGGATCTGCGAAGATCGTCCGCCAGCCGTCCCTGCGCTTCCAGCATAAAGGCTGCTGAATGCTGATCCGTCATGCGGTGCTCTTCCAGCAGCAAGGCGTGGAACATCTTCTCACGGCCACCGTATCCGCCACCGCCAATGACGTGCAATACTCTCCGATTAGCTCCAGCATTCATGTCGCGGGAAATCCTTCAACCGTCCGCTGCAAACCCGTTTCGAAATCAACCCCGGGATGGTAGTTTAGCAAACGTGTGGCCCTGGAAATGTCAGCGAATGAATGAAGAATATCCCCCGGTCGGCGAGGATGATATTCCGGCGCAATGCGGGTGGACAAAATCCTGTTTAGAGATTCGACCAGTTCATTGAGGGTTATGCGACTGTGTGTGGCACAGTTGATCGGCTGACCCAAGGTAAGATCCCCGGCCTCACAGGCCAAGAGATTGGCGTCGACGACATTCTGAACGTACGTGAAATCCCTTGATTGTGTACCGTCCCCAAAGATCAAGGGCGACCTGCCTTGCCGCATCGCCTTGATGAATCTTGGAATGACGGCCGAGTACTGGGAATTTGGATCTTGCCTGGGCCCAAACACATTAAAATACCTGAGAATAACCGTCTGCAAACCGTAGAGTTTGTAAAACACGCGACAATAGTTCTCTCCGGCGAGTTTCGAAACCGCATACGGTGACAGCGGATTTGGAATCATGTCTTCCTGCTTTGGCAGGACTTCATTATCTCCATATACGGAGGATGATGAAGCAAAGATGACACGTTTCACATTGGCCTCTTTCGCAGCGTCGAGGATGTTGAGCGTTCCCGTGGCGTTCACTTCGTGGGATGTAATCGGATCGGCTATCGAACGAGGCACCGATGGCAGGGCCGCCTGGTGCAGAACGAAATCAATGCCCTCCACCGCTGACCGGACGATGTGATAACTGCGGATGTCCCCCTCAATGATCTCAACACCGTCACCGAAGCCCGTCAGATTGGATCGCTGACCCGTTGAAAAATTGTCGAGTATTCTTACCCGATGGCCCAACTTCAGCAATGCCTCGCAAATATTGGAACCAATAAAACCGGCTCCACCGGTGACCAAATAACGGGCCATCAGGCGTTTCTCCTTGAGTTAATGAACACGTCACGGGCTTCAGACAAACCAATGAATGAAGCTCCCAACGCTTTCGCGTACTGCAATGTCTGTTCCAAAGTTCCAAGAATCCTTCGAACGTCATTTTCATCGGCGCTGTATGGAGAACAACCTGGAACAATCTCATTGCTGTGAAACATCATATTGAGAAAGACATTTTCACTTTGAGTGTGCCGAATATGGCAATCGATGATTTCCCGCAATCGCGCGAAGTCATACGTACTGGGTCGAAGCGACCACGTCTTGACTTTGTCGCTACCGCAGATCTTTCGTACGACGGCGTCGGCCGAAGCTGAGTTCGATATCGGAACTCTCAGACAGACGGGCATTTTCGAATAGACCCTTGACATGACGGTCATCGGGACTTCCAATACCGCCTCACCCGTGTTGTTCGTGGTCCTGCCAAGGAAAGGTTCGGAAGGATACGAAAAGAAGTTCTGGTGACCGCGCTTTGTCTGCAGTCTGGCGTACGGGAATAGACTGGAATCAACAGCATATCCAAGTTCTGAAAGAAACGTCAATGTATGGGCGCTCATCCCGAATCGTCCCGCCCGAAAGGACAGGGGTTGGTAATGGAACCGTTCACTGAACATCCGCGTCAGATTGGCCAATTTCATCCTTTCGAGATCCGGCGCGTAGTCGCACTGAAAATCCTCCGTGTATTTCGCGGCAAAATTCGGATGGGGTTCAACGTATTCACCGTGCAAATGAGTTCCCAACTCTGCCGATGAACCCAGTCTCCTGAAAAAGTCGGCGCTTGACTCATCGGTGATCACTTCAGGGCTCAGCAGGTATGTCGGTTTTGCCCCACAGGCGTTGAAGACCGGCTGCAAAAGTTGGCCAAGACCCTCTCGGATATTTCGAAATTCAAACGGATACCGCACGGACCAGTCGGGAGATTTGTCGCACTCGGTATCTACACTCACGATGAAGAATAATTTTCTCGTGTTTTTCATAAGGAAGAATCTCTCGCGATACGAGAAAAAATATTTTCATACGCTTTCGTGTGCCCGACACTAAATTGCTCCAACACATACTTTCTGGTGTCGCAGGTCAGGCGCGGCATACCATCTGTCGAAACTGCCATGGACATAAGATCAGCCAAATCGACGGTGGAATCAACGACATATCCTGTCCGAGCATGCTGGATGACATCCATCACGCCGCCCCCGTCTTTGAACACAATCGTCGGAATTCGCAAAAAAAGCGCCTCCAAAAGCACAAGCCCAAAAGCCTCATTATCCGAAGGGAGAACCAGCGCGTCGAGACAGTTGATGTAATCGTAGACATCTTCGACAAATCCCGTGATTCGGATACGACTTTCCATGTGGGCGTCACTGATCCATTTACGAATCAATTGCTCGAATGCCTCGGATCCACCTCCGATCAAGACCCCTTTGATACTCTCATGGCCTCCGGCAAGAACCATCGCATGGATAAAACGGTCGATTCGCTTTCGAAAGTCGTATCTCGCAACGACACCGATCACGAAGTCGGTCGGGTCAATCTGAAGACGCTCGCGCATGACGCTCCGCGACCTTGTGGTCCGGATCGCATCATAATCCAGGAAATTTGGAACAATGGACAAAGCGGATGGAAGCACACCATAGGCTGATCTTGCCGTCTCGGCCATGAAGCTGGACGGCGTGAGAACTTTCGAACAGCCACGGACAAACCACGCAAACGCGTTTCGTTTGGCCGCGGAAACGATCCGCCCGGCGAACTGCCGACTCTTTAACATAGCCGAAGACACATGGTTGGGTGCCCATCGTGGCCGGCCGTTAACACCCGGATGTCTCAGAAAGCGAGTTCCCGTCATGGCGTAAATACGAACATTGCCGGCCAAGAGAGAGATGATGAACAAGGCCGGCGTTACACCCCAGAAAATAACCATGTCAAATTGTTGAAAGAGATTCAGATGACGGGCCCAGTATCGCCATCGCCACGTTATCGATCCCGCGACATGTGTTTTCACCGGCAATTCACACATCGCCCTGTAGAAGGGTCCCTCGTTGCGAACAAATAATACTTCGCTGGTGATAATTGACCGGCGTGCCAATGCTTTACTCAACTCAAAGAGTTGCCGTTCCCGTCCCCCGATCTCGCCCGTTGGAGTTACGTGCAGGACACGAATGGAGGTCAGGGCGGTCATAGATTCGCTCCGATCCAATGGTAGGCGATCTTTGCAATTCCGCGTATCTGCCATGTCCCAATCCCCACAACCAGCACCCAATAGCCCACCTGGACATACGTGTGTCTGTATCCTTTACCGGCCATCAAGTCCCGGAATTTTCCCAAACCGGATACCATGGCGATGGATACGACCCAGTGGTAAATCGCCATGGTACGGGGAAGGACAAAGAACGCCAGATGTGTCAGACTCACCGCCCACAGGGCCACCCAAAGCCAACGATGGGCCAATCCTGATCCAAGGCCGACCAAACCGGAGGCCATGCCGAGTATGGAAATCCCCCACCAATAATACTCCACGAAGCGCCACGCATTCAACGGAACCCTGCCCACCACCGATGCCCAGTGAGCCGCCAAATACTCGCCGGCCGACCTGGCATTCGACGGCTCGTCGTGAATGTCCTTGACAATATGATATCTTGGATTTGTCGCATCAGAAAGTCGATTCTGATACGGACTGTCGGTTTCACCCATGATAAGATTCGCATAGGCTTTTCCAGAAACTTGCCAACGCCCGGTGTGTTCCCGCAGAAACCAGCCGTACGACAGGAACAAGATCGCAAACACAACCAGCCCGGTTCCCTGTCTGAGAAAGGCAGCCACACTCCTCTGCTGAAACCACATCCATCCTGCACACACCAGCCCGATCAAAAGCCCTTCCGGCCGCACGAGATACAACACGAACCAAACCATGGAAAACAGGGCCAGATTCCATGATTGGGGTCGTCGAAGGCACCAGAACATCACGACGACAAGCGCCAGCGTCAGTGCGGTAAAACAGGATTCACTCTTTCCAGATGTGGCATTCAGCAGCGTGTTTGTATGAGTGGCAAAAAGCAGCAGAACGAGTGTAACCGGCAGCGCACGATCGAAAAGGCGCCGGCTAACCGAAGCAAGAAACATCAGAGAAATGAAAAAACAAATGAGCGACACTCCCTGACCGGCCCATTTTCCATCAACCCCGGCCATGTGCAAAAGGCCCACAAAGATGGGAAAGCCCGGTGGGAGTACGACATCCGGGGTTCCATTATAGGAAATGCCGTGGCCACCAAACAGGCTCTTCCCGATTTCCGAGTATTCAAATTCGTCCTTTCCTTTGTCGTATTCCCGATTACCCACGGCCAAACCGCAAAGACCTCCGACCAATAGGACGATTCCGCCTATCGCCAGGACGTGAAAAATGGTGAGCCTCGGTTTGGCATTCAACAACATGGGTGATTTTTTTTCAACCTCTGGTTGTGATGAAGAGCATGTTTTGACTCCAGGGGTTGTATGGAAATAATCGGAAGAACCATTCAACCAATTTGAAAACCGCCAACGCGCACCATGCGGGCGTGCGGCCGGGGAGATAAACAAGTCCGTCTTTCATCTGAATGCCATGGGTGACAAAACCTGCTTCTTTGAGTAACGTCACAATTTCCCGGCGCGAATAATACCTGGCGTGGACCGCCTGCTTGCGCCACAAACGTTTCTTCATTGACAACCACTTTCGACCACCGTACTTATTGGGCGTAAAAAGCAGAAATCGAGACCCGGGCCGCAGAACCCGGTGGACTTCATTCAGCATCGTGGCGGCGTCGACGTACTCCAGAAGTCCGAACGAATAGGCCCAGTCAAGACTACCAGGCCGAATGGGCAAATGCTCCGCGGAACCATTGACCAGAAACTCCTTACCCTGCTTCTTGGCAAACTGCAGCATGTTCATGGACAGATCCACGCCTATTCTGATGTAAGCGTCATTCTGCTGTATCAGATGGGTCCCGGTTCCGCATCCAAGGTCAAGGCCATCCCCCTGACAATGCTTCTTGAGAGCTTTCGACAAAACAGGTTCCCAATACTTGTGTTGATACAATTCAACCGCGTTGCGTTTCCATCGTTCGTGGTAAGACGACGCCGGTGTGGAGTCATAGTTCATCATGATTTCACGGCCAGTCGGCCGGTGTGATCGATACGACTGAGGAAAAGACGAATGCGATTCTCCGCAAGGTACTCATCCACGGCCTTCCGGGCGCCTTTCCAATAGCCATAGTCGTCGATGATCAATATACCCCCATGAGAAAGTCGCGGAAAGAGATGAATCAATTCATGTTTGGTAGATTCGTACCAGTCCGTATCCAGCCGGAGCAAGGCAATAGTGTCCGGCGCCTGTGCGGGAATGGTATCTTCAACACGGCCCTTTATGAAGTGCAATTTGTCCGGTCCATACCCCGATGATTGAAGCACTTGCTGCACGTCTTCCAACGACGCATAGCACCAATCCGATGATTGGTCGTGAATTTTGGTCTCCTCAAAGGTGGAACGGGCATCGAGGCCGAGCGCGGAAACATCGTTGTCCGTCGGGGCAGGCATGCCTTCATAGGTGTCGAACAGATAGACCTCCCGTTCGGACCGCCCAACCCTCTGCCATTCGCGTACAGCGGCCAGCATTGAGCCGCCACGCCACACACCGCATTCCACAAAGGCCCCCGGAATCTGATGGGCTTCGACATGGTCGACGGCCCTGAGGAGTGAGTATATCCTTTCGCGACTCGTCAGAGTGTACGGCTTGACCTCCTGGACAATTCGAATGTCGTCTTCGGAAAAGTCGCTCGGAAAAGGACGGTCATGATCTTTCTTGTAAGAGACGATATCGTATCCAAAATTTCTCACAAAGGTCCGTATGCGTCGTTTCATGAACGTCATGACTTCAACTCCTCTTTTGATTTCTTGGAACGAAGGCCTTAAGGAATGCCGGGAGCCTCGCAGATACTTTTTCAAGCACATAATCATCCTCATCGTCAATCTTCAGACGGAAAAGAACGGTCAAATAAACACCCCAGAACAATACGACATTGGCCAGGAATGTATAATGAATCATCGGCAAAGACACGATCAGGGAAAGCGTCCACGCTGTAAGAGCGGCGATCAAGAACGCCAGCACCGGTTTGTAGAGGGATGTCTTGAATGGATGCAAACCGTAAATCACGTAGACTTCGATGCACATGATCAGATTGATCAGCAAATTGGAAAGCGCATTGCCGGCGGCGGCCCCTATCATGCCATACGTCGGAATCAACAAGAAATACAAACCGACATTCACAACCGACATCACTATGGAGTTGTAAAAGTTCACGCCCACCCGGCCTGTCATCGTTGTGATCTGGCCGGCTATGCCGAGAAGGGCGTGGAACAGGTTCCCAAATCCCATAATGGCCAGTATGAGTACACCGTCTGCAAATTCTCTTCCAAAAAGATTCAAAATGTGCTCAGAAAAAATCACCAGCGTACCAAAGATCGGCAGAGAAAGACTCAATGACCATTTGGTAACCGTTTTGTACAGGTCCGATATTTTACGCCGGTCGTTCCGCGCATGCAACTCGGCCACCATGGGAGAGAAAATGGTCATCATTGAGTAGATCGGCATATGAATGAGCGATTGCAACCGAAGGGCAACCGTATAAATGCCAAGCTGATTGGCTGCCTGGAAATATCCAAGAAACAGAAGATCCAATTGAAATGTGTATTTGTTGAGAATGGAATTGCTGAACAGAATGGCCGCAAATCTGTTCATGTCTTTTCTTTCATAGACCGGCCGGATGGTCCGATCGGCCACTTGCGGAAATACTTTCCTCACGAAGAGAACGGACAACCCCAGGATGATCACGTCTTGAACGATATTGGAACCCAAGGCCGCGTACAGATCCAATCCCAGAGCCAGCAACAGAATGAGACTGATGATCTTGGCAATCGAGCCCCACACTTCATTGGCCAAGATCTTGTATTTCACCTGTTGCAGCCCCGTCAGCGTCGACGATCCAACCAGGTAGACCGACGTGAAAACAATCGAGACCGCCGAGAAACGAAAGGCGGTACCAACCATGGCTTGAAAGGTTTCCGCTTTCATTCCCGGGGGACGGTGAACAAAGATGTCGCAGAATTCCGTTGGAAAAATGACAATCAGAAGAAAAAAAACTATGCTCAGGGTCACGGAAACCTGCAACGTCCAGAAAATGGAACCCTTGATCCGCGCATGGTCGCCCCCTCCTTTGAAGCCTGGCACGAACCGCAGGTTGGTACCGTTCAGTCCCAAACTGGAAATGTTCGCCAGCAGTGCACACCATGATTGAACCAGCGAAAACACGCCAAACAATTCAGCCCCAAGCATCCGTGTGGTCACCAGACTCGTGATCGGCACAGTGCCAAGAACAAGGACATTGCCCATTCCAGAAAGAATGGAATTCTTGGCCAGCTTGGACAGAGCCTGTTTGTCTTTATCCTCCACGACCGGATTACCTGAGACCGCCTGCACTCCGGAACCATTCGACAAACCTCCCGATACCTTCCGGTATCTGAATTTGCGGATCGTAGCCGACAAGGTCTCTCGCCTTGGCAATGTTGGCGTATGTTTGCTTGACATCCCCCGGTTGTTCAGGAAGGTATGTAATCGCCGCTTTTTTACCCGTATGCTTTTCGATCCACTTCACAAGGTCGATCAGCGCCACGGTTTTTGATTCGCCCAGATTGAGAACTTCAAAACCACGAAGGTGAGCCATGCACTGCAATATGCCCTGCACAATATCGTCCACGTACGTGTAATCCCGGCAAGTATGTCCATCGCCAAATACGTTTACAGGCTGCCCTTGAAAAATCGCCTTCGTAAACGCGTGGATGGCCATCTCCGGTCTTTGTCTTGGGCCGTACACCGTGAAAAATCTCAGGCAAAAGGTCTCGATACCATACAAATGGTAATAGGTGTAAGCCAGAATTTCGCACGCCTTCTTCGTCGCCGCATACGGGGATATCGTATGGTCTACATTATCGGTCTCTGAGTAAGGTACCTTGGTGTTGTTGCCGTAGACGGAGGACGACGATGCCAATATCAATTTGCCTACGTTATGCTTCCGCATGCTTTCCAGAATGTTGAGTGTGCCTTCCACGTTGACTTTGGCATAACCCACCGGATCCTGCAGAGACGGACGCACACCGGCCTTGGCAGCCAGATGGACCACCACGTCGAACTTCTCCCGGACAAACAATAAGTCCAACAAACCGGCATCAAGAATATCGCCGCGGTGGAGCACAAAGGCCTTGCTCTTCATGCAATCGGCCATATTGGATTCCTTTATGGCCGGATCATAGAAAGGATCGAAATTATCCACCGCCACAACCCGATGGTTCTGCCGCAACAACGCTTCGCAGAGGTGGGAACCTATGAATCCCGCGCCCCCCGTCACCAGAATGTTCATGAAACTTTCTTCTTCTCCTCGGACTTTCCGTAGAAGTAATAATTGTCGTACGCGTAACGGTAGTAATTCTGGTACTCGCCAACGTAGTTATTCATGACCAGCCCGATGATGTTGGCGCGAACCGTTTTTAATGAATTAACGGCGCTCAGGAGGTGCTGCTTGGGCGTGAGATTTTGTTTGACGACCAATATGACGCCATCGACCCTTGAGGAAAGAATGATCGTGTCGGTCAGAAGCAGAATTGGCGGTGTGTCATAAACGACGATATCAAATTTCTTCTCAAGTTCATTCATGACAAAACTCATGCGCATCGACGAAAATATTTCCGAATGACTCATCGCATTGGCGCCGGCCGTCAGGATCGACAGTTTCTTGATTTCGGTCGCCTGAATGCATTCGTCCACCTCCCGGCCGTCGAGAACAATTTCCGATAGCCCCGGCGATTCCTTGATCTCAAACAAGACATGATGTTTCGGTTTGCGAAGATCGGCATCGACCAGGCAGACGCTGTGACCCATGTCCGCAAACGAGATCGCCAGGTTGACGGCGGTCGTCGTTTTCCCTTCGCTGGGCCCGGTGCTCCCGACGAGAATGGATCGCATGGGGGTGTCAATATTGGCAAATTGAATATTCGTACGCAGCGTGCGGTAGCGCTCCGAGACAAAAGAGCGGGAGTTGAACTGGGAGATCATCGCCTTCTTACGGACCACATTCTTGTCCTCATCCTCTTCCGGTTCATTTTTCCGCAAGCGAGGCAATTTGCGTTTCCGAATCTCACCGTTGCCCTCACCCGACTCGGTAAGCTGAATGGGTGGGATCTTTCCGATGATGGGGATGTTCGTCAATCCGGTAAGGTCGTCTTCGGTCTTGACCGAATTGTCCAGGTACTCAATGCCAATCGCCAGCGCCAGACCAATAAGAAATCCAACGATGGAACCTATGAAAATCGTCGTGAAAACCTTGCGGAAGATCGGCACCGGTGGTTTGGCCGGATCCACGATCTTCAGGTTGCCCGTCGTGCCATAAAATTGGATCGAAAAATTCTCACGCTGCTTGATGAGCGAATTCAGGGTCTCTTCATACACCTGTTTGGACCGCCGCTGACGCGTGATGTCGATGGCGTCTTGCAGCAGGTTTGGATTCTTGCTTTCAAAATTCCTGATCAACCCGCGATACAGGCGAACCTGCCCGCGCAGGATAATGAGTTCGATTTCCTCCTCGTTCTTTTTCGTGAAAACGTTCTTCCACACCTCGTTCATATTGCCGCTGGCGACATTCTCACCCGACCGATCCAGGCTCGTAATCAATGACACGTATTGATTCTGAAGCGCCAAGGTCTGCTCGTCGATGCGTCTATATTCGTGGCTTTCATATGCGCTCTCACCCAGCCGTTCAACCAACGCGGCCTTGCGATTGCGGAGATCCTCCATTTCCTTCTTGATGCGTTTCTCATCGTCCGACTCCTTCTGACTGTCCCTGGCGCCGCCCGTCATCCGACGCTGAATGGAATCCAACTGACTTTCCAGGGCAGTCAGATTGGCCGACCGTATCTGCACCTGTGTTTCCAGTTCGGACAGTTTGTCATTCATCATGATGATCTTGTGGAGGGGTTCCTCGGTATCTTTCGACGTCATCTCGATTTTTCGCTGAAGGGCCTGCAGCGAAAGTTCCGTTTTTTCCAGATTACCCTTGGTAACCTCAATCTGTTCTTCGATGAAATAGATTCCGCTCTGGAGTCCCTCCCGGTCCAGTTCGGCCGTTCGCTGCTTCAGAAGGCTGGTCGCCACCTCAACTAATTTCTGCACCAGGAACGAATCTTCTGAAACCGCTGATATTTCGATGAATTGCGCCGCTTCCTTGTAAGGCTTCAGAGTAATTTGGGACGTCGAAACATCCGCACTGACCTTCTGAACATAATCCGCTGCCCGGTATTTCAGGAGTTCAGTCCGCAATTCCTCACGAAATCGTTCGTTGAAAAGCGACGTCGTGATGACGACCTCGTAATAGCCAAAATCCAGCCGACGGTAACCCGTGTTGTTGTTTTCGCCGAGTATGTCAAGCACCGGATTACGCGTCGAATTATCGAAATAAAGGACGGAGGACGATCGATAGAGCGTGGGTTTGCTCATGGAATAATACGAAACAACGACGGTGAACGTCACGAATACAAACAGCACAATCCATTTGTTTCTGAGGACGGTATTGATAAGGGTTCGAACGTCCAGACCCTGCCTGACTTGAAAATCTTGCATAGCGCGAACTTCTCAGTTTTTGCTGGTCACCTGATAGTAGAGAAAAATTAGAGTAAGAATGGAGGCCGTGTAACTGACAATCTGAAAGAACGATTTGATGGTGAATTTCTTCGCCGGAACAAAAATGATATCGCCCGGTTCCACAAGCGGGACACGACCGCCCTTCGCTCTCAACACACTTTCAATATCGACGATCTCTTCCTGTTGGGCCGCCCCTATGCGCCGGATCAGCTTAATGTTTCGAATGGATGCTTCGTCCGACGGACCGCCGGCCAGAAACACCACATCCACGACGTTGGCGCCCGGAAACAGTTCATAATTGCCCGGTCGCAGGACCGCCCCCAATACGTTGGCGTAGACGGCCCCATAAATCGCCGGCACGAAGATAATGTCCCCATCCCTCAACTGTGGCAATTTTTCAATATCGCCCGTCTCAATAATAATGGACTCCAGCGAAACCGTGAATTCTTCGCGCAGCCCCGTATCCGGATTTCGACGGATCAACTTGGTCTGGTCCAGGGCACTGCGCTCCGTGGCGCCTCCGGCCACCGAAATCGCGCCCTGGATGGTATTCTTCAACGGCATCTTGTGTGCGCCCGGTGTGCGGACTTGCCCAAGCACCACCACTTCGATCGACTCACCTTCCGAAAAAGACACCACCACTTCCGCCCTTCCGCCGATGTACTGGGACAGTCGGGCGGATAGCACATTGGCGATTTGTTCCACGCTCAATCCATCGACTTTGATATCCTTCATGAAAGGATACTTCATGCTTCCGTCAGGTTCGACGCGGACCGTCTTTGGCAATTCGTCATGACCATAAACTGAAATGGTCAGCTGATCGCCGGCGCGTACCCGCCTCTCTATTTTTCCGGTTTTCGACGTACTCGTGGTGTCCTGGGACCAGGCCCATGCAGGAAAGCCAGACAGAACGGCCAGCCAAATCCAAATCCGAATGTTCATAAATCCCTTCATCAATGATGAACGACATTTTCTTCGCGTATGAACTCGGACGCTTTGAACGCATCCGCCAGGCGGTAATTGGATTTCACAAAGTAATACAATCCTATCGCCGTCATGGAAACATACGAGTACGCGTGAAACAATATGGCAAAACTCAATGCGGCTTCGGGATTCACACCGAAAAGCAAAAGGCTCTGCTTTACGATTTCGTGGAAAGTGCCGACGTAGCCCGGGGCGGCCGGAATCATGACCGCAAAAGCGGAAAAAACCATGACAATGGTTGCGTCCATAATATTCAGATTGTAGGAAGCGCTCAGCCCGGTCGCCTCCAGCATTACATAAATAGAGGCCACATAGGTGGCCCAGATCACAATGGTGAGCAACGTCATGATCGCGTAAGAACGAAACGAGTGGAAAAGGTTGATGCCCTGAATGAACGAGCGTGAAACGCGGCTCACCGTCGCACCCAACGACTCAGAAAAAAAACCGGCCGCCCGCCCAAGCCATCGAATGGCCGATTCTGACCGCGTCACCAAAACATAAATGAATCCGAAGGAACCGGCCGTGATAACAAAAACGAGCACACTGCCGCTCTCCAGCCACGCCGGAAAGGGAAACAGGAATACCAAAACTCCGAAGATGATCAGCAGTGACAACACATCCATCAGTCGTTCAATCACGATCGTACCGATGGAAGCGCTGAAAGATACCCCATCCGATCTTTTCAGGACATATCCGCGCATGAATTCGCCCAATCGAAACGGAAGAATGTTGTTGACCATGAAACCAATCATCAATGATGAATACAGGTTTCGAACCGACACCGGCTTCACCGGGGTCATGATGTACCTCCAACGGACGGCCCGCAGCCAGCAACTGACCAGATTAACGAATACTGAAATGAGCGCCAAAACATAATTGACTCTGAACAGTGAATGATACAAGTCGACAAAATCGATTTCCCGGAACGCCAACCACAGGAACACCGCACTGACGGCAACATTCAGAAGTAGAAACAGAACTCTTTTCAACCGGGCACCCTCATCGCAGATCGATCACATCCATGCCGGCTTCCGTCTGAAACGAAAACAACCTGGGATCCATCGCCGTGTCAATTTCAATATGCGTGAAGGCATACGTGACCCGATTGCCTTCGAGGTCCACGTACTCAACTTTTTCAGTCATCCAGGTATCCGCCGCCACCCACACTTTCATGCTTTGCACGAAATCATCTTTGTCTTTTGGATTCATCTTCAGCACATGGAACTGCCGGACCCCTTTGGTCTCCACGCTGATAACTTCGGCGACAAATTTTTCGAGATAATCATACAGAAAATATTTCGGCATGAAGAGGCTTTTGGAATTCTTTTTCAAATGATCAATCAGAACCTGGTTATTAAGCTCGGAATACTGCCAGACGGTTTCGCCGTTGGTGATGTTGAGTTGTTGGCCCAATTCGTAACGAATATTGTTTTCCTTCTTGAAATACAGTTTGCCCTGCAAAGCCTGGGTCTTGCCTGTCAGTTTCCATTGGAAGTGATAGTCAAAGTCGACGGTCATGTTGTCCAGCTTTTTGAATTTGCCCTGCACTTTCTTAATAATCGACTGGGCATCCTCACCGGCGGTCGCGGAAACCCCGGTTCCAAAAAAAGCCAAACCAACCACAAGTATGACGAAATAACGCACCTGAACTCCTTGGATCCTAAAAGCGGCTAATTATACAAAAATAAGGCCTTAACGGCCAATTATTTCTTCAAATCCGGTACATCGCGACTTGATCCTCTGTGATCAGAACCTGGCGCGGCTTGCCGCCATCCTGGGCGCTCACGACACCGGCCTTCTCCAACTGGTCGATGATTCTGGCCGCCCTGGCATAGCCGACGCTGAGGCGCCTCTGCAGGAGGGATGCCGACCCCTGGTTGTGTTTGACCACAATTTCCAGGGCCTCATTGAACAGCGTATCGAACGCACCGGCTTCAGCCTCTCCATTAACTTCCTCGCGAGGCTCCTCCCTGACCGTAAAATACTTTCTTGGAAAAACGGGCGTCCGGCTGATGAAACTGACGATTTCCTCCGTTTCGCGCGTCGAGGTGAAGGCGTTCTGGATGCGAATGGGCATCTGGCCGGGCGGCAAATACAACATGTCACCCTTCCCCAGCAACAGTTCGGCGCCACCCATATCGAGAATGGTCCTTGAATCAATTTTTGACCGGACCTGATAGGCAATACGGGCAGGGAAATTGGCCTTGATGAGCCCGGTCAAGACATCCACCGACGGGCGTTGCGTGGCCACCACCAAATGGATACCTACCGCCCGGGCCATCTGGGCAAGACGGGTGATCGACGTCTCGATTTCGCGGGGCGCGGTCATCATCAGGTCGGCCAGTTCATCAATGATCGCCACAATGTACTCAAGTTTGAAGTGTTCAAACTTGCCATCGTCCGGCATCCGGCCATCCGCCCAACGCTTGTTGTAGTCCTCGATATTCCGGACGTTGGCGTGAGCCAGTTTTTCGTAGCGCTCCTCCATTTCCTCAACCAGCGCTTTGAGCATCAACTTGGCGTTTTCCGGTTTCGTAATCACATCTTCGATGATCTCGCCATGCTGGTTGCACAAACAAATGAGATGGTGGTTTTTGAGATTGCGGTACAGCGCCAATTCAACCTTTTTCGGATCGATCATGACGAACTTGACGTCGGACGGATCAAATTGATACAGGAGGCTCGTGATCATCGAATTGACACCGACGCTTTTCCCGGAGCCGGTCGTTCCGGCAACCAGCAGATGCGGCATCTTCGCCAGGTCTTCAATGTGAATGTGGCCATCAATGGTCTTCCCCAACGCGAGGCCCAGCCGGTATTTCTGTTTGGAAGATTTGAAAGCCCTGTCCTCGAATATGCTTCGGATCAATACGGCCGACGCTCGCGGTTTGGGAATCTCGACCTGGATCGTGCCTTTGGCGGTCACGGGCACCATACGTACGGATTTGACTTTCATGGACAAGGCCAACTCGTCCTCCAGCCCCGTGATACGGGAAATCTTCAGCCCCGACGGCAATTCGAGCTGGTAGATCGCAACGACCGGCCCTCCGTATTCCGTGCTCACGACTTTCGTGTTGATGCCAAACTGCGCCAGCGTCGAAATGATCTGGCTTATCTTGTCGTCCAGTTCCCGGATGTCCGCTTCCGTCAAACGCTCCTGTTCCTGCGTCGGGTCGAGGATGTCCAGCGAAGGAACCTTGTATTTGTTGCGGGCGATCTGGTTTTCTTTGTCATAGTCTCTCGGCTTTCGGACGGCCTTCTCTTCCTCATTATCGGACGTCGTTTTCACAGCCGCTTTTTCGAACGGCTTGCCCTCCGGTATGTCATCCATACTCAAGGCGGCCGCGAGGCTTGTTTTCACCGGCACGTCTTCTTCCGGCGTCTCCAGCGGGGTGACGGGTACCGTACCCGATTGACGTCCCTCGGTACTGTCCGCTGCCGCCAAACGTCCGGTGGGTTCCACGGTCAGGGTGGATTCCTTCTTGACATCAAGATCGGCGTGCTCGCGTTCAAACAGGTTCTTCGCCACATCTTTGAAGTCAACATTCGACAGATCCATGTTCGACAAGCCGTCCTCCCCGGCATCGGTGTGCATCACCGGCTTGAGTTCAACCTCTTCCGTTCCCTGTTCCGTGTTGGCTTCGCCCGTGTCCGGTATTTTGATTTCCGGCGCGACAAATTGCTTGTCAATGCGTCCCAGTGATTTCATGTCCTTGATCAGGGCCGTATCAAATGATATTTCGGTGGAGGCCGTTTCTTTTTTCGGTTCAGTGACGGGTTTCTCTTTGGGTTCCTCTCTAAGGGTGGCGGCCTGATCCACCTTCCCGGCCTGGATCTCAGACGATAGTCTGACAGGATTGTCGCCACCGTCTACAACCGCCGCATTCTCCGGGGCTGTTTCGTTGTGGTCGGCATCAGCGGCAACCTCTTGCGCGTACCGGGGAACCAACGGTTCCCTTTCCGTTTCCTGATTCAGCAGGGCCTCCTGCCTCTGCTTGAAACGACCAACGACATCTGTCGTCTTTCGGAACCCGGCGACAAAGATGGTTTGCAACGACGGGATCAGATCCGCGACGCTGATCCGTGTCACCATGATGACCCATATAAGGCTCACGATCGTCCACACGGTGGCCGACCCGAATCCACCCAGATACTGATGAAGCGTAAGCGCCAGGATGCCGCCGACCAGACCGCTGTAATTCCAAACAGGTTGCCCGCCAATTGTGGAAGGAATGGCCGCCCAGCCGGATACAAGAATCATCAGTGTAAGAATGTAGAAGGCAAAAGCGTTGACGAGGAAGATGCTGCGGTGCGTAAAGATCAGCCACCCGTACACCAGGAACAGGATCGGAAACGCCACGGTCGCGTATCCGAACGTGAAGGAGGCGACAAAATACGAAAGGTAAGCCCCTACGATGCCGAGCATGTTGCCCAGCTTGTCGGCTCGCCACATTTCCATGATCGTACCCGGCTGCTCCTCGGAGCGATGAGACACGATCGCCAGCAGCAGGAGCACGGACGACGCCATCAGAAGCAGGCCGGCGATCTCTTCCTTGACCTTGGTGCTGAGGTTGAGCTGGAGACCTTTGGAAGGACGCGGTTTCGAGGCCGGCGGGGATGGGGGCGACTTGGGGGTCGATTTGGGGCTATTTTTCTTTTTACCGGCCATCCTCGAACGTGACAACTCCTTGCTTATTTTGTTGGATCGCTGTTATGAAATGGCGTCGGGCAGACTCTCGCGTTGATGTCACGCCCACGGACCTGAATGGTCAGTGGCGTGCCGACGTCCGTCAGCCCGGTGGCGACGTAGGCCATGGCAATAGACTTCTGCAGTGTCGGTGAAAACGTCCCGCTGGTCACGACGCCGACCTTTTTTCCATCCTTGAATACGTCGTAGCCATGTCGGGCCGGCACCCTGCCTTCCACTTCCAACCCGATGAGCGATCTCTTGAGGCCTTCGGCTTTGGCTTTCATCATGACGTCACGTCCCATGAATTCGCCCTTGTTCAGCTTAGTGATCCAACCCAGACCGGCTTCCAGCGGATGCGTCGTTTCGTCGATGTCATTGCCATACAGGCAGTATTTCATTTCTAGGCGCAGCGTGTCTCGCGCACCCAGGCCGGCCAATCCGATCTGATGGCCTTTCCCCGCTTCCATAACGGCATGCCATATTTTGTCACCATGCCGCGCGTCGAAATACAATTCGAAGCCCAATTCACCGGTATACCCCGTACGTGAAATCGTCATTCGGGTTCCGGCGATTTCACCCTCCGCGAACCAGTAGAAACGGATGCGCGACAGGTCCACCTGGGTCAACGTCTGAAGGACCTCCCTCGATCGCGGCCCCTGCACGGCCAATAGCGCGGTGGCGTCGCTGACGTTTTCAAGTGAAACATCCTTCGGACAATGAGACGCCAGCCAGTTGAAATCCTTCTCCAAATTGGAAGCGTTCACGACCAGCATAAACTTGTCCGGAAAGCGATATACAATCAGGTCATCGACGATGCCTCCGTCATCCATGCACATGGCCGAATACTGGGCCTGGTACACCGCCAGCTTCGTGACATCATTGACGGTCATTTTCTGCAAAAACTCCAACGCGCCATCACCGCGGACATAGAATTCACCCATATGGGAGACATCAAAGACACCGACGGTTGTTCGGACGCGGTTATGTTCGGCCATATCGCCGTCGTAACGGATGGGCATCCAATAACCGGCAAACGGGGCCATTTTGGCATTGGCGGCCACGTGGTGGTCGTAAAACGGCGTTTTCTTGGCATTCGTATCAGACACGGCTTTCTCCTTGCTGGTGCGGCCTAGATATTCTTCATGGCGGCTTCGATGCGGTCCAGAGCCTTGCGTATGTTCTCAACCGAATTGGCGTATGACAGTCTCAAATACCCGTTGCCGTATTCTCCAAAAGCTGTCCCGGACAAGACGGCGACATTGGCCTGGTACAGGAGGTGGTCGGCCAGTTTGCGTGAATCCATGCCGGTACCGCTGATATTCGGAAACACATAAAAGGCCCCGAACGGTTTCCGACACGTGACGCCTTTGATTCGATTCAGCCCATCCACGATAATATCACGACGTTTCCGGAATTCGGCGACCATCCGGTCGACCGCATCCTGTGGGCCGGTCAGAGCTTCGATGCAGGCCCGTTGTACGAAACTGTTCGTGCAGGAGTTACTGTTGATCATAAGCTGGGTGATCAATTTGGCCAGGTCCTTATTCATGACCCCATAACCCGCACGCCATCCGGTCATCGAATAGGTCTTTGAAAATCCGTCAAGGATAATGGTCCGTTCTTTCATGCCGGGCAAAGCGCCAATGCTGGCGTGTTCGGCGCCATAGACGATCCGGCTGTAGATTTCATCGGACAGGACATAACAGTTGTACGGTCTGACGATTTCGGCAATGGCTTCCACGTCTTTCTTGGAAAGGAACCCCCCGGTCGGGTTGGCGGGAGAATTGATGATGATCAACTTTGTTTTTGGAGTGATCTTGTTTTTCAACTCGTTGACATCCAACCGAAAGTCGTTTTCCTCGCTGATCTTGAGCGGCACAGCCTTGCCGCCGGCAAAATGGATCATGGACTCGTAGATCGGGAACCCCGGATTCGGATAAATGACTTCATCGCCTTCCTGGATCAACGCCAGGATGGGAAAAAATATGATCGGTTTGCCGCCTGGTGTGACGACGACTTCCTCCCAGTCGACGTCCATGCCCCGCGTTCTTGCAATGTACTCCGCGATGGTTTTTCTCAATTCCGGGAGGCCAGGAGCCGGTCCGTAGTGGGTCCAGCCTTCCCGCATCGCCTTGTAAGCGGCTTCAACGATATTGGACGGCGTATCAAAATCAGGTTCACCAATCTCGAGATGAATAATGTCCTTGCCCTGCGCCTCAAGGGCCTTTGCCTTTGCCAGGACTTCAAAAGCTGTTTCCGTCCCCAGACGGCTCATGGCTTTCGCGGGCGCTACTTGAAAGGGTGACATCGGAAAAACTCCCATATTAGTAGTTCAGAAGCGTCTGATTTTAGTGTTTTTCAGACGAAAAATCAACCCTTATCCACGATTAAATCACGATTTTTCAATGCCCAATGTGAGTTCGGGCCACAAAGCCTTGACTTTGTCGGATAAAACTGTCTTATTGGGATATGGTGTCCAAAGGCAGGAAATATGTGCTCCGACTGACTGCCGTAGGCTATTTCTGGCTTACCTACGCGCTCGTTCTAAATTGGGCCTTGCCGGTATGCGCCGTCGATGAAAACGCCAAGTTCAGGGTAGACCGGGACACCAGGATCAAATTCGAGCAGGCACGCTTTCAGTCCAAACGCCACATTCCGCTCATCAAGAAGTTCCACGTCGAACCGATGGAGTCCATGTCGGCGACGTGGGTTGATCACTGCCCCACACTATCCGCCGATATCTCGACCCGACCCGCCATAGGATTCGTATCCCATTCCGTCGTTGTCGCTTCCCCGCGCGCGCCTCCAGCCTGCTGACCTCCTATTCCATGGTCTAAATCACGCGTCTGCCCTGCTTACTGGCCGGACAGGCCCGTTCCTTTTGTGGAGGCAATATGAAAACACCTGGCAACAACCCGGTACACAAGCCTGACAGAGAGCCGCAGGGTCCCTCGAAAGAATTTCTGGCTTTGATGTTTATGATGATCTTCGGAATCGTAATCGTTATCCTGAAGGCCATTGGTTTGTTTTGACGTGTGGGAGAGGGCCTGTTTCCCTTAACATCCGGGACCTCCTGCCCGGTATGGCCCTCTTCCGATTTTTTCTTCTGGTGAATCGCATGCAAGCGGTTTCACATAAATAATAACAAGAGGAGTCATGGGACCTTACGAACTCCTGATCGGGGGTTGCGTCCTGATCATTCTGTCTTACGTGTTTGACCTGCTGGCCCGATCCATCCGGCTGCCCGCCGTCCTGATGGTATTGTGCCTCGGCATTCTCCTCAAGTTGCTGGCGCAACGGTTTTCGATGGCCCTGCCTGAGACCGATGCCCTCCTGCAGGTTCTTGGCACTCTCGGACTGATTCTGATCGTGCTCGAAAGCTCGCTGGATCTGGAAATCACCAGGGAAAATCTGCCATTGATGCGCCGGGCCTTCTCGGCGGCCTTTTTCATTCTGATCCTGACCGCGTTGCTGATCGCTTTCATTTTTTCGCAATGGTCGGACGTCCCCTTTCGCACCGGTCTCGTCAATGCCCTGCCCTTTGCCGTCATCAGCAGCGCCATTGCCATTCCGAGTGTCATCAATCTCAACAAAACCAAGAAGGAATTCGTCGTCTACGAATCTACCTTCAGCGACATTCTTGGCATCCTTTTTTTCAATTACGTGGCCTTCCACGACGAATTGAATGGTTTTTCGTTTGTGAATCTCGGCGCCGAAGTGCTGGGCATCCTTCTAATTTCAATCGCATGCGGTTTTGCTCTTCTGTTCTTTGTCGACAAAATCAGCCATCACATCAAGTTCGTCCTGCTCCTGGCCGTACTGATCATGGCTTACGCCATCGGCAAGCTGTACCACCTTTCGACGCTGCTGCTCATCTTCGTATTTGGATTGTTCATGAACAACACGGGTTTGCTTTTGAGAGGGCGGGTCCGTAGCTGGTTCAGCGCTTCCAAACTGAAAACCGAATTGGAAATGCTGAAGGGCGTGACGTCCGAATCGGCATTCCTCATCCGGACCTTCTTCTTCCTGGTTTTCGGCTTTTCGATGGATGTGTCGCAGCTTGGCAACGCCAGCGTGATGATCGTGGGAGGCATGGTGATAGGCGGAGTGCTGCTGATCCGCTATGTCTATTTGCGGCTGTGGATCGGCCGTCGCATCTTCCCGGAATTGTTCGTGGCTCCCCGGGGCCTGATAACCATCCTGTTGTACTACAGCATTCCCGATCCGTTGCGTTTGAGCGCCCTGGGCGGGGGTACGTTGTTTTTTGTCATCGTGACATCCACGTTAATGATGTCCGTCGCGTTGATGTTCACCAGAGACAAAGACCTGCCAGGACAAGTCATCCTGGAAAACATAACCGGAGACAACCATGGCTGACATTGACATCAAGGTATTCGAAAAGAGTATCCAGGTACGTCCTCTTCGGATGTCCGATTACGAGTGTATTGTACAGCTCCAACTGAAATGTTTTCCCGGCATGTTGCCGTGGTCGCAGAAGCAGTTTGAGAGTCAGATCCGAATTTTTCCGGAGGGCCAGATGGGCGTGGAATACCAGAACAAGATCGTGGCGTCCAGCAGTTGTCTGGTTCTGGATTTCAGTCTGTACTCCGACTGGCACAGCTGGAAGGAAATCACCGAAGGCGGGTTCATCACAAACCATGACCCCAAGGGAGATACATTGTATGGCATCGAAATCATGGTCGATCCGGAATACCGCGGTTTGAAACTGGCCCGACGGCTCTACAACGCGCGCAAGGAACTTGCCCGCCAAATGAACCTCATGCGCATCATTCTTGGCGGCCGGATTCCCGGGTATGGACGGCACGCCGACCGCATGACCGCACGGGAATACGTCGACAAAGTCACCAACAAAATTCTGGTTGATCCTGTTCTGACGCCTCAGATTTCCAATGGATTCATACTCAAACGCCTGATTCCCAACTATCTGACATCCGACGAAGCGTCCCGCGGCTATGCCACGTTTCTCGAGTGGACCAACCTGGATTATCTGCCGGAAAAAGGGCGCATCCATACGACCGCCTGGCCGGTGCGCATCTGTGCCGTTCAGTATCAGATGCGAATGGTGAAGGACTTCGACGCGTTTGCGCAGGGGTGCGAGTATTTTGTGGACGTGGCTTCCGACTATCGTTGTGATTTTATCGTGTTTCCGGAGATATTCACCACGCAACTGCTGTCCTTTCTGCCTCCGGACCGTCCGGCCATGGCGATGCGGCGTTTGTCGGAATTCACCACCAATTTCCTGGAGCTCTTTTCAGGTCTGGCCATCAAATACAACGTCAATATCATCGGCGGATCCCATTTCACGATTGAGGATGAGAATTTGTATAATATTTCCTATCTTTTCCGTCGGGACGGCAGCATTGATAAACAATACAAGCTCCATATTACGCCCAATGAACGGAAATGGTGGGGCGTAAAACCCGGTCATGAATTGAAAGTGTTTGATACGGACATGGGCAGGATCTGCATTCAGATTTGCTACGACGTGGAATTTCCGGAGTTGAGCCGCATCGCCGCCGAACAAGGCGCGCAGATCATTTTTGTTCCCTTCTGCACCGATGAAAGATACGCGTATCTCAGGGTTCGGTACTGCGCCCAGGCCCGGTGCATCGAGAATCACATGTACGCCGTGATTGCCGGCAGTTGCGGCAACCTTCCGTTCGTCGAGAACCTGGACGTCCATTACGCCCAATCGGCGATTTTCACGCCGTCGGATATTCCATTCACCCGAGACGCGATCCTTTCGGAGGCCACGCCCAATATCGAAACGGTCATTGTCGATGAGGTCGACCTCCACCTGCTGAGAAAACATCGTCAAACCGGAAGCGTGCTCAACTGGCTCGATCGCCGGCAGGACCTGTACGAGATCAAGGTCAGAACATACAACACGCCCACTCCGCCGGTTTCAGCAATCCAATCCTGATGCAACCGACGTCCCAAACCGCAACACCGCCGAATGAAAGCCCGCAAGGGCGCCTGGGGATCCTTTACAGAGCCTCGGCCATCAGCGACCGTATTTTGTTCGGTTGCTTTTTCGTGGTCGTTTCTTCGATCGTGGCCGAATATGGATTCTATTTGAGCACGACGGTGACGGAGTGGATTCGTCTGACGAGCACCCTGGCGGTATGGCTCCTGGTCCTGGATTATCTGGTCAAACTTGGAGTTGCGACGGCGGCGAGCCTGCTTACGAAATCCTGGCTGCATTTGCGACGCCACGTTCTGCGGCGATGGCCCCACCTGGTCATCAGTGTGCTCATCGTGTTTCAGCAGATGGTGTTCCTTGGATGGACCAGCGTCAGCATGATCGAGGATGTCGACCCCGCCGTATGGGCGCAATGGTACATTGCCGGTTCCCAATTCTTTGTGGTGATGGGTTTCATAGTTCCTCTTTTCAAATACAGCTCCAGGATCGCCGCCACGCGTTTTCATCCATCCCAGAGCCTGGTTTTAGGTTTTGGCATCCTGGTGCTCGTCGGAACAGCCGCCCTGTGCCTCCCCAAAGCCACCCATCACGGCCATGCCTTGTCCATGCTGGATGCGCTGTTTACGGCGACCAGCGCGGTATGCGTGACGGGTCTCACAGTGGTTGACACGGGTTCCCATTTCACATTGACCGGTCAGGTGATCCTGCTGCTTCTGATTCAGATGGGCGGCATCGGGATCATTACATTTGCCACTTTCTTTGCCATGTTTTTTGGGTCGGGCATGGGCTTCCGCGAGCGCATTCTGGTGCGGGATGTGCTTAACGAATCGACCTACGAAGACGCCGTCCGGACATTGAATCAGATTCTTTTTGTGACGTTTCTCCTGGAGGCCGTGGGGGCCGCCATCCTGTACTATCAATGGCCGGAAACGGGCGCTTCAACACCCTGGCATTCCGAATGGGAAAAGATATGGTTTGCGGTATTCCACGCCGTGTCGGCCTTCTGCAATGCCGGTTTTGCCCTGACGCCGGACAGTCTTTTGTTATGGTCACCCTGGCCAACCCATGGCGTGCTGGCAGCCCTCATTGTCTTCGGTGGTCTGGGTTTCGGCGTCATTCGCAACCTGATCAGCGTCGGCTACTCACGAACATTTGGGAAACTCATTTATTTCTTCCGACGAATGGCCATGCGCAAATCGCTGGGGCAGGAAAAACCGATCACGTCGGTAGTCATGAAGGACATCCGCGCCATGCTCGAGTTTCACAAAGCCGAAATAAGCATGCAATCGAAGTTTGTCCTGACCGTGTCTGCGTTCATGATCGTCGGCGGGGCCTTGATTCTGGCGGTCCTCGAATGGCACGGCGCCTTGCACGGGTCGATCTTGGAACGTTGGTCGCATGCCTTTTTCCAGAGCGTCAGCGCACGCACCGCTGGTTTCAACACCATCGATCTGGCCGCCCTTGGCCTGCCATCCATCATCATCATGATCTTTCTTATGTTTGTGGGCGCCTCGCCGGGCTCCACGGGTGGCGGTATCAAGACGACGACCTTCGCAACGATGCTCATCAGTTCCTTCGGAAATCTTTCCGGAAGGGACCGCCTGCACGTCTACGGCCGGCAGATTCCCCAGGTGGCCGTTGTGCGATCCCTGATGGTCATCACGTTCTCCACCATGTTTCTGCTGGTGGCCATCTTCCTGTTGTCCATCACAGAACCCGGCGTGGCCGTTGAGCGGTTGTTATTCGAGGCGGTCTCGGCTTTTGCAACCGTGGGACTTTCCCTCGGCGTGACCCCTTCCCTGAGCTGGGCCGGAAAGGTGATCATTATCGTTTCCATGTTCGTCGGCAGGCTCGGCACCCTGTCCATTGCCATGTCCGTGGCAACGCCCAGGACGACAGAGAAGGTTTATCCCGAAGAATCCGTTATGATCGGGTGACGGGTTGCCGCAAGGCGGCGATTCGCCGGGACAAGGGCGGATGGGAATAGTGGAGAAAGACATACCAGGGATGCGGCGTCAGATTGGCCAGGTTGTGAACGGACAGTTTTTTGAGCACGGCTATCAACGCGTCGGGACGGCCCGTCGTCACGGCCGCGTAGTGATCCGCTTCGTATTCGTGCCTTCGGGAAACCCCATTCATCACGACGGACAGAACCATCTCGACGGGAGCATACAACAGTCCGAAGAAGATCAGACCGGCATAGACGGAACTGTGCGTCATGCCGAACGCTTCGAACAGACCCGCCTCGGACAGGAACACGGACAGAAGAAACAGCATGACGCCCGTGTGCCCGATGCCGAATATCAGGCCCTTGATGATATGGCGCTTCTTGAAATGCCCTATTTCGTGCGCCACGACGCCGAGAAGTTCCGGCACGGTGTGTTTTTCAATCAGCGTGTCAAAAAGTGCGATGCGTTTATGGCGGCCAAAGCCCGTGAAAAACGCATTGGACTTGGCGGAACGTTTGCTGCCGTCCATCACAAACAGGTCTTTGACGGGGAATTCCACTCTGGCCGTGTAGGCCAGAATCGTCTGTCGCAAATCGCCATCGGCCAGAGGCGTGAACTTGTTGAACAACGGCATGATCCAGGTCGGCGCCACGTAGGTGATCAAAAGTGAGAAGGCGGTCACCGCGATCCACGCATAGACCCACGCCCAACTTCCCGCCGATTCGAAAAACCACAGCAATAGCGCCAGGATGGGCGTTCCGATGAGGACGCCCAGCGCCGTCCCCTTGGCAAGATCCGCAAGGAATGTTCTCACTGTGGTCTTGTTGAAACCGTAGCGTGCCTCGATGACAAAGGTCGAATACATGGTGAATGGTAAACCCAGCACCGATCGCAGCATAACCAATATGCCGATATAGACGAGACCTGACAAGACGGAGGATGAAGTCCAACTCCGAACCACGACATCGAGCGCATTGAATCCGCCGGCGAACCAAAAGACCAACGTAACGAGCAGGGAGATCGAATGAGACACGAAACCGAACCTCGTGCGTTCACGCGTGTAACGCTGGGATTTCCGATAAGCGTCGGCGTCATACGTATCCCGGAATTCCTCCGGTACCTCATCCGTCAAGGATTTGAGATTGAGCCAATCGGTGATCACGTCGACGACGTAGCCCAGGATCATGGCGGCGGCAATAACGATGGCGTAGGTATTCAATGAAGCCCTTTCGGTGTCAGGCCGTACGGCGCCCGGCGACTAGTACAAGGCCATGGTGAATTTGGGACGCCACGCTTCGGTGACCGGGTGGGTGTCGCCGAGAAAATGGAAGATGGCGATGCACGCTTTGCGGGCGGCCCCGTCATGATACGTTTTGTCCCTGCCCACGACATCGATGAATGCCGACAAAGCCTCATCGAACCTGCGCTGGCGAAGAGAGCGGCGGCCTTCGAGAAAGCGATTCCGGACGGGATGATCCGGATACGCCGTATCCGGGGCGCTCAACAGATCGGCCATTTCACGCACATCGTTGGCCGTATCGCCGGCCAGCGAACCCTCCTCCGCTCCTTGGACGAGGGTTCGCGCACGATCCGGATCGTCCAGTACGATAATTTTGGCCAGTACGGCCCTGGCGTCCATCATATCGTCTTTCGCCACAATGCTCTCCAGCATCGCGCGCGCTTCTGCGATACCGCCTGTCTCCAGCTTGGTCAAGGCCTGTTCGAACAGGTCGCGGCTTTCGGACGGCAACGCTTTCGCGAGCCAGTCACGGACGGCCCGCTCGGGAAGCGCACCCACAAATTCCTGAATCACCTGGCCGCGGTGGAACAACTTGACGGCGGGAATGCTCTGAATGCGGAAGGTCGCCGCCACGTCCTGATGTTCATCGACGTTCACTTTGGCCAGCCTCCACTGCCCGCCCGATTCGCCCGCCAGTTTTTCCAAAACGGGGCCAATGATCCGGCAGGGTCCACACCATGGCGCCCAGAAATCGACGAGTACGGGCACTCGCGCACTGGCATCGAGAACGTCCTTCTGAAAATCCGAAATTTCGTAGCTCATATCCCATCCTTTGTCAAAATGCGACGGAGTATAAAAATTTTGGCCAAAAGGGGCAAGGGTAATGATCAATCATGCTCGCGCGTAGAATGACAGGACTGTCATACCCTCGCAAAGCGGGTGTCTCCGTGCATCGAGGCTCCCGTTTTTCGGGAGCGACAGGGCTTCCTTGGAAAAGAGGGTGAATCGAATGTTTCGACCACCAAAACTGAGGTTGAAAAGAACCTGGAATGTGATGGTTGATGAAGCCTTGAATGATTTGGTGATCGAAGCCGATCACGGGCTTGCCCCGCCGCAAGCGACGGCGACTGTCAATGGTGCACGGGAAAAAGCAGCCTCACTTCGGTTCCCTCGCCGACTGCGCTTTGAACGTCGATACGTCCCAGATGTTTTTTCACGATGCCGTACACTTCCGAAAGACCCAGGCCCTGTCCCTTTCCGATATCGCGCGTGGTAAAGAACGGATCGAAAATCCTGGACAAATCGTCGGCCTGAATGCCAATACCATTGTCGCGGATTGTGACACGAACGCCGGGTTTGCCATCCTTGTCCGCATCTTCCGTAGCCAGTTCGATCTGCCCGCCGCCTTCGGGCAGATTTCCTTCTTTGATCCTCTCCTCAACGGCCTGAATGGCATTGAGCACAAGGTTGGCCAGACATTGACCGATTTCCGCAGGATGCCCTTCGATCAGCCTGGAGGAGCGGTACGAGCGGAGAATTTTGAATCGCTGTTCCGAACCCGCCAGAAGGTCCCACACGAGGTCCAACTGTCGCGAGAGATCGATATCACGGAGTCCGGTCATGTCGGCGTGACTGAAACTGCGCAGGTGTGACAGGATCGCTTTGATGCGCGCGGCGCCGGTCTGGCCTCCGCCTATCAACTCCAGCCATTCACGTTCCCATTGTGTCACATCTTCGATGCCCGTGCGACGGGCAGCCTCGGGGTCTTTGCCCAACCGCTCCGCCAGGCGACGGACCTCCTGCTGCATGAATTCAAGATTGCCGGCAACGAAGGCAAGAGGGTTGCTGATCTCATGCAGCATGCCACCCACCATTCTTCCCAACGCATTCATCTTTCGGAAGTGCAGAATTTCCTCCTGCTGCACTTCGATCTGCTTGTTTTTCAAAACCAGTTCTGTATTCTGCCGGTCCAGCAGACGGGTCTTGTCAAGCAGTTCCCGCGTTCTTTCGGTCACTCTCGTTTCCAGTTCCTCTGTGCGCCGAGTCAACCGCCGGACGCGCCATTGGATCCAGGCATACAGTACCACGACCACCAGGCCGGCGAATCCGACGTAAGCCCAGAACGTCCGGTACCAGGGCGGGAGTATCTGCAGGCGAATCTCCGCAAAATCCGTCGGCCGATGAAACACGTCCTCCGCTCGCACGCGGAACCGGTAGTTTCCTTCAGGCAGATTGGTATAAACGCGAAACGTTTCCGTACTCCATGGCGACCATGTCTCATCAAATCCTTCAAGGTAACATTGATACCGCGACCCCGATTCCGAATCGAACAGAGGCGCGGCGAATTCAAAGCGGAGTTCCCGGCTGGAGAAATCCACGTCGTACGGCAGTTCCTCCATTCCGAAGCCGCCATACAATACCGAATCCCGTCCCAACGTCACCTTTCGGATCATCGCCCGGACACCATGGACGGAGGAAAGGAAGGCGTCGCTGGCGTCGAATCGGACGATGCCGTTCATCGTTCCCAGCCAGAAAATGCCGGCGCTGTCCGAAAAGATGGTATTGATCTGGCCCAGGCTCCTCAGCAGTACGAAGGGAGGCACGATCCACGTGAGGTTTGTGCCGTTCCGCCGCGCGAGGCCGATGTGATCGTTGGCGTAGAGACAGACGAGGCTGTCGCCCTGCCAGGCCTGCCGGAATACCCTGTAGACCTCACCTCCGAACAAGGACGCATAGCATGTATCCGGCGCCCATCGTGTCTGCTCCTTATCGAACCGCCATATCCCTTCCCGCGTGAGAAACCGTACACCCGGCGCGTCCAGGATCACGCTCAGATCTTTGAGGTCCTTCAGTCCGGAGGACGATCCAAAGCGCTCGATATTCGCGCCTGACACCAGGGATTTCCGATCGGTGGGCAAACGCAAGGCGCCCTGGAATATCGAGGCGAACCACACGTGATCTCCATCCTCCTGAATCGAACGGAATTCCTCCAGCACTCCGGGAATCCGGCCGCTCCATGTCCACGCCGTGCCCCGTTTTTCGAGGATGCCTGCGCCGCTCTTGAGGCCCACGTACACGCGGTCCGGATACCGCGTCGAACGATGCAGAGCAAGGGCGTTTTCCCTGACAAGCAGATGCGTTTTCCCATTGCGATACGCGTAGACGCCCTCGCCTCCCGCGATGAGCAGGTCACCTTCCGCCTCGGCCATGCCCATGCATAGCTGACGCACGCTCTCGACGGGCCGGAACATCCGGCCGTCGAACGCAAACAAACCGTCGAAGGTGGCCGCGTAGAGGCGGCCGTCATGGCGGAGGATGTCGTTGATGATCTTTGGCACGTTGTGCCGGACGTCGTAGATGGTGATCGGGGAAGGCCATTCGACGCGGCTGACCCCGTCATTGAGCGCCATCCAGAGCGCCCCGCCCCGGTCCCGGCAAATCTGATAGACGCAGTCATTCTGCAGGCCGGTCTTCCCGTCGAATCGGGCGATAACCTTTCCCCGGTCGTCGAGGACGATCGCCCCCGCCCGAAGGGTGGCCAGCACGATCATTCGGCTATCAATCCGAAAACCGTCGTACACCTGTGCCCCGGCAAGCAGAGATTCCAGCTCTTCCGCAAACGGAGTAAACGCGGTCCCGTCGTACAGAAACAGACCCTGTTGACGCGTGCTGATCAGAATGCGGCCGTCGCTCCACGGCAACATCACGTAAATCTTTTCGTCCTTGAACGTTTCACCCTGAACCACGAGTCGCAGCGAATCTCCATCGAGATGCATCAGGCCGATCTGATTCTGTCGCACATACAGCCGTCCATTCACTCCAAACGACGTGTGAAAGCCTGTGGACGCCGGCCACACCGTCATGCGTTCGCCCGACCAGCGGAAGAGATACCGGGTCGATTGGAAATACACGCCATCCGAGAGGACAAGGATCTTCCAGATGTCGCTGAACTGGCGATAAAGCGAATCCACATGCGCGACGAGGGATACGTAGCGTAACCGGCCGACCGAGTCCGGTTCGAGGCGCCCGAACTCTCCCTTGGCGCCCACGTACACCACACCGGAGCTGTCCATGGCGAGAGACCGGCAAACGGTGCGATTGGTAATGTCAATGTGCCGCCAGGACGCTCCGTCGAATTCAAGGACTCCGTTGGTGTTCCCGAAATACATGATGCCCCTCCGGTCCTGCACAACGGCCCAGTTCTGTTCGTGACTGCGGTAATCGTCCGGCGTGAAATTGCGCACCAGGGGCAAACCGGCTTCCTGGGCAAAGAGGGAAATCGCGTTGAAAAGGACGAACACGACACATGTTCTCAGTATCCGTAAAGACCGGCGTCCCGGCCATCCAATTTTTCCCAAACGATTCATGCAACGATGTGGTACGGAGGTTGTGGTAACAGACTCTGGCCTAAAGATAGGCAAGCGAGGTTAGTATGTCCAGCATTTCGAGGTGATTCATCAAACGACCGATCTTTCGCACTCTGGCCGCATGGCCGGGAGATGACGCAAATCCGTCCTATGCGGTGTTACACATCAGGTTGTTGGCGGCGGTGTTCCTTTAGATCCATCCGAATGCCATTTCAACGGATTGTTAACGATGTATTCACGGATACGCCGCAATTCCACATCGCTGCGGACGATGCGCTCGTAATAATTTCGTTGCCATATGCCCGCGCCCGAAGTTCCACAGCGGCGATTGATGAATTTCGATATGGCGGATTTGAACGATCCGACCATAACGCCGACCGATTTCGGCATCGGTCCGACACGTACGTCCGCGCCATGGCCCGTATTCCCCGTAGGGGCAACGCATGCGCCGGTTGTCGCGTCGACCGTCGTGTCACCCGTAGGGGCAACGCATGCGTTGCCCCAACGGGTATCATCCACAATCATCAATATGCCGTGAATGTGGTTCGGCATGATGACGAATTCGTCCAATTGCACATGACGGAAATGTTTCGGGATTTCAAACCAACATCGTTCGACGATTTTTCCCCATTCATTCAATACGACCACGCCATCGCGGACGATGCCAAACATTTCCGAAAAATCATATGTGCACACCGTGATGAAATACATGCCCGGTTGGGTGTAATCGTACCCCTTCAACCGGATCGACCGGCGGTTGTGGCGTGAATGGCGCTTCGTGGTCCAATGTCCTTCAGGATATTCACGATAGATCGGGGGGCCCTCCCCACAGAATCCCGGATCGGCGCGGGTCATGGATGGATACTTATTTCTTTCTCAATTCGTCGATTAGTACCCAATCACCCTTCGCATTTTGATACCGCCAGAACGTCCATCCATTCGTGCTCTTGCCGCCTTCACCGGATGGGTCCTGTCACATTGTAAACCACGACGGGAAGTTCCTTGTTGCCAGCGCAACAGTACCAATTTCGTCGCAAACAAAATCACGGAAAAGTTGATCTCGTGCCGTCTTATCCACAATAATCTGACCGGCAAGGGCAACGCCTTGAAGCCGTGACGCCGTATTCACAACGTCCCCAATCACGGTGTAATCCAACCTCCTCAGAGATTTCGATCCGACATTGCCTGAGACCACCAGGCCGGAGTTGATGCCGATCGCCACGCGAGGCAGGAACCGGGGATCGATGGTTACGCCCGGAATAGAATTCGATTTCAACTCGTCCGCTTTTTGATGGATCCTCATGGCAGACTTCGCCGCCCTTTTCAGGTGATCCGGTCCCTTGAAAACCGCCATAACGGCATCACCCATGAACTTGTCCACGTGCCCATCTTCCACCATGATGGCTTTGACCATGAAGTCAAAACAATAGTTGAGCATCCTGACCATCGTTTCGGGAGGCAACTCTTCACTGGCGCGGGTATATCCGCACAGGTCGGCAAATACGACCGACGCCTCGATGATTTCCGTCGATAACAAGTTTTCTTCAAATTGCCGGCCTGCCAGGAACTTGATGACGTTTTCGTCAACATACATTTTCAGTATGTTGTTTTCCCGAATGGATCGGATGGTGTCTTTCAACTGACGAACATGTTTTGCCGTTTTTTCGATCGTGACGTGCAAATCGTCAAAATCGATGGGTTTGGTGACAAAATCGTACGCGCCATTGTTCATGGCCGTGCGGATGTTGGTCATGTCTCCATACGCGGAGACCATGATGACCTTGATGATAGGATTCATGAGGCCCAGTTGCACCAGAAGAGTAAGACCGTCCATTTCCGGCATGTGAATATCGGCCAGAACGATGTCCACGTCGTCGTGCACTTCCAGGAGCCTTAGCGCTTCCTTCCCATTGCCGGCATACAAGAACTCGTATTCGCGGCTCTGTATCTGCCGGCGAAACCGTAGCCGCATGAGGTAGTCCAGATCGGGCTCGTCGTCGACGATGATCATCTTTAGAGGCGTTTTGACGGGCCCGTCGCTTGATCCCTGGCCGTTTTCCGCCGACCTGGCGGGTTGCATATCTTGGTCCATATCAGGATTTCAATTCGATGATGAACTCGGTGAAATGACCTTCCTGGGACTCCACGCGCAACTTCCCGCCGTGCATATCCACTACAATATCATAGCTAATCGACAGACCGAGCCCGGTTCCTTCGGGATGATTCTTGGTGGTGAAAAACGGGTGGAATACTTTTTCACGTATGGCTTCAGGAATGCCGTCCCCATTGTCCCGGATACGAATCTCAAGAAAGTCCTTTCGCTGCTGAGTGGATGCATGGACTTTGGGCGTATAATCGGCTCC
This sequence comes from uncultured Bacteroidota bacterium, assembly GCA_964544475.1. GTDB lineage: Bacteria > CLD3 > CLD3 > SB21 > SB21 > CAZJBS01. Next base: position 105,003 of record CAZJBS010000001.1, on the reverse strand, counting down.
TGACGTCTTTCTCTTCTCGTTTACGGCATAAAATGCGTTGTTGAAAATATTCACAAGCGCCCGGCTCATGTCCTGAGGAACAATCGATATGGGCTTTGCGCCCGGATCAAACGTGGTGTCGACCGTCGCGATAAACGTGCTGTCTTCCGCCCTGAATGCGTGGTAAGACAGCCGGAAAAATTGCTCCACCAGCTGGTTGATGTCCGTAGGTATTTTCTCCCCCGTGCTGGCGCGCGCATGAAGGAGCATACCTTTGACGATGGAATCCGCCCGCTGGCTATGTTCGGCAATCTTCTTGCAGTTCTGATCGAGCGCCTGAACAATGTCACCAATCATCTTGTCATGTCCGGCCTCGGATTTCAATCCATCCAGAAGCTCCCCGCAGAGTTCCGAGGAAACCTCGGCAAAGTTCTTCACAAAATTCAGCGGGTTCTTGATCTCATGAGCGACGCCCGCCGTTAGTTGGCCCAGGGCAGCCATCTTCTCCGAACGCATTGACTGGGCTTGCGCTTCAGACAATTTGGCCTGCAGTTCCGCGGCGGCGGCCCGCAATTTTGCTTCTTTCAATCGGGATTTTTCCCTTTCGATTCGGACGAAATGCTGGGTGAATCGCCTCTGCATCACGTAACCCACGATCACAATAAACAGGAGAACTCCCCACGGAAACAAATTATGCCACGCCGGAATAAGGCCCATATCGGCGACGAGATCGTGTACACCCACCAGACCCAGAAGGATGATGCCGGTCGCAAAAGCCCTGGCCAGCCGGCTTTTGTCAAGCGTCGCCTCAATCACCACGAAGAACACGATCAGGATGATGGTGAGGATGAGCAACTGAAATGATCGTACGGCATTGGCCACGTAAACAAAATCAACGAGGGCCAGAATGGCCACCACCGCGACGAACAAGACGCATATCTTCCAGAACCAGTGAACCACGATCATGAATCTCGATCGCAGATTGTTCTCTATGAATATCAGGATACCGACGGGAACGAGGAACAGAGAGACGACTTCGACGAAGTAGTTGATGGCGGACAGGTCCGGCCAGTGAAGCAATATCATTTTTGATTTGGCAAGACCGTAGAGCCCTGTAAAGAAAGCAAAATGACCGAATGAGTAGAAGGCCGTCCGGCGAATCTCAACGAAGAAAACCACGGTGTAGAATGAGCCTATGATGACGAAGAACAAGCCCAGCACAACCAGGTCGGCCTGATCCCCGACGACTTCAACCAGAAGATTGGCGTAGTTATTCAGGCGAACGCCCTCGCTCATTCCCAAACGGCCCCATCTCGTGGAATGAACACGAATGAGCAACTCTTTCCCCTGCGAATTTTCGGGAAGGCGAATCAGGTTCAGACCGAAACCGACAAACGTGTCGCCATTCTCGGATCGAAATTCCCCGAAACGATGGACAAGCCGGCTGTCGACGTACACTTCGAATATGGTTTGCACAGAAGCCAGAAAAAGGGCCGGATCCCGGAAATCGCGATCGGGAATTCTGTTTCGCAGCCAGACGGTTTTCAAACCATCCGGGTGTGACATGCCGGCGCTCAGACGGCATGGTTTCCATTCGGGGCTGTCCGTCTCGATTAGGCTCCACACCGGCACACCGGCAGAATCGAAAGGAGAATCCCCCCATCGACATTCCCATCCTTCGTTGAGCGAAATCGTAGCCGCATCCTTGTCCCCGCCGATAGCCGGAGCCTCGTGCTGCACGAAAATCACAATGGCCAGGATAAGAATCATTGTTATGACTTTAGATGGCTATTTGAATCTTGGCGGCATCTGCCGTTTCACTTTTCTTCATGGTCTCCAATCCATATCGGTCAAACTCGCGAATTCACCCCTGCGCGAAGGAAGTCCTGTCGTATCTCGCCGGCCTCCATCCGTTCCTGCAGGTTAACGATGCGCCGTACGATCCGTATGACGCAAATGGCGCCGACAATCATTACGCTATCCATGGCCATGTCGAATACAGTGACGCCACAGAAGGCGGCAACCGATTCAACATTCTTGTATAGACTATTGGATATCCGCTGGAGGACACCCAATACAATGAAAGCACCCCACCACAGAGATATAAGGTTGTTGGAGAAAGATGCGTCGCCACTCACGATGAAATGATGCTCCTCCCAGATCTCTTTCATGATTTGGTATGGGCGAACCACGTTCAAGATAGGCACAAACCATACTCCGATGGCCCAACCTCTCCTGAAGGTAACACCATTACTGCCCATATCATGCAATTGACGATAGGTCTGGTAGAACCAGATTATGAACGTCACAGCACATGCGAGAAATACGGCCACCTGACACACGGCGATGAAGTGCTGTCTCTTGTCGTTCGACTCCGCATCCGCCAAATCAAGTCCGTTGATCTCGGCGTTCTGTATCAAGTTGTATTGAAGATAATTTGAGACAAGGGAGACCACGGTGACGGCCACACTGAGCCAGAACGCGATGGTCACGTATTTTGCTGCGCCGGATTGATGAATCATGTGTCCCCCACCAATCCCACCACATCCTTCGGGTGCTTCGACACGGCCCAGCGCCATTGGCCGAAGCCGCCGTGCGTGTTGACGGCGCGAACCCACTCGTCGAGAAATTCGCGTTTCGTGCGGTCCTGCTGTGAATCCTGGCCTTTGGTCTCCAGGATCAAATGGGTTCCGTCCGTGAGCCGAAGTATGAAATCGGGACGATATTTGTAGATGATTCCTTCGAATACATAGCTAATCTCAAAGCCAAGATGATCGTTCTTCACCCATGCCTGCACATTGGGATGGCGGTCGAACTCGAACGACTCGGACGCTTCCCAACGGCTGTCGAAGACGGTGAAATTGATGTGGCACTTGGTACCGGGTTCGCAGGGTTTGCCGGTGTACCAGGTTCTCATCATGGAGGTCGATCGGATCGGGAAATCGGCATCGAACACGGGAACGAGCCTCTCGGTGTTCTCGAAGTGAATGGCTTCCCAAATGTGCTGTACAATCTTGCTCATATTGATGGTCAAAACGATGCGGCGTCTCAGATCGTCTTCGTTGAATAGCGGTGGTATGATCGTGATCTTGTCCGTCCGGATGAACCCCTCCACGATGTGAATGACCTGGGCGAGAAGATATTCGCGCTGGCCCTTCCAGGTGGGTTTCATCAGGTCGAAGATCGCCGCCGCGGCCTCGAAGACGATACGCTGGGTGCGGAACTGGCGTCCGAGTTCTTCGAGTTCAATCGTGGACATCTTTGAAGGATCGGGCTTGCCTTCGAGCACGGGCGCCAGCGCCGCCCATGTGGCCGTGTCCTGGGCGTCAATCTCCAGACGGCCAACTTTGCTCATGTCGAGCGTCAAGGTGGGTGTGTATGCGTGATCAATCCGTATGACATTCGGCCAGGAGATTTCGAATTCCCGCTTTTTCGGATCCGGCTCGATGGGGGTTTTAGGCTTCGGCGGTTGGGGTACTGTTTCCCCGGTCGTCTCGTGGGGCAGGAATGTAAACGGCACACCGAAGATATTGACGTATTCCGGCTCGAACTTCCCGTCGTCGCCGATTTCGTAGGAAGTGCGCCTCAGTCCGCGCCCGACAACCTGCTCACACAGCAACTGGCTGGAAAACGCCCTCAATCCCATGATGTGCGTCACGGTCTTGGCGTCCCAACCTTCGGACAGCATGCCGACCGAAATGACCTTCTGTATATTCTGCCCCGGCATGCCGATGCGTCCGACGGTATCGACCTTCTTTCGGAGTTGGGCCGCCTGCTCCTTCTTCGTCAGTTTGCGCTCCGTCTCCCCGTTGCTGTCATCGTCCTGTTCGACCGGTTCTACGTCCGTATCTTCATCCTGCGATTCGGCCATGTCCAGCACTTTAGAATCGATGTGCAGAATACGCTCCGAATCGCAAAGTTCGTCGATCTTCACCTTCTTATGATCGAAAGCGTATTTCACCCGAGCAGCGGTTTCCGTGCGGTTGGCCACGGTGATCATGACGGGCGGTGTCGGAACGTTGCTCTCCGACCAAAGTTTCGCTGTATCCAGCCAGTCCTTGCCGAGGAGCAGGTAGCCTCTCAGAATCAAGTCGGGCAATGGTTCGTGTTCCTCCGCCTTGCGTGTGATGTCCGGGCGCACGTCGGCGTCCATGTAGATATGGTAGAGCCGTGATTTGTAGTCTTTGGCCAGCCGTCCGTCATCGCGAATGACCACGCGTGGCGTCTTGACCAATCCCGACTCGATGGCGTCATTCAAACCGAAGTCGCTCACGATCCAATCGAAAAGCGCTTCCTCCGAGCTGGTCTTTCCGGTAGGCACGAAGGGTGTTGCTGAAAAATCGAAGCATTTGAGGATACCGCGCGCCCTGTGAATCCGATCCAGACCCCCGACCCACTTGGTAGCTTCTTCGATGTCCTCCTTTTTCACTCCTTTGACCTTCGATTCGGCGGGCACCCGCCACGCATGATGCGCCTCGTCATTGATCACCATGATGTTCTGCGCATTGGCCATTTCCCCGAGGACTTCGCGAACATAAGCCTCATCGCTCCGTGCCCCTCGCTTGTCCACGGATTTCCTTTTGGAAAGACGTTCTTCCGTTTCCCAATTCAGGGCATGCCAGTTTCGAATAATGACTTTGCCCTGACGTAATTTGTCGTGAAGGCCGGAAGGGACGATGTTGAATTCATCGTAATAATTTCCCGGCTGGCTTGGCATGAGCACCTGGAGGCGGCTTTTCACGGTAAGGCCGGGCGCCACGATGAAGATATTCTTTGAAAAGCGGGCGTCCTGAGGATACGAGACCTTATTCAGGATTTGCCACGCGCAAAGCATGGCCATGACAATGGTCTTGCCGGAACCGGTCGCCATCTTGGCACAGAGGCGGGAGAATTCGCCCCCATCGGTGGGAATGTCTATCCCGACTTTTTCCGACTGATCGGCCTCGATCAGCCATACCAGAGTTTCGATCGCTTCGATCTGGCAGAAGAAGAATTGCCGGTTGGTCCGCTCTTCCGGATTGCGCCAATGGTCGAGCAGGCGGCGCGTGATGCCTGAGACGCCGGGATAACCTTTTTCACGCCACGCCTTGATGCGCGGGCGAATGGCATTCACGAGGGGAATTTCGATGAATACGCCCGGATCGTCGAACGCGCGTGAACTCTCCGACGCCACGACATACCCCGCCGGACGGCGGCCATCCTTCAGACTGAAGGACCGTGTCTTGCCGTCGTAGCTCCAATATTGCGTCGGCTCGACGTAGGGGGAGTTGATGATGAGTTTGTCGATGGATTGCATCAGGATTGCAGAACAAGTTTTAGTTGATCGATCAAACGGGGAAGATCATTCGTCATCGTATCCCAGACCAGGTCGGCGTCCACATCGAAATATCCGTGGATCAAGTGATGACGCATCCCGATAATCTCACGCCACGGAATCCCGCCATGTTCAGCTACAGTGGCTTGGGAAACACGACTTGCCGCCTCACCCAGAATCTCAAGTTCTTTGATCAACGAAAGCAGGAGCATCCGATCTCTATCGAGATCTTCTCGCGTACGCCCGGCGACGAAAGACATCGCCTCCTGCGCTGCGTCAAGCATGTGCTGCAGCCGAATCCGATCATCCGGCAACATACTGCACTTCGGCTTCGGCGACAACGGTTTCCCGGAAATATCGGCTCAGTTCCTTCGGCGTCCGCAGGTCGACTTCGCGGCCGCCGAGCAATTCAGAAAGTTCCCGCTGGATTTGGCCCAGTCCAAGAAAACCGGTTGTGTGGCCGTCCTCAAATTCGACGAGAACATCGATGTCGCTGTCCGGACGGAAATCCGGACGCAGTGCCGATCCGAAGACGGACAGCTTTCGAATGCCATGCCGACGGCAGAAGTCCCGCAAGACTTCGGGAGATATGTCGATTCTTGTTTTCATGTCGGTGTCTGACGGTAAAGGATAGAAAATTCGATTGTTTTATCAAGACCCATTATGAAATGTCCTGAACCAGCCCCGTCCATCACATTCAACCTCCCCCACGGACCGCTTCCGACCCTGAAAGGGTCTGGACAGGTTCAGGCATGGGAAGCCCATGCCGCAAAATCGGAAAAGCAAGCATCAAGCCCTGAAAGGGCGGAATCAAACTCAATCCCACACATATTTCTCATCGAACGCGATTTCATATTTTTCCAGCAATAACCGAAACTTCTCCTGGAATGACTTCCTTCGATGGTGCTCTTCCTGCCGATCGACGTATCGTCGCACGGTGTCCACCTGCGATTGGCTGACCGAAAACACACCATAGCCGTTTTGCCAGGCAAATTTCTGTAACATGGTCCCTTTGCTTTTGACCCATTTCGAAGAACTCTGCTTGATGGTTTGTATAAGGTCGGCGGCCGCCAGATTTTTCGAAAGAACGCAAAGCACATGCACATGATCGGCAGCGCCGCCGACGGCAATCACGGGACAGTCGAGGGATTTGCACGTGCCCTCCAAATACCGGAACATCTCGGATTGGATGGACTTATCGGCCAGAAACGGATAACGCCTCTTGGTAGAGAAAACAATGTGCACGTAGATTTTGGTGAGGCTTTGGGACATGGAAGGTCTTCGGTTATTAGGATTCCGCCCCTTCAGGGCTCATTTTTTTTTACAATGCCGCGGTTGGGGCGGTGCCCCAACCTTTTGAATTACGCCCTTTCAGGGCTTTTCCTGTTGCCGTGTATCAGGTCGGAACTTCGTTCCGACCTTTGTTATCGCGCCCCTTCGGGGCTTGAATCTCCCGACCCTGAAAGGGTCGGGTATTTCAGGCATGGGGCACCGCCCCATGCCAACATGCCATTCAAGGCAATCCAAGCCCTGAAAGGGCGGTATAATTCCCCGCGTCATGAATTCTCCGGACGCCACGACGTACCCCGCCGGACGGCGGCCTTCTTTCAGGCTGAAAGAGGGCGTCTTGCCGTCGTAGCTCCAATACAACGTCGGCTCGCCGTAGGGGGAATTGATGATGAGTTTGTCGATGGTGTTCATTTGCCAAGAAGGCTTTTCAGAACCCTGTTGGGCACGTCGCGAATGATTCTTACATCCTCACTGGCGCAGTAATATATTTGTCTTCCATCGCGATGGTGGGGGTAAATAATGCGCTTGTCCAACAGCGTGTTGAAATACTTGCTCACATTCTGACGGTGTTGCTTCAACTTGCGGGAAACGTCTGCGTTGGTGAATGTGCCAAGGTTGACCACAGCCCTTAACACGTCCCACTCTTTGCCTGTCAATTCCTGCTTCAGTTTTCCAATCACCAGTTCGGCAAGAAATCCCTTTGCTGATGCGAAATCCAGCGTTTCTGCCCCGATAAGCGGCAGATTGACCACGACACTGGAGATCGCGTCCAGGATGAACCGCATCTTGCCGTCGTACAGGTCGTACAAGTAATCAACGAGCGTGTTGTCAACAGGGCGAATAAACCTTCCTCGGGCTTCTGATAGTATTTCATACCTCTTTTCCAGAGCGCTGACGACCTGCTCCTTGGTCAGCGGCATAAGGCACACCGGAAATCCTGAGAAGACACTGCGAACGCGTTCATTGGGATTTATGATGTCATTGAAGAAACCTCGAGGACCCACAAAGACATAATAAATGTCGGGGATCTGAAGAACGTCCCGTAGGCGATTGAACAATGTCCTGGTTGCCTCGGGATTGCGCAAGCTGGCCAGCTCCATATTGTCCAGATGGAGGAATATCCCCTTGAAACCAAGTTTCTTGACTTCTTCGACGAGGGCCTTAAGGTAAGTTATCAGCTGGACCTCGGACGGTTCCGGAACGGATGCTTCAGATGAACGCCCAACGCCGGCTCCGAAACCAAACAGGCTCGCCTGAATATCCAACGACCGATGAGTAAAAACGCGATTCAACAAAAATAGTTCATGAAGCAGTGGACGATCGTGGACATGTTTTTCACCCTTCAGCAATACGATCTTGGAGAGGACGGCACCCACAATGTTGCTGACAAAAATTGAGACAGTCTGGTTCTCCGAGATACTGATTTCTGTGGATGGTGTGAGCAGTTTGTCTTCGGCTTCTACTTCCCAGAGATATCGGTGATAGTTCACGAAAGTCGTTTTTCCGACCCCAACGTCGCCCTCAACGACGGTTCGCGCCCCGCCGGAACTTCGAACGATGCTCAGGAGCATTTTAGATTCGCTGGATTCCATATCCCTCCCGACGATTGCCTTGCTGACAGGCAGAAGAACCCCTGCGGAAGCCGACAAGGCCGCCGTATCGAAGGGATTTCCTTTGAAGCCATATCTTGCCCAGATGTCCTGAACCAGTTCCGTGGTCATACGAATATCGTGTAATACAAATTTTTATTACAAGTTATTACAATAGGCGAATCATATCCCACCGGCCAACGGCCTTCCTTCAGGCTGAAGGACCGCGTCTTGCCGTCATAGCACCAATACAACGTCGGCTCAACGTAGGGGGAATTGATGATGAGTTTGTTGATGTTTTGCATCTTATTGCGACGTGCCTTCAGATGATTTGTCAGAGACTTTATTGAGCGCCATTGACAATATGCAACTGATTGCGTATTATGAAGTGGAGCCTTTGGTGATCACCTCTGGCTTTTCAAATTTTACAAAGGTTCCGCCCTGATGATAAGAGCCCATGGGGCTCTTCGAAAGATAGTCAGGGCGGTCGTCTTTTTATTGTAAATAGACATAAGATTGCGGCGGAACCAATCCAAAATCCTTCTTGAGGCAAAGCGGAACATCATACCTTCTTGCTTTCTTGATCCTTATCGCGAAGCCGACTTCTTTGTCTCCGAAATACTCATAGAAATACTCTCTGGATATGCCCGACACTAATTGTGTCTTCGTCCAAAGCGACCTGACGTTGTCTCGAATGATGTAATCGATCTCAAACTCGCCGATGACCTTTTGTACGGGTGAGGAGGCATAAACAACTACAGTCCGCACTTCCGATTTCTTGAAGATAGCACGTCTGAATTCAAATTCTTTTTCGCCGGAGAATATTTTCTCGGCGAATTCAGGCTTAATGGACAACAAAACTCGCATCAGATTCTGATTCTTTCAGAATAAATCAATCCGCCTCACCCAGAAAATTCGGCAAGGTTGAATCCGTTGTTTGATTATTTTCGTCGTCAACAATGGACTTTGGTAGAAACTTCGCATATTTCTTGCGTAAAAGTACAATACCTTCTTCGCCTTCATTCATGTTTGAATTGATCTTATCTTTCAAATATTGATGCCGAGATTCTGCCTCATTTAGGACATCACCCCATTTAAGGACATACACATTTATGTGTTCATCTTCATGCACGTGACCGTACTTGCGATTTTTTTGCTTGCAATCAAAATCGCCTTCCGCGTTAATTTCCGTCACGAGCAGGATAAATACCCAGTCCGTCTTTTCTTTCGGAAATCTACTATCCGCAGAAACAGCCCTTGCATACTTCTTGATCTGTTCGATTTCTTTCGTGCCAATTGTCTTGCTTGGTCGCTTTAGCTCTATGATGAGGTTTCGATAATAACCGGCAGAACCCTTGTTGTATTGCTTCCATAAACAAATATCGGGAATATCATCCAATTTGCCATCCGCTTCCTTGTTCATTATATCTTCAAATTCAGCCCTCCCAAGGTCACCTAGGTAAGTCTTAAGGACGTTTTTCAAGTTGACATCATCAGCCCCGTAAGTATAATCATCGCCAAATATCCAAGTTTCTTCTCTCACAATTTTGTGCAGATGCCTTCGCTCCAGAACACTTTTTTTGAACCTGTCGTCAAACAGCAGGAGCCTGAGCTCATTAATTGTAGTTAACCGCTCAGTAATTTCCTTAAATATGTCTATTATCGTTGTAAGAGTGGTCTTTTCTAGGATTTCGTTCAGCTCCTCAACTTTCTTTTTTGGCAGGGTCACAACTTCCGTAAGAATTTTCTGTAGCCCGCTGGTATCATTTTCCAACGCTTCTTTGACCAATGCAAAAGTAAATTTCTTATTCGCACTGTCTTGTTCAGTAAAATTTGGTAGGTACTCGTTGATATGAAGGGCGACAATGTCGAAGACCTGTCTTTCAGCTTCCTCGACTACATTTGATGATGGCTCTTTATACGGGTACAGATTCTCTCTCTTTAATCCTTCGATGTAATCAAATGCTGATTCATGCATTCTTGTCCGGATATAGTCTTTGGCCCACTGTTTGGCTGTGTCAAGCATTTCTGCTAATGTTGGATCCATTTCTGCCAACGTGAGCCGTACTTCCCGATGGAGCGATTCAACGTAAGAAGACATAACATAAACAGATATCGGGTACTCACCTGCGCGAATGCCCAGCCTATCAGTCAAGAATGTTACTCCTTGATTTCCACACAAGTGCAGTCTGCGTTCTATGTTAATTGTCCATTCAACAATCCGAACTTCATATTCAACATCAGAACTGGTGCGAAGTTGATGAGATTTTGACGCTTTAATTAGATGCTCGAAGTCTAAATCCCATCCGTCAAAACAGATGCTGAAGTCATTATAAGCCAAGTAGTAGACCGCAAATTCAACCTCCAGTTCATGACGACAATTATCCGAGGATAGGTCGCCGACACGATCTTGCTTTATGTTTTCAATTCGTACCGTCAAACCTGGATGGGACAGTCCATTTGATGATATTTCATGCATTGTAGGATGATTCAGATTGCTCTCGTCCCATGTGACTTTAAACGATTTCAAGGCACTTGAGGCTCTATACGCACTAATAAAAGATACTAAACTTCCAATCGCCATTGCCTTAAAGCGCCCTTTACCTTCTTTTCCATGATAAGCACGATTCAAGGGACTGTAATGTTTGTCCTTTTTAATAGAACCCCCAAGGGTCCCAAAAATATGCTCGGCATCAGCGAGGTCAATGCCATGCCCATCGTCTTTGACTTCAATGGATTCGATGCCCAACGGATTCCGCAACATGATTACATCAATCGATTTCGCATCTGCATCTAGGCTATTCCATATGAGCTCTGCAATCGCTGTCTTTGCGCTCGCCTTTGTCAACGATAACAGGTGATCTTTTTCGACCCTTATATCCAACGTCTTTTCCATCATCACCCCACCTCCATCACTTTCAAACTCTCTATTCCTCTGTCATCCACGATCTTGAGCGCAATCCGTTTGTGCTTGCCCGGCTCGAAGGGCAGTGAAACCGTACCACGGTAGGCTTCGATCAAGTCTTCGTCGATCTCTGCTTTCAGATTCCTGGCCAGACGCGCCCAGCCTTCGTTCTCGCCGGCCATGGGGAAGAAGACCTGGCGCGGGAACAAACTTCGCCCGTCGTAGTCGGTATCGAGCAGCCACATGGCAATCCGTTCATTGCCGCCGGAATCGATGGTGCCGGTCTTGGTGTTGTAATAATCGAAGCCAAGCACTTCGACCTGGTACATCGTTTGAGACGACTCCTCCTTTGTGGTTTTCTTCGCGCGCCCTTCGACTGCGCTCAGGGTGCGCGAGGTTACCTTCTTCAGACGAACGTCGGGTTGTCCTATAAGCCAAAAACTCTCACTGCTCGTGCGCTTCTTCTTCAGATCGTCGGTCAAAAGGTCGGCATTCATCTGGACTTTGAGGAATACCATCCCGGCCTTTTTGGGATCGGTTTCGTCGATGTCCTTGGCGGCTTCGGGATCGAACTGGAAGGCGGCAAAAACCAAAAGATCGGGCCGGGGCTTGAGCGAATGCGCTTCCTCCCACGCAAGCTCGACCTGACGCTGTTCCAGCGGGCCATGTTCGGGGCCGAAAGAGAGGACGACACGAACCCCCTCTTTTTCGCCCTTGTAGGACGGAGAGGTTTCACGCACCACGTCGGCGCCCTTGGAATTGGGTTTCGTCTCGCCTTCGGCATGAATCCACCGCGTGCCGGCCATCGGCTCCACGCGGGAAAAGAGAATGTATTGCCCGTTCTTGGCGCGAATGCCGGACTTGAGCAACTCGTCGCGCCACTCGCGCTGACGCAGGGTCTCGCCCGAGCGGGCGACTTCGATACCCGAACCTCCCCCTTCCCCGTGGAGAACCCCACCCTGGCCCTCCCCTTCAAGGGGAGGGACCGGGAGGGGTCTCACCACCGGCGCCGGCACCGCCTCGACCGTAAACGGTCCCGTCACACGCGCACGGGAATTATCTGTGAACGGCTGATCGTAGAGCGTCTCCTGCCCGGGCGGCTCGTTATTCGCGATGGACTTGAGCGTGATGTGAGGAACGGTCTTGTATCTGAATCCGCTGCCCACGCCTTCCTGCGGGTGGGCCAATTCGAAATAATCGAACACCGACGTCATAAGCCTCTGCTTCGCAAGTGCGACAGCAACTCGCGACGTATCGCACGTGATCCACCGCCGTCCCCACTGCTCCGCCACATACGCCGTCGTCCCGCTCCCGCACGTCGGATCGAGAACCAAATCGCCTGGGTCGGTCGTCATGAGGAGGCAACGTTGGACGACCTGAGGTGCAGTTTGGACAACATATGATAGTTCGACTCCAATCTGAAGACTCTCCCATCTATCACCAAGCGGAATCACGGGAAAATCATCAAGATACCTCTTGTACCACAAAGAAGTACCAAGCTGCACAATTCTTCCCCTTTTGTTCAACGTGCCCAAGTTTTCGACAGACGTCTTCCAATGTTTGCCATGCCTTGGCCTAAAATCTTCCCCGTTAAAGTTGAAAACCTGATCTGTTGAGAGATTTTCGCCGTCTGACATCAGCGTTGTGAATCGAAGCCTCTTTCCTTTCGGCAAATCTATTTCTGCAGATATCTCGTCACTGGTCAGTCGGCGTATTGTCCCGTCTGGAAGCTCAATGTAGTCGTACCTGTCAAGCGCCGGGTCTCCGCCTTGCCGATTCTGATATAGTGATCGGTATTTCACTGCCTTTTTTTCCTTGGCGTACCAAACAAGATAATCAGTTGTACTTGCCACTAATGTGCTGGCTAGACTTCCCGTTTTCTGGAACTTTATCATTGCACAGAAATTATCAGCCTTGAATATGTCATCCATCAACTCCCGCACATGATGCACATTCTCATCGCTGATCTGCACGAATACGCTACCGCTCTCGGTGAGGAGTTCACGCGCCAGCAGAAGGCGGTCTCTCAGGTATGTGAGATACGAATGTATGCCGAGTTCCCACGTGTCCCGGAAGGCCTTGATCATTTCGGGTTCCGCGGTGAGGTCTTCGTCCTTGCCGTCTTTGACATCGCGCTTATTCACGAAGGGCTGGAAGTTGGAACCGTATTTGATGCCGTACGGCGGGTCGATGTAGATCATCTGCACCTGGCCGCCGAGGCCTTCTTTTTCGAGGAGGGAATTCATGACCAGCAGGCTGTCGCCCGCGATGAGGCGGTTGGACCAGTTGTGCCGGTGTTTGTAGAAATCGATGGCGTCACGCAGAGGCGGATTTTCGTCCTTGCTGCTGAAAAGGGACATCTGTTCGTAGTTGTTCCCGTTCTTATTGCGCACCGCTTCGACGATCGACCGCGGGTCGATGCGTTCATGCACATGCAGCGACACGGTCGGAATCTCGAAGGACGTGTGTTCGGCTTTTCCCGCCCAGACGAGTTGCGGATCGAGATGCGGATCGTACTGGTAGGTTTTCTTCGGTTGGCCCTGTTTCACATCCGGATCGGTATCCGGCGTCACGAGGCCCACGGGCGGGTTATTCACCCGCTGTTTGTCCTTGTGTTCGTACTGCTCGATGGGCTTCTTCTTCGAAGCCGGAGAGGTTTTTCGTTTGGGCATAGGGTCAGGTGTCGCTCGCTGAAAGAGATTGGATAGACTCAAGCCAATTTACGCCCATGACTCATGAGAGGCAAGGGGGAAAAGGGGAGCCAAGGCAGGACATGTCTTTTTCAAGGAGTGGAGACTTTCTTCTTGAGCCCATATACAAATCCTTGACCCGATAAGATGACGCCTTTCATGGTGTATGCCTCCATATTATCTTCTTTCAGACTCAACGTCATTTGCTTACTGTAGCTCTCAAACAAATGAAATTCATGCCCCTTTGGAATCGTAACATTAAGACTAGCATTGATTATTGGATAAAGGGCAAAATTAGCATCCTGAAAAGGCATAGCTTCGAATTCTGTTTCCCAAATCGAAAGGACATCCACATGTTTGCGCGGCGGAATCTCGATCTTTATAGTAAGTTTCTCATGCTTGGGCGAGAGATTCGTGACAGTCATGCCCTTTTCAGGTTCCTTCCAGTCATACTTGCCAATGACGATTCCATCTAGAAGACACGTGTACTTCAGCAGTTTCTCATTCGAATAACTGTTGTCAACTTCAGCGAACGGCAGCGTTTGAAATTGGGAATGCGTTAGGTTATGGTATTCGCCGCTGATTGTCTGTTTTAATTTCACTTTACCATTTGATTCACTGAATTCAAATTTCCAGCTCACATTCTTCTGGACAAAGTTGTTGGTCACGATTTGCTCCTTCACGGCCGAGAAAATCTCATCAGGTACAAATCGCTTAAAAAGTGACTCAAAGACACTTTCGTTAATTCGGTCATGCAGTGAGGTCAGTTGGTTCTCTCTCTTGCTCATGCGATCGGCCTCAAGCCTGTGTGTCACGACAATTGAGATGACCAAAGCGATGGACAACGAATAGCAAAATGAACTAAAAACCTTAAGGGCGACGCTCCATGTAGAAACAACCAATACTGTTTTGTTGACCACGCCACCATTCTCAAGCCACTTAATCTCCTTAAATTCAGGCTGTACAGTCGAGGACAGAATTTCAGCAACAAACCCCACGATCATCAAACCCATTCCCAGCACAATCAACATAATAAGCGAGCTAGCAAGGGCTAAGCCAGTTGCGCCGACTTCATTACGCGTCATCAGTACACTGTTCTGTGTATTGTCATTTGATATAGCATTCATCTCCATAACCTCCTTTTTTACGGCTTGCCCTGCCAAATATGGGTGAGCAGATTGAAAATCAATTCAAAGAAGAAACGTGAGGCAAACAACGCACTATGTTTCGGTCGCACAGAAGTTCCAGATTCTGCATGAGGCAGAACAAGGGAGGCTCGTTGCCACAATTTCGCGTGTATGACGTATCACAGTCTTTGCCCAATCAGTTGGGAACATTGTTTTTGATTCTAAGGGAGCGACTCTTATACTCCATTCTGCTTCATAATTCTTTCAATGTCATTCAGTGGTACTGCGGCAGTCGTTTCTTTGGCGATTGTCCCGTAGATTGCCCTCACAGACCTGTCGCTAATGTCTCCGTTGATTACACGTTGATAGATATCGTGTTCACGTCTCAACTTGTCCGGGCCGTGGTTGAATGATCTCTCATAGGTGTCAACAAGGTCCTGGACTGGCCTGATCACAAGTGGATCATTGAATGCAAAGAAAACAGTCAGTTCAAGGTCCTTTACTGAGCCATAGGAATACATTTGTATGTCTGCCAGATTGGCAATTTTCGACGTAAGGATATTTCTGCAGTGGACTTCAAAGTCAACCAAAACGTCTGGTCTGGTCTGCTGAGGAATCCCCAGGAGAACAAGCACTGAGCTTGATAAACTAAGGTCTCGATCAGCAATTGGAACAGATAGACCACTTGTCGGCTGCTTGTTTCGGGTGAAAACTTGTTCCATGAGTTTGTCTGCGTTTGGCTTCCTGGCATCATCTTCCACAAGGGTTCCGAGTCCACAAAAGACGATATCCGATGCGAAAAATGTCTTCATATCCGCAATATCAAGTTCCGACCTGATCACAGGCGTGTTCCCGGCGTATTTTGAGTTAATTAGCCTGATCATTAAGTTCGTAACAAACTTGTTGATGATCACTTGTCTTTCAATGGTTTCCGATTCGTTAGACACCAATATCGTACCTGTTGGCTGGTAATTCCCCTTCTTAAGAACTCGTATGCAACGGCCCGAGTTCCACCGATGTTTATAGTCTTGGGAATCCGATTCTGGTATGATAAGAACATTGAGCAGTGCAAAATTCTTGCCAGAATTCAATGAAAAGAACTGCCTGTTCATTGACAGGATTCCGCCGGCGCCTGTGCCACCGCTTGATGCAGCACAAATCATGATTAAGTCTTCGTCTGATAAGCCTATGCAGTTCTTGTACCCGACCGATTCGGAATGATCATATGCTCCATTTAGAAGTGCTTGGCCAATTATTGAGATGCTACAGCCGCCATGCCTGAACTGAAGCGGTATCGAACTGCAATAAATCAGATTATTCAATTCCGGTCCTACATTGGCCATACCCCTCACGACAGCATTATCTGTATTACCGTCAACCACATAGAGTCTTGGTCGATCGGATACCTTTAGTGAACTGAAGAACACTTGGAGATTTGAGAAGACTCTAAGCGTCGCAGTTTGAAATTTGACCATTTGTTCCTTGTACCACTTCGTCAATTGAGACATGTTAGCCACTGAACGGACTGCTTTCGAATCTGGCACTTGGGGAAACACTTCGCTTAGAAAATCTTGGACTACCCTAGATCCGCATTGACCAATCCCAACAATCTTGCTTTTCATGTTGCCTCCTTTATTCTTGCAATCAATACTCCAAAAGAACTCGAAAGAAAACTGATGAAGATCAGCCGAAGCAATTTTGCGTCGAATTGCTTCAACTTCCTAACCCTGATCTCGTTCACGAGTGGGCTCATAAAAACAACTATCAGTGTCACAATACAACCGACCTCGGCGACAACGGTCGTGAGTGTTGGAGGGAGTGAGTCAAGAGCTCTTTTCAAGATCGGAAATAGGTTTTGGGTTTCGTATGCGATGATCTTCATGATCCCATATGTGGCAATGACCAATGGTATGAAGTACGACAGATCATGGGCAAATCCATCTGGCCCCTTTTCTCTGTTCGTTATTTCTTTCGAACTGAGGTATATCAAATAAATGTTCAGCAAGATAACAACCGATTCAAAAAGAATCCTTCCCATGAGATTGCTCCTCCTTTTTGAGACTAGCCGACTTGCCGCAAAGGACTCTCCGATCAAGTAGTGATGCCAATCCCAGTTTCCATTTCACCCGAACCGAAGAGATCACGTTCGAAGTTACCACCT
The DNA here is from genome assembly GCA_964544475.1 of uncultured Bacteroidota bacterium. Taxonomy (GTDB): domain Bacteria; phylum CLD3; class CLD3; order SB21; family SB21; genus CAZJBS01. The sequence continues at coordinate 87,948 of CAZJBS010000001.1, read as the reverse complement.
CCATCCCAACCAATTAAGTCACTAATTCCACGACCAAGGCTCCTGGCGTGAGCATCTATGAAAGCCCCCGCGCCCGGGTCAGCAACCCGATATGTCGGTCGATCCTCATCACATCTCCCCCGCTCCATTCCACGTGTATTTGATCGGCGAAATCGCTGAGTCTGCGCCCAGTTTGACGATGACCCTTTGACGGATGTCTTCGTACGGCATCGTGATTTGTTTCGTGTCGGTCAATGACGTCGTCGAATAGACTCGCGTCACGCTCCACGGACTCCACTGATTCATCCCGATCGGCGAATGGGAGTATTCCCACCGGTACGTGAACGTCCCCGAAACCGACCCGTTCACTGTTGCGACATACGTTCCCCGGTTGGGCTTGAATAAGACTGATGGGCCGGTCAGGCTGACCGTGAAAATATTCGGAACGGCGACCGTGTTAGAAACAACTATCGGCGAATCCCAAATCACTCCCGGACAGCTCCCGTTCTGATTGCTGCCGAACCACTTGAAGAAAACGGCATAGTAGGAACCGGCGGTGATGCCGGGATAGGACGACTTGTTCACGAAATTCCAGTAATCCCCAAAAACATACGGATGCTGGTTGGTGGGGTCCGACGGGTCCTGATTGGGCACCGACGACAGTAAAATCGTCTGAAGTGGCAATGAATACCTGACATGGAAGACGCTGGATGAGCACGTATTAGTCGCCGAGGACTCTACGCGGCCGTCCATCCAGGTATCCTGATGCTCGTCAAAATATCCCGTCACGGAAGGACTAAGATTTGGAAAATTCGCCGAATCGAATCCGTTCACATGCCCGATCTTTCTCAGGTCCAGATGAAGCCAGTTGGGGTTGCATTTTGGAATGCAGTCCCCCGATTCCGGATCATAAGAATCAGCCGGCATGGTTACATTGGCCTCAATCACAAGATAGTTCCCCTGGATAGATAAGGAACACGTGCTAACAGTTAGAATCGGTTCGCCGGAACCAATGTCCTTGGATAAACCTCCGTTTTCGTTCGAAACATCTCCAAAATCCTGATCTACGCATGAGTAGACCATCACCAGACCGATCAGCGCTGGAACAATCAGATACTTCATGGCTCGTCTCCTGTTGGTTGAAGTAGAATGCAGTTCAAGGCCACTTGTTTGTGGCAATCTGGCTCAGTGCTCGCTTTGCCCATTCTCTTTCTTCGCTGTTTTCAAATTCACAAAATTAGACGGATCGGTGGCTAGGCCGATCTGGATCCGGTTGATTCGCCGGAAGAAACACACGCATGTTTCCACCGCTGTGATGAGCATCCTATTGAAAGGCGGCAAGGGCGGCCTCAATGTCTGGAACAACGCCGGCCGACGATTCGTTCATCCGCCTGACAGTGAGCCAGTGTTTCACCTGGTCTCTCAAAATGGAGTTTGTATTTGATGCGTAGCCCGACAACACATTGATGAAAGCCCTTTTCCGCATTTGGTCTGCCTTGTCGTATTTGTCAAACAAATGCGTAAGACACCGTTGATCTTGCAATTTTTTCAGAAACGACGACATATTGATCGCCTCAACCTCGCTCCCTTTCAATAGAACATCCACGGCGCTCGCAAAGAAAGCATTATCTAAGCCACCCTGACTGGCTACGACATCCAGGGATGGGAAACCAGAAAGCACATAGGCATAATCCGCGATATTCTTGTCGCCTCTATCCAGCTGCTTCTTCAAAGAATCTACCAGGAACACAGCCGCATCGGTTCCTCCGGTCACCAACTGATCTCGCAAATTAGTCTGCTCAGTCGGGGAATATGCGTCCTGATATACATTCATCAGACTATCAATTGTTCTTCTGCTTTTTTGTCCTGTCTGGCCTGATCCGGTCGCGCCAAGTGCGTTCTTGGCCCAGTCAAGAACGCCGTCAAACCAATTCGGCTTTGAACGGCGAACCAGTTCGATTTTGGAAAACAAGTTGTCTGTTTTCAGCTGAACAATCCTATCGTCTCCCACAACGCTCCTCAGAGAATCAATCTGGAACATGGCATGGCTTGTGAGGGACAATGACCCCTTCTTTTGGTTGTACAAGGCAAGTGTAAATCGTCGCGTCTCATGAAGAGCCGAACGAGGCACTTTCAGAATCCATTTGACTTCAAAAGTCCTCGCTTGTTCAATTTTCAATACGTACAACCCATTGGACATGAGCTGAATACCGATGTCCTTTTCATTGAAAGGTTGACCATTATCGAGCCTCAATTCTCCCTCTATGATGATCTCGTCTTTTGGCAGGGAATCAAGAACAAACACCACAAGCAGAATCAAAAACACAAGAAAAGAGATGACTTGAATCCTTCTTGGCATCTTGTCGATCAAGTGGAGGATGATTTTCATCACAAAGCCAATTGGCGTCGACCACGTGAACGATCTGGATGCCCCTGTCATACTGCCATCGCTCTCTTCATTCTGCGCCCGATTGCCGAGCATCCGCTCATTATCATTTTTCTCCGACATTGTGGCTCCTTTCACTAAGGTTTTATCAACAAGTCACCATCCAAATATCTCCGAGAGTGCCGTTTTGTAACCGATTTGCCATGAGAAATCATCTTTCGATTCATGAAATATCCCGATCCACCGCAGGAAGATGGATGAATTTTTGTTTTGGCCACCCGCGTGAATGTTCAAGCTCATTTCCGTACGGCAGATCCATCGACGGTCATATTGCCGGACAGATTTTCCGCGCAAATCAAGATGCTGGACACCAAGGCGGAATTCTGAATTGATACGCTCATCGAATTTGAATTTGCCGTACACCTCGGGCATACAATACAATGAATGGGCCATTTGCGTTACGAATGACGTATCGTCGCGACGAACGCTGTCCATGTTTGTCTGCATCGCCGCCAGCGTCACATCCAATCCGATATCCCGCGTAGGGGAGAGCCCACTAATCACATTGATCCTCAGACCGGTCGACAAGCTTGCATAGTCCTGTAGATCAAACGTCGATACGCTGTCGGATCTGAGAGTGATGTTGCGGAGCTTGTTTTCAATCTTGGAGAATCGCAGAAAAATGGCAAAACCCTTTAGCAGGAAGAAATCCGTGCTGCACCACCGTTTCGATAGCTCCAGAAATCCGGGAATGGCATAGGTTCCTTCCAGTTGGATGAGGCCATTGGGTTCCTTGCGGCTCAAACCGTCGACATCTGTGTAGAAGCGCAGATCCAACTGACTGCTGAATGGTCTCCGGTACAGCGCGATCGAGGAACTGTCGTTCGTCAGGACCACGGGCTCTCTATCGTCAGGCATGTAGTTCGCTGTCCCGCCAACTGTCTGACGATCCACATACAGCACGTCGGAAAGATTCAGGCCGAAGGTGAGGTCTCCACGTTTGTAAGCGAGATCTCTGCGCTCTTCGGAGAGGGCGGCCAGATGCTGGGGGATTCTGAATGGCAATGATTTTTGGTTCTGAAAGACGGCCTTGTCGTCAACCACGGTCTTACCGATGCGAATCGTCCCCTTGACCTGAAGATCACGAATGAGGCCATCTTCGAAGGCAATCTCCACACGGTCAACGTCAAATACGGCCAACGAGTCATTCTTTCCTCCGCTCGAATCAGGTACAACCCGCCCGACGGCCTGCAACTGCCGGCCGATCTTTTCCGCACGCTGCTTGTCGACTCGCAATCTCAATGAATGCTGCCGGATGCCTATGGTGGCGATCCGTACGTCTCCCCCAAGTTTGAGACTGTCCACGTCTTCCTTCATTTTCTTCATCGCAGCGATCGCCGGTTGAAAAAGCAGGTCGGCCTCAATCCGTCCCCGCCAGTAACTGGCCATGATCGCCCGCATGGAATCGGATTCAACCAGTTCATTCAAAACCGAATCCACCGCGCCCCCAAAATGGTCCATCCCGAGGAAACGGATCGTATCTTGAGTGTTTTGCGCCTCCAATTTCAATTGGCCATCGGCGAAAATTGAAAAGGTGATCCGGTAAAACCGGCCGTCGTACACGTACTCATAGTCCTTCTTCAATGTCTTTTCCTGAGCATGCAAAAGCGATGTACTGACTGCGACAGCCAGCCACAGCGCCGCACGAACGGCGGTCAATCTGCCGAGATTCTTCATATGTTATCGACCTTCCATGCTTGTCAGGTTGGCTTCACATTTTCCACACGTTGGCGCGGGCCGTATTTTTCCGGGGACGCTTGGGATCGGCGGCCTCCGCTTCGTCCACGCTCATTCGTATGTCATTCAGGACATTCCCGAGCAGAAAATACCCGTGCTCCACCACCCCCGTCACCACGTCCGAGCAATCGATTTGGTTGATCTTGTTATGAAGGAGGGACGGGCGTGATGCACCATTAGTCCCCAGGCGATCGGTGTTGCCCTTGGTGTAGTCGGACACTTTTAGCGCAATGTCTCCGCGGTTGTAGTACACGCTGACATGGCTGGCCAATTCGTGCAATGCACCGAGTGGTTGCCCGCTTTCCAGCGCGTTGTCATCCACGTCAGCGGAACACAGAAAGACGTGCTCAAAAATGCGCGGGAATGCCGTACCGGGTGTGAATTCCCACATGCGCTTGAGCGCGTTTTGCAACACATAGTTGCCCATCGAATGACACAGCAGGTGAATATTCTGATCGCACAGTTTGATGCCGGTAATTTCCTCTTTCTTCAGCTTGATGAGAAAATCCCGCAGCTTCAGAAAACCCCTGGCCACGGCATATCCCGATGCTTTGGCTTCCGTGCGATCCGACTTGTACGAAACCCACGGGAGCATCTGGCCGTCGGACGGCCATGAGAACAAAACAACCCTCGCATGTTGATCGGTGTCACGAACGGGAGACTGCTCCAGCATTTCCTGCAAGGCCATGGCGGTTCCCACCGCTTCCGCCCACGACACATTGTAACCGTGGATGAAGACGACGACGTCGGTCGTTTTCATCATGATGTCCTTGATTTCGCCAAACATTTTTGTCGATCCAAGGTTGGCCGGCTGCTCGTAGTCCGGCAATTTTTCATCGATCTGTTCAGGGAAGGCATCGATGATCGCGGCGGCGCTGCCGGCCAGTCTGGCAAAGTAGGTTGCCAGTTCGCCTCCGTCGCCGGGGCCGAGGTTTTCGACTTCTTTCCCAACCGATTCTTTGATCCGCACCTCCTCCACCGTCAAGGTCACTTTGCCGAAGCGGAGATTTTCAATGCCGTGATCGCTGAACTTCGGGCCATATCCCGTCGGATGATTGGGGTCAGTGCCTTCATGGTTGCGGTTGGTGGCGTAATACAAAACACGTTCTGACATGCGTCCTTTTCTCCTTCCCATTATTTTGCATAACCACTTGAACATTGGCATGATCGCTTGTTACAAATCTTGGGACGCCCGCCACGGCAAGGGCCTTGGAATATCCTATTTTCTGCGTCTCCGCGGTGAAGGCATGCCCTACGCCCGTCTCCAAAAACCAAATTTCCCATATCTCTTATTCGTCCACCATTCCACCGCGCCGTACCGGTAATTCTCCGCGCCGGCCTGGCTTTGGAGTGGAATCACGACTTTGCCGCCCTTTCGTTTGGCCTTGTAGCCGGCCGTCTCGGGAACGACGGCGCAGATGTGACCGGGTTGGTTGAGTTCCGTCCGCTGGGCGACAAGGATGCACACTTCACCACGGTTGGCGGCATTCTGAAATTCGGTCAGGTCGTATTCACGCCGCCATTGGAAGAGTTCACCGTAGTCCTCAAACCAGTCGGTCAGCATGTTGGCGTTCATCTCGCGGACGGTGTCGTCATAACGTGGCACAACCGCATCGCCATTGGCCAGAGCGATCAGCGCCCGAGGCGTCCACCATACGCGCGGCACATACGCGCCACAGAGGAAAGCGTAATCGTAGGCGTAGATATTGCAATACGTCGTGGCGCCGACGCTCTCGTAGCGGGCGCTTTTTTCGACGGCCAGCCACTTGACGATCTGGCCGATCTGTTTGGCCTTGTCGGAGGGTTGTGAACCCGTCCGCCTGGGCATCCCATCCTCAGACAATGGATAGGCGCGGCCGCTGGTCTCGCTGCGCAGGGTGGCCTTCGGACGGATCAAATGGACCTCCGCAATGCCGGATGCGCCGGGCGGGTTGGCGGTTCCGGCCGGTCGCAGGTACTGCGCGAACGCAAAACCCTGCAGCGTCAAGCCGTGACGAATGGTCTCGACCTGCCACCAGCCGTTCCCGGCATCGGCAAGCCTCACGACGATGTGCCCTTGCGGAAGGACGTCGATCCGGTTCTTTGCATCCACTTTCGGTGCGGAGCGCAGATTCAGCGCCGCCGCATCAACTTCGTAACGATGGTTGCTCATGGCTGCTATCTGTTATTCGTACGGTCATACGGGTCCTCTTGTGTTTTCAAATCTACCGCTTCCCTTCGACAGACTCAGGGCAAGCCGCGGGAGCGACAAAATCGTCACTCTTTGCCACACCACATCCCGAAACACGCCCCGTCTCTCTTCTTTAGCCTATCCTGTCACACCCGCGAAAGCGGGTGTCTGGTTTCCTCCACAAGGCTCCCGCTTCCCTTCAACAGGCTCAGGACAAGCCGCGGGAGCGACAAATTGCGCCTCTCCCCTCACTTCCCCACCCTCGTCCGCTGGTACCGTATCGCCCGCCGGGCGCCTTTGGCTTTCGCTTTGATCTTCATGCGTGCCGCGGCCTTTCGGTCGCCGGGATGCGTGTACGTCTCGTGATCTTTCGTCTGCGGATCGAAGAATCCGACATACCCGCCCGGATTGACGCCGAAGGATCGTAACGTCCGGCCCGCGTGTGAACGCCCCAGAAAATCATTTCGCCCGCCTTGCTCCTCGCCGCCGGTGAAATACAGCGGTAAGACAAAATTGGACACGTCGATGCCGTCGATCTCGTACGTCTCCGCCTGCACGGCGTCGCACATCTCATACCAATGAAACACGTCCCGCTTGCGGTTCTCCGGATGCGGACCCACCACGAGCAGATTTACCTCCGGATCGCCGATGAGTTCCAGCGCCTCATGCGACAGCGTCGTCGTCCAGCTTTCACCGAGTTCCTTCGACAATTCGACAAACACGAACCCGTACGGAATGCCCGCGTTATTGGCCTCGTGGTAGCCCAGATAGTCGCCGCCGGGTTTGTGCTGGAGATAGATGATCGCGTCGCCGCGGAGGTCGGCGGGCTGCTGGGGCTGAATCCGTTTTCCGGCCTTGCCCTCGAGCCGCAACTGCGCCCCGAGACTCCAGTAGGGCTCGAAGTCCTCTTTGATTTGCCGGTTGATGGCACGGATGGCGGCGTGCACGTCCTCATCCTTGAGAAGACCATTGGTGTGGTTGATGACAGATATGATCATGGTTCTTTTCCTATCCAAAAACGTGAATGCCGCAATCTGTAACACCGCTCGCCGAGTAGGCCCCAACGATATCTTGAATGAACCGACATTGTGGGCCGTATCGAGGTGAGCGAAATTTGAACCATTCCGCCTGCTTCACCGCTCGCCGAGCCCGAGGTAACTCCCGGTTTAGCCTATCCTGTCACACCCGCGAAAGCGGGTGTCTGGTTTCCTCCATGAGGCTCCCGCTTCCCTGCGACAGGCTCAGGGCAAGCCGCGGGAGCGACAAAATCGTCACTCTTTGCCACACCACATCCCGAAACACGCCCCGTCTCTCTTCTTTAGCCTATCCTGTCACACCCGCGAAAGCGGGTGTCTGGTTTCCTCCATGAAGCTCCCGCTTCCCTTCGACAGGCTCAGGGCAAGCCGCGGGAGCGACATGAATTTCCTTAATGAGGAATCTTTCCTTTTTCCGAGCAGGCCGTCGTAAAACCCCAAGACAATGCGGGCCCGTCCCTCCGGGGCGCCGCATCGCTTGGTTTTTTTGCAAGGCAGTGGGGTAAAACCATGCCATTGCCCCCAGAGACCCATAATAACCCGCCCGCCTCCTCGTAAGCCGCGGGCGTAGACCTTCCCTGTATCATCAAGTTGGGTTCCTGCGTTGATCCCCGCATATCTTCCATCAACTTCGCATTCCTATTTGCTCATGTTCGGCGGAGTCCACCAAAAGCGTCTCCACAGCCGCATCCATCACCTCTATGAATTTGTCAACCACACGATCCATGTGATCCACGGTTTCCAGAGTCACCATCACCCCGTCCGTATCCAGCCATTCACGTTCCGGCATATGGCCCATGTGCGCCATGGCTTCCGCCTCCCGCAACCGAGCTTCCGCCACGACGAGAAGGCTGTGCCTTTTTTGATCCGTGAGGACTTGCACCCTGTCGAGACCCTTTCTGACATTTAGGACCGCACTAACCAGTTCATCATTACCGGCTACTGTCGAAAATTCTTTCACATTCTCACCTCGATTCATTATGTCCACGCCCGTGGGTCGAATTCCAAACTTGATTGATTATTATGAATTTACATGTGCAGGCGTCTCCTGCCTCTACTGCATAAGATGCAAGAACAGCAAAAAGGCATAAAAATTTTACAAACTTTTTTTCGCCTGCAGTGCCCGGAATCGGTTTTTTTGTTGCATAATCGGCCGGGCATCGTTAAAATTGGGTACATCCCGAGGACATCATGTCATTGCATGCCGCCATGTCGGACCAGCAATTGGTAGAATCCTATCGGCAACATTCCGATGGGAAGGCCGTGGCCGAGATTTTCCAACGCTACCACCGCGTTATCCTGTTTGTGTGTATGAAATACATGCGCAACGGCCAGGAAGCCGAAGACGTGGCGTATGAGACGTTTTGCCGTTTTCAGACGGCCATAAGAACCTCGACCGTGTTCAACGCGAAAGGATGGCTGTACCAGACAGCCCGCAACGAGTGTCTTATGCGCCTGCGGGCCAGAGTTTACGAATTCGAATCCCTGGAGACGTTGGAGGAGAGGGAGAATTTCGATGTCGCGCAGCGGCCGGACGCCGAAAACGTGGACGTGACGCTGGCCGAACCCCATCTGGAAGAGGCCCTCGCCGAACTTGACCGCATCCAGCAGCATTGCATACGTCTGTTTTATTATGAGAAAAAAACGCGCCGTGAGATCGCCGAACGGCTGAATATGACGACGGATCAGGTGCGAAGCGCCCTGCAAAATGGCAAACGCATGTTGCATATGATCCTTGAAAGAAAGGTCCGACGTGAACGCCTTACATAAAGCGCTCCTAGCCAACACCGGCCGAAGTGATTGCCTCAGCGACGGCCAGGTCGATCATTATGTGAGAAAGCAGATGAACCGGGAGGAAGAATACAAACTCGAGCAGCACCTGCTGGAATGCCATTTGTGCCGCGATGTGGTCGAAGGCGCCGCGATGATGACCTCCGAAGCGGCCGACCGTCACGCCGACGCGCTCCGGCAACGCCTGTTTGAAAAGGCTCCTACCCATCAACCCCGTTTCTGGCCGGCCTGGACGTATGGCCTGGCCGCCGCCGCCGTCATTCTCATCGTCTGGGGCATCAATTCGCAGTACACGCCAAATCCGGACGAACAACTTTTTGCGTCGGAATTCAGGCCGTACTCCAGCGTGATCCCTCAAGTGCGCGGTGAAGCCGCCTCCGACGCCATCCTGTCGGCTTTGCGGTTGTATGAAATGGAAAACTACGACGCCGCCATTCACGAATTCGAGACCATGATCGCCCGCGAACCCGATCACACGTTGGCGCATTTCTATCTCGGCAATGCCCTGCTCGCCACCGGACGGGCCAATGAAGCGGTCGGCCATTTGCAGAGCGCGGCGTCCGGCGACGTCGACGACCGCCTGACCGAACCGGCCCGGTGGTACCTGGCCCTCGCGTATGTCAAAATCAGCAACCGCTCTGCCGCGCAAACGATCCTGAAGTCAGTGGCCATCGCTCAGGGCGTCCACGCGTCAAAAGCCGACGCCATGCTCAAGCGGATGAATCCTTGATCCGATTCCTTTTCAGTCTCGTCCTGGTGAGTTGTGTTCTGGCCATCCACTACCCCGGATCGGTTCTGCCACCGGCGGGCGAGAATTTTGCCGACCTGCCATGGAGTTACAAAGAGGTCCAAACGATCGCATCGGTGGTGGACATGGATGCCTATACCGGGGCGGAGGCCACCGAAGACCGCTTCAAGTCTCTCGCGCCTCATTACCGCATTCTTCACCTGGCCACGCACGGCATCCTCGACGAAACAAATCCCATGAATTCAAGACTTGTTTTTAATCGCGCGTACGGCTCTTCAGAAGACGGCCTTCTTCACGCCTATGAGGTCTACGGCATGGACCTGGATGCCGATCTCGTTGTCCTGGGTTCCTGCCGGAGCGGATCTGGAAAATTCATAACCGGCGAGGGCGTGGTCGGTCTGACGCATTCCTTTTTGCACGCGGGTTGTGGTTCGGTGCTGATGAGTTTGTGGCCTATTGACGACAAGGCCACGGCAGGCCTCATGATCGGACTCTATCGTCATATGCAGTCCCGGATTCCGGTCGATGAGGCCCTGCGCAAGGCCAAGCTGGACATGATCCACGGGACGGATCCCGTGTTAGCCAATCCTTTTTACTGGGCGGGCGTCACGAAGACTGGACGAAGATAGGTGTCTCGAGACCGCCCGGCCGGACATGACACTCTACTTTCCTTTATCCCCGTCACCTTCACCGTCATCCGGATGAATGCCGCCACCGTCGTCATCGACCTGATTGCCGGCGTTCCCACCCGACTCTGTCTGCGTTTTCGATGCCGAACTGGAAAGGATCGTTGAATCCTTCGTGCATCCGGCAACGAGCATGCTCATCAACACCACACCAATGAGGAAAACACATACGTTTTTCATGACAGTCTCCTGACATTGTTTTTGAACGAATGGTTACGGCGTGATCACAGCCTTTGTACATAAGATGCAGAAGACCTCAAATGGCATAAAAATAGTTTGTAAAATTTCAAATGAATTAGAGAGATGTTTCTCCAATGATCGGTGGGCAATATCGAATGACTGAAACCGTGGGTTGGTGCGAGAGGAGATGTTCCCGTCACACGCTGCCTCATCCCAGCTTAACGCATTCGCGACGGTTTGGCGGGGAAACAAAATGACTGGCGGAAAACGCGGAAAAACTTGAAGCCGTGGCAGTGAGGTCTATGGACGAAGGGCGCCGCTCATGATGAGCGCCCCATCGGTTCGGCCACGTCCTGAACGGTGGAGCAGAATGGCACACGACGGCGCCAGAGAAATGGTATGGGTATTCAGAAAATACGGCAACGAGGCGTAATGGCCGCGTTGCCCTTTGCCGGCCGGTCTCTCCAGCAGCGCTTCAAAAGGCAGTTTGTTCAACGGACCGTCCGGAATAATGATCAATCTTGCCGGCGCTTCAGCGATCCACGGTTGTACCACGTCCTGATACAGCTTCCATGCCTGGGCGGCATACGAATCGAAGTCCTGCTGGCGAATGGCGTTTATCAGGCCATCCACATCGTCGCCAAGGCTGGTCAACAGGCCGAGTCGAATCAACTGCACGCGGTCGCGGCGAATAATAAAGACGTGCCAGAGAGAATCGGTCTGGACGAACTCGACGACGGCTTCGCCGCTGTCTGGTATGGACTGCCGAACGCCAGCCAGCGAGGGCATTTCTCCGCCTGTTATGGAATTGGCGCGCCTTCCACGACGCACCAGATCATCCAGTGCCGACTGCATGCGCGCCCGGTCCTCTTCCAGTCGAAACTGAAGGGCCGAGTCCGCATCCGACAATCTCTGGTCGTCCGCAATTCGGTTCTCAACCGCCTGAAGCTTTCTTCGAAGGGATCTTGCCTCGTCAGATAGCGAATCCGGCCACGCCCATTCGCCCACGGTATTCTGAAAAAGGGCCTTTCGCAATTCGAAGCCACGGGTTCTTTCAGCCGCCTCGAATGCTTTTTCCAGGTAGCCTTCCGTTCTGGATTGAAAATACAGTTCAGCCCAGGCATGGAATGCTTGTTGATAAATGCCGTGTGTCTTCGTGCCGAAGAACTGAATGGCCTCCCGGGAGCGGTACGAGAATCGCACGGCTTCGGCCATTCGAACAGCGTGATCATATGAAAGGGCAATCAATTCGTTTTGACGCCGGTCCCGGGACGGGCCAAACAGACCCTTCAAAGCGTCACCTTTGAGTTTGAGCGCATAACACATCTTGACCCGATGTGTCGTACCTTCCAACTCCGGAAAGACCCCGATGTCGTCCGATTCAAATTGCCGGTGAAGCGCAACAAGGGCACGCTGAATGGACCCGCACGCTTCAGGATACCTTCGGGCCTGCAGATACGCCAGAGTCAGGCTGATACAGGCCTGACCTGCCCACGGGCTTCGCCGGCCATATATGGCCGTCATGGTGTCCACACTCTGCCGCAAATGAAAAATGGATGCATCGACGAGACCCAGGGCCAATTCACTAAGTCCAATGAGTTCTCTGTAATGACCAGAATAGTATGAGTCGAATCCGCCCTGTTTCATGGCTTCCATGGCAAGCCTGTAGACTTCTATGGCTTCCTGATGACGATGCTGGGCGGCGAGGTTCTCCCCCATTTTCATATAGACACGCGCCATGCTGGAGAAGGCGCGATTCGCAAGGCAAATGCTCAACGCCCTCGCATATGCCGAGTCCGCATCGGCATATTGCCCGAGATAGGAATACTGATTGCCGAGATTCCTGTACAGATGAATGTATTCCCGATTGGTTGGAGAAAGATAGCTATTGAATAGACCCAACGCGAGCAAATCATACCTCACGGATTCCCGGAATTCGCCCAGATCACTGAAAAGGCTTCCCAACTTCATATAAGTGGATCCGATGACATCAGGGCTCGCCGCCGATCTCAAATGAATCGACAAAGCCGCATTGACATAATACCGTGCCGAATCAAAGTCCCCCGCCAGCCGGAACGCACCGCTCAGATTCGAACTGACCCAGGCGACGTCCAGATGGCCATCGCCAAGAACACCGCGTAACATGGCCAGCGCCAATCCATAATAAAGGACGGCCGAATCGTGGCGCGCCATTTGGTTGTGCTGGGAACCGATATTGTGCAGACTCCAGGCGATCTCCGGGTCATTAGGTTGAAGGACCCGGCACCGTATCGCATACGCCTCGCGCAGGATGGGCAAAGCCGAGTCGGGTCGGTTTTTTTCTTGCAGAATCAACCCCTGCCGATTGAGTGTCATGGCGTACCTGGCATTCTCCGTGCCAAACCGGCCGACGATCACCTTCTGAACTGAGTCAAGAAGATATCCTGCTGCCTCAAGATTGCCGAAACGACGGTAATTCTCAGCGATCCCGATGACCGCATCGGCCCACGCCATCCAAAGTGAATCGTGCAACGCCAGCTCTGCCGCCCGTGTATAGAGGATGTTTGAACTGTCCCGGCGGCCGGCCTCAAGATGACGCGACGCCTCATCAAGCCATTTCTGAACGGATTCTGAATCGGTCGTGGATTGGGCACGCGGGGTCATCCAGATCGCCAGTCCGCCCGCCGCCAGTATGACGCCGCCTAAGAAGACCGCGCGCAACGCTGAAAAAGTCATAGAGTATTCAGAATCTTTGTTTCATTATTGATCGTCTCATAATAGTGTTATCATCTCAACCCAATCCTTCATGGTGAGCCCCGCCGAGCGGGGTAAACTCCGTCGAACCATGAAGGGCGAGCCATTAACCCCCTGAACTCATTTTTTCTTCTTCGCAAAATGGCTTTCATTCTTACATTCAGCCAATTCATGCAACAGGCTGAAGTCCCCCTTGATCAACGCTTCTTTCTTGGCTCGTGTCCAAGTCTTGATCTGGCGTTCCGCGGCCATAGCGTCGAGATACGTCGGAAAGGGCTGCGACCACATCAATGTAACAGGCCGCCGAGTCGACGTATATCCACCGTAGACTCCATTCTGGTGTTCCCACAAACGGTGGTCTAACTCTTTGTCCGTCTTGCCTGTATAGTAGCTTCCATCGGCGCAAAGTAATATGTAAACAAATGCTGAATGCATCGGTGTTGTTGTAGATGTTCACCCCTCGACTCCGCTCGGGGTGAAATTTAGCGACTCTAACTGAGTTATGTTAGTCCTATTATGAGACCGTTGATAAAACGCATCGCGATGCTGGTTACATCGACCTGAGGAAGATGCCCTTGTGGATCATGGCCACAAGCGCCGGGAAAAAGTAGATGGAAATTTCTCCAAAATCAATTACCTTCCCGTGTGGAACCTTACAGCGTACTGCGCCGGTGACCGACATCAACGCTTTCACATTCATCTCGTTCGTCTTCATCACGTTGATTCAACACGAATCGGCTGTGGTGCTCTGGTACACGGCCTTGCAGGGCCACTTCAGCCATTGGATGGGCGCGGCCATCGCCTCTTTTGTCGTCATTTCCGTTATTGACCTCGGATGGCTGTATTTTTTGTTTTTCATTACCGACAAATCTCTTCACAAACTCGCCGGCATCGGGTGGATTCATCGTTGGATGGAACGCCTGCACCAGAAATCCTGGTTTCAAAAATTTCGCGGCTTTTTTGTCAAATCCGAATCGGAATCGGGAAATGACCTGGAGCAACTGCACCGGTCGGGTTCACGTTTCAAACGGTTCGTTGCGGGATCGGGATACCTCGGTATGGGCCTTTGCGCGTCATTGCCGGGACCGGGACTCAAGGAAATCGGTATCATCATGGCGCTCACACCGAAATACCAGAAACATGGATTCAAAGTGATGTACTTTGGCGGCATGGTCAAAACCGTCATGACCATGCTTGTCTATGGCGGACTTTATCAGGCCGTCGAACTCCTCCTGCAACGACTGATTTCATAGAGACAACCGGCAGGCCTGTCCATGCTCACACGCGCGTTGGCTTGATCCGAAGAAAAAACGGTGCTATTATTCCGGAACCTGACCAATCATTAACCTTGGAGAATGAACCATGATACCTGCCATCGTTGGACTCGTCGTCATCGGCATCGGCGCCCTCCTTGTCATGCAACGCCGCAAGGCCCAGGACAAATTGCTGGAGATCAAATCCACCCAGACTTCGACGGCCAAAGACCTGACGGACATGTGCCGTACGATCTCTGAGGAGCTTGGCACCAAAGGCGGTTTCAAACAGCAATCGGAAGTCAAAGGATTTGTCAAATGCGATCAGCCGCTCACCAGCGAACTCGCCAAACAGCCTTGCGTCTACTATGCCATGACGGTGGAAGAACGGTATGAAGAGACCTACATGGAAAAGGATGCCCAGGGCACGATGCAACGCAAGACCCGCACCGGCGCCACGACCGTGGCCAGCAACAGCCAGCGTGTCCATTTCCAGATCGAAGACGAAACCGGCCGCATCACCGTCAACCCGAACAACGCCAACATCGACCCGATCCAGGTCATCAGTAAGTACGAACCCTACGCCAACCGGAATTCCATCTCGTTCGGCGCCTTCACCTTCCAGGTGCCTTCCCGATCCGGCGATCGCCACATCCTGGGTTATCAATTCACGGAAAGCCTGATTCCCCTCAACCGGCGGGCATTTGTCCTCGGCGAAGCCTCCGACGGCAGCGGCGAGCTGATGATCCAGGCGCCCTCCGAAAAGGGCAAACCCTTCATCATCACGCTCAAATCCGAGGAAGAACTGACCAAAGCTACCGAATCATCCATCGCCATGCTCTTCTATGGCGCCGTCGCCTGTTTTGCCATCGGCGCAGGATTGATCGGTTATGGGATTATGAATTGGAGTAAGTAGATCGCAGGCCATGAACGGCCGGCGTCCCCGGAGGCCACCGGATAAGACGACGCAGGGGCTCAAGGAAGCTTCAGAATTTCTTCTTCGATTTTCTTCTCGTCGCCGTCTGTATAGCCTTTCTTGAAATATCGGATCACGCCCGATTGATCCACGATCACAAGCGTGGGCAGCACGGCCGTATCCGTCTGGCCATCCATAACTCCGTATTTCTTGGCGACGAGGCCGTACCGGTCGAGGAGGATCGGCAGACGAATGGGCGTGGTCTTGAGATGGGAGGCGATCTTGTCCTCACTTTCCCCTACATCGACCAGAAAGAACTTCACCGACGGATGCTGATCCATGAGACGTTCCAATTCCGGAATTTCCCTGCGGCACGGCGAACACCAGGTGGCAAAAAAACTCAGCACCGCGTGCTGGCGCTCCTTCCTGGCCTTCGGTATTTCGCGTGGAACGCCAAAATAATCACGGGAGAAGAAATCCGCGCCCTCCAGTGTTTTTGTGTAAAAACCCGGCGCCGCCGAGCCGGCCTGAACGGCCCCGCCATTCTGGGCTTTCAAAGCGCACGTCGCGCTCAACCACATCAAAACCATCACGATCCGAACCACAACGATCCTTCCATTGGTTACAACAAAAAGTCCGTCATATCGGGCTGACGGACTTGACATTCAACAATGGCCGGAAACCCTAACTCACGCTGGCCCTGGGCGCCGCAAAGGGAATCACGCCGGCGGACCGCCGCTTTTCAATGAGATGTTTCAACCGGGCCGCAATACTTGCCGGATCGAGCCCGAGCCGTTCATACAGCACGTCGCATTCTCCATGCTCAACCATGGTGTCCGGCAGGCCCAGACGGTCGATGTGCACGTTGGCCACTTTTTCGACAAATCGTTTGTCCTTTTGAAGGCCCTTCTCGATGAAGGCCTCTGAATAAACTTTCTCCAGCACGCCGCTTCCAAAACCACCCATCAGGACATTATCCTCCAGCGTCAAAATGTCGTCCACACTCGATACGACATCCAGAAGCATCTGTTCATCGAGCGGCTTGACAAAGCGCGCGTTCACGATGGTCACGGAATAACCTTCCCGCGTCAAGAGTTTGGACGCCCGGACGGCGTGGTCGACCATGTTGCCGATGGCAATGATGGCGGCATCCTTCCCGCGTTGAAGAAATTCCGCCTTGCCGATCTCGATCCTGTCAAAGCCCGGCTTCATGGGTACGCCGAGACCATTGCCTCTCGGATACCGCATCGCGATCGGTCCCCGGTCATAGTGCACGCCCGTGTACATCATGTCGCGCAATTCGTTTTCGTCCTTGGGAGCCATGATCACCATGCCCTGGATGCACCGCAGGTACGACAAATCCAGCGCGCCATGATGCGTCGGCCCGTCCGCCCCGACAAGGCCTCCGCGGTCCATGCAGAAAAACACGGGGAGGTCCTGGATCGCCACATCATGAATGATCTGGTCAAACGCCCGTTGCAGAAAGGACGAATAGATCGCCACGACCGGTTTGATCCCGTTGGCCGCCAGCCCTGCGGCAAAGGTCACGCCATGCTGTTCTGCAATGCCAACATCAAAAAATCGGCCGGGCATCTCTTGGGCGAGATACTTCAATCCCGTTCCGTCAGCCATGGCCGCGGTGATGCCGACCAGATTCGGGATTTCCTTGCAAAGCTGGACCAGCGTCTTCCCGAACACATCCGTGTAACTCGGCGCGGGCTTCGTATCCACGGGGGGCTCGGATTTTTTCGGCGGGTTGACGGCATGAAACCGGTTGGCATTGACCTTGTATTTCTCAACGTCCTGTTCCTCGAGCGGCATACCTTTGCCCTTTTTGGTCAACGCATGCACCAGGATTGGACCTTTGAGATGCTTGACGTCTTCGAGCAGCCTGATGACGCGAGGCAGGTCATGGCCGTCGACCGGTCCAAAATAGCGAAAGCCAAGGCTCTCAAACAAATGACCCGGCGTCAGGATACTCTTGATGCCTTCGTCGAGCCGCGCCACGCTGTGTCGCAATTTGTCGCCGAAATCGTGCAACTTGCCCAGGGCCTTCCACACTTCATCCTTGACCCTGTTGTACATTGGCATGGAAATCAGGTCGGTCAAATAATTGGAAATAGCTCCGACATTGCTCGAGATGGACATCATGTTATCGTTCAGAATAACGAGCATATCGGTTTTCAGCGAACCGGCGTTATTGAGAGCTTCGAACGCCATGCCGCCGGTCAAAGCCCCGTCCCCGATCACGCAGACGACCTTGTTATGGTTCTTCATGAGGTCCCGCGCCACCGCCATGCCGACACCCGCCGACAGAGATGTGCTCGCGTGCCCCGCCCCAAACGCATCGTACTCGCTTTCATGAATCTTGCAGAAACCGCTCAAACCGTCGGTCTGCCGAATGGTGTGAAAACGGTCTTTACGGCCGGTCAGCAGTTTGTGAACATACGCCTGGTGACCCACATCCCAGATGATCTTGTCTTGCGGCGTGTTGAACACATAATGCAAGGCAATTGAAATTTCCACAACGCCGAGACTGGGCGCCAGATGGCCTCCGATTCGCGTGATTTCATCGATGACATACTGCCGCATCTCCGCCGCCAGCTGGACCAACTCGTCCGACGACAACGACTTGAGATCGGCCGGCATGTTGACCCGATCAAAGATTCTTGACATCAGAAACTCCCACTCATTCAAGAATTACAGACACACGGGCAAAGTAATCAAACACGACATGCTTGTCAATTAAATTGTCCCCTCCGCGACAACACAGGAAATCGCCCGCCGGCATCACATGTCGCTGATGCGTTCTTTGAGAAAAAATCGAACCGCCAGCAGACTGCCGACGAGTCCGAGCATGATGCCAACCACAAGTATGATGCCAAGGGGTTCCCACGATAGCCGGACCCCTTGAAAAACATACCGCTGAATCGCCGTCACCAAGCCATATGAAACGCCGGCCGCGATAAGACTGCCGAACAATCCCTGCAGAAAACCTTCGAAGACAAACGGACTGGCAATGAATGTGTTCGTCGCCCCAACCAGCTTCATCGTCTTGATCAGGTCGCGTTTGGCATAGATGCTAAGCTTGATCGTATTGGACACCAGGAAAACCGACGCCATCGCCGCAAACACGCCGACCACCAGGTTGATGCGATTGTAGAGATCGATCTTTTCGTCGAGTATTTCGAGCAATTCTTTTTGATAATTCACCTCGTCCACGCCCCGAATCGATTCGATATCCGCGGCGATGCGCGCAATTTCTTTACCGTTGCGAAATTCCGGCGCCACGCGAATCCGGAAAGAAGCCGGCAGAGGATTGCTTTCGACAAGGTCAAAAAGGTCTTCCTGACCCATGATCGATTTCAGAATGCGCGCGGCCTGGGCTTTTGAAATGAACGTGAGGGAATCGACGCCCTGGATGGCCTGCAACGCCTCGCGCAACCGCGGCGCGTCGTCCGAATCGAGCGATTTGTCCAGGAAGGCCTCCAGTTCGACCCGACTGCGGATATCTTCGATGAGATACGAAACATTGAACGTCACGATGAGAAAGAAACTGAGGAGACACAGGGCAATCGCCATGATGGTCACCGCGACAAACGTGGCCATCGCCGCGCGGCGCAGATTGCTGAAGCCTTCTTTGATGACGTACCCCGGTTTCAAAATCATCCTCCTCGTTGTTGATCGCGGTCAATATAGACACGCTGAAGCAATAGAACAAAGGGATTCTTGCCGGATGACCCATCGGAAATGATCGCCATGGACTGCGGCCGGTAAGGTGGCATCCGGCCAGATGAAAGCTCCGCGGCCGGTCATTGCTAAAACCGTTTTCAATCCATACATTGTCTCAGGAATTATGGACACAGAGGAACCCTTATGATACGCTACCTCACCGCCGGTGAATCGCACGGCCAGGCCCTGGTTGGCATCCTCGAAGGACTGCCGGCCGGACTCGACATCACGGCAACCTACATCGATGCAAACCTGGCCCGGAGACAAAAGGGATTTGGACGTGGCGGGCGTATGAAGATCGAACGCGATCATGCCGATATCCTGTCCGGCGTGCGTCTCGGAAAGACCATCGGTTCCCCCATCGCCCTTCTCATCCGCAACAAAGACTGGGAAAACTGGCAGGACCAAATGGCCGTGGAGCCGGCGGAAATTGAGCCAACAAAAATCACGCTGCCCCGTCCGGGGCATGCGGACCTCGCCGGCATTCAGAAATTCGGATTCGACGACATTCGCCCGGTCATCGAGCGCTCGTCCGCCCGTGAAACCGCGATGCGCGTGGGTCTCGGAAGCCTTGCCCGCAAGTTCCTCGAAGCGTTTAATATTCACGTGGCCTCCCACGTGTACGCCATTGGCGAAGCCGCCTTGTATGATGGAGAACGGATGGACCTCGGCCAGATGCCGCTGACGGAATTGCGTGACCGTGCCGACCGCTCGGACGTGCATTGTCTCGATGCCGCCTGTGAACGACGAATGATCGATCAAATCCGGTTGGCCCAACAGAATGGCGACTCGCTGGGCGGCCTTTTCGAAGTCATTGTTGAAGGCGTCCCGCCGGGTCTCGGGAGTTACACCCATTGGGATCTGCGACTCGACGCCGTACTCGCCCAGCACGTCCTCTCGATACCGGCGGTCAAAGCGGTTGAAATCGGCGACGGCTGGACCAATGCGTCCAGATACGGATCGCAGGTTCATGATGAGATTTTTTTCGACTCAAAAAAGGGTTATTACCGGGGATCGAACCGAAGCGGCGGCATCGAAGGCGGCATGTCCACCGGCGAACGGATGATCATCCGGGCGGCCATGAAACCGCTCCCCACGCTGGCCCGTCCGCTTAAATCGGTCGACATCGTGACCAAAGCCCCGGGCGTTGCCCATAAAGAGCGAACGGACACCGTCTCCGTGCCGGCCGCGGCTGTGGTTGCCGAAGCCGTCGCCGCACTGGCGCTTGTCAATCCTTTTCTCGAAAAATTCGGCGGCCATACCGTGGATGAAATCCGGCAGCGGTTTGAAGCAAAGCAAACGCCCGCCGATTCACAGACGTCCGGAGGCCAGCCATGAATAAGGCACTGTGGTTTCTGCTTTGGCCCGTACTCGTCCTGGGATCATGCGCCAGGCATATTTACAACGTGGCGTATCCCACTCTCGGCGACGGCAAGTACGACAGCGAATTCCCTTATAAGGATTGTTCCGCACAGTTGGCTGAAATCGGCGAATCCGTCAAGATGATTTACTGTACGGCATTCTACAAAACGTGGACGTTTACCGCGGAGGCCGGTGTAACCGGTGCCGACCTCAACGAACAGGTCCTTCAAAAATCGGGAGAACCCTCGTTTTCATTCAACTCCGTGTCTGGCACGGCAACGGTCATTTATTATCGTGACAGCAAAATCGCATTGCTGACCTGTGCCCATATTCTCGATTTTCCGGATACGATGTTGACATATTATCCTTCCTCCGGCGGCCGGAGCCTGCTGCGCACCGTGTCCATTCGCGACAGGCAAAACAATTTCGTCAAAGACATGCCCGAAGAAGGCACGGTGGAAATACTCGCCTCCGACCTCGCTTCGGATATCGCCATCGTGGGACAGAAACTCCAATCTGTTCCGTCCAAACCGGTGGCTGTGTTTCGTTATCCCATCGGCAAGTCCAAGGAACTGGAATGGGGCACGTATTTGTACATCATCGGGTATCCGATGGGCTATAAGATGATCACCAACGGCATTGTCAGCAGCCCTAACAGGGACAAGAAGGGATCTTACCTGACGGACGCCCCGTTCAACCGTGGGTTCAGCGGCGGTGTCATATTCGCCATCCGGGATGGCGTGCCGCATTTTGAACTGGTGGGTATGGCCAAATCCGTCGCCGCCAACTACGAATTCGTCCTTACGCCATCGAAGGACTTCGACCGCTCGTCCCTCATCCCGGGCGTGCCCTACGAGGGGGAGGTTTTTGTCGAACAGAAAACCGACATCCGTTATGGTATCACCATGTCCGTCTCCACGGAAGCCATCGGCCAATTCATTCGGGATCGCCGGACAGAACTGCTGGCCAAAGGCTACGATCTGACCAACCTGTTCCCATAAACGAACACGGCCATTTCGCTCCCGGGCCGGGGCGTCACTATTCGCTGTAGAGCACTTCCAACAGAACCTCACCAACCTGCTTCAGGCTTTCCGGAGAGCATTTGTCGGGTGTGTCCTGCATGGTGTGCCAATATCGATTGGTTTCGTCAGGGTAATTGAAATCGATGATATCGATGCAGGGAATGCCGATTTTCTGAAACGCGATATGGTCGTCAAAGATCGCGTCCTCAATCGAATGCCGGAATGCCGGCTTTTCGAGTTTTTTCGCCGCCCCCCACACCTTATTCACCACATCCTTCGCATTGACGTAGGAATAATTTTCAATGGGCAAATCGAGATCCTTGTCTCCAACCATGTCGATGATGATGCCGTACGCCGGGAAGTAGTTCTTGTTGTTTTTGGCAAAGTAATCGGATCCGATGCAATACGGGTTCAGGCTGTCCGGCTTAAGCTCGTATCCGTGCTCGCCATAATCTTCCATGTCAAAAAGGAAAATATCGACGCCGATGTCAAGCGGTTGCTGCCGGATGGCCCTGGCCACCTCCAGCAGGATGGCCACGCCGGATGCGCCGTCATTGGCGCCGATAATGGGCGTCTGATGCTTGCGGCTGTCCGGATCCCGGTCCGCCCAGGGACGCGTATCCCAGTGCGCCCCGAGCATGACGCGCTTCTTTTTCTTCGGCTCGAGGTTGATGGAAGCAATCACGTTGGTGCCTTCGAAAACTACCGTGCTGTCATGGCGGTCCACATATCGGAATTTCTGCTGCCGCACGTGATCCGTCAAAGCCTCCAGTTCCGAAACAAGAAATTCCAGACACTGTTGGTGGCCCGGCGACCCCGGGTTGCGCGGGCCCATGCGGCACTGCTTTTCCAGGTCGGCAAAAGCCCGGCCCGCGTCAAAGGGTGGACGAGACGTACAGGCGTTTTGAGACACCGCCAGGATCACAAGAAGTACGGCAATTCCTTTTCCTGACATAAGGCCTCGAATGTTTGGTTCAGCATTTGGAAATGACTCTCAACAGGGAAAGTCGATCTCAATAGCTTTCGGCAGGAATGCCGGATCGCGTGACGCGTTCGGCCAGTTGAGCCAGCCACGACGCCGCCACGGGTGCGACGGTTTTGGCCGGCGCCTCACGATCAATCGAATAGATCATGACTTTGCGTGGTTTGATCACGTGCAGCCTTTCCAGCCATGCTTCGATTTCATGCTCCTCCGTATTGTCGACCGGTTGGCCGTCAAAAGACCCGGAGAGAAACATCGATTGCACAATCAAACGACCTTCAAACCGAGTCAAGGCAGCGGTGATGTCATCGAGGGTGACGCCTTTTTCGGGCCTGTCGATTCGCTGAAACATGGTCTCCGTTCCGGCATCCAGTTTCATGATCGCATCGTCCACCTGCAGGAGCGCCTGCATGACCCGGTCGTGACGCGCCCGAATGGCATTGGAGAGTACCGCAATGCGGACGCCCGGAAAGCGCGCCCGACGCAGGGCGATGGCCCGGTCGATGATTTCCGGAAATGACGGATGCAGGGTGGGTTCACCATTGCCGGCAAATGTGAAAAAGTCGATCCGCTGACCGGCTCTTAAGGCCTGACCGGCGCGATTTTCCAACTCCATCATCACCTGGTCCGGCGTTGGCAACGGATCTTTGGCCGACGGATCCGTCCAGCCGCATTCACAATACAGACACTCGAAATTGCAGACCTTCCGCCGGATGGGCAGGAGATTGATTCCCAACGACGAACCCAGACGTCTGGACATAACCGGCCCGTATATGAAACTGCCGTGCAGGAACATATCAACCGTTCTTGACGTTCATCGAGTCCTGGGCATACGTTTCGGTGATGTCCTCGCCGTTTTTCAAAACGCGGAATTCGTCCAACTTCATCTCTTCCTGTATGGTCACCGTCGGAAACAGCAGGTATTTCCAGCGCATGGTTTTCAACTTCGGCTCGATCAGATCAATGATGTCCGGATGAACCATGAATTCCAGTCTGGACGGCCACCGATGATCCTCTTTGTATCGTCGCAGCCATCGGTCCACCTTGTTGATCAACGTGGTCCGGTTGCCGACGCGTCCGGAGCCGGCGCAGGCCGGACACGGTTCGCTGAGCGAAAACAAAATACTCGGCCGGATTCGTTCACGCGTCAACTCGATCAATCCGTACTCGTCCATGGGCAGGATGCTGAACTTGGCGCGGTCTTTTCGAAGCTCGCGTTTCATCTCTTCGTACAACTTCCGTTTGTTGCGATCATCGCGCAAATCGATGAAATCGATGACGATGAGACCTCCGATGTCCCGCAACCGGAGTTGCCGCGCAATTTCCCGCGCCGCCACCATGTTCACCGAGAGCGCATTCTCCTCATAACTCCCTCGGCCGATAAATCGCCCGCTGTTCACATCGACGGAAATAAGAGCCTCGGTGTGTTCGATGATGATGTAGCCGCCATTGCGCAACATCACCTTCTTTTCTGTGCTTTGCTGGATATCCTGCTCGATATTGTAGAGATCGAAAATCGGGCGACGATCCTTGTGCAATTCGATGCGAGACAAAAGCTGGGGCGATGTCGTGGAGATGTAGTTGGATATCGAACGGTGAAGGTTTTTGTCGTCGATCAGTACGCGTTGCACGTCATTGGAAAAAAGGTCGCGTATGACGCTCGAGACCATCTCCATGTCCTTGTACACCAGGCTGGGGGCCGGCAGCGTCTTCGCGCGGCGGTCAAGTTCATACCATGTGTTCAGCGAATTCCGGATGTCGTTGCGCAGAACATCTTCGTCTTTGTTTTCTGAATTGGTCCTCACGATCAGTCCGAAGCCGGAGGGTTTGACTTCGCGGGCCAGGCGTTTCAGGCGACGACGCTCCTGGATCTGAGTGATCTTGCGGGAAATGCCGATGCCGTCGTTGGGATCGTTGGGAATCAGCACGGTGAATCGCCCTGGAATGGAGATTTGTGACGTCACCCGGGCGCCTTTGTTGTAGATCGGCTCTTTGATAATCTGCACAAGGATTTCCTGGCCGTGCCGCAGGAAACGGCCCCCGATATCGTGCTTGTGCATGACCTTGACAGGTTCCAATTCCTTCGAATTGTCATCATCGACGTCGTCCGCATCATCGGCATCGACGATGGCCGCATATTCGTGCGTGTTGTCGCCAATATCGGAAAAATGCAGAAAGGCGTCCTGTTTCATGCCGATGTCAATAAAGGAAGCCTTCATGCCGGGCAGCACCTTGGCGACGCGCCCCTTGTAGATATCCCCGACCATGCGCTCTTTTTCAGGGCGCTCCACGAAAATTTCGACCAGACGCTCGTCTTCAACAATCGCAATACGGGCTTCCGCGACCGTCGAATTGATAATGATTTCCTTTTTCATAATCCCATTCTGGCGAACAGGCAGAAAACGACCCGCTTGGGGGGCGGGTTACTTCAAAACCACCGAAAAAAAGACAAGAACCATTGTTTTCCTGACATCGATTTCAATATGCAAGATATGAGTCCCTCATCGGAATGGTTCCGGGAATTCTGCCAGACGCTTTACTTAAATTCAAAACTTTCAGTTAATTATGTGTACATTTTTGCAATAAAAGAAGGTAGGATAGCGACCTCCGAAAAGCAAGGAAATATTGCTCATCGACGGTTGGGCTTCCAGGTGGCCAACGTTTCGACGAGTAGCCGTATCCCGAAACCGGTCGACGAGGCCTTGGACGTGTAAGCGGCGTCTTCATCCGTATAGGCGGTACCGGCGATATCGAGATGGGCCCAAGGTACCGTTCCTACAAATGTTCGTAGAAATGCGGCGGCGGTACTGGCTCCCGCCGGACGACCACCGCTGTTTTTCAGGTCGGCAATGTGGCTTTTCATGGCCTTTTCATGTTCCTTGAATATCGGCAGTTCCCAGAGCCGTTCGCCGGTCTGCGTGGATGCCGACATCAGCCGACCTCGGAGCCCGGCCGAATTCGTAAAGAGCCCGGCAGCCTGCCCGCCAAGGGCAACAACACAATGCCCCGTCAATGTCGCCAGATCAATAATGGCCTCCGGATTCAGACGACATGCATACGCGAGCGCGTCTCCAAGAAGGAGGCGCCCTTCGGCGTCGGTATTAATGATCTCCACCGTGTGGCCAGAGAACATCCGGACGATGTCACCCGGACGGTACGCACGGGAACCCGGAAGATTTTCTGCGGCTGGCACAAGACCGATGACAGGCCGTGGCAGTTTCAGTGCGGCAACGGCCTGGAGCACACCGACGACAAAAGCCCCACCGGACATGTCAAACTTCATCCGGTCCATATCGGCCGCCGGTTTGATGGAAATGCCCCCCGAATCAAACGTCACCCCTTTGCCCACCAGGACAATCGGTTTCCGAAGGCGTGACCGGGCGGGCCGGTACTCCATGATGATGAATCGCGGTTCCTCAGAGCTGCCTTTGGCCACATTGAGAATGCCTCCGAATTTGCCGGCTTCCAACTGTCGTCGCCGGAGTATGCGACACCGGATGTTGTGACGGCGGCACATGAGCGCGGCCTGCTTCGCCAGCTCGGACGGCGTCATGACATTGGACGGCGTGTTCGCAAGATCACGCGCAAAATTGACCGCCGTGCAAACGGTCAACGTATCCCGGGCCTTGCGTCTGGCATGGTTAGACCAGGCCCCGCGTGAAACCAGGCAAAGATGCGTCGGCGCCAGAACGGCCTTCGGCCGGTCCGACTTGAATCGGTCGAAACGATACGCGGCCAGTACGATGCCCTCAATGAGCGGTGAAAACGGCGGATCGTCCTCTGAGATCACGGCGCCGTCGGGCACGCAACACATGATGGTACGCCAACCAAGGGCGGAGGCCAGTTTGACGGCTTTCGCCGCACCGCGACGAAGGCTCTCACGGTCGGGGTTCGAACCGAGGCCGATCAGAATAATACGTCGGGCATGACGTGCCGACCGGAGGATGTGAACAGCTTCTTCCTCGGCTCCAAACTCGGGCGAGGTCAATAGCGCGTCAACCTCCGATCCCTGGAGACGCCGAAGTTGGTTCCACCATTCGTCCGGTTGGCGTGACTTGGCTACAAATAGGACGGTTGCTTCGGAGTCAAAACGCAGATGCGGTGAACTCTTGAATGATAATTTCATGCCGGAAGTACTTCCTCGGCCGTTCAATCGCCTGGATCAGCGGTAATTCTGGCTGAAATATTTCCTGATCTTGGTCACCATGGTTGGCATGGTCTTCTTGAAGGGCTTGTGCAAGGTGATCCCGGAGGCATTCTTATGGCCGCCGCCGCCAAATTCCTTGGCAAACTTCTGAACGTTCACATCGCCCTTGGACCGCAGGCTGATCTTCGTTTCCCCTTCGGTCGTTTCATAAAAAAAGGCGCCCATGCGTGACCCTTCCAGGCGCAACGTATAATCGACGAAACCTTCGGTGTCGCTGCGTTCGGTTTTCGTGGCCCTGAAGTCTTTGGCATCCAGATAGGTCCACACGAAACCGCCATCGCACTCGGTTTTCAGATGATCCAGCAAGTGGCTGAGCAATTTCATCGAATTCATATTGCCGGTTTCGAATACATTTGAATAGATGTCGTTGGGCTTGATGCCGAGGGCCAGCAATTCCGCTGCGATCTCGTGTGTCGTCGGACGTGTGGCATTGAAACGGAAACCGCCTGTATCCGTGATCAGGGATGTGTAAAGGGCACGGGCCATTTTGAAACTGAGCCTCCCTTTGAAGTACCGGATGAAATTGAAGATCAATTCCGCCGTCGCCGGCGACTTTTCGTCCACACAATTGAAATGACCCAGCCCGTCATTGTCCAGATGATGGTCGATGCAAATCCGCGTCGCCGGGGATTTCATGACGACATCCTGCATGCGGTCCAGCCGCTTGGACACGCTGATGTCCAAAACAAAAATGAGGTCGGCCTTCAAAATGATCGCATCATGTTTGGTGGGTTGATACGTCTCGATATCCTGGCCGTCATTCAGAAACGCATATTGTTTTGGAACAGGGCTGGTATTAATGATATGCGTCTTCTTACCAAGCGTCTTCAAGAAAGTGTGGAGCGCGACTTCGCTGCCGAGCCCGTCTCCATCCGGGTTGACGTGGGTCGTCAGCACACAGGTCTTGGCCTGCTTGACCATGCGTTCGATCGGCTTAAACATGATTCCGTTTCCTCTCTTTGATTCCTTGGGAACACGGCGAGGATGCCGTGCGTGGGTTCTTCTGCTCTAAAGAACTATATGACATTTCTTTCCTCCGTGAGCCGGCCTTCGGCAAAACGTGAAAATCGCAACGGTTCCAGATCGAAGGTTCCGGACCGGCCTTGCGCGATCAGTTCGGCGGCTGCCCTGCCGGCAGCTGGGGCATGCATCAGGCCATGCCCGCTGAATCCTCCAACCATCAGAAAATTGGAAACGCCGGGAACAAATCCGATAATGGCATGATGATCGGGCGTTGATTCATACAACCCCGCCCAGGTTCCCGGATATTTCGTTTTGATTTCCGCATCCTCCAGGCAGGGCATGACTTCGAGGGCCGTCATCAGCATGGTGTCGAGAAAATCATTGTCAATGGATTCGTCAAACCCGGGCTTCTCGTTGGTGTTGGCCAGTCCGATCAAAAGGCCGTTGCCCTCCTTGTGCATGTACATGCCCGTCGTCACATCGACCACCATCGGGTACGCATCGGTCACAAAATCCAGTTCCCCTGTCGTGGTGATCATGCGACGAAGGGGTTCGATCGGAATGTCCACGCCCGCCATGGTACCGATGAGTTTCGCCTGGGGGCCGGCCGCGTTGACCACCATGTTGCAGGCAATTTCTCCCCTGGGTGTGATCACATGGGAGATCCTGCCGCCGGCCATGCGGAATCCGGTGCACGGCGTTTCGGTTTCATATTCAACCTTCATTTTCCTCGATTTCTTGTAATAGGCGTCCACCGTCATGTAAGGATCGACAAGCCCGTCCCTGGAACCAAACGTTCCACCCTGTACACGATCCAACCCGTAATTCGGAGCCAACGCGCCAATCTCATCCCGACTGACCCACCGAACATCGACACCATGACGTTTCTGGATCTCCATGTTCTTCTCGTAACGGGATTTCTGTTCGTCCGTCTTGACGACAAAAAGGTATCCGCACTGCACCAGCTGAATCCCATACTCGGTTTCAAGTTTCTCAAATTCCTTGATCGAATAGTGACTCATGTGAATATTGATTTCTGTGGAGAACTGCGCCCGCACGCCTCCCGCGCACTTGGCCGTGGCTCCCGTACCGATCATCTTTTCTTTTTCCAAAACCAAAACATCATCAACGCCCATTTCTCCCAAATGACTGGCCACGCTGGCGCCGATACAGCCTGCTCCGATAATCACCACGTCGTATTTCTGTTTCATCGCAGTTCCGTCATTAAAAGGTAAGACTCAAATTCGGATAGAATAATCCTTTAAAAGGACACTAAGTATAACAAAAATAAATATAAATCACGCCGTACATAAAAGCAAAGACTTTTTGCCGATGGGCTGGCTGCGCACGTGTATGAAAACCACGTTGAAACACCATTGCCGGTGCCAACTTTGAATTGATATTCTCTCGCAATTTGTAGAAATTGACTCATGTCCAACTCCATGAAATCACTGAAAATCGCCATTATTGGCGCTGGCGCTGTTGGGACGCACCTGGGGATGGCCTTACGATCGGCCGGATTCCAAATTGAGGCCGTAGTCAGCCGCACGAAAAGAAGCGCGGGAACCCTGGCTCGACGATTGGGTTGCCGGCGCTTCGGAGAAGATCCGGCTCTTGTTGCCAATGCCAATCTGATCATCCTTTGCGTGCCGGCCGGCGCTTTGAAACCACTCGGAGCACGTCTGGGCAAAGTTGCGTTCTCAGATAAGAGGGTCACCCTGGCGCACACCGCGGGAAATCTCGCCCACAACGTGCTTTTTGTCGCCAAAAAGAACAAAAGCTGCCAAATCTCCGTGGTGGCCATGCACCCTATTCAGGCATTCCCTTCCAGGAAAATGCACGTTTCGCTTTTTGAGGGCGCTTATTTCGGGGTCGAAGGAGATTCTTATGGAATAAGGGCTATTCGAAGGATTATTTCCCGAATTGGCGCGTTTATGATTCTGGTTCCCTCGGACGGAAAAGCCTTGTACCATGTCGGTGCCGTTGTTGTATCCAACTTTGTGGTCGCGTTGATGGCAGAAGCGGTAAGGTTGTATGGTTTGTTGGGAATTCCTCCGGAAAAAACAGTCGAAGCTCTGTATCCACTTGCCGTACGCAACCTGCAGAATGTCAGATCACTTGGCCCGGATCGGGCGTTGACGGGACCTGCGGCCAGGCGAGACCATTTGACGATCCGTCAGCATGTCAAAGCACTCCGACACCATGATCCGTCTTTTGTCAAGACCTATGGGTCGTTGACTGAATTGTGCCGGCGGCTGTCCAAGAGAACCAATCGAGGATCCCGGTCATGAGAATGCCATTTGTACTGTTCTTAGTCGTGCTGATTTCGTGCCGCGAAGGCTTGGTCGATCCGTCGGACCTCCGGAAGGAGAAAGATCTGATCGGGAATTGGTACCTCGAGGAAGAATGGCCGGAAAACCTGACAACCATCCGAATGAATTTCAACGCAAACCGTGTGGTCCGCATTGATAATTCACGGATCGGCAGTCCCCAGTCCTACCGCTTTTGGGTTGATTTGGATGTGCTTTACTTTGTTGGACCTCTTGATGCGGATACGGTCTCGGAATTTTCCTATGTCATTGTAGAACTGACCGATGACGAGCTGACATTGGAATATCGAGGAAGCCAGGGCTTGGTTCAGAGGAGATTCAATCGTCAATGATCATCCTTGGCGTCGACCCCGGAACGAACGTCACGGGTTTTGGTGTGGTCCGGTGGGAACGCAATCAGCTGATCTACGTTGACAGCGGCGTTATTCTGCTGCCTGACAAAGCCACCCTTTTTGACAAGCTGGCGGATATTTATTCAGAGTTGGCGGCCATTATCGGGCGCTTTCGACCCCACGAGTTTGCGATTGAAAATATTTTCTACAGCCGTAACGTCAAATCGGCATTAAAACTCGGGCATGCTCGCGGCGCCGCCGTCCTGGCGGCTTTACACGCAGGACTGAATATCACCGAATACACGCCCAAGGAGATGAAGCTGGCCATCGTCGGCAACGGTTCCGCCGACAAGGAACAGGTACAATACATGATCCGGCAACTGCTCAAGATTGAGAAGGCCATGGCATTGGACGAGTCGGATGCGTTGGGTTTGGCCGTGTGTCACGCTCACCGTTTGCGGTCGCCGCGCCGGAAAGTGTCCAGTTGGAAAGAGTTCATCAAAGCCCACCCCAACCGGGTCAAGACCTGATTATTTTACGAAGAGCATCTTGCGGACGATCGACCGGTCGGATGTGACCAGCCGGTAGAAATACACCCCGCTCGCCACGGACATCCCCTGCTCATTGCGTCCGTCCCATGTGACTTCATAGAAATCCTTCTCCTGCCGACCATCGACGAGCGTTCGGATCTTTTGCCCCAAGACATTGAAAATTTCAATACGGACGTCCGTTGCATCGTCGACTTCGTAGCGAATTCTCGTCAACGGGTTGAAGGGATTGGGTGCGTTCTGATGAAGACGTACGGTCGGCGTGACCGGCGTCGGGGGAACACGCCGATCCTTCAAAGGAAGGCGCTGACCCCTGGCCGCCTGGACAAACTGCTCAAGCGACGGGGCATTCACAAAAGCCAGCCGCATGGTATCCCGAACGGTTTGAATCGGCTCGATCGTGCCTAAGTCCAGCGTCCAGTACACGCTGACGTCCGACAAACCGATGCCGGGATCAAACAATGGCGTCTCCATTTTGGCAAAGAGGAAACTGTCGAGGGCCGCCCAGGTCCAATCGCTGTCATTGATGGTCTGGTGCAGCATGGCCAAATTGCCCGGCCGGCCGGCCTCCCGATGATTCCGAAGAACAACGCCGGCGTACAATGGGTACGACGTGTCGTGGTCGGCGACATAGACGGCCGATACATCCTGATCCTCATAATAGCCGCTCGAATCATTGCTGTAGCCGCCGGTCGTCGATCCGATATCGCCGTCGTAACCGAACAACACACGGAAATTTGTGAAACGGGTTGTGTCCGTTGTGCGGCGCTCGGGAAATTCAAATACGAAATCTACATAAATAATATTGGTGCTGTCGAGTCGCGTGGTCACGATCTGGCGGATACGGAATTGCGAAGTCTTGTTTCTCAGGTTGTACGTCAGTTGATAAATCTGAAGCGAATCGGTATGCACCGAATCCAGTCTCGTAGCCGGCGAAAACTGGTTGCTGTCGCCCGGAAAGCCACGCCCCAAGTGGGTCCGGCCGATACGACTGTGGAAGGTCAGCGCAGAATCGAGTTCATCAAAATGAATCGCCAGAAACGCCTGGTAAAGTGAGTTGATCGCGCCATCCCCAAGGTAGTAATGACCAAGAAATTCCGCGCCGCGCGTCGTATCGTAGACGACCGACGCCAAGCCGGTGGACTGCACTTTGGCGTTCACGACGGCGATTTTCCTGAGATCCCCTTCCTTGGCCGCCGAAGCGGTCAGCGCAAGAATGAAACCGGCTACGCAAGCAACCAACAAAAACGCATATGAGGATGACAGTTTCGTCATGTCGTCACAGTATACGATGTGCGTTACAGATATTCAAGTCAATCGTCCTCGAGAGCGCGGGCCTTCGTTTTCGGGCCGCAAACGCCCTTAGGCTGGTCAGAATTTTCCAAAGGGATACACGCGGGGCCAGATGTGCACACCAAACGATGCGGCGGCGGCCAGTTCCATCCCCCGACCGACGAAGGCAACGACGCCATTGGTGAATGGACCCGCCACAACGAATAGTATGCCGGAATTCAGCAGGATCACGGCGGTGAGAAAGAGCCCGTCGCGTCCCCGGTCGCTGATCGTCATCCGACGTGGAAAAATCCAGTGCGCCACGCCCATCGTCAGTTGCACGACAAATCCGATCCACACGAATTCCATATGAACATGAAAAAGACCCCATATGGCTGGCAGGATGGACGTGGACTTGTTGATCAACAGAAGGGCGCCGATGGTGATACCGGCAACAAAATAGATCAAGGCCAGACGGATGGTCCACACGCTGAGGGAAGGCACTATTTTCCCCTCACGCGTTTCCAGATCATCATGGCGTACAGCAGTCCCGACACCCATTGCAAAACCGCGGATGCGGCGACAACCAACCGCCACATCGACGCCATATCCCCGCTCACGATGGGTTCAAAAACAACGCGCATGAGCAGTCCGATGTTGAGGCACCAAAAGCACCACCACCCGGCCATCTCGCTGCCCCTCGGACTTTCTTTGGAAAGCGGTGGAAACATCCAAATCGAGACACCGATGATGATCTGGGTGATCCAGCCGAACATGAAGAGATGGAAATACGCGGGTGTGGCCGACGCCAGAAACGGAAAAGCTTCCGGCCATTGAAGCAAAACCCCAAGGACCAGCGACAAAACAAAGTTGATGACGCCGGCTTTTATGAAATATCTGGTTAGAGATGGCATGATCGCCTCAACATGTATTATCGACCGTTGGAATCCGCATTTCCTTCACCACGGTCGACCGCGTATCAAAAAAACAGCACACATGATAATGGCCACACCGACGATGAGCAAGGCCTTGATGAAGGCCGGGAGCCGGTTCGCCGCTATTCTGGCATACCCAATGAATATCAGAATGATAATCTGCGTTGTCACGAGAACCATCTTAACCGCGAGGGTTTCCCCAAATCCGCCCTTCCACAAGACGCCATTCCACACATCATTCCAGCCGTATCCGCGGGCCATCAGATTGAGAATGCCCGTGGCCACCGATGTCAACAAGGAAAACCAAGCCCATGGTCTGAATCGCATCCAGGCATCATGCCGTTCGTCTACAAGTATGGCGGTCAGCCCCCCGATCCAGACGCAGGCGCTAAAAACATGAAGAAAAACGTTGATGTAATAGAAGGTCAGCATGATCACACGTTATTGGTGCCCCTGCGAAATACAAAGACAAGCAAACCCGCCTGCACCAACCTGCGCGGAATGGGGTACCCGGACTTTTTCAACCCAACTCAATACTTCACCAGCACGGCCACGTAGGCGTTCCTGCCCGGGGCCGGAAAATTATTGACGCTCATGTGGTCATGATAGAGTCGATCGAGCACATTCTCAATCCCAAATTTGCATGTCACGTGTCTGCCGATGTCCTTTGACGCCCGCACGTGAACGACATGATATCCCGGAGTCCGGTCCTCCAGCGTGGTTCTGTGGGCTGTGCGATTTTGCGAGGACGCCCACACCCACTCGGCCTGGGCAGACCATGCATCTTTGCCATAGGAAGCCGTTATCCTTCCTTTGAGCGGGGGCACGAACGGCAAAGGCTCGTCAAGGCTCACATTGTGCCCAGACACCAGACTCAATCCACCCTCAATGCTCAATGCGCTGGTCGCCTTCCACTGGTTCTCCCATTCCACGCCGGCCATTCTGGCCCTGGATACGTTTCCATACTGTTTGAAAGTCTCAGATTGAAACACGCCAAGAATCATGTTCTCGATGTGTGTGTAGTGCAAGGCAACCGCTGACCGCCAGGTCGTCCGCTCCAACTCACCGCCGATCTCCGCCTGGTAACTCGTTTCCGGTTTGAGTCGCGGATTTCCGGTGTAAAAGAATCCGTCGGCAAGGTTGTATACGTAAAATCCGAAGTTCTCAAGATGAGACGGCATTCGCTGGTTGCGGGCCAGCTTCAGGGTGATAGATGACTCGTCCGTCACCCCTTTGCGAACCGTGGCACTGGTATTGACCCCCGCCAAAACACGGTTATGAATATGCCGGCCGATGGCGCCTTCCAGCACACGTCGTCCATCGCGATTGGACAAACCTCTGGCCGAGAATTCCACTCGTCCTCCCCACCTCAGCGACCACCGCCCGGGCCACAGCCGTGTGTGATCCGCAACCACCGAGAGATTATCCACATGCGCGTCACCAACATTCACCACATACATCGGTGATACACCGGGTTGCTGACTGATCATGTCCATGTCGGCAAAGGCTTCGAGATGGTGGTAATCGACGGCATAAACCGTCGCGTGGTTTCCGGAAGAGACGTACCACCGGGTGAGAGCGCCGAAAGTGCGAGTCGAACCGTACATGGGCATGAACATCCCCGTCATGACATTGCGCGCTGAGACGTCGCGGTCGTAGTCATCCATCCAATGACGGATCGTACTGAAATAGACCCGAATGGTCGCCCGATCCACGGCGCGGACCGGACGTTTCCAATCGTCATCCACGCTCATGATATACGAAATGGTCTTCCGTGCGTCCATCAGCATGGCAGGGTATCCGATGTCCCATGCATGGTCGCCGATCAACGAGGCGCAGAATTCGTGATCGCCGGCTTGACGCGCCACATCGATTTTGAAATTGTCTTTGCTGAAACCGGAGGAACCCACTCTTTGGCCGTTGCCGGCGGTCATGTCTCCGGATCTTTTTGTCGACATCGTTCCCCGCCACGCCCAGTTGTCATGGGAGAAATTAACCATCGCCCGGCCACGGCGCAACCTGCTGACGGATTCGTATCCGATTTCCGCTTCACCGGCTATGGGCTGCCCGAATTCGGGCTTGTTCGTGACCAGATTCACGCTGCCGCCAAAAACACCCGAATGGGACAAATCAAATCCTCCCTTTGAAATTTCAAGCGACTTCAGATTCTCGGTTTCCACATAGGCGTTGATCGGATCCATATGATCGACGCACGCACCGAACACCTTCATGCCATCAATGGTCGTACTCACGGTACTCATGCCCCGTATGACGGGTTCCGATGCAAAATGGGCTCGCTCGATTTGGTCGACTCCCGTCACTTCCTTCATCAACCCGTTGAGGTCCGAGCGTTTTTCACACCGGCAGGCGTTTTGTCGTTCGCCGTAAATCACGACTTCGTCAGCGAGCGGAATGGCCACGGCGTACATCCGAACGACCATCCATGGGTCAACACATCCTGGAACAGCCATTTCGCGATCCGCATAACCCACGTGCGAAAAATGCAGCCGGTCGGCGCCACCCGCCATGGGTATGACAAATCTTCCGGAATCGTCCGTTACGGCGCCCCTGTTGCTGTTTGAGATGACAATGTTCACACCGATCAGCGGTTCACCGCTTTGCGCATCCGCCACGAGGCCTCGAATCGTCATTTCCTGTGCCGGCAGCGATAGGCTTATGAAAAAAACGCATACGGCCATTTGTAGTAGCTTATTCATACGCTCGAACTTTCGTTACAGGACGCCTGGGGCATGGGGCCATCCCTATTCGGCGGACAGCCCCATGCCCCCTTCCGAGAGGAAGAGGGCGTTCATGCTATTTTACATTCACCTCAAAATAGGTTGAAAAGGAGACGGTGTCTTTGACGCCATCCAGATCGATCCGCCAGTCACCGGTCATACTGTAATTCACCGTGCCTTCATACATGCCGCCACCCACACCGACGGGGTCCACGTTGTTCGTTGAACCATGCCCCATGGACGGCATCGTGGGCACCATGGTTAACGCAAAACCGTCGACCGCAGGAAACGACATCATACTCTCTTTTTTGAAGATGGCAAAAGTAATGTCGTTGAGCCCAACCACGGGCGCCGCAGGATCCACCAGGGCAATAATGTAGGTGGCTCCGTTGACCATCGGCATTTTTACGAGAGCCGACGACATGACGGGAATTTCAAACTCCACTTCGCCCTCTTTGTCATTGTGGTGATTGTGGAAATCCACACCCAGCATCCAATGGCCCGAATCGTAGCTGGCCATCTGAAATACGGCGTAGAATGGAAACATGCCGTTCACCAGGTCTTCCGATGGTTGGGAATAGGGGCACGCGTGCATCATGCCCATGTCGGTCATGTGCATCACCGGACTCACCTGAATATGCGCATCATCCACTTCGGTGTGGTCCGTACCTTCCAACTTCAGATACAGTTTGTTGTAACCCACCCTGATGCTGTCGTCAGCCCACAAGGAAACGACGGTTTCGGCTTCCGTCGAAACGACTTCACCGATTTTCAGAAACTCCATGGCATTCTTCTTGTCATCATCCGAACAGCCGACAAAACCACAGGCGACGGCAAGACCGATCATAAGAACGAATGCACTTGTCCTTCTAAGAAACATGACACACTCCTTTTTTCAGAATGGATGCTGACCATTGAGCCGGTCCGCAAGGTTGCGTCCGGCAACAAGTTGGTGCGTCAGGTTTGTGGCGGTCGAAAAACGTCGAAAGGGATGGGTGAGTTGGAGACAGGAATTGGAGGAAACCAGTTTACCATGTTGACGGCGTGCGACGGATCGGTTGGACAGGCGTTTGGCAGAGCGAACCCCAGCAAAAAACTCAATCCGGCCACCGGCACGGATTCGCATTCCCATTCACTGACGGCGCATGCGTCGATAGGGAACGTCTCTTCATGCTGGCATGTGCAACGATCGGCCGGACAACAGCAGTTCTTGTGGATCTGGCACGTGTCTTCATTGACTAAATGCAAATCTGCGACCCACAGGCCGGCGATATTGGCAATCAGAAGCAGACTGACGATTTTCCTGATTCCACTCGGCATGGCTCAAAAATCCCTTCGCATGAATTGTCGAAGAGCAAGCAGACATGGAACGACACTCCAGGCCACCAACGTACCACCCGTCACCCATGCCCCGGTAGCCTGTCCGAAAAATTGTGTGAACACCGCCCCTGTGTAACCCAGCATGGCGGCCACGTCGAGTTTGGTCAGCATCAGTATACGAACCAGATCGACCGGATTGAGCATAGTCAACCCTATCACCGGATACTCGATCGGGTAATCACCGAACGCATACACGACCAGCAGAATAAGGCCGTCATAGACGACCGCCAGGAAAAACCAGATAACGAGGGCCATTCCAAAGCCCCTGGCGCGATCATCCTGCGCGGTTACGATCCAAACGGCAAGGCCCGTAAACACCAACGTCAGAGCGACGCCGGAAATCATCAACGTAAGCAGAACACCGCCTTGGGTAAAGCCGAACAACCAAAAGGGGGCCCCAACGCCGGCGGCGAAACACACCGCCAGAGGAACGACCAACCCGATATAGAGCCCGAAAAAAATGGCTCGTCGCGGTACGGGCTGGCACAATAACAATTCAATGAATTCACGCGATTGATACAAATACATCGTGCCGAACAAAATGCAAACGAGTGGCACGAGAATAAAGACCACATTCATCAGGCTTGAGATCACGCGTGCATCCGAGCCGCCAAACTGGAAAAGCACGTGGGTCAGGACCAGAAAGAACACACCATACCCGATGATCCAGCGGCTTCGCAGGATATCCCGTATTCCATATTTCAGGATTTTTGCAGTGCCGTCCACACTTCAATGCCTTTGATCATTTGCGCCATCGCCCGTTCGAGATTTCGGCTTCTGAATTTTTCCAGAATCGCCGTGACGCTGCCCTCGTAATGAACGACCCCTTCGACGAGAAATACGACATGGTCGGCAAGTTCCTCGAGGTCGCTGATGACGTGCGAAGTCAAAACGATCGTGCGGCCCTTTTGCTTCTGGCTGATGATCTTGTCTTTGAACACGACGCTCGCCACGGGATCCAGTCCCGCCGTCGGCTCGTCCAGGATGAGAATATCCGGATTGAAGAGCATGGCGACCAACGCTGCCGCTTTCTGCCGTGTGCCGCCCGACAGGGCTTTGAAAGGTTTGTCCATTTCTCTGGTCAATCCCAACGGTTCGTACAATTCCTCATCCAGGACCGGACAATCCTTCCGCACGTCTTTCAACATGCTCAGCCATTCCCGCAAGCAAAGATTTTCCGGGAATCGGGCGGCCTGAGGCATGTAACCGATATGACGGCGGTAGGAGGCATTGTTGCCAATGGGACGGCCTTGCACGAGTATTTCCCCGCGGTCCGGCTTTACCAAACCTAAAATGGACTTGATCAACGTCGTCTTGCCCGCGCCGTTGTGTCCGACGACAGCGGTCACCAAACCCGGACGAATCGTCAATTGAATGCCCTTCAGCACTTCCTGCCGGCCAAAGCTCTTATGCAGGCCGCGTATGTCAATCGCGCCATCAGACATGGGGCACCGGTTTCAAATGGGGTTCCTCATCAATCAGGGTTTCCGGCGTCAGCATCGGAAAGACCCGCTCCGCCACGTCCAGCAACTCCACAAAAAAACAACGCAGCAAAATCAGGCTGGCCGGGTATTGGTCCACCATCAACGAAAAAAGACGGACGGGCCGGAAAGGCACATCGCCGATCCCGTCCTTCTTCAGATCATATCCCGCGTAACTGCTCCAATGGTTGCCACGGAACGTGTTTGGGTTCCTTCGGCTGTTCGTGGAAACGTCGAACGCATTGCCCAGGAAATTATTGTACTGGAAAACGTTGTCTGTCGAGTTCGCCATGATCTTGACCGCCCAGCCATTGCCTTCCATATCGTTGTGGCGGATTTGCAGGCGTACGCAACCTTCCGAATACACGCCAACCGTATTGTGGCGAAACACATTTCTTTCGAGACGGCTGTCGGAAATGTCCTTCAACAAAATGCCGTAGGATGCCGATCCCCAGTTGTCTTCAAATACGTTTTCTATCATGGTCACGTGTCGCGAATACATGACGGCCACGCCGGCGCTGTTGTGGGTGAACGTATTCTTGGAATAGTCACAGCTGTCTGAAAACATGAAATGCAAACCGTAACGCAGGTTGCGCCGGCTGACGTTGTGGCGAATGGTCCCGCGTCGTGCAAATTCGAAATAAATACCGTCGCGGTGCCCCTCGACACGGTTGTCTTCAATCACCGTGTCATTGCTGGACCATAAATGAATGCCGTTGCCGGTATTGGATTCCCGCTGGCCCGTGCCGAGAATCACGTTGCCGCGCACCACGCATCCGTGAGATTTGCTGAGATAAATGGCGAAAAAATTATTTTCCAGGCGATTATCCGCAATTTCGCACCCGTCGGCTTCCTTGATTTTGATGGCGGCATTTTCCTGTATGTAACTGACGCCGCTGTTCCTGACGGTCAAGCGCCGAATCACGGTACCGGAAACGGTGAGCGTCCACACTTCGCTCCGTCCCTCGCCGTCGATCTCCGGCCAGTCCACGCCTTCGATGGTCACCCGCTTGTCAACCAGGATATTACCTTCACGATAGCTTCCGCCATGAATGACGATCCGATCGCCATCGACGGCCGCGGCCAGGGCCGCGCGGATGGTTTTGAAGTCTTTGCCCGCGCCGACATGCCGCTCGGCCGCGTGCAACACCGGCCACAGCCATAATTGTATGACGAATACGCCGGTCGAATAGTACCCCAAGGGGTGTGCGCGGAATGACTTCATCATGATAAGGCAAAATGAACCGTGAAATGACGCAGGAATTTCGGTTCGTACGTAATTCGCACTCCTCTGGCCTGCTCGCGGGTATTCAGAATTTCCTGGAACACTTCGATAATGTAGTCCACGTGACTTTGCGTGTATACACGCCGCGGCATGGCCAACCGTACCAATTCCATCGACGCCGGGATCAGCTTTCCCTTTTCGTCATATTTGCCAAACATTACCGAGCCGACCTCCACACAGCGAATACCGCCTTTGGTGTACAATTCGCAAACCAGCGCCTGACCGGGATAACGATCGACCGGAATGTGGGGATAAAGCGCTTTGGAATCGACATACACCGCATGACCGCCCACCGGCAGCATGATCGGCACACCCATCGCGCTGATACGTTCACCCAGGTACGTCGTACTGCGAATGCGGTACTTCAGATAGTCCGGTTCAAAGACTTCCTCCAGCCCGACCGCCATCGCATCCATGTCGCGCCCGGCCAGACCTCCATACGTCGTAAACCCCTCTGTGATAATAAGAAGATTCGTGCAGGCTTCGGCCATCGCGTGATCGCGCAACGCCAGAAAACCGCCGATATTGACCAGCCCGTCCTTCTTGGCGCTCATCACGCAGCCGTCCGCTAGCGAAAACATCTCCCGGGCGATTTGTTTGTAGGTCATCTGGTCGTAGCCTTTTTCCCGGTGATGAATAAAATAGGCGTTTTCCGCCACGCGACAGGCATCAATGATAAAAAGCACACCGTGTTCGCGGCAAAGAGCGCTCACCTGTTTCGCGTTTTCCATGCTGACCGGTTGGCCGCCCCCGGTGTTGTTGGTGACCGTCAGAATCACGGCGCCGACATTCTTTGGACCGTATTCCTGAATCAGCCTGGCCAGTCGTTTTACGTCCAGATTGCCTTTGAATGGATGGTCCAGCGACGGATGCAGAGCCTCTTCAATCGGGCAGTCGATCGCCGTGGCGCCACCGAACTCGATGTTCGCCCGCGTCGTATCAAAATGTGTGTTCGAAAAAAATACCTTGCCCTTGCCGCCCAGATACCCGTACAGAATGCGTTCCGCGGCCCTCCCCTGATGCGTGGGCAGCACATGCGGATAACCGGTCAGGTCGTGAATGACCCCTTCCAGTCTTTCCCAACTCGAAGCGCCCGCGTAGGATTCATCACCGGCCATGATCGCCGCCCATTGGTGAATACTCATGGCGGACGTGCCGCTGTCCGTCAAAAGGTCGATGATCACCTGATGGGATTTCAGCAGAAATGGATTGAAATGCGCCTCGGCGAGCCAGTTTCTGCGCTCTTCCTCCGTGCTCATGTACAATGGCTCGACCGTCTTAATCTTGAATGGCTCAATAATAATCTTGTGATGCATGATGGAGTTCTCGTTTAGTTCGCCCGGTTCCGGATTCGTGGAAAATCTCTATACAGAAGATTAATCATGATCACCATCCCCGGTTCAGGAAAGCCACCACCAGAAGGCAGGAACCAAGTTCCATGAAACCGATCGTTCGAATGGACAGCCGACGATACCACCCGGCCGCCAGCAGCACCG
This sequence comes from uncultured Bacteroidota bacterium, assembly GCA_964544475.1. GTDB lineage: Bacteria > CLD3 > CLD3 > SB21 > SB21 > CAZJBS01. Next base: position 46,210 of record CAZJBS010000001.1, on the reverse strand, counting down.
ACAATGCCTTGATGGACATGAAAGCCAGCACCAGTATCACGCCGTCTCTCCAATCCACGGTCCACAGGATGGAGCCCGTGCAAATCACTACATAGGACAGGATCTCCAACGCGGATACTTTTCCGAACCGTGCTTTCACAAGAAACACCGATACGCCGAAGTAGCAAAACAACAGCAGCCACAAGTGCAGAAAATGCTCGCCGGGACTCGTCAGCGGATCGAAAGCAAGCAAACCAGCCAGACTGAGATTGGCAAAGGCGAGCAATTCGGCCGCAATGGACTTCTGCTTTCGGCGCAGACTGAGTCCTATGAAAACGAAGCCGGACAACAAAAGCACGGGCAGCACAAAGGTGGCGGTTTCCGTCGACCACCATATGGCGGGAATCCCGGCGCCGGTGATCACACCGTAGACCACGGCCCATATCCGCTTCTGTCGGGACGTCAGCATTTTTTTCTTCAGGTACTCCTGAAATAATTCGATGCCGTTGAATCCGGCCATCAGTGTCATCAGAATCACGGCGTGAATCAAGCCGACTGAAGAGCTCAACATGGTTCCAATTAACCAACTCGTAAGCAGAGTGATGTAGGCGCCATGCTGGTGAGACCACACCGGCCGAAGCAAATGCATCGTCGTGTCCGATTCCATCGGGTTCATGCCTGCTCCACGTCGTAGCGTGTTTGATACCATGCAACGATCAAAAGACTGAAAACGGCAAAGGCCATCGCCTGGTGCAGAACTCCCAGAAACACCGGAACCGCATATAAGACGGTAAGAATGCCCACCGCCATCTGGACCATCACAGTCACGACGGTGAAGAACAGCATTCGCCGTACCGGCGCGTCACGGGGATCGCGACGTGAGAAAATCCACGCGAAAACGACCGCACCCACGGCCACCCACGCCATCCATCGGTGGATGAATTGCACCATGACCCCATTCTCAATAATATTCTGTAACGTATCCGGCATCATCCACGCGCTATCCGGAAGCCACGTGTCCCCCATCCACGGATAGGTGTTGTACATGTAACCCGCCTTCAGGCCCGCCACCAGACCGCCGATGGCCATCTGAAGAATCACGAAGCCAAGCGCCCACCAGGTCAACCGTTCAAGCGCATTTTTTTCACGGCGCGCAGCCGGCTTCCAAACCTGGAGCGCCGTCCACAAAAGCACCCCGCTGATCGCGAGCGCCAGCATTAAGTGCAGCGTCAACCGAAAATGACTGACTTGCGGCACGTCGATCAATCCGCTCTTCACCATGTACCATCCCATGGCTCCCTGAATGCCGCCCAGAAGAAAAGCGATCAACGACTGCCGCCGTACCGATGGGGTCAACTGCCGGCGAATAACAAAAATAATAAACGGGACGAGGAATACGAGTCCGATCAGTCGCCCCCAGAGCCGATGTAAGTATTCCCAGAAAAAAATGGACTTGAACGTATCCAACGACATTTGGGCATTCAGTATCCTGAATTGAGGAAATTGCTTGTATTGATCGAAGGCGGCCTGCCACTCTTTTTCATTCAAAGGAGGCAGCGTACCCATGATCACGTTCCATTCCACAATCGACAAACCTGACTGTGTCAGCCGGGTTATGCCTCCCAGAATAACCATGACCAAAACCATGACATAGCCGGTCAAAAGCCAGATGCCAATCGCGCGTTGATGTTGAATGAGCGGCCTTTCCATCTTCGTTTCGTATGCTCCCGTCTGCATCTCTCCACAAACGGGCTGAATATATGCAATTTCGGATGAAGGTGCCACTATTCTGTACCGGCTTTGAACCTAAGTTTGTCGCGTTGGATTTTTTCACATCCCGGCACGCCTCGCGGCCACCAAACCCAATACGCCATTCCAGTCAACCACATCCCCGGGGTGCTTTTCCCTGACCAACTCCAGATCGGCGCGATTTTCAAACGAGCTCAAGAACATGCCCATGGGGCTTGGCAAACTCAGGCTGTGAAGGAAGAACGCCGGTTCCACACGCACCAGAGTCTGAGGCTTGCTGTAGTCAATCGTCCACATGGAGTGGATATCGGAAGGACTCTGAACATGTTCCCCATAATATCCGGCCATACATTCGATCGCATCAAACTTGAGAACGCGGCCTTTCGAGGTAATCATCTCGGCGCCGAAACGACCGTCGGCGATCCTCATCTTGCAATGGGCGCAATCGTCTGTCCCAAATAAAATAGGTTCAGGCTTGTAATCACAGGCCGCCAGGCTGACGGCACACAAAAAAAACCACAAAGCGGCGTGAAGTTTCTTCTTCATTTCCTGGTTCCTTTCATTCGTCGCCATTCACGAAACAAAACCACTGAGCCGATCAGGAAGGATATGATCGCGACCAGACCGCCAATGTGCGGTATCGATGTCGTGCGCATGTTGAGCAGTTGCTTCGTCCCGATCAAAGGCGGCTGGTAGGACATCCCGGGTACTTTGATGGCCGCCGCCGGATTCAAGTTGTGTCCGTAGTCGTATTCCCACAGATAGAAATCAACCAGACCGGCCAGCAGAATCCCCAGAAACACCGTCAGGAAAACCACGAGCATACGCCGCCGGCCCGACCAGGCTGTGACCAGACCAAGCAAAATCAATGCCCCGACGATGAATGGCATGATCCTCAGCTCAGCTATGGATTCCGGGGTGATGGTTTTCATTCCGATATAATGATTGAGTCCGTTGATGGTTTTCAGGTCATGCGGATTCTGGCCGGTGATTTGATTAATCCAGATAAACAGTCCCAAACCCTCCGGATATTGAGGCGCATCCAGAATAATCCACCACAATGGCGTTACAAACAATACGAGTAACAGGACCGAGGCCAGTGCGACAGCCAGTCGGGAATTTCTTGTCATGCATCAAACCTTTCAAAAAAGAGGGGGGCTTGCGCCCCCCTGTTCCGCCAATCTGTTACTGTCCGGTTCCAAATGAAAGCGGGACGTTGGACCCCGCCGCCGACACTCGAAGGTATCCCTGCATTTCCTGGTGCAACGCGGAGCAGAAGTCCGTGCAATAGAACGGATAGATACCGACTTTCTTCGGTTCCCATTTCATCGTACAGGTTTCACCCGGCATGATCAACAGTTCCGAGTTATTCATGCCTTTGATGGCAAACCCATGCGGCACATCCCAATCCTGTTCAAGGTTCGTGACATGGAAATACACTTCATCGCCCACTTTGACACCTTCGATGTTATCCGGCGTGAAATGCGACCGGCTGGATGTCATGTAGACGTGGACTTCCTTGCCCTTGCGAACGACCTTGGCATCCTTTTCGCTTCGTGTGACATACGGATGTTCGTTTTTCATGATGTCAAAAAACTTGACTTCGCGTTTCCTGACAAGATCGGCCGCGATACCCTGTGCATAGTGCGGTTCGCCAATCGTCGGAAAGTCGGAAAGCATTCGCATTTTTTCACCGCTGATGTCGATCAATTGGGCCGACTGTGTCAATTCGGGCCCCGTGGGAAGGTAACGATCCTTCGTGATCTTGTTCATCGCCAGCACATACTTGCCCCAGGGCTGTTTGCTGTCGCCGCCCGGAATCAGCAGATGACCGATGGAATAATAGGTCGGCATGCGGTCAACGACCTCCCAGGTCCCGATCTTCCATTTCACGACTTCCGACGTCACAAAATGTGAAGTGTACGCGTAACCCTTGCCGTCGAATTCCGTGTGCAGAGGACCCAGGCCCGGGTTCTGAACTTCGCCAGCCAAAACGGCATCATACTTCAACACGGGAATGCCGTCCACTTCGCCTTCGATTTCCTTCGATTCGATCGCCTTGATCATCTTGGTGAATGAGAAGACAGGGATGACGGTGGCCAGTTTGCCACCACCAACGATGTACTCGCCGGTCGGATCGACGTCCGCGCCGTGCGGAGATTTCGGACAGGGCATCAGATACAGCATGCCGGGGCAGTCCTTCGGATCCAGCATCTTAACCTTGTTCAATTTCTCGACAACGGTCATCTGGGTGCGTTCGTCGAACGTGTTCCGTTGGTAATCCGCCGGCCATTCTTTGGCTTTGCCCTGCGCCACATACTCTTCCGCCTTCTTCCAATTGACCGCCATGATGAAGTCCTTGTCTTTCTGGCTGGCATTCACTTCAAGCAGAGTATGCGCTTGTTCGGTATTGTAGCAGGAGAAGAAGAACCATCCGTCGGAAGGCCCTTTGCCGGCATGGCTCAGATCGTAGTCAAAACCGGGCGCCAGAATTTGGAAAGCAATATTCATCGCACCGGTTTCCGCGTTCACTTTGACAAACGTTACCGTACCTTTGAAATTCTCTTTGTACGTGGCGATGGGCACGTCGCGGTCCGGAATCGGCACGCTGAACCGCGTCGCCCCGACGACGTATTCGGTATTGGGCGTCGTGAAGGGCGAGGCGTGATTGCCCCCACTATGAGGGATTTCGATGATTTCAGCCGTGCGGAAAGTCCCAAGATCAATACGCGCAATGCGCGGCGTGTTATTCGAATTAATGAAAAGCCAGCGGCCGTCCGGCACGCCATCCGTCATCGACAATTCCGGATGGTGGCTGTCATCCCACGGTATGAAACCATTGGAACTGGTGAGCATCGGTTTGGTCTCTTCGTTGAAACCCCAGCCGTTCTCAGGGTTCACGGCGAAAACGGGAATGACTCTCAGAAGCCTTCCGCTCGGCAGACCGTAAACGCCCACCTGACCGCTGAATCCGCCGGAAAGGAAAGCATAAAATTCGTCATAACTGCCGGGAGCGACAAAGACTTTGGAAGCCGCGTCGCCAGTTCCGACCATGTCTTTTTTCGGCGAGCACACGATCATAATCATGGCGCCCATACACACGGCAAGAGTGATGGTTGCCAATTTGATCAGTTTGGATTTGTTCCACATGACTGGAATCTCCTTGTTTGGATTGAATGACTGCATGCGACATTCTCGACGATTACGGTTTGGCCGGTTGCAGAAGAACGGCATCGATCACATGCACGATACCGTTGGATCCCTGCACGGTGCCGACAATATTGGCGCCATTGATGGTCACCTTGCCGTCTTTGACGGCAAAAGTCGTATTGCCACCGTTTGCCATCCACAGGGATTGCCCATCTTTGAAGGATTCGATCTTCAAAGCGCTGAGGGTCACGTGATACTGCAGCACGCCCCGAAGGTCGTTCAGTTTGTCGGGTTTCAGAAGCCCTTCGACGGTCCCGGCCGGCAGTTTTTCAAACGCCGCATTCGTCGGGGCAAATACCGTGAAGGGGCCGGGATTGGCCAGTACATCAGCCAGACCTGCCGCCGTTACGGCCGTAACCAAAGTGGTGTGATCCGGTGACCCGGCGGCAATTTGAACGACGTTCTTCTGGGACATGTCGTCCTTGATGCTGGCCATCCCGCCTGGTTTGGCGCTTTCGCCTTTGGCGGAATCGGATGATTTGGTCTCAGATTGGCAAGCCACAAAATGGAATACCAGTGACGCCACGGCAACAAGCCGGAAAAGTCGGTTTCTGATCATGAGAGCCTCCTCTCTGTAGGGATTCGTGTTGGTGGAATGACGTCTCATTAGAACGTCCCATTCATGATGGTTTTTTGTGCTCCTGATTCATCTTTCTAAGGTATTCAAGAATGGCCAGCGCTTCGTCCTTGGTTACATTCTGGAACGTCATGGGTGTGAGGTATTGTGCAAGAAGTTTCTTGGGTTCGGGATGCTTCTGGAGCATGCCTTCCGGATTGAGAATCATGTTGAGAATGTATTCGGGCTTGCGCCGGGCGGCCACGTCGAAAAGCGGCGGACCCACCAGTTTGGAGTCTATACGGTGACACTGGTAACATTTGATTTCGAAGATCTTCTCGCCCTTCGTGGCAAGTGTCTTGTCGATGGTCTCAGAAAGCGCGAGTTTTTGTTTGATCGGCCCGACGCCATGTTCCATCTCAAAATCGGTCAAGCCGTTTGGATTGGCGACCACAGGCTTCTTCGCGGGAGTCTCCGCCGTATTGGAGCCACAACCGGCCGCACCTACAAAAACGGCGCCGATGATCAGAAAAGCAAAGCAGGTTTTCATGGGAATTCCTTTCTATGGTATTGTATTAGTGGATTGCAACTGTTTTTCCAGAGCCACGGCTTTTGGAAACAGGATATTGTTTTCAAGATGCACGTGCTGGTGAAGATCGAGTTCGAATTCTTTGAGTTCCTGCATGGTCACACGATAGGTCGTGCATCCGTCATCCGGAATGGTATAGTCATGGCTCAGAAAGCGAATGCGCGCCATAAGTCCGCCAGCCGATTCGTGCTGGGCTTCCATCATGGCCACCGGGTTGCGCACTGTGCCAAACGCGGGAGGCATAAGGTCAAGGCCCGAGGACGCCGCGATTTCCATTTCGCGGATGTACGGAAACAACACGTTTTCTTCGGCCATCATGTGCGGTCCCATCTCAGCGACCACATCGGCAAAACAGGCGGCTATTTCCCTGAGTTCCGGATGGCTTGTTCCGTGCACGTTAGCGATTTTCTGAACATGGTTTTGGATTTGACCAAGCGATCCGCGCACATAGGCGTGGTGCCGGCCAATAATGAGATCTATGAGTTCACCGGGCGTCATTTCCACAGTATTCACCACGTGCGGAGTCCGGACACTCAGGCTCGTAACCTCCGCCAGTTCATTCAATACGGTTTCGATGGACAATCCTCTCGTTTCGCACGCCTGGGACAGTGATTGCCTTCCCTGGCAGCAGAAATCCAATTGATATTTTTCAAACACCCTGACGGAGTGAGGCAGGTTGGTGACAATCGTTGCAAGGTGTGTGTCTTTCAAGTCGTTCATTTGGTCTCCTTACCAGGATTTCATACTATGTTAGTTCGCTAGTCGAAGGTTGTTTTCGTTGATGCGCTTGGCTAGGTCGGCCAGGGTCATACCCTGAAACATCTTCTTGATACGTTCTCTGGGTTCGTTCCATTCACTGTGCATCGGACACGGAGTTGATTCACCGCAATTGGGAAGACCCAGAATGCACTCAGAGAAAATGTATGGCCCATCTATGGCAGAGACAATATCAAACAGCGTAATGTCTTGCGCTGGTTTCGCAAGAGCGACGCCGCCTTTTGGGCCCCGGTAAGAAATCATGATGCCGTTTTCAGTCAATGTTTGGAGTATTTTGGTGAGAAAGTGAAAAGAAAGGTTCAGGTTGTTGGATATCTGAATAATCGGGACATAATCCTCCTTGTCCAGTGACGCGACATGAATGGCCGCCCTAATTCCGTAATAACAACTCTTTGAAAGTAACATGGGTATTAATATCGTTAATTTCAGATTATTACGTTTCAGACTCCGTTGTCTGAAATATAGGAAACGACATATGAGTTGTCAAGGCCTTTATTGTGAATCTTTGCCCTAACTTGGCACGACACAAAAAAACCGGTCCAAAGACCGGTTTTTTCTCGCAGCAAACGTCTTCAGCTTTTCGGAAAATACCTCGTATAGACCGCGTCGGTGAATTCGATCGCTTCCTTCTGATAGGGATTGACCTCGTGATTGTAAAAGGTATCCTCGATAATATTGTTGGCATCCTTCCAATTCTTCGCAGCGTTCAACTGGTTCAGGAACTCAAAAAACTCTTTGTCTTTCTTCTTGAAGAGCTTCTTGATGTACACCTTCTTGTCTTTATCTTCGATTAGTTTGTACAGGTCCTCCAGAGACGCCGCTTGACGCATGCCGCTCGCCATGGCATCCGCCAGTTGATCGGCCGCTGTACCGCCGGCGGTTTCGACCGCCTTCGCAGTTTCAACCGGCTTCGGTGCAGATTTGACTTCCTCTTTGACCGGCGGCGGAGGCGGAGGTATCACAATATCCTCATCATCCTCTTCTTCAAAGAAAGAATCAACCGATGCGGCGGTGGTCTCTTCTTCTTTGATATCCTCGATCTGGGATACGAGTTTGGACAGATTGTCGGTGGAAACCACTTCCTTCTTTTCTTCGTACACCGGTTTGATCACGCTGTCCAAACCCGCGGCGACCTTCTTGGTCAGATCGGTCTTGAAGACTTCTTCGACCGGCTTGGCGGCCGTCTTGGGGGCAAAGTAGGCCGTAAAGAGTTCCTCCAACTGCGGAAGGCTGATGGTCGTGATATTCTTCGACATGGCATTTTTGATGGCGCCGACATACTCGGTCATGTTGCGATCCTGGTACGCATTCACCAGCATTTCGGATTCAATGGTGTCGCTTTGTTTGGCGCGTCCGATGTTTAGAAAACCAACGATCACCGTGGCCACATTGATGGCCGCCTTCGTCTTGTCCTGCGACAGCGCCTTTTCATCCAGTTGCTGGATGAAGTTCTTGAACTTGGCCTTGGAAATCGTCTCCATTTTGTTCGTAAGGAAGTATTGCTCCAGGCCCTGGTAGTAGTAGGCATACGCCACAAAATACTTCATGCTGTCCATGACCTCTTCGGGCGTGATGACGTCGTCGTCGCGGTAGACAAACTGCACCATCGTACGTTCAGGCTGAATCAGAAAATTGGTCTGAAGTTTCACCGCCTGTTCCATGACGCGCATGAGTTTGGGACGGTTGAAAACGGCTGTGTCCTTGAGGAGCGTGTAAAGCTCGTCGAATTTCTTTTTGACGTCCGGCAGATCGTAGTTGAAACGACCCGAAGACAGGAACATCGAGGACTCCTCGCGGATCCACTTTTCGGCCTCCCGGTCGAAATAGTTACTGATAAAACCCGGTATTTCTTTCGCCTTGATGTTCTTCAGCGAAATACTCGGTTCCCGGCCCAGCAATTTTTCTGTGAGATTGGCAATAATGCCATCAATCTCGGCAATAACCATGGTTCGCTCCTGGTGAAATGTTCAAATTCAGCCAACGTTCACAAGATCACAATTGGATTTCCATGCCTTCTTTTGCGCCAAAACACAAGACATCCGCACCCTTCTCGTGCAGAAGCTTTCGTACCGACTCGACGATTGAATCCACGAACGCGTCATCGTGGGCCGGATCGTGGTGATAGATGGCCAGCCGTTTGACCCGGGCCTTCCACGCAATTTCCGCCACATAATCATACGGCGAATGCCCCCACCCTACTTTGGACTTGTATTCATCCGGTGTGTATTGGCAATCGTGAATCAACAGGTCGGTATCGCGGGAAAAGTCGATGATCCGGTAGTTGTTCTTACCTTTGTACAACATGCCCTCATACGCCGGATCGTCGGTTTGTTCGATAGGATAAGGTTCGTTGTCGCTGACATATACGACCGATTTGCCTTCGGATTCCACCCGGTAGCCCAGAGCAAAACCCGGATGATTGAGGTACATGGTTTCGACGCGGGCGCCGGATATTTTGAATTTGCCTTCGTATAGCCTTTTGAATCCGACGGAAGCCGGCATGTCACTCAATTCGACCGGAAAGTAAGCGCTTTTCATCTGGTCCTTGATGATCTGGTCCAGTTTGACGTCCGCTTCTTCGTGACCGCAAATCACGAACTTGTTGCCTGGAATGAATGCCGGAACGAAAAAAGGAAAACCCTGGATATGATCCCAATGGGTATGCGAAAGAAGAATGACGGATTCGAGAGGTTTTTTTCCACGCCGCATGAGGTCGTTGCCCAGCGGCCTGAGACCGGAACCCGCGTCAAAGATGATCATCTGGCCGTCCGGCAGTTGCAATTCTCCGCACGATGTATTGCCGCCGTAGCCGACGGTTTCAGCGCCCGGGGTCGGGATGGAGCCACGTACGCCCCAAAATGTGTATTTCATGCTCACCTCGCCGCCCTGGTGGTCAATGACCGGCCACTTTGCGGATTGTGTCAATCAGTTTGTTCGATTCGATCACTTTGGATACGTACGCATCGGCGCCCAACTTCAGCGCCTTCTTGCGATCGACATCAAATATCTTGGCCGAATATACGATAATCTTGATGTGGCTCAGGTCCGGCGTTTCTTTGACTTGCTTGCAGATCGTGAACCCGTCCACTTTCGGCATCATGATGTCGAGCAAAAGCACATCGGGCTTTGTCTGCCGTATGATCTGCAGCGCGTCGGCGCTCTGGGAGGAAGTCACCACGTCCAGCTGGCCGATCTCGGTCAGCACTTTGGCGGTGATGCGAAGATGATCTTCATCGTCATCAATGATCAAAACGCGTTTGGCCATGCCTTACTCCTGCTGAAGGACAGCAAGCGCGTCGAGCTTGCGGTAGTCGTTGGAATACGCGATGTAGTTATTGGCATATACGGCGATGCGGTTTCTTTCATCGGCCGTCAGGGACCGAATGGGTTTGGCGGGCACCCCGGCCATTAATGTTCCTTCCGGCACTTCAAATCCTTCCCGAATGACCGCGCCCGCGGCGACGATCGATTCGCATCCGATCACCGAACGGTCGAGAATTTTGGCGCCCATGCCGATCAGGACGCGATCCTTGATCGTGCACCCGTGCACAATGGCGCCGTGACCGATGGTGACATCCTCACCGATGACGGTTGGATATTTATGGATTGTGCAGTGAATGATGGCCCCATCTTGTATGTTGGTGCGGCGGCCGATACGGATGTAGTTTACATCACCCCGAACCACGGCGTTGAACCATACGCTGCAGTCTTCGCCAAACTCCACATCCCCGACGATCCGCGCGCCGGTGGCAATAAATACCGAAGCCGGGACGAGCGGCCTCTTTTCGAGGTATTGTGTGATCATAAGCTCTTGGTAACGGCCAATATAGGGCACGACGTGTGAAATTTCAAGCACAAAAAGAAACGGGATGACCATGGATACGCCCGAAGAACGTTTCTTTTAACTCAATATTTTCCATTGCCTGACAAGTGGACTTTTGGTAGATTCGATGTGACCACGTCACACACCTTACCCTGTCGGTACAGCGCTGGAGCCTTTTACTATGATGCCTATCTCATCACAATTGTTTCGCAAGACCATTACGATCATCCTGGCCGGGGGACAAGGCGAGCGCCTGTATCCTTTGACGAAGGACCGTTCAAAACCCGCTGTTCCGTTTGGCGGCAAATACCGCATCATTGATTTCACATTGTCCAATGCCATCAATTCCGGATTCCGCAAAGTATATCTGATCACCCAGTACAAGTCCCAGTCGCTTGACACGCACATTCGCGAGGGCTGGTCATTCCTCAACGGAGAACTCGGAGAGTTCATTTATTCCATCCCACCCCAATTCCGGACGGCCAATCATTGGTACCAGGGCACGGCGGACGCTGTGTTCCAGAATTTGCACATCCTGCAGGACGAGAAACCCGATTATGTCATTATCCTTTCGGGCGACCATGTTTACAAAATGGACTACCTGAAGATGCTGCAATATCATATCACGCAAAATGCCGATCTCACGGTGTCCGGTATCGAAATCGCGAGGGACCAGGCCCATCAATTCGGCGTGATGGTGATCAACGAGCAAAATGAAATTATCGAATTTCAGGAAAAGCCGCAGGATCCCAAACCGCTGCCCCATAAACCCGACGACTGTTACGTCAACATGGGCATCTATATCTTCAATGCCAATGCGCTGGCCAAGGTGCTCATTGACGACGCGAAGAAAAAGGAATCCCAGCACGATTTCGGCAAGAACGTCATTCCCGGCATGCTTGGCACGCATCGAGTGCTGGCGTACAACTTTGAAGATGAAAACAAGACCGGCCGACCATATTGGCGCGACATCGGGACGCTGGACAGTTATTACGAGTGCAGCATGGATCTGGTGTCCGTGTCTCCAACTTTCAATCTATATGACTTGGACTGGCCGATCCGGACGTACCAGGGACAATACCCGCCGGCAAAACATGTTTTCAACGAGACTTTCGAAGGCGGTCGCACGGGCATGTCCCTGGACAGCATTGTTTCCGGCGGTTGTATCATTTCGGGAGGCCGTGTCGAACGCTGCCTGCTCTCGCCCAATGTGCGCGTCCACAGCCACGCTCATGTGGAGGAGTCGATTCTTTTCAGCAATACGCACGTGGGCCGGCGCGCGCGCATTCGACGGGCCATTGTCGACAAAAATGTGGTGATCCCGGAGGGGTTCGAAATTGGCTACAACCCGGAGGAGGATCGGAAGCGGTTTTTCGTTACGCCGTCGGGTATTGTGGTCCTTTCCAAAAACACGCACCTGACCTGACGCAGAAACCACGTCCCCATTTCAGCGGGGACATCTTCCGCTTTTCCGGCCACTATTCGCCATTCTAATTGGTCAAAGAGCTTTGCAGAAATCATGAACCGTCATTCCATCGCCTTTGTTCTTGACGACGCCGTTGTAGAACTTCGGTTCCTGCCCCACGGCCCGTGGACACCGACGACCACCGTGCTCCAATACCTGCGAAGCCTGGACCACCACAAGGGCGTCAAGGAAGGCTGCGCCGAGGGCGACTGCGGCGCCTGCACTGTGGTCGTGGGCGCTTTGGCCGCGGATGGAAGCGTGCAATACAGAGCCGTCGATGCGTGTCTGATTTTTCTGCCGATGATTCATGGCCACCATCTCATCACGGTTGAGAATGTGGCGAATGGTTCGGCCCTGCATGTGGTTCAAAGAGCCCTCGCGGAAAATCACGGCGCCCAATGCGGCTTCTGCACGCCCGGTTTTGTTATGTCGCTGTTTGCCCTTCACAGAAACCATACACGGCCCTCGCGCGAAATGATCGACGACGCCCTGACCGGCAACCTGTGCCGTTGCACGGGATACCGGCCCATTGTCGAAGCGGCGGCCGCGGCCTGCACCCAACGTGAGCAGGATCATTTGGCGGCTCGCGAAGCCGCCACGGCCGAATTTCTGCGTTCCATACCCGGATCATCCATTACGATTGCGACACCGCGTCAAACATATTATCAGCCCTCCACGTTGTCGGAAGCGCTGCTGCTCAAAGCCGAACATCCGGACGCCGTGGTCCTTTCCGGTGCGACCGACGTGGGACTTCGAGTGACCAAACGCCACGAAATCATCCCTGAAGTCATCGATCTGTCCCGTTTGCAGGAATTGAAAGAGATCGAAAACAACGAATCCGGCTTGATCGTGGGCGCCGGCTTGCCACTCCAGGCCGCTCTGATCACCGTGCAAACGTCGTTCCCTGCCCTGGCGGAAATGCTCTCCGTATTCGGCTCCTTGCAGATACGAAATATCGCCACGCTCGGCGGCAGTCTGGGAACGGCATCGCCAATCAGCGACACCTTGCCGGTGCTGATGGCCTACGGCGCCAAAGTCGTCGTGGAGAGTGTGCGCGGCCGGCGCAAAATCGACATCGACGCGTATGTCACGGGATACCGGCAAACGGCGCGCCGACCGGATGAACTCGTCACCGCCGTCAAGATCCGGAAGCCACCGCCCGGTACGATCGTCAAATTTTACAAAGTATCCAGGCGCAAAGACCTCGATATTTCAACGGTCAGCGGCGGTTTCCGTCTGGAAAGAGATCCGCATGGCGTCGTCTCGCGGATTATCCTGGCGTACGGAGGCATGGCGGAGGTCACACGCCGTGCCGTCAAAACGGAAACCTGGTTGACCGGAAAAGTCTGGACACGTGAAACCGTCGAGGCCGCCATGCCGATCATCGACACGGAATTCACGCCCATTTCGGATGCCCGGGCAAGCGCTGAATTCCGAAAAGTGGCCGCGCGGAACCTCCTGCTCAAATTCTGGTATGAAACCACGCCATCCGGCGCAAGGCAACCCGCATGATTCACGAAAGCGCCACCAAACATGTCACGGGCCAGTCGGTGTATGTGGATGACATGCCCATGCCCCGCGGCGGGTTGATCGGACGGGTCGTCTACAGCCCGCATGCGCATGCCAGGCTCGTATCGTTTTCAATCGATGCCGCACGTAAAACACCGGGCGTCCACGCCGTACTCTGTTCCAGGGATATTCCGGGCGCCAATCAAATGGGACCGGTCGTCCATGATGAATGGTGCCTCGCGGTGGATACCGTGACATTTGTCGGCCAGGCGATGTTTCTGATTGCCGCGGACACCGAACACGCCTGCCGGGAGGCGGAGAAACTCATTGAAGTGGAATTCGAAGAGCTTGAACCCGTGCTGACCATCGACATGGCGATGAAGAAGAATCAACTCCTCGGCCCTTCGCGAAAAATCGAACGCGGCGACGCCGACACCGCCATGCAAACCGCCGCGCATACGATCCGCGGCGAACTCCGCACCGGCGCACAGGAACATTGGTACCTTGAGACCCAGTCCTGTTTGTGTTTACCCGGCGAAGGACATGAAATAACGGTCCACAGCTCCACCCAGCATCCGTCCGAAACACAGGCCATCGTCGCCGAAGTGCTCGGTCGGCCAAAACACGATGTGGTTGTCGAAGTCCGCCGGATGGGCGGCGCCTTTGGAGGCAAAGAAACGCAGGCCAACCATGTCGCGGCATGGTGCGCGTTGTTGAGTCACGCCACCAAACGTCCGGTCAAGTTACGACTTTTCCGGGATGACGACCAGATCATGACCGGCAAACGCCACCGTTTTCTTATGAAATATGAGGTGGGATTCGACGATGACGGCACCGTGTCGGCCGCGCGGTTTGATTTGAATGCCGACGGCGGCGCCGCCACCGATCTGTCGTTTGCGATCCTCGAACGCGCCATGCTCCACGTCGACAACGCTTACTACATCCCGAATGTCCGCATTGAAGGACGCGTCTGGAAAACGAATCTCCCCTCGAACACGGCGTTCAGGGGATTTGGTGGACCGCAAGGCATGGCCCTGATCGAGCACGTGATGGATCGCATGGCACGTTATCTGCACAAGGACGCCGCTGAAATCCGCCAGATCAATTTCTACGGCATCGATCATCGACACACCACGCCGTACGGCCAGACGGTCGAGGGAAACCACCTGCCCACGATGTTCGGTCAGTTGATGGAGTCATCCGAATACGCGTCCCGTCGGGCCCGCATCGCGCAATTCAATGCCGAGAATGAATTCTGCAAGAAAGGCATCGCCATCACGCCCGTCAAGTTCGGTATTTCATTCACGACGTCGTATCTCAACCAGGCCGGCGCGCTCGTCCACGTATATAAAGACGGCAGTGTACTCGTCAACCATGGCGGAACCGAAATGGGCCAGGGCCTTCATACGAAAATTCAACAAATCGCCGCCCGGGAATTCGGCATCGCCGTCGACGCCGTCAAGGTCAGTCCCACGAATACGTCCAAAGTCCCCAACACGTCCGCAACGGCGGCCTCCGCCGGCACCGACCTCAACGGCATGGCCGTCCGAAATGCCATCGATGTCCTCAAGACACGATTTGCTCCGACGCTCGCCCGATACCTGGATGAAAAACATCCCGGACCGGCCATGTCTCCTGAAAATGTCGTTTTTGAAGACGGTGTTATTCTGGATCGAACCCAGCCGTCAAAACGCGTGGATTTCGCTGAGGCCATGACCCATCTGCACGGGCAACAGGTCAGCCTGAGTTCGACCGGGTTTTACAAAACACCGGACATCCATTTTGACCGCGCCAAAGGTCAGGGCAAACCGTTTCATTACTTTGCGTTCGGAATGGCGGTGACGGAAGTCATCGTGGATGTGCTGACCGGACGCCACCGGATTCTGAGGACGGATATTCTGCACGATGTCGGCGATTCGATCAATACCGGCATTGACATTGGGCAGATCGAAGGCGGCTACCTACAGGGTGTGGGATGGTGCACAACGGAGGAAATCAAATGGGACGATCGCGGCCACCTGCTGACGCATTCACCGGACACGTACAAGATCCCGGGCGTTCAGGACATCCCGGCTGATTTTCGGACGGCGCTTTTGCGGAATGTGCCGAATCCCAAAGCCATTCATGGCAGCAAAGCCGTCGCCGAACCGCCTTTCATGCTGGGATTGTCCTGCTGGCTGGCCATCAAGGACGCCATTTCAGCCGTGGCCAATCACAGGATGGAACCCGAATTTTCCCTGCCGGCGACGTACGAGGTTATTCTATTATCCATGGAGAAGCTGAGGACGAATTCCCATGCCGTACTTTGACGACGACGGAAATGAACTGGACCCGAGCCTTGTTTCGAAACCATCTTTGTGTGTGACTTGCCGCCAAAACGACTGCGATGACGACATGGAAGAGGTTCTTTGCAACCTGACCCGGCTGGATTGGAATGGTGTGGATGAATTCATCTGCCATCATTACCGCCCTCAATCACTTCTCTAACGTTGGAAACTCCCCGTCCATTCTTCAACCGGGATCGCTGGACCGGTCTCATCGCTTACCCGGCCGGCGACGGTCTGGCCCAATGGCTGACCGGCGAATTCAACGTCACAAGGCTGGCGGCGGTTGCCCTCGTCGGGGGACTGATCTATGCGTACGAGATTCCGAAGTGGTTTGGATTCATCGACCGGCGATTCCACCATTCGGCCGCCAGGACGGCCATGGCCATACTGTACTTCAATCCCTTATGGATTGCCCGGCATCTGATTTTTATTGGTATGGCGGTGCGTCCGGAAGTGGTGCTGGTGTGGGAGGAATGTATGTCTCTCGTGGGACAATGCCTGATCGTCGGCGCCAAATCGTTTTTGGGGGCCATCGTGTTGTCGATGATTGGGAATTACGTGATCCAATCCGTTCTCAGTCTGCGCCATCGATTTCTGGGAAGCGCAACCTTCAGCGGTCTCATGGCCGTCTATTATGCCCTCAGCAGGATCATGTTCCAGTAGACCGATGTCCGTTATTCCCGGTGACTCATCGTTATGGTCGCGCCATCCGTTGTCAGGACGACATGGCTTTTGAAGATGCCGCTGCGCGGAGAAAGACGGTTGGCATTGGGATCGGCGAGATCGGCGCGATAGAAGTCAATGTGGCGCCCGACGATGAGGTCGGCCGCGTCGCATTCCATCAATCCCCCGCAATTGCAATTCTGCGTGGACGCGATGGCAATGACGGGATTGGTCGCGGCCAGCAGGCCGTCCGTGACCGCATCCGCGCGGCAATGGTGCGGCACTTTGAGTACATCGACGACCGGACTGACGACGGGGTTTTGTTCGATGAATTTGCGCGACGCCTCTTTTTCGAGATCGCCGGTCATCAGAAAAGACGCCTGCCCAAACGTGAATTTCATGGTCAACGATGCGTTGTTCGTCTTGGAGTTGTCCACGGGCCCATTGTCGGGATCAATATCCAGCGTGTCGGCGCCGGCGCTGACGACGGTAATCTGGACTTGCGGATCGATGGCATTGAGCACCGGTGACGCGCCACGGCTGAGACTCGTGCGCCCGATGCCGGGATTCAACGACTTCATGCTGTTGAACACGTCGTCAAAGTCCCACGGATCGTTGTTCGTATTGGGTTGCAGGAAATGTCCGAACCACAGGGCGGTTGCGATGCCACCTTGCAGATAGCCGGCATAGTGATCATAGTGGCCGTGCGTCAAAACGCCATAATTCACCGAGTCGTAACCCAGAGCGCGTATGTAGGCAATAATGGTCGGACTGCCGTCGCGGTCCCCCGAATCATACATCATGGTCTTCCCATTCGGAAATTCAATGAAGAAATTGTCGCCCGGATTGTAGAACGATTGACACGGATCGGTGATGTCCACCATGTGCAATCGCAGCGTCCTGGGATCGTAGGTCACCGTTCCGGTCGAGAAGGTGCTCTCTTCGGAAATCAGCAATGTGCCGTTGAGGGCGGTGCCGCGCACCCGATAGAACCATGTCGATTCGGAGGTCAAACCGATCATTCGGACCGAATGCACGGTGTCATAGCGGGCGCCGGCGGCATATTGGTAGGTGTAGTAATTGGCGGGCGTCCGGGCCACCTCGACGACACCAAGCGTCGGAACACCGGTCGACCAACGCACCGTCACCGTACCATCGTCATTGGTGGAAACCCTCTTGTACAACAAAAAAGGCAAATCTTCTTCGACCGGATTGGCACACCGAATGAATAATATAGGTAGCAAAAGCATAAAGATCGAACGAGGCACGACCGTCTCCTTTTTTCGAATTCAAGAGGTCGCCCAATATAGTGTTTGGGCCCGCCCGTTGCAAATATTGTGAAATAAATCTTCCGCAACGCCATAACATTCAACAAAACCCACCGAATGACAAGAAGTCTGACCACCGTCCCACCTCGCGACGACTCCAGCCGCAGCAACCTCCACGGATGGCTGGGCGTCTTGATTGCGCCCTTTCATAGGACCATTGACCGCCTGCGGAGGATTTTCCAAAAATTGCGGTGGTAACGAAAAGCGTCGCAATATTGACACTTTTTGGTCGAAACAAATTGTTGTTTTTTTGCGACAAAGTTTGCTTTTTCGCCCCCCCTTGAGTTACATTACGCCGTTACCAATCACATTTTGACACACAACCTTGGCTGGTTTCTGATTTGCCGTTAGAATAAGTGTAATAAAATCATCATATTATAATACCAATTATCCTCATTTCAAATCTGTGGCATACGGCTTGCCATTTTCTCATGCTTAGGAAAGTGGCCAGCGTCAATGCAAGCCTTTTTTGCAGTCGTCACGAAAGGCTGTCAGAAGTCGAAAACACACAAGGACGGTAAGGGAAAAATATGGAGCAGCTCGGCATCAATAGCAACGTGTACGCAGGCGGCAAGATCTTTCACATCCAGACCGCCGGAAGCCTGATGGACCTGTCCATGCAGTCGGAAGTGTTCGATTCCGGGCGCGTGGTCATGGTACACAAGAAAAAAATCGACAACACGAAGCCTGATCAGGTCACCAAGGAACAGTTCCGCGAATTCCTCAAGGCGTTCCATGATGAGATCGCCTGGGAGATAGAGCTGTTGTTTTTCATCCGCGACCGCATCCACACGATCAAACACGCCATCTCCAACAACAAGATGGGCTTGCTTTTCCTGCACAAGGGGCTGGTGGAAGAGGCCATTGCCGAATTCGAACACGCCATCGAGAAAAGCCCCGACATGGTCGGCGCCTATAACAATCTTGGCCAGGCCTACATCCAAAAAGGCGCTTTCGACCAATCGATCGCGGTGCTGAAAAAAGCCTGTGAAATGGAGCCCAAGTACGCCGATTTGCGCAACAACCTGGGTCACGCCTATTACAAGGCCAAGCTATATCCCGAAGCCATCATCGAATTTGAAAACGCGCTGTCCATCAACAAGAATTATGTCGAGGCGCATCTCAATATGGCGGTGGCCCATCTGGAGAGCATCGGCAATGCCCCGACGAACCCACAATTGCCAAGCCTGGAAACGCGCAAGTTCATGGTTACGGAGTTGTTCCAGAAATCGCTACCGGCGAACCCCGAATTTGCCAATTACCGTTTCTTCAGTTTCCGCTTCGAAAAGATCGTCAAGATGGTCCAGAGCGAAGAACTTTTGCCGGCCATTGACACGATCAATGAAATCAAGGATGCCATCCGGAAGCCGAATCTGGACGAGACGATCCACGGTTTCTATCTCAAATTTTTGTTCGGCGGCGCCGGCAAGGACGAAAAAGTACTTGCCGAATATCGACTGAAGCTCGAACGCTCCGTGGATGACAACCCGTTGTATGCCGACTTGCGCAATTCTCTTGGAATTGTCTACCTCATCCAGTGCCGGAATCTGTTTATCAAAGCCATGGGTGAGTTCAAGAAGGCGTATGAAATCAATCCGACGTACAAGAACGCCTACAAGAATTTCCGGCTGGTGCACAACGACGGGCGGGAGTTTCTCAATTTGCTTCGGGCGGTTCTGAAGTAGTATTTTTGCGTCGACATCCAGGGCCCCGATCGGGGACGCACCGGCGTGGGGTTTGAAGTGGTTCTCAGCCCAGCCGGATCGTAAAGCGGGTCATCTTCCCGGACATATCGCAAAGCGAACATGGCGGAATCCAAACTCCAAAGAGATACCCGTGTGTTGATCCTCGAGGACAACGTGCGGGATGCCGACGAAATCCGGGCCGAGTTGCTGGATCCCGAATGGCCATTCAAGACCATCCGCGCCGGTTCGAGGGAGGAATTCACCCGCCTGCTCACCGAATTTGTTCCGGATGTGATTCTCGCCCGTTTTGACCTGGCCGACATCAATGCCCCTTCGGCCATCGACATGGCCCGTCAAATCTATCCCGGCATCCCTTTCATCGTCGTGACGGACGCAATCGGCGACGACGCCGTAGCGCGGTGTTTCCGCGCCGGCGCCGACGATATCGTGCTCAAGCCGGATCTTCACATGTTGCGGCCGGCCATTCGTCTGGCCATGGATCGTGCCGCCCGTCATACTCGGCTCATGCGGCTCGAAGCGCTGGCCGGTTCGATCGATGATCTTGTGGATATCCTGGATTTCAACGGCACCAGGCTTTGGTCCAGTCCGTCCTATCGTACCTACGTCGGCGAACCTGCGTCGCTGGAGGGCCGTCCTTTCCTGGACCAGATCCATCCGGATGACCGTGAACGCGTGGCCGAAATTTTCAATCAGACCATCAGCGCCGGTGTCGGCCAGCGTGTCGAATATCGTCTTTTTTGCGCCGACAAGATGACCCGTCATGTCGAATGCCAGATGAACCTCCTGCAGGATGCCTCCCCTCCGATGCGGCTGGTCGTCGTATCGCGCGTCATTTCCAAACGCAAACGCGCCGAGGACGCGCTGCGCGAGAATGTCAAACACTTCCGCGCGCTCGTCGAAAATATCAGCGACGCCATTTCCCTGATCAATCCGTACGGCATTGTGCTGTACACCAGCCGCTCGACGCGACGCGTTCTGGGATATTATATGAATGAGTTCGTCGGCCGCAATATCTTTGAGTTGATTCACCCGGAAGATCTGGCCCATGCCATCAGTCACTTCAACACCCTAAAGCAAAAGAGTTATTCGACCACGTATTTTCAGTTTCGGATGCGCCACAAGGATGCCACGTGGCACTGGATGGAAGGCGTCGGCAACAACCTCATGGCCGATCCCAGCGTCAAAGCCATTGTATTCAACTACCGCGATATCACGACGCGCAAACAGGCGGAGGAAGAACTCAAGCAGAGCGAAGAGCGCTACCGAGAGATGTTCAAGAAAAACCAGGCGATCAAGTTGCTGATCGACCCCGCCACGGCGGAGATTATCGATGCCAATTCCGCCGCCGCCGATTTCTACGGGTACGGGATCGATGAACTCAAGGAACTGCTGATCACGGACATCGACACCCAGCCCTCCGAGGATGTCATGCGTGAAATCGGGCGGGCCGCTTTGGAACAGCAGACGTATCACAGCGCGCAGCACCGGATGAGGGACGGCCGGATTCGCAGGGTTGATATCTATTCCAGTCCGATTACCGCCAAAAGCCGCCGGTTGCTGTACTCCATCATCCATGACGTCACCGAACGGTATGAGGCGACACAGCAGCTGTCCGCCGAAAAGGAACGGCTGCTGGTTACCTTGCGATCGATCGGCGAAGGGGTTATCACCACCGATACGAATGGAAAGATGGTCCTCATGAATCGCGTCGCCGAGAACCTGACCGGCTGGACACAGGAAGAGGCCTTCGGCATGCCCATCGAATCGATTCTCAGTCTCGTCACGGCGGATCACAGCGGCCGGATATCCAATCCCGTCGACACCGTTCTCTCCACAGGCCAGCCGACCTCCGACATCCGCCCCATCATCCTTCAGGCCCGCAGCGGAAAGGAATGTCGCATCGTTGAAAGCGCGGCGCCCATCGTTGCGGAGGACGGCGCGTTCATTGGCGTCGTACTGGTCATCCGGGATATCTCCGAACGCCTGAAAATGGAGGAAGAACTGCAAAAGGTCCGCAACATCGAATCCATCGGCATCCTCGCCGGAGGTATCGCGCACGATTTCAACAATATTCTTTCCGCCATTCTCGGCAATATCACTCTGGCCAAACTGAAACTCGAGACGAGTGGAAAAGAGAAGATCACGGAGTTTCTGACCTCCTCCGAGAAAGCGGCGCTGCGGGCCAAGCATCTCACCCAGCAGCTGCTGACCTTCTCCAAAGGGGGCTCACCGGTAAAAAAGACCGCCAGCATTTCGGAATTGCTCAAAGAATCCGCCTCCTTTTCCCTCACCGGTTCGAACGTGCGTTCGCAGTGCATGATCGCGGACGACCTATGGGCCGTCGAAATCGACGAAGGCCAGATGAATCAGGTGATCAACAACATGGTCATCAACGCCCAGCAGGCCATGCCGGAAGGCGGCATCATCCGGTTGAAGGCGGAAAATGTGGTCGTGGAAACCGAGCATGAGACGTTGGGGCTGCCGGCCGGTTTTTCCAAATTTGTCCGGATCAGCATCGAAGACCAGGGCAGCGGCATACGGGCGGAACATCTTTCCAAGATCTTCGATCCATATTTCACCACAAAGGACACGGGAAGCGGTCTCGGGCTCGCCACATCCTATTCGATCATCCGCAATCACCAGGGAGCCATCACGGTCGAATCCGAATGGGGCAAAGGGACGACGTTCCATATTTATCTTCCGGCGGCCAAGTCCGCGGCCGTCATGCGCCCGGGCCTGGACCATCTCGGAACCAATGCGCGACGCGTGCTGGTCATGGACGACGAAGACGATATCCGCATGATGGCCACCCACATGCTCGAACATCTGGGTTATGACGGCCTGGCGGCACGCAACGGCGAAGAAACGATAGAGACCTTCCAGTCCGCCAGGCGTGGCGGCAATCCGATTGATCTCGTCATCATGGACCTCACGATCCCCGGCGGACTCGGCGGCAAAGAGACCGTTCGCCGGCTGCAGGAAATCGATCCCAACGTCCGCGTGGTCGTGTCCAGCGGCTATTCACAGGATCCGGTGATGTCGGAATACCGCAAATACGGATTCACCAACGTCCTCCCCAAACCCTATCATCTGGAAGATCTATCGCGTCTTCTCAAAAATCTGTTCCCCGACGGCGGCGCCTGAACCCGTCGATTTTCGAACCGGCACTTTCCTTCACCAAAAAACACACCCTTGGAGAAAACAATGAGAATCCTCTGGCTCACTTTGATAATCACCGGAATGGTTTTTCCGCAGGCCGACATGCCGGAAGCCATTGCCGACAATTCATTTCTCATCGAGGAAGCCTACAATCAGGAATCGCGGGTGGTCCAGCACATTTCCAATCTCGTCTACGCGCGCCCATCGAAGGATTGGAATTTCGCCTTCACACAGGAATGGCCGTTCTTTTCACCCAACCATCAATTGAGCTATACGATACCGTATGCGAGCCAGCATCAGGCGAACCGCAGCGGTGTCGGTGACATTCTGATCAACTACCGATACCAATTGACCGGCGAGGAATCCGTCGTCACCTTGGCGCCGAGGCTGTCGGTGATACTGCCGACCGGCGATGACGAAAAGGGTTTTGGCAGCGGCGCCACGGGGATTCAGTTCAACCTGCCCGCCAGCCGGCGAATGTCCGCGATGTGGGTTGCCCATGCCAATCTCGGCGTCACGATCACGCCCGGCGTCAAAATCGGTACCGACAAGAAGACGATCAAAGCTTACCACGCCGGGGCCAGCGTGATCTGGCTGGCGAGGACGGATTTCAATGTCATGCTGGAATGGTTTTCCCTTTTCGAGGACACACCGGATGCATCGGGTGCATTAAAGAACAAAGCCAGCCACGTCGTGAGCCCCGGATTACGTTATGCTCACAATTTTGGTTCTCTGCAGGTTGTGCCGGGCATCGCTTACACGTTACAAACCGATGGCGATGAGAAGGGACTGTTCATGTACCTGTCGTTTGAACATCCGTTCTAGACCGGGCGCAAGGCGAGGTGGTTATTAATCGTCTCATAATAGTGTTATCATCTCAACCCAAACCTTCATGGTGAGCGAAGTCGAACCATGAAGGGCGAGCCATTAACCACCTGAACGCATTTTTTCTTCTTCGCAAAATGGCTTTCATTCTTACATTCAGCCAATTCATGCAACAGGCTGAAGTCCCCCTTGATCAACGCTTCTTTCTTGGCTCGTGTCCAAGTCTTGATCTGGCGTTCCGCGGCCATAGCGTCGAGATACGTCGGAAAGGGCTGCGACCACATCAATGTAACAGGCCGCCGAGTCGACGTATATCCACCGTAGACTCCATTCTGGTGTTCCCACAAACGGTGGTCTAACTCTTTGTCCGTCTTGCCTGTATAGTAGCTTCCATCGGCGCAAAGTAAGATGTAAACAGATGCTGAATGCATCGGTGTTGTTGTAGATATTCTACCCCTCGACTCCGCTCGGGGTGAACCTCGACTCCGCTCGGGGTGAAACTTAGCGACTCTAACTGAGTTATGTTAGTCCTATTATGAGACCGGTTAGCTGGCTGGTTAGGGCGCGTTATTACGTCGGATGGAATGACGGCCCAGGCCGTTCTGCGATGGTACGGATGGAATTCTTCCACTATTTCAACCTCTCCAGTTTGCCTTTTTTCCGGACGATGTTCTTGTAGTCCCACTGAATTTCTTCGGCTTTCTTGAGCCACCGGCGCAAACTCGTTTTGTTGATTTCTGAAGCCGTGTTGAAGAACACTGAGGCATCTTTGAACTTCTGGCCCACGACGTTTAGCGCCGGCTCTTCAAAGTCTGCCCCGCTCCAAAACATCAACCGGATTCCGGGTTTCTGAATGCTGTATCCCACGATGGGATTGCCTTCAAGAAACCACACCGGGTGCCCGTGCCAGATTTTGCTTTCAGCTCCGGACAAACTCCGGTCGATCTCCTTTGCCAGAGCATCGCACACGTCCTTGTGGCCCGATTCCTGTTTTTCGTTGTATTGCTTAATGGCTGGATTCATGTTGGTCCTCCGATGGTTGTTGTGTTCGATCTTCGCATTCTCATGGCGCTACGCTGAACATAACGTCCTCCAATCCATTCGTTGTTGACAAATACTACCAACAGCTTCCGTGCTCTTTGGATCGGCTCATCGGGATGTCAGATCCTCTCAACCTGTCTAACGTCAGATGACAACAAAATCCTCCGCAAAAATCAGAAAACTTGCAAGCGCTACTTTGCCCGCCACATCGACAAAATTACAATTCGACCGGATGATCGGGCGCGGCGGCGTTGTAAATCACGGGCATTTGTCCTTTCCATTGGCGCCACACGTTGTCATGCGTCATCAGTTCGGCCATGAAAAACGCGACGTTGATTCGGCTCGATCGGCCCGGATTGAAAACGCCGCTTCGGGTTGGCGACGGATGAGCCGTGTAGGCGGTGACCTTGTTTTCGTCCGTCAGCGTGTCGGGCCGCACGACAACCCATTCGATCAAACCGTCCTGTTGGCCGACGACCGTCCGGAGATAATTGGCGGCATCCTCGTTGTCCGCCTGCGGTGGAAGCATCAGACGCATCAATCCAAGGACCGCTCTGTCGGCGCACGATTGACGCTCGGCGATGTCAAGGTTTCTGTTGGCGACTGTATTCATCAGTACCAATCGTGCTGGCTTTTCAGGCGTGTTGGCTTTGATGGCGGCGCACAATCGCCGGACGGCTTCGGTGACCAGCCGGCGGGGATGACCGAAAAGACCCGACCACGTGATGTGGTGTCCCAGACACGAGGCGATGGCCTCCTGGCCCCTCACAATCCGGCTCATATCGGCATCATTCAGATCGAGAATACTCCCCCGTATCACAGTCACGCGTTCATGGTGGGCCAGCGGCTCCGGCACATCTCCATTCGGACGAATAATCACGGTGACATAATGCCCGCCGTCTATCAAATGCTGCGCCAGCCAACGACCGGTCTTTCCACTGGCACCAACAACCAGAATTTTCATACTCAACTACCTTATCATGCTGAATGTTAGAAGTTTACTCCGATATATAGATTTGGCTCAAAAAGGAAAAAATTATCATGCTTGGCTTCCTTTTCTTTAAAGCCTTCCGGCCCTTTGGAATTGATTGGCCAATAGTTGCAATGAATTTGCGGTTCAAAGAAAAGCCTGTTTCCAAATATCGACAAATGATAACCAAGATGATATGAAGTATACAGTCGGAACCCCTCATCGACTTTCTTCTGGTTTTCATCTCTGAAAATTTTCAACATGGGCATAACCTCTATTGACGCGTATAGTCCTTTCCAAAGCATCCGCTGATAGACAGGCCCAACTCCATATTCTCTGATTCGTCCGGCAAACCACTCCTTTTTCTTCATCAGGTTCGGATCCCACATCTGAATTCCCATGGGTTCAAAAAGTTTCCACGTGGCGGCTTTAACCCCAATAATGTCTCGTGTGGTAATTCTATACCCAAAATGTAATTCGTACATATCTATGTTTTCACCAATCCAGTTCGTAAAACTAAGATACGTGCTCCGGACAAAAAACGAATGGGCATTTGCGGGCACTGGAGCATTTGCTCTCCGTATATCATTTCCTTCTGATTGTTGTGAGTAGGCCCATGCTCCGCAAACATGAACCAGGGCGGCGATGACGACGATTCTCCGATATTTCATACAGGACTCCTTCTTGAACATTCTCGGCCTAGCGTGATATGGTGTCCCAGATGCAAGGCAATGGCCGCGTTGCCACCGACACGACATACTGGGTAGTTTTTCATGGTACTTTTCTGCGTTATGATTCTGCTTCATTTTCTCAGAATGTGTAACCAAAATTCAGACCAGGTTCACACAAGAAATAATTGGGTTTTCCTTTTTCGATCCTCCTGAATTCGGCCGGAAAGTTCGTATTGACCGGCCAATAATTGAAGGCCAGCGACGTCTCGAGAAACCACCGTTTCTTGAAGAACTCGAATCGGTGGCCCAGCCGCCACTGGAGATACAGTTGAAATCCGCTCTGAATTTTGTGGTCATTTTCGTCGAAGAACTGCTGAAGAAACGGCGTCGCCTGTGCGGTCACATAGAAATTCTTGTAGAAGAAGCGCTGGTACCCGGCGCCGACGCCCAACGCCCGGATCTTGCCCGGATACTTCTTCTTCGACGATCCATACGTACCCAGCGGTTCGTAATACGTCCACGTCGTGGCTTCAATAAACACTTGGTCGGTACGTGATCGACGGCACCCCAGGTTAATCTGAAAGAAATATGGCGGATCGCCCGGCGCGAGATTCATAAGCGTGAACACGCTGCTTCCAATCGTATGCTGCCGGTACGCCACCGCATTATCCTGTCCGGATGTTTCCTGCGAAAACACCTGTCCGCCCAAACAAACAAGGCAGAATACGGCCATGGTTCGTGTCCTGACCTTTGTCGTGTTCATGATAAATATCCTTTCGCCGTTGTTTCTCCAGAGGTTTCAATACTCGTGGAGAATTTCGGATTATTGCGATTTTCTGTTTTGTGAAGTTGTCTTCTTCCGTTTCAGGCTTCGACTCCGCTCAGCCTGAACTACCTCCCCGAGTCTCTCCGATCGTGGGAAAGACTCTGACGAGAGGTGAGCAGAGTAATGAAAGCAATCTTGATTTGAAATCGCCTTCGTCACTTTAGCAAAATCATTCTTTGCGATTGGCGTGCTCCGCCTGCCTGGATCATGCAGAAATACAAACCACTCGCCAGAGGTTGCGCGTTCCACCGTACATCATGACGCCCGGCACTCACGGGTTGATCCACTAATGTGGTCACCAGTTGACCTGCGGCATTGTATACGCGCAGCGTGACGTGTCCGCCTTCCGGCACATCGAAGGATATCGTTGTCGAGGGGTTAAACGGATTCGGAAAATTAGGATACAGTTGCAGACGATCCGGAACGCGGCCATGGCTGTTGTCAATACTCGTGGGATTGGTCACCGTCGTGAGCCTGAAGAAGTCGCTTGCGGATGCCATGGCCGTGTCCGTCACTTTGACTTTGATATTGATGAATCCCGTCGTTGTCGGCATGCCCGAAAACGTCCTCGACAGCGAATCGAACGTCAGCCACGCCGGTAGCGGCGCGCCATTGCTCAAGGTCGCCGAATACTTCAAAGTCTGGCTGCCATCGTCGTCCACGAAAAAGGTGTCGGGCAGTGTATAGTGGAATAGCCTTCCGACTGTGTCGACCCTGTCGGGTACAGGTGACTTGAGGTAAGGCACAAAATTTGTGTGCCGCAGGGCGTTGATCAGACTGTCAATTCGAACCCAATACACATGCACGTCCGAGTAGTCCGGCAGAGTGCCCGTCGAATAGAACAAGTATTGGTGGTCCGCGGACACGTATGGCCCCCACATACCGGCGCCGAAATTGATTTGAGAATCGAGCGATTTGGGATTGGTCCAACGCCCGTTTTCCGTGGGATAACTTATGTGCAGCCCGCCTTTGGCGATGATCATGAATGACTCGTCCCTGGCGACGAAGAAGTCGAGATTGTCCGCTGTCGAATTCAACGGGAGACCCAGGCTTACCGCCGTCGTGTCGGTGCCGTTGATCAGCAACCGGCACCAGTCGTTTCCACCGATGCCGGATCCGGATCGGGATGAAACAAAGTAATTGCCGTTTCCGGTAACCTGTAGATAATGTGCGGAATTGAGACCGTTCAGAATTCTCCGTGGGGCGCTCCAGTTCGTGCCATTCCTCACAGAAAAAAAAGTTTCGTAGATTTCGCTGTTGTTTTGCAGAAACATTGTGTCGCCGCTCGTGGACAAGGCTGGCGCCAGATAATCGTTGAAAACATCGAAAGGACCGGTCCAACCGCCATCGGTGTACCGATAGCAGCGGATCGTATCGCCGGACGTCGGAAAGTAGGCGCGCAACTCCGTGTAGTAGATTTCCTTGCCGTCATTGGAAATCGCGATCCTCTCAGCCGCAAACGTGGCGGGATTTTCAAACATGTTCAGAGGTTTTGGCGTACTGCCCGGCGGAATCTGACCCAGGTACATACTGTCGGCCGGAATGGATTGTGCAAAGACGACGCGTCCATTCAGAAGAATAAAAGCAACGCTAATCCACCATTTTCTCATTTTCTTGCTCCTTGGCTGATTATTTGGGCTGTTCTTTTTGGTTTCTTGAAAAGCATGCCCAAAAGATACCGAAGAAAACGAGGCAAGTCGTCCATCTGCATGTAGATGGACTATTTCCTATACATTTGGAGTGAATTTTCGATATAAGGCGTTTTGCCTGGAAGGGCGGAACTATGGGTTATTAAAATGATGGAAGCGGGCCCCGAGATTTGCCAAGTTTCAGAAATTGGCAAATCGGTGTCGTCATGCCGGTTGCTGTGAAGGAATGTACCGGGAGCGGAATTCCTGCGGAGTCAGATTGGTGTATTGTTTGAATTGATTGTTAAACGCCGATTTTGAGTTGAAGCCGACCTGGTAGAGAATCTCGAGTACCGTCAAATGGTGGTGCTTCGAGTCCGCGAGCATGCGCATGCTCTCCCTGAGACGGTATTCAAGCAGAAACCCTTTAAAATTCCGGTTGTACGTTTCATTGATCAGTTGAGACAGGATACGGGGGCTGATGCCAATGCCGTCCGCCAGCGCTTCCAGCGTCAATTCGGAATCGAGATAGGGTTTCCGGGCGTCCATGTACGCCGTGAGTTTGCCGAGATAATCGCGTTTCTCCGTTTCCGTAAGCCGGCCATTCCTGTATTTCGTGACCACGTAGTACGCGTCAGGTTTGAGCAGCAGTACGAACATGATGGCGTTGAGAAACAGGAATACGGTCAAAGCGAAGATGCTATTGGTGAAGGCGCACCACCACGGCTGCCGGAGGATCACGTACACGGCGAAGGAGTTCAGATTGATGATCCAGCAGACGATGAATCCCAGCAGGACCATTTGGAGCCAGGCGTAATGGGAAGCCAGCCAGAGCCTTCTGAAAAAATCCTGAAAGTGGATATTCATGGCGTGCAATTGCCACACCGCCAATATCATGTAGAAAAAATTGGAAGTCAGGATGAGAATGGTGTCATACAGATTGATGGAGAAAGCCCAGATGATGAACGTGTCCACGTACTGATAGAAGATCATCAGGTAAGTCACCACGACGACAAACGGCAGGAAGTGGAGCAGCGTCGTTGGGCGCATAACACTGTCCTTCTTCAGGAAAGAACGGACATACAGGTAGATCAGCGGGCCGGTCAGTAGCGATGCCTGCCGCAGGACAAAGATGAATTTGTGCCACGGCAGAAAAGACGTGTACGCATAATTGCTGGTCACGTACGAATAGACGATCTGGAGACTAAATACAGCGAGCAGGGCCGCCAGAAGCCGGTTTTCGTTTTTGAAGCCTCTTCGCGTGGTCAGAAAAAAAATCGCCAGGGCCATCGTCAGGAAGACACTGGCCGCAGCGAGGAAAGCAAATACATTGTAGATCATGGTGAATACCGGGTTTTGTAATCGCTGATTCCAACGGACGTGTTACTGTTCTTTCGGACATTTGTTTCGTCGGACTTTGCAGGTTTCTCAAACCTGGAAAGTCTGACGAACGGAACCTCGAAAACCACCTGCGCCCGGCTGGTAAGATTCAATCCGGCCCTGGTCAGGTTGGGCTCAATGAAAGAGTAGCGGACTTCTGATTCAGATTGGGATATTGGCACGAAGACACCGGAGAATATTTACGTGCAAAATTTCTGAAATGAGGGAGATTTTGTCAAGGGGAAAGATCCGAATCAACGCGAGAAAGTGGGTCGTTCCAAAGAGAACTATTTAGGAGTTACAGTGAAAGAATTTGCAGCCATGCGTGGGAGCGAGTATTTGGAATAGATTTTTTCGGCGCGTAAGCGCGGGCTCTCATGTGCATACACAACCCCATTCATCCGCCGATTGAAACCATGGCCCGGCCTTCGGGCAAAGGGCCTGCGCCAGTGCCATTGGCGGTTTGAAAGCGCCCTCCACGTTCCTTTTCCTTCATCCCCACGCACGCCGCTATGATCCGGGAGATGTCTTCTCCGTTCCGGAGCGCCCCAAGAATGTCGACTTCCTGTCCGGAAAAGAGACAATTCTTCATCTTTCCATCAGCGGTCAACCGCATCCGATTACACGTCCCACAGAAAGGTTCACTCATCGTGTTGATGAACGCAATCGATCCTCTGAAGTGGGGCACCTTGTAATTCTTCGCCGTGTCGTTCGCTCCGTCATCGAGTTTTGCTAAAGCATACCATCTTCCAATACGTTCGAGGATTCGAGATCCTGCAATGAACGCATCGGGATGCCATCCGTTTCCGCGAAACGGCATGAATTCGATGAAGCGCACGTGCAGAGGCCATTGCCTTGTCAATTCGACAAAGTCACATACTTCGCCGTCGTTGATGTCCTTCATCACGACCATGTTTATTTTCACGTGGAAGCCGTGCTTGACCAGGAGATGAATGTTGTCCCAGACACGCTTCCAGCCGTTTGTTTTTGTGATCCGGCAAAAAACCGGGGCATTCAACGAATCCAGACTCACATTCAGGGACTTGATGCCGGCTTCCTTGAATGTATCTATGAAGCGATGTACCAGAAGTCCATTCGTCGTAAGTGTTAGTTGGACGGGATAACGGCACAACGTCTTAATGGCCTGTGTTGCGTTCCTGTACCTCAGCGGTTCCCCTCCCGTCAGGCGTACCTTTTTTATGCCAAGTCGGACAAACGTACCGACGATTTGATTCAATTCGTGCGGTTGCATGTGCGTTTCTTCAGAAAGGAAGCAAGGATTGTCCTCAGGCATGCAATAGACGCAGCGAAAGTTGCATTGGTCCGTCAGGGACACGCGAAGGTAATCGTGGGATCGCCCGAATGAATCTCTCAGCATCTCAGCCTCTTCCGACTTTGACGGCAGAGCTCTGCGCGTACAACGCATCCAGTTCTTCCCGAGTCAGATATTTCTGCGCCAGAGACCACAGGATGTGATCTTCGCGAAAGATATGCAGTTTAAGCGTTTCATGCAGGGCTTTGCATTGCTCGAGCGCCAGGTCCAAAACCACAATGCCGGAAGCCCGATCCGGCAATCGAAACGCGATGCCCATCAAATTGAACGCCAGGGCCGACAACTGAACGATCCTGACATGATCGTCCACCATCATGTCGACCGCCGTCGTTGGATAGTCGCCGCGACTGTGCTCGTTGTGTTCGAGAAGCCGTCTCTGCAACAGCGGAAACAGCCACATCTCCTCTGCCTTGTGATGGCGCATCACGTCTTCGTCCAGCAGCTTGAAGAACTTCGCGAACTCCGCATTGTCGCTTTTCTGGAAGCCGTCGGTTTGAATCTTCTGCATCAGATTCTCGACGCTATTCAGCGCGTCGGAGAACTGTCGATGCTCGTCGTACAGTTCTTTCAGAAGCGGATGCAATTGCTCGTATGGCACGACGTCTTTCAGGGGAGGCTCATACGCGTCCGGCGGGTCCATTGGCGACAGTCCTTTCGTGTCGATGTCAATTTCCGCTTGTTTTTTCAGGGGATCGTGTGGATTCATAATTTCCTTCGTTCGGCCATGAGGCGTAAACCCGATTGGAGAATACCCTTAACAATCGAATGCGTCAGTCCGAAAAATGCCATACTCCATGCCGCCAGTGCGACATAAATGAAATACCTCGGCAATGGAAGAAGAAAGTCCAGTCGCATTGCTTCAGCCATTTCATACGTGCAGGCCGTGTACATGCCGAGCGGAAACACGGCTCCCCAGTACAAGGGATCATAGGAAAGAGGGAATCGCTTGTACACATGCCGCCACAATGCCAGAATGATCAACATCGGAATCCACCAGGTTCCCGTCGCCCAGTAGAAGATCGTAAATCCCTTCAGAAAGGCCAGCGTGGAAAGAAGAAAGGGTGCATCGGGAGTATTGATAATCAACAGCGCACCGGCCAGCGTCGATATCGCCATCGCGCCCATATTTATCCAATACGGCGGACTGAGATCGCCCGGCAGGAACTTAAAAAACGTATATCGGTAAAAAATCAATGAGATCATCCATATATATTGCATGCCGCCCCACAGCCACATGGAAAACGCAAAAAAATTGATCACGAGTTTGTAATCGATAAAATGCATCGACAACTTCGAACTCAACACCGCAATCGACTGCGTTGCTACCACGGCCAACAGCCATGAGCCATTGATGCCCTCCGACAAACTCGGCTTTTCTTCCTTGATGGTCAGGGTCGTGAAAATCGAATAAGTCAGAATCAACCAAAGAACAACGGCCAATAGCCAGAGCCCGATGGCCATTCCGTATGCATCCCAAAGTATAATGAACTGCGATCCCAGTACGCACGTGGCCGCAACCGTAGTGAAGAAGCCTGAACACCGGGCATGATCAAACAGGTCGTGAAGAACCTGGCCTCTGAACCAGATTAATCGAAGCGTGCTCAGGACACACAACACGGCATACGCCAGGACGTTCAGCCAGAATAACGAGTACGCCATCGCCGGCATGTCCAGCAAATGGGATGCGATGCTGACAATTCCCGTTGCCATCACCATCGCAAAATAGGCAGGAGACAAATGTCGAATCACGTCGCGCATGTGAATGGGAAGAGAGGCCGGCACACCAGCCTGATCCGCGCTCATGACTGTCGCTCGCGGGATCGTTGATCCAATTGCGCCCGCCGCGTGACATCCGCCACCACAATGGCCTTCACCGCAAATCGCTGCAGGATGATGCAAATCAGGGCGATGGCGGCCAAGAACACAAAACATGTCGTCCAGATGCCAGTCTCGCGAAGGAAGAAGCCAAACAGCAGAGGGCCGAAGAACCCCCCCAGCCCTCCAAGCACGCCGACAATTCCTCCCACCGTTCCCACGTTTTGCGGATAATAGTCGGACACATGTTTGAAAACGGCCGCACCCCCTATCCCCATCATAATGCCGATTACGAACACCAGACACGCAAAGATCCAACGATTGGCTTGAAAATAGATCTGGGTAACGCCCTTTGCAATCAATTGTCCTTTGTACACCGTGTCGCCTGCCCTTACCTGCACTTCTTGGTAAAATCGAGCTGTCGGAAGGGGAAGAAACCCTTCATCATTGTGATGGATTCCGTAACGAATTTTCACGATGGCCGTCGAGTCATGCCGGGATTGAATGGGATATCGGAGGTCATCAATTTGGATTTCTTCATGCGAGACGTAGGTCACCACTCCGGCTTGTGACGCCATGATACCCTGGCCAGGCGCCTGAATTTCCATCCGTGGGACAAACAAAAAGAAGAGGCAAATGATGCATACACCGAAAACCCAGTAGAGGACTTGCCGTGCACCTAACTTGTCTGCCAGCCATCCTCCCGGCGCCCGAATCAAACCGGCAGGCAGACTGAACGCAGACGCCATGAATCCCGCGGCGACGATCGTCAACGAATAGACATTGACGTAATACGGAATGAGCCATTGGGACAACGCAACAAAACTCCCGAAAACGAAAAAGTAATACAGGCCAAAACGCCACACCCGCACTTCCTTCAGGGGCGACAAGCGTTCACCCATGGATTTCACGTCCGCCGGTTTGCGATTTTCTGTTGCGAGCAGAAAAATGACGGCCATGATTACCAGCGCCAGCGCATACAGTTTGGGCAACTGTCTCCAGGCTTCCAGATTTGCGCCATCCGCAGTCAGGTAATTCAGCAATGATGGAGCGAACAGTGTGGTCATGGAGGCTCCAAGATTGCCCGCACCAAAAATGCCCAGAGCCGTCCCTTGTCGTTCTTTCGGATACCAGAGACAGGTGTACGCGACACCGGATGCAAAGGAAGACCCCGCCAGACCAAATCCAAAGCTCAGCAGAAGAAAGGTCCGAAAATCGGTCGCTTGGGACAAAAGGAACATCGGGGCAGCACAAAATATCATCAAGCTTCCCAAAACCCATCGACCGCCCAGCATATCCGTCAGCATCCCAACCGGCAGCCGGAGTACGGAACCTACCAAAACCGGTACGCCCAGCAGCCAGCCTATTTCGATCGGGTTCCATTTGAAAACGCCGTGGTCCACAAGAAACGTCACCAGAACGCCGTTGATCATCCATGCGGCGAAGCAGACGGTAAATGCCAGCGTATTCAGGAATAGTATCCGATATGACTTGCTGGTATCGATCATGGCGGCTATTGAACCTGACTCGGTTATGAGAAGTGCTCGTGCATATTTTCAGGACACAAAAAATGCCAGGACGTCAGGGCGCCGGGCGACTCCAATCGATACGTCCTTCGCTTTCAAACCCTTCGGCATGGCGTACCATAAAGCGACCGCCGGGAACGACGATCCCACTTCTGGAGACAGGATGAAAGGTATTACAATTCCGGTATTTGATTCCGTTGACTTCGTATTCAAAAATGATCCCCTCGCCTCTCATAAAAACGTTTCCAAATTCAACCGTCGTTCCCTCTGTGTATTCCGGATACATCAGCAGGTGAACTTCCAGATCCAGCGTCCTGTAACTCAAGACCAATCCGACGATCAGCAGAGCCATCACGAGACTCCGCAGAATCTTTGCCTGCATCGAACCCGGTTTCACGATCTTGCGCAAATTGATCAATCCTGCAACCAGAAGTATAAGCATAAAAAGAAATGTCACAGCGCTGGACGCCATCAACTGCTCGTCCGTCACGTTTTGAAGAATAAACAGCATACAATGATTCGAGCCGTCGAAAGGACGACCCCCTCAGTTATTGTGAGGCCGCTGCAAAGTCCACGGGGTAGCGGTATTGCGGACGTTTTCCCTTGACCAGTACCAGATTACGCGCTGGTAAGGCCGCCAGAGGTAGTGATACGGAGGAACCAGAAAATGCACCAATCGGGAAAAAGGAATAAGTGCAACGATAGCGAATGCCCCCACAATGTGGAGTTTCACAGTCCACGGCATGGCGCTCACGGCCTCGATATTGGGTTGAAGGAGGAATATGGAATTCAGATAAGGAGTCAACACCGACGCAAACCAGGACGATCCCCATCTGAAATTGTAGGCGATCCAGAGTCCCGTAATAACCTGCAACAAGAGCAATAACTCGATCCCAACGTCCATTCGTGTGGTCACGACGTTCACCCGGCTGTTGGAGAAGCGCCGCGCGAGGAGTCCGATCAGCCCGATCAGTACCGTTATCCCGAACATGAAGGCCGTGACCTCGATGATGATGAGACGAACCGGGTGCCCGTTCCAGGCAAGCGTTGCGGCCGGGAAGAGAAAGGCAGTCAGATGTCCAGCGAACAGGGTCAGTATCCCCCAATGGAATGGAACCGTGCCCCAGAACAACTGTCGCCCCTCAAGAAACTGAGACGACAGCGAGGACACTTTGAATCCCCGCGACCTGTATCGATAGACCGAGCCGACCACAAATACGGCCAGCGCGATGTACGGTAGTCCGATGAAAAGGAAATTGTTCAGGGCGTTCATGAGGTTGGTCAAACTGTCCATGGCGGAAAGACTCACGTTAGGGTTGACAAATTTGTTTCCGGCCGGACAACAGATGATGCAGATTCCTGCCGGTGACGTTCTATTCCTTCTCCAGCTTCATTTCGTTTTCAACGGATCTGAGAAAAGTGTCGGTTTGTTTGATGGGAGGCGGCTCCCGGAGACCAAAGTCACATTGAAGCACGGCGTACAGCGCTTCCAATACCCTTCCATACAACAGACCGTACGATTCTGACAGGGCGATTATGGTCCTGTGGTGCTTCTGGTACAACTTGTTCTTCTTCTCGAGCCGTTCCGGCGTGAATTCCGCCTTCATTCTTGCAACCGCCGGCCCAAGGATTCTCTCCACAAGCTCCTGCGCGAGTTCCCGGTCCTTCATTTTGACGATCAATCGCAGGACGTTTGGCAGATGGTCGGGAAGTTCGGAGTAGCAGTCGTTACCGGCGTCCTGGTGTTCCCTGTTCAGGTTGACAAGAAGTTCCGCCCTCTTGTAATCGTCGCCGAACATCACATATCCGATGTCGAGCGTCGTGATCGCCTGAACTTCGAAGGAGCGCGTGAAAATCTCTTCCATCTCAACAAGCGCCGCCGACCGGAGGTAGGACGTGAACGGCCTGAGCATGGCCGCGGATTCCGGATGCCCCGCATCGAGCCAGGCCTGTGCAGTTTCCGCGTCCGACGTCAGAGCGGCCGTCGGATATTGAAAAAGTTTCGCCAGGCGTTCATAACCTTTGGCATCCGGCATTAGCCGATCGCTGAGATTGGAAGGAGATACTGACATGATATCACATCCCGCGTTGAGGCTTTTCCGTGAAGCCAAATCCGGCGGATCCTTTCACATCTCCGGTGAATTCCATCATCTCGATGGCCTGCTCACGATGAGCGGGCGGGATGACAAAACGATCGTCAAACTTGGCCAGCGAAGTGAGATAGTAAATGTCGTCGGCCGTTTCGGCCGTCAGGCCTGCCGCAGCAAGGACGGCGTCGGCCTTCTCGGCGCTCACGTCACCCACGGTCACCCGGCGTCGGTGCATCCTCACGGCCAGGAGTTTCTTTAGCACGGGCTTGATTTTGTTTTCATCGCCGGCCCCGAACAGACTGGCCATGTATTTGAGCGGAAAGCGCGCTTGTTCGACGGTTCCCCAGAGTTCCGCTGTGCTGGTATCGTACAGCCACGTATCGTCCCACACCTTCGCAATCGGATTCAATTTGCCGGACTGTTCCTGTTGGTTCTTTTGTTGGCCCAGAGAGGCCATGACCGGCAACATGGGCGGCACATAGAACAGCATCGGCAGGGTCCGGAATTCTGCATGCAACGGAAGCGCCATGCCCCATTCTTTGACGAACCTGTATACGGGAGAGTATTGTGCCGCTTTGATCGTCGAGTCGGCAACGCCGTTGGCTTTGGCTGCTGCGATTACTGCTTCGTCGAAGGGGTTCAGGATCAGGTTCAACTGGCGATCGATCACGGAGGAGGCATCGTCGGAGGCGGCCCCTTCGATCTGGTCTGCGTCGTACAACATCACGCCCAGATACCGGATTCGACCGACGCAGCTATGCATGCATGCCGGCGCATAACCTGCTTCGATTCGCGGATAACAAAGAATGCACTTTTCTGACTTGCCCGTTTGCCAATTGTAGTAAGATTTCTTGTACGGGCATGCTGTAACGCACATTCGCCAGGCACGGCAAACATCCTGATTGATCAGCACGACGCCGTCTTCACCCCGCTTGTACAGCGCTCCAGAAGGGCACGACGCGACGCATGCCGGATTCAGACAGTGATTACAAATGCGAGGCAAATAGAAGAACGCCATTTTTTCGAGCTGGAACATCGCTTCCCGTTCCGCCGGCGAGAGGTTCTCCAGATTCGGATCGTGTCGCGCGTAGTCCGGAGTACCGCTGAGGTCGTCGTCCCAGTTGGGTCCCATTTTGATATCGATGGGTTCGCCCGTGATCAGCGAGATCGGACGCGCCGTCGGTTGATCGTTGCCTTGCGGCGATTCGATCAGATCGAGGTACTTGTAGGTAAAGGGTTCGTAATAGTCGTCAATGACCGGCAGATGCGGATTGTGGAAGATGTTCAGCAGACCTTTTCGTTTGCCCGCGCCCCGCAAGTTGATCTTGCCGTTGATTTTCTCCCAGCCGCCTTTGTAGATGCTCTGATCCTCCCATTTGGTCGGATAGCCTGTGCCGGGCTTCGTCTCGACGTTGTTCCACCACATGTACTCAGCACCTTTTCTATCGGTCCAGATGTTCTTGCAAGCGATAGAACAGGTGTGGCACCCGATGCATTTGTCGAGATGAAATACCATCGAAATTTGAGATCGTACATCCATGATAACCTGCTTCAAGGTTGAAGTGAATCGCCAATGAGGGATTTTACCAAACGAGTTTTTCCATTTTCATGACAACGACGTGCGTGTCCCTTTGCGGAGCGATGGGACCCCAGTAGTTGAAGTGATAGGAGAACTGGCCGTATCCGCCGCACAGGTAGTTCGGCTTAAGATGGACCCGGGTCACGCTGTTGTGACCGCCGGCCCGGCGATTGCCGCGCACCTGCGATTTGGGAATGCCGACGGTTCGCTCCGGCACGTGGTAGACGATGCACACCCCTTTGGGGATACGGGAACTGACGACAGCCCGCGTGCAGTACACGCCGTGGTCGTTGTACACTTCCACCCAGTCGTTGTCGTTGATCCCGAGCGCGGCCGCGTCAACTTCGCTGATCCAGCACGGTTCGCATCCGCGCGACAACGTTAACATTCGAAGATTCTCCATGTAGGTGGAGTGGATATGCCATTTGCCGTGCGGCGTCAGATAGTTCAACGCCAACGCCTTGCCGTCTTTCAGCGTTTGTTTGAGGTCGCCATACGCTTCACGCCGCGGCGAGGGTTTGTACGTCGGAAGATGTTCGCCGTAGGCGATGTACATTTCCTGATCGAGATAGAAGTGCTGGCGGCCCGTGAGCGTTCGCCACGGGACCAATCGTTCGACGTTGTAGGTGTACGCCGAATAGGCGCGGCCGCCATTCATCAGGCCCGACCACAGCGGCGAAGTGTTGTATCGTCTCGGCTGGGCCTGCAGATCCGCATAACGCAATTTCACGTCGGCGCTGCCTTCGCCCAGGTCCGCCAGGACCAAGCCGGTCTTCTTCTCCATATTCCGGTACGCCTCGACGGTCAAGGCGCCATTGGTGAGCGTGGACAAGTGGAGAACGGCGTTGCACGCCCATTCGTCTTCTTTGATGGATGGATAGACCTTGTCGTCCCACTTCTCGACCGGGAAATGGTTCGACGTGACCATCTCGTCATACTGCTCCTTGCAGTGATAGTGTACGCCGTGGGCGCCCATGCCCTTGTCGCGAATGCTGTCGCCGAGAGTGATGAATTTCTGATACAGGTCGGGGTAACTGCGCTCGACGACGACCAGTTTGTGCATCGTCTTGCCGGGGACGGCGTCGCACTCTCCTTTGTACCAATCTCTGATCTGAGGTTGCGTGATTTCGTCCGGGGAATCGTGCTGGAGTGGAACGGCCACGACGTCTTTTTGCGGCTCGGCCAAATGTTTCTTTGCCAATTCACTCGTGACGCGTGCCAGATTCTTGAAGATGTCCCAGTCGGTCTTGGACTCCCACACCGGAGCGATCGCCTGCGAAAGCGGATGGATAAAGGAATGCAGATCCGTACTATTGAGATCGGCCTTCTCATACCAGGATGCGGCAGGCAGTACGATATCGGAGTACAGCGCCGAACTGTCCATACGGAAGTTCAGATCGACGACGAGGTCCATCTTCCCCACCGGCGCGATGTCATGCCACTTCACGTCGTTCGTTTTCTCCTCCGCATCGACGGCAATCGCGTTGTGATGGGTACCAAGATAGTGTTTGAAGGCGTATTCGTGCCCCTTCATGCTTCCCGTGATGGCATTGCCGCGCCAGATGATCCACACGCGCGGAAAATTCTCCGGAGCTTCCGGATCGCTCACCGAATATTTCAATTGCTTCGACTTCAGCTTTTCGAGAACGTGATTGGCGATCTCCGCATCGGTTTTCGCTCCCTTCCCAATGGCTTGTTTGCTCAGATCGAGCGTGTTTTCGTTGAACTGGGGATAGAAGGGCATCCATCCGTTACGCACGGCTTTGTAGACGGTGTCGGCCGTGTGCATTTTCGTCATTTCGTTGACGGGCACGGCGTTGTATTTCGTATGGTTGCCGTCATAGCGGTACTGGCACGTATTGATATAATGCCATAGCGGCGCCTGCTGAAGACGCGTTGCGCTTACCCAATCCTTGGCAAAGGCGACCGTGCCCCACGAATCGGACGGCGCGAGTTTTTCCTGACCGACGTAGTGATTGAGGCCGCCGCCGTTGCGTCCGACGCATCCGGTCAGCATAAGCGCCATGGCCCCTGCGCGATACATCAGATTGGCATGATACCAGTGATTGATGCCGGCTCCAATGATGATCATGCAGCGGCCCTGCGTGGCGTTGGCCGTGTCGGCCCACTCGCGGGCAAACTGAATGACCGTCTTGGAATCGACACCCGTGAAAATCTCCTGCCACGCGGGTGTATACGCCGCGTTGGGATCGGCATAGTCTTTAGGATAGGCCCCGGCGAGACCCCGCGCAACGCCGTATTGTCCCATGATCAGATCGTACACGGTCGTGACGGCGATCTTGCCGTTCACGGTTTCAAGGTACCGGACGGGCACACCGCGAAGGTCTTTTTTGTCGAGACCGAATTCGGTGAACTCGACCTGAAAAACTTCATCGTGTTTGTCGAGAAAACTGAGAACAGGATCATACGGCCTATCCGTTTCGCCGTCCTCGAATTTCATGTTCCATTTCCCGCCGTTCTTGTCCCAGCGGTATCCCATCGAACCTTTCGGGACGACCGGGTCGCCGGTTTTGGCGTCGAGGTTCAGGAATTTCCATTCCCCGTTTTCCGAATCTTTGAATTTCGCGATTTCATTGGCGCGCACCAGGCGGCCTGCCTTGTGGTGATCGCCTTCTTTTTCGAGTTTGACGAGATACGGACTGTCCGTGTATTGTTTGGCGTAATCGATGAAATACCGCGTTTTCTTTTCGTGGTGATATTCTTTCAGAATCACATGGGTCGCCGCCATCCAGAAGGCGCCGTCGCTGCCGGCGTGGAGCGGCACCCACTGGTCCGCATACTTGCAGACCTGCGAAAAATCGGGCGAAAAGACGACCGCTTTGGTTCCGTTGTGGCGGGACTCGGCGAAGAAGTGACAGTCGGGCGTCCGTGTCATGTTGAGGCAGGCGCCCATATCCGCGATCATCTTCGCGTTGTACCAATCGGCGCTTTCGCACACGTCCGTTTGTTCGCCCCAGATTTCCGGAAAAGCCGTCGGCAGATCGCAATACCAGTCGTAAAAGCTCAGATTGACGCCGCCGAAAAGCTGCAGATACCGGGCGCCGGCCGCATAGCTCATCATGCTCATGGCAGGAATCGGCGAGAAACCGATCACACGATCCGGGCCGTATTTCTTTGCGGTGTGAATGTTCGCCGCCGCGATCAACTCGAGCACTTCGTCCCACGAAACGCGGCGAAATCCCCCCTTGCCCCGTGCGGTCTGGTAGCGCCTCCTTTTTGCGTCGTTCTTCTGGAGATTTTCCCATGCCAACACGGGATTTCCGCCCGCGTTCTTCATTTCCTCTCGAAACGCATCCAGAAGCGCACCGCGAATCAGAGGGTACTTTATTCGAAGCGGACTGTACAGATACCACGAGTACGAGATGCCCCGTTGACAACCCCGAGGCTCATAGGGTGGAAGTTTGCTTTCGAGCAGAGGGTAATCGAGTTGTTGGGTTTCCCAGACGACAATGCCTTCTTTCACGTGGATCTGCCAAGAACACCCGCCCGTGCAGTTCACGCCATGCGTACTGCGGACAATACGATCATGCTGGAAGCGGTTTCGGTAGAATTCCTCCCAGCGGCGAGTTTCCGGAGAAACGACATCTTGGATCCAACTCATGGTTCCTGTTTCCTTGATGAAGGGTTGTCGATTTCGTTGATTTCTTTTCCGTACCCTGAGCGTGCAAAAACGCGGTAATTCACCGCACGAGTGCGCCGGTCCATCCAGACCAGATAGAACACAAGAAGAAGAACTCCCGCCCCGGCAAAAGCTCCCCATCCCATGTACTGGCCATACTGCCCGGCGATCTGCCGTGAATTGCCTGCGTCTGCGGAGTTTAAGAATGCCACGAGGTCCGCAATCTCGTCTTCGGCCAACGGCGCATTACCAAAGGCTTGTTTCATGGCTGGAAACGGCAAGGCGCTCAGTACTGAGACAACCCCTGCCGGCGTTATCCGGGAAACGGTCTGGGTCAGATCAACCGCCAGTCCCCCGCCGGATAAGATTCTTCGGTCGGCGACATTGTGACAGGAAGCGCACGACGGCCCACCGTTTTGAAGTCGCTCGATTCCGGAGAATAGATTCTTGCCACGTTCCTCATCTCCCTGGATGGCGGGTGCAGCCGCCACCGATGTCGTTGCGCCGGATGCAACATACGCGAGAATGCTGCGGATCTGATCTTCCGAAAGGGGCTGGTCCGGCATTGGTATCTGATTGAACTCCTTGAAGATCGCCACGGCGTCTTTGTCTCCGCTTTTGACCATCGTCTGGGACGATTTGATCCAACTGAGAAGCCACGTTTCGGAGCGTTTGTTGGTAATTCCCTTAAGGTCCGGACCAACCAGGCGTCCGCCGCCGATTGAATGGCAGGCTATGCAGAATTTTGCGTAGAGTTCCTGCCCGGTTTGGGCAACACCTTGGGACCCTAACCACGCGAGCGCGACCGAGATGTGAACGAATTTTACAAAGAAATGCGTCCACGACCCTGTTCGCTCAGCACAACCGACTACGCGAGTGTTTTTCAGGCGGAATTCACATTCGTGTTTGGTTGACTTCATTCTGTCCTCGCTTGATCTCGACGTATGTGCTTGTGCCATCGGTTCTCCGAGTTGTATGCAGGCTAATCAGTGAACGCCGCCGCTCATCTGCAGTCGGGATAGGAACAAAAGACTTGAGATAGGTTGCGAAACGCACCCAAGAACGGTGCATCTGAAATGAGTCAGCCGAATGGAATCGGGATATTTCAGATTCCAGACTCTGCTGTCTGAAAGAAGATAGGTAGTTGGATTGAACAAAACAAGCAAGAAATGCGCGATATGAAATATCGTGTAGCGGGTTGTTGAAAAGCCTTCTTTGCTGTGGCCATTCCGAGCGACCGACGGAGAAATCCGGAGCTTGAGATCATTCGATTTCTCACGTCGCTCCCCTTACCCACAATATGAAAACAGCCGTCGAAATCTCGACGGCTGTTTATCAATTTGTGTGGACACTGATGAGCGGATTTCGAACTTGTTACAACGTATTTTTATGATAAATTCAGTATTCACACGATGAAAAATTGAGTCAATTGGAGCCATTCAATGAATGCAGCTGGGCTTTCCGCATACACGATAAGATTGAAGAAAGAGAAAAAGTGGTGGGTGGCGACGTGCAGAGAGGTTGAAGTTGCCAGTCAAGGGAGGACGAAGGCAACGGCCCTTAGCAATTTGGTCGAAGCCCTGGAGTTGCACTTTCAGCACCCAATGCCGACCACCCGGAGGCAAGCACGAAAATGAAAAGGATGAGTCAGATAAGCGGCCAGAATAGTCGCATCCCACTGGAGAACTTTCAGCGCCTGCTGACGATCTATTACTATTTACTATCCATTGTCCGCAAACGAATCACGGTCCAAGGCACGCAACTTCTTGGCTTCTCTTCCCATTTCGTGACGAATGAATAATTCCTGCGCCTTGGCGTCGACCGATTGACTTAGCCCGGCCCTGAAAGATTCAAACTTATTGCGGTTGATGTCATCCTTTATCATTTCCAATTTAACGATCATACCCCCCAGCGCGTGAAACTCAACGTATCCATTTTGCACTGCAATCTGTGAACAGCGGAGAATCTTCGTCGGATCCGAGTGTATCCTTCCTTCAACATCAGACGAGGGATCAAAAATATTGCTGAATGCAGCGTAATATGTGATTTTCCCGCTCCGATTCTCAACAAAAAGAAGGGTCGCTATGAATACAATCGTACGACAGCCGTTGATGGTCAGGATGCTTCCATCTCTCTCAAAGTGTGCCAGACAGCTGTTCATATCGAGCTGAATCTTCTGGCGTTCCTTCCGCAGATCGACATCGTCATATAGCTCATTTATGAACTGCACCAACACGGGAAGTAATGGAAAGGCGAACGATCCGATAAACGAGTCTTCTTTTGGATGGGCTGAGGAATTCCTAATGTCCTTCAAGGCCATCACAGTGGATTCCCTGTCCTCACAGAGTCCCGTCTTGATTGCCCAGTCGAGCAGCTTTGCCATTCCGTTTGGTGCTTCATTTCCTGTTATATCCTTGTATCTGAATTTGAGGGCCATTTCCACGGTGAATAGGGCCTGATTTACGGCAACATCCGGCAATCTCCAATCAAAATAGCTCAACTGCACTATTCTGTCAATCACCTCAAATCTT
This sequence comes from uncultured Bacteroidota bacterium, assembly GCA_964544475.1. Taxonomy (GTDB): domain Bacteria; phylum CLD3; class CLD3; order SB21; family SB21; genus CAZJBS01. The sequence continues at coordinate 1,515 of CAZJBS010000001.1, read as the reverse complement.
CTCCTCACATCTTCCGGCACTTCTTTTCTCAACCTGATGATCCTGCCACAACGCGCTTTGTATTCCTCAAAACTCCCAATCCTATGCACCTTCCAGCGGTCATCACTTTTCAGACGGAAGAAGCCAAAGCGTTCAAGTAGTCGCCATACCATTGTTTGTATGCTCCACGCCATCACATTCACTTCTTTTGGTATTTGATTTGCACTGACTTTTCTTGGACCTACATTTCATCGCAAAATGATCATCAAGGTATATGGTGCTTGCCGTAGAAATTATCCGTCCCACTGGAACCTTGAGAATTTAGGCGGCCTGTAAATGAGATCCGAAAGGAGGTGGAAACAATGAAGCAAAAGACAGAAGAGAAACAGGATCGCTCAGATGATAAGTTGACTTCAAATAAGAGGGACTGCAACCAGCCCGTCCCTCCTATTTTATCAAATGTACGAAAAAGTGCGTTTTAACCGACGGATGGCAACAGAATTTTGCTTCCAAAACTAAGTACTCCGTCCTACTTCTTGGGCTTGCCCCAACAACCGATCGAGGTCTGCCGGATACATCATGTCCGGCCTGCCCTTTTCATCCCGATAGTCGTGACCCAGTGCCCATCCAAATGCCAGGACGTTGTAAAGTTCGATTGTCTTCTTTCTTCGGTTTGCGTCCAGCTCTGTGTCGGCCTGACGAGCAATCGCGATGTGAAGCTGGTGCAGAAGGTCATTAGGGCCCGCCTGTGCCGGAGTCATATCGGTCCTCAATGGTATTTCTGGATCAGGATTCCTTGCCAAATCCTCACCAACTTCAGCAATGTATTCTCGCACAAGGTTGAAGGCAGCCGCCCTGAGCGCTTCGTAAGACCACGCCAACGTTATGGCGTGCCAGTCATGCCTCTTGTCTTTCACACATCTGTTACTCATTGGCGGAGTTTGTTCGTCGTCCATGACCAATCGCTGAATCCCATCTTCTGAGGCGTCAAGGGAGAAGCGGCGCGTAAGCCGCCAACTTGAAGGATGCACAACGATGAAAATCTTCTTATCTCTCGTTCTTGTTGTTTGGACTTGATTTCCACAAAACCACTTGCCATCAATTCTAACGCCGCGACGGATTGCGGCAAGGTGTTTCTTGAACTGTCTCCTGAGTGCTGATGGATTCACGTACATCGACTTGATTTCAATTAACACATGAACACCAATGCGATTCTTTGGTCCAAAACTAACGACTGCACCGTCCGGCCCTTGGATGCCCTTGAGGGACTTTCCGCCCATCTGTTTGTACCGACGCCGAGGAAGGCAACGTATTCGACTACCGAGAATAAGCATCGCATCCGTTGGCACGACGCCATCTCTCCTGAGTCGATTGATTAGTAACTCAAGTTCCGATGTTGAGAGAATTTCCGCAAGAGCGCCCTGAAATTTTGAAACCATGTGACCGGAAATGAAGTCAACAAGTGTAGAAAGTTCGTCATTATTCAAAGCGTGGGGTGCATCGGTGAACTGGGTCTCCCAAGAGGGTAAGAGGGAA